>NZ_JACFQT010000001.1:771497-1251771 GCF_016101315.1 Commensalibacter sp. W6292M3
CAGGCCGGACTGGTTATTGATATCCCCGCCACGAACCGTTACATCCCCTTTGTTCAGAGAGCCAATCTGGCCTGAACTGTTGTCAAAACGACCAGCCGCGGAAAGATTTACCATATTGTTGGAAACAAGGGTGCCATGATTAGTTACATTCCCCTGAAAATTTCCCTGTAAAGATCCATTCACAGCATTCATTTGCCCATTATTCACTACATCATGGCCGGACAGGAAAAGATTTTGTTGGGAGTTAATCATACCTGATTGGGTATTATTGATGTTTTGCGCAGTCAATTGTAATTCTGCCTGACTTAGAATCGATCCGGAATTTGTTAGATTATCTCGGATTGAAAGTTGATTCCTATCATTTCCATTGGCAATAATCTTTCCAGAATTTGTCAACGAATTCGCCTGCAAAGAGAGCTGTTTGTCGGCCCCTATCGTCCCTGTATTTTCAACAATATCAATTTTGGCATGTAAATTGTTGCGGGCTGACATTTCACCATTAATAAGCAATTTTCCATCAGCAGTCAGCTGCATGTCGCCAGCCGTAGATGCCATACGGCCATCTACACGGACTCCGGCTCCCTTTTCGTTAACCATCATTTGAATATGATTGCCCGTCATCCCGCCCAACACAGATGTATCAATAGCAAATTCTGGTCTTTGACTGTTATCTGGTTCTTGCGCCGTTGCAGTTCCATTTACATAATCATAAATGTTGCGTCCTGCGGTGATTTTAATATCCTGACCATTTACAGGTCCTTCAATCCTAACTTTACGGCTGATAATATCCAAAACGGGAACTTCGGCAAAATTCCCGCCTTTTCCTTCAAATGCCACTTCTCCATCATTTATATTGATAGACTGCAGGTGGCCTTCCTGATCAAACTGGGTCTTACCTGTTGCAAGAGAGGTTCTTGTCGTATTGACAAATCCACACCCCGCACAAGTGATTCCACTGGGATTCGCAATAACCAGGGCAGCCTGTTTACCCGCGATTTCAGTATATCCAAGCAATCTGGTTGGAGAACGGCCAGTCACTTCATTAATAATCAAATTAGCGTTATGATTATCATTCAGGTTGGGATTGCCCGTGATTTGTCCAGCCAGTTTTGTCTTGGTTATTGTGGACGAATTATTTAAAATCTGACCAGATTCATTAACGTTATACTGGTTGAAAAGATTATGTGAAACACCAGCATTATTGGGATGTGCAATATTGATCTGATCAATTCCATTATTCGTTACATCAATAGATGGCCGTTTATTTACCGGGGCTGTCGGATCAACCACTATGTTAGAAGCGGGCCTGGGCCCGGCATAAACCGGAAAGGTAGAAAAAAGGTTCCCTCCCAAGAATAATCCCGTCACAATCGTGTATTTTAGACGTTTTATTAGCAAAATCCGAGAAATATAAAAGGGATTATATTTAGTTTTAAACATAGGGTACCTAATAGGAATACTAAAATAAATATTTAAAAATAAATTCTAAGAATTAATCAAAGCTTGATATGATATATATAATTTAGATCGAAGCAACAATAATTTTTTATTTAAAATTATTAAAAATGTATTTTAAAAAGAATAATTTTATATATAATCGAAAACCGTTGATAAGTTTTAGTATTATTTAATTTTAAACCATGAAAATTTTATTTTTTTAATATAACTCAGTGTTTATTATTTTTTATTTAAACCAATTTTCCATAAATAATTATGGGAATAGCGGTCAATATTTTAAGGTTAGGGTTTTTTATGAAAAAATTGCTTTTATTAAGCGCTCTTACAATCGCTTTGTTAAATTCCACTCATGGATTCGCTGCAGAAAAAACAAGTAAACAAGCATCTGATAGTAAAAATAGTTCTGCAATTTCCCCCATTACCGTAAATCAAAGAATAGGCAGCTGGGATATTCATTGTGCCTATCCAAACGCCACGGAACAGAATAATAAAACCGTGTCCCAGGGATGTATCGCTCAACAAAACCTATTAACCAAAGGGCCCAACAACAGCCAAAGCCCTATCGCCTCTCTTTTGTTGGAAAAAGTTAAGCAAAGTAACGATTTGTCAAAACCTGTACCCTTTCAATTTACAGTGGTTGTTCCCCTTGGATTCTCTTTACAAAGTCCAGCCAATTTAACTTTCGATCGTGCAAAACCTGTCGAATTGCCTTGGGCTGCCTGTACGACAAACGGATGTATCGCAACCAAAGCTATTGATAATGACCTTCAACAGCTATTGACCAAAAACAAACTTGCCCATCTGGTCATTCATCGCGTCAACGGAACAACATTAACCATTAATTTTAATATTGATAATGTTCCTTCCATTCTTAAAACAATGGATGAGATGGTTAACAAGAAAAATCCGTAATTCCGTCCAGATACAAGATAAATGAATTTTAAGACTGTATATCTACGATTATTCTTAATCGTCGTTCCCTGTACTTTTTTTATAAACATACAGGGATTTGCACAAAATCTTAATCAATATCAACAATATCTGCAACATAAAGAACGACAACATTTAATGGAGACCCTACCTCCACCCTCCAGCAATGTACAGGTAAACCAGGATCAGGCCCCTGCATTGCATGGTAAGGCATGTGTGCATATCAATTCCATCATCGTCGTTAATACACAAAACCTCTCACAACTGCCAGTCAAACATATCACCAGACCATGGCAAAACAAATGCATGTCACTTGATGATATGAATACTGTCCTAAACAAGCTCAACAAGGCCTATATTGATCATGGATTTGTAACAACTCGGGCCTATCTGCCTCAACAAGATCTCAAGTCAGGTCAATTGCATATTGTTGTGGTAGATGGAAAAATTTCAGACTTCCAATTCGAGGGAGTGTCTGCAAAAAACCATGAAACCATGGCTTTTCCATGGGTTAAGGGCGGAATTCTAAACCTGCGGGATCTGGAACAGGGAATGGATCAGATGAACCGTCTGCCTGACTGGGCTGCCACAATGAAAATTGCACCTGGGCAAAAACCGGGCACATCAGTGGTTAAAATCAATGCCCATGATCCTGGCATTCTTCATGGTCAGCTGACAGTTGACAATAATGGACAAAGCTATTCGGGAAGAACTATCGGACGAACCATGGTTACTGCCGAAGACCTTTTCGGATTATTGGATATGTGGACTGTAGAATATGATCATTCACTCAATTCACGTCAGGGAGATGGACACAATTCCTTTTTTACCGCTGAAGGCTCAATCCCTCTGGGACCATGGACATTCTTCGGAGGATGGTATCGCTATGACGATTTCTATCGTCTACATTTCAACTGGCCAGGACAAGGACGATACGATACGACCCAAAAAGATTTCCATATCGGTGCCTCGAGAGTTGTCGCTCGTAATTCCATCGGTGTTACAACATTACAAGCTACCTATGAGCTGAAATCCTTTGACAGTTATCTCAATCATTCCAAAATGAACACGCAAAGTGCAAAACTCTCATTCCTGAATCTTAATGCCAGTGAGTCAATGCATCTTTGGGGTGGAACATGGTATGTCAGTGTCGGAATGAAAATCGGTTTGGGGGGGGCAATGGGAGGAAAGTCCTGGATCGATAACTCAGGTCGATATAATCCCCATACGCAATATGTAAAGCCAAGTTTGGATATCGATGGATATCAACCTATCGTTGATAATTTTATGTGGCATACTTCCATCCACGGGGAATATAGCACTAAAAACCAATATGCGAATGAGCAAATGCAAATTGGCGGACCCTATACGGTCAGAGGTTTTATGCAACAAACCATGATCGGAAATGCAGGAATTTACATGCGTAATGACCTCTCATGGTTCATTCCCACAAAAAATATGGATTGTGGCGGATATCAATTCTTCTGCAACGCCCTGATAAAAAATACCGAACTCTACGGTATTCTCGATGTCGGAATGACACGGGGTGTATTTACATACAGCGATATGCCAAAAACAGAAAAAGGAGGCAACCTTGCCGGTGCAGGTTTCGGTATTCGCAAATCCTCAGGCAATATATTCTGGAACGCCTCCCTTACACACGCACTCACAACGGCAGGTCTTCCTCCAGAAGGATGGGTTGCACTTTTCAATGTCGGTGTCAGACTGTAATTTGATCTATTCATTTTATGGGTATGGTTTTTACCCATAAAATAATTTACCCTTTACCGTTAATATTTCATTCAAACTGAATAGATAATAATCGGATTAAAAATGAATTTTCAACTATTAAATAATGTTCTTTTAACAAATGATGATGGCATTGATGCACCTGGCTTAAAAATTCTGGAAAACATAGCATCGAAAATTGCCAAGACAATCTGGGTTATTGCTCCAGAGCGGGATCAAAGCGGGACTGCTCAATCTATAAGTATTCATCACCCTTTACGCATAATGGAAAAATCAAATAATCATTTTGCAATATCCGGTACACCGGGTGATTGTGTTGTAATGGGGATTCAAGAAATTTTACCCCAACGTCCTGATCTGGTTTTATCTGGCGTGAATCGGGGAAGCAATCTTGGTATTGAAACCATATTTTCAGGTACTGTTGGCGCAGCAATGACAGGTGCCTTATTGGGAATACCTTCAATTGCTCTTAGTCAGAATTTCAGAGATGGGTATCCTGTTCAATGGAATACAGCGGAGTATTTCGGTGCAAAAATTATAGAACAAATTTTAGAACATAAAAAGAATTTAAAAAATGGGTGTATCAACATCAATTTTCCCGATTGCCAATATGATGAAGTGAATACAATAGAATACACGACACAAGGATTGGGATATATTGAGAATATTGTTCCAGTTAAAAGAAAAGATTTACGACAAAACGAATATTTCTGGCTTAATTTTGACAGACCAATCAAGGAAGATAAAATAGGAACGGAAACACAAGCCATCAATAATAAATCAATTTCAATCACTCCTCTGACATATGAAAGAACAGATTTTGATTTATTGAATCAACTCAAGAAATAAATTCAAAATTCGTCGCATTGCAAGTAATAATATTCAATTCATTATTATTGTGATGCGACACTCATACTTCCGAAAATATAATTACTGATTTGCTGTTCCAGACTAACATAAGGCATTGTATTACTGATTTTATTTCCAGCCTTGATAAAATCTCTGTTTTTTCCTGGTTTAATGATTATAACGCCATCATCCGTCATACTAATTGATGAAATGACAAACTGACTATCAGTGGGCAAATGAATATTTTTGTTAATATCCATTTTAACTTCGGACATGAATGTCTTTTTATTAAGATTGATGGATTTTATAACCCCAACTGGAATACCCGATAAAATAACCTTTCCACCAGGGTTAACCGTATTGGAAGAAAAAAATTGAGCTTCAATAGTATATCGATCCTCTCCGGTTCCAAATAATATAAATCTAGAATATGCATAAAATCCGATAGCAATTATCAAAACAAAAGTGCTAGCCATATATGCACTAACATTTCTTTGTTTAATCATTAACATCTACCCTTTATCATTCCAACCTAACATCAATAAATAATATAATTTTAAAAAATAAAATAAAACGTCAAAATACACTATTAATTTTCAATGTTTGAAATTGTCATGATCCCTTAAATCTCTGAATTATTATTTTCTAATAATACGTATTGATCAATAACTATATGATTTAATTTTTTAAAATGCCTGATAAAATATATTAAACGATTTATAATATCGAAAAAAGGTTACTTCATGTCTTTTCTTCAGGCCATTTTTATTGCCATTCTACAAGGTGCAACGGAACTTTTTCCTGTCAGCAGCCTTGGTCATGCCGTTTTAGTTCCCGCTCTGCTAGGATGGCAAATTCACGCTCAAGATCCAACGTTTTTGCCATTTATGGTGATGCTTCATTTCGGCACCGCTTTCGCTCTTCTAATATTTTTCTGGAAAGATTGGAGTGCCCTTTTCAAGGGTGCATTAGGTAAGGATGGAAAAGAAATACAACGTCAAAGTTTTTATATTTTTTCTCTTCTTATTGTTGCCACCTTACCCGCAATATTCATCGGTGCCTTTTTTGAAAAATTGATCAGAAACCTTTTTTCGACACCCGATATAGTGTCAATTTTCTTGGTATGTAACGGAATAATGCTTTTTATAGTTGATAAACTCAGAAAAAATATATCGGTAGACAAAACGATTGCAATAGCTGACTTAAAAGTAAAAGATGCTTTATTTATTGGATTATTTCAATGTCTGGCTTTCTTTCCAGGTATATCACGTTCGGGGTCAACCATTGTGTCTGGATTGCTTCGAAATTTATCTCATGAAAATTCTGCAAGATTTTCCTTTCTAATGGCTCTTCCGGTAATTTTGGCGGCTTCTGCTCATCAAAGCTGGAAAATCTACAAACAGCAAATTCCTTTTGACAATATTTTACATATGGGTATTGCGACAATCATCGGATGTATTACAGCACTTCTAAGTACAGCATTTCTTATGAAATATTTCAAAAATAATGAGAAATGGGCTCTAACACCATTTGGATATTATTGTTGTGCATTAGGTATAATAGGTTTTGTTGTATTGATGTATTAAATAAATCACATTCACATTTATGTGAATTGTGATGATTGTCAAACAAGTTTTTAAATAAAAAGGAACAAATAAATTTTTCGGGAGGAAAAATGAAACCCTCGGATCTTTCCTTAAAAAAAAACAAAACGAATTTTTTTTCTCCTAACAACCTTTTTATAATTGATCTATTTGCTTCATTGGCTGGACTTTTATTTGGCCTAGATATTGGTGTTATGGCTGGCGCAAATGATTTTATTAAAATTGAATTTTCAGCAAATGACCATGATATTGAAAAAATAGTTAGTATCATGATGTTTGGAGCCGCTTTTGGTGCTTTAATATGCGGTTGGGCCTCAGCCAAATTTGGACGAAATCGCTGTTTGATCGTAAGTGCAACCTTTTTTATCGCCGCTTCGATAGGTTGTTCCTTGTCCAACAGTGTTTCTGACCTCATCATGTGGCGATTTGTTCTAGGATTTGCAATCGGTATCGCCAGTATGACTGCCCCATTGTATCTGGCTGAAATTGCACCGGAAGAAAAAAGGGGTGCAATGATATCAACCTATCAATTAATGATTACAGTAGGAATATTCATGGCATTCATTTCCGACACTATATTCGGATATTATGGAGCATGGCGATGGATGCTGGGAATTTTGGCCGTTCCCGCAACCATATTTTTACTGGGTCTTCTAATCTTACCAAATAGCCCACGATGGTTATTAATGCATCGTCGAAGAAAAGAAGCCTATAATGTTTTATCCTCTATTAGAAATAACGATAATACCCTAATAAAGAGAGAAATTAAAAATATTGAAATGCAACTGGAAAATTCCCAAAAAGGATTTTATTTATTTCTCTATAACTCAAATTTCAAACGTTCTGTTCTATTGGGTATTTGTTTACAGATTATACAGCAATTTACAGGCATGAACGTTATTATGTATTATGCCCCTCGCATATTTGCCAATATGGGATATCACGGTCATGCACGGTTATGGTTTACAGCCTTAGTTGGTCTGGTAAATGTTTTCGCAACCTTTCTTGCCATCGGAATATGTGATAAATCGGGTCGAAAACCAATATTGTATATCGGTTTTACGATGATGGCGATTGGATTAGGGTCTGTCAGTTTTCTTTTAGATAATAATATCCAAACAAATTCTTATCTTCAATATTGCTGTGTTACAATGCTATTAATGTTTATTATCGGTTTTGCCATGTCTGCAGGGCCTTTAATCTGGACGATATGTTCCGAAATACAACCTTTGCAAGGACGTGATTTTGGTATTGCTGTTTCAACAGTGGTAAATTGGTTGGCAAATTTTTGGGTGGGATTCACTTTCTTGACATTGATCAATACATTCGGTGCTTCACATACCATTTTGTTATATGCCTGCCTAAATCTGATATTTATCGTTTTCATTTTCGCATTTGTACCTGAAACGTCAAATATTAGTCTGGAGCAAATCGAAGAAAATTTAATGGAAGGTCAACCCTTAAGAAAAATTGGCAGATAGATTTTTTATAATCAGCATTTTATAATAGATCGCCTTGATGAAATCCGTTCAAATAAAAAATTGGTAAATAACGGCTGATATAGCTATACATCCCATTATGGTTATAAAAATATTGCTTGATTTTCCTTTAAATTTTGCCAATTCAGGTAATTTGTGAATGGCAACCATAGGAAGAATAAATAAAATAACAGCAAGAACTGGTCCACCAATGGATTCAATAATACCTAAAATACTGGGATTATTGCTTGAAACAAACCATGTAACTACATATACAAAAAATAACGCACATCGATCCAAAGTTTTACGGGAAATGTTTTTCCCAAAAAAATGATATAATGATTTTTCCAAAACCCCATTAAATCCTTCCTTCGCCCCAAGATAATGGCCAAGAAAGGATTTACAAATTGCTACAAAAGCAACGATTGGCGCTATAAATTTTAAAAATGGGGTATGGAAGTGGTTAGCCAAATAGGAAAGAATGGTGATATTTGCCTTTTTCGCTTCAATTAAATTGGCTGGGCTCAGACATAAAGCACAACTAAATACAAAAAATAATACTGTAACTACCATCATCAAATTACTGTATTTAATAATCTGTGAACATTTTGGTTCAACCCATCTACCATACTCTTTGCTTTTGGTAACAGCTAGGGAAGAAATAATCGGTGAGTGATTAAATGCAAAAACCGCAACAGGTATCGTCAGCCATAATGTTAGAAACATTCCATTACCTCCCTCCCGTGATGCTCCAGATAAACTTATATCCCTGAAAAGATTCAGGTTCCAATGCGGAATAAGAAATAAAGAAATCAATATTAAAATTGCAACAAATGGATAGACCAGGGTCGACATTATTTTGACTATAAGATTTTCACCACACTGAACGATCATTATCAAAAAACTGATTAAAAAAAACGAAGTCAACGCTCTGGGCGGTGGTGTCAATCCAAGTTGATGTTGCATGAAACTTTGAACAGTATTAACAAGACTTACACCATAAACCAATAAAATAGGAAATATTGCAAAAAAATAAAATAATGTGATTAAATACCCAATTTTTTTTCCAAATTTTTCTTCAACGACAACGGTAATATCACCATAATCATTTTCGGATCCCGACAATACGAACCTACATAAAGCCTGATGTGCATAAAATGTCATTGGAAAGGCAAGAATAGTCAATAAAAGTAAAGGAATTAATCCACCAGCCGCAGCGTTAATCGGTAAAAAAAGTACTCCTGCACCGATCGCCGTTCCATAAAGACTCAACATCCAAATTGTATCACTTGAACGCCATTTGGGCATTTTATCTAAAATTTGATTATTTTTCATTAAAGCTTTACTTTTTTATGATTGAGTATGATTAACGCTTTATAAATCGGATAAAAAAAAATTTCAAAATTATTATTTAACTCTCCCTCGCAGGAAAATTGGAAAATATGAAAAATATATCAGTTACGATTACGCAGTGATTTTGTATCGAAATATGTATTTTATATGCTCCCAAAATAAATGATATTTAATAATTTTAGGAACATATAACTCAATCTATCTGTTATTGATCTTAATTATTCAACAGTTACGGATTTTGCAAGATTTCTGGGTTGATCAACATCCGTGCCTTTTAAAATGGCAGCTTCATAAGCAAGCATCTGAACGGGTACCGTATAAAGGATTGGCGCTACAAAAGCATGAACTGTAGGCAAAACAATGATCTGTTCTGCAATGGTTGACAATGCCTCTGCACCCTTTGCATCAGTGAAAGCAATAATATGTCCACCCCTTGCTTTTGCTTCCTGTAAATTTGAAAGTGTTTTTTCAAATAAAAAACCGGAAGGCACAACCGCAATGACTGGAACCGTTTGATCAATCAGGGCAATCGGGCCATGTTTCATTTCACCTGCGGCATAGGCATCAGCATGAATATACGAGATTTCTTTCAGTTTTAATGCTCCCTCCATTGCAACAGGATACATTATCCCTCTTCCCAGATAAATCACACTTTGAGCATCGGCAATTTTATGGGCAATTTCCTGAATTTTATCTTTCATTTGCAAAACTTCAGCAACACGACTGGGGAGATCCATCAATGCAGTCAAACATACTTTTTTATTTTCAGGGGTAATCTTATTTTTCTCACGAGCGATAACAAGGGTAAGACATGATAATACTGTCAATTGGGCTGTAAACGCTTTTGTAGAGGCGACAGCAATTTCCACACCAGCATCCGTACCGAGAACAACATCACTTTCTCTGGCTATAGTACTGAATTCATTATTTAAAATAGAAACTATTTTTTGATGTTCATTTTTTAAATTTCTCAAGGCTGCCAAGGTATCGGCCGTTTCTCCTGATTGCGATATGACCAATCCCATCCCTTGACTTTCAACAGGAGGATTGCGATAGCGCATTTCACTTGCAACATCTATATCAATGGGCAATCTGGCATATTCCTCCAACCAATAACGTCCAATAAGACCTGCATAAAATGCTGATCCACATGCCGTAATTATACCCCTTTTCAACGTTGATAAATCGAATGGCATATGAGGCAATACTATTTTATGGGATGATGGATCGACAAACCGCCTTAAAGTCTGCCCTATGACAATTGGATGCTCATGAAGTTCTTTCTCCATATAATGACGGTAACCATTTTTACCGACAACCCCTGACATCAACGCCGTTTTTTGAATTGGACATTCAACTTTTCCACCTTCCATATCAAAAAATTCAGCACCTTCTCGTGTCAAAACAGTCCATACGCCATCCGGCATATAGGCAACTTTTGTGGTAAGAGGTGCGATTGCCAGACTGTCAGACCCCACAAACATTTCATGATCACCATATCCGACAACCAGTGGGGCACCATGTCTAGCCCCGATTATAAGATTATCATCACAGGAAAAAATCATCGCAATGGCATAAGCTCCCTCAAGCCTTTTCAAAGCCTTGAAGGCAGCTTCTTGGGGTGCACATCCCTGTTTCAGATAATAATCGACAAGCTGCACAATTGTTTCACTATCCGTTTCACTTTTGAACACTTGTCCTAGCTCTGTCAACTCTTTTCTTAATGCGACATGATTTTCAATAATTCCATTATGAACAACAGCCACACGATCCGTCATGTGAGGATGCGCGTTGTTTTCCGTGGGAGCTCCATGTGTTGCCCATCTCGTATGACCAATGCCCAGATTGCCGCTTATTGGGGAAGACAGAAGTAATTTCGATAAATTATCAAGTTTTCCAGGAGCTCTACGACGATTTAACAGGCCATGATCCAATATTGCAATCCCTGCAGAATCATATCCCCGATATTCAAGACGACGCAAAGCTTCCATAATCAGAGGAGTAACAGATTGGTTCCCTAGTATTCCAACAATCCCACACATAAACTTCCCTTTAATATCAGTTTTTTAATGTAACCTTGCTATTTTTATTTACCTGCCTGGCCCTACCAAATGCTTTGGCATTATCAGGAACATCATCCGTAATCACGCTTCCTGCCGCAATTAAACTTTTATTACCAATTTCTACAGGAGCAACAAGAATGGCATCAGAACCGACAAATACCTCATCTCCAATAACCGTCTTATGTTTTCTCGACCCATCATAATTACAGGTTATCGTTCCTGCACCAATATTTGTCTTTTTACCAACAATGCTGTCACCAAGATAGGAAAGATGATTTGCTTTCACCCCGTCACCTAAAGCTGTAGCTTTCAATTCCACAAAATTACCGACATGCGCATCCTGACCCACCACCGTATCAGGTCTGATACGAGCATATGGGCCAATTATGGCATTTTGTTTAATTTCGCAGCCTTCAAGATGACTGAATGATTTGATTTCAACCCCTGAACGAATGACCACATTTTTGCCAAAAACAATATTGGGATGAAGAATTACATCATTTTCAATCTTGGTATCATAAGACATAAAAACAGTTTCCGGTGAAATCATTGTCACCCCGTTATCCATCGCCTGTTTTCTCAATCTTTTTTGAATTATGGATTCAGCAAAAGCCAATTCAGATTGCGAATTGATCCCTGTAAGTTCCGTTTCTGAAGCCCTTAGAGCCTTTACCACCTTATGTTCCCTAACTGCTAAAGAAACAATATCTATAATATAATATTCTTTTTTTGCATTATGATTTTCAATTTCTTTCAGCCATTTGGAAAAAAACAGTGCGTCCGCACATATTACCCCAGAATTGCACAATTTTATTTTTTTTTCTGCGTCAGAGGCATCAAGTGTTTCCACAATCTTTATTACATGACCATTATTTTCAATCACACGTCCATAAGCCTTGGGATCATTACATTCCATAGCTAATAAAACCAAATCAGTTTTTGGTTTTTTTTTCTCATCAATAAGTCGCTGTAATGTATTTTCCCGTATCAGGGGATTGTCAGCGTTTAGAACAGTGACAATTCCCTTTCCAAAATAGGCCTCTGCTAGCAATGCAGCATGGGCGGTTCCCAATCTGTGCTTCTGGATTACAACCTGATGCGGTTTTACAAGATCGGCAAGAGTCTCCATATGCGGACCGAGAACCACAATAATTCGATCAAAAACCTTTTCGACCTGATTTAATAATAAACGTATCATTGGAAGCCCTGCAATGGGGTGCATTGCCTTTGGTTTTGAAGATTTCATACGGGTTCCCATTCCTGCAGCCAGAATAACTGCAACGGTTTCCGTGGTGGAATTTGATAATTTATGCATTGTTTGTCATGATATTTGTAAAAATTTATGTCATACTATCAAAATATTTACACTTTTTATATCCCAAATGAGGCTTAAAACAAAAATTATGAATATAAAACCTTATCCCTTGATCGTATTTGATATGGATGGAACCTTAATTGACAGTCTTCCAGATATAGATCGCAGTTGTCAGACTTTGCTGAAATCCTATGGATTGCCTCCTATCAGTACACAATCAGTGCGTTCTACATTGGGTGACGGAATTAAGGTGACAGTTGAAAAAATTCTAGATAATGCAGGAAAAGAGGCAAGTTTTATTGACAGAAATGAGGCTATTGAAAGATTTATCAAGGATTATGTCCCACATGCGGCCGATCTTTCCAAACCCTTTGAAGGGGCGGAAGAAGTTCTAATAAAATTTAAAAAAAATGGTTGGAAAATAGCTTTATGTTCCAATAAAATTACGCAAGCAGCCAAGAATATTTTGGAAAAACTCAATCTGCAATCATATTTTGATTTTATCGCTGGAGGTGATTGTTTTGCAGATAAAAAACCTTATCCGGTTCATCTTTTAGGAATAATCAACTATCTTCAAGTTTCACCAACTAAAACTGTAATGGTAGGTGATCACCTAAACGATATTCTTGTCGCCAGGAACGCCCACATTACGGGAAGCATATTTGCTGAATGGGGCTATGGTGATTTGTGTATTGGAAAAGAAGCAACCATGCGTGCCCGCTCCATAAAGGATGTGCCGATAATTGCTGAGAAAATGATTGATAAAAAACCTTGATCATTTTGTAGCCTGTCTCAGAATTACTATTACATTTCCCATTTTTGGATTGTTAAATTCAAAACGGACAGGTAACATTCCTATATTGTCAATCTCTTTAAACCATAAATATCCAGGTTGGGGTTGTGCTGATAGAGCGCGGTGACGTGAACGTTTGAGACCAGCCGTTTGTTGAGCCACCGCCTTACAAAATAATGCTTCCCCCTTATAGGGGCTTGTCCACGAAGATGGTATAGGCATTGTACCAGCCGCCTTACTTTGAAACGTGAATATACGAGTGCCATCAAAAATCTTGAATTGGTCGTTACAGTTTTTATTCGCTCTGACCCGCTGAATCAATTGCAACATTGCACTTAAGATATCTATACTGTTATTCCTTTGACTTTCAGTCACAACATCACGATTGTCTTCAATTGCAGGATCAAGTTTTTCTATCTTTACATTTTGTTTATGGTTAAAATCTATATTAGCAACGAATTTCTTACCTTTGGATTTTCCAGATGATTGGTATTCATTTGGTAACAAATTACTATTATTGATTTCCCCTTGAACTGATGACATCATATCCAGATTTATGAAAAGACTTATAACACCTGCAGAATTAAAATGAGCTTTTGCAAAATAATTGTCCGATGTTAATACGTATGATGCCTTTATAACAATAACATGTAAATTCTTGTTATACACATCGAATATCAAGTTAACCGGTTTAGGAATATTCAAATTATTTTGTGCTTTTACAAGCGAATTATCAAAAAATATCCATGACAAAATACACAATATTAACATTTTATAATATTTTACCATGACTACTCTCTTTCAAAAGATGTCTTCTATAGACAGAGTACAGAATATTCTAAAAAAAGTATATAAATATCATGGTAAAACATTTAATTGATTAAATGCTAAAAGCCCCTGTTCCAAAAGCCTCAACATGAATTTTTTCAGGTGGAATACCTTTTTCCTTCAATTTTTTACCCTCATCTTTCATGAATTCAACAGGTCCACAAAGATAATAATCAGCATCTTTATCAAAAATTGACTGATCTATCCTATTAATGTCCATACGTCCTTGATAGTCATAATCTATTCCCTGTCTATCTTCACCATCAGGTTTTGAATAAAAAATAAAGCGATTAAAAGTGGGACTTTTTTCAACAATTTCATTTACTTTTTCACGTAAGGCATGTTGTTTACCATTATGTGTTCCGTGAATGAAATGGACAGAACGATCACTTTGTTTTT
This sequence comes from Commensalibacter sp. W6292M3, assembly GCF_016101315.1. Lineage (NCBI taxonomy): Bacteria > Pseudomonadati > Pseudomonadota > Alphaproteobacteria > Acetobacterales > Acetobacteraceae > Commensalibacter > Commensalibacter sp. W6292M3. The sequence continues at coordinate 786,317 of NZ_JACFQT010000001.1, forward strand.
CATGCAGAAAAGACAGCATTGAATACATGGGAGTAATTCCAACCCCGGCACTCATAAGAATAATCGGATTTTTCCCTTGCTGATTTAGATAGAATTCTCCTGCTGGTGCAGACAGATCTATGATATCCCCAACATCATAACTCTTATGAAGTAGATTGGAAACCTTACCTGCCGGAGTTTTCCCCTTACCATCTTCACGTTTAACCGTAATACGCAACGTATCTTTTCCAGGAGAATCAGATAATGTATATTGACGCGGCTGAATTAAATTCCATTCCGGGACATAAATTCGAACTGAAACATATTGTCCAGGATAAAATTCCGGAAGCTTGCCCCCATCAACCGGTTGTAGATAAAACGACGTGATTTGTTCGCTTTCAGGAATTTTCTTGACTATTTTAAATCCTCTCCAACCTGTCCATGCATGTTCCCTGATCTGTTCTTTGTATATGCCCAATTCAATATCAATTAACAGTTGAGCCAATTGTTGATAGGCAGCTCCCCAAGCTTCGATCAAATCATCTGTAGCGGCTTCACCCAATACCTCACTAATAGATGCCAGAAGATGTTCCCCAACAATAGGATAATGTTCCGCCCGAATATTCAGGCTTACATGTTTATTGGCAATATGAATGAAAGCATTTTCTAATATGGTTGGATTATCGATGTTTTCTGCATATGCCAGGACAGCCGTAGCAAGTGCATGCTGTTGCTTTCCGGCTTCTTGATGTCCACGGTTAAAAATCTGTTTAAGTTCAGCATTATTATTCAACATCCGTTTATAGAAATAGGAAGTTAGTTCAATGCCATGCTCTCTTAAAACTGGCACTGTATTTTTAACAAGCGTTTTTTGAGCTTCGGTTAGCATTTATAGTGACCCTTAATTTTAATTAAATAATATATTTAAAATACATCTTTAATAAAAATCTTAATAAACCCTGTTACAACTAAGATAAATCATTAAAGATGTATTCAATATACTCTTTTTAAGAAAAAATAAAAGTAAATTATTAATAAAATTTTATAATTTTAGTCTTAACTTTGCTTGATTGATGATCTCATCTGTATCATCAATCGAAGTGACACGCCATGTTTCAAGTTTCCCCTCAAACATCCTGATTCGTTTTTCATTAATCATTGAATTGATGAAGGAAGAAATTCTTTTTGATTTACCGGGCAATGGCAAGATCATTACTGGTACAGAAGTGGCAATAGCCTCAGAAACCATTGAAACACTATCAATTGTAACCAATATATAATCAGCACATGCCAGTAATCCTAAATAGGGATTTTCTCCCTCACCATTCCAAATATATACACTAAATGGTGATAATATCTCTTTCAATCTTTTTAAAGCTGAAGGATTCGTTCTTCTTGAAGGAGTCACCGCAAGTGAAATATTGTTTTTAGTAATAACCCTTTTTAATTGATAAGCAATCTGTTCAGCTTCTTTTACACCAAATTTGAATCTGCCATTATTTCCGCCCAGCAAAACACTTATCAATGGTTTTACCGAATCATGAAGAATGGAATTCCAATAATGCAAATTTTCAGACAGCAATGAGGGAGTTATATGATGCAATGCATTACGCGATACAAGAACATTATCCGCTTTAATATTATCATGAGGATTGGCAATGATAAGATCGAATTTATTTAATGCGATACGCGGATTCTGTATATGTATGGCTATATGATTTTTCTTGCGTAAGTCGGCATTTACAACACCCCCCACACTTCCTACGCTTACAATTACAGAATTATCTTTTGGTTTAAAAGGAAATACCGCTTTCAAAGGATTGGGCCAAAAGGGTGCTGAAATAAATTTCCAGGGAAATCTAGGTTTTAACTGATGAAAACTGTAATCGAATTGTGCCCTTTTAACAAACCCAAGGGCTTGCGTTTTCATTCCAGCAAAATTTTCTGTCAAAATTGAAACTTCTGTCATCGAGTATCTAACTTTAAATGAAAATTGAATTTCTCGTTTATTTGCGAAATTAAATCCTTTGCCATTTTTTTCCATTCATGTGACGTATCCATATGTTCTCTTTTTAACGGAAAAGGCAACTCCAGAATTTTCTCAATATTTTTGGCTATATCTTCAGGATTGGGATCGCATAAAAAAACAAGGTCTTTATGATTGCATTGCTCCATTAATCCTCCTACCCTTGTTATTAGAACGGGTTTTGAAAATGCCAGGGCAATGGCCAAAACACCACTTTGACTGGCCTCCTCATATGGCAAGATTATAGCATCCGCCCATTCAAAAATGGATGCAATTTCATTTTCCGGAACCCATCTATTTTCGACATATACATTTTTTCTACGATTTAACAGTTTTAAAACCTTGCTTTTTGGACCCTGCCCTACTATACGAACTATATAAGACCTATCCGATTTGACTAGTTTTAAAGCGTCATTTAACAGATCAAACCCTTTATAAGGCAAAAGACGACCAAAATTCAAAAGATGTATTTCATTTTTGTTTTTTGAAACAGAAATATTTTCATAATCATATTTTAAAGGGGGATGCCATACCCTTATAAATTTTGATTTTGATAAAAAATTCCTTTTATTTAATTGATTGTATACGTATTGAGTAAAAGTTACGATCAAATCTGAATTTTTAATCAACTGTCTTTGCAAAAAATGTTGAAAAAGATATCCATCCCCTGGATGAGGATAAGCATCGTGAATAATTACAACACATGGGATTTTCAATATTTTCAAGGCCGAAATCATAATCATATCTAATAATCCCGGCATTGTGCATATGGCCAAGTCTACCTTATTTTTTTTAAGATGATATATCAAATACAATATCCAATAAGGAGACTCTATCCATCGTATTAAATATCCCAATATTGATGAATATGTTTTAAACTTTATACCAATTTGACATTCCGGATTATAATCAATAATTTCAGCCCGATCGGATAAGGATAGTAGAATGTTTAAATTTTTAATAGATCTTAAAGCATTTGACAATTCAACAGCAATTTTTGGTCCCGCTCCCTTTCTACCCCATTGCCATACTAAAATATTAAATGATTTATCCATTATTTCTTACCAAATAATTATTAAATCTTTTTTTTAAAAATTTTGAATTAAATATCGTTTTAATTTTATTTTTAGATAAAACACCTAAATTATTACGATAGTTTTCATTGTAAAACAATTCATTAATTTTTTTAGCGGCGAATTCAATATCAGGTTCAGCCCACAAGGCATTCGGCAATTCATATACTTTTCGTGGGTCTTTTACAGGTATCAGTTTGTAATTAACAGGAACACCACAGTTTTCATCAATATACTCACTAGTTGCAGACCAATTAGTGGAAATAACAGCTTTTCCGTATTGCATAGCTTCTGCTGGCACCAACCCAAAACCTTCACTGCGATGAAGTGACAAAATAATATCAGAATGAAATATAAGCGCCCTATTTTCCTCTGTTGTCAATAAATTAGTATAAAGAATGATATTTTTTTGTCCATCTATTGCTTTCTTTAATTCATTAAAATCCTGACGGAAATCATTAATATAGGAAACCTTGAGAATAAGGCTAATTTTATCATGCGCTATTGTTTCACACGCTTTTCTAAAAGCCCTGATTGCGGCTATAGGATTTTTTCTAACAAAAGATGAAGAAAGATTAAAAGATGTTAATATATTTAAAGTTGCTTGGGGTAAACCAAGACTTTCACGAGTTAGACTTGACGCAATTGCTACAGGATATGCTGCAATAGGATGAGGAACAACCGTAATCTTTTTTTGATATTTATTAGCCCAATGTTTAACGGCTTTTGCGACAAAACGAGAGGGTACCCATATTTCATGAACAAATCTGAAACCCACCTCCCATTCTTTTGGCAAAATTTCAAGCTCCCATGCCCAATAACCTATTATTTTTCTGTTTTTCAATAAAAAACGAGGTAAATTCAATAATGCAAATGCCAATTGTGGGGCATTGATATGAAAAATCAATGATGCGTATGGATAAACTGATAAAATTCTACACGCTTCCTTATATTTTGTATAAGAAAAACCATAGGGGTCAATATCAATTTTCTGAACGGTAACATTTTCGTTTTTAAGTGCATTATACATTATACGCGCACCTTCACCCAAACCAGAAGCTTTTGAAAACTCACCAATTATAATTACGCTTTGATCACAAAAGGGTTCTAATGATATAGAAGGTGCTAATATCCCCCCCACTTTGCTTAGATAAAATCTTCGCTGATATGGGGGCAATAAACGCCATAATTTATGAAATGGCTGAATCTGCAATACCCTTGAAATAATTACTGTTTATATATGGGAAAGCGTTTACATAAAGCCATGACTTTATCGCGAACAGCTTTTTCCGCAAAACTGTTATCATTATCTTTGGCATTTGCCAATGGGGTTAGAACTTCATTTATCAAGAGACCAATTTCACGAAATTCTGCTTCACCAAACCCTCTAGTTGTCCCTGCTGGACTACCTAGACGAATACCGGAAGTAATGGCCGGTTTTTCCGGATCAAAAGGAACCGCATTTTTATTTGCGGTTATTCCCGCTCTTTCCAAACTTTCTTCCGCCTGTTTTCCCGTTACTTTCTTGGGACGTAAATCAACAAGTAACAAATGACTGTCCGTACCATTTGTAACAATATCAAATCCACATTCAATCAAGGTGTCTGCCAATACACGGGCATTGTTTGCCACCGCTTTTTGATAGGTCTTGAATTCCGGACGCATTGCTTCAGCAAAGGCCACCGCTTTTGCAGCGATGACATGCATCAATGGACCACCCTGCAATCCGGGAAATACTGCTGAATTGATTTTTTTAGCCAAATCGGGACTGTTTGTTAAAACGATTCCTCCACGAGGTCCACGTAAAGTTTTATGCGTTGTACTGGTGACAATATCAGCGTAATCCATTGGATTTGGAAAAAGGCCTGCTGCAACCAATCCTGCAAAATGAGCCATGTCAACCATCAGAAAAGCACCAACTTCATCGGCAATTTTTCTGAAACGGGCGAAATCAATAATTCTGGGATATGCAGATCCACCTGCAATGATCAAACGTGGTTTTTCATTTCTCGCAGTCGCCTCGAGCTCGTCATAATCAATCAAGCCATCCTCTTTTCGAATTCCATAATGCAATGCATGGAACCATTTTCCAGAAAAATTAGGTGCCGCACCATGGGTTAAATGTCCACCCGCTGCCAAATTCATTCCCAATACTTTTTCACCAGGTTTGACAGTAGCCATAAATGCAGCCAGATTGGCATTCGCACCGGAATGTGGTTGAACATTGGCAAATTGCGCGTTGAAAATTTTCTTGACACGTTCAATTGCCAGAACTTCCACCTTATCAACTTCGCCACATCCGCCATAATAACGACGTCCGGGATATCCTTCAGCATATTTATTCGTCAATACGCTACCCTGAGCCTCTAAAACTGCCTTGGAAACAATATTTTCACTTGCTATTAACTCAATACCGTCCTGTTGACGGGTAAGTTCGCTTTGCAAAGCTGCGTAAACCTCAGGATCTGTTTGAGAAACATCAGATTGAAAAAATTGATGATATAAATTATTTTCGGACATTCATGGATTCCTAGAAAACTACATATTTAAGAGACTCTCTATTAAATATTCAATTTTGTGATTTTCTGCAATTAAATATGTAAGATAATACGCTATTACTGAAAAAATAAATTCCAAAAAAATATGATTTATTTTAAGAACTTTACACGATATTGTGATAAATTTTAAAAAAGGGCTATTCTATGGATCTATCCAAGAGAAAATCACTATTTAGAAAAAAATCCATAGAAAATAACCAGCATGAAAACGGTTTGGCGCGCGTAATCGGCATGCCTAGTCTGATTTTTTTTGGCGTTGGTGGAATTGTTGGAACCGGACTCTTTACGGTTACAGGTATTGCTGCATCAGAACATGCTGGTCCCGCTGTACTTCTTTCTTTCCTAATAGGAGCATTGGCATGTTCATTCATAGGATTATGTTACAGTGAACTTGCTGGAATGATTACAGAATCGGGCAGTTCTTACAGTTATATCTATATCGCTATGGGAGAATTTATAGCCTGGATTGTTGGATGGAATTTGGTGCTTGAATATTCTGTCGGAGCAGCAGCGGTAGCGGTAAGTTGGTCACAATATTTAAAGTCAATTCTGATAAGTTTTCACTTACACCTACCCTATCAATTTTTCGCTTCACCACTAGAGAAAATAAATATAAACGGCCAGAATATTTCTGGGATATTGAACCTTCCATCCACATTTGTCATCATATTTCTGTCTCTTTATCTGATACAAGGGATTAAACAATCCTTTCGAATGAACAATATGATTGTTTTGATCAAGTTGTTTGTTGTATTTGCTGTTATCGCTTTTGGATTTTCCTATGTTGATTTTGACAATTTCAAGCCTTTTATCCCAGAAAATACAGGTCAATTTGGTCATTTTGGCATTTCAGGAATCTTTCAAGCTGCCGGCATGATCTTTTTTGCCTATATAGGTTTTGATAGCGTAGCTTCTACTGCACAGGAAGTTAAAAATCCATCAAGGGATATCCCGAAAGCTATTTTAATAATCATTACAATTACAGCACTCATTTATGTCACGTTTGCCTTTGTTATTGTTGGGCTTGTCAATTTTCATCAATTGCTTGGCAATGGCGCACCTGTGGCAACAGCCATTGATCACACTCCTTATAAATGGTTACAGCCCGTAATCAAATTCAATATCATCATTGGTTATTTTCCTGTTCTTGTATTACTTCTTGTAGGTCAAACACGTATCTTTTTTACCCTTTCTAAAGACGGTTTGATTCCCAAATTCTTTTCTGTTATTCATCCCGACCATAAAACTCCTCATCTATCACACATGTTTTTTATGGTTTTTATCTGTATTCTATCTGCCTTTATTCCTATTTCAATTTTAAGTGAAATGTGCTCTATAGGTGCATTATCCGCCTTTTTTTTCGTATGTATATCAGTAATGATTTTACGTCGAACCCATAAAGATTTCCCCCGGCGTTTTAAGGTGCCCGGTGGCGATATCATACCGATACTTGGCACTTTGGTTTGTTGTGTGCTGATGTATTCCCTCAGCAATATAACATGGTTAACCATTGGGGGATGGATGTTCATAGGTATAATTATTTATTGGCTTTATGGTCATAAACACAGTAAATTACAACAGAAATTTCATAATTAATTAAGGATTGATACCATGATTGGAAGCTTTCCTCTGACTCGTATGCGACGCAATCGAATTGATTCTGCAACGCGTCGTCTGGTAGCTGAAAATAAATTGAGTAAAGATGATTTGATTTGGCCAATTTTTATTATTGAGGGCAACAATATTGAAACAGAAGTTTCTTCAATGCCTGGAATTAAACGGGTTACTGTTGATCGTCTGGCTGAATATATAGAACCTGCTGCAAATCTGGATATCCCCGCGCTTGCATTATTTCCTGTGACCACCAACGATAAACGTGATCCAGAGGGAAAGGAAGCCTATAATCCCGATAATCTAATTTGCCGTGCATCAAGAGAACTTAAAAAAAGATTTCCAGAAATGTTATTAATCGGGGATGTAGCTCTTGATCCTTATACCAGCCATGGCCATGACGGAATAATAAAAAATGGTTATGTTGCCAATGATGAAACCATAGAGATACTAGTCAGGCAATCGATTAATCAAGCCCGAGCAGGTATGGATTTTATCGCACCATCTGACATGATGGATGGTAGGGTCGCGGCAATCCGAAAGGCATTGGACAATGATAATTTTGTTAATACACGAATCATGTCATATGCCGCAAAATATGCCAGTGTTTATTATGGACCTTTCAGAGATGCGCTGGAATCAGGAAAACTTTTAAAAGGCGATAAAAAAACTTATCAGATGGATCCTGCCAATAGTCGAGAGGCTCTTTCTGAAGTCGAACTTGATATTCAAGAAGGTGCTGATTCAGTTATCATCAAACCGGGATTGCCCTATTTGGACATAATCCGAATGGTAAGAGATAAATTCAATATTCCAATTGTCAGTTACCAGGTTTCTGGTGAATATGCCATGTTGAAAAACGCGATTAACCATGATTACCTTGATAATAATCAGGCTATTCTTGAAACGCTTCTCTGTTTCAAGAGAGCTGGAGCAAATGCGATTATGACTTATTTTGCTCCAGAAGCAGCAAAATTATTAAAACAGTTATAATTTTCATCTATAAAGGGGTATTTTAAATATTAATTAATTAATTAATTAATTATTTTATAAATATCCTTTGGACTAAAATAAGACTAAATCCTCAACCAATTAGGAGATTTATGTCCAACAGATGCACGATTACCTATATAATTTTCCAATATTTCAAAAATTCTGACTTTTGTTTGACCAGGCATTGTAAAACCAATCTCAGAATCAAAAACTATAACCAGTTTCAGTTTTCCTTTACCCAATTTCTGTAATAGAACACCACTACCCTTTTTTAATTCAGGAATTTGTTCTAGTGGAAATATCAGAAATTTACTGGATGAATTCGCAATGGCAATATAATTTCCATTACCTTCAAGACAAGCGAATGTTTTTTCATTATCCTTTAAAGTTAGAACTTGTTTACCCGTTTTCCGTTCAGTAACAAGATTTTCCCCAGAAATGACAAATCCCTTTGCTGAGGTTGAAACAAGAACATATTTCTTTTTTTCATCTAAAATAAAAAATTCAATAACCTCAGCATCATTTGCTATGTCTGCAAGAAGACGTATGGGTTGACCATCACCTCGGCCTCTTGGTAAATCTAATGCCTTTATATTGAATGATTTACCTTCACTACCGATAATGCAAATTCGATCATTACTATGACATTCCAATATTTTAAATAAATGATCCCCTTCTTTGAATTTCAGCTTATCACTGTCAAGATTATGTCCTTTCAAAGCACGTATCCAACCTTTGGAGGATAAAATAATTGTCAGAGGTTCACGTTCCACCTCTTCCAGAATATCCATAACATCTATTGTTTTAGGTGCTTCAGAAATTTCCGTTTTTCTCAAACCATCATCGGACTGACCGAACGTTTTCAAACCCTCTTTCAATTCTTTGTTGATTTCTTTCCAGCAAAGAGATTCACTTGCCAGCAACGTTTTTAAATTAGATTTTTCATTGGTGAGTTGTGCATATTCATTTTTTATTGCATTTTCTTCCAATCGTCTCAAACTTCTCAAACGGATATTGAGAATGGCTTCAGCCTGAACATCCGACAGATTGAAAGTTTGCATCAAAACAGTTTTTACTTCATCTTCATCTCGAATTATACGAATAACTTCATCAAGATTTAGATATACCGCTAATAAACCCTCCAGAATTTCCAATCGCTGTTCAATAACATTTAACCGATATTGACTTCGACGTTTGAGAACTTCATAACGATGATCCAACCATGATTTCAAAATGGCTTTCAATCCCATCAATTTAGGAACGGCATTGCGATCAAGCACATTCATGTTGTAAGCAAACCGGTTTTCCAAGACAGTCAGTTTAAACATGGATTCCATTAAAATTTCAGGCTGCACTGTTTTAACTTTGGGCTCTAATATAAGCCGTATTTCATCAGTACTTTCATCTCTTATATCTGCCAATAATGGAAGCCTCTTCTTTTCCATCAAAGTGGCTATCTGTTCAATCAATTTGGATTTCTGCACTTGGTAGGGTATTTCTTTAACAACGATAACCCAAGTTCCAAATCGACCATGTTCAATTTCCCATTTTGCCCTGAGCCTTAATGAGCCTCGACCAGTTTCGTAAGTTTGTTGAATAACATTTTGATTTTCAACAATTTTCCCACCTGTTGGAAAATCTGGACCTTTTACAAAATGCAACAAATCCTGTGTAGAGGCTTCAGGATTTTTAATAAGGGTTATAGCGGCCTGATAAATTTCACCCACATTATGTGGGGGAATATTTGTTGCCATTCCAACAGCAATTCCGCTTGCACCGTTTGCCAAAAGATTTGGGAATGCACCTGGTAAAACAATCGGTTCTTTTTCCTCTCCATCATAGGTATCACGAAAATCAACACAATCTTCATCGATACCTTGCAATAAAGACTGGGCAATTCTTGTCATACGGGATTCTGTATAACGCATGGCCGCAGCATTATCACCATCAATGGATCCAAAATTTCCCTGTCCCTCAATCAAGGGATACCGTACAGCAAAATCCTGTGCGAGACGAACGAGCGCTTCATAGACAGCGGCATCCCCATGGGGATGATATTTACCAATAACATCCCCAACAATACGGGCGCATTTCTTGAATCCTGATTTTGGATCAAGTTTCAATTGACGCATGGCATATATCAAACGACGATGAACAGGTTTCAATCCATCCCTTACATCTGGTAATGAACGCGACATTATTGTTGACAGGGCATAGGCCAGATAGCGTTCACTTAATGCCCTTGCAAAGGGAGCGTCCTTGATTAAACCGTCAGATGCAGCAGTCATATTATACTCTTGTATGTTTTAATTTTTTATTTGTATGATTACGAAGAATAGAGAATTAGTCCATCATAGGCAACTTCGATGTCCGGCGGCAGATTTGCCTTTAGCCAATTCCAATCCATATCAGGTCCCATATGCGTTAAAATCGTTCTTTTAGGCTTGATAATTTTTTTCCATTCCAGAACCTTGCCAATCCATGCATGGGCAGGATGTTCATTCCGTTGAAAACATCCCACAATAAACAGATCAAGATTGGATAAAATTTTCAACCCTTGTTCCGGAATCCGAACCACATCGGTACAATATGCCACATCACCACATCGTATGCCCATGGATTTACAAAAACCATGTACCTGTTCACATGTTTGAATAGATTGATTTTCAATCATGAAATTATCATAATAATCAATCTGATGAACATCCAAAACTGGACGAAAAAAATATGGTTGGGTTTTCCATGGCTTAAATGCGTAGGCAAATCTTGATTTCAATTCAGATAATGTATCTTTCGTTGCATATATTGGTAAGGCTTTACCCAAAACTCTGTTGATTGAACGCAATTCATCCAGACCAGCAATATGATCTGCATGTGCATGAGAATAAATGACAGCGTCAACCCTGCCAATTTTTTCTCTCAATAACTGAGTTCGTATATCAGGACCTGAATCAATTAGAATTCTTTTGCCATTATTCAACTCAATAACGATAGAGGATCGAGTTCGTTGATTCTTTTGTTCCAGGGGATCACATATTCCCCAATTCCCCTGACCATCATCACCTCCTACCAATGGGACACCACCCGAACCTCCGCATCCCAGAATAGTAATTTTCATTAAACAATTTACCTTTTAAAAGACGCTTTTTTAAAAAGACGATGAAAATTATCTATTGTTTGTTTTTTGAACGTTTCAAAATCAACCGCTAACAATTTTGCCATAAATTCTGCTGTTTGATAAACATATGCAGGTTCATTTTGTTTGCCCCGAAATGGTACGGGAGCCAGATAAGGAGAATCAGTTTCAACAAGAATTCTATCTTGAGGTAAATGGAGAACGATATCGCGTAAATCCTGGGCTTTTTTAAAAGTGATTATACCTGAAATACTAATATATCCACCCAAATCTAGAACTGTTTCGGCCAGTTTCATACTAGATGTAAAACAATGAATTAAAAATGGAAATCCTCCCCCTTTTTCTGTCTCTCTCTTTAAGATTTTGGCAATATCATCATCTGCATCCCGGGCATGAATACATACAGGCAATCCAGTTTGTTGCGAAGCACGAATATGATTTTCAAAAGATTCTTTCTGTCGTTCAAAAGCCTCTTGTTTACCGTAAAAATAATCAAGTCCGGTTTCACCTATACCTATAACTTTGGGATGATTGGTTAATTCAACAATTCTGTCAACAGAACAAAAAGGTTCATCCATCACATATTCAGGATGAGTTCCAATCGTGCACCATACACTCAAATGATCAGTTGTATAATCAGTTATTTCTATTTGCTGCCGCGCATTTGATAAACGCGTTCCTATTGTTACAACTTCACCCAAACCTGCATGTGTTGCACGATCAATAATGACTTTTTTTTCATCATCATCAAAAAAATCAAGATGGCAGTGTGAATCAACCAGATACATCAGATTTGTTCAGCTTCCGTATAACGAGGAAAAATAGGAGAAGGTAAAGGTAATTTTATTCCTGAATGAATTTCTTTTTCAAGATCTGAAAAATTACGTTCATTTTTACCAACCCCAAGCTGGGTCAATAATTTATCCATACTATTAGGCATGAATGGCTGTAAACAAGTGGCAATTTCGCGCAACACATCAACCAAGGTTCTTAAAACAGTCTTCATACGCTCGAAATCAGTTTTTTTCAATTTCCATGGCGCCTGATGATCGATATATGCATTAGAAGCGCGTATAACCTTCCAAATATCCTCTAAAGATTCATTAAAAGCCTGACGGTCCATTTGTTCCCTTAATAAAATCGGCAACAGTTTAGCTTTTGCTATCAACTGTATATCCACATCCAATCTTTTTCCAGTATCTGGTAAAATACCGTCACAATTTCTGGTAATTTGAGTCAAAGTTCTCTGTGCAAGATTACCCAGATCATTGGCCAATTCATTATTCATGCGATTGATCAAGGATTGTCTGCTATAGTCTCCGTCTCCACCGAAAGGAACTTCACGCAAAAGAAAAAATCGGACAGGATCCAGTCCGAACTCATTGATCAATTCAATAGGCTCAACAACATTTCCTACTGATTTACTCATTTTTTCACCTTCAACAGTCCACCAGCCATGCGAAAATATTCGTCTGGGAACTTCCAAACCCGCCGCCATTAAAAAAGCTGGCCAATACAACGCATGGAAACGTGCAATTTCCTTCCCCACCAAATGCAAATCTGCTGGCCAAAAACGCCACCGATCTGATAATTCCGTATCAGGATAGCCCAATGCGGAAATATAATTTGTCAACGCATCGAACCATACATACATGACATGATCCTTATCGCCTGGAACTGGAATACCCCACTTGAAACTCGTACGACTGATGGATAAATCACGTAAACCAGATTTTACAAAACTTAACAGTTCATTCTTACGACTTTCTGGGCCGATAAATTCTGGATGCAATTCATAAAATTCCAACAACTTGTCTTGCCAGGCAGACAATCTAAAAAAATAGGATGGTTCTTTTAACCATTTGACCTGTGCCCCTGTGGGCGCAATCTTTTGTCCATCTGCTGTAGTAGTTAGTTCATCTTCACTATAATAACACTCATCCCTGAGTGAATACCACCCTTCATAAGCGCCAAGATAAATGTGACCAGCATCAGCGATTTTTTTCCATAAAGTCTGGCAGCTTCTTTTATGACGTTCCTCGGTCGTTCGTATAAAATCATTATATGATATGTTTAACTGATCAGCCATATTTCTGAATTTTGCAGAAATTTCATTTACAAATACTTCCGATGTCTGTTCATTATTGTGGGCAGCCTGCTCTACCTTTTGTCCATGCTCGTCAGTACCCGTCAAAAAGAATACATCATATCCATCCAATCGTTTGAATCGGGCCAAAACATCCGCAGCGATTGAGGTATAGGCATGACCAATATGGGGGAACCCGTTTACATAATAAATCGGGGTGGTTATCATATAATGGTTTTTCATAATTCACTTACTAGTTCGAAATCGGAAATTAGGGTTTGTCTTTTATCCAAATTAAAAGATTCTGTATCTTTATGCCATTTTAAAATTTTTTGCCAAATGTCAATCCATTCCATTACTGTTCGAGATGGATTGCCAAATCGTTCCTGCCTTGATTTTATAGCCTCACCGATCAGCATATTGAATTTATCTGTCAATAAGCTAAAAAAAACAGAAAATCCATCTTCTTTTTGTAAAATATACTTAACTTTTTCATTCAGCTCACTTCCTTTGAAAGGATTCTCGAAAAAGGCATCAACAATATTTTGCAAATTTGAGGCGTCAGAATTCAATAATGATAATGCTTTACCGATCGATCCCTGAGACAGGGTAATTATTTTTTGATATTCTGCCTCAGAATATTCGGGGGCTAATTTAATCAAGGCTTCTAATAAAACAGTATTTGATAAAGGGTGAAGCATTAATTTACGACAACGACTTGAAATCGTTGGCAACAAACGGTTTGGATGTGCAGTGATCAAAAAAATTAAAGCAGCATCTGGAGGCTCTTCCAAAATTTTTAATAAACTATTGGCCGCATTCTGATTCATCAAATCCGCCTCTTCGATAATGACAATGCGCCACCCGTCATTTGCAGATGTCAATCGTAAAAACGTTCCAACTGCTTTTATATCATCCATCAAAATTTCCGAACGAAGACGGTTTTTCTTTTCATCTATTCTTCGACTAACCGTTAATAAATCAGGATGACTACCCGCCTTTATCTTAGCCAACACTTTTTCAGAGCTACCAAGAATCAAACGAATGACATGATTGACAAAAGTTTTTTTGCCTACCCCGACCTCACCACATATCAACCATGCATGATGAAGCTTATTCTTGAAAATGGCTTGTTTGAAACAATCATATTCCTTTTCATGTCCCCATAAAGAGTCATCTAGTTTTGCTGTCATTGTTTTTAATATATCTTGATTCAGATAGTTTATGCGTGACGAGATTGTAAACTTCCCGGGTTACCTCATGCAATAATTTATGAGCTTTGATAACTTTACATCGATTTTTATTATTTTTAGCTATCAGTTGAAAACCATTCAGAACACGATAATGAAAATCATACCCGAGTTGTTCATAAGCATCAATTTTTGTTTGACGTTTTAGACAACGTTCAATAAGCGTTTCATAAGGGGCATCGAATACCAAAGTTAAATTGGGAATTAAATCTATCAAATTGGATAATTTTTGAATATAATCCAATATATCCGGATTTTCCTTACCTAATCCATATCCTTGATATGCCAGTGTTGAATCAATAAAACGATCACACAGCACTATTTTACCCTGTTGCAGCGCTGGCTTTATGACCTGATCTACATGATCGCACCTTGCGGTAAAATGAGCCAGGATTTCAGCTTTAAGCGAAAAATCGCAATTCCCAAATAACAATAATTTCCTAATGGCCTCGGCACCCGTTGTTCCACCTGGCTCACGGGTTAAGAGCACATCTATATTATCTTTTTGCAGCTTTTCTTTCAATAATTGAGCTTGTGTAGATTTTCCAGCACCTTCACCGCCCTCAAAAGTAATAAAATATCCTGACATAAATAATAAAATAATGTTGATTAATTTTTATTCGTTAAACGATAGCTTACATTTTTCATCATACGTGAAATAATATTAGCTTTTTCAACAGTCTCACCAGCTATTATGGGAACTTGTACAGTAATTCCACCATTTTTTACAGACAGAGAGGCCTCAACATTTTGTCCTTTCATAACAGGTGCGGACAAAGGGGCGTTATAATCAAGGGTTACCTTCAATTTATCACGCATCCCGACAGGCAAGGTTAAAACAAGATTTTCACCTGCAACCAGTGGAACTGTTTCTTGTGCTCCCATCCAAACTGGTGCCTGTTCAACAACATCCCCTTTATTGAATAACTTAACATTTTCAAATTGATTGAAAGACCATTCTATCAAACGTTCACTCTCATGGGCCCGCATATTCATCGAGGTTAATCCGTTGACCACCATTATGACCCGACGACCATTCCGTTCAGAACTGGCACATAATCCATAACCGCCAGCATCTGTATGTCCTGTTTTCAAACCGTCCGCAAGCCCTTTGTCTACCAAAACATTTCGATTGCCCTGGGTGATTTTATTGAAAGTGAATTCTTTTTCGGAAAAAAAATGATAGTATTCGGGATAATCATGAATAAGATGATAGGCTATCAGAGCAATATCACGGGCAGACATCAGATGATTGCTATCCGGCCATCCGGTACAGTTCATAAAATGAGAATTCCGCAATCCCATCTTGGGCGCCATTTCATTCATCATGGATACAAACTGCTGTTCAGATCCGGCAATTCCTTCGGCAAGTACAATACAGGCATCATTCCCGGATTGTATAACAACACCCTGGATCAAATCCTGGACAGAAACTTGTCCATTCAGGGGAACAAACATTTTTGATCCCTGCATTTTCCAGGCTTTCTCACTTACGGGAAGCAACTGATCAAGCTTTAAACGCCCGGTTCGCAGCATGGCAAAAACAATATAACAGGTCATGATTTTTGTCAAAGATGACGGATGCATAGGTTGGTCTGCCAATTTATCCATCAAAACGGTACCTGTATTATAATCCATGATAAAGGCGTATTGTGCCAACGTGTCAAAAGGACCTATTGGTGTTACGGCTGGTGGACCATTCGAAACCGCCTCTTGAGTTGCTGACGAGAATTTCCTGCTTGCCGCTTTACGAATGGCTCTTCGGGCACTTGCTGAATTTGAATCTATCAGAGCCAGAGATGCAGCTACGCCACTAATTCCAGTCAATATTGATCTACGAGTATGCACGCTTGTTCCTATTCAACTATAATTTTGGCACCCTTAATGCCAGATTTTAACAAATAATCAAGATTTTGATCTGCACTTTCGACTGATTGATAGGGACCAGAACGAACATGCAATATTCTGCGCCCTCCTTCAAAACTATAGGTCACTCTCCCACCAATACGTGCCGCCAATTTATTAGCATAAATTCGCAAGGTGAAAGAGCCACAATCAATCCATATTTGCCCTCCTGTAATTTGACCCTGCGTAAAAGTGACGGGCAAATCTTTTAATATTAATGAAGAATTTAATGCTTTTTGGAAAGTGGGATCTGATTTTTTTTTCGCATTATTTTCGCTTGATTTGCCATTCAGATTTTCAACCATGATTGTATCCAAAGGCGCAGTGTTAACTTTCATTTCCGTTTGCGGACCATTGGGCATTTCAAAAGCAAGATTTTGGCTTTGATTTTCATCCTCAACAATTTCGATTTTCGCTGTTTGACCGTTTGAAATTCCCAATAATTCACCAGCTTTTGGCGTCAATTCCAACAATCTTGAAGAATAAGATGATGGACGATCATTCAAACGAATTGAAATTTCCCTACCATTGTCAACATTGCGAACTTTTATAATACTTGGTAATTGCAATGTGGGATGTGCACCCGTCATACGTTGCGGATCATAATATTCCCCATCAGCAGTCACTTTATTTTTCTGATTTTTGGATATAACTGCCAAACCTGTTGCATGATAGGCAAAATTTTCCTCTGGATAATACCATTGTTCCCCAACCTGATAAGGTTGACCAACCACGTAGTGAATCTGAGCTGGTTGCAGCGGTTTTTCTTCCTTGGTACAACAGGCTATACTTATCAACAATAGAGAAAATAAATATTTTTTCACGATATAATACAAATTCACGAAATTAATATTTTGTTATTTTATATTTATATTACAAAAAAACAATCATTTTATGCAATCATCGCATCTCCCAGCAATCCGACTGCAAGTGCATAATAATCCGAAGGGTTGTAGCGGCGTATTACATTAAAATTATGATAAATCATAAAACCATTATTATTTTTCTCATCCGGTTTCAAAATACTGCCATAAATATCCAGACGGGAAAATTCCGAACCATCTGATCGCTTAACGCCCATTGATTTCCATTCACCAAGTGTTTTTGAAACCTGATGTCCGATATATGAACCATTGAAATCATTTGGCAATAAAATTTTTTGTCCCCAGGGTTCAGATCCATGCCAACCATTTTTCTTCAGATAATTGGCAATTGAAGCCAGTACATCTTTTTCATTTGTCCAAATATTTGGATGACCGTTTCCTGAAAAATCAACCGCATACCGTAAATATGCACTGGGCATAAATTGGGGCTGGCCCATTGCACCAGCATAACTGCCCATCATATTTTCGGGATTGATATTTCTATGATTAAGAATTCTTAATGCATTCATGAGCTCAATTTTGAAAAATTTAGCTCTTCTACCTTCATAAGCCAAAGTTGCCAAAGCATCAATAACATTAAATTTTCCGAGAAATTTGCCATAAAAGGATTCTATTCCCCATATTCCAACAAGTATAGAAGGATCAACTTCATAACTTTGCCAAAGGGCAGTCAAAAACGTTTGAAGTTCCTGAAATTTATTGCGACCTTGTTCTATTTTTTCTACTGTTATGACTTTTTTATAATATTGTTGCCATGTCATGACAAATTCTGGCTGTTTATGATCAAGTTCAATCACTTTTTTATTCGGTAAAGAATAATTCAAAGCATGCCTCATAATAGAGGCATTCAATCCTAGCTGAACAGCCTGTTGATATATATTGAAAAGAAAGGATTTATATTCGGATGATGATCTCGCAAAAGCTGTGATATTCGAAAAAACAAATTTTCCACTTCCAACTGCCATAACTGCTGTGCCAATAGAATTTGCCAAAAATTGTCTTCGCCTCATCGCTATTACCCTTTTATGTCGATTAAAATATATTGGCTTACCAAATAATTTTAATTAAAATCATGTAATTATTTCACTTTTACTATAGCAATTTCATTTTCCTGCAAAAAGAGTGATATTTGATCCCCAGATTTCAGTTTACCTACACCCTTTGGCGTACCAGTGAAAATCACATCTGATTTTTTTAATGGAACAAACTGGCTAATATAGGATATAATCTTGCTGAAATTAAATATCATGTTATTGCTATTTCCTCTCTGACGCTCTTCTCCATTTAATTTCATTGAAAAGCAAATAGGAAGAGATAACAGTTCCTTTTTTACAAAAGAGGAAAGGTAACAGGAATCTTTAAAACCCTTTGCCAAAAACCAGGGCAATTTTTTCTCTTTTAATTCTGTTTGCAGATCTCTAGCCGTCAAATCAAGGCCCAGAGCGATTTCATCATAATAATTCTCGGCTTTGTTCTCCGAAATTTTAAAACCATCCTGGGAAATCTTTAATACCATTTCTGTTTCATAATGAATATCCTGTGAAAAATCAGGTAGGATAATTGTATCTCTCTCAACCAAGGAGGTGTTGGGTTTACTAAAAATTACGGGGACAGATTCGATTTGATTTCCCAATTCTTTTGCATGTTCAGCAAAATTTCTGCCGACACAATAAATATTATTAATCATCATTTCATCCAATACACAAACAGGGAATTTTAGGTATTTTTTTAATTATACAGGTAAATTATGATGATTATATGTACAAACGAAAGACAATATTTTTTGAATTATGATTAGTTTTTTTTCACGGTTAGGATAAGATGGTGGGCGCAACAGGGATTGAACCTGTGACCCCTACCATGTCAAGGTAGTGCTCTCCCGCTGAGCTATGCGCCCATCTTAACGTTTGATAAACTGCTTGATACACATCTTAGTTTAAAAGCGCAAGTGGTCAAATGCAAAAAAATAAAATATTTTAATATAATCATTCTTTTTTTTCCGTTAGCAAGGTTATTTTGTGCCAATTCATAAAACAAAAATATATCATTTACAAAAACCTGATAATAATGTTTTACCGTTTTTAGTCAGCTCACCTCATTCTGGACAATTCTATCCAAAGAATTTGCTTGAACTAACAAGATTACCCTTAAATGAATTACGCAAGAGTGAAGACAGTTTTGTCCATGAACTTTTTCATCATGTATCTAATTATGGTGGAAGTTTGTTAAATGCAGAATTATCCCGTATTTTCTGTGATCTCAATCGATGGGCATGGGAACTTGATCCAAAAATGTTCAAAGAACAACTTCCCCCATGGTGTGATACAGAATCCGCTCGGGTAAAAAACGGAATTGGAACAGTTCATAAAATCAGCAATTCAGGAAAAGTTATTTTCAAATATTATCTTTCATTTACTCATATTGAAAAACTAGTTCAAAATTATTGGTTTTCCTATCATCAACAAATTCAAAATTTCATTCATAACTTTAAAAATCGTTTTAATGGAGGCATTATCCTCGATGTACATTCAATGCCATCCCCACGCATCCAAACCCCTGCCTTTGCAGATATAATATTAGGGGACAATTTTTCAAAAAGCTGTTGCCCGCTATTAATAAACCAGACTGCTAGATATTTTCAATCAAAAGGCTTAACAGTGAAAAAAAATATACCTTATGCAGGAGGGTATATTACCAGTCATTATGGAAATCCTTTTAAAAATATTCATGTTTTACAAATTGAAATAAATAAAAAATTGTATTTGAATGAAGAATCTTTCCAACTCAATGAAAATTTTTTTAAAATTCAAAAAATTATGACTGAATTTCTGATTATGATTACCAGCCAATGGAAAGAAATTTTAAAAATTTAATTGTTACCAAAAAAAATTATTAATTGTCTTCGTTAATTTCCAGTTTATTTTGTTATATAATTAATTCAAATTTAATTTTAACCCATAAATATGATAAAGGCTTACAAGTGAAAATGAGTGATGCAACATCTACGCATGCTGAAGAACAACACAATTTTAGTGCAGAAGTTGAACGCCTTATGGATCTGGTTGTTCATGCACTTTATTCAGAGAGAGAAATTTTTTTAAGAGAATTAATTGCCAACTCTGCAGATGCATTGGATAGAAGACGTTTTGAATCGCTTACCAATCAAACAGTTGCCTTGCCCGATAAACCCCAAATAATTTTAACCGTTGATAAAAAGGGAAATTTATTAACAATCAGTGATGATGGTCTCGGTATGAGTAAGGATGAGATGATCCAAAATCTCGGAACCATTGCAAAATCAGGAACAAGATCATTTGAAAAACAGCTCAGGGATGCCAAACCCGAAGATCGTGTTAACCTCATCGGTCAATTTGGTGTTGGATTTTATTCAGCCTTCATGGTGGCGGATAAAGTTGAGGTAATTTCACGACGTGCCGGATCGGATGAAGCCTGGGCATGGAACTCTGAAGGTAAAGGCAAGTATAGTATCGCTTCCTCAACAAGAAATACACCTGGTACAGATGTTATTCTTCATATTAAAAAAGATGCTGAAGAATATTTGGAAAGCATGCGACTGGAGAATATTATCCGTAAATGGGCAGATCATATTGCCTGGCCCATTACGATTAAACAGGATGACAAAGAAACATCCGCCAATGAAGGTCAAGCAATCTGGACAAAACCACGTGGCGATATATCCGATGAACAACTAGATGAATTCTATCGTCATGTAACCCATTTATTTGACAAACCACTGGCTACGCTTTTATGGCATGCTGAAGGCGTGATTGAATTCACTTCTTTGTTATTTATTCCCGGAATGGTTTCTCCATTCGCACCAGTCGATCAAGAAAGAAAAAGCAAGGTACGATTGCATGTACGCCGTATGTTTATTACGGATGAAGCGGACATGCTTCCATCTTGGTTACGTTTCATTCAGGGGATTGTGGATACTGAAGATCTTCCCCTAAATGTATCCAGGGAAATGCTACAAAACACACCCGTTCTTGCACGTATTCGTAAGAACCTTGTTAACCGTGTGATAAGTGAATTAAAAAAACTTTCGGAAGATAAAGAAAAATATACAAAGTTTTGGGAACTTTTCGGGGCAATTCTTAAAGAAGGACTTTGGGAACCCAATGAAAATAATGATACAATAGCCAAAATCTCAAGATTCTATTCATCTACCGTTGATGGTTTGACAAGTCTTTCCGACTATGTGGAACGTATGAAAGAAAATCAGGAGGCCATCTATTTCTTGGCTGGAGATTCCCTTGAAGTCTTAAAAACCTCACCTCATCTTGAAGGTTTCAAGGCACAAGGAATCGAGGTCCTATTATTCACTGATCCCGTGGATGCTTTCTGGCCTGATCGGTTTGGAAAATTTGAGGAAAAACCTTTACGCAGCATTACCCGTGCCAAGGAAGATCTCGATAAACTTATGGGAAAAGAGGAAAGATCCAACAGCGAGGAAGAAGAAAAACTTTTAAAAACTTTGATGGAAAGTTTGAAAGACAAAATTACGGATGCTCGCATGACGACACGCCTTGTTGACAGTCCTGTAATTTTGGCTGCAAAAGAGGACGGACCCGATTTACAGATGCAACGTTTAATGCGTCGTAACGATCGCTCAATTCCTTCAGCCCCACCTGTGCTGGAAATTAATCCTAATCATAATTTAATCAAATCTTTAATCAAGAAGGTAAATTCAGGCGAGAATATAGATGAAGCTGCATTTATACTGCTTGATCTTGCAAAAATACAGGATGGGGAAATGCCATCTGATCCAACATTATTTGCAAAACGTATTGCAGCCGCATTAGCATAATCCTAGATATATCAAAAATGGCGATGCATCAATGAATGCTCGCCTTTTTCAAAACCTTAAACAAGAAATATTTGGTCTATTTTTCAAAACAGAATTCAGCGCTTGGAAAAGTTCTGGATCTGACTTCCATGGCATAAGATTTGACTGCCTCTTCCATTGTTTGACCAATTTGGGCATACCGTTTAACAAATTTTGGTTTAAATCCCTGAAAAACGCCAAAAATATCATCACATACCAAGACTTGTCCATCACAGGCTGGAGAAGCACCTATTCCAATTGTTAGAATTGATAATTGTTCAGTAATTGTTTTTGCCACTGATTCAACCACTCCCTCCAAAACAATTGCAAAAGCACCCGCTTTGGCAATAGCATTACTATCCCGCATGACTTTTTCAATTTGTTTGGCATTTTTTCCTGCAATTTTAAACCCACCCATGGTTTGAACAGCTTGAGGCATCAATCCAACATGTCCACAAACAGGTATACCTCTTTTGACAAGAAATTCAACGGTTTCAGCCATTTCCTCCCCACCTTCCAATTTAACTGCCGCTGCACCCGTTTCCTGCAATATGCGTGCTGCGTTCCTAAAGGCCTGCTGCGGATTTTCCTGATAGGAGGCGAAAGGTAAATCAACCATAACACACGCATTTTTTGATCCACGCATAACAGCCTTGCCATGTTCGATCATCATTTCAACTGTCACGGCCAAAGTCGTGTCAAATCCGTATATGACCATCCCGAGTGAATCACCCACAAGTATTAAATCAACATGAGGATCCACAATTTGTGCAACTGAAGCAGTATAGGCAGTCAAGGAAACAATTGGTTCCTTATTTTTTTTTGCCAATATCTGGGGAACAGTAATTCTTTTGATTTTATTCTCTATCATTCAAACCTCTATGATTTATAACTGATTAAACCTATTGTAAAATATTAATGACCATTTATCATTTATGATGTTTTAACCAGCCCGATTAACAAATTATTTCAAAAAACTTTATTATAATTTTTTATTTTTTAGAATTGATCTACTTTTTCAACGCCATTGATCACTTTGATATGCTGTGCGAGAACGGGTGATACATTATAGTATCCTGGTAATAAAATTTCCACCTCTTGTTGCTGAACAAGATTGGGAATTAAAATGATTTTACCATTGCCTTTCTGCGTATTTTCCAACAATTTTGAAATTGTTTCTACAGCTTGGACGTCATCAATCCATATTTTGAGTTCCTTGACCAAACCGGATATCGATGTTTCAAGATCTTCCACGTGATTTGCCGTTATACGCAAATTTTCTGCATCCAACCTTAAATCAACCGTTACGATAACCATTTTACCAGCTACAAGCAAATCACGATAACGGGTCAAACTTTCAGAAAAAAAAGTTATCTCACAGGCTCCAGTTTTATCCGATAATCCAACCCAAGCCATTTTGGTACCTTTACGGGTAGGACGTTCCTTACAATTTAATATACAGCCAGCAAGTTTAATTCTTCCCTCTCCGGAACGAGCAATTGTTTCGAGATTATTTATCGGTTGTATTCCCAATTTGATCAGTAAAGACCTAAACGAATCTAGTGGGTGAGCTGTCATATGATAGCCTATTGCCTCAGCTTCCAAAGTTAACCGTTCAATTTCGGGCCATTCAGCCACACTGTTAATTTTTAACGGTTCTGCCATTTGTGCCGTGGCATTTTGAAATAATCCAATTTGGCCACTTGCTTTTTCCTCTTTTCGTGCATGGGCTCTCCGTAAAATCACTTCGGCTGATGCAAAAACCTTATGTCTGTTATTTTCGATTGAATCAAAAACACCCGCCTTGGCAAGATTTTCAAGTTGGCCCTTATTTAAATTCTGATAATCAATGCGTTCGGCAAAATCTGCAAGATTTTTGAAATCTCGACCATCCCGATCATGAACCAAGGCTTCCATGGCGCTAAAACCCGCTCTTTTAACCGCAGCTAATGCATAGCGTATAGCCAAACTGCCATCAGGTTGTTTCTCAATTTCAAAATCAGCACCGGATTTGTTGATATCAGGAGGCAAGACAGAAATACCAATTCTTTTGGCCTCTTGTCGAAGAATGGCTAACTTATCCGTTTTTTCTCGTGCCAGTGACATACATGCGGCAAAAAAAGCCACTGGATAATTCGCTTTCATCCATGCTGTCTGATAAGAAACCAGAGCATAAGCAGCAGCGTGGGATTTATTGAACCCATAATCAGCAAACCGCGACATCAAATCAAATATCTCTATCGCTTTTTGCCGATCAATACCATTTTTAGTTGCACCTTCAGTAAAAATCTCACGCTGCTTATCCATTTCGGAACGAATTTTCTTACCCATTGCTCGACGTAAGAGATCCGCCCCCCCAAGACTATAATTAGCCAATCTCTGGGCAATTTGCATGACCTGTTCTTGATAGACCATGATGCCATAAGTCTCTTCAAGAATATCCCTTATTTTTTCATGCGGTGATTGCCATTCCTCTCCATGCTTACGTCGACAATAATCGGGAATATTGGCCATCGGGCCTGGTCGGTACAAAGCGACAGCAGCAATCAGATCCTCTATACGACTGGGCTGCATTTGACGCAAAACATCACGCATCCCGGCGCCTTCAAATTGAAAAACGCCTCCGGATTCACCTCGACTCAACATTTCATAAGTCAGGGTATCATCAAGCGGAATTTTCGAAAGATCAATATGTTGTCCCAACTTTTCCAGCATTTTAACGGCTCGCTGCAAAATCGTCAGGGTGGTTAATCCTAAAAAGTCAAATTTAACCAACCCAACCTGTTCGACAAATTTCATATTATATTGCGTAACAAGCATATCACTTTTCGGATCACGATAAAGCGGCACAAGTTCAACCAGCGGACGGTCCCCTATGACCACACCCGCTGCATGCGTACCTGCATGTCGGTATAATCCCTCCAACTGCAAAGCCACTTGTAAAAGACGATGTATATTTTCATCTGTTGCCTGCATTTCCTGTAATCTAGGTTCAGTTTCAATGGCCTGTTTCAAGGTAACTGGATGGGCGGGATTGTTTGGTATGAGTTCAGCAACCTTATTGACCATTCCGAAAGGAAATCCAAGAACACGACCAACATCACGAACAGCAGCACGCGCAGCCAATTTTCCAAAAGTTATAATCTGTGCCACCTGGTTGGTTCCATAGGCTTGTCTTACATATTCAATGACTTCATCTCGCCGGTCTTGACAAAAATCGATATCAAAATCCGGCATTGAAACACGTTCAGGATTTAAAAAGCGCTCAAACAGCAAATTAAAGCGCAAAGGATCCAAATCAGTAATCGTCAATGCCCAGGCCACCAAGGATCCTGCCCCAGATCCCCTTCCCGGTCCGACAGGAATATCATGTTCCTTGGCCCATTGAATAAAATCAGCAACTATAAGAAAATAACCTGAAAAGCCCATATTCTTGATAATATTTATTTCGTAATCAAGACGATCTACATATTTCTGGCGATGATCTTGTGTAAGATCGCAAATGGATATCAAACGTTTTTCCAGACCTGATTTTGCCATTTGTTCAAGCGTATCCTCGGCCGTTGTCCCCGCCTTTATTTTTCTACTATGTGGCAGCATAGGTTTTCTGGTTTCAATTTTAACTGCACACCGTTTTGCGATTTCAATCGTGTTACCGCATGCCTCAGGAAGATCCGAAAACAGAGCGCACATCATTTCCGGTGGCTTGAACCAGTGTTCAGGTGTAACTCTCCAACGATCCTGTATATCAACAGTGCATCCCTGCGCAATACAAATTAGCGCATCGTGCGCCTCGTACAATTCAGGAGTCGGAAAAAAACATTCATTTGTTGCTACAAGGGGTAAGCCATACCGGTCTGCCAGATCGATTAAACCTGGCTCAACCGATTTTTCCTCAGCCAGATTATGACGTTGCAATTCAACAGCCAGACGCCCTGGAAACGCTTTTGCAAACTGTTCAAGCAACATGGATGCATGCTTTTCCTGACCCTCAGATAATAATTGAAATATAGGCCCCCGTGTTCCACCAGTCAAAAGAATCAAACCCTCTGAATGTTCACATATTGTATCTATATTGACAAAGGGATCCGATGGATCTCCATTTAGAAAACCTTCTGATGAAAGAAATTGTAGATTCAACAATCCAATATCATTTTGAGCCAACAAAACAATTGGCCAATTTGTAATATGACGCGGTTGCTCACCTAAAACGGGAATACCGATCTGGGACCCGATAATCGGCTGTATGCCTGCTTCAACACAGGTTTTTGAAAATTCTAATGCCCCAAACAGATTTCCTGTATCCGTAATTGCGATAGCTGGCATGTTCATTGTCTTGGCCAGCTTAACCATTTGAGGTATGCGAATAGCCCCCTGACTTAGTGAATATGCAGAATGGCTACGAAGATGGATAAAAGAGGCAAGAGACATCTATTTTTATACCTTATTATAAATGACAAGGAATTATTTTGCCCTCATGCAAGGTAACAACCCGATCCATTTTGGTGGCTAGGCAATGATTATGAGTAACGATCAAAGCTGTCAAACCTTCACTACGTACAACCTGTAACAGCAAATTAAAAACATGCTCGGAATTCTTTTCATCTAAATCTCCCGTTGGTTCATCCGCCAATAGAATTTTTGGTGAATTTACCAGAGCCCGTGCAATTGCGACCCGCTGTTTCTCTCCACCAGACAACTTTCCTGGGTAATGATCGACACGATGACCAAGACCAAATTTCTTTAACCAGTCCCTACCTATATTTACCGCTTTCGTTTTAGAACTCCTTGCTATCAATTGTGGTATCAAAACATTTTCCAAGGCAGTAAATTCAGCAAGCAAATGATGAAACTGATAAACAAATCCTATTGAATTTAATCTTAATTGCGTTCTTTCCCGATCATTCAATCTGGAAGATTTTCGACCTTGAATAATAATTTCGCCCTTTTGGGGTTTTTCAAGCAATCCTGCAATATGCAACAAGGTTGATTTACCCGTACCAGAAGGAGCAATCAGGGCAACAATTTCACCATGATTGAGCGTAAAATCAGCATTGTGCAAAATTTGAAGGTTCTCATCACCACTTTTATAGGCATGTGAAATTTTATCTAACTGGAGGACAACTTGATTATTCATTTCTCAATGCCTCAACTGGATCCGTTTTTGCTGCTTTCCAAGATGGGTATAATGTCGCCAGTAAAGAAAGAAACAGAGCCATTGACACAACCTGTATCACATCCGCCCAATCTAACTTAGCCGGCAAATGTTCAAGATAATAAACCTCAGGATTAAATAGATTTGTTCCCGTGATTTTTTGCAAACCCTGACGTATATGTTCTATATTTTTACAAAATAAAATTCCCAATACAGTACCTATCAGTGTTCCTGTTACCCCAACAGATGCCCCGCACATCAGGAATATCCGCATTATCGCACCACGTGATGCCCCCATGGTTCTAAGTATGGCAATATCACGTGTTTTATCCTTGACCATCATAATCAAAGAGGATATGACATTAAAAGCAGCAACCAAGATAATTAACGCCAGAATAAGAAACATCACATTCTGTTCAACTTGCACTGCTCCAAAAAAAGCATTGTTGCTCTGAGTCCAATCGACAAATTTCAGATTATCATTTCTAAACGAATTCTCAAGTTGATGCGTAACAGCTTGAATATGGGTTGAATCATTCGAGAATATCTGGATTCCTGTTACCTCATCATCAAGCTGAAAATATTTCTGTGCAGCCCGCATCGTTAAAAAAACATAACTGGAATTATATTCATGCATACCAGAATCAAAAATACCAATAATTCTATAGGATTTGATTCTGGGAATATTACCCATTACTGTTGCGGACCCTTTAGGTGAAATTAAAGTTAACCTTGAACCAACTCCCAGATTTGCTTGCTCAGCAAGAGTTTCACCAATAATGATGACATCATCGCCTTGAAATTGTTTCAAAACTGTTGGATCAAGGGTTTTACTAATGACCTTGAGTTTTTTCAAACCAGAAGCTGTCATTCCCCTAACCATTCCACCAGAGTTGAAATTTCCAGCACTTATCAACACTTGTCCTTCAATAAAGGGAATGGCAGATGTAATATGGGGCATTTGTTCAATTCTGTTGGATAAATTATTATATTCCCTTAAAGAGGTTGGCCCATCATAAGATTGACTGTATACACTCAAATCTCCATTCAAGCCTAGTATACGTCCCAATAAATCAGCCTTGAAACCATTCATGACAGCCATGACGACTATTAATGTTCCAACACCCAAGGCTATTCCTATTAATGAAAAAATAGCTATTATTGAAACAAAACGCTCGCCTTTTCTAGCACGAAGATATCGTTTTGCAACCATTCTTTCAAAAGAGCCAAACATAAATCCATTACCCTTGATAAGAGGAAATATAATTCATCACCTGTTCTATAGATACTTCCGTTCTTTCGCCGGTTTCACGACGTTTAATTTCGACAACATTATTACCTATCCCTCTTGGACCGATAATGATTTGCCAAGGGTGCCCCATCAAATCAGCATCTGCAAATTTCACTCCAGCCCGTTCATCACGATCATCATATAAAAACTGTTCTTGATCCATTTTATACAATGCTTCACAAGCATCCTTACAAGCTTGATTCTTCAATCCCAAATTAATAATCACGGCTTTGAAAGGAGCAATAGCATCTGGCCATATTATCCCCTGATCATCATGTGATGATTCAATTATTGCCCCGACAAGACGGGAAACCCCAATACCGTAAGAACCCATGTGAGGATTTATTTTGTCACTATCAGGCCCTATCACGGAAACATTCATTGCTTCTGTATATTTTGTACCAAAATAGAAGATTTGACCTACTTCAATTCCACGCCCTTCACAGCGTCTGGATTCTGGAACTTTTTGCCATTCATTCTGATCATGTTTTTCATCAGTGGCGGCATAAAATCGTGTCATACGTTGGAAAAAAGCGGCCAAGGATTCCTTATCATTTATATCAACTGGCATTTCAAGCCAGTTCTGTTCCGTGAAATCAGAATCAAAATAGATCCCGCTTTCACCCGTAGGTGCCAGAATAATAAATTCATGGCTTAAGTCCCCGCCTATCGGACCTGTATCAGCCAACATTGGAATTGCTTTTACACCAATTCGTTGAAATGTCCTGAGATATGAAAGCATCATTTTATGATAGGTTACAACGGCATCTTCATAATTAAGATCAAAACTGTATCCATCTTTCATATAGAATTCCCGCCCGCGCATCACGCCGAAACGTGGACGAATTTCATCCCTGAACTTCCACTGAATTTGGTATAAAAGCTGTGGAAGTTCTTTATAGGACTTTATAAATTGTCCAAATATATCGGTTATCATTTCTTCATTCGTGGGACCATATAAAAGATCACGTTTGTGACGATCAACAATACGAAGCATTTCCGGTCCATAAGCATCATAACGCCCAGAACGTTTCCATAAATCCGCCGATTGCAAAGTTGGCATCAAAACTTCCTGTGCATTGATAGCATTTTGTTCTTCCCTCACAATTCTCGATATATTGTCAAGAACTCTCAATCCCAAGGGCAGCCATGCATAAATGCCAGAAGACATTTGCCGAACCATCCCTGTTCTTAACATGAGACGATGAGAGATAATTTGAGCTTCAGCTGGATCTTCTTTTAAAGTTGGAAGAAAACTGGACGATAGACGCATATTTATCCTATTAAAACCATATTTTTATGAAACATTACAATCGATCAATATTACTCGACATCAATAGAATATCACAACCGTATGACGTGAACCTCGATAAGCGGTTTTTTACCAAGCTTCCGCCCCAGAATACGTCTTAGTATTGATTTCGATTTGTCAATTAATTCTTCGTCATTCAACCGAACTGTTCTTGGCAACTGTTCAATTGCATCGGCAAAATTATCAATAATCAGATCACAATCATCATACTGATCCAGTAAACCGGGCGCGCTTATATTTGGATCACTCAACAACATACCCTCATCATCCACTGCAAAACTCGCAACAATAACACCGTTATAAAGCATGCGTCGACGTGCCGCCAATACGTTCCCATCTATGGATAAAAGCCTGTTTCCATCAACCGTCAAGCGGCCATAAGGTACACTATTTACAATTTTGGTTGGTCCTGGTGCCAATTGAATGATATCTCCATCCTCAAGCAGGATAGGTTCAGAGTTACAAGATTTTGCAATTTCCGCCTGTGCATTCAAATGAACCCACTCACCATGAACAGGAATGCCGTATTTTGGTTTTACAAGTTTATATAATTCTGTAACTTCATCATGACTGGCATGTCCTGAAACATGAACCAAATGATCTACGGATGTTATTACCCTGACCCCGCGACGCACCAGATTATCCTGTACACGCATGATTGCCAATTCATTACCGGGAATTGTACGACTGCTGTAAATAACAGTATCTCCAACACCAAAAGATATATGTTGATGTGTATCATAGGAAATACGGGTTAAGGCTGATCTTTCCTCCCCTTGACTTCCCGTAATAATGAATACAACATTTTCCTGATCAATTTCATTCATATTCTGTTCCGTATAAAACGGAGGAATATCCCGAAAATATCCATTTTCACGTGCTGCAATTTCAATATTCTGCAAAGAGCGGCCAATAATTACCACAGGGCGATTGGCCTGTTTTGCTGCATAAGCAATTGTCTCGATCCTTGAGACATTACTTGCGAAACAAGTTACTGCAACTCTTCCCCTGATATTGGCAATAAGATCAACCATGCTTTTTCTGACGGCACCCTCTGATTCAGGCGCACGTTTGACAATCGCATTCGTACTATCACAAATCATTGCCAAAACACCTTCATCACCTATTTCGGCAAATTTTGAAAGATTTGTTGGATGACCTATCACAGGATCAGGATCGAATTTCCAGTCACCTGTATGTAATACTGTTCCATAAGGAGTGCGAATTACAACACTTTGCGCTTCAGGTATAGAATGCGTTACAGGTATAAATTCCAGATCAAATTCCCCAATTCTGATACGGGCTCCAATATCAATCAGATGAATTGTGACATCATTCAGTAAGTTAGCCTCTCTCAATTTTCTTCTAATAATTGAAGCGGCAAAAGACGTTGCATAGATTGGACACTCCAATGCTTCCCAAAGATATGTTATCGCACCGATATGATCTTCATGTGCGTGAGTGACAACCAATCCTAACAAACTATCTTTATATCGAATGATGAACTCAGGATCAGGCACCAGAATATCGGCTTCCGGCATGTCATTACCACTAAAACCAATGCCACAATCAAATGCAAGCCATGACCCATTAAGACGATATAAATTAAAATTCATACCAATTTCACCTGTTCCTCCTAAGGGAAGAAAGGCAAAATCGTTTGCAGTTTCATTCATGTTTATCCTTTTTATTATTTTTACTATGATGTTTTATTACGATTTGCAAGCAATCTTAAACCTTCTAACGTCAATTCCAGACTAATTTTTTCAAAAATATCGGTACCTTCTGCCAATAAGGATGCCAATCCGCCTGTTCCTATAACGCGATAGGAACAATTAGCTTCGGCTCCAATCCTTTTTATGATACCCTCAATAAGACCTATATATCCCCAATATATACCTGATCGCATTGCGTTAACTGTTTCTTTGCCTATCACGGAAATGGGTTTCATTATACCGATCTTTGGTAATCGAGCTGCGGCTTTATGTAGAGATTCCAAAGATAAAGTAAGGCCGGGTGAAATAATTCCTCCGCAATAATTTCCTTTTTCATCAATAACATCAAATGTTGTGGCTGTCCCTAGATCCACAACAATTAAAGGACCCCCAAATAGAGTATGAGCTGCTAGGCCATTTAGCAAACGATCAACACCCACTTCATGAGGGTTATCAATTAAAATTTTGAATCCCCAATCCAGATCAGATGAAGCAATAAGAGGTTCGACGCCAAACCATTGTCGACACAATAATCTCAATTGATATAAAATCGGGGGAACAACAGTACCAATGATAATGTTGTCAATCTGATCAGTTTTTATCCCACATGCTTGCAGTAAAATAAGTAATGTCGCGGCGTATTCATCTGATGTATGGTTGGGAATTGTACTCATTCGCCATGAACCCACCC
Source organism: Commensalibacter sp. W6292M3 (assembly GCF_016101315.1). Lineage (NCBI taxonomy): Bacteria > Pseudomonadati > Pseudomonadota > Alphaproteobacteria > Acetobacterales > Acetobacteraceae > Commensalibacter > Commensalibacter sp. W6292M3. The sequence goes on from NZ_JACFQT010000001.1 coordinate 818,828, forward strand.
ATTTTTCACCATTATGTATAGCAAATACAACATTGGTATTGCCCGCATCAATGACCATTAACACGCTTTAACAATCCTGAGAATTATCTAACCAAAAAACTTCACCCGTAGAGAAACTTCGCATTTCCTTTACAGTTTGTAATAATAGTAACCCATGTTCATCAATACCACAATAAATTCCTTCCCAACTATTTTGCTGTAAATTTACAGTTAATTTTGAATTTAAAGGTATTGATTTCTCTATCCATGCCTCACGTATAATTTTTTCCTGGTCATTTGTTAAAAAATTTATCCAGTAATCAAAATAATATATAATTTTCTCTGATAACTCTTTTGCTAAGGGTGGTTTAGTTACAAAATCTTTTAAACAACCCAATTTTCTATTCAAATCAGGATAACTATTGATATTGACACCAAAACCCATAACCAACCATTCTAATTGACTGGTCTTGGAAATATTGCTTTCAATTAGAATTCCACCAATTTTCCTGTTTTTATACAATAGATCATTAGGCCATTTAATAAATAATTCATGATCGACTTTGCTGTAAAATCTTACAGCATCATAAAGAGATAATGCTGCAACAAACGGAATCCAATTCAATTTTATATTCGATGATCTTGGCCAATATAATAAAGAAAAGGCTAAATTACCCTGAGGCTCGATCCATTTGCGCCCACGGCTTCCCCGTGGTGATGACTGAGAGTCAGCCAAAACAGCCAGATCTGTTTTATGTCCTGATCTGGCCATCTCAATGCAGTGATCATTGGTAGACGATAACGTGGAATAATGTTCAAATTTCCAGAACCTTCTTTTTTCCACGTTTAGACACTTAAATGATTAATTAAACAAAGATTTAGCCGCAATGCGTCCAACATGCATCATTGGGCCCATAAATATGATAAAAATTACCGTTAACGCGCTCATACCAAAGGACATAAAAGAAATTGATAATGAACGATGATCAAGTTGTCCATGAGATTTATCCATGAAGATGATCTTGACAATCCTAAGATAGAAAAAAGCGCTTAAAACGCTGGCAACAATTCCAACTGTTGCAAGTACATATAAATGAACCTGAATAGCTGCCCAAAAAACCATAAATTTACCAAAGAATCCTGCAAGTGGCGGAACACCTGCCATACTAAACATGAAAATTGCCATAGCAACCGCTATGCCCGGATCACTTTTACCAAGTCCGGCCAAATCATTTATGTTTTCTACAACCTTACCTTTTCGCGTCATAGATGTAATCACGGCAAAAGTTCCGACATTCATGAAAAGATAAGTTGTCAAGTAAATGATCGTTCCCAAAACGCCATTTGAATTTCCTGCGGCTAATCCAACCATTGCATATCCCATATGTGCAACTGAAGAATAAGCCATCATTCTTTTAATATTTAATTGAGATATAGCACCAATACTTCCAATAATTATGGATAACAATGATATAACTTCAATCAAAAACTGCCATTGATAGGATAGGGTTCCAAAAGGCCCCGACATCAACCGTAAAAATAATGCAAAAGCTGCAAATTTTGGCGACGTCGAAAGAAAGGTTGTAACAGGCGTTGGAGCACCTTGGTAAACATCCGGTGTCCACATATGAAAAGGTACTGCAGAAATTTTAAAGCATATTCCGATTAAAACAAAAACCAGTCCCACGACAAAACCCATATTATTATAATTTGCCGCTGCGATGGCTTTATGAACATTGTTATATTCCATACTTCCAGCTGCGCCATAAAGCATTGAAATACCATAAAGTAAAATTGCAGACGCGACTGATCCCAAAATGAAATATTTTATCCCAGATTCAGCTGATAACGGATTGTTACGATCAATTGCACATAAAATATATAAAGATAACGAAGATAACTCCAGTCCAAGATACAGGCTCATAAGATTATTGGAGGAGACCATAACCATTGCACCGACCGTGGAAAAAATGATCAACGCTATAAATTCAAAATATGTTGTTTTATTTTTTTTATTAAAATCCAAAGACAAAATAATTGTTAATAAACCTGCAATAAGAACCAGCAATTTCATGTAACGGGAAAATTCATCATTTACAAATAACCCGTAATATGCCAACCCATTTGCATTGGTTAACGTTAAAAATCCCGCGGCAATAAATATTGCCGTAGAAAAAATGGCAGAGGGAAAAAAGGAATTTTCCTTTTTTTGCAGCGCCCCGAATAACAATATAATAAGACCACCAATTGTTAATACAATTTCTGGAATAGCAAGCGTCCAATTCATCGGATTTATCCTGACTTAACTTAATATCATTGATAGATCAGGAAAGTGGCGACGATAACCACCAACCCAATTGCCATGGTAAAAGCATATAAAGCAAAAGAACCATTTTGAATCCAGGATATCCCTTTGGCAGAACGATTTGTAAATTGCGCCAGTATGACAGGAAATTCCTGGATAATATCTTTTTCACCAATTTTCCATAATGCCTTAGACAAAGCTGCATAAGGACGGATAATTATTACATCGTAAAGTTTATCAAAATACCATGCATTTAATAGAAAACGGTAAAACCCCTTCATTGACTGAGCTAATGATATAGGGATATTCGGATTAACTATATAACATAAATAAGCAATTAAAATACCCAGTATACCAAGTATAAGTGGCATTAATGCAATAATTGCAGGTGTATGTTGTTCAATAATCATATGCAAATTATCTGAAACATTAACAATTGAACCTCCCCAAAATATAACTTGTTGAGAACCTATATAATAAGGATATAGGATAATGCCTCCAATAATTGATAAAACACCAAGTATGATCATGGGTAAAGTCATAGAGAAAGGAGATTCTTTTGCATGATCATAATTTTCCTTATGTTTTGGTTTTCCATGGAACACAAGAAACAACATCCGCCAGCTATATAGGCTTGTAAGAAACGCAGTCAATAACAATACAACCCAAGCCGCATATCCCAAGGAAGATTGGGTTGTCCAAACAGCTTCCAGAATGGCATCTTTTGACCAGTAACCTGTAAATGGATATATTCCACCCAATGCTAGACAGCCTATCCACATCAATATGCAAGTCAAAGGTAATTTTTTATACAATCCACCCATTTTGAACATATCCTGTTCATCATGAAGCGCGACAATCACTGATCCCGCACCAAGAAACAACAATGCCTTGAAAAAAGCGTGTGTCGTTAAATGGAATACTGCAATTTGATAGGTTCCCACACCAACTGCGACAAACATATATCCAAGCTGAGAACAAGTTGAATAAGCAATGGATTTCTTAATATCTGATTGTACCAAAGCAACAGAACCGGCAAATAATGCTGTTAATGATCCTATAACAATAATGAATATCTTAACATGTGGAGCCAATTCAACCAGGGGTGACATTCTTGCCATCAAGAATACACCTGCTGTCACCATAGTTGCGGCATGAATAAGTGCGGAAACTGGCGTTGGTCCTTCCATTGCATCCGGTAACCATACATGAAAAAACAATTGGGCAGACTTTCCCATGGCCCCGACAAATAGCAGGAATGCAATAAATTCATATATCTGGAAATCAAAACCCAATAAATGATAATGCAGTTGAACTAAATCAGGTAATTTTTGAAATATTTCATTATAAAAAACCGAACCGGTCGTGATAAAAAGCAAACTAATGCCTACGAGAAAAAATAGATCCGCAATACGATTTACAACAAAAGCCTTGATTGCGGCTGATATAGCTTCTGGACGCATATACCAGTATCCAATAAGTAAATAGCTGCATAAACCTACCCCTTCCCAGCCAAAAAACAATTGAACCAGATTATTAGAGGTAATCAAGGCAATCATACTGAATGTAAATAAAGATAAATATGCAAAAAAACGATAAGTTGGCATCGTGTCATGCGACATGTATCCCATACTATAGATATGGATTAACAAGGATATGCTTGATACCATCGTCAACATGGCAACAGACAAACTGTCCAGTTTCAAATACCAGTTAATATGAAAATTACCGGCATTGATCCACTCCATAAAATGAACAACTTGACTATCCATATGATTGGCAAAAAATTGCCAAGTTACAAGCCATGCACATGTAACCGATATGGACATTCCAAGAATAGAAATAAACTTTGCAAATGAATCACCGATTATCCGCCCCATTAACCCTGCGCATAAAAAACCAGCCAAGGGTGAGATAACAGCTGTAATAAATAATGATGATGTCATTTCTTTACCCCTTCATCATCATCGTATCTTGCACTTCCACCGACCGACGATTACGATAAAATACCATAATAATGGCAAGTCCGATGGCAGATTCTGCAGCGGCGACTGTAAGGCTAAACATAACCATAATCTGACCTGTTAAATTGCTATATAAAGAAGAGAATGCAATTAAATTAAGATTTGCAGATAAAAGCATCAATTCAATAGACATCAATATAACAATTAAATTCTTCCGATTAGCAAAAATACCAAACAGACCAATTGAAAATAAAATACCACTGACAATCATATAGGGAGCAAGCCCCACAGAATTTAAAATATTCATTTCATTTGCTCCCTTTGTTGTCTTTTTTCAGTAATATCGGTTTTATCACCAGGTTTTGGACCGAAGGATTCCTCTTGTGCAATACCATAATAAGTCTCTTTGGGACGAAGGAAACCGCCAATATCCTGAATGCTTTTATTCAAGGGCACATCACGAATTTCCAGAGTTTGGCTTGGTTCGCGCATATGTTGGCGCATAATGTTCTGTCTACGGTTTTTAGGATTTTTATGCAGGGTCAAGACAATTGCACCGATCATTGCAACAAGCAGGATTAATCCACAAATCTGGAATAACAAAACATAATGCGTATATAAAATATCCCCCAATGCTTTGGTATTCGAAATATCATGCAACGCAGAATTTTGACCCCTGCTTATCAATTCAGGATCAACATGCCAATGGATGGCAATCATAATAAATTCAACGACAAGAATAAAAGCAATGATACAACCCACAGGCATGTAACGTTGCATTCCTTCCTTTAACTGGACCAGCTCTATTTGCATTGTCATTACAATAAACATAAACAGAACCATGACTGCACCAGCATATATGGCTATCAAAAGTATAGCCAAAAATTCGGCACCGGCCAGCATAAACAATCCAGCGGCATTACAGAATGCAAGAATTAGAAATAGGGCTGCATGAACTGAATTTCGAACAAAAACAACCATCGATGCTGATAGTAGCAAAATTATTGCGAAAATATAGAAAAGAATAATCGGTGTCATTATCCTAATTCCTGATCAAAGATCTTTATAAGACCCGATATATAAATTAATTTATTCATTTTAAATGTTTCCTGTCTCACCGATATGGAGCATCCTGCTCCAGTCTTAATGCCAAGGCACTTTCCCATTGATCCCCATTAGACAATAATTTGCTTTTGTTGTACATCAACTCTTCCCGGGTTTCAGTGGCGAATTCGTAATTGGGTCCTTGAACAATCGCGTCAACAGGACATGCTTCCTGACATAACCCGCAATAGATGCATTTTGTCATATCTATATCATACCGGGTAGTTCTTCTCGAACCATCATTCCGCTCTTCAGCCTCAATGGTAATTGCTTCTGCTGGACACGTTGCCTCACACAATTTGCACGCAATGCAACGCTCTTCTCCATTGGCATAACGACGTAAGGCATGCTCCCCTCTAAACCGTGGTGAAAGAGGACTTTTTTCATAAGGATAATTGATTGTTGCCTTCGGTTTGAAGAAATAACGTAGTGTTATTCCCAGTCCAGTCAACAATTCTGATAATAAAAAAGACCGTGCGGTTCTATCAATAAAACCCATTAACCAGCTCCTCCATATATCCCTACGCCGGTTACCATTACAAACGCAGCGGTAAGCACAACCCATATTAATGAAAAGGGTAAGAATATTTTCCAGCCTAATCGCATTAACTGATCATAACGGTATCTTGGAAACGCGCTTCTTACCCATATAAAACAGAATAGACAAAATAAAACTTTAATTATCATCCAGAAAGGTGCAGGTATCCAGGTAAACGGCACACAATCAAAGGGTGGCAACCATCCACCTAAAAATATGATGCTGGTAATTGCAGACATCAAAATCATGTTACCATATTCAGCCAGAAAAAATAATCCGAAGGCCATTGAGGAATATTCCACAAAAAAACCTGCCACCAGTTCACTTTCACCAACTGAAAAATCAAAAGGTGGACGATTGGTTTCAGCTAAACATGAAATAAAGAAAATAATGAACATGGGAAACATTGGCAGAAAAAACCAGACATGTTTTTGTGCCAGGACAATATCGTTCATATTTGCACTACCAACAAGCAACAGTACGGAAACGATAACAAGTCCAATTGAGACTTCATATGATATCATCTGTGCCGTGGCACGCATGGCCCCCAATAAAGAGTATTTCGAATTCGAAGCCCAGCCGGCCAACAAAGTTCCGTAAACACCCAAGGAGGAAATCGCCAATAGGTAAAGGATACCAATATTAAGATTTGCAACAGCCCAACCATCATTCACGGGAATTACCGCCCATGCGAATAGGGACAATGTAAAGACTAGAATTGGCGCGACAAAAAACAAGACCCGATTTGCCTTGGCAGGAATGATCGTTTCCTTAAAAATCATTTTAACCGCATCGGCAAAGGGTTGCAGCAAACCGAAAGGACCAACAACATTCGGACCTTTACGAAGCATAATTGCAGCCAAAACTTTACGTTCCAACCAAGTCAGATAAGCGACACCGACAAGCACTGGAACCAATAGTGCCAGTGTTTTTAATATAATCAGGATAACTGATCCGAGTAATGTATGAAAAATGAAATGTTCCATGATATCACTCCGCAGCTTTTGCCGATGAATTGGCACCACGTGTTTTTGAACATTCATGCATTGTGAGGCTGGCTCTACTGATTGAATTCGTTAAGAAATAATCTGAAATAATCGCCCTAAAAGATTGTTTTTCAATGTTTTTTTCTGAAATATTTATGGAAGAACACATCTGGTTTCTAACTACTCCCTTTTCCTTAAATACAGGATAGGCCTGTGCCAGGCAAGTTCTTAACTCATATAAATTGGAATAAGGAAGATCAATATTCATTGATTGGGCAATTTCTGAAATAATTTTCCAATCTTCCTTGGCATTTCCAGGAGGTAAAATCGCCCTGTTACCCTGCTGAATTCTGCCTTCAGTATTAACATAAATACCTGATTTTTCTGTATAAGCGGCTCCAGGTAAAATAATATCAGCACGTTTGGCAGACTGATCTCCATGATGTCCCTGATAAATCACAAAGCAATCGGCAGCCAATTTTGAAAGATCAATTTCATCTGCATCAAGCAACCACAAAAGATCTGTGCCACCCGTAACCATCGAGCGTGCATCTTGTGAATCCGATTTAGGATAAAATTCCATATCCAGACCCGCAACACGAGCGGCTGCATGATGAAGGACATTGAATCCATTCCAATTTTCGGTTACGGCACCAATTTTATGAGCCAAAGCCAAGGTTTTTTCAAATATTAATTTTGCATCTTCACGAACCAATGCCCCATGTCCAATAATAATCATTGGGCGTTTCGCATTATTCAAAATTTCGTTAAAGGCAAGCTCATTTCGTAACAATGAATCAATTAAAGTTGGATCCTCTCCTAAATTCTCAATTTTATACGTAGGATCATCAATAAGTTCACCTATAAATGCAATTGGGAATTGTTCGGTAAGAGACAACCATCTTTTACGAATACGGGCATTCAACACAGGTGCCTCTTGACGTGGAAAAGCACCTATCATCAATAAAGCATCAGCCTGCTCAATTCCTGCAATCGTACTATTGAAAACATAATGTCCACGATAAGAGGTATCGTAATATGCCCCATCTTGACGACAATCTAAATTGCTGACTCCAAGATCGTTCATCAAATTTTTTAATGTGAACATGCTTTCTGCATCACATAAATCCCCTGCAATGACGCCTATACGCTCTTTTTTCGTAGATTTTAATTTTTGGGAAACAACCTGGACCACCTCATTCCATGAAGTTTCGACAAGTTTGCCTTCTTTCCTTATCCATGGTCGATCCAGACGCCGCCGTTTCAAACCATCCAGAGAGAAACGACCCTTATCAGCAAGCCAACTTTCATTAACATCATCATTTTGACGGGGGAGAATTCTCAAAACCTCACTTCCTCGCACTTGTAAAGTTATATTCGTTCCCACAGAATCCATCACATCAATTGAATCAGTATTTTTCAGTTCCCACGAACGGTAACGGAACGCGGTTGGTTTAGCCGTTAAAGCTCCAACAGGGCAAACATCAATAAGATTTCCTGAAAGTTCTGTATTGATACCCTCTTCAAGAAAAGGGGTGATTTCTAGATTGGTACCCCGGTTGATTCCGCCAAGTTCTGCCGTACCAGCGATTTCATTCATAAAACGAATACAACGTGTACATTGAATGCAGCGTGTCATGACAGTGCGAACCAACGGTCCGAGATACTTATCAGTAACTGCTCTTTTTTCGTCCCTGAATCGTGAACATTCACGTCCATAACCTACTGCCTGGTCCTGTAAATCACATTCACCACCCTGGTCGCAAATAGGACAATCCAGGGGATGATTGATTAATAACAGTTCCATCGTACTGCGACGCGCTGCCCTGACCATTTCTGTGTCGGTCAAAACCTGCATTCCATTCATTACTGGCTGTGAGCATGATGAAACCAGAGGTTTACGAGAACCGGTTATCTCAACCATACACATTCTGCAGTTTCCAGCCACAGAAAGTTTTTCATGATAACAAAAACGAGGGATTTCCTTTCCTGCTGCCTCACAGGCCTGTAATACTGAAGAACCATTGGGAACATCCACAGGAATACCATCAACGATAACTTTTACCATAATTCCTTCCTATCCCAATACCGGCGTTCCAACAGGCACCTGGACCTGAACAGCACCACCATGGGTTTTCTTATAATCCATAATTCTTTGTTCCATCATTGGACGAAAATTACGAATTAATGCTTGCACGGGCCAGGCAACAGACATACCCATTGCACAGATTGTTGTGTTTTCAATCTGTTTAGTTACATCCATCAACATATCAATTTCTTCTATTTCTGCACGTCCCTCTGTCATTCTCTTCATGACCTTCAGCACCCAATTGGATCCTTCCCGACATGGCGTGCACTGACCACAGCTTTCATGTTTATAGAACTGAGAAATACGTGTAATCGCCCTAATAAGATCCGTTGACTTATCCATCACAACTATGCCAGCCGTTCCCAACCCGGACCCAACATCACGCATACCGTCAAAATCCATTATAACGGTATCACACACTTCCTTGTTCAGCATAGGCATTGACGTGCCACCCGGAATAACAGCTAAAAGGTTATCCCATCCACCACGTACACCCCCGCCATGACGTTCAATAATTTCCTTCAAGGGCAATCCCAATGCCTCTTCAAATACACAGGGGGTTTGAATATGACCCGAAATCGCCATTAGTTTTGGACCAGTATTGTTTTTACGCCCTATACTTGAAAACCAAGCGGCTCCTCTACGCATTATTGTAGGGGTTACCGAAATGCTTTCAACATTATTGATCGTGGTCGGACAACCATATAATCCCTTACCCGCTGGGAAAGGTGGCTTCAGACGCGGCTGCCCCTTTTTGCCTTCAAGACTTTCAAGCTGGGCTGTTTCCTCACCACAAATATATGCGCCTGCACCGCGATGAATATAAAAATCAAAATCCCAACCACTACCACAGGCATTTTTACCGATCAATCCAGCTTCATATGCCTCGTCAATGGCAACTTGCAGTCTGTTGGCTTCATGGTAATATTCACCACGAATATATATGTAGGCAACATGCGCGCCTATCGCAAAAGAGGCAAGCAATGCACCTTCAACAATTTTATGAGGCTCATGACGTAAAACTTCCCTGTCCTTGCAAGTGCCAGGCTCTGATTCATCCCCATTAATTACCAGATAATGAGGTAAGGGACCATCCCCTTTGGGCATAAACGACCATTTTAGACCTGTAGAGAAACCTGCACCACCACGTCCCCTTAACCCTGAATCAATTACCTCTTTGACGATTTTTTCACGTCCCAAAGCTAAAATAGCCTTGGTATTATCCCAATCACCCCGTTTACGAGCACCTGCCAATTTCCAGTCATCCTGACCATGCAAATTGACATAAATACGGTCTTTAGATTCTAGCATCGTTTTTTGGCCTTTGAATTATCTGATAAGGAATGATCTTGACGCAAAGGAGCCGAATTCAAACGATTTAATGCAGATCCTGGAGGCGTTTTTTCCCCTCTTCTCAATGCATTAATTAACTCAATGGTTTTTGGACCATTCATGTCTTCGTAATAATCATGATCAACCTGTAGAATAGGCGCATTTGCACAGGCACCCAAACATTCAACCTCGGAAAGCGTGAACAATCCATCTTCACTGGTTTGACCAAATTCCCTAATTCCTGTCGCTTTTTTACAGGCTTCAACCACTTCATCCGATCCCCTCAACCAGCATGGTGTTGTTCCACAAACTTGCAAATGATATTGCCCTATGGGTTCGAGATTAAACATTGTATAAAATGTGGCAATTTCAAACACCCTCACAGGAAAAATTTCCAGACGTTTTGCAACAGCAGCCATGGCCGCCTTTGGCACCCAAGCACTTTTGGTCAAACGTTTCATCTGATCTTGAACGATATATAATAAAGGTATAACAGCACTTGCTTTTCTCCCTGTCGGATATTTTGCAAGCACCTTCTCTATCTGCATTTCACTTTCTTTATCAAAAGTGAAGTCAGATGGCTCAATATTCATTTTACTTTCTGACATTACACCCTATCTATCCACTTCACCAAAAACCAAATCCAACGAACCAATAATTGCAACCATGTCAGCCAACATATATCGATGGGATAATTCATCCAATGCTTGAAGATGCGAAAAACCTGTCGGACGTATTTTACAACGATAAGGTTTGCTTCCGCCATCCGCCACAAGATATACCCCAAATTCACCTTTTGGACTTTCAACAGCAGTATAGGTTGCACCTGCAGGAACATGAAATCCTTCACTATAAAGTTTGAAATGATGAATCAATGCCTCCATTGAATGTTTCATATCTTTGCGTTTTGGAGGTGAGATTTTATTATCTTCAGTCTTAATTGGACCAGGCTTTATCTTGTTTAGGCATTGCTCAATTATTTTGGCGCTCTCGCGCATTTCAACAACACGAATCAAATACCGATCATAACAATCCCCTTGCCGAGCAACGGGAATTTTAAAATCAACTTTATCATAATTATCATAGGGTTGGGATCGCCGCAAATCCCATGCAACTCCCGATGCTCGCAAACATGGACCAGAAAATCCCCATGACAATGCATCTTCAGTTGTACAGATTCCAATTCCAACAGTTCGCTGTTTCCAGATACGGTTTTCTGTTAACAATCCTTCAATATCATCGATTAATTTTGGAAAATCTCTAACCCATTTTCCAATTTTCTCTTCCATACCTGCGGGCATATCCTTAGCCACCCCCCCATGCCTAAAATAATTCGCATGAAAGCGGGCGCCAGATACACCTTCATAAAATTCCATTAATTTTTCGCGCTCTTCATAAGCCCACAATGCAGGTGTCATCGCCCCACAATCGAGACCCATGGCAGTCACGTTCAGTAAATGATTTAATATACGGGTTATTTCAGCAAACAGAACTCTTATCCATTTTGCACGATCAGGAACATCAATCCCCAACAATTTTTCTGTAGCAAGAACATAGGCATGTTCCTCGCTCATTGGAGAGGCATAATCCAAACGATCAAAATAAGGCAGTCCCTTATGATAAGCCTTGTGCTCCAGTAATTTTTCTGTTCCACGATGTAATAAACCAATATGCGGAGTTGCCCTTTTAACAACCTCACCCTCTAACTCCATCACAACACGCAACACACCATGAGCAGAAGGATGTTGTGGTCCAAAATTAATCGTGTGCGTATCACCTGATAAAACATGTGATATATTCTGAGAAATTTCAGATTTCACCTGTGATGTTTTATCGGTTACCCCTTCTTGTATAATTTCACTCATCAAATATCCTTTTACCGTTTAATCCTATATAGAATACGGTTTAATATTTTGACGCTTCTCATGAATCTTTTCATCACCAGGTAGTGTTACAATACCTTCCCAGGGTGAGTCAAAATCAAAGTCCCGCATCTCCTGTGTCAAATGGACCGGTTCATAAATTACTTTATTTTGATCAGCATCATATCTAACTTCTACATATCCTGTAACAGGGAAATCCTTTCGCAAAGGATGTCCATCAAATCCGTAATCCGTCAAAATGCGCCTCAAATCAGGCTGTCCGGAAAATAATACACCGAACATGTCATAACATTCACGTTCCCACCACGTTGCATTTTTCCATAAATGATGAACGGAGGGAACCGGCTCTTTTTCATCTGTATGAACAATGATACGAATACGCTGATTCAATGTTACAGATAAAAGATTATAGACAACATCAAATCTTTTTTGACGGTAGGGATAATCAACACCGCACAAATCCATCAATTGTTCGAATTTGCAAATGGGATGATTTTTAAGCAGAATTAACACATCAAGCAAACAGTTGAGTTTAACCAATATGATTAGTTCATCGTGATCAAACTCAGCCTTGACAACGCCATTTGACGAAGACATGAGCATCATGCCAATCGCCTGCAAATTTGCTTTTTGACTTAAAGTTCTTTTTTTTGAATTTTCTGTAAAATTAACCACGAAGAATTGTCCCTGTACGCTTGATTTTCTTTTTCAACAACATAATACCATAAATCAATGCCTCAGCGGTTGGCGGACACCCGGGTACATAAACATCTACAGGGACAATACGATCACATCCCCTTACGACTGAATAGGAATAATGATAATATCCCCCACCATTTGCGCAGGACCCCATTGAAAGAACCCATCTTGGTTCTGACATCTGGTCATATAATCGACGTAAAGCAGGTGCCATTTTATTCGTTACCGTACCAGCCACAAGCATGACATCTGCCTGTCTGGGCGATCCCATTGGTACAACCCCCATACGATCCAAGTCATAACGTGGCATATAGGCATGAATCATTTCAACAGCACAACAAGCCAGTCCAAAAGTCATTGGCCAAAGACTGCCAGTTCTTCCCCAATTGATTAATTGGTCAAGCTTGGCAACAACAAAACCTTTATTTGAAATTGCCCCCGTTATTCCTTTAATAACTGCATCCTGTTCAGATCCAGGAGGTAACGTTTCTTGATTCCAGTAAATCTGATCAGGATCAGATTTATTTGTTATTTTTATATTCATTATCTACTCATTTTAACCGACAATGGACTTATTTTTACTTAATCCCATTCCAGTGCACCTTTGCACCATTCATACACGAAACCTATGGTCAGGACTAAAAGAAATACAACCATAGAGAAAAAACCGAACATGCCAGTTTTAGACAGGGTCAAAGCCCATGGAAACAGAAACACCATTTCCAGATCAAATATCGTGAATAATATTCCCACCAAATAATAGCGCACGTCGAACATATGACGTGCATTTTCAAATGCCGGAAATCCGCACTCATAAGGCGTTATCTTTTCAGCATATGGTTTTTGTTTTGCACAAAATAATGCCGCACCCAACATTGCAACCGCAATTATTAAAGAAATAATCCCAAATATTAACACGGGTAAATAACTGTTTAAAATTGCCTGCATGGCTAATACTCTTTAATTTTTTATAGAAAATTAAATCATTTATCAAAAATGAACTCAATTCTTTATATCAAAGAAAAAAAAGAATTACACTGTTAATATTAAATATATTGATTTTTATTGATTATTTTAATAAATTTGATGGAACAAATTATTTTGATGAAAATTTTAGTGATTTTCTATTATTGTGCCATTATACTATAAACTAAATGGCGCGAGTGACGGGGCTCGAACCCGCGACCTCCGGCGTGACAGGCCGGCGCTCTAACCAAACTGAGCTACACCCGCGCATTATATGAAGCTTTTCTAAAAGCTCTTTAATATTTTGTCAATATTAATATTTAATAAAACATTAATTTATGGTGGGCGATGACAGGCTCGAACTGCCGACCCTCTCGGTGTAAACGAGATGCTCTACCAACTGAGCTAATCGCCCGTTCCGTTTACTGGAACAACGACTTCTTAACACTGAAGCCGTTGTGTTGTCCAGTCATTTTTTCAAAAAAATTGAACTTTTTTTTAAAATTATTTACTAACAGCTTCTTTTAACAATTTACCAGGTTTAAAACGTACTGAAGTAGATGCTGGAATCTTGATTTCTTCACCTGTACGTGGGTTACGCCCTTTGGCTGCTTTACGATGAGCAGTGACGAAACTGCCAAAACCTACAAGGCGAACCTCTTGTTTTTTTGCAAGTGTTTCTTCAATAGTACTCAATACTGCATCGATAACCTCACCTGATTTGGCTTTTGACAATTCTGTTTTTTCAGCAACAGCGGCAACAAGTTCTTGTTTATTTAGAGGTTTTTCCATTCTTTTTTTCTTTCTATAATAATCACAGACTAAATTTAACTGCTAATGGATATTACATCCATATCTTAAACTATTGAAGCACTTTTCAAGAACGTCAACCGTTCAAGGACTTCAATAGTTATTTTAATACATTTATTCTATTTTTGGTTGCAATATCACCACATTATTTAATGTGCCAGCTGTTTTTTTGATGAAACATTACTTTTTTTCGCAATTACTGGTGTAGAGGTTTCCTCTAGCTCAATAGATTCGTAGGGTCTAATCAATGCTTGATGAATAACATCATCTACCATTTTAACCGGAACAATTGTCAGATTTGATTTGACATTATCGGGTATTTCCACCAAATCCCTTTCATTTTCTTGAGGAATGAAAACTTTCTTAACTCCTGCACGCAATGCAGCAAGCAATTTTTCCTTAAGACCGCCTATAGGTAAAACCCTGCCCCGCAAAGTGATTTCCCCTGTCATGGCTATATCCTTACGAACAGGAATACCTGTCATAATGCTGACAATACTGGTTGCCATCGCAACACCAGCAGATGGTCCATCCTTTGGGGTTGCACCCTCAGGAACATGAACATGTATATCATGCTTTTCAAACAAGTCAGGATGTATTCCAAATTGTAAAGCTCGACTTTTTACATAAGATAAGGCTGCAGATACGCTTTCCTGCATTACCTCGCCAAGCTTCCCGGTTATCTTTATATGCCCCTTGCCTGGAACCATGACACTTTCTATATGAAGAATGTCACCACCTACTTCTGTCCACGCAAGTCCAGTTACGACACCTATAATATCACGTTCTTCACTTTCACCATAAAAATACCGTTTAACCCCGACATAATCCTCCAGATTATCCAACGTGATCTTTACATGGTCACATTCTCCAGAAACGATCTTCTTGACAATTTTACGAGCAATTTTCGCTATCTCTCGTTCAAGATTACGTACACCTGCCTCACGGGTATATGTGCGGACAAGTTCACGCAATACCTCATCATCAATCGACCATTCTGTTGGTTTAAGACTGTGAGATTCCCCCTCCTTCTTGATCAAATGCTGACGGGCGATCTGAACCTTCTCATCTTCTGTGTAACCGGCAATACGGATAATTTCCATACGATCCAATAAAGGTTGTGGCATATTGAAACTATTTGCCGTTGTAATGAACATTACATCAGAAAGATCATAATCGACTTCTAGATAATGATCTACAAACGTGGAATTCTGTTCAGGATCAAGAACTTCCAAAAGAGCGGAAGCTGGATCTCCGCGCCAGTCTGCTCCAAGTTTATCAATTTCATCCAGTAAGAATAAAGGATTAGAAGTCCCAGCCTTTTTCATTCCCTGAATAATTTTACCGGGCATTGCACCAATATATGTTCGACGATGCCCACGAATCTCGGCTTCATCACGTACACCCCCCAAGGACATGCGAACATATTCACGTCCCGTTGCCTTGGCTATAGAACGGGCAAGGGATGTTTTACCAACACCTGGCGGTCCAACAAGGCATAAAATTGGACCTTTAAGTTTGGAAGAGCGGATTTGAACAGCAAGATATTCAAGAATTCTTTCCTTTACCTTTTCCAGTCCATAATGATCGTGGTTTAAAATTTCCTCCGCTTTTTTTAGATTCTTGGAAATTTTGGAACGTTTTTTCCAAGGCAGACCTACAATCCAGTCTAAATAATTACGCACAACGGTTGCCTCTGCAGACATCGGACTCATCCCGCGTAATTTTTTAAGATCAGATAGTGCCTTGTCACGAGCTTCCTTGGTTAAGCGAAGTTTTTTTATCTTGTCTTCTAGTTCTGTCAACTCATCTTTACCGTCTTCACCCTCGCCCAATTCTTTTTGAATAGCCTTTAACTGCTCATTCAAATAATATTCGCGCTGTGTCTTCTCCATCTGTTTTTTAACACGGTTTCGTATACGCTTTTCAACTTGCAATACTCCAACTTCTGTTTCCAAATGTTCAAGAAGTTTTTCCAAGCGTTTTTTCAAATCAACCGTTTCAAGTATTTCCTGTTTTTCAGAAACTTTAAGATTGAGATGGCTTGTAATTGTATCTATAGCCTTGGAAGAATTTTCAATTTGATTGACAGCTACCAGAACTTCAGGCGCGATTGACTTGTTCAGTTTAACATATTGCTCAAACTGATTAGTCATTGTTCTTTTTAAGACATTAATCTCCTTGTCATCATTCTCCGTTTCTTCAATAAGCTCAACCTCTGCCTCAAAAAAAGCTTCATGATCAATAAATTTCTTGACCTTGGCACGTTGAATACCCTCTACCAATACCTTGACTGTTCCATCAGGTAATTTTAACAACTGTAAAATAGTTGCAATTGTTCCAAATGAATAAACATCCTTTTCCGTAGGATCTTCAACTGAAGCATCTTTTTGGGAAACAAGCAATATTTTTGAATGATTTTTCGTAACTTCCTCTAAAGCGCAGACCGATTTTTCTCGCCCTACAAATAAAGGTACAATCATATATGGAAATACAACAATATCCCTTAACGGTAGAACAGCCATAATATTGGACTGTCTTATTTCTTGGTCTTTATTGGCATCCTTCTCTTTTTCTTCAGAGATTTCGGATTCAATTTTCTTTTCTGTCATAAATTTATGACCTCCTTATATGGACGATCCTGTAAGAATGCCCAGGATGGCACATTCTATAAGATTACAATCTTAATATTATATATGCAGTGTATTAATTTTTTTTAAAGTAATAAACAGAATTAATTATCCTGAACCTTTATGAGTAAAAAAAATCTTAAATATTAAGATTTATTACAGATAATAAATTAATATAAAAAAAAATTACATCAAAAATAAGATATTTCTCAACCTTTTTTGATAATAATAAAAAAGACCCTTTTAAAAGAGTCTTTTCCATAAAACAATAAGTGTTTATGCTGTTTGTTCTTTATGAGGGGATATCTCCTCATAAACGTAAACCGGTTCCTCTTTATGGTTAATCACCTCTTTATTAATGACAACTTTGCTTACCCCTTTAAGATCTGGCAATTCATACATTGTTGATAAAAGAATATCTTCCAGAATTGAACGCAACCCACGCGCACCTGTCTGTCGTTCAATGGCCTTATTAGCAATTTCCTGAATAGCTTCTTCTGTAAATTGCAATTGCACGTTCTCCATTTCAAACAGTTTTTGATATTGTTTTACTAGAGCATTTTTTGGCTCAGTCAGTATCTTCATCAAGGCTTTTTGATCAAGATCATCAAGTGTAGCGATTACGGGCAATCTTCCAATAAATTCAGGAATTAAACCGAATTTCATCAAATCTTCAGGTTCCATCTGTCGAAACAATTTCCCAACTTCTTTATGATCTTGGGAATTTACTTCTGCACCAAATCCAATCGTGTACCCTACACTCCTATCACTAATGATTTTATCCAAACCTGCAAATGCACCACCACAAATAAAGAGAATATTCGTAGTATCCACTTGCAGGAATTCCTGTTGCGGATGTTTCCGTCCTCCTTGAGGAGGAACAGATGCAACAGTACCTTCCATAATCTTAAGAAGAGCTTGCTGAACTCCTTCACCACTCACATCCCTTGTAATTGAAGGATTATCGGATTTACGTGAAATTTTATCAATTTCATCAATGTAAACGATACCCCGCTGCACCCGTTCCACGTTATAATCTGCAGCCTGTAACAATTTCAATAATATGTTTTCGACATCTTCACCAACATATCCTGCCTCGGTCAGGGTTGTTGCATCTGCCATTGTAAAAGGAACATCCAGAATTCTTGCAAGGGTTTGGGCCAACAAGGTTTTACCGGTCCCGGTTGGTCCAATAAGCAGGATATTGGATTTAGCTATCTCCACATCACCAGCTTTATCAATCTGGTTTAACCGTTTATAATGATTATGAACAGCAACGGACAAAACCTTTTTTGCGTCTGTCTGTCCTATAACATAATCATCCAAAATTTTGCAAATTTCTTTAGGAGTGGGTAGATTGCCTTGTTTTTTTGCTATTTGCGTTTTATTCTCTTCACGCACAATATCCATACATAATTCGACACATTCATCGCAAATAAATACGGTTGGACCTGCGATTAATTTACGCACCTCATGCTGTGATTTCCCGCAAAAGGAGCAATATAATGCATTTTTTGAATCTTTTTTATTATCAGTCATTTTAACCTTCACCCCCAATTAAAGTCAGGGTCAGAAATACCAACCAGTAAATATCATTATATAAATTATTTAGTTAAATAAGATAATTTTTAAAGAAATCTTATAATAATATTATGACTATTTGTCACTTTCTTTTAACAAATCTGCACTACGATTTTGAACTACCTTATCAATTATACCAAAATCCCTAGCCTCTTCAGGTGACATATAACTGTCTCTTTCAAGACGTTGTTCAATTTCCTCTAGTGTTCTTCCGGTATGCGATTTATAAATCTCGTTAAGCTTTTTACGTATTTCCAATATTTCTTTGGCCTGAATTTCTATATCGCTTGCCTGACCTTGCGCACCACCAGAAGGCTGATGAACCATGATTCTCGCATTGGGCAAGGCAAATCGATTATTGGGTTCACCTCCACATAAAAGTAATGACCCCATTGAGGCTGCCTGACCAATGCAGACAGTACTCACAGGACAACGTATATATTGCATCGTATCATAAATTGCCAAACCAGCCGATACTACACCACCAGGACTGTTGATATAGAAAGAAATTTCTTTTTTTGGATTTACACTTTCTAAATATAATAACTGAGCAGAAATCAAAGATGCAACTTGATCATATACAGGACCCGTGAGAAAAATGATTCTTTCCTTAAGCAGACGAGAATAAATATCAAAAGCACGTTCCCCTCTGGACGTTTGTTCAACAACCATTGGAACAAGTGTATTATCATATATTTCCAGAGACTTGAAATCTCTCATTAATTTTCTTCCCAAATTTATGTTTGATTAAATAATAGTATATTTATTCAATTTAAGAAAATAAATACAACAAAAATAAGATAGAATTCAATTTTCCAAAAAAAGAATGTCTGGAAAAATTTCCAGACATTCCCAATACCAAAATCTATGAAATTCCTAAATTTTAACAGTGGGCATCTTAGAGAGCTCTTCCGGACTTACCTCTTTATCCTCTACCGTGGCAAGCTCTGTAATGTAATCAAGAACTTTATTCTCGTAAAGTGGACCGCGAATAGATTCGACAGCCTGCGGATTTTTCTGGAAAAATTCCATAACTTCTTTTTCTTGCCCCGGATAACGCATCGCCTCGGCCCGCATCGCCTGAACAAGTTCGTCTTCATTAATTGTTATCGAATTGACTCTTCCAATTTCAACAACCAGCAATCCAAGGCGAACACGTCTTTCTGCAATTTTGCGATAATCTGCCTTTAAAGTTTCCTCGTCTTTGTTCTTGTCTTCTTCATCAAGAAGATCATTTTTACGGTCATTTTCAATACGCTGCCAAATTTGCTTGAATTCTGTATCAACCAGTCCTTCAGGCAATTCAAAATTAACTTTCTCAGCCAACACATCCAAAATATCACGTTTCAATCTCAAACGGGACATCTGATCATATTCAGCAACAATTTGCTTTTCAACAGCTTCTTTTAGTTTATCTAAATTTTCAAATCCGAGTTTGGTTGCAAATTCATCGTTCACTTCAGGAACAATAGCCTCTTTTAAGATTTTTGCCTTGATATCGAATGTTGCCTCCTTGCCAGCCAAATTGGCAGCCTGATAGTTTTCAGGGAAAGTAACCGTTATTACTTTTTCCTCTCCTGGTGTCATTCCTTCAATCTGTTCTGCAAATCCCGGAATAAACCCCTTACCACCAATTTCAACATCAACATTCTCTGCGATGCCACCCTCAAAAGCTACGCCTTCAACCTTACCCACAAAATCAACAGACAGAACATCACCGGATTTAGCAGGCCGCTTTTCATCAATAGCTTTAAATTCACGTTGCCGTTGGGCAATTGTGTCAAAAGCAGATTTAAGCGATTTTTCATCTGGCTTGGCTTTTAAGCGTGTCAAATGAATATCTTTAAGATCTGGAATTTCAAAGTCTGGAATCAATTCAACTTCAAAAGTGAATTCCAGATCATCCCCCTTTTTATAACCCTCTTTGAGATTGACCGATGGTTGACGGGCAGGTCGCAGACCTCTTTCACTCAATGTATCTCTGACTGCATTTGAAATCGCCTCATTGACAACCTCATTCTGAACAGATTCTCCATAACGTTGCTCAACAATCGTTAATGGCACTTTTCCCGGCCTGAAACCAGGGATATTCATCTCGTGTCCAAGTTTTGTTAATCGTTGATTTCTCGTTTCAGCGAGTTGTTTTTCTTCAATAATGATTTTGAAGCCGCGTTTTAAGCTTTCAGAAAGCGTTTCAGTAACCTGCATCAGCCAGGCCATCCTCTCGGTCTAAATTAAATTTTACCCTAATATTATAGAGCGTTTCAGAATTAACATTAATTTATATCACTTTAACAGCCAGATCACAAAAATCATATGGAATTAACATCATACGTTTTTGGTGCGGATGGAGGGACTTGAACCCCCACGACTTGCGCCACTAGATTCTAAGTCTAGCGTGTCTACCAATTTCACCACATCCGCACGTCTGTGCATTGAAGTTTTTCTATTTAACGCACTATCTATCGCAGGGCAACAATTTTTTTAACAAAACTCAATTTTTCTTATTTTCATTTTTCCACGTGATATCGACCATTATCTCTCGCCTTGCCAAGATTGTGAATTAAGTCCATTGCATTAGGCCAAGAATTGTTATGTAAAAAAGCTGCCTCTCCATGAATCCAGACCGCGGCACAAGACGCTTCCCATACCTCCATACCACATGCAAGCAAAGTCGCGATGACTCCCGTTAGTACATCCCCAGATCCTGCTGTCGCCAATCGTGCATTTGCATGACAATTGACCGCTACCCTGCCATCGGGAGAAGCTATTAATGTATCCGGACCTTTGAGAATGACCACTGTATTAAGAATACTAGCTGCCTTTTTAACCGCTTCAATCCGGCAATCTTTAAAATCACCAAATATCCGTTTAAATTCACCTATGTGAGGCGTAATAACGGCACATTGTTTCAACAAATCAAAATTTTCTTTTGTCAAAGCACTTGCATCGGCAACAATCGTTTTATTTGTCTTGATTAAATTTGTTAGGGATATTTTAACCTCATCTTCTGTCAGACCAGGCCCGCATACCCAGACTTTTCTTCGTTTATCCTGTAAGGTATCAGTGAAGTCACCCTCATCAACCATAAAACAGGGTGAAGTTAACAAATATAAATCACGGCTACCAAAGGCAAAGATATGCACCAATCCAGCCCCGCAGGAAGAAGCTGCTAATGCTGATAAACGAGCGGCTCCTGTTACCGTTCCCCCTCCCACAACATTTACAATGCCACGATGATATTTATAATCTTCAACGTCTGCAATTGGAAGTTCCCATAATCCCGGTTCGTTCAACCAAGTATTTATTAATAGCTCTGACAATATGTTTTCTGGTATACCTATATTGGCAATAACAAGTTTACCTATATATTCTCGTCCAGGCAAAAGATAATGTCCCGCTTTGGCTCTACAAAACGTTACGGTCAATTCAGCGTGGGGAGCATAACCTCTGATTATACCTGTCTTGCCATCAACACCAGAGGGCATGTCTATGGCAACAAGATGATCTGCAGCTTTCAACACCGAACTTATATGATCATCAATGTCACGAGATAATCCCGCACCAAAAACAGCATCCACAACTAAATCTGCATCCTTAACAGATTGAATATTAAAATCAGTTTTATCCCCACTCCATTGAACAAAAGCCTTGTAAGCATCAGTTCCCTTTTCTGGAGGTTTCAAAGAGGCAACCTTAACTGGCCATCCCTCATTGGCAAGTATGTGTGCCACGACATATCCATCACCTCCATTATTTCCAGGACCGCATAAAACAAGTATTTTACAAGGTTTATAAAATTGCATAATTGCCCGTGCAACGGCTAATCCAGCATTTTCCATCAAAGTTAAGACAGGCAAATATTGCGTTGCGATCTTGTCAACCTGATTCATTTCTTCTGGATTTATCAGAAGCAAATTAGTTTTTTCATTTTTTAATTGCATAATGATATATCTTTCAATGTGATGAATTAAGTATATCACTTATAATTATAACTACGAATGATTATAATATGACAAACTATAAAGAAAAATTGCTTTTTTTGCCTTTATTTGACATGAATGATTTTAACAATCATCACGCCAATGATAAGACGGATTTAATCTATCGAAACCACAATATCTAGGGAATTAGTATGGCTCATATGAATTTTTACTGGGGAATTATCACTTCAATTAACTCTATTGCTCTTTCCTTATGGATCGGAAGTCTGTTTTTTTATTGTCTGAGTGTTCGATCATCAGTTGGATTACTTGATAAAACACTCAAATCTTCCGTATTATTGCAAAACCTGAAAAGAATTTATCAACTTAATGGTTTTAACGCTTTTGCCATCCTGATTTGTCAATTGATTCTTTTTATTCACCACTTTTTTGACAAAACTGTAAACTGGTCTGGTTATGCCGCCATAATTACCACTATTCTAATGATAATTCTCCATCTATATAGTTTTACGTCAGCCTATCAAAAAGCAAACCGATCTATACGACCAAAGGCTGATCTTTATAATAAAATTTGTAATATTTTCAAATTAATTATATTTTTGGGAATAATAGACATTTTATTATTAAATTTTTAATGAAATTATTATTAGTTATTCTATTTCACAACAAAATAAGTATATTGATTAATTACAATATTCTTATTATATAAATGAATAAGCTATTTTTATTATTTTTAAGTGTTAACGGTAAGTTTTATTTTGCCTTCTCATATACAAAAAAACAAATTAATTGACAACAATACATCTACAAATCTTGCGATTGAAAAAATTGAGACTTTTGAACAACTCAAATTGTCTCCCTCAATTTTGTCAGCCATTGATAAAATAGGATTTGACAAGCCTACGGAAATTCAGGCAGCTGTCATTCCCATGGCTTTGCAAAAAAAAGATATCGTTGGGATAGCCAGAACCGGTACCGGTAAAACCGTCTCTTTCACATTACCAATTCTCGAGATGCTTTCCCAGTCCAAGGGACGTGCAAGAATGCCACGCGCTTTAATTCTAGAACCCACTCGTGAATTGGCACTTCAGGTTGCAGATAATCTGAAACTATATAATAAATATGTAAAATTTTCCCATAGTTTACTCGTTGGTGGCGAAAGTCAGTCTGAACAGAAAGAAAATCTTCGACGTGGAACCGATATTATTATTGCAACACCGGGTCGATTGATTGATTTGTTTGGTCAGGGAGCAATTTTACTCAATCAGATTCAGATACTCGTCATTGATGAGGCAGATCGTATGCTCGATATGGGTTTCATCCCAGACATTGAAAAAATTGTTTCCTATTTACCCCAACAAAAACAAACCCTGCTTTTGTCAGCTACGATGCCCCCAGAAATCAAAAGATTGACAAATTCTTTTCTTGTAGATCCAATTGAAATATCTATTTCACCACCTTCATCAGTAGCCTCAACTATTGAATCAAAAGTTATCATCGTTCCTGATAACAAAAAAAGAAAAATTTTACGCACTCTTTTACAGCAGGAAAATGTAAAAAATGCGATAATTTTCTGTAATAGAAAAAAAGATGTTGACATTTTAACTCGTTCCCTGAAGAAACATGATTTCAAAAGTGCCTCTCTTCATGGTGATATCGCACAACATCATCGAACCCAAACGATGGAAGATTTTAAAAATGGAAAAATTCAGTTCCTCGTTTGTTCTGATATTGCCGCACGAGGGATAGATGTTGAAAATCTAACGCATGTTTTCAACTTTGATATACCTCTTCAACCCGAAGATTACGTACATCGAATTGGAAGAACAGGAAGAGCGGAAAAAACGGGTTATGCTTATAGCCTTGCAACACTTGAGGAAAAAGAGTTAATTGTAAATATCGAAAAACTTATAAATGAAACCATTCCCGTTCTTGATATTAACGATTTTATGAATACTTCTAAAGAAACAGATAATTCAACAGATAAGAAATTGATTAAAAATAAAAATTCTCGTCAACAAAAAACCAAATCTAGAAAGGCGGATAATAAGAATTTGATTGAAGTTGCTCCACGTATTCCTCTAACACATGCATTAATTGATAACGATACACCTGTTATTGGATTTGGACAATTTGTACCTGCCTTTATGCTATCGCCGTTTCGTAAGCTTTAAAAAAAGAAACTGAAGATAAATAACATTATTATTTATCTTCAGTTAAAATTTAAACCGATATAAATTTCAGAACATATTCAAGGTTAGTCGAGCTTCATC
Organism: Commensalibacter sp. W6292M3; assembly: GCF_016101315.1. Taxonomy (NCBI): domain Bacteria; kingdom Pseudomonadati; phylum Pseudomonadota; class Alphaproteobacteria; order Acetobacterales; family Acetobacteraceae; genus Commensalibacter; species Commensalibacter sp. W6292M3. The sequence continues at coordinate 843,911 of NZ_JACFQT010000001.1, forward strand.
GCTCATTCTTGAAGGATCCCAGGGAGGGTCCCAGACAATTTCCACCTTTACTTCGGTCACTCCTTTAACTTTTTCAATAGCTTGCTGAACCATGACGGGTAATTCTTGCGCACTTGGGCAATTGGGCGCTGTTAAAGTCATTTCAACTTGCACCTTTCCATCATCATGTAAATCGATAGCGTAAATTAATCCCAAGTCATATACATTAACTGGAATTTCTGGATCATAAATTGTTGAAACAGCATCAATAATTGCATTTTCATCAATTTCTTCCTTAGAATTGTTAATCTGTGGGTTTGAATTATCCTCAGGTTTCCAAGCCTCGATATTTTCTTGATTAACATCAGATTCAGATGTAGATACTGCTTTTCCAATATTATCTGACCTTTTTTGATCAACATTATCCATAAAAAACTCTGCCATTCATATAATTATGGGTAAAAAATCTTTATCAATGATTAGATCTTTGAAAAAAATCAATAATCATATTCAATCCATCCACAAATTTATCGATCTCATCAAAAGTTGTATAAACTGCAAAACTAGCCCGCGATACGCTTGTATAACCAAATTTATTCACTAACGGTTCAGCACAATGCTGACCTGCACGAATGGCGATCCCATTTTGATCCAACAGGGTTGCAATATCATGAGCATGAATATCCTTTATCGAAAAAGAGATTACCCCTCCCCTTACAGATGATGATCCCAATATAGATAAACCAGGAATATTCCTCATTTTAATCAGCGCATATTCAACCAGATTTTTATCATGCTGCATTAAAATATCATATCCGATAGATAAAACATAATCTATTGCAGCCCCCAAACCGATCACCTCAAGTATAGGTTGTGTACCAGCTTCAAATTTAGTAGGAATTTTTGCCCAGGTTGACCGTTCAAAAGTCACATTTTCAATCATGTCCCCTCCTCCCATAAAGGGAGGCATTTGATCCAGACATTCTTTTTTTCCCCATAAAATGCCAATACCCGTTGGACCATAAAGTTTGTGTCCTGTAAAAGTGTAAAAATCTATATCAAGATCCTGAACATTAACCGATTGATGAACAATTCCTTGACTGCCATCAACAAGAATTTTGGCACCATTCTTGTGTGCCATCTCAGCCAGCATTTTGATTGGATTAATCGTTCCCAACACATTGGACATATGGGTTACAGCAACCAATGCAATATCATTTTCAATTAAAATTTGTTCAAATGCCAATATATCGATATCACCATTTTCCAATATCGGTGCAATGTATAAATGGATCCCTAATCTGTCACGCAACATTTGCCAGGGAACAAGATTGGCATGATGCTCCATTTCAGTTATTAAAACACCCTGCCCCTTTTTTATCAGACCTCCATAGGAAAAAGCTACAAGATTGATCGCTTCAGTACTATTTTTAGTAAAAATCACTTCATCGGACGTAAATGCATTTAAAAAACCGGCAATTTTTTTTCGGACTGATTCATATTGATCTGTAACAGCCTCACTCATGGCATAAATGCCTCGATGCACATTTGCATATTGCGTATATGCGGCGTTTTGCATCGCTTCAATTACCTGTATTGGTTTTTGGGCTGATGCGCCACTATCCAAAAATACAAAATCTTTACCGTGAATTTTTTGTTTTAAAATTGGAAAATCATTTCTAATTTGCTCAATATTAAAAGAATAGACAGGGTTAGACATCGCAATCACTTTTCAAGTTGAGGCGGTTACGTAATAATATAATAAATTCTGCAATAGGGTATCTTCGATCTTTTCAATAGACTCGTTAACAAATGCATTAATCAACATTTCTCTGGCCAATTCATAAGAAATTCCACGAGACATTAAAAAAAACAATTGTTCTTGGTCCAATGCCCCTATTGCTGCACCATGGGAACATTTAACATCATCTGCATAGATTTCAAGCTCAGGTTTAGTATCTATTTCCGCTTTATCTGACAATAATAGGGCCTGGTTTTGCTGCTGTGCATCCGTTTTCTGGGCTAAACGATTGACTAGCACCTTGCCCTGATAAACCCCATGACTATTATCAGATAGGATATTTTTAACATTCTGATTGGATTGACAATGTGGAACACTATGAACCACTTTTGATGCAATATCGGCATGCTGTTGACCTGACAAAATCTGGACAGCATCAAAATCTGCCTTACTCCATTCTCCGGCCAAATCAATATTCAGTTCATAACGTGAAAATCTGGAACCTTTATTTAACAAAAATTGCTGATAACATGCATGATCAGACAATTTAACATAATTACTAGAACAATTATAGCTTTCTGATAATGTATGGTTGATAATGGTATAGTTTAGTTTAGACTTTCTTCCCAGTTCTATTTCATGAACGGAATTTGCAAAATAAACACCTTTTCCATAATTTATTTCAATTACAGAACATTTATTTTCTTTCTCAATATAAAATGAATACTTTGGTGAAAAAAACAGTTTTTCAGTTATTTCAGCTTTCCCTAGATTAATACATAAAATTTTCTGGTCATTGAAATTTTTATTACAATTAAATTGCAAAACGGGATTTTCAACAACTTTGTTCAATGCCGTCAAAAAATCATCGTTCGGAATTGACCAACCACTTTTGAAATTCTTGTTTAAAGAAAATTCGTTTGAATGAAGACTAATTGTTGAAAAAGTCTCTAGATATTGACCATTATAGGTGATTATTCTAGGTAAATTTAGCAAATCTACGGTTAATATTTCTTCTAAGGCCCTATGAACAAACGCTTCATCAATAACAAAATCACGCGAAAAATCTGTTTTTTGCAACCATTTCAAATCGCTGTATTTCCAAGCTTCAGTTTTACGTGTCGGGAATTGAAGAGTCAGCAATTTATCAACAATATTTCTCTTGTCTTGTAAATATTCAGATAAAGACAACCTATTTAATATTTCCAACCAATTTTCACGCTTGTTCATCGCGGTGACATTATTCATCAATTTCATCCAAAAACCGTCCGTAACCTTCTTTTTCAAGCTGAAGTGATAAATCAGCTCCTCCAGTATGGATAATGCGACCCCTTGCTAAAATATGGATATAATCAGGCTTGATATAATCCAATAAACGCTGATGATGAGTGATAATTAAAGAGGAAAATTCTGGAGATTGAAGAGTATTAACTCCTTCTGCGACAATACGCAGCGCGTCAATATCTAACCCACTGTCAGTTTCATCCAATATTGCAAAAGATGGTTGCAATAAGGACATTTGCAGAACCTCATTTCGTTTTTTCTCACCTCCAGAAAAACCGACATTTACATTGCGTTTAAACATGTCTGTTGGAAATGAAAGCTTTTTTGCCAACTGACGGGCCAGTTTAAGAAATGACACCGCGTCAAGTTCTTCCTGTCCTCGCGCCTTACGAACGGAATTGGTTGCTGTACGTAAAAAATTGGCATTATTGACCCCAGGCAGCTCCACGGGAGACTGAAAGGCAAGAAACAATCCCGCCACGGCTCTATCATCAGGAGACATTTCCAGAAGATTCTCCCCTTTAAACCATACCTGACCAGATGTCACTTTATAACTGGGATGACCAGACAAGACATAGGAAAGCGTTGACTTACCAGAACCGTTAGGTCCCATAATAACATGAGTTTCACCAGCGGGAATTGATAAATTGACACCTTTTAAAATTTGCTTTGATCCATTTTCAACAGTGTCATCAATAACGGATGCATGTAAATTTTTTATTTCTAATAACATATTCATAGTTTAAACTAACCCACACTTCCTTCAAGACTTATCTGTAAAAGCTGTTGCGCTTCTACAGCGAATTCCATTGGAAGCTCTTTTAAAACATCTTTACAAAACCCATTCACAATTAATCCGATTGCCGCTTCCTTGGTTAATCCACGCTGTTGACAGTAAAATAACTGTTCTTCGGAAATCTTCGAAGTTGTTGCTTCATGTTCAATTTTGGCGGAACTATTTTTACTTTCAATATAGGGAACTGTATGTGCACCGCAATTATTTCCGATCAGTAAACTGTCACATTCAGTGAAATTGCGACTGTTTCGGGCTTTTGGCATCATTCTAACTAATCCACGATATGTACTGTCAGATTTTCCTGCACTAATGGTTTTTGCCAAAATGGTGGAACGTGAATTAGCTCCTATATGAATCATTTTTGTACCGGTATCAGCCTGCTGATACCCATTTGTTACCGCTACAGAATAAAATTCCCCGATTGATCCTTCCCCTTGTAAAATGCAGGAAGGATATTTCCAGGTAATTGCCGATCCGGTTTCAACCTGTGTCCATGAGATACGTGATCGTACACCACGGCAAGCACCACGCTTGGTAACAAAATTGTAAATTCCCCCCTTACCATTTTTATCACCCGGATACCAGTTTTGGACTGTGGAATATTTTATAAAAGCCTCACTCATGGCCACAAGTTCTACAACAGCAGCATGCAATTGATTTTCATCCCGTTGAGGAGCTGTGCATCCCTCCAAATATGATACGGTAGAAGCATCATCAGCAATAATGAGCGTACGTTCAAATTGTCCGGTATTTTTTGCATTTATACGAAAATAAGTTGAAAGTTCCATAGGGCATTTCACACCTTTCGGAACATATACAAATGAACCATCAGTAAAAACAGCGGAATTCAAGGCTGAATAAAAATTATCTCCCTGTGGCACCACACTACCAAGGTATTTTTTAACCAAATCTGGATAAGATTGTATAGCTTCTGAAATTGGACAAAAAATCACTCCCGCTTTCGCAAGAGTTTCTTTAAACGTCGTGGCAACAGAGACACTATCAAAAACTGCATCAATGGCAACAGGTACAATCTCTCCATTTTCCGGTTTTTCAACCCCCGCCAAAATTTCCTGTTCTTTTAAGGGTATACCCAATTTAGCATATGTTTTTAACAATTCGGGATCGACCTCATCCAGAGACTTTGGTCCTTTTTTCTTTTTTGGCGCTGCATAATAATGCAAGTCCTGGAAATCAATTTCAGGATGTTTGAACTTACCCCATGTTGGAGCCTCCATGTTCATCCACATCCGATAGGCTTTCAAACGCCATTCCAGCATCCAATCAGGCTCATTCTTGCGAGCAGAAATTGAACGGATAACATTTTCATCAAGTCCCTTGGGTAGGATATCCATTTCAATATCCGTTTCGAACCCCCACTTGTAGGTATCTGTCTTAAGCTGCTTCAACAAGGCCTCATCTTGGACATGTTTATTCATAATATGCTCTGTTTCTAAATGTTTGTTTCTTGAATTTGTTAATTCTTATTTAAGTCAAATCTGGCAGAACTCTTTTTTAAATCTGCCAAAGTTAAAGTTTCAAAAACATTTTTTATTTGATAATTCAATATTTCCCATTTTCCATATAAAATACACTCTTCATTCTCAATACGACAATCATCCTTTTTACAATCAACCAACTTAATGGGTCCCTCAATAATTCTAACAACCGTAGCAAGAGAAATTTCACTAAGCTCATTCAATAGATAATATCCACTTCCCGGTCCTCGCGAAGATTTTGTCAAGGAAGCCTTGGTCAGCATTTTCAGTATCTTGGCCACAGTAGGTTCAGGAATATGTGTTCTCGTAGCAAGTGTGGATGAAGAGACAACAGTTTTATATTGATCAAGGCTTATGATAATAATCGTTGCATAATCAATAAGTTTGGATAGTTTCAACATAATTTATCAATTCGATCAAATAAAACATATTATATAGGACTATATAAGTCCATTTTTATCGATTTAAAAGTTTTTTTTATTTTTTTATAATACAACAGTTTAAGGATTAAAAAACAGTTTAACAAATAAAAAAAAGATTATTCCGATTGAAAAACCTACAATAGAACCATTTATCCGTATATATTGCAAATCCTTGCCTATTCGACATTCAAGTCGATCAACCAACGCTTGACTGTCCCATTGTGAAACAGCAGTTTCAGTAAAACGGATCAACCCTTCCTTAAAATTTGGTAATGATCTTGAAATAAGTTTCAATATCGCCTTGTTTATTTTTTTTCTGATTTTGGGATCTTTCTGTAGCAGTTCAGAAAAATAATGAATTGAATCAATAATCACGTTCCTAAACCATCCATCCTCATTCCTTGCATCATCGTGAATAAATTTTCTAATTTTTTTCCAAAGATTTTCACGCCATTCCTGTATACTTTCATGATTTACAATTTGTCTAAAAGCTTCAGATATATTTTTGACACGTTCAGGGTCATTCTCAATTTTATCAATTTCATCCTTTATCCACTGACCGATTTTTTCTCTTACAGCATCATTATGTGGATCTATCCGATCCATTTCCTTATTTACAGCGACCAAAACTTTTGTCGCAATTGAATCACCGATCATCCATCCCAGAAAACGACCACCCTGTTCTTCCACTCGACTATGAATCATTTCCCTGAGGCTTGATTCCTTTTCTTTAAGCGTTTTTTTAAGAATTTCCAAAATGAATGAAATTATGTCTTGATGCTGATCAATATCAAGCATTGTTCTTATGATTCTACCGATAAAAGGTGAGATTGATTCTCCACTCAAAAGACGATTTATAATTTTTGTTATTAAGTTGCTGATCCGACCATCTTCAATCCGATCAAGAAAATCAGGAAGAGATTTCAACAAAACACTGCTCAGATATTCAATATTCTCTGTTTTATCCAAATATTTTCCCAAAAAACTTGGAAGATCCATTTTTTTCAAAATCAGAGTGATGTCTTTCTCAGTAAAAATATACTGAGCTATAAACCATCCCAACCCGTATCCTAGACGTTTTTTTTGTTTTGGTAGAATTGCGGTATGAGGAATGGGCAAACCCATGGGATGTCGAAATAATGCTGTCACCGCAAACCAATCAGCACATCCACCGATAAATCCAGCCTGGCTACCAGCCAAAATCAATTCAACCCAGAAATTATGTTTGATTCCTGTATAAGTCGTCAGATAATAGCCTAATAAAGTTATACATCCCATGATTAACAGCAAAAAAGTTGCCAATCGATGATAGCGTAGGAAAATTATTTTTACGTGTTCATCCGAACTTGAAACTTTATTCATCGCCTTCAACATTTTTTCGTGTAATTATTGTTATCGTGAATTTATACCTTTTATTTCTCTTTATAATAATTAATCATATTAAAACAGATTTAATTATATAAAACTAGTAATGGATAATTTTGGATCATGACGGAATCAACGAACTCCTCTTCCCAGATACTTGATGAGCTGCTACAGTTAACCAATCAATTGAGATCAAAAAAAGATCACCAACCAACAGAAAATCCTGTCCTGACCTTAGCACAGAAAATTAACCAAAAATTAGAGTCAAATGATCTCACTACAGAAAATCTCAAAGAAATAATCCAGAAATTGAGAGATTCCGCTTTTTTGTCACATGCCAAACATTTGCAAAAATACCTTTACAATCCCACTAAAGATAATATTCGGCAACGTATCGAAACCGTCATAAAAAAATTGATCCAGCAATCCGATTACGCAAACGAAAAAAATAAGGAAACAAGTTTTGAAAATTTCAAGAAATTAGTTGAAACTACCAAATTCGCCGCAATATTTACGGCACATCCAACCTTTTCCCTTGCCAATCCGGTTTACACAGCCTTGGCAGATATGGCCAGTCATCCTATAGATGATGACACAGATATTCCCTTTTTTACGACTCACAGACGATCTGCCCCCCCTGATTTGAAAGAGGAACTTCAACTTGCAAATAATGCTATTGTTAGGGGACGAAACGCTTTGGATCTGTTCAATTATACACTTTTTGAGACAGCGAAGGAATATTGGCCTGACCATTGGACCAATCTGAATCCCAGTCCAATTTTACTGAGCAGTTGGGTAGGATATGATACGGATGGCCGAAGCGACATAGGCTGGTGGGATAGTTTACTCATACGCCTACAGATGAAAAAACTACAATTGGAACGTCTATATCAGCAATTAGACAACATCCCAAATGGTGTCGACCAATTAAAAAATACTGTTGCAATTGCCCTAAACCATGTCAAGGATCAAATTCATAACTGTCCTTTAAAGCCTGACCCTGATCAGTTTTCAAATTTTTCCCGATTATTGATTGAAAACCGTCATGAATCAATTCTTTCACACGATCAGCTTCTTCCTCTTTTTGATCAAGCCATAAACGATGTTGATGATAATTTCATTATTGATTTATTGATCGCGAAGGCGGGTTTTGTCACTCATGGTTTAAGTCTTTCACATTCCCATGTTAGACTTAATTCCACCCAAATTCACAATATGGCCCGTCAACGATTGGGAATAACCAGTAATCCTGAAAATCCTTCTCATACAAGAACGCTTTTTAATACGATAAATACAGCCTTGGATAAAATTGACCCTGTTCCTGTGGATTTTGGTGCCTTGCTAACAGAAAAAGCCTCGGCAAGCATATTAATGATGCTGTTAACCCAGATACTCAAACATATTGATAGCAAAACCCCTATTCGCTTTTTAATTGCCGAAACAGAAAGCGGTTTTACATTACTTATGGCCCTTTGGCTTGCAAGATTATTTGGGATTGAGAAAAATATCGAGATTTCGCCATTATTTGAAACAGATTATGCCCTCAATCATGGCGACAAGATTATTGAACAAGCCCTGAGATCACCGCATTGGCGTAATTACTTGAAAAAAACGGGCAAGTTATGCCTGCAATTTGGGTATTCTGATTCCGGCAGATTTATTGGTCAAATTGCAGCCACATATCAGATTGAAAAATTACGCAAAAAAATTGCTAAACTTTTGGCTAAATATCAATTATCAAATATTCAACTTATTCTATTCGATACACATGGCGAAAGTATTGGTCGTGGTGGTCATCCATTCAGCATGCAAGATCGTCTGGAATATCTATCCCCAAAAATTACTGAGCAATATTTTCATAAACTTGGTATACGAAGCAGACAAGAAACGGCTTTTCAAGGTGGAGACGGATATTTACTTTTTGGCACACAATTGCTGGCCAATGCCACAATCAGTATCATAGCAGAGCATATCTACGATTTTGATAAGGTTGACCATGATCCCATCTATGATGAAAAAGATTTTAATGCAGATTTTTTTTCAACGATCAACGCATCCATGAATGAATTGATTAATGACAAGGGATATGGAACCTTGTTAAGCACATTTGGTCCCTCCCTCATCGATCAAACGGGGTCAAGACCGGCAGTTCGCCAAAATGATACAGCAGCAGGAAGAAGTTACATAAAACATCCAAGGGAATTGCGTGCTATTCCTAACAATGCAATTCTACAACAATTGGGTTGGTGTGCTAATGTACTTCAAGGTTTGGGAACCGCAATGTCGGCCAACCCCGATACATTTGAAGAAATGCTGACAAACAGCAAACGGTTCAGGCAATCCCTCGATTTTGCCTTTCATGCCCTTAAACACTCCGATGCATCTGTCTTGAGAGCCGGAATCTATATGCTTGATCCCGGCATCTGGCTAGATCGGGCTGCAACTGAAAAAAATCCTGTGATACAGGAATCCTATATGGCGCTGGCAAACGGATTGCAACGACTAGATTGCTGGTCGAGTACCCAGGCAACTTTTCATCGCATACAGAAAGATCATATTATTCTTCTGTCAATTTGGAAAAATACGCCAATCATGGATGATAAGGAAATCCTGTTACATGCTATCCGATTGGCATTAATTGAAAAAATCTGGATGTTATCAACCAAGATTCCATATTTCTCTCCATTTAACGGTTATAACAGAGAACATTTGGATATTAAAATCTTGTGTTTGGAAATACCCTCGGTTTTGCATATGCTCGTCAATCATATCTTTCCACAAGCATCTGAACATGTATCCGATCTATATTTTTATGAACCAAAAGGTCCAAGAAATGAAGGTGCATATGCAATGGATGACCGTCAAATATTTAAACCCATGCAATATAATTTCGATTTGGTCAGGGAAATTTCAATCGCTCTCATTCATCGATTACATGCATTCGGATAAATAAAAGATAATAATAAATCTATTGTTTTAGTAAAAAATCGTTTACACTATACAACAAGATAGTTTTGTTCAAGGGAGTAACTTATGTTTTCTTTAATTGGCGCTATTATTGTTGGGTTTATTATTGGTGGTATTGCAAAATTACTTATGCCTGGAAAACAGCCGGGCGGATTTATTATCACCGTTCTTTTAGGAATTGCCGGTTCCGCTTTGGCAACTTGGTTAGGTGAGCTTCTTCATTTCTATCGTGATGGAGAAAAAGCTGGAATATTATTTTCAATTGTAGGAGCTGTTATCATTCTTTTTATTTATAAAAAAATTATGGAACATAAAGGGAATACCAGTTATTAAAAATATTATTTGACATGAGGCAATATTTAACTCTCATATCAATATTGCCTCTCACTTATTTTTATCTGATTTAAAATACTTCTAATATGTGAATATTCATTAATATAACTTATTTAACAAAGCGGATATATGTACTTTGACGTTTGTCCATTCACTTGAAATTATGGTGTAAATAATGGTATCGCGCAAAGTACCATCCTGTCTAAGAATATGACCACGTAGAATTCCATCTTTTTTGCACCAAGTCGTTCAATTGCTCTTTGACTTTTGAAATTAAAAATATCAGTTCGTAAAACGACGGTATTGGCTTGCAATTTTTCAAAAGCATATTCTAGCAATAAATATTTACAATTTGTGTTTACATGAGTTCCTTGAAAAGATTTTGCATACCATGTATAGCCAATTTCCAAACGTCGCACATCAGGGACAATTTCAAAAAAGCTAGTTGTACCCAAAACTTTTCCTGTATTTTCATCAATAACGGCAAAAGGTTAACACTCTTGACGTTCCATTGCCTCCAAAGCTTCATTAATATAATTTTTAACTTTAGAAGGATGAGGAATAACAGTAACACGAAGTTTCCATAAATCACCTTCTTGACTTGCCGCCTGCAATCCTTTTGTATGAAAATAAGTCAACGGTTCTAATCAAATCCCATTTTGACCAATTTTGATATCTTGATTTGAAAAAAGAGAAAGAAAATTCACTTTAATAAATTCCCATGAAATTTCAAAAATTATTTGATAGAAATCAATCATGATATAATTTTTAAATTTATACAAATAAAACCGAAGATATTTATTTCATTACATACAATTCATAAAAAAACAGCCTTTTATATAAAAGGCTGTTTTGAATCGTATCAAATTGTTATTTAAAATCAGGCAGATTGACTAATAATTTCATCCGCAACATTACGGGGAACTGGATCATAATGGTGGAATTGCATTGTAAAGGATGCACGACCTTTGGTCATTGAACGAAGATCAGAAATATAGCCAAACATTTCTTTCAATGGAACGAAAGCGCGAACCATGACAGTGCTTCCAGAAGTTTCTTGACTTTGAATCATTCCGCGACGACGGTTCAAGTCACCAACAACATCACCAACATGATCATTGGGTGTGGTGATTTCGACATCCATGATAGGTTCAAGAATGACTGGACCAGCTTTTTTCATTCCTTCACGGAAACAGGCTTTACCGGCAATCTCGAACGCCAATGCAGAAGAGTCAACGTCATGATATTTACCATCAACAAGCGTAAATTTAAAGTCTACAGTTGGAAATCCCGCTAATACACCGGTAGATGCCTGATTTCTGATACCCTTGTCAACAGCTGGGATATATTCCTTGGGAACCGCACCGCCAACAATTTTATTTTCGAATATAATTCCCTCATTTCGTTCAGTAGGTTCGAAAATAATTTTGACTTCAGCAAACTGACCCGCACCACCAGACTGTTTTTTATGGGTGTAGGTTTCTGTATGAGACTGAGTAATGGTTTCACGATATGCAACCTGTGGTGCGCCAATATTCGCATCAACACCATATTCACGACGTAAACGGTCAATGATGATATCAAGATGCAACTCACCCATACCTGAAAGAATTGTTTGCCCCGTTTCCTGATCTGTCTTTAACTGTAGAGATGGATCTTCTGCCGCCAATTTCTGAAGCGCAAGTGTCATTTTTTCAACCGCTTCCTTGGTTTTTGGTTCGACAGAAATATCGATAACAGGTACTGGAAATTGCATGCGTTCCAAAACAACCGGATCTGCCGGATCTGCCAAAGTATCCCCTGTTTTCGTATCCTTCAATCCAACAAAAGCGGCAATATCACCAGCATGCACTTCCTTGATTTCTATACGTTTATCAGCGTGCATTTGGAAAATACGTCCAATACGCTCTTTATGACCATGGGTTGTGTTCAAAACCGTGTCACCAGAACGTAAGATACCACGATAAACACGTACGAAAGTTAGAGAACCATATTTATCATTGATGATTTTGAAAGCCAAACCGGCAAATTTGCCATTTGGATCAACGGGAATGATTGGTAATTTATTTTCATCAACCTCTTCATCTTCAGGAGGTGCAATACGAATTCCTTCCACATCATCAGGAGCAGGAAGGTAATCAACAATTGCATCCAACAAAGGCTGAACACCTTTGTTCTTGAAAGAAGAACCGCAAAGAACCGGACGAAATTCACCAGAAATGGTACCTTTTTTAATACATTTCTTTAAAACCTCGACAGAAACATCACCTTTGTCAAAATATTCTTCCATAGCCGCATCATCAACAGCCAAAACGGTGTCCAGAAGATTTTGACGTGCCTCTTCTGCCTTTTCCTTTAATTCAGCAGGGATTTCAACAATATTGTATTTGGCACCAAGATCATCACCTTCCCATATAATGGCATTCATATTGACAAGGTCGATAACACCCTTTAAATTTTCTTCCGCACCAATCGGAAGCTGTAGAGGGATAGCGACAATATCCAGCTTATCTTTTAAAGTGCTGAAAGCATATTCAAAATTTGCACCTGTACGATCCAACTTGTTAATGAAAATAATGCGAGGGACATTATAACGGTCAGCCAAACGCCAATTCGTTTCAGACTGAGGTTGGACACCAGCAACACCCTCGATAATGAAAACCGCACCATCAAGTACGCGCAATGAACGGTTAACTTCAATGTTAAAGTCAATATGGCCCGGAGTATCAATAATATTGATACGATGCTTGTTCCATTCACAGGTAACGGCAGCGGAAGTAATGGTAATCCCTCTTTCGCGTTCCTGTGCCATATAGTCAGTGGTGGTGTTCCCTTCGTGGACCTCACCAATCTTATGGGAGACACCTGTATAATATAGAATACGTTCAGTTGTCGTTGTTTTACCCGCATCGATATGCGCGGTAATACCTATATTACGGATTTTAGAAAGATCAGAATGGTCGGACAAAAGTAAAACCTCCACAAACGATAGAAAAATATTCAGAAAATATATTCATCAAATCATAAGATTAAAAGAATAATTTCCTTTTTTAACTCAAAATAACTCCCTTAAGATTAAATCAAGGAAGTTATTTAATTACTAGATAATCAATTTTTTAAAAATTTAAGCAGCTACTGCTGATTTTTTTTCCTGAGCCTGAAGAATACGGCGTTTAATCACTAAAGCCTCTTCTGTAAGCTTACGATTCGGTGTATTTAGCAGAAAATTGTCTAAACCGCCATTATGTTCAATGGTACGGAGACCATGCGTTGTGACGCGTAAATGTATTTGTTGACCCAAAATATCGGACCTTAAGGAATAATCCTGCAGATTAGGCAGGAAACGGCGACGGTTTTTGTTATTGGCGTGACTGACATTATTTCCTGTCAACACACCTTTGCCTGTGATTTGGCAACGGCGAGACATTTGTTTTCATCCTCGGATTGTGAAAGCCAAGACTTAATGTTTGGCAAATAAAAAATACTTAGTTTAGCCCTATGACTAAAATTCACGAAATAGTCAAGTAAAAATCCAAATTTTAAACCTCAAAATTAAAAATTTTCACTATTTCTAGCCTATTTATCAGAATGTTGACTCTGTATAGACCACATATTGGCATAAAAACCATTTTTTGCAAGCAGGAATTCATGAGTTCCCTGTTCGCATATTTTCCCATCCATCATAACCAGAATCATGTCCGAATGAATAATTGTTGATAAACGATGAGCTATTGTAATCACGGTTCTACCCTGAGAAACCTGGAAAAGAGCCTGCTGTATTTCTTTTTCTGTCTGACTATCCAACGCACTTGTTGCCTCATCCAGGATTAACATCCTTGGATTTTTCAATATCGTTCTTGCAATAGCTATCCTTTGTTTTTCGCCACCGGAAAGTTTTAACCCTCTTTCTCCCACCTGAGTATTATATCCCTCGGGCAAACCAACAATAAAATCATGGATTTGAGCCAGCCTTGCTGCTTTTTCAATTTCTGCTTGTGAACTTCCTAATTTACCATAAGCAATATTGTAACCGATTGAATCATTAAACAAAACCGTATCTTGAGGTACAACTCCAATGGCCTTTCTCAAATCATCCTGTTTATAAGACCGTATATCCTCATTATCGATCAATACAGCGCCGGATGTAACATCATAAAAACGGAACAGCAAACGGCTAATTGTTGATTTCCCGGCTCCTGTTGGACCAACAATGGCAACTTGCTGGGCTGGTTCCGCCAGGAAGCTTACATGATGCAAAATTTCCCTAGAGGGATCATAACCAAAAAAAACATCTTTAAATTCAATTTTGGCAGGCCCCGCATTCACCAATTCAGTTGGAAGTGATTTGGCGCATTCTTGATTATTGATATCCATTGGCTGTGCCAAAAGAGAAAACATATTTTCCAAATCAACAATTGATTTTCGCAAATTAGAATAGATACTGCCAAGAAAATTCAAGGGCTGATAAAGCTGCATCAAATAGGTGTTAATCAAGACAAATTTTCCGACAGTAAAATGATAACTGACAATGTCACGTGCTGCCATTAACATAATAAATGTCAATGCAATGGCTATAATGAAAGATTGACCAAAATTCAGGATATTGAGCGTTATTTGTGTTTTAATGGAAGCTTTTTCATAATGTGCCAATGCTTCATCATATCGTCTTATTTCATGGGCTTCATTACAAAAATATTTAACAGTTTCATAATTCAACAAACTGTCCAAGGCACGATTGTTGGCTTCATTATTAATTTCATTCATTTTTCGACGAATCTTGATACGCCGAGATGTAAACCAAATCGTAAAGAAAAAATAGGCTAATATTGCAAGACAGACAACAAGTGTATAATATCCGTTATACAAATGAGCAATCACACCGAGAACCATCAAGGTTTCAATAACTGTTGGAATGATACTGAATATACCCACTCTCAAAATTGTTTCAATTCCCTCACCACCCCGCTCAATAGCCCGTGTAATTGCTCCGGTTCTTCGATTTAAATGAAATTTTAGTGAAAGTCTTTGAACATGCTCGAAGCATTTTAGGGTTATTATACGCATCACCCGAAATCGTAATGGCGCAAAAACCGTGTCTTTCAATTCCGAACATAAACTGGAAAAAATCCTAACCAATCCATATCCAACAATAAGATAAATCGGCACATAAATTATTTCATGATTATTCTGGGAAAAATAATCCACAATCTTGCTATAAAGATAAGGAACACCCAAGGCTATGATTTTGGCAACAATCATCAAAACCATCGCAAAGATAAAGCGAATTTTCAACGTTATATGCTGACGAGGCCACAAATAGGTCAAGAGCTCTAGTAAAGTAGACCATCCTGAACGAGTGCTTTCTTTGTCGACATAGGAAAATTTGGAATATCGTGACATGTTATTTTCAAAAGATTGTAATTGTTTTATCAATATATATGAAGTGTTTACCCCAAAAATGAAAAAATATAAAAATAGATAACTTTGAAATAAAAAAACTATTAAAGAAATATAAGAGATTTTTAATGCAACCTATTGAATTTAAAAATTTATTTCGTCATATAAAAAAATGTAACACCGCCAAGTTACAAAAAGATTTTTTACCTTTCAAGGCGCATAATCAGATCATAGGATGGGTTCGACCTTCATTTATGGATACTCTCCAAAAACATCATGTTGTTATGGAAGAAAATAATATTTGTACTTTACCAGCACAATATTCAATCGAGATGCTGGGTAATCAACTAATTGAAAATAATATGGTTCGCTCCATGAATGAACTTTTTGATGTCTATCCCTCACCATATGCTAAACCGGTTGGAAAAATTGATCGTGCCGTTATTCCTGATCTTGGACTGATTGGAACTGGAGTTCATCTCAATGGTTTGGTTAAGAAAAGAAATCAAATTTATTTGTGGATCGCGAAACGGGCAAAGTATAAACGGCTTGATCCTGAAAAACTGGATCATATCGTCGCGGGAGGTATACCAGCAGGATTTACCCATGACAACACTCTAGAAAAAGAAGCACGTGAAGAAGCAAGCATTCCGAACGCCCTCATGATAAATGCGGAATATAAATCACTGATTACTTATAGCATGATCAGACCTGAAGGGTTAAGGCGAGATGTGTTATATTGCTATGATCTATGGTTGCCGGAAGATTTTCAACCGGTTCCCAATGATGGAGAGGTTGAATCTTTCCAATTAAAAAAATTAGAAGATGTTTACCATCAAGTATGCGAAACAGATGATTTCAAATTTAATGTCAATCTTGTATTAATCGACCTTTTTATTCGCATGGGCATCATTGCAAAGAATTCTCAGTATACCCATCGCATAAAAACTGGATTGAGAGGGAAATTGTTTCCCTGATCAATCCGAAAATACAACGGTTTTGTGACCATTTAAAAGAACACGGTCTTCAATATGATAACGCACGGCTTTTGCCAGAACTCGTCTTTCAATATCCCTTCCTTTACGGATAAGGTCATGAGGGGTGTCATTGTGACTGACCCGTTCAACGTCCTGTTCTATAATTGGACCTTCATCAAGATCCTCGGTTACATAATGTGCTGTTGCACCAATCAATTTAACCCCTCGTTCATAAGCCTGATGATAGGCTTTTGCACCCTTAAAGCCGGGTAAAAAGGAATGATGTATATTTATACATTGACCCGCCAATTTTTTTACCATTTCAGGAGACAGAATTTGCATATAGCGCGCAAGAACAACAAGCTCTGTCCGGGTTTCCTTAATAATATCCCACAATTTCGTTTCTTGTTCTCTTTTGGTATCCTTAAGAATAGGAAGATAATAAAATGGTACATCTTGCATATCAATATGACCATAATCTTCATATGGATAATTTGCAACAATTGCACTGGGTTCGATTGCCAGTTCCCCTATTCTCCATCGATATAAAAGATCAACCAGACAATGATCAAATCTTGATACCATCAACAACACACGTTTTTTACGTTCCCGATCATGCAAGAACCATGTCATTTTAAATTGGGCAGCAATAGCCTCCAATCTGGAATATAACCATTGATAATTTTTTTTATTGCTCTCTAGGGTGAACACAACACGCATAAAAAAATAACCCGAAAGAGCATCATGCTGCTGCGACTCAACAATATTGGCTTGAGCTTCAAATAATCCTGTGGAAATTGCGGAAACAATACCTGGTTTATCAGGGCAAGAAAGTGTTAAAACATATTGATTTTGTTTTGATTTTATTGAATCACTCATCGATTTTAAAACTATATAGTTAATGTATGTCTTCAAAAGAACCTATATAGAGCACTTTAAAAAATCAAACAAAAGCTGTTACGAATTCTTCAAAATTTTTTAAATTCTAAAAAATTATGAATCTAAACAATTTTACGTAAATTTTATAAATAACGAAAGATATCGTAAATTACGAATTATTATAAAAAAATTTGATAAACTATTGCCGTTGACTATAAATATTTTTGATTAGAATAATTTATAATCGCTAAAATTAAAGCAAGTCGATTTAACATTGAAATAGCGATTATTTTTTAGATAGATTTAGGCAATATGAATATGAATTACTTCATACTGACTGTAAATACTGGCATTTTTTCATTATTTTCAATGGATTTCAAAAATAATCTTGCTGTTTTCATTGCTTCTGCAATGGTTACATCCATATCAAGATAACGATAGGTTCCCAGTCGTCCAACAAATGTAATATCAGGTTCCTTTTCGGCCAATTCTATATATTGATCCAACTGATTCATTTCACCTACAAGACGTATTGGATAGTAAGGCAAATCTTTTTCTGTACATAAACGGCTATACTCTCTATAACAAACCGAGCCTTCATGACTTTCCCAAGGAGCAAAATATTTATGCTCTGTTATACGGGTATATGGAACGCTTTCCTCTCCATAATTCATTACAGCAGTTCCCTGGAAATCACCCTGATATGTGAATCTTTCGAAATCCAGGGTTCGGTATGCTAAACGACCATATTGATGATGAAAATAACCATCCAATGGACCACTATAAAATACATGTTTATAATTTTTTGCTTTTTCCTTATCAAAAACTGTATTCAAAGAAATTTTAATTCCAGGATGATCAAGAATATTATCTACCAAATCTGTATAGCCCCTTTTTGGCATTCCCTGAAATTTGTGAATGAAATAATTATCGTCATAATTGAAACGAACAGGTAAACGCTTTAAGATAGATGCTGGCAATTCAGAGGGATGCAGTCCCCATTGCTTAAGGGTATAACCCTTGAAAAAAGCTTCATATAATTCCTTACCAACAAATTTCAAAGCCTGTTCTTCAAATGTCTCAGGCTCTTTAATTGACTTATCACCTTTTTCGGCAATAAGTTCTTTTGCTTGATCAGGAGATAATGCTTTCTGGAAAAATTGGTTAATCGTGTGCAGATTAATCGGTAATGAAAAAACCTGTCCCTTAACTGTGGTCTTCACACGATTGACATAGGGCATCATTTCTGAATATTTATTTACAAAATTCCATACGTCTTCATTATCTGTATGAAATATATGGGGACCGTAAATATGTACCATGACTCCTGTATCTTTGTCCCGTTCGGAGTATGAGTTTCCAGCAGTATGGGATCGTTCATCAATAATATGCACATTCCAGTCATTTTCTGCAAGAATACGGCCAATCACAGCACCGGAAAAACCGGCACCAACGATTAAAACTCTTTTTTCTGACATTCATACCACCTTCAAAACTATTTATCAAAATATACAGAATTTACATTATCAATCTGAAATTATCAATTTTCTAATAATTAATTATTTCATTAATCCAGATAAAATATGATAATCTTATCTCTTATGCAAATTATTTGAAAAAGAGGAAATGTTCTAGCTTATGTCATCAATTCTTCCGCCAAAAGCACCTAAAAAAGAGAAAATCATAAAACAACTGGGATTTACAAGAACTGATCCTTACGCCTGGTTAAAAGATGATAATTGGCAGGAAGTTTTGTCCAATCCTTCAAAACTAAAAAAAGAGATAAAACAATATCTTGAGCAGGAAAATAATTATGCTAATAAAATAATGCAGCAGACTAAACCGTTACAAAACAAGCTTTTTCTTTCCTTGAAATCAAAATTGGCTGATAAAGAAAGCAGCCCTGAACTTCCTGACGGTAGCTGGATATATTATTCACGATTTGAAGAGGGAAAAGAGCATAAGTGTTTTTATCGAAAATCAATTCATGATTTTGAAGAACAATTGCTTATTGATCCAAATATTCAGGCAAGTACTATTGATTATTATAAAATAGGCTCGGTTTCACACAGCCCTAACCATAAATACTTTGCCTATATTGAAGATACCCAAGGCTCAGAAATTTGGTATTTAAAAATTAAAAATCTGGAGACAGGAGATATATTACCACAATCCATTTCACCCTGTTCTGGATCTTACTCTTTTTCACCATGCAGTCAGTATATATTTTGGGTCTATCGCGATGATCAAGGCAGACCTACCGCAATTTACAGACATCATATAGCCACTTCTCAAGATACTCTAGTTTATAAAGAAAAAGATTCAGGCTTTTTTATTAATATTGAGCGTAGTCTTTCCAACCAATGGATTTATATAACAGCCAGTAATCATGATACCAGCGAGGTCTGGATCATATCGGGACAACACCCCACACATGCAGCAATATGTTTTAAAAAAAGACGAACAGGTGTTTTTTACAAAATAACAGATTGGAACAATCATTTTATTATTTATACAAATGAAGATAATGCATACAATTTTAAACTCATGCGATTACCCATACCGAATAATTTTATACAGGATAAAATAGAAAAAAAAAATTGGCAAAATTGGATTAATCATAATCCTGATGTTTACCTAATGGAATTCAAGGCGTTTAAAAATTATTTTATAAGATTGGAACGTCATGAGGTTAATACAAAAATAATTATCACCAATACAAACGATGAAAATGCAATTATCACAGGTGATCAAGATGCATACCTTCTTTCCTTGGATGAAACGCTTGAATATGATACAGAATGGTTACGATACAGTTATCAGTCTCCTACAACTCCACGATGCTGGAATCGTTTTCATATTCCAACTGGTAAAAAAGAAATCATTAAACAGCAAAAAATTCCTTGCGGTTATAATTCAAGCCTTTACGAATCAAAAAGAATATGGGCTATTGCAAACGACGGTGAAAAAATTCCCATGACCTTGACCTATCGTAAAGATATTAAATTAAACGGTAAAAACCCAACCCTTCTTTATGGTTACGGATCATACGGATATGCCATTGACCCTGTTTTTTCCATAACAGCATTAAATTATATCGACCAAGGGTGGATTTATGCCATAGCCCATATTCGTGGCGGATCAGAAAAAGGTTGGAATTGGTTTATGGAGGGGCGTCGCTTCAACAAAATAAACACTTTTACCGATTTTATTTGCTGTGCCGATTATCTTGTTGAACAAAATTATACACAGCCAAAAAAAATCATTGCTGACGGAAGATCAGCAGGCGGTATGGTAATGGGATATATAGCCAATGAACGCCCTGATCTTTTTGCGGCAATCATTGCCGTTGTTCCTTTTGTAGACATATTAAACACAATGTCAGACATTACTTTACCACTCACACCTCCAGAATGGCCAGAATGGGGCAATCCTATCAAAGATTCAAAAGCATATCAATATATAGCCAGTTATTCACCTTATGATAATATAAAAGAACAAGACTATCCTGCCATACTTGCAATGGGAGGCCTGACTGATCCCCGTGTTACCTATTGGGAACCATCAAAATGGATTGCAAAACTAAGAGATCACAATATATCGTCCAATCCCTTGCTTTTAAAAATAAATATGGATTCAGGGCACGGGGGAGCTGCAGGTCGATATACAGCCTTAAAAGAGGCCGCCTTCATTCAGGCCTTCGCCATTTCCATTATCAAAAAAGAATTATAACGGATATTGGGGAATAATTAACGTGTCCCAAGATGATCATATAATCAATAGAAAAATTTCGCGCCAATTGTCACTGGCAGAGCAAATCCATAATCAAACTATCGCTCACAGTTGTTTAAGTATCGTATTGATACTATTTGGTCTATACACCATTAAAGCCTTTTTGTTTTCCCTGATTTGGGGAATTATCTTTGCCATAGCATGCTGGCCATTTTACAAAACTGTCAAGCAAAAATGGCCCTATGAACGATTTAATTTTATACTACCCTTTATTTTTTCCTGTTTTATTACCCTGGTTTTTCTTCTTCCCCTGGGTTTTATAGCACTTGAAGCAACAAAAGATTTGCAAACAGGCATAAGTTGGGTCATTAAAATTAGTCGTGAGGGTTTACCACCACCCGAGTGGCTTAATAAAATCCCAGTTATAAACAATAATATCATTCACTGGTGGAAAGAAAACCTTGAAGATCCATCTTCTGCCTCGACACTAATTTCCAATTTGCATCTAAGTCATGGAGTATATGTTACACAAAAAATAGGATCACAAATCCTTCATAGAGGTTTACTGTTTTTCTTTTCAATTTTAACCTTATTTTTTATTTTTAAAGATGGAGAATCAATTATTCATCAATGCAAATCAGGTTCGAGACGATTGTTTGGCAAACAAGGAGAAACAATTGCTCAACAAATGATCTCATCAGTTCATGGAACAGTTTCGGGACTAGTTCTGGTCGGGCTAGGACAGGGTATCATTCTCGGAACCCTATACTATTTTCTGCATATACCGCATGCGGCATTGTTGGGCATATTGACAGCCTTGGCTGCAATGATCCCTTTTTGCCCCCTGATTGCCATTGGTATAGTTGCGTTTATCGCTTTTTTTCAAGTTTCCTATTTGATCGCTTTAACTATACTGATTGTTGGCTGCATCATTATTTTTATTGCAGATCATTTTATCAGACCAGCTTTGATTGGTGGCTCAACAAAATTACCATTTATATGGGTATTAATCGGTATTTTGGGAGGGCTGGAATCTTGGGGGATGATTGGTTTATTTATCGGTCCAGCGATAATGGCCGCCATAATTATGTTATGGAACAATTGGACAGCTGAAAAAAGAAAATATTAACGAATATCGGGCAGGCGGGATTCGAACCCACGACCCCCAGTCCCCCAGACTGATGCGCTACCAGACTGCGCTACTGCCCGTCAAATCTATACAGCCATATAGCAGTCAATTTTATTTGGATCAATATAAAATTAAGCCTCAGCTATTATTTTTCTCAATTCTTGCAACTCAACCAAAACATTTTTTAATGAATCAATCAGCATTGATTTTTCATTTTTCAATTTTTCCAATTCCTTACATAAATCTTGCTGATTATTTTCATCTGTATTTGTCAGATCATCATTTGGGGATTGAGATTCATTTGTTATCGATATATCAGATTCCGATTTAAAATTTAATTGTTCATTATCCGAAACTTTATTATTCAATAATTCTTCTTGTAAAAGACGCTGAACACCTTTTATCGTATATCCTTGGATATATAAAAGTTCAGATATATACTTTAGAAGCGTTATATCTTCAACACGGTAATAACGACGACCACCACTTCGTTTTATCGGTTGTACCTGAGGGAAACGCGTTTCCCAAAAACGCAGAACATGCTGGGGTACATGAATTTCATCAGCCACTTCACTAATAGTACGGAAAGCCCCAGGTTCTTTTTTGGTAACTCCATTATCTTCTGAATCAGGATCTACTTTTTCATTCGATTGACTAATAATCTGAGCAGAGTTACCTTGGGTCATTATTTATCCTTTCAAGAAGATTTTTTAATCATACCCTCATTAACATTTTTTTTCAATTTCTGACTGGAGCGAAAACTCAAAACATATCTGGGTTCAATTTCAACCTCGACACCTGTTTTAGGATTACGCCCAATTCTGTTTCCTTTTCTTCGGACAGAAAAAGTACCAAATCCACTGATTTTAACCGAATCACCCTTTTCCAGGGTTACAACGATTTTTTCCAAAACCGTTTCTAGCAATTGAGCTGATTCACTACGGGACAAGCCAATATGACTATAAAGTTTTTCAATTAATCCTGCACGAGTTAAAGTTTGCATAGTCTAAAATAATTACAATCCGTTACTGAAATGACAAGTCTAACACCATTCATTCAATAGTGTTACCAAATAAATTCTGTATTATTTTTAAATTAATTTTTTAAAAATATATTTACAATCTTACCAATGCAGACCCCCAACTTAAACCGCCTCCTATTGCTTCAATTACAATTAAATCACCTTTTTTCATACGATTATCTCTTACCGCTTCATTCAAGGCCAACGGTATGGATGCCGCAGACGTATTGGCATGCCGATCAACAGTTACAATCACCCTTTCAGAGGGTAATTTGATTTTTGCACCCATACGTGAAATAATCCGTAAATTTGCTTGATGTGGAACCAACCAATCAATATCACGATATATTAGATTGTGATCATTTAGCGCTTCTTCAATAACCTCGGATAGTTTTGTTATTGCATGACGAAAAACTTCCTGTCCTTTCATACGTAAAAAGCATTGATCTTGAAATTTTGCTGGTGTGCCTTCCACATATAATAAATCCGCATATTGACCATCCGTATGCAAATAGCATCCAAGAATTCCTCTCTCGGTCTCCGTGTTAACAGCACTTAAAACAACAGCACCCGCACCATCACCAAACAAAACGCAGGTCCTTCTATCCTTCCAATCAAGAATTCGAGAATACACCTCACTACCTATCAGCAATACATTTTTTGCCTGTCCACAACGAATAAAATTATCTGCAACTGATAATCCAAATACAAATCCAGCACAGGCAGATGAAACATCAAATCCAAAAGCCTTTTTTATTCCAAGCGCTTTTTGAATTTCAACCGCAGTACTTGGAAATATTTTGTCAGGTGTACAAGTCGCGACAACAATTGCATCAATATCCTGCACACTCATCCCTGCATATTCAATTGCCTGCCTTGCGGCCTCAACAGCCATGGAAACACATGTCTCACCTTCCGAGACAATATGACGTTCGCGAATACCTGTACGTTCACGAATCCACTCATCAGATGTATCTACCATCAATGTCAAATCATCATTTGTTAAGATACGCTTAGGTAAATATCCACCAAATCCAACAAGTTGTGAACGATAAATCATCCCTATAGAAACCCTTTAATTTAATATAACCGATATTACTGTGGATTTACCTGTGATAAACCCGTAAGGATTTCTTCATAAAATCCGTGCTTGATCATATCCATCGCAACATCCACGGCATATGCAAAACCTTCTTCATCCGTACCTCCATGAGATTTCACAACAACCCCGTTTAGACCGACGAAAATTGCCCCATTATAACGTTTGGGATCCAGCCATTCACGCATACGTTCCAATCCGGGTCGAACAAACAGATAACCCAACTTTCCTCGCAAGCCAGAACTGTAAACTTGTTTTAAAAGGTGAAAAACGAGTTTGAGGGCACCCTCACCTGTTTTTAATGCAATATTTCCAGTGAATCCATCTGTAACAACAACATCTGTTGTACCTGCCGTTATATCGTGTCCCTCTACAAATCCATAAAATTGTCCGGACAAAGGGCTATTCCGCAACACTTCGGCTGCATTTCTAAGACGATCATCACCCTTCAATTCTTCTGAACCAACATTTAAAAGTCCAATTGTGGGTTTAGGCAAACCAAGCACAGCTTTTGCAAAAGCGTTACCCATTATGGCAAAATCAACCAAGTTTCGACTGTCACAGGAAACATTCGCCCCCAGATCCAGCATTACAATATCACCCTTAGCTGTTGGAGTAATCGCAGCCATTGCCGGGCGTGCAATACCAGGCATCGTTTTAACGATAACCTGTGCCAGTGCTAACATTGCACCACTGTTTCCGGCAGAAACAACCCCTTTGGCTTGTTGCGATGCAACACTTTGCATGGCAAGACGCATAGATGAATTTCGTAATTTCAAAGCGGAAGTGGGTTTCATTTCCATTGGAACAGCCACGTCTGTATGCTGAACATCGCATATTTTGGCTGCCTTGGAATATGTTTTCAGTAACGGAGACAATTTTTCTTTATCTCCGATTAACAGTATTTTTGCTTCTGGATGTCTAACGGCTGTAATCTCAAGACCCTTGATAACAATTTCAGGGGCATGATCCCCCCCCATTGCATCAATCGCAAGATCATATTGAGGCTTCGTTTGAATATCTGATTCTGCAGTCATAAATACAGTTACAATTTATAAAAACCATTAAACTTAACATCAAAATGTTGTTATCGGTATTTATAATACGCTTTCCAGTCTTATTGATGTACTGCGGTCTTCAAAGCATCTCCGGCAGCGACGACTTCACGACCATCATAATAGCCACAGTGGCTACATACATGATGTGGACGTTTCAGTTCACCACAATTTGCACATTCACCATAAGCCTCAGTGCGTAAAGCATGATGACTACGACGCATTCCACGACGTGATGGTGACGTTTTCTTCTTTGGAACAGCCATGGGATCCCTCCTATCCTAATTTATCTAATAATTTAACCAGTATAACCAATTTCATTCGACATGATTGAACTTTCAAATTGAAGCAACCTGTCTAACAGAATATCGACTTTTAAGCAAGCTTGAAAAAGCGTATCAAGGTTTCCCTAACACTTTTGAAAAACAATATACTTTAATTGATTAAAATGACAAGAATATTAATATACAAATATATTATAAAAAAATAATTTTTAATCCTTTTTCAATTTTTCCAAAATTTTAAATGGACTGTCTTTTTTACATTTAGTCCCTTGTATTTCCAAATCTTTCTCTTTGATTATCAGTTTTTTTTCAACATTTGGCTTATGAGGATAAGGATCCAGTAATAATGCTAGTTGCTGTGCGGTTACTTCTCCAATGTCAATATAGTCATTATCATAAGGAATGATATCTGGATCATCCAGCTCCTCCAGTTCACTTGAAACTTGAGACAAAGGTATAAAAATCAACTCAAATCCATCTTCGATATCAACCGGAAAATCCTCTAGGGAAACAACACAATTTTGTATTATGCTGCTTTTCAGTATTCCCTGCGCCCTTATATGCCCACCATGAAAATAAGCCAATTTATAAAAACATGACAAAAAAAGAATTTCAGGAATTGAAAACCGCTCAGCCAAAGCCTTTCTTTCTGATTTATTTGCTTCAATGGTAACCCTGAATTCTTTTTTTTGTATTTGATTGATAAATATTTTTTTTGAAAACTCGCAACAGTTATTCATTTTTTTCTTTCTAATGTTTTTTTTTGTTGCAGTTTAATTTAAACTACAATACCTCTTTAATTATAAGATTAATTTTTCGTTTAACTTGAGGATCATGTATTCATTATGCCTTCCAGCTTCAACAAAAAACCTCTTGTATACCTTCTTAATAGTAAATCCTGTCCTCAATTTAAGCAAAAAACAAGCAAGAATATTATTTTAGGTTCCTTAATCTCTTGCAGTCTATTATTTTCCGCCTGCTCAGTTCTCTCTCCCCCTCCAATGCCAAGAGGAACAATAATTGAAAAAAATGACCTTTCTGCATTAAAAGTTGGTAGTACCAGTAAATCAGATGTTATCGACATTTTGGGATCTCCTACAACCTACGCGACATTTAATAATAATAACTGGATTTACATATCGATGATGACTCATCTTGTCCCGCTTTCCTATCCAGGAATAAAAAAACAAAAAGTGCTTTCCTTATATTTTAATGAGAGTGGGACTTTAACAAAAATACAAGAATTGGGTAAAAGAGACGCTAAAAATGTCAGCATGGTATCAGAGGTAACTCCAACTCCTGGAACAAAAACTAATTTTTTCCAGCAATTATTAGGAAATATTGGCAAATACTCTCCACTAAGTGCAATGGGACTTGGAAGTACCTTCGGACCGAACAGTAACGGTGGTCCTTTCTCAAGCAATCCACTTACAACGGGTGGACCTGGCAGCTCAGGAAATACATTGCCATAAACCTATCTGGGTATAAATATCATTACTCTCAGCCCTCCCAATGGGCTGGTTTCTAATTTTATATCACCACCATGTCCCTGAATTATATTTTTCGCAATAGACAGTCCCAATCCAGTGCCTTTTTGTCTATTACCTGTCTCAAATGGCGTGAATACACTTTCTCTTCTTTCGATTTCTATTCCAGGACCGTCATCATCGATGATGAACTGTATTCCTTTTCCTTTCATATGAACCTTTAATTTTACATCCCCCCCATATCTTTTAGCATTATCTAAAATATTGGAAAAAACTCGACGTATGCTATGAGGTCTAATGATCAAATCTGGCAGGTCATGATCAATTTCAACTGACAAAAATCGCGTATCAGCCCGAGATGCTGCTGCAACACAATCTTTAATTAACTGAGAAACATCTGTTAAAACCGGTTCTTCCGTTCCTTCACCCCTTGCAAAGGAAAGGTAAGCAGAAATCATTTGTTCCATTTCCTCAATGTCGGTAATCATTTCCAAGATATCCTGAACCTGTTCCTCAGCATTAAACATTCCTTTTTGAGGGAGCATGGCTAAACTCAGCCTTAATCGAGTCAAAGGCGTTCTCAAATCATGAGAAACGCTTGCCAATATAACAGTACGCTGTTTGACATATCTTAAAATTCTTTCACGCATGACATTAAAGGCAATTGCTGCATTCCTTAGTTCTCTTGAACCATCAGGATGTAAATTACCTGGATCAATCCCTTTACCAAATTTTTCAACAGATCTGGATAATCTTCGAATGGCCCTGAACTGTATCCACGCAAAAACAGAAGTCATTATAAACAAAACCAAGGCACTTCCCACAATCCAGAAAATAAAAAGCCAAACACTACCAGCCGTTAATTTTTTTTTGGGTATTAGAATGTCCACTACACTTTGTTTTAATTCTATGGATATCTTGACCTGATCTTTTATACTGAACCAGTCAACAACAAACCGCTCATCAAGTCGATCCGTCAGGGTTTGATTGAGAAGCTCATCAACAGGTCCGATAATATTCGATTTTTTTCTTGAGTTTCCAAGGAATATTTGACCTTTGCGCCAGGTAATCGAGTATTGAAAATATTTTTGTGCATCCTCAATAATCTGATTGTATTTTACTCTCGAATTAGTTTGGTTAAACTGATTGACGATGAACTCAACCTCACTGCCAACAGTATCTGTCAAACGACGAGAAACAGTACTAAGATAATTACCATAAAACAATTCCAGTGAAATTGTTTGCGTAACAATCAATGGAATTAAAATCATCAAAAGTGAACGACTAAATAAAGAGCGCGGCAAAATTCGTCGTACAGTGCGTTCAACAATAACTTTACGATTTATAAAATAATTTGGAATTTTTAAATTCGTATATGAATTTTTCACAATTATATTTTCTGTTATTAATTAATTTTTTAATATCCAGGTTTTAAAACATACCCTTTACCCCTTACGGTATGTAAAAATTGCGGTTGTCGAGGGTCCGTCTCAATACGTCTTCGCAACCTTGTTACTTGAACATCAACGGCACGCTCACCAATTTCCTCCATTCCAATTTTTTGAACGATTTCCTCACGGGATAAAATCTCATTAGGTTGCGCCGCCAATACCCTTAACAAGGCTATCTCCCCCCCTGTTAAATGAATAATGCCATTTTTATCGCATAACAAATTTCGAACAGGGTCAAACTCCATATTTCCAAGACGAATTAAACGTATATTTTCCGCTGCAATGGGTTGCGTCAATCGACGAAACTGAATTTTCAGCCGAAGCAACAACTCTTTGGGTTCGAAAGGTTTTCCCAAATAATCATCTGCACCAGCTTCCAATCCAGCTATGCGATCTTCCGGTTCTCCCCTGGCTGTCAAAAGGATGATCGGCATATCCTTGCCTTCCTCCCGAAGGGAATGTGTCAATTGCAAACCATCCTCACCTGGCATTGTAACATCCAGTACCAATGCATCAGGTTGCAAAAACTTTAACATTTGACGCGCTTCATATGCTGATTCTGCTCCACTGATCCGGAAACCATTTTCACTTAAATAACGCTGTAACAACCGGCGTAAACGCGGATCATCATCGATAACTAAAATATGTAAAATATCTTTTTCGTTTGGTGATTTGTTATTTTCCGACATTATTTTTATCTTTGATTTTACGAATGGTAAGATTTTCTAGCATTTTTTTGGATTTTTTACTGATCATACCATATAATATACGCTGGAATCCTTCTATATATGTATTATTGGAAACCTCTCTAAAAGCGCGAACAAATTGTTTGCGTTGAAGACTAAAAAGTTCCTCCTCTAGTTTTTTCCCTTTTTTTGTCAAGAATAACACTTTTTTCCTGCGATCTGTTGGAGTTTGCTGAAAATAGACAAAATCTTGTTCAAGCGTCTCTCTTAATACGCGATTCAAACTTTGTTTTGTAATTCCAAGCATTGAACATAGCTCACCTACCGAAATCCCAGGATAATGACAGATAAATTGCATCAATCGAAAATGAGCCAACCCAATTCTATATTCATCTAATATTGGTTCAACAATAGACATGGCTTCATGATGGATAAAAAAAAATATATCCTGCATAAATCGAATTTTATCTTCATGCAGAAATAATAACTCTTCACCAGCTTTGTATAAAGGTAAATCAAAATTTATAGAACGAGACAAATAAAAAACTTTATATAAGTTGAAAACCGTGAGACAATAATAATCTATTTTCTTTTTAAATAAAATAGAGTATGTTTGCGGTAAACTTATAACAATTATAAACATTGATATACACTATATACCTTACTACTTAACTTTTAACTTTAACAGGAGATGATGACCAAGTGCAGGTTTTGGTTAGAGACAATAATGTTGATCAAGCTTTGAAAGCTTTAAAAAAGAAAATGCAACGCGAGGGAATTTTCCGTGAAATGAAACTTCGTCGCCATTATGAAAAACCCTCTGAGCGACGTGCCCGTGAGGCTGCAGAAGCTGTAAGACGTGCGCGTAAAATGGAACGTAAACGTTTGGAACGTGAAGGTTTTTAATCCACAAAAGTTTTATTCTTATAAAAGAAATTAAATGATATTTCTTTTATAAGATATATTCTAAAGTAAATTTACATTTTACAATATCAGTTCTTATCACCAAAAATCCATTAATCTAAATTGAGCAAATAATATTAGATACGAATTAAATTTGCCCAAAATATTATATTGATAATGTTGATTACCAGCATTTCCTATACTGAACATAACCTTACATATCGTTGTAATTGATCTTATTCATCCAATGAATAATAATTTTTCAAAAGTTATGTTAAAAACTTTATATTCAATATTTTTAATTTTTTCCATTTAAATGATCAAGAATAAGTTTTCCCATCTCTTGCGTGTTTACCTCTTTTTTTCCCATACTCATAATATCCGGTGTACGATAATTTTGGTTTAATACCAATTTACATGCATTTACGATTTTCCGTGAATTTTGTTGTTCATTAAATGAATATTTCAACATCATCGCCAAAGAAAGAATTTGTGCCAAGGGGTTGGCTTTTCCTTGTCCAGCTATGTCTGGAGCACTGCCATGAATTGGTTCATACAATGCTGGAATAACCCCATTTGACTGTTTCTCCCCTAGTGTAGCTGAAGGCAACATACCCAAACTTCCCGTCAGCATTGCAGCCAAATCTGACAGAATATCCCCAAAAAGATTGCTGGTCAGAATAACATCAAATTGTGAGGGTTGACGGACCAATTGCATTGCACAATTATCTGCTAACATATGAGATAAATTGACATCTGGATACTCTTTTTGGTGAATCTCTGTCACCACTTCCTTCCATAAAAGACCGCTTTCCATCACATTACATTTATCAACAGAACAAACATGATTTTGGCGTTGACGAGCCAACTCAAAAGCTACACGGGCAATTCTTTCGATTTCTTTACTTGTATAAACTTCTGTATTGATTCCCTTACGAGTTCCGTCAGGTAATGTTTCAATTCCTCTGGGAGAACCAAAATAAACGCCTCCTGTGCTTTCGCGAACAATCATTAAATCCAAACCCTTAATGATCTCAGGTTTAACTGAACTGGCCTCAATCAGAGAATCAAAAACAATCGCTGAACGTAAATTGGCAAATAAGCCAAGTTCTTTACGTAAACCAATAATCCCTAATTCAGGTCGATTATTAAAATCAATATTATTCCACTTCGGTCCACCCACAGCTCCAAAAAGAACCGCATCAGCTTTTTTTGCTTTTTCAATAACCTTTTGAGTTAATGGTATTCCATTTTGATCTATGGATGCACCTCCAACCGCTTCATATTCAAGCTTGAAAGATAACGTCGAGTTTTTATCTGCCCACTCAAGTACTTTTACAGCCTGTTCCATGATTTCTGGACCAATCCCGTCCCCTGGCAAAACCAAAATTTTTTTTTCTTTTGTCATAAAAATTCTCGCAATAATAAAAATAATTAAAAATATTGTTTTTTTTTAACTTTATTAGTTTTAACAAAGAAAATGTAATTATCTATTACATAACCTAATTAAAAAAGCTTTAATTTTGAAAAAATAATTTTTGACCTGATTTATACATTGGTTTTTATTGTTAAGAATGAGTTTGCAAAAAAATTGTATAATTAATTTTAGACAAATATTTTTTCTTATAAAATAATTCAATCTAAAGACTAATGCCTAGTTTTGTGATTAATTAAATATAAAAAATGGCTCAGTTAAATAAATGAACCATTTATGAATAGAATTAATTATATATTATGTTCATCAATTATTATCTCAGGAAACCAGGGTTGCTTTTCCTTTCTGTTTTTTTCAAAATTTTTAATTGATTCAACATGTTGCATGGTTTGACCAATATCATCCAAACCTTCCAAAAGCAATTGACGGCGTAATGGGTCAATTTCAAATTTAATTTTTTCACCATCAGGTCGTATAATTTCTTGATGTACCAAATCAACCGTTATACGAGCATTTGCTCCCATTTTGGTATCCTCAACCAATTGTTCACAAATTTCCCTGGACACCTTTATCGGCAATATTCCGTTTTTAAATGCATTATTAAAAAAAATATCCGCAAAGGAAGGTGCAATTACACATCGTATTCCAAAATCAAGCAAAGCCCAAGGCGCATGTTCCCTGGACGAACCACAACCAAAATTTTCATAACTGATTAAAATTTTCGCCTGACGATACGGGTCACGATTAAGTATAAAATCATTTCGTTCATTTCCATTATCATCATAACGCCAAGAATAGAAAGCGAATTTACCCAAACCACTTCTTTTGGTCGTTTTGAGAAAACGAGCCGGTATTATTTTATCAGTATCAATATTTTCTTCGGGTAATGGAGCTGCAATTGCTGTCAAACTGTCAAATTTTTCCATCACATCATATCCCTTACATCCGTTAATTCACCTTTGATTGCAGCAGCGGCAGCCATGGCTGGAGATACTAAATGTGTTCTACTGCCAGGACCTTGACGACCTTCAAAATTACGATTGGATGTGGAAGCACATCTTTGTCCTGGTTCCAAACGATCTGGATTCATTGCCAAACACATGGAACAACCAGCTTCACGCCATTCAAAACCTGCCTCTTTGAATATTTTATCCAATCCTTCGGATTCAGCTTGTTTCTTAATTAATCCCGACCCGGGTACAGCCAGTCCCCAGACATGATCTGCAATTTTATGCCCTTTAAGAATATATGCAGCAGCCCGAAAATCTTCTATACGACTATTTGTACAAGAGCCTATAAAAACAGCATCAATTTTTGTACCGGCAATCGGTTGACCAACTTTCAGATCCATATAGTTCAACATACGTTTTTTTCTTTTACGTTGAGATTCATCCTTCAATTTTTCTGGATCTGGCACTTTATCTTTAATAGATATCACATCTTCTGGACTTGTTCCCCATGTTACCATAGGATCAAGATTGTTGACGTCTATATCTACAACTTTATCATAATGCGCCCCATCATCAGAAACCAAACTTTTCCAGTAAGCTACAGCGTCATCAAAATTTTTCCCTTTTGGTGCAAATGGACGCCCCTTAATATATTCAAAAGTAACTTCATCAGGTGCTATGATCCCGGCTCTGGCACCAGCTTCAATAGCCATGTTGCACAAGGTCATCCGCCCCGCCATATCAAGATTTCTTACCGCTGAACCAGTAAATTCTATTACATGTTCTGTTCCACCAGCTGTACCAATTCTTCCTATAACAGCAAGAATAATATCTTTCGCACTTACACCTGGTTTTAATTTACCTTCAATATTAATCTTAAAATTTTTGGCTGGTTTCTGTAGCAAAGTTTGGGTTGCCATCACATGTTCAACTTCTGAAGTTCCGATACCAAAAGCAAGCGAACCAAATGCACCATGGGTAGAAGTATGACTGTCACCACAAACAATAGTCATACCTGGTAATGTTATCCCTTCCTCGGGTCCAACAACATGGACGATCCCCTGACGGGCAGATTTTAATGGAATGAATGGAACACCAAATTCCCTAACATTTTTCTCTAAAACTTCTATCTGATGACGACTTTCTCCTTCCTCCATCGGTTTATCCCGATCTGTTGTGGGAACATTGTGATCAATAACTGCCATCATCGCTTCCGGACTGTGAATTTTACGTCCAGCCAACCGTAACCCTTCAAATGCCTGCGGGCTAGTAACCTCATGAATTAAGTGACGGTCAATATAAAGGAGTGCCGTACCATTTGGAAGTTGTTTTACCACGTGACTATCCCACAACTTATCAAACAAAGTACGAGCTTTCATTTTTTTATCCTTTTAAAATTTTATATTCAATAAGTTTATATATCCAAAATATCAAGAAACTAAAATAATTTATTCTGATAATTTTTATAAATTATCAGAATATAAAATAAAAAATCAGTTCAACCTGTTAAACAGATTCTGTTTTTTTATTAACATCGCGATTACGTTCTGCAATACGGGCTGACTTACCGCTACGACCACGCAAATAATATAGTTTTGCGCGACGAACATGACCATGACGGACAACCGTAATCGCAGAAATTGTTGGAGAATAAAGAGGAAACACACGTTCCACTCCTTCACCATTTGAAATTTTACGAACGGTAAAATTACTATTTAGTCCCTTATTTGAACGTGCAATTACGACACCCTCATAAGCCTGAACACGTTTACGTTCCCCTTCAACAACACGAACATCAACTCGTACTGTATCCCCAGGGAAAAATTCAGGAATGGCACGATCTGCTGTTAAACGAGCAATTTCGTCAACCTCATATTTTTGAATAATATCCATCATCTTTTCCTTTAACAATATATAAATTCAGTCATTATTTTTAAGGTTACCGTTACGCTGGTAACTGTCCCACAAATCTGGTCTGCGCATTCTGGTCACCATTTCAGCCTGTTCTTGACGCCATGCAGCAATTGCCCCATGATGTCCTGAAAGTAAAATCTCGGGCACGTCATATCCCTGCCACTTGGCAGGTTTCGTATAATGCGGATATTCCAAAAGACCTTCAGAAAAACTTTCTTCTTCCCCACTGGTATCAGATCCCATAACACCAGGTAACAGACGTATGCAGGCATCCATTAAAACAAGTGCGGCAGGCTCACCACCAGAAAGAATGTAGTCTCCAATAGAAATCTCCTCTATTGAATATTTTTGAAATATCCGATCATCAATCCCCTCATAGCGACCACAAATACAATATAAACCACTCCCTGATACAAACCGCAGAATATCTTTTTGTTGCAATACACGTCCTCGCGGCGAAAAATAAACAACTGGACGATCATCCTGCGGTAAAGTAGCCTGTAAGGCAGCATCAAGGATATCCACTCGAATAACCATTCCTGCCCCACCACCAAACGGCGTATCATCAACAGCCTTATGTTTGCCATGACCAAACTGACGCAAATCATGCGTTTTCAAAGTCCATTTTTCCTCTTTTAATGCTTTGCCCGCCAGGGAAAATTCCAAAAAGCCGGGAAACATCTCAGGAAATAAAGTCAACAATTCAATCTGCCAACACATTTCCCTTATTACCTTCATTAGGTGAAACCTCAATAAAATGAGGTAAACAGATTTTTACCCATCCCGCTTCAAGATCAATTACCGGTACACATTGCTTTGTAAAAGGAACAATAATGATTTCTTTGGAATCCAGTTTGATTTCAAGACTGGTACCCGCACCATAATCATGGACATGATCAATGATACCAAACGCTTCCTTTTGCTGATTGATTTTCTGAACACGAGCCTGCAAACCAATTAAATCTACCAAATAGAATTCCTCTTCTTCCAAATTTGAAAAAGAATCTCTTGTTACGTATAACTTACGGTTTGTCAGATGTTCGGCATTTGTTCTGGAATCAACAGGATTTTTATTTCCATCATAAAGGATGGCAATTGGTTCATTTTTCCAGATTAAAGACCAGCGCTCCCCATGATTATCAATCAGTTCCTTGTAATTTTGTAGATCTGCTGCCTTTTCCAGATACGAATAAACCCTTACCAGCCCGTTAACGCCATGGGGTTTACCGATCGTTGCAACATGAACCAACTGTTTTTTCATCAAAGGGGCAACCTTATTCAATAATCAACAATTAAGCCTCAGCTTCAGCTTCTTCTTTTTTCTTAGCTGCGGCTTCAGCACGTTCCTGGGCCTTTTTCTTCGGCGCAGACTTCTGAGGCTGTTCGTTATAGACAAATTTTTCCGCCAAACCAGCATTTGCCAAAAAACGTGCTACACGATCGGTTGCCTGTGCCCCTTTTGTCAACCAATAACTAATCCGTTCATTAAACAAACGAACTCTTTCAGCATGATCGGAAGGAAGCATGGGGTTATAAGAACCCACTTTTTCAATAAAACGTCCATCCCGAGGTGAACGGCTATCAGCAATAACTATGTGATAGTATGGACGTTTTTTTGACCCTGAACGGGATAAACGGATTTTAAGGCTCATTGATTCTTTTTCTCCAGATTCTAGCCATTAATGAAAGAAACTAACGCATCATCCCACCACCAGGTGGAGGCGTCATTCCTTTAGGTAAAAGAGCAGATAACCCCTGTCGCATTAAACCTTTAACGCCCAGCTTGTTAAACCGCTTCATCATGGAAGCCATCTGATCATATTGTTTTAACAACCGATTGACTTCCTGAACTGTTGTCCCCGATCCTGCCGCAATCCTTTTTTTACGAGATGCCTTAATAATATCAGGCTTTTTGCGTTCAGCCTTAGTCATTGATGAAATAATGGCCTGATGACGTTTAAGAATCGAGGTGTCTATCTCTTTATTGCCAAGTTTTTCTTTAACTTTTCCCATACCTGGGATCATGTCCATAATGTTGGAAATTGATCCCATTTTATTTATCTGTGAAATTTGAGTCGAATAATCATTCAAATCAAATTTTCCCTTGAGCATCTTCTTGGCAAGACGTTCATTTTCCTCTGTATCGAGAGTTTCAGAAGCTTTTTCAACCAGCCCCGCTATATCTCCCAATCCCAGAATACGGCTGGCGACACGTTCGGGATAGAATTCCTGTAACGCATCAACCTTTTCACCCATACCAACCAGCTTGATTGGGGCGCCAGTAATTGCCCGCATTGATAATGCGGCACCACCTCGTGCATCCCCATCCATACGGGTCATAACAACACCCGTAATCCCAACTTTCTCATTGAAATGCTTGGCTGTGTTAACCGCATCTTGCCCTGTCATAGCATCAACGACAAGAAGGGTTTCAACAGGCTGAACCGCATCTCTGATATTTTGAACCTCCTGCATCAAAACATCATCAATCGCCAAACGTCCAGCTGTATCCAGGATAACAATATCATATCCCTCTAAACGACCGATCTCCATGGCCCGTTTGGCAATTTGCAATGGATTTTGTCCCTCGATAATTGGTAATGCAGTTACGCGTATCTGATTGGCCAATTGCTGCAATTGCAATTGGGCGGCAGGACGATAGGTATCCAAACTGGCAAGCAATATTTTCTTGCGTTCACGACGATTTAGGAAATATGCAATCTTTGCCGAAGTCGTGGTTTTACCAGATCCTTGCAAACCCACCATCAAATAAGGAATAGGTGGCGCAGCATTCAATGCAAGAGGTACAGCACCTGATCCACCCAATGCATCAATCAATGCATCATTTACAATTTTGGCAATTGCCTGACCAGGTGAAATATTGTGCAAGACTTCCTGACCAACAGATTTTTCCTGAACCTTTTTAACAAATTCCTTGACAACAGGCAAAGCAACGTCGGCATCAAGCATTGCCAAACGGATCTCACGCATGGCCTCATTAACGTCTTCCTGAGACAATGCCCCCCGTTTCGAAAGTCCGTCAAATACGCCAGAAAGTTTACCAGATAAACGGTTAAACACGTTTTTTTCCTACATTTACACAATAAATAACGCGTTACTGCACGAGCCTTCGTGAGGTAACGTTTCTTAATCTAGAAAATAGAATTAACCTGATTTTTAATTGGTTGTCAATTGAATAATTGTTTAATAAGAAGCATGTTGTTCAATTCTATCTGTCACCATGCTTCTTATAAAAAGCTTCAGCT
Source organism: Commensalibacter sp. W6292M3 (assembly GCF_016101315.1). NCBI lineage: Bacteria > Pseudomonadati > Pseudomonadota > Alphaproteobacteria > Acetobacterales > Acetobacteraceae > Commensalibacter > Commensalibacter sp. W6292M3. The sequence goes on from NZ_JACFQT010000001.1 coordinate 881,962, forward strand.
AATTATTGATTATTATTGAGCTTGGTTAGGCGCAACCATTGGTGCTGCGGTTCCATTTGTTGCTGTTTGACGCATCTGTCCACGCAATAACTGCATTTGACCATGAATGTCCTTCATCTTGATGATACGCGCTTTTAACTGAACCAACTGGTCTGGCGTCAAAATGTTACGAAGGGCAAGTAATGTCTTGGTATGATTTTCAGCAGTTTCTCTGTGAAGTTTTTCCAATTTATCCACAAATGGATCAAGATTTCCTTTTGTTACTTTACCAGGTGCCAATAAAGCATTTGCCATATCTCTATGTACAGCCTCAACTTGCTGACGAGTGGTTTCTTCCTTTAATCGAGCACTATCGACGATTACCTTGGCTTTTGCCTGTTGTTCGGCGCTAAGATTAAGATTTTCGAACATGTATCCCAATGGACCAACCGCAGGTCCAAATATGCCACCGGGAGGTGGAGGTGGAGGTGTCATTCCAACAGGTTGGGCCATTGCGGATACCATACTGCCAAGGCTTAGACCGCCGGCAACAACCAAAGAGGTTAACATTTTCTTATTAAACATAAAAAGCCATCCTTTCTTTATTGAAAAGCAATAAAAGGTTTGGACTCTTTTATCACTTAGTTCAATTTTATCAAAGTTTTAGGCAAAAGTATGAAGATTTTTTATATTTATTACAAAATAATTTTAAAAATGTGTTTTTTGAGTTTCATTGTTTTTCATGAATATATGGATTCTTGCTATCTCTGAATTGCAAACGGATTGGCGTTCCAGGCATATCAAAAATTTCACGCAAACCGTTCATCAAATATCTCTGATAATCCAGGGGAAGTTTTGAAGTTCTAGTTCCAAATAATATGAAGGTTGGTGGTCGGGCCTTGGACTGCGTGATGTAACGTAATTTTAATCTGCGTCCATCAATCATGGGAGGGGCATGCCTCAAAATAGCCTCTTCAAACCAACGGTTCAATTCCCCTGTCGGAATACGTTTGTTCCAAACATCATAGGCTTTTCGAACCGCGGGTATTAATTTATGAACCCCTCGACCTGTAAGAGCTGAAAAAGCAATGATAGGAATGCCATGCATTTGTGAAAGCGACATCTCAATTCTATCTCTTATAGTCTGGCGGGTGGCCACCCTATCCTTTAAAATATCCCACTTATTAAGCGCAATAACGCAACAGCGTCCTTCTCTTTCAATTAGACGGGCAATTTGTAAATCCTGTTCATGAATGCCCAATTCAGCATCAATAACCAAGACAACCACTTCGGCCATTTTAAGGGCTTCAATACTGGCAGAGACAGACATTTTTTCAAGTGTCTCATCAATTCTGGCTTTTCTCCTCAATCCGGCGGTATCAACCAATTCAATTTCCCCTTTTTCATCGTGAAAGGATACTGAAATTGAATCCCGTGTTAATCCAGCTTCCGGCCCGGTGATTAAACGCTGCTCCCCTATCAATTGATTGATCAAAGTTGATTTGCCGGCATTGGGACGTCCCACAATTGCCAATCTCAATGGTTTATCTTCAGAGTTTTCCAATGATATATTTAATGCCGAATTATCCTGGAACTGTTCAATTGGAAGCACCGCCTCAATCCGGTCTACAAGATCCATGATACCTTCACCATGCTCTGCAGAAACAGGAATGGGTTCCCCCAAACCAAATTTATACATTTCCAAGGCGGCTACATTTCCGGAATGACCTTCGGCCTTATTCACAACCAAAAGAATTTTACGCCCCTGTTTTCTCAACCATTGCGCAAAATGTTCATCAACAGGTGTTATACCCATTCTGGCATCAACACAAAAAAGAATCACATCTGCCATATCAACCGCCCGTTCGGAGGATATACGCATACGACCATGAACAGTTTCGGGATCATCCTCTTCCCATCCAGCCGTATCAATTAAGGTAACGGGGCGATCGTTTAGAAGAATGTCAACTGATTTCCGATCTCGTGTCACCCCCGGCTGATCGCTTACAATTGCAAAGCGTCTTCCCGCCAGCCGATTGAATAATGTCGATTTACCGACATTAGGACGACCCGCGATCACAATAACAGGCAATTTGTGTTTAGCCAATGTCACGTATTTTATTTCCTAACCAAAAGCAGTTAATTTACCATCTTGCCCCAGGATCAGCAAACGCTCATTTACAACCACCGGAGCTAGAGCGGGAGTTATACCTGTTTTAACAATATTGGTTATTTTACCTGATGCCGGACTGAAGGTTACCAGTCCAATATCGTTAAAATCACTGATACAGATAAGTTGTCCGCCTGCCAATACAGGACCATACCAAGCAATGGGATCTTTATATTTTTCCATATTCTTGAAACGTCTCAGTTGAGTGACCCAACGAACCCGACCCGTTACACGGTCGAGACAAGCCAGTTGCTGATCAAGGGAAAGAACAAATAACCAATCGCCAATAACAACCATTGAATTTTGACCTGAAACTTCACGTTCCCAAATACGTCGACCAGACCTTAAATCCAGTGCCACCAAGATTGAACCGATACTTATAGCATATACCGTACCATCAGCAATTACAGGAAGCGCACTGATTGCCGCAAAATCCACAAAAGCATTACGACCATTTCGACCCAGCGTATCAGTCCAAATCTGCTCCCCGGTATTTGCCCGCAACGCAATCAAATCTCCTGATCCAAAGCCTGCGACAAGAATGCCTTCTGAATAGGCTGGTGCTGGCTGACCAAATAATTTTGTTTGAACACTGCCTGTACTATAGGACCATAACTGATTTCCCGTTTTTGTATCCAAACAAAATAACCGTCCATCAATGGTGCCAAAAAACAATAACTGGTTTACGATTGTTGGTGCGGAACGACCAGGTGTACCAACATCCACACGCCATACAACCTTTCCCGTTTCCCGATCCACCCTCAAAGTTTCGGCCACGCCATCCACAATATATAAAGCATCCTCGGTTAATCCAATACCACCTCCCAAATTACTTGACCTTGATTTTTTCTTTTTGGGATTTAGCCGCCATAGCAACTTACGTGATTGCCAATCAAACGCAGTTACCTTACCCACAGCATCCATTGTGAAAAAATGATTGCCATCTATAACCGGAGTTGTATTGATGATACCCTGGCCTTTTGATCCCAGCGCAATATAGGATAAAGGGCTTGGTTCGGAATTTCCTGATCCGATACTGCAACTCCACATTCTATGCACGCCACCCATCGCACTGTGAATTGAGGCATGATCAGCCGTTCTTCCCTCAAGCATCCATTTCTCGTCGATAACTGGTGATGGAATAGTGATTGGAGTTTTGTCACTATGATCGACCATCAGTCCGGCACCAGTACTAAAAACGTCTATTCGTTTACCAATAATAACAGGTTTATTATCCTTATGCCCGCAAGCTGCCAAAGCCATTCCAGTTGCGGTTGTCGCAAGAATCGATCGACGTGAAAATTTCTTTTTTATAGGTAGAATATCTTGCATCGTTAAACCCTTTTATTCGCTGCAATAACCTGCAACATCACATTTGCCCTTTTCCGTAGTTCTGGACTGGCATTCATATCCGTAGATAAACGTCCAAAAACCTGTTTCGCCTCTATAACTTTACCAGTTTTAAGATCCAAAATCGCCTCACACTCTCGTGCCAAAGCATACCAGGGAGTCTTGTGATCCAACAATTCTCTGATACGATTATGTAATTCACCTGGATCTACATTATCAAGATGGTTTTCAATCCACAATAAATTAGCCAGATTACGAAAATCAGGCGATGCAGTTTTATCAAATCTCAAAGCTTCCCAAATTGCGGATGCCTCTTTAAGCTTTCCCTGATCCAGTAGTAATGATGCTTGTTTTAATTGTGCCAATGCCCGTATAGATTGGGGAGAATGATTGGATATATGGTTGAATTCACCAATGATCTGGTCAACCATCTTATCATCTTTGGATTGAGGAGATAACTGTACTGTTTTTTGCATGACCTGCATATAAGAATTTGATGCATTTACAATTTTCTTATGCTTTTGCCAATGATTAAACTGTAAAAGACCAAATACGGCCAGACCAGCAATAATAACAACTATTGCCAATTTAGCATAACGTCTCATGAAATAATGCAGTTTTTCTGTCCGTAATTCTTCATCTATTTCTTTAAACAGGTCTTCTGACACTTACAGTTTCTCCTTTGTGCGTTTATTATGACTTGAATTTGGCAGTTTTTTTATTTTCCACCTGTTGCATTTTTTAATTTTTTACTTCCATCGACAATCGTGGCACGCATTTTAGTAAGGTTGGCAGTAATTCTAGCATTCATTTCAGCGCTAACTTTTTGGATCGATTCCATTTCATTTTTTGCTTTTTGGCTAATGGCAACCTGTTTTGCATGCGCCTGTTTTGAAATACATCCATAATACACATGAACAGCCTTGTTATAATTATTAAACTGCTCAACACTGGCATTGTATTTGGTAACATTGCTTACGTTTATCACTGGTGACTTGGGTTCATTGCCACAGGATGCAGTCCAATCCTGTGCAAAAGCAGCCACGCCGGGTATTGGAGAAAATCCAATCATAGCGGTCAAAATGAATTTTTTCATCGGATATTTCCTTTCGATGATAAAGTTAGATATGATGCAGACTTATGGTAGAAAATCTACCAAATCTCCGTCAGGTTTCCCACAAATTTCATTATCCTGCATCACGATTTTACCTTTTACGATTGTTGCAACAGGCCATCCTTTCACTTCCATTTGATCATAAGGTGTCCAACCTGCCGGTGAAACAATCCAGTCATTGGTGATACGACGATTAGTTTTCATATCAACCAGGGTGAAATCCGCATCATAACCGACCTGAATTCGTCCTTTTGTAGGCATGCCATATATTCTTGCCGGATTAGATGCCATTAAATCGACCAAACGACCAAGCGATAATCGTCCCTCATTTACATGATTCAACATGAGTGGCACGAGAGTCTGTACACCCAGCATTCCTGATGGACAGCATAGCCATGGTTTTGCCTTGGCTTCTGGATCATGGGGCGCATGATCCGAGGAAACGATATCAACCACACCATTCTCAATCCCTCTCCAGCACGCATCATAGTGTCTTTTATCACGGATAGGAGGATTCATCACCGCCAAACCTCCTAACCGTTCATAACATTCCGGTGCGATTTGGGTTAGATGATTTCCTAGCACTTCAACGGTTGCGATATCTTTATAATCAACCAACCATTCAAGTTCTTCCTGGGTCGTTGTATGCAAGATATGCGCGGGTCGACCTGTTTTACGGGCTAATTTTATGATACGTCGTGTTCCAAGAAATGCACATTCCTCATCACGCCACAAACGATGATTTTCATAAGGCATACCCTCACAGAATAACTTTTTCCTAGTCTGTAAACGATATTCATCCTCGGCATGATAACATACTCGGCGATGACCATACCGCATGATATTTTCAAGGCTTTCATCATCTTCCACCATTAAGGAACCGGTTGAAGAGCCGGCGTAAACCTTGATACCACACACCCCTTTCATCGTTTCGAGCTTGGGTAGGTTTTGCGTATTTTCCCTTGTGGCACCAACGTAAAATCCAAAATTAACCCAGCTTGTCTTCCTTGCCCTTTCTTGTTTCCATATGATCATTTCCTTATCCGCTGTGGGAGGATTTGTATTGGGCATATCAAAAACAGTGGTCAATCCACCCATCGCTGCCGCTTTTGTCCCGGTTTCAATTGTTTCAACCATATCATTTCCCGGTTCGCGAAAATGCACATGACAATCCATCAAACCTGGAAGAACATAAAGACCCTTCGCATCAATAATCTTTTCGGCAGCATCACTTGATTGAACAGACAGGGATTGAATACGCCCTTTGATTACACCAATACCGGTTTCATATTGTCCCCATGGTAAAACACAATTACCATTTTTAATTATCAGATCGTAATGCACAAGCAAAATCCTTTATCAATCCATTAAAACTTCTAAAACATTTCCCAGCGGATTTTTCCCAACAATATGCACCTGATGCCATATTGCATAAAATAAAATATTCCAAGCCATAAATCGTTCCTTGCGTCCAGATGCCTTTTCAAATAAAGATCTCACATTTGATAAGGAAATTTTGTTACCAATATCTGTCTGACAAAAAACCGCCTGGGCCAATTCATTGGCGTGCTGTTCGATCCACAAACCAATTGGAACACTAAATCCAGATTTTTTGGCAAAAGGTTGTGCTAGAGGAAACTGCCATTCAAGCCATTTGCGTAATATCCATTTCCCTTGGCCATTTCTTATTTTCAAATGATCTTCAAGATTGAAGGCGAATGCTGCAATTTTTTTATCCAGAAATGGGACTCTTCCCTCAATAGAATGAGCCATGAGACAACGATCAAGCTTGATTAGAAGATCATTGGGTAACCAATCATTCATATCAATTTTTTGAGCATTTTTCAGGCGTGAATCATTTTTATCCTGCAATTTATATTGTAATCTGAAATAATTTTTCCATTCGCTGGAAACGGAATGAAGGAAAAAATTGTCTCGTTCAAAAATACCCTTGCGATAAAGTCTTTTACCGCCTAGCCAAACAGATTTTGCTGCTTTACGATATCGTCCATAACCTGCAAATAATTCATCACCACCCTCACCAGATAAAATAACCTTAACTATGGATCTGGCCTCATTTGCAAGAAACCATGTTGGGATAATTGCATAATCGGCAACAGGATCATCCATACAAGCAATAATTTTAGGTAAATGTCTGAAAACATCCTGCTGATTTATGGTGACGCAATGATGTTGAATACCTATTTCCTTTGCCAATGATGCCGCCTGTAATGCTTCATCCTTAACATAGCCAGAATCATTATTTATCTCAAAACGGGCTGTCCAGGCATGAAGACGATTAATTCGTCCCAGACGCTGCATCATTTTCAATATAATTGAGCTATCGATACCACTTGATAGAAAAAGTCCGAATGGCACATCAGAACGTTCATGAATACGAATCGAATCTTCCAAAAGACTATCAAGCTGATTTAAAGCTTTTTTCTCATCTGTAATCATAGACCTTGTTTTTGGAAAACAAGACTGTGTTTGCCGATGAATAATTTCACCATTTCGGATTATCAGGGTTTCACCAGGTAAAATCCGATAAATATTATTATAGATTGTTTTATAGCCCGGTATGAATTGCAATTGCAACAATGTATCGACTGCAGACTGATTTATATCATCATGCCTAACAAAACCTGCCTTGATAATTGCTTGCGCTTCAGAAGCAAATACAACACCCTGTTCTACACTAGCATAGTATAAAGGTTTTATACCAAAGGGATCACGGCTTAAAACAAGCGTTTTTTCATCTATGTCAACCATGGCAACTCCATACATACCACGTAGGGAATTCACATAATCGGCATGAAATTTCTGCCATAAGGGAAGGATTACCTCACAATCGCTTCCCGTTTTAAAAATATAATTCTTAAAAAGATGGCGTAATTCGGGACTGTTATATATTTCACCATTTGCAATCAAAACCTGTTGACTGTCATTGGATAGAGGTTGTTTTCCCCCTTCTATATCAATAATGGAAAGACGCGAATGCAACAAAACAACATGACTATTTTCCCATGATCCGTTTCCATCAGGACCCCGGTGATGCAAAGCCTCCAATAAGATCTTTTTTTGATGTTCAGAAATGCTGTGGCCATCTTTCAAGGCAATTCCTGCTATTCCGCACATCAGATTTTCTCAATTCTCGTTAAAAATTCATACCATTTTTGTAAAACAGTCGCCTGACTAAATTCCCTTTCGAATTTTTGACGTCCTGCAATTGCAATTCTTTGAGATAATGCCGCATCATTTGTCAAGGACGCGATAGCCTTTGATAAGGCTGTTTCATCTTCCAGAGGGGTTAGGAGACCATTTTTCCCATTGTCTATCAATTCCACAGGTCCTTGCGCAGCCAATGCAACCACCGGTTTAGTCGCGGAAAAACCTTCTAGAACTATATTACCCAAAGGTTCATGACGAGAGGAGCAAACCAGAATATCGCAAGCCTGGATAATACCTGATATATCCCCAATCCATCCAGGCATATGGACACGATCTTGAACCTTTAAGAATCTTGCCAAATTTTCAAGCTTTTGACGCTCCTCACCTTCCCCAGCTATAAGCAAATGGGTATTTACAAGATTAGGCATCGCCTTTATAAGAATATCAAATCCTTTATTAACGTGCAGTCTACCCAACGCCAGTAAAAACGGTGCGTTATTGGGAATATAAGAGGGACGTCTTGCACATGCATCGGGAAATGTTCTTGCAAAATTGGGAACATGATGAACGCGATTTTCCGGCCATCCTTGGTTTTTGATCCATTCTACAATTCCTTTGGTATTTCCAACCAGATGATCACATTGCCTGTAATATTTTAAATCATAAAACCCGCCTAAACGTCCCACGTTTATCCAATCACCCCTTGGCATAAAAGAGGCCGCCCTATTCATCCAAGCCACCGCTACTCTTGGTGAAAAATCCTTTAGAATTCTTTTTAGTTCATACTTCGTTGAAAGATCCAACAACCCACCGAATCGTAATTCATGGGAGAATAAACCAACTTCGGTAAATTTCCGTTTACGATCGGAATTTTTCCGTATAATAGGTAATACAGACAATTTTTGAAGATGCTGGGCAATACATAATCGCTCGAAAAACAATTCTGCCCCACCATTAACCGCTCCCGCCATAATGTGTGCAATACGGAAATTTGATGGATTGCTCATATTTACAAAACTTATTCCTAAATTACATTTTAATCATTTTGCCTATCTTGTTTATTATAGGTTTCCAAAAGATTCTGAAAAGCATTATAAACTTCATCAACAGTTAAGTTTTCCATATTTGCCACTCCATTTCCACTCGACGCTGACAACCCTTGAGCATGGTTCCCGGCTGGCTCATATTCAGACAATTTACTTGGTCCAAACAAACCAAGTACTGGAATTTGACAAGCGGCGGCCAAATGCATCAAACCTGAATCATTACCTATAAAACCTTTACAACGTGATAATAAAGCGGCAACTTCTGTTAAAGTATTTTGACCACCACTATCTATAACTGGCAGACTGGTCCTTTTCATTGGATCCACAAGATTAAACTCTTGACTTCCTGGCCCATAAAAAAGAACGAATTCATAATCCTTATTATAAACCAAAAGTTTTTTTGCCACTTGAATAAACCGTTCGATTGGCCAAATCTTGCCAATCCAATTTGCGGTTGGTGCCAAGGCAATATAATGGTTGGCAGGCAATTTTTCTGCAGCCATTTTTTTATTTTTTTCATCAATCCATACTACTGGTAAAGGTGTATAGGGCAATGATAATGACCTGGCCAAATAATGCACGCGATGTTCCTTAATCCTTCCACCACGTACAATGCATTTTTTTCTTGTTCTTAAAAAATAGCCTATTCCTGAACCACGAAGATCAATCACCAAATCCCAGGATTGCATCGCACATTGTGACCATAATAACAACCAATGAAAATCAAAGCGGTATTTATTCATAACCAATGTCTTGTCACGCCTTGGCATTGCATCGAAAAGACCAGCAGCCACTGGTCCGCAAGCGATTGTAAACTTTGCTTGTGGATAGGTTTGTAACAAATAATCAAGTATTCCGGTTGAAATTACGGCGTCTCCCAATCGGGTAGAGGTGATAAACAGAATTTTCCTGATTGAAGATACCGTCATGCAAACCCTTATTCTTTCAATCCAAATTAAATAATATATAAGTTGGCAATTTAAAACAGTTTAATTCAAAGCTATTTATCATTTAATTAATTAAATGATAATTAAGATAGATATTCTCAATGAACAAACTGTATTCTAACAATATGGTTTTAACAACGAAAAAAAATTATAATGCACAGTTCCAATTTCAATGAATTATTGGCCAAGATAAAATTCAATCAGGATGGTTTGGTTCCAGCTATTGCCCAACAATTTGATAGTAAGGAAGTTTTAATGATGGCATGGATGAATCAGGAAGCAATTATTGAAACTATTTCCACTGGTCAGGTCTGTTATTATTCTCGCAGCCGTAAAAAATTATGGCATAAAGGTGAGACTTCAGGTCAGACACAAAAATTGGTGAATTTCCTTTTTGATTGTGATGGCGACACACTGCTGCTTTTTGTCGATCAGAAAGGCGTGGCATGCCATACCGGTCGTAAAAGTTGCTTCTATAATGCGTGGCAAAACGGATCTATCAATGAAATAAGCCGTCCCCTGATTAATCCTGAAAAATTATATCAAAATAAACATAAATAATGAACAAATCAGAAAATCCAACAATAATATGGATCTTGGCTGGTGAAACCAGTGGTGATGAATTGGGAGCAAAACTAATTAAAGCTTTGCGTCATTTTAACCCCGATCTGCAGTTTTTAGGTGTTGGGGGGCCAAGAATGCAAGAACAGGGAATGAAAATCCTTTTTCCCATGCAGGATCTTGCCGTGATGGGATTGGTTGAAGTCCTTCCCAAAATATGGACCTTGTCAAAACGCCTTAACCAAGCTGTCAAACATATTGAAACAATTCATCCAGATATCATTGTAACAATTGATAGTCCCGGTTTTTCTTTACGATTATTAAAAAAAGTCCAATCTTTATCAATTCCCAGAGTTCATTATGTTGCGCCCCAGGTTTGGGCATGGCATGAAAATAGAGTAAAAAAATTTCCTGGACTATGGGAAAAACTTCTTTGCCTTTTTCCTTTCGAAGAAAATTTTTTTTTAAAACATGGAATAAAAGCCCAATTTGTTGGCAATCCCATTATCGAGACAGAAATTCATCATGCAAATGCCGATGATTTTCGCACTGAACATCATATAGATCCACTTCAACCGATTTTACTTTTAATGCCTGGCAGTCGTCGGTCAGAATTGCCGAAGCTTATGCCCGTATTCAAAAAAACTTTAATTTTATTAAAACAAACAAAACCAGAACTTATTGCCGTGCTACCCACCTCTCCGCTCGCCAGACATTATGTTGAAAGAATCATTGAAGACTGGCCTGTAAAACCACTGGTTATTCATGAAAAAAAGGATAAATATAGTGCCTACGCAGCAGCACAAATTGCCCTGACAAAATCCGGAACCACAACCTTGGAACTTGCATTGGCCCATATACCCATGATCGTAACCTATAGGGTTCATCCCATCACGGCAATGATTGCCAGACACATGATTCAGGTGCCTTTTGTAGCAATGGTTAATCTTCTAGCCCAAAAAGAGGTTGTACCTGAACTCTTGCAAGAAAACTGTAATCCCGTAAAATTGACTGAGAAGGTTATCGAATTTTTAAATGATAAAAATATGGTTCAAAAACAAAAAGAAGCTTTTATTCAAATTCTAAACACTTTAAAAGCACCACATCATCAACCACCCTCTTATGAAGCAGCTAAAGAGATTTTAGAATTAATGAATAAAAATGAATAGTATTTTAATTTACACTATTTATTCTTTATTTAACAGTGCCCTTTCTTTTCCAACCTGTTCAGCGGTTACATGCCCGTTTCTTCCTCCGAAACGGGAAATAACATAATTGGCAATATCTGCAATATCCTGATCATTGAAAATATCCTTGAAAGAAGGCATCATATAATTACCCAGCTTAGGATCTTTAAGGTTTGATCCTTTTAAAATAACCTTAACAAGGTTATTACCACCCGTTATCGTTGCTGTTCTCGAACCCCAAAGGCTTTCATATTCCCCTTGTCTTCCTTGACCATTTTCCAGATGGCAATTTGAACAAACAGAAGAATAAAGATGGCTTCCATGACTATGACTTTGTTCAGTAACCTCCAATTCTTCAACAGATATCTTGGCTGCCCCTTGTTGCTTTTCCATGGGACGTAAAGAACGTAGATAAATTACAATTGCATGAATGTCTTGGGGTGTTAAATAAGATAGTTGCGTATTTATAACATCTGCCATGGGACCGGATGCAGCTCCATGACCTGAAACATATCCCCGGGATAAATATTTTTCCAAATCAGTGTCACTCCATGAACCAATTCCCGTATCCTCATCAGCGGTAATATTATATGCTGTCCATCCCCTATGACCGCCCCCTGCATAATCTTTTACAACAAAGCGACCATTGGACCAATTTTCAGGAGTATGACAATATGAACAATGACCTGGTCCTTCAGTCAAAAATTTTCCCCGGTTCCATGATTGTGATTTCTGATTGTTATACTCAAAATGCTTGCCCGTATAATTTATGATCTGCCAAAAACGAATGGCCCACCGCATATTGTAGGGAAAAGCCATTTCTTTATCAGGAACTTTATTTTCAATTGCAGGTTGTTTTTCAAGATAACGTCTGATTGCCAATATTTCATCACGACTCATGGCACGATAGGCAGTATAGGGCATTATGGGATACAAATATTTTCCTTTATGACCAATTCCTTTTTGTAATGCACTTATAAATTCATCATCTGTATAACTCTGAATTCCTGTTTTCACATCTGAGGTAATATTTGAAGAATAAACAGTTCCCTGTTTGGATATATAAAAAGGTTTTCCCCCTGCCAGTCTTGGTCCATAATCAGCTGTATGACAACTTTCACAACCTGATGCGTGAAAAAGATACTCTCCTTTATCCATTTGGTCATTCTTCACATCAGCTGCCCGACCGATCAATATGCCAAATGATGAGCTGGAAAAATTGATACATAAAATTATGAATAAACGATAATTTTTCATAAAAAAAATTAAGGAATTGATGAATTTAATCATGAAAATTCTTATTTATGCGAAATACCTGCTTCGCCAAAGGCAATGAATGAAAAAATTTACCCTGAATCAATCCCAAGGCATGGCCCAGTGCTGGTGCTGCCACTATTGTTCCCAATTCACCTACCCCTGATGGAGATTCATTACTGTTAACCATATGAACCTTGACATTAGGCATATCATTCATTCTCAATACTCGATATTGATTATAATTCCGCTGTTTAATTTGTCCGTTTTCTATTTGCACTTCGCCATACAAGGCGTCACTTAATCCAAAAACAACTGAACCCTCAATTTGCGCACAAACTTGTTCTGGATTTACAATAAAACCACAATCAACCGCCACATCAGCACGATGTATAAGAATGACTGAACTGGTTGTAATTTCAGCTTCTATAATTAGAGCGATATAACTGCCAAATACATGTGCCATGGCGAAACCTTGCCGAATGTCTCCAGATTGAGATTTATTCCATTCGACATTTTGCAATAACAAATCAACAACTGCTTTTGCACGATCATCAAGACCCAAAGTTTTACGGTATTCGATCGGATCCATACGTGTATATAATGCCAGATTGTTAATCATGTTTTCCAATACAAAAACATTACGAGTTGCCTCTCTACCCTGTCCAGATCCGAAATTCAATTTTGGAGCATCACATACAGAATATTCAAACTTATAGTCATGAATATGATAAGGCATTGTATCCAACCCCAAAAGGTAATTCGGACTGGATGGATTCCTCTTGTCTGTATCGTCAATAAAAGTCATCATTTTATGATGAACAGAGGTAATCGCCAATTTGTTATTTACGCCTATCTTTAACTGGTCATAATATGGAGGACGTAACGCATCATTTTGAAAGTCGGCTTCCCTTGACCATATAAAATTTACCGGATATGACACCTGTCGTGCAAATTCAGCTGCATCAAGAATGTATTTTTGATCCAATCTACGACCAAAGCTACCGCCAATTTCATTATAATGAAGAATTACATTTTCTTTACAAAGATGAAATTTTTCAGCAATATGCTCCTTTAACATTGATGGGGCTTGGGAACCTATCCATAACTCACATTGATTGTCGTGAAAATATATTGTGCAATTTATAGGTTCCAATGCCGCATGCAAAAGCATAGGCTGAAAAAAATCCCATTGAAACAGTTTTTTTTCATTTTCCATTTCAACTGATACTGAAGCAGTTTTATTATGAAAAAGCATAGTGGAAGGTTTTGATATACCCTTTTTTAAATTCTCATAAATCATTGATGTATTCAGTTGAATATTTTCATCACCCTGCCATTTTATTACAAGACGTTCAGCCGCTTTCAGGGCACGCCAAAAATTATCAGCAATAATACATATTGACTTTTCATTTTTTAAAATATCCTGAATTCCAGGAACATTTTTGGCCTGTCTATCATCAATTTGATGGATTTGATCCCCTTCAATAGGAGAGCTGATAATATAACCCGTTTTCATCCCGGAAAGTTTAATATCCATACCATAAACAGACTGACCTTTAATTTTTTTATTCGTATCAATCCTTGGTTGTGGTTTGCCAATAATTTTATAATCTAATCTATTTTTAAATTGAACAGATTCTGGAATATCAAGTGTCATAATTTTTGAAATTAACATTCCGTACGAGAATGTTTGATTATCAGGGCAAATAACATATCCATTTTCAGTATGACATCGTCCTTTATCTATATTCAATTCCGCAGCTGCTGTTTGTAAAAGCATCATTCGTAATTCGGCCGCACCCTGTCTGAGAGGGAACCAATCTTTCGCAACAGAACATGAACCATAGGTCAGATTTAAATCCTCATTTGGTTTCATATTTTTTATTTGTTCATTTTCAATCATTTTGGTTTCAATTGAAACCGATTTTAAATCAACATCCAATTCCTCGGCCAAAATCATTGAGGCAGCCGTTAAAATCCCTTGCCCTATTTCAATATCGGGTATGAAAAAAGTGATTTCATTATTTGCTTTTATTTTTATGAAAGCATTTAAATATTGTTGTTTTTTGTTTTTTCGCTCGGAAAAATCTGAATCTTTCTCTAACTGATCATTTTGTGCATTGCCCCCTACCGGTAACATAAACCCAAAAAGCAAAGCACCCGTTTTTCCCAAAAAAACACGACGGGAAATTTTTTTATGCTTCATCCATTATACCTGCAGCAATTTGAATAGCTTTATAAATACGTTGATATGTTCCACATCGACAGATATGACCTGTCATAGCTTCTATAATCTCGTTTTTATCAGGTTTATCATTTTCTTTTAACAAGGCTAAAGCCGTCATGATCTGACCAGGTTGACAATAACCACACTGCGTTGGTTCCGTCTCTTTCCAGGCCGCCAATAATTTTTGAAATATTGAGTCTTCCCCAACCCCCTCGATAGTAACTATCTCCCTATTCCCGATATCACCAACAGGAATGGAGCAAGATCTTACAGCTTTACCATCTAGATGAACGGTGCATGATCCGCATAAACCAATACCACATCCATATTTCGTACCCGTTAATCCAACAATATCCCGCAAAACCCAAAGTAATGGCATATCTAATGGAACATCCAGTTCTATTTTCTTTTTATTAACTGTGATGGAAATCATATCTGGTTCTGATTGCTGTTCTATTTTTAATTCAAAAAGAATAAATTATCAGTTTTTATTTTGTTTATCATTATTTTCAATGTTACCCTCATTTTTTAAATTATTGATTTCCTTGGACTCATACCCCAACATCAACTGTTTTTCCTTATTGGCTATACGTCGTGTATATCCCAACATCATGAAATCGTCATCCTGGGAATTGGGGCGATCTTTTGCCTCGTCAATTTTTGAAAGATTATAGGCCACAATCGGATAATCTTGAATTAACCGTTTAAATACATCGGCTGGCATCACCAATAAATATCCAAACCTCAATGCACGATAATTTGCATAAATTCTTTTACCCGCAATAAGTTCTGATGCACCAAGAATATCACCAATCCCATATGTTAGACTTTTACTTGCAGAATGTGTTTCAAATAATCCGCTACTGACAAAATAGACATTTTTAACCTTCTGTTTACGATGAAGGATTTTTTCACTCGGAAATACAAAATAGACCGACATAGACATACTTATATCATATAAAACAGCCTGTGGCACACCGCGTAAACATGGCAATTCCTTCACGCGCTCTTCCAATCCACTTTTGAGATTGAATTTTAGGCGACGATTATAACGTTCAAAACGCTTTTCAACATTTTTTTCCAGTTCGGAATAAAGCTCATCACTAACCAGGGATTCAGCCCAAAGACTGTTATATTCATCACTTTCCAATCTGAGAGTGACCAATTTCAAAAACCTTGATTCAAGAGCTTCAATATATCCCTGGTAATGAATGCGCATAATTTCCAACGCATCATCCAACATACGATTTTGCCTATCCAGAACTTCTGAAACAATTTCGGCAATTCGCACACCCAATGTCGGCTCTATACGCCTTTTCATAAAACGTGTTAAGGAAATCGATACAAATCGGGATACCAGCAATATTTCAAACCGTTCCATCATGCAGTACATCAAGGGACGATCGATATGCAATTTTCGATGTATATATTGCGCAACACGAAATCGAAAAGGAGGATGCAATCTTTTCTGCATCGCTTTTACGTATCCATACCTTCCCTCGGTCCATGCACCATCCAGCGTAGCTTCCGCTGAGCGCAAAAGAGTTTCCATCACTCTTCGTGGCAAACCTTGCATACGGAAAAGATCCAGTAAAATTGACCGCTCTTGTGCAGCTATTGTAATCAAAGCCAGTGAAATACGTTGACGATCAGTCAACATTGTATCAAAACTATTTGCTTCTCTTTCCTCATTAATACGACGGTCAATCTCTTCAAGCGTATAATTGGTAATGACATTTGAAAATCCAAATTCATTTGCCACGCGACGAGCCTTGTCCTTAACATTACCCAATCCAATTCCTAGGATCTGGTGGCGCACAGCCTGGTCAATGGGTGTAAGTTCATTTAGCCGAAAATAAATTACCACCGCTCTTAACGTTGTTCCGTTAACCAACAAGGTAAACAATACAAAACCCGTTGCAACAATACCTACAAACTGGGAAATCGGTGTTGGTATCAATTCATTTTCCGTTACCGCCAATGCAAGGGCCAGTGTAATGGCACCTCTTAATCCACCCCATACCATTGTCGCTTTAAATGGCGTCGGCACTGGAGGCGAAAGTTTTGTAGCTGCAAGTAAAGGCAACATCCCAAAAATAACCATTGCGCGTGCCAGCAACCCGGCAATTGTCGCCAATAAAATAAGAATAAAATCCCATTTTGTCATACCAATCAATAAACGGGGAACAAGCATAGAAGCCAACACAAATAATAGCGATCCTGCCCAAAATATTATTTGTTGCCATAACTCATTCAAAAATCGCCATGTTTGAGGCCTAAATGTCGAGGGACCATAAGCGGATAAGGTCAATCCTGCCGCTGCCGCTGCCACAACACCGGAACAGTGCAACAAGTCATCACAGACAATATAGGAAATATATGGTAAGGCAACCGTTAAAGTAATTTCCGCAGATCGACCTGTATTTGAACCCAAACTTACAATCATCCACAAAGCGCAACGTGCAAAGAAAAATCCTGCAATCAATGCCCCGACAAAAGAAAGAAAAATTGCTAGAGCTGAACTAAATAAATGTACCTCTTTATGCGCAATAATAGCGGCAACCAAAGTCGAAAAAATGGAAATTGCTGCAGCATCATTCAATAAAGCTTCGCCTTCAACCAAACGGGTAAGACGAGTTGCCGCCCCAATTTCTCTGAATATGCCAGCAACAGCAGAGGGATCCGTCGTTGCAACGATCGCTCCAACCAGCAGACAAACTGTCAGAGGCATTCCCGAAAAGGGATATAAGGCCAGACCTATAGTGGCAGTAGAGACAATGACCGCAACAATGGCCAATAAAAGAACCGTGCCGATTTCATGGGCCAAACGACGCACATCAATAGCCAATGCCGCCTGAAAAACCAATATGGGCAGAAATATTAACAAAAAACCTTCGCTGTTTATTGGAAAATCAAGTAATATTTCAGCGGCTGTATCAAAAACATGTATGTGGGAGCTGTGTAAAATCAAATCAGCTGTTCCACCAAGAACAACCCCAACAATAGCCAGTATTACAGTTTCAGATAATTCCAGCCGTTTTGCCAATGGCTGAACGGCGCTTACAATGACCAATAATATAGCTGTCGCTAATAAAACAGTGGCCAGGCCTGTAACTGGCATATTGATGTCTCTCCGCTATAAACAAAATTAGAATTATTTTATATATCAAGCCTAATACGGATGGGATATCAACTTAAGTCAATATAACTAAAAAAATTCCTCGTAAAAAAATATAGAATTCATCTTAGACCGTTATGAAAGCTTTACTGCATTATAATTAACATATTTTCATTAAAATAAAATGATAAAATCTTTGAAAATAGGATAAATTTTTATGAAATTGATCCTATTGCCCATCCATAATTTGATGTAATACCGTTCTAAATTATGCAGTTTCTTTTAAAATATCTTCATTAAATTCAAAATTTATAACTCGAGCATATTCTGTGGGAACAATATGCCAGAAATGTTTTATTGTATTCTGCCATTCATGTAAAAGATGCGCAGCATATCGGCTTTTTGTTTCTTCAATATGCTTTTCAATAAGGTTTTTTACCCTGTCTTCCCATTTTTTATCAATCACACGCTGCCATCGCAAAGTTGACGCATTGACACGACGTTCAAACTGTTGGTGGGGATCGTAGACAAAGGCCATTCCACCTGTGAAACCGGCCCCGAAATTAGGACCTATTTCACCCAGAATGATCACTGTTCCCCCAGTCATATATTCACATCCGTTGGCACCGCATCCCTCAACCACAGCCGTGGCACCCGAATTGCGAACCGCAAAACGCTCACCTGCCTTTCCGGCCGCAAACAGATATCCGGCCGTTGCTCCATATAAGACTGTATTGCCAACAATCACATTATGATTTGAAACAAGTTTTGTTTCTGGTACAGGACGCACAATAATGGTGGCTCCTGACAACCCTTTCCCGACATAATCATTGGAATCCCCAAAAACCTCAAGTTTTAAACCCTGAACTGCAAACGCACCCAACGATTGGCCTGCTGATCCATTAAGACGAACAGTCAGATGATCCGGCGCCAATCCTTTCATACCAAACCGACGGGTTATCATTGATGAAATTTTTGTTCCAATTGCTCGATATGTATTATAAACATTATATCGCAATTGCATTTTTTCACCATGTTCGAATAATGGCTGAGCATCAACAATCATTTGTGCATCCAATGTTTCAGGCACCTCATTACGCCCTTCACGAACACAATAACCAGCATGCATCCCCGGATCCACTCGTGCCAATAATGGATTCAGATCCAAATCATCCAGATAAGATGCACCACGTAAAACCTGACGTAACAGATCTGTTCGCCCGATTATGTCTGTCAAAGATGTAAATCCAAGTGTGGCGAGAATGTTTCTTACATCTTCAGCAATGAAAGAAAACAGATTGATCACACGTTCAGCCCCATCCTGAACAAAGTTTGCACGCAATTTTTCATCCTGGGTACAAACCCCAACGGGGCAGGTATTGGAATGACATTGACGAACCATGATACAACCCATTGCTATAAGACTGAGTGTACCAATACCGAATTCCTCCGCTCCTAGCATGGCAGCAATAACAACATCCCGACCAGTCTTGATACCACCATCAACACGTAAAACCACCCGGTCACGCAAACCATTTAACATCAACACCTGATGCGCTTCCGCCAACCCCATTTCCCAAGGAATTCCACCATATTTAATGGAAGTCAATGGAGAGGCACCCGTTCCGCCATTATGACCTGAAATCAATATTGTATCAGCCTTGGCTTTAGCTACACCGGCAGCAATTGTTCCAATTCCTGAAGCCGCAACCAGCTTAACACCCACAGTTGCCTCTGGATTAATTTGTTTGAGGTCATAAATAAGTTGCGCCAAATCTTCGATCGAATATATATCATGATGAGGAGGCGGAGAAATTAAAGTAACTCCTGGGACGGCATGTCTAAGACGACCAATTAATTCCGTAACCTTAAATCCTGGTAATTGTCCACCCTCACCCGGTTTTGCACCTTGGGCAATCTTGATTTCAATTTCACGACAATTATTCAAATACTCAGCGGTTACCCCAAATCTTCCAGATGCAACCTGTTTAATTGCCGACGATGCATTATCCCCATTTTCACGGGGTTTGTACCGAACCGCGTCTTCTCCTCCCTCCCCGGAATCTGAACGGGCTCCAATCCGGTTCATGGCAATCGCAAGAGTTTCATGTGCTTCGGGGCTTAACGCACCGAGAGAAATTCCGGGGGAAATCAATCTTTTTCTCAATTTTGTAATATTCTCAACCGATTCAACAGGGACCGGTTTGTTTGTCGATTGAAAATCGAATAAATCCCTTAGAGCCATTGGAGGTTGTCTGTGAATTTCATGGACATATTGTTGGTACAATGGCCAACTGTCTTTTTCCACAGCCTGCTGAATCAGTTTAATGACAGAACTGCTTAAAGCATGTTTCTCACCTTGTTGACGCCATTTGTAAAACCCACCGATCGGCAACAATTTCACATTGGGATCCCAGGCTAATTGATGGGACTTTTTTATATTTTGTGCAATTCCTGATAAACCTATCCCTGAAATTCTGGAAGACATTCCCGGAAAAAATTCAGCAACCAATGCCCGGGACAGGCCAATCGCTTCAAAATTATATCCACCTCGATAAGAAGAAACCACAGAAATTCCCATCTTGGACATAATTTTCAACAAGCCTTTATCTACGGCTTTACAATAGTTTTGAACAGCCTGTCTTAATGTAATATTTCCAAAAAGCCCTTTTTTATGACGATCCGCTATACATTCCTGAGCAAGATAAGCATTGACTGTCGTAGCTCCAACCCCGATTAAGACCGCAATAGAGTGCACATCAAGACAATCTGCCGCCTGCACGTTAACAGAAGTGAAGGTTCTCAGGGATTGACGAACAAGATGAGTATGTACGGCAGCCGTTGCCAAAATCATTGGAATATTGGCATAATCCCTATCTTGCTTGTCATCACTAAGGAATATATGTGTACACCCACATCGAACAGCTTCTTCAGCTTCACTGCAAATTCTTGCCAATGCTTGACGAAGCCCTTTTTCACCATCATTGACCTTATAGTTACAATCAATACTGCACCCGGTTTTACCGCAATATTGTTTCAATGCTATAAATTCACTGCTCGTCAAAACCGGACTGCTTAGACGTAATAACTGACACTGTTCGGAAGACTGATCCAAGATATTACCCAAATTTCCCAAACGAGTGCTCAACGTCATAACTTGGGTTTCTCGTAGACTATCAATCGGTGGATTGGTAACCTGGCTGAAACGTTGACGGAAATAATGCGATAATCCTCTATAATGCTCACTAAGTACCGCCAAGGGCGTATCATCGCCCATTGAACCGATCGCTTCCGCAGAATTTTCAACCATAGGCTGCAATACTGTTTCAAGGTCTTCAATACTCATTCCAACAGCAAGCTGTCTTTTACGTAATTCATCCTCTGCGAATAAGACAGGCTCATTATCCTGATCTTTTACTATGGAAGTAATCTGCTGTGTATTCGTAATCCAATCACTATAATTATGACGTTTAACTAGAAGCTGTGTTATATCTTCAGGGCGATAAAAAAGACAATTATCCATATCAAAACCTATTGTTTCTCCTGGTCCTAATCTGCCTTTTTCAAGAATTTGGTCTTCAGGAATATGCACCATTCCTGTTTCTGATCCCAAAATCATCAAATCATTAGCTGTTATCGTATAACGTAAAGGACGTAACCCGTTTCTATCCAATCCGGCAATAATCCATTTACCATCAGTTCCACATAAAGCGGCAGGTCCATCCCAAGGTTCCATTACCGCGTTGGAATAGCTGTACATATCTTTCACATCCTGGGTAATATCCTGCAGCAATCCCAGGGCCGGTGGAATCATCAAGGCCTTTACCGTAGGGGCATCCCTACCCGCAAAGGTTAATAGCTCAAATACATTGTCCAACGCCGCGGTATCAGATCCATTGAATTGAATGACCGGTTTCAAATCTGTCATATAGGCATCCAAATCCGGATGGGAAAGTCTTGTTTCGTGACTTTTCATCCAGTTTATATTACCTGATAATGTATTTATCTCACCATTGTGGGCAATGCGTCTAAACGGCTGCGCAAGTTTCCATGTCGGAAAGGTATTGGTTGAATAACGTTGATGGTAAATCACAAAACGGCTGACAAATCGTTCATCCAACAGATCCGGATAAAAATCGGACAGATTTTCCGCCAAAAACATGCCCTTATAAATTATCGAACGGCAGGACATTGAACAAATATAAAGATCAACATGACTTTCAACAGCCTTTTTCTCTATTTTCCGTCGAATAATATAAAGATTGCGTTCAAAAACATCCTCTGAATGATGATGTGTATTGATGACAAGAATCTGTTCAATATCAGGACGTGTGGCATTCGCTTTTTCACCGATACAGTTCGTATCAATTGGCACCTGACGCCAACCATAAATTGAATAGCCAAACCCCATAATTTCGGTTTCGATAATTTGTCGACAGCGCTCCTGACTTGCCAAATCATTTTTAGGAAGAAAGATCATTCCCACAGCCAGCTGCCCCTGTTTTACCGCATGATGACCACTACGAATGGATTGCAAGAAAAAATCCTGTGGTATTTCAACATGAATACCGGCACCATCTCCTGTTTTCCCATCAGCATCAACAGCGCCACGATGCCATAAGGCTTTTAAAGCTGCCAAACCGGCCTCAACCACATCTCGGCGTTTTTGACCATCAAGAGCCACAACAAATCCTACACCACAAGCATCATGTTCTTGTTCGGTGGAATAAACATCTTTTAGGATCGCTTCATTCTTTTTTCTTTGTTCAACAAAGGAATAATTATTCATTTTCTTAACCTACCGTAATGAATCCATTCAATTCTGGATATCTGTTTTCAAGCAGCAGAAACATTCTGTTTATTATTTTGTTGCTCAAGCCAATGGGCAATTTTTTCCGCCACATCCTGCCCATCCTTGACAGCCCATACAACAAGACTTGCCCCGCGTACAATATCGCCGCCTGCAAAAACGCCAGGTAAAGAAGTCATACGACTATGATGATTCAATTTTATGGTACCAGATTCATTTGTATCCAATTGGTCGTTATCCCACAGGGTGGTCAATGGTTCAGGATCAAATCCAAGTGCTTTGATAACCATATCCGCTTGCAGGGTGAAATGACTGTTAGGTATAATTCTGATTTTTTGTCTACCACCAGCATCTGGCAAACCCAATTCGGTTCTTAATGCGCGAATTGCCTCCACTTTTTCTTCACCTACAAAAGCGTCTGGAGCTGCCTGCCAAATGAATTCCACACCTTCTTCTTCTGCATTTTTTACCTCTCGCATGGAGCCAGGCATATTTGCCCTATCTCGACGATACAAACATTGAACCGAGGTCGCCCCCTGACGAATTGCAGTTCTTAGGCAATCCATGGCAGTATCACCACCGCCAATAACGACAACTCTTTTACCCTTTGCATTCATTTCATTTTTATCGTTATTTTGCGTTTGAGAATCAATCAGATAATCCAGTGCCTGCACAATTCCATTAAGATTTGAACCAAAAAGGCTTACTTCTTTCTTTTTATAAACTCCCGTTGAAATCAATACCGCATCATGTTTATTTCTTAGATCCTCAAAAGCAATGGAATGCTCAGCTGTTTTATCTGAGACACTTGTATTGAAATGGAAAATCACATTTGATTTCTCTAACCATTCCTGACGACGAGTTACAATATTTTTTTCAAGTTTAAAGGTAGGTATACCATAAGCCATTAAACCACCAGCCCGATCATAGCGATCATATACATGGACTTGATATCCTTTTTTTCGTAAAACGACCGCTGCAGCCAAACCGCAAGGTCCGGCACCAATAATTCCCACAGATTGCGATAGTTCTTCCAAAGGCATAATAGGTGTGACCCAATTCTGATCAAATGCATGATCGGTTATAAATGCTTCCACCGCTCCAATCGTAACACTTTTGTAATCCGCCTCAATTACGCAACTTCCTTCACACAAACGATCTTGTGGACAGATGCGCCCACAGATTTCAGGAAAACTGTTGGTTGCAGTTGAAAGTGCATAAGCTTCTGCCAAACGATTTTCAGCCGTAAGTTTCAACCAGTCAGGAATATAATTTGATAATGGGCATTTCGTTGTACAAAATGGAATACCACATTGTGAACAGCGACTGGCCTGAATTCTGGCTTGTTCCTCTGAAAAGCGTCGATAAATCTCGTTAAAATCATGTTTGCGTTCAACAGCATTACGTTTTTCAGGCTGCTGCTGATCTAAATTAACAAATTTAAGCATTAGGTTAGGCATAATTAAATTCCTTAATATTTAAGGCAGATTACACCTAAACTTTCTATCCTATTCCGTTTTTAATAAAAAGACAGTACTACTGACCTTTCATAACTTTTTTTCAAATATAGGCTTCTTTTTGTAATTTTTTTAATTCTTCAAAGTCGCAAGCAGGCCTGTAACAATATAGATAAGCGGGAGCGATCATTTCAATTGAAGATGGAACAATACCTAGAAATTCAAAATTTTTACCCTTGTGACCAGCAACAGAATCATATTTCATTAAATTAACCAATCGTGCGGTCATTAAGGAACCTGGCATATATTCCAGGAAACAAGCCATTAATTTTATAAAACCTGGACATAACCCGCTTACATCATTTTTTCGATGAACTATTTTTAAAACCTTGGAAATCAACTCACGATTAGTAAGTATTTCAGGACCCGCCAACTCGTAAATTTCCCCATTATTTTCTTCACTTTCAACAATCTTAATAACAGCATCAGCAATGTCCCCTACATAGACAGGTTGTAAACGTGTATTAACATTATAAACTGGCATAATAGGGAAAAAAGTTGATAGAAATCCTAACTTATTCAAAAACTGATCTTCTGGACCAAAACTGATTCCAACCCTTACAATCGTTGAAGAAGGATATGTTTTCAATACAGTTTCCTCCCCCTTTTTCTTGCTGACCAGATATGAGGAAGGACTTGTGGAATCAGCACCCAAAGCAGAAAAATGCAATAAATTTTTGACACCTGCTGCACTTGCGATTTTTGCTATTTTTTCAGCGATTTTTACATTTATTTTTTCAAGATTACCCTTGCTTTTTCCAACAAAAGCTTCTGCCAGATTAATAACGACACTTGCACCTTCAATGGATCGAACAATAGTATTTTCTTGATCAAATGAACAAAACAATGGGGTAACCTGTCCAACATTACCAAATATTTTCTGTTCTCTCGTATGTGCAGGAAAAGGTACTGCCAATCTTATCACATATCCCTGCTTAACCAACCGCTCAACAAGGTAATTTTCAATTAATCCATCACCACCAATAATCGTTGCTATTTTACGCATCAAACTTTCCCAGCTTCATAATCAAATTTATCGAATAGTGTTTATTCTCATTTGAAAAATTAAAAAAATCAAAAATTCCATTGACCAACTATAAGAACATCAGTAAGAAGTATCAATATATTTAAGAGCCCAAATGGCGGAATTGGTAGACGCGCAGGTTTCAGGTACCTGTAGCCGCAAGGCTGTGGAAGTTCGAGTCTTCTTTTGGGCACCATAAAAATGATAAACTAATCATGTAAAATGATATTTGGCACTATTGAATTGTATAAAATAATATAAATCTTTGTCAATTTTCTCATAAATTATTAAAAAAATATCTCACGAAACCCCTATTCATTTGTTTATGCTACCTAAATTTGCTTTTAACTTATTATTTTTCAGTTTTTATCTTTTCTATCCTTTTGCATCACAAGCTGCAACCAATAATTGGCAAATAGAATCTGTAACCAACAATCAAATAATTATTAAAAAAAAAGAAAAAAAATTTAATTTTTTTATCAATTTAAAAACCAATCAACCCATATTGATCAAGCTAGCCCTTATTCAATTCGATAATCAATTTAATAAGCAACCCTCAATTATTTTCAAAACCGATCATCACTCTTACTATTTAAAAAAAAAGCAAAATACACATCCATTCATATATGAAACCTCATTGAATACGGACCAAAGCAATATATTTGTAAAAGAAATTATTACAAAAAAAAACGCATACATTACATTTCCCAATCAAACTATCGAACTTTCCTTACAAGGAACAACATCGATGTTCAATACAGCTTTGAAAATTATTTCAGAGGAAAAAAATTCTTATACAAATAATACAACTTTTTTTATTTTATATAATTTTAAAAATTTAATATTTACATATCCATATCAACGGATATTCATATTTATTATTGTTTTTATAACTATCTTTACTATCCGCAAGAAATTTACACTTAGAAATTCATTCCTGAAATTTACAAGCTTTTACCGTAAAAAAAGAGCTATGAAATTGGCAATCAATGAAATAAAACGTCATCGGAAAATATTAACACTTAAAAGAGAACAACTTTGTTATAAAGATGATTATGGCTCCATTATCGAAGATAGATGGTTCAAAGAAATACAACGATTTATTAAGACTAGAATTCATCCGCGTCTGACAAAAAAAAATCTTGTTGATTTGTTACCATCAATCAAAAAACAACTAGTCAAACATATTCATATAATTGTTGAACAAACAAATTTAGAAAAAAAACAAAATGTTAATAACGTCAATTATCTAAAACCTCTGGAATATGAAGCATTTTGTGCAAATTTACTGCAACAGATTGGGTGGGATGCTAAGGTAACAAACGCTAGTGGCGATCAGGGAGCCGATGTTATTGCCTATAAAAACAACAAGACATTAATTTTACAATGCAAATTGTATACCAAACCGGTTGGCAACAAAGCAGTGCAAGAAGTTTTATCAGCAAAAGAATTTTATCACGCTGATTATGCCGCCGTTGTTTCCAATGCTTCTTATACTGTTTCCGCCCGACAATTGGCAAGTTCAGTTCAAGTTGCCTTGTTGCATCACGAATTATTGCAACAATTTGCCAAAAAACTGTCGCTGAAAACAAAATCAAAATCAATTTGATTTTTATACAAATCAACAAAAATTTATTAGTTCAATTTTTATTTGAATTTCAATGCTTTTTAATAATTTTATAATTAAAATATAAAAAAACAGTTAATTTTTTAATAATAAGTATTGAATATCTTCATATCATTCCATATAATACATTTCGCTTCCGGAAAATAGAATTGGAAACTTGTTTAAGCACCTTATTGTTCTCATTCTATTTTTCGGCTTTTTAAAACATATTTATTATATATCATTACATATTAGTTTTCAATTTTAAAAATTAATAATTTTTTTTGCATTTAAAAAATATTATTTTAATATTTAAACTAATTCATTAAATATATATAATAAAATAAATAATTGATTTTTTAAATATATAAATACATTAATAAAAAAACCACCCCGTAGGGTGGCTATAATTCTAAACATTATATTTAGTAATGTTTTACCGCATCTTCAAAGAAAAAATTTCTTCATTTTCAATTTACTAATATTAGGATTATTTACCATCTTTATTACCATTTGTTTCAACATTATTACTTTTAGTTAAAAATATGATAATATAAATTTTTTCCAGTGATTGGCTACTACACAAACATAATGATAATTTATATCATCTTTTAAATTCACCCAACATACATGATGCAGTGAAAAAATAAGAAGCGGAAGAATGACCTAATTATTTGATGCTCCATAATTTTTGGTGTCGTAAATTAATCAGGCAAAATTACTAATTTCCCATAATATCCATTAATATCGTGTATATTCGCACCAATGAGAATTTTCCATATCACCACCAAGCTGTAATATTTGCTGTCCCAATGTAAACATAGATTGACTATCTGAAACAAACCTGATTAATGAACACTTTACAATTGATCCATCTAAAACTTGATATTTGGTCATTGATTTTCCATTGAGATACCTCAATGGAAGGAGCTGTCAATATGTTATAATTCCTTTTTGATAATGATTTCGTCATATCGATGATAGGTTTCATTTAAGAACCCGCAACATATATAAGCGATATAACAAGATTATAATTATATACCCATAAAAATTGTCTGTATAAATCTAAATTTCATAATTTAACCTAATAAAAACTAAAATAAATTACTGAATATACTCCAACCTCAAAAGATAACCATATGATTTATATATAATTCATGGTATAAATAACATATTCATTACTTTAACGATTTATATCGGTCATAATTACCCAATATCTAGATTGCAATTTTTCGGACTTTAAAATTTATTCCGACTAATTAAATAATTAATTCGTTTACCCTAAATGATCCCATATCTCAAACTTGATAACACAACCAAATAAGTCATTCAAAGAACTATAAAAATTTTTATTCTTTCATTGATTAATAGAAAATTAACTTTTATAGTCGGCCAAAAAATTATTTATGGAGATCAAATTATGGTTGAGACAGAAATGGTTTCTATTCACCCTGTCCATCCTGACACATGCAGATATTTTTTACCTCACATTGAAATGCTGGTGAAAGCGGGTTTCCCCTCTCCTGCAGATGACTATCTTGAAGGGAAACTGGAACTCACAGAACATTTGGTTGATCATCCTTCTGCAACTTATTACATACGGGTTTCTGGGGATTCCATGATTGATTACGGTATTTTCGATCATGATCTTTTGATAGTTGACCGATCGCTAGATCCCCGTCAGGGTGATATTGTCATTGCTTCTGTTGATGGAGAGTTAACCTGTAAAGCTTTGGCAATTAAAAACAATATCCCTTATTTGAAATCTGGCAATCCTAATTACCCCCCTATAGAAATCAAGGACAAAGAAACCATGATCTGGGGAGTGGTCATTCATACAATCCATTCTTTCAGAAACCGCAATCGTTAAAAACTGTTCTACCATAATAAATAAAATAATGATTGGACTAATTGACTGTAATAATTTTTACGTTTCATGTGAACGTGTTTTTAATCCAAAATTGGAAAATCGTCCGGTTGGTATTCTTTCAAATAACGATGGATGTGTTGTTGCCCGCTCTAACGAGCTTAAACCTTTCATCCCCATGGGAATGCCGGCATTTAAAATTCCTTTGGATTTACAAGAGAAAATCACTTTATTAAGTTCCAATTACGAACTTTATGGTGATATGAGCCAACGTGTCTTTGAAACTGTTCAGAATTATTTTTATCATGTTGAGCCTTATTCTATTGACGAAGCATTTATTCATTTAAATGGGGATCAGAAAACCAATAATTATTGTCGCCATGTTCAAAAAATCATTAAAAAAAACACTGGAATCCCTGTTTCCATTGGTCTGTCAACCACCAAAACTCTTGCAAAAATAGCCAACCATATCGCTAAAAAAGATAAAAAACATGAAGGTATTTTCTGTTTAGATATTCATGCTTCTGATTTTAGACATATTCTTGAAAATTTACCAATTTCTGAAATATGGGGCATCGGTCGTCACTTAAATGCCAAACTGATCGCAATGGGTATTGAAAATGCCTGGCAATTAAAAAATTGCAGCCCCAAATTTATGCAACAGCATTTTTCAGTTGTTTTGGAACGTACTGTTCTGGAATTAAGAGGAATTTCCTGTATTGAACTGACAGATTTTCATACACCAAAAAAAAATATAGTCGCTTCTCGAAGTTTTGGTCAAAGTACCAACAACCTGTTTGATATTGAGGAAGCCATTCGCTTGCATACTTGCCGAGCTACCGAAAAATTAAGAAAACAGCATTCCATTACCCATGCTGTTCTGGTTTTTTTAAGAACCAACCGTTTTCACGATCAATCGTTACAATACAACCCTTCCTTTGCCATATCCATGCCATATCCTACAGATGATAGCCGAGAAATCATCAGGGCTGCTCAAAAAGGGCTTCGTAATATTTTCAGGGCTGAATACCATTATCATAAAGCAGGCATAATGCTTTTGGATATCATCCATAAAAATCAAAGACAGCTCGATTTTTTCACCCATACCCAAAATGACCAATCAATCAAGCGCAATAATAGTCTTATGCAAGTGATCGACAGGATTAATCAACAAATGGGATCCCATACAATTCTTATAGGTGGACAGAGAAAAAAGGCAAGATGGCACCTTAAACGGGAACAGTTGAGCCAACGCTATACAACACGATGGGATGAAATATTGAAATTACGAATTTAAAATTCTTATTGAGTAAATTGATTCTGAGAATAATTATTATTCTATCTTGAAAAATTTATTAAATAACGGAGAAGATGGCAATCACAATATATAAATTACACCCGCTTTTGATAAGTTATCTTTAAAAGATATAAGTTTACCAGAAAACTATCACGATAAATTTTCGCATCTATATTAATTGGACAATAAACGCACATCTCCCACAAAAGATTCTAGGGTTTGAAGATGTCCTTGAATTTCCAAAGGATATTTATTTATTAAAGGTTTTGGCACCACCAATCTAACATTTGATTCACACATTTCCTGAAACTGATTTACCGAAACCCCTTCTTGCAATGTGAACAAATGTTTAACTGGGATACGATCCGCTTCATTTAATATTTGTCTCCATCTATCCTTACATGTTGTTTTAACAGCCAGCATTCTCAATTGTTTTGATAAAAAATGTTGATTTTTATAGGCATTTTCACATGGAAAAACAAAATCTGGTCTTTTACCATTTTCCGTCTCTGGTTGATATGAAAAATTTAACCCTTCCTTTAATTTCTCTTCTAAAAAAATCTCTCTGAGATGAAGCTCTAACGAACGACCTGACCGTGCTTTTCTTCTTTGCAAAATTTTTTTTGCTGTTTCAAGAAATGCGTCAATCGTACTAAATCCCTGCTGAATAAAAGAAAACTCTATATTTTTTTCAATATTTCTAAAAAGCTCAAATTCACAATTTCTACGTCTAATAAGACGCTCATCGATAGTATCACCAATATCAGGTATTAACTCAATTACTTTTTTAAAAATATCTATAGTTGTCGGAAAGTTATTTCTCCAATCTTCTGGTATATTCTCTGGTGACAAGCAACAAGAATTGTTTTTGTTCTTTTCTTCAAAGCAATTCCTATCCCAGGATCGAATAATATGTTTCCCGGGAATAATAACTCCTATAAGATTTTCAATCAAATCTTCCTCTGTTACATGATCACACACCCACACATTACAAAGAGAAACATCCCGTCCCTGTTGTCTTTGAAAAGAAAAAATAACCAAAGAACCCGTATTTTCAGGTTCAAGCAAAGCCGAATGCTGACCTCCCCAGTTTGTTATACGCACTTCATCTCGAGTTCCACCATCATGCCATTTGTTATTATACCATATTGCCGTTACATCCCTGATATCATGACAACTGTCAAGTCACAGTTCAAATGTAACCCTTGGATTTTTTTTACCACTATATTGCAATGATGGAAAAAGATCCATAAGCAGCTTTTTAGGCATGTAAGGACCAGCCTGATGAGATCCTGATGCCAAAGTATCATTGGCTGAAAGACGTTTTACATACCAGACCCTATCCATTCTTCTCTGTTCATTCAGCCAATAAGAAAGCTCATTTAATGAGGCCATTTACTTTCCTCTAACTTGCATATTATCATTACATTTACGAAACCAGTAATCGGTAATAGACACCAGGTCTTCTACAGAAACCTTTTTTTTCCCCTTAATGGCACACTCCCATATAATCATCGACCTCCAACCAAGTTCCCTAAGATTACAAATAGCATTCATATCCCTTTTCTTATTTGTCTCTATCTTATTTTTCCAGAATTCCACTCTTGATGAAGGCATCCTAAACAAATGGCAGTCATGCCCATGCCAAAAACAGCCATGAATAAAAATTACAGCATTATATTTTCGAAAAACCATATCTGGCTTGCCGGGCAGTTTATGATCATGCAACCTGTAACGATAACCTCGTGAATGCAATATTCTGCGTATAAACATTTCAGGAGCTGTATTTTTACAACGAATACACGACATTATTCTACTTCTGGTTTTCTGATCAACAATATCGATCATTTTAATAATGAAACACCCATCAATCCAGCAAATGGGGAAGTATATGACTGGCAACAGCCTCAACAACAGGAACCACGACCGCATTTCCGAATTGCCTGTATGCCTGGGTATCCGAAACGGGAATTTTAAAATCTGACTGCCCAGGCCTGTCAAACCCCATCAGCCGCGCACATTCTCTCGGGGTCAACCGTCTCGGGTTTTTATCGCATCCCTGTGAGACAAGGATTTCAGATCCGTCCTTGTAATAGCGTGCCGACAATGTTCTGGCCACACTGTCATGATCGCACAGTCCAAAACCAAAACCGTTTCCCGCCTTTTTATGCTTGTCAGCATAGTTTTGCAGATATTTCCATAATTTGTCGGATAACGTGTATTTTTCGGAAACAGAGGCTTTTTTTCCCACGGTATAGTGGCTTTCCGGTTTTTCACTACCGTTTTCAGGGTGCAGGATTGCCGAGAGGCGGGGCCCTGACAACGGATCGGGCAAGGATAATGTGTCAAAACTGAAATCGTTTTTATCCAGAAACCCGACGATAAAAATACGCTCACGATGCTGGGGAACAAACCCTTTTCCATCAATGATACGCCAGTGCAGGCAATACCCAAGCTCATGTTCCAACACATTGCGAATGATTGAAAAGGTTCTTCCCCTGTCATGACTGACAAGATTTTTCACATTCTCCAACAGGAAACACCTTGGACGATGATATCTGATAATACGCGCGACATCGAAAAACAGGTTGCCCTGTGTCTCACATGCAAACCCGTGCTTCAATCCAAGGGATATTTTTTTTGACACGCCGGCAATTGAAAATGGCTGACATGGAAAACCCGCCAGCAGGATATCGTGATCAGGTATATCCCGCTCACTTATTTTGGTTATATCACCCGCAATTTCATGATTGCATGCGTAATTGGCCCTATAGGTTTTTTGCGAATACATATTCCATTCGCTTGTAAACACACATTGACCGCCAATCCGGTCAAATCCACGTCTCAACCCCCCTATGCCCGCAAACAGATCAATGAACCTGAATTTGCATTGCCCATTTCCCGCAATGGCTATCTTGTTTTGTAATAATGTCATAACAGCCTTACGCGGAACGGCTTCACCCTTTTCCCATCTATATAATGTTCTTTGTGTAAAACCTGCCTCATTAGCCAAATCTTTAATGGAAATCCCAGCCTGTTCTCGTAATTGTGCGAATTCTGTACGTAACATTTTAATCCAACATTATTTTAATTGGAAATAATATTGACATTATGTCATAAAATATTCAAAAATAAAAGCGTCAATAACTTTCCTGCAAAACCCTGACTACCGCAAAAATAACATCAATAACCATGATAACATCACCAAGTCTTATACTAAGCAGAACATTGATAATATATTGTAAATTTAAAAAATTTATTTGTTTTTTTTAATAATCCTTAAAAACCACCCATTAATATGACAAGGTTGACAAATAAAATAAAGATAGAAAAACAAATTAATGAATTAGATAGTTTTAGATGGATCAACAAAAATGGTTTGTAAATTTTTTTAGATGATACTTTATTTGAAATTGAAGCAATAATAATAAAAAAACTCACTAACCTAAAGAATTGTAACAAAATAAAACAAAAGATATAAATTTCTTTTTTATTAACTGATAATTTTTTCATAATATTAAAACATCATAAAGTTACAAAAAAAACTTAATATTTTTGGGAAATGTAATTTATAGAGAATAATTTATTGAATGGCGGAGAAGGTGTCCGACGAATTAAACAAATAACAAATTGATAAATAAAATAAATTTTATATTTTTATTTTATTTATACCCCACATTATACCCAGAAATGAAAAAGCTTGTTTTTTTTATTTTAAAAATATTTTAATAGCCTATAAATGCTTATTATTTTGAAGAATAAAACATATAAATCCTAACAATCAATGGCCTGCTGGAAACGGTCGATATTCTTTTGCCAATCCGCCTTTCCCAACGCCGTATTGTAATACTTCTTGTGATACTGGGCCATTGCCGTTGCATTCCTGGAATCTGGCAGTATCTCCCTGATCCGGATATAGAAAACGCGGCACATGGCCGCGGCAAAGAAAAGGTTTCCTGTCAATGTCTCGGGTTTCGGTATCCCCCTGTTGTCCAGGTTAAAATCACCCGCGATATGCATTAAAAGACTTCTTAGCGGTTGCCTTCTCGCATTGTTGAGATAATTGTCCCATATATCATGATAGGTCACGGGCTCCATCTGACATGGCCCCAACGCCGGCCCCTTTCCCAGCTGCCTGAGATATGTATAGTTGCATGCATATCCCTCAACCAGAAAAGTTCCCGTTACCTGATTGATCGCCCTCTGTCCACCAAGATTTATATAGTTCAGGGCTGGTGTTATCACCTCATGTTTCAAATGATTAAGATAAATTCCACCTATCGTTTTGGTCATGCTGGTTTTTCCTTTTTAGAATGGGAAATGGATAATAAAAAACCCACCGCAATGGGTGGGTAACTGAAGTTTTACTGTTGTAAAATAATAATTTTAATTATATGAATTCAACCTTATCAATTGATCTAGGTCGTCGATATTGCATTGTATTACTTTGGCTAATTCATTTTTTTCATAACCTAATTTATTCATATAAAAGTTTAAGACTTTATTCAATAATTTAGGTTTGCTTTCCTTTAAACCGTTTTCTTGACACATCAAGAGTTTTTCGCCAAATCCTGACAATCACATAGCTGGCATGAAAGGCCATATTTGAATAAAGAATTTTACCTTGACCAAAAGAAAAGAAATTTCTTCATCTATTTTAAAAACCAAACATAAGCTTGATGCAAGGCGGCAACTTTTACGGAATAATCAGTTCCTAACAGGATAAATTAACAAGATTTTCAAATCTGATTTAAATGAAGACCAAAAAAAGAGGCACCATAAACAAACTTTTGCAAACCATTATTTCAAAATACAACATCAATATACAATCAAATAATGACGCTCCTTTTTCTGATAAAATTCTAAAAGGAAACTTACAAAATGTTACCCATACACGTGAAGAAATTAAAGGTTGATTTAGTAAAGCTAAACTCCAATTATGTGCAATGTAAGGCAATTTCTGAAATTTCATATTTGTAATTGACTTATCTTCATCTTTTGCGAGACAGAAAAATTCATTCTCAACTGAAACTGCAGAATGTACCATAAATCCACATCTTTATTTAAAAATGAATTAAATTAATAATTTGGATAGGTATAATTTTACTGACAGTAAATAACATTGAATGTCATTACAACATTACGTGATATTTTATAACAATAAAACGAATTTATCCATCAATATTAGTTTCTTGAACTAATATTATTTTTAATACGTAATAAATAAAAATATTCAAGCTACATATAATATTTAAACTGCCGCTGGTCCAAGTTTAACCCTTGGATGCTGCTTTGACATAATTCTGAATAATTATTACCCTCCAAGAGCACCACAATTATAATGCGGTAAAATTCTATATTTATGAAAATTTTGAAAAATTTCTTTAACAAGATGCATTATATATTACTCCTATAAATAATCTCCAATGCATCCTTTATCCATTTTGATTAATAATCAAGTGCACCATCATATATTTATTTCATATTGTATTACCAATTTTTTTGTGGCATCGGTTTTAAAATCAATTAATTTTCCAGTTTTTGTATCTGCAAAAGTCAACTTAAAACTTCCACCGGTCCAATCATACATTCCATGAAAAACATTGACTGTAAAATAATCACTAAGTTCTGGTAAGGACATCAATATTTTCGGATTAACGTACCAAAGATTATTTTCTGCATTTGCCACTTTCAGCTGATCATCCTGCAATATTAAGGTGCTGTTATCATCCCATTTTATCATATTCAAATTTAACTGTTGGAATTGGGTTTTATAAGAAAAATCGGGCAATTCACCGGCTTTACTCGCTTCGATTGTCAATGTCGAGGCAAACATTTTTCTTACAACTGGATACCTACTATTTGATATATTAACTTGTGCATCAAAAAATTTTCCAGATGCCATGGACGGACGGAAATGACCAAATGAAACTTGAATGATATCACCTGGATCAACAGGTTCATTGATGGTCAACTCAGCCGTATATACTCCAACCATTGTTGAATTTACATAATTTTCTGATGATTGTTTCCATACTCCGTTAGCTGATATCCAACGTACGGCAATCGAAGGATATTTTTGATTATCATCAGCTTCTTCCAAGGATACTGCCGTTACTGTAAGACTAACCGTTTCACCAAATATCGCGGGAACATTATAATATCCATAAGCATTACTGTTCGTATCTGTTGATTTAAATGTCCATGTTCCATCACTATTCTTGTCAATTGTTGATGTTCCATTTATTTTTATTGGAAATTGTGACAGTTCACGACCCGCTATTATAATATCTTTCATTTTCAACCCCTTATTTAAAATGCTTGAACAGGATAATTATTGCAAGTTACAGAAGTTGCTCCAGCTGTAAGTGCCTTTAAAAATTCATGATCATCAGCAGCAGTCCAAACACTTAATCCAACATCGGCATCAATGCATTTTTGTATAATTGAGGGATCTTGCGAAACAGTGTCAATTTGCCATAACAAAACCCCGTTTCCCAAGGTTTGCATTTTTTTAATAGCTGAATCTATATTGTTGTCTTCACCAAATTGTATATACCCTACACGACATTTTGAATCTAAAGAGCGAACATGTTCCAATACTGAATAGGCACCATTTTCAAAAGTCGCCAGATGACTTAACCCATAAGATTGAATAGTTTTTACAATTTGTGTAACTTGATCTATGGTTTCAAATCTCTTGATTTCAGGATAAAATGGACGATTGACTTTTGCTATAAACTGACACCATTCATCCAGTGAACTTAATTTGACAACATCATAATAAGGTGTATTTTTTAAGCCAGTAAAACGTAAAGATTTCAAATCTTCATAGGTTGATGTTCGCAATTCCAAACTATGATCAAGCAGTCTGTCGGTTTGATTGTCATGCCATATAATGAACTTTCCATCCGTAGCTGTTGACTGAATATCAAATTCAAAGGATATCTCTTGATGGGCACGATAAGAATTTACAGCATTATATACTGTATTTTCTATAATTCTTGCTTTCCCGCCTCTATGCATTGTAATTTCAATTGGTCTGTTTGGCAGATTAAATGAACGTGTTTCATATACCTTATTTACTATTGAAAAAAGTGAGGCTGAAGGGGCGGCTTTTGTTGGAACGAGAGCTGAGGAATTGATTGATTTAACATGTAAATCTGTTGTTTCATCGTTTAAATTATTATCACCTTTTTCCCCTTTTGGACCTGTAGCCCCCATAATGACGACAAGACCATCATTATTCTCATACAGCACACCCTCCGCACGAATTGGAAGAATACAGACAAAATCTAAAATCTCCTCTTTTTCTGTCTTGACTTCACATTTCAAGGGGACATCTTTATTAAGTTCCCCTCCATTGAAACGAACTGTAAAAGTTTGTTCCTGAAGCGAATATTTATCCGCCGTAACATTACTATCGCTTGTTGGACTAAACCTAACAGTTGCGATTGTATCATTTTCAAGCATACGGTTTTTTATAGAAAAACTATAGAATTTTTGCTCTGTTGGTCCCTTGCAAGATAAACGCAGTATTATTCCACTCAAACATCCACCTGGCAACTCAAATATTTCACGATCATTTTGTTCAATAATATTATTTTTTTGCGATTTACATAGAGTTTCATTCACCGGTAAAATTTTTGGTTCATTATTATTAATTAAATAATTATTCATCTATTTATCCTTAATAAAAAAAACCGTTCACAAGAACGGTTTTTATTAAATTGATATTATAAAACAATGCCTACCCATAATATTATGGCGACATTGTTTGTTTTATATTTTTGACAACGTTGCTTCATTAAATATGAATAAAAATGGCTAATACATGATCTTTATCTTCATTTAATGTAGAAACAACTTGATTTTTTATAGATATTTCTTGAACAGATTCTTAATAATCCTAAAACCTTCCATCTGTTCCATTGTTTTTAAAATAATAGGAATAAATCTTTTTCA
The DNA here is from genome assembly GCF_016101315.1 of Commensalibacter sp. W6292M3. Lineage (NCBI taxonomy): Bacteria > Pseudomonadati > Pseudomonadota > Alphaproteobacteria > Acetobacterales > Acetobacteraceae > Commensalibacter > Commensalibacter sp. W6292M3. Next base: position 920,175 of record NZ_JACFQT010000001.1, read on the forward strand.
TCTGGAACATTTGCAAAAGTAATCGCCAATACCAAATCATAATATCAACATGATTTGTAAAAAAAATGTATTCTGATTGATAAATACAAAAAGTTAATTAATTATTGTTGACAATCATTTGCGGCAATAACATAAGATATATTACTGCTTACTTGTCTTCAAAACATATTTGAACCTTCCAGTAAAACTTGTTGGTAAATTAACTATAAATGGTTTGCTACCTTCACCCATTCCTACACTCGTTCCTTTTAGGATAAGAAACAGAAAATATTTAAGTTTTCATACATTCTGGAAATGTCAAAAAGGATCTAACCATAAAGCTGGATGTCAGGATCTTCATAAATCACAGTATGAAAAATTGACAATCGTTCTTAATTACGTATTCAAGCAACAATTTCAAGCCCTATACAATCATCATACGCTTCATCAGCTGCCCATTAATAAGGCAACACACTTAGAAACTTCACCAAATTATATTTCAGTACGTCTTGCCAAGGTGAGTTCTGACAATGCATTCTCACCAAAATCTTCGAATATCTCATTCAAAATCGTGTTGACAAAAAACTGCAAGTCCCAGCAATCCTTGAGGCTGCACTAATACTAATCATTGCCATTATATGTGAAATTAATCAGCTGCCATTCAAATATAACCATGATGAAATCTAAAGGAATCTAGGTATAACCTATAAATGTAAAAACAGCAGCTTGATCGGTATTTTTTAAATTTTACCTGAAAATTAAAATTTACCAAGTTTACACCCGTAAAATTCCTCAATTTCTCAACAAATAATTAATTTATAAAGAATATATATACCAAAAAATCTTAATAGCTACCGATGAAAGACACTAGCGAATTACCTTCGATACATGGATTCTGTGAAAAACACAACTATCCTATCCCTATTAAAAATCTGATATATTTTAATTAAACTGAAATAAGCCACCGCTTTTTAATAAAAAATTACAAATATTCCATTATAAATAATAATTTAACATGTAGTGTTAAAATTGTCAATTCTATTATTTCATTCCATTGCACTTTTTCCATAAAATCAGAGTGAGCATAATTTTCTCCAATGCAATATGAAGATTGACCTTTATCTTTTTTGAGATTTCTTCAGAATTTTTATTATCTAGAATGATCGAAAAATTTAGAGTAAAGATTCAAAAATATGCTCATGAAAACTAAGAAAAAGAACAAAATCAGTCTAGAGGGATGATGTTGTAGGATTTGAAGTTAAATATTGTTTGTAGATGTTAAAAAAGTCTTTAAAATTTAAATGAAGTGTTCCCATTATATCTGTTGCTTCGTTTGTTAAAGATATTCCTCCATTAGATTTATATTGAAATTCTAAAAGTTGATTTTTTTGTAAATTTTTTAGATTTTGTTTAATGTCATCAAATAATGACTGAGTAAATCCATTTATAGAAATATTACAATTCGATGAATTAATTTGACCACTAGCGAATATATCTTTCAGGATTTTATAAAAAGATGGGGTGTTTTCTTCTATCTTCTTTAGTTCGTTTTTTATTTTAGAATTTATCTGATAATTTTTTTCAAATTTTTCTATTTCTTGTAATATGGACGGTTCATCAAATTTTGGTGTATCTATATTTATTTCTTTCGCTATTCTGGATATTAATCCTGTTAATTTACCTTGTTTTTGTATATCAAATCCTTGCAATAGATTTAATGGAATGGGCAAGTTGGCAACTGTTAAATTAGAGTGACAGATAGGTATAATTGGTATTTTTCGCGACCATCCAGCTCCACATTCAAAATTTATCCATGGTTTTTTAATGCTTTCTTGACTACACAAAACAATGATTAGAATGCACTTTTCTAGATTGTTACTGACTGTTTCAAGCCACTTATTGCCAAGTGTTATACTTTGATCGTCGCTAGATACAAAAACATCAACTGAAGATAGGAGCAATTCTTTAATATTTTTTTTAATAATATTGCCAATTCTTTTTCTTCAGAGATATGGCTCAAGAATATTATTTTTTTTCAGTCATTTTTTTTCCTGTATGTTATTTCTTTTAGAAGTATGCATGCGATATTAATTTCAAATTTAGAAATAATATTACATTTAAAGATTATATATAAGCTTCAAATACTTATCTTTATTTGAATCCACCAATCATTAACATATTTTTAAAACATTTTTTTGCTGTATAGATTGAAAAAATTTTTGTTGTAAATTAGCAATTCCAAGATCGATAGCTTTAACCATATTTTGCTTCTCACATGTCTGCCAATGGTATTTAAGCATAAGAATCAAATGTTAGCATTTCACTTTTTTGCGAAAGTGTATTTAAAACGCCATATTTTAGAATTTGCTTTTGTTATAACCAAGGTATAAACCACGTTCATAAAGTTTGTTTTACCCTGTTCCTGATATTTGGCTGTTTTTATGGCTTTATCCGTTAACATCGACATACCCCAATATTAAATGCGTTCAAATGTTTTATAATGTGGGATAATGTTTGGTAATTTACTTAAAAACGCCAGTTTTCTGCGAGAAATGTTAGGTAATGTGGGATAATGTTTTATTTAATGGCGGAGAAAGTGGGATTCGAACCCACGGTACGCTATTCACGTACACACGCTTTCCAAGCGTGCGCCTTAAGCCACTCGGCCATCTCTCCGTAAAAGGTTAACTAAGGTGAAAGATAACAATTTTTTCATATTAGGCAAGAAAAATTTCATAAAAAACAAAGATTATTTCTGAAAAACTTTAAAACTGAAATTAAACCATTTAACAATATAGATTAAAATAAATTTCAAAAAATGATTCATGTATAATTTTCATATATTTAAATATTAAACTGATCTTTTATATCGAATTTAATATGGTTTTAAAAACTTTATGAATTTTTAACTGTAGGTTCGATTTCAACCCCTCTCATCACTTTTGATATGTTCCTTGTAAAACTGATTTAACCAATAAATAATCTCATTTTTAGACATCGTATAACTAATTTCAAGCAAAGGAATGGCTGTTTTGTATAAAATAGCCCGTTTGATTTTCATACGGTCCTCTGCATCCCTTGAAAGGTTATGACCAGAACCATGATATTCAATTACCAATTTGGGTGTTCCGAAGCAATTAACCAGTAAAAAATCAACACGTTTATTATTATAGGACCAAAAAGCTTGATCTTGAATTTCCTGGGGCAAGGAAGAATCAGTCTTGATGAATGCCCCCATTGACACTTCAAAACCTATATACCAATGCAATCTCTTATCGATCAACCACATTTGCAGACAATTAAATATGAAAATAGATTCGAAATTAACGGGGATTACAGGATATAGATTACATCGGTTAATGTTAGTGTTTTGTTCTGCATATCGTTTATAAATAAAATCGTCAGCGGAAAATAATTCATGTTTACAATTTTTATAATTAATATGATTTTTATTTTTACGACTGGAAACAAATGTAAACCCTTTTTTTAAAGGAACTTGATTTTTACCCAAAAAATAAAAAAAAGCAGAAAAATAGATCAAAGTACAAATTAAAAGAAACGCTAGCATTCAGACAAATCAACAATAAAAAAACCTATTTGATATTTTTCAAAAAATCAAATAGGTCAGAGTAATAATGAAAATCTTGTATCAAAAATTATCGGTCAATTTTCAATGCTGCTAAAAAGGCTGACTGAGGAATTTCAACTTTACCAAATTGTCGCATACGTTTTTTACCTTCTTTTTGTTTTTCAAGCAGTTTACGTTTTCGAGAAATGTCACCTCCATAACATTTGGCAGTAACATCCTTTGATAGGGCCCCAATGGTTTCACGAGCTATGACACGTCCCCCTATTGCTGCCTGGATGGCAATCTTGAACAGTTGACGCGGAATTAAGTCTTTCAATTTGGCACAGATTGCCCGTCCGCGTGATTCGGCTACGGAACGGTGAGCAACAAAGGCCAAGGCATCAACAGGTTCCTGATTTACCAAAATACTAATTCGAACCAAATCACTTTCTTCATAGCCATCCATATGATAGTCAAAACTGGCATATCCTCGTGTCGCGGACTTGAGGCGATCATAGAAATCAAAGACAACCTCATTTAACGGCAGGCGATAAACAACCATTGCCCTTGCCCCAACATACGTCAGGTCAACCTGTTGACCACGGCGCTCTGTACATAAACCCAATACAGCTCCCAGATATTCATCAGGAACCATAATGGATGCTTTTATCCATGGTTCCTCTATTTTTTCAATCAGGGTAGGATCAGGCATGTCAGCAGGATTATGAAGATCCTCAATCGTCCCATCCCGTTTGTATAAATGATAAACAACCGAGGGTGCTGTAGCTATCAGGTTAAGATCAAATTCTCGACTTAACCGTTCCTGTATAATTTCAAGATGTAACAATCCCAGAAATCCACAGCGGAAACCAAATCCCAACGCAGCGGAAGTTTCCGGTTCATAATGAAATGATGCATCATTAAGCTGCAATTTACCTAGACTTTCTCTCAGCTTTTCAAAGTCATCGGCATCCATTGGATATAATCCACACCAAACAACTGGAATTGATGGCTTGAATCCAGCCAAAGGTTCGGTCGCAGGTCGGCGATCATCGGTAATCGTATCACCCACATGACAATCTGCCACGGTTTTAATCGCGGCATTGATAAAACCCAGCTCTCCAGCACCCAGGGATTCAACCTCGCGCATATGGGGCGTGAAAACACCCACCTGTTCAACATGATATGTTCTGTTGTTTGACATCATGCGGATACGCATCCCCTTTTTAAGGCGACCTTCTTTAATACGCACTAAAATAATGACGCCAAGGTAAGTATCATACCAGCTATCCACCAACAAAGCTTGTAAGGGTGCCTCCAAATCCCCTTTGGGGGAAGGTAGACGGGTCACCAATGCTTCTAAAACCGCATCAATATTCAAACCTGTTTTTGCCGAGACGCCAATGGCATCATCTGCCGGAATGCCTATGATTTCCTCAATCTGTTCCTTGGTTTTTTCAACATCCGCAGCTGGTAAATCAACCTTGTTTAAAACTGGAACGATCTCATGGTTTGCATCAATGGCCTGATACACATTTGCCAGGGTTTGCGCCTCTACCCCCTGAGAGGCATCAACGACCAGCAACGATCCTTCACAAGCGGCAAGAGAACGGCTTACTTCATAGGCAAAATCCACATGACCCGGTGTATCCATTAAATTAAGGATATAGGTCTTTCCATCATTTGCCTTATAATGCAGTCTTACAGTTTGCGCCTTGATCGTAATGCCACGTTCACGCTCAATATCCATATTATCCAAGACCTGGGCATGCATTTCCCTTTGCGTCAATGCACCACATGCCTGGATAAGACGATCAGCAAGGGTGGATTTCCCATGATCAATATGAGCGATAATAGAAAAATTACGAATAGATTCCAAAGGCGTATCTGTCATGGTGCACCAATATCAATAGGACTGTCTCAATAAATCAAGTTTAACTTTAGTTATATATCTATAGATTTTTTACAAAGATTGCTATTCTTTTACATGTTTTAAAGGGTAAGTTGCAACTATTGCCCCTCCCACAATTAAAATAACAGCCATTCCCAATCCAAATGTTGCTGAAGCCTTACCGGCCACCACCAGCCATACCATGGATAGTAAAGGTGCCAAATAGGCCAAGCTTCCCAATAATGACATATTAGCATTTTTTGAGGCATAATCCCAGGCAAGAAAGGCAATTCCCATCGGACCGCAACCCATATAGATCAAGATTATCATTTCTTTCAGGGATGGGATGACTGTTGGTTCAATACTGAAATGAATCAGCATGGCTACCAATGAAATTCCACCGCAAACACCAATCAGCATGCCGGCTGGAACATTTACATATTTTCTATTAACCAATGAATAGATTGTCCATACGATGGCACATAAAAAACCAAGAAAGTACCCTGATAAAACCCACGGGGTAATTACTGTATTTTTTCCTCCATACATTAAAAAAACAGTCCCGGCCAATCCCATCAGAACGCCAATCAAATATGCTATATGAAACTGTCGCTTACTTAAAAAAGCGCTGCAAACAACCAGCATTGTTGGCCATAGATATGACATCAAGGTTACCTGCGCTGGCGGTGCCAAAGCCAATCCCAAAAAATAGAACAAATGAAAAAAGAAAATTCCACTAAATCCGGTGATCCAGGGTTTTAATGGCTGTTTCATTTCATTTAAACGTCCCGTTAGGACCAGAATCAATGTGCCAATAACAAAAGACAAACCGAAACCAAACCATAGAAGCTCAAATCGGGGTATTGAGGCTACAAAAGTTGTCATGATGGCCAGACTTGACCATAACAAAATCGTCAAAAGTCCTGACAGGGTCGCAAACAGATTAAAAGAAAAATTCCCCAAGGATTTATTCGTCACAGGCATAATATTTAGACCAGACAAAATTAAGAGTGAAATAGTAAATATATAAATATATCGCGGAATTTAAAAAGCCCATGTAACGGCTTCTTACATGGGCTTTAATACAAACAGACTGGGTTTATCTTAAATTTCCACCAAGCAAACGTGCAACTTCCTTGATGATTTTTTGGGAGATTGCCTCTATTTCCCCATCTTTCAATGTTCGGTCATTTGGCTGGATAGTTACCTGAACAGCGACGGATTTATGATCTGCCTGAACTTTATCTCCTCTATAAACATCAAACAATTCAACCGAATTTATATATTTGCGATCAGCCTGTTTAACGACCTGTAAAAGCTGCTCGACAGGGATCCCGTCTTTTAAAACAAAGGCAAAATCACGCTTTAAGGGTTGAAAGATTGAAAGTACAGGTGCCTTTTTCCTGATAATCTTCTTTGGAATTACTGTATCAAGCATAATTTCAAAAATCATGGGAGTCTGATCAAAACCAAATTCTTTTACCAAAGAAGGATGCAACTCACCAAAATAAGCCAATATATTTTTTGGCCCCAAACTCAACCTGCCAGAGCGTCCGGGATGATAATAATTCGGTGTTTCACCAACCGTTTTTAAAGAATCAATTGAAATGCCCAGTCCATCGAGAACCGTTAAAACATCCTTTTTTACATCCCATAAAGTAACTTTTGGTGCTTTACCATCATATTGACGTTGCATATGTCCGTACCGTGCACCGGCTGCAATAAGGCGTTCCTGATTTCGTGTAAAGGCAGGACCAGTTTCGAAAAGTCCAATATCACCAATACCTCGTGCTATGTTACGCTGCATAACAGGCAGGATCGAAGCCAGAGGGGTTGGCCGTAATTGATCCATATCATTTGAAATTGGATTCATTAAACGTAAAGATTCAGGCGCTTCCCCCAATCGTGCAGCAATTTCATGATCTACAAATGAAAAATTTACTGTTTCGATCAGACCTTGTGCAGCAAGCAGACGGGAACAAAGAATAGAACGCTCCTGATCTGTTGTTAGTGCAGGTGAAGGAACGGGCTGAATCAAAGGCATTGAACAGGCGGGAATTTTATCCAATCCCTCTATACGCAATATTTCTTCCACCAAATCGGCTTCACCCTCCAGGGCTCTTACAGAATCAAGCAGTCTGTCTTTTTTTACCATATCCAACTTGGAATTATAGGCCATTTTGATAGGCATTGCGATATCATTACGCCATGAAGGTACATCAACCCTTATCCATTCCGAATTTTTTTCTGCAATCACAAAACCAAGATTGGTCAGTATTTCCGAAACTCTATTTTCCGATACTGTCAATCCCCCGTAATCTTTCAAACGATTATAATGCAATGTTGCAGTACGCTGCCATTTGGGTTCTTGACCTGCATGAACCACATCGCTTGCCTGCCCCCCACACAATTTGATAATCATTTGCGTAGCCAATTCGATCGCATCTGGTAACAAAGCCTGATCAACGCCCCGTTCAAACCTTTGTCGCGCATCAGTCACGATCATATGACGTCGACCACTCAAGGCAATCAAAGCAGGATCGAAAAGAGCGCATTCAAGAAAAATATCTGTTGTATTCTCGCTGACACCTGTTTTTTTACCACCTATCAATCCTGCCAAGGATTGAACACCGGCTTCATCAATCATGACACAATCTTTGTCAGTGACTTGATATTCTTTCTCATCCAAGGCCAGGAATTTTTCACCATTGCCACGACATATTGTTAGCTGCTTGCCTGCAATCCTGTCCAGATCATAAACATGCAATGGACGTCCAAGATCAAAGGCAAAATAATTGGTTATATCAACCAAACATGAAATTGGTCTTATTCCAACAGCTCTTAAGCGTTTCTGTAACCATTCGGGACTTGGACCATTTTTAACATTTCGAATTGTTCTGCCCAGTATCCAGGGACAGGCGTCTTCATATTGGTTATTCCAACTCAAAGCTGATGAAAATTGCGCTTGTATTTTTGGAACCTTCAGTGGTTTCAGTGTTCCCATACCGGCGACAGACAAATCTCGGGCTATATTTCTTATTGATAATGCGTCACCACGATTTGGAGTGATAGCAATTTCAATGACTGGATCATTCAACTGGGCATATTCTGCATAAGATACACCTATTGGAGTATCAACTGGCAATTCCATAATACCATCATGATCATCTCCCAGATTTAATTCACGGGAAGAACACATCATGCCATTACTTTGCTCTCCACGGATTTTACCCGCTTTGATTGTAATATCACTTCCAGGCACATAGGTACCAACAGGTGCCAAAACCGTTATTAGCCCAGCACGGGCATTGGGTGCACCACAAACAATCTGAATATCTTCAAATCCTTTACCAGCATCAACATGACAAACACGAAGACGGTCAGCATTGGGATGCTGTTCGGCAGAAATAATTTGGGCTGTCCTAAAAGGTGCCAGTGTTTTACCAGGATCCTCGACCCCTTCCACTTCCAAACCAATTTTATTCAAGGCTGCACATATATCTTCAAGAGATCTATTTGTATCCAAATGATCATGAAGCCAAGACAGTGTAAATTTCATTTCCTATATCCCTTCATGAATACTTGGGGATTTGAAAGGGGAAAACCCGTAATAACGCAGCCAACGTACATCACCTTCATAAAATGACCGCAAATCAGCAATTCCATATTTTAACATCGTCAGACGTTCGATACCGACACCAAAAGCGAAAGCTTGCCATTCACGAGGATCAACACCGCAATTTGCCAATACACGTGGATGCATCATCCCTGCGCCGAGAATTTCAAGCCAATCTGAACCACCACCTAATTCTCCAGTTTTGCGGTTCCAGCCGATATCGATTTCCATGGAAGGTTCAGTAAACGGAAAATAGGACGAACGAAAACGAACGGGTAAATTTGGTATTCCAAAAAAAGCTCTAAGAAAATCTACAAGACATCCCTTTAAATGACCCAAAGTGATATTTTTCTCTACAACCATACCCTCGCACTGATGAAACATCGGTGAATGAGTTGCGTCATGATCTGCACGATAGGTACGACCTGGTGCAATGATGCGTATGGGAGGTTCCTGTTCCAAAAGCGTGCGAATTTGTACTGTTGAAGTCTGAGTCCTTAATAATAGTTGCTGTTCATCTGTAGATTTGGAGGGGAGATAGAACGTATCATGATCAGCACGCGCGGGATGGCTTTCATCAATGTTCAACGCAGAAAAATTAAACCAATCCGTATCGATATTAGGCCCTTCTGCAACCTTGAAGTTCATTGCCGCAAAAATGGCAACAATTTCTTCGATTGTTCGTTGCAAGGGATGCAATGTACCTTTTACAACAGAAACAGGCATTGAGACATCAACTGCCTCCGCATTCAATTTTTCATTTAACGCTTTTTCCTCAAGAATGGCCTTACGTATTTCAATTGCTTTGGTCAGCTCATTTCTTAATTCATTTAAAACACGACCACGCTCTTTACGTAATGCAGGTTCAACCTTTCCCAATTCTTTCAATTTCTGTACCAACGGGGCTGATTTCCCCAACGCTGATACCCGAACACTGTCCCATGCACGCAAATCCTGTGCCTGATCTAAAGCATGAAGCGTTTCCTGCTTTATGATTTCAAGATCCTTATCCATCTAACCCCTCAATAAACAAAAAAGGGCTGTCATCAGACAACCCTCTCTATTCCATTCATTTTCATGAACAGATTAATCTCATAAAAAGTTAAGCAAGTGCAGCCTGAACCTTTTTAACGATTTCTGCAAAGGTTGCTGCATCATCATAAGCAATTGCAGATAACACTTTACGATCCAGCTCGATACCAGCCTTATTCAGACCATTGATAAAACGGCTATAGGTCAATCCATGTTCACGAACAGCGGCATTGATACGTTGAATCCACAATGAACGGAAATCTCGTTTTTTAACGCGACGATCACGATATGCATATTGTAAAGATTTTTCCAAACGTTCAAGCGCAATGCGATAATTGGTTGATGAACGACCGCGAAAACCTTTGGATTGATCCAATACCTTTTTATGACGGGCGTGTGTGGTAACACCTCTTTTTACTCTTGCCATAGTTCTTTGTACTCCTTAGCGTGGCAGACCGTATGGGGCCCATTGTTTAATTGTACGACCATCCTGTGGTTCCAATACCTGTGTCCCGCGATTGCTGCGTTTTGCTTTTTGGGTACGATTAATCAAACCGTGACGTTTGTTACCTGGACCAGCCAGCACCTTACCTGTTGCCGTGATCTTAAATCTTTTCTTGACCGATGACTTGGTCTTGATCTTGGGCATTTCATACTCCTTAAAAATTCTGGATACGTTATTGCTAACATCGAAACTTACGTCATAAGAAGGGCAGCCCATTTTCCAAGCCCAACCCATAAACGTAGTGTGTTATATAAACACTATTTAAGTTAAGCTCAAGAAAAATCTACCAATCTCATCAAAATTAAACTTTATTTTTCAAAAAAGTTTATTAAATAAGCATTTAGCCATTTATTGAGTCATCCAAATATTTTTTATAGTGAATTTAATTCACTTAAATATTTTCATGAAGTATTCAAACATGAACAATACAATTTCCCCGGATAAATCCCCATACCGTTTCAAATTCTCTGATCAAACAAAAGGAATGTTTTTTGCCATCCTTGCTGGCTGCCTATGGGGATTGAGTGGTGTAATCGGACAATATCTTTTACAAACCGTTCATATTAATACAGCCTGGATGATCGCTATACGCATGTGGTTACCTGGAACAATCCTGTTAGGACTTTGTTATCGCAAATACGGGAAAAATATTTTTCTTCCCTTAAAAAACAGAAAAGACATTATCTACCTGGTGAATTTTTCAATTTTTGGCATTCTTGTTTCACAACTCTGCTACTTTTTAACCGTTAAATATTCCAATGCGGCAACAGCAACAATATTGCAATATTTATATCCAATCGTCATTGCAGTCATATTGACTATCTATTTGAGAAAACCTCCCTCTTTATATGTTATCCTATCCATTATCTTAGCAATTACAGGAACATTCTGTATCATTACAAACGGTTCGATTTATGAAATCACCCTTCCCCCAAAAGCTTTGTTATACGGTGGTATCAGTATTCTTAGCTCGGTAATTTATACATTATATCCAATCCCCCTTCTCCAAAAATATAATACCTCAACCATTGCGGGATGGGGTATGTTAATCGGCGGGATCATTCTCAATTTTTTCTACCCTTTCTGGCATCTAGAAGTAAATCTAAATGTTATTAACTGGATTGAACTGATGATAGTCATTTTTGGCGGAGGAATGTTTGGTTTTCTTTTCTATCTTATAGGAATAAAATTATTGGGCAGCACAAAAGGTAGCATTTTAGCAACGGTGGAACCGTTATCAGCTGTTTTTTTCTCTGTTTTCCTTTTAAATGTGAAATTTACCTTAATAGACTGGCTAGGAACTGCCTGTATTATCAGCATGATTATTATTTTAGCAGTTAAAAAGGTTTAGGGTAAAATCCAAGTCTGAAAATCTCTTGAATCATTTAATTGCCACTGTTTCATACTTGCCTGATCCAGGTCAGATAATTCAGCAAGTAATAGATTTAACATTAAAAAATTAATTAAATCCTTTAGTTGACTTGATACTTGTCGCACTTGCAATAGAGGCCGGCAACTTCTTTTTGTGCGTGCGACCATGCCAAAGCTATAAATGCCTGATTAACATGATGATTGACTGAAATCTTATCTAAAGTTTTTTAAAATCCGCATGCCCTGATCATTCAAGTATGTGGCAATCTTGTCATTTCTCGCACTGTGATCATATCTTCATAATTTCGATATTTCCCCATTAAAAATCCTGAATTAAGACTATAATAAATAATTACCCCAATATTTTTTCTGATCACAAGATTACGTAATGTATCATCAAATTGCGGATTGTCGTAAAGATTTAGATTGTAATGTTTGATATATTGATAATTACTGCTTTGTGAACAACCTGTATCGAAATTTGACAATTGTTTCAAATTGGGATTTGATACACCTATGGCACGGATCTTTCCTTCTTTCAAAAGTTGTTCATAGGCAAAAAGCGTTTCTTTATAAGCTATATTTTCATCCATCCAATTCGATTGATAAAGATCTATAATATCAATTTGCAATCCTGTTTTGCCCAAATTCTTTTTTTCATATGTTCTTTCCTGAAAATTAAATAATATATAATTAAACACAATATGTTATGAATTTCTAGCTATTCATCTTATAAATAGATTACAATTATGGTATAATTGTTAATCCTAACAGAAAATAGAATTTTCATTGTCGAGTGAAAAATATTTTATTTTTAAATAAAGTGTAATTATTCAAAAAAAACGATAAAATAGTCAGAATTATCCCCAAATATTCTAAATTAAGGGTAAAGTAATATTCATGCGTAAAAAAATAATTTTATATGCTTTCATTTTCTTAACCTGTGTTGGTATTGGAATATATTATCGCTATGAAGTGCAAAGCGAAAATCACGCAGATGCAGCCTTGCAATCTGGATATTTATATCTGAAAAATAACAAACCATTACAGGCTATGGGGGACTTTAGTTTTCTGTCAGAATATTACGGTAATCGTCACAATAAGACAATTCAGAAAATTGTAGCCAAGGGTTTATTAAAAAAAGCCGAAATCCTTACCAATCTTCATGATATTGAAGGAGCCATCATTACCTATGAACAACTCAGCAACCTCTACATGGGCAGCAACAATAAAAAAATACGGTATGATGTAGCAAAAGCGCGGTTTAACCAAGGTAACCTCTTACTTCAACAAAAACAATATGATGAAGCCATGCTAGCCTTTTCATATTTGGTTTCCACATATGGATCTGATCAGAAAATTGATATTAAGCGCATGATTGCTCAGGTTATGTATAATGAAACTGTAATTCTGAACGAAACTGGGCATCATGATACAGCCCTCAACATCCATTCATCAATTGTAGAAAAATTTGTCAAAGACAAAGATCCAACCCTTCGGTTAATCACTGCCCGATCCATTATGGCCAGAACCAAAAACCGTCTTGACCGTAAAGAATGGGGAATAGCACTTTATAACAGCAATGCATTTATTCGGTTATATCATGATGATCCCAATCCTCAGATCAAAAAATTTCTTTTGCAAAATTTGTTATATCGAGCCGAAATACTTCATCGCGTAGTTCACATTCCTGAAAATCAAAAAGATTTATTTGGCAATGATCCACAAAACGCCGCATTAAAAACCTATGATGAAATTCTGGCAAAAATCAATGCCTCTACAAACAAAGATGAAGATTTGCCATATTACAAATCCATTGCCCTGTTAGGTAAAACGCAGATTTTAAACAGTAAACATGATACAGATACAGCGTTGGTTCTATGCAACCAAATTCATGATGATTTTTCACAATTCACCAACCCAAAAATCAGGAAGATCGTCGCTATGGCACTGCTTACCAAAGCCAATATCCTCACTGATCTTAACCGCTTGAACCAGGCCTCTTCTGTCTACGACCAGATCTTGAACAAATATAAATCAGTTCATGATTCAGAACAAAATGACCTGAATGACATAATTATCAAGGCATATATCAATAAAAGCATTATTTTGGAAAAACAGAAACAGAGCAAATTCGCCTTGCAATATTTAACCGATGTAATAAAACTTTATAAGGATACTCAAGACGAGAAATTATATTATGAAATCAGCAATGCCTATCTAACCAAGGCCGAACTTCAAATCAATTCACAGCAATATGACCAGGCTCTTTCAACTTATACAGAATTTATCGCTGTTGCTCATCATAAAAATAATCCAAAAACCCGCTATAATGGTGCCGATGCAATTTTAAAAAAAGCAAAGCTTCAAATTATGTTACATAAAGGTATTGAAATTAAACAAACATATGATCAACTGATTAATTTTTATATTGACGATCAAAATATCAATATCAAACGACTAATTGCGCAGGGTATGTATGACCATGCTGAAAAGTTGTTTAAAAATAACCGGGGATATACAGCACTCAATACAATACAGGATATTTTCAATTATTTCAAAGCGAGTGAAAAAGATCAATTCATTGCCAATATCCTTGATAAAACCAATGCCCTGAACAAACAGCTGGATCGTTCAATAAGCTGGTAATTTTTTTACTTTTTACACAAAAAAGCTATGATTTTATTAAATCATAGCTTTATTAAAACGAAAAAATTTAAAAAACTAGTTTTTACTTTTATCAACCAAACGGTTTTTTGTAATCCATGGCATCATTTCACGTAATTTTCCACCAACCTGTTCAATTGGATGATTGTTCAATTGCTGGCGACGTGCTTTTAAACTTATTTGTCCAACCTTATTATCAGTCATAAATTTATTAACAAAGGTTCCATCCTGTATATCCTTTAAAATATTCCGCATGGCGTTACGAGATTCTTCTGTAATAACCCGAGGACCTGAAACATATTCTCCATATTCCGCTGTATTTGAAATTGAATAGTTCATATTGGCAAACCCTCCCTCATAAATAAGGTCAACAATCAACTTAACCTCATGAAGACACTCAAAATATGCCATTTCAGGTGCATATCCTGCTTCAACAAGCGTTTCAAACCCATTTCGGATCAAGTCTACCAATCCACCACATAATACCGCCTGTTCACCAAAAAGATCTGTTTCACATTCCTCACGAAAGGTTGTTTCAATAACGCCAGAACGGCCACCACCTATTGCGGCGGCATAAGAAAGCGCAATCTCTAGGGCATTACCTGAAGGATTCTGGTGAACGGCAACCAAACATGGAACCCCTCCACCACGCTGATATTCTGAACGAACAGTGTGGCCTGGACCTTTTGGAGCAATCATGAAAACATCCAGATCAGGACGAGGTTCAATAATCTTGAAATGAATGGCTAAACCATGTGCAAAGGCAATTGCGGCTCCTTGCTTAAGATTTTTTTCCAATTCTTCACGATATAAATCCCCTTGCGCTTCATCTGGAGTCAAAATCATAACAACATCAGCCCAGGCGGCAGCATCTGCGACACTCATAACCTTTAAACCAGCCGCTTCTGCTTTTTGTGCACTCTTGGAACCTGGACGAAGACCAATTACAATATCTTTTACCCCACTATCTTTCATATTGTTTGCATGGGCATGACCCTGGCTGCCATAGCCCAATACGGCAACTTTTTTATTCTTGATCAAATTAACATCTGCGTCACGATCATAATAAACACGCATCTTAATAATCCTTACAAATTTTCAATTTAATAAATTGTATGACAACCACGTCCAATTGCGGCAATACCTGTTCTGGACAATTCTACCAAACCCAATGGACGTAATAAATCCACAAAAGCATTTATTTTTTCAGTTTTACCAGTCAGTTCAAACACAAGGGAATCAATACTTGCATCAACAACCTGTGCCCGGAATGCACCAGCCAAATTTAACGCTTCTGTTCTTTCATTTCCTTTGGAAACAACCTTAATTAATGCTAATTCGCGTGCAACATATGAACTCTGTTCACATAAATTAACAACATGATAGACAGGAACCTGCCTACTTAACTGCTCTTTGATTTGATCAATCACCATGGGAGTGCCAGAAGTCAGAATATTGATTCTGGATTTCTTTTCATCCTTATTTACAGGCGCGACAGTAAGACTTTCAATATTATACCCGCGTCCCGACAACAGACCTATAACACGGGACAGAACACCACTTTCATTTTCAACAATCAAAGAAAAAACAGCTTTAACAAAATTATCTTTATCTTCGATGACTTCCGATAACGATACATTATTACGTTGATTGCCCATTTTTATTCCCAACATTAAAATAAAATAAAAAATGCCAAGCCTTATTTTTTATTTGCTCCCAATATCATCTGATTGTGGGGTGCACCCGCTGGAATCATTGGAAAACAATTTTCCTCTTGCTGAACACAAACATCAACCAACACTGGTCCCGGCTCATCAAGCATTTCATCAATGACATTATCCAAGTCATCAATCGTTTTTATTCTCAATCCCTTAATGCCAAAACTTTCCGCCAATTTGACGAAATCAGGCAGACTTTCACTGTAACTTTCAGAATAGCGTCCACCATGAACCAATTCCTGCCACTGTCGCACCATACCCATATAATGGTTATTCAAGATAAAAATCTTCACTGGCAGACGATATTGTTTGATTGTGGCCAGTTCCTGAATGTTCATCATGGTAGAGGCCTCGCCCGCAATATCTATAACAAGATCCTCGGGATGCGCAATTTGTGTTCCTACAGAAGCCGGTAATCCATACCCCATGGTTCCCAATCCACCAGATGTCATGAAATGATTAGGCTGATCAAAAACATAATATTGAGCTGTCCACATTTGGTGCTGACCGACTTCTGTTGTTACATATGCCTCTTTTTTTCTTTTTTTAACCGCTTTGTAAAGCGAACGAATGGCATGCTGGGGCTTTACAATACTGCCCTTTGATTTATCCTGATCATATTTCAGGCACTCTATTGACTGCCATGCTTCAATTTGTTTCCACCAGTTTTTCAAATCTTTTTTCTGATCTTCCCTTTTGTCCCATAGCTTGATCATCAACTCGATCGTTTTGGCCACGTCCCCGACAATAGGTATGTCAACAATTACAATCTTGTTAATTTGAGAAGGGTCAATATCAGCATGTATTTTAATGGAATTCGGTGAGAAATGTTTTACACTGCCTGTAACACGGTCATCAAATCGCGCACCCAAAGCAATCAAGACATCACAATCATGGGTGGCCATATTTGCTTCATAAGTTCCATGCATTCCTAACATGCCGAGAAAATGCTTGTCTGAACCGGGAAATGCACCAAGACCCATTAACGTAGCAGTACACGGAAAATCGGTTAAGTTAACCAATCTCTTTAACGATTCACATGCCTTTTTTCCAGCATTAATAACCCCACCTCCTATATAGAATAAGGGACGCTTTGCCTTTTTCATTGCATCTACCGCTTTTACAACCTGATTTTCATCGGGTTCAGTAACCGGTCTATAAGATGGATAAGGTTCGACTTTGTTTTTCTTAATATAGGGTGCTTTTTCTAAAGTGACATCTTTTGGAATATCGACAAGAACAGGTCCGGGCCTACCTGTTTTGGCTATATAAAATGCCTCATGCAATTTCTGAGCCAATTTTTCCGTATCCTTAACCAGATAATTAAATTTAGTCGCGGCCCTAGTAATCCCAACCGTGTCCGCTTCTTGAAAAGCGTCATTACCAATCAAACTTCTGAAGACCTGTCCACTGATACAAACAATGGGAACGGAGTCCATTAAGGCATCCACCAACCCAGTAACGGTATTGGTTGCGCCCGGTCCACTGGTAACCAAAACAACACCTACCTTTCCCGTTGAACGGGCATAGGCTTCAGCGGCATGCACGGCAGCCTGTTCATGGCGTGTTAGAATATGGCGAATTTTCTTTTGCTTGAATAAAACATCATAAATGGGCAGAACAGCCCCACCCGGATATCCAAAAATAATATCCACACCCTGATCAACGAGTACCTGTAAAAGAACTTCTGCTCCAGTCATATCATAATTTTTTTTTTCTTTAAGAGCATTATTACCGTTCTTTTGCATAGCCTCTGTCATTTTCAATTAATCCTTGGTATTAATAGAATTATAAATTTAAACCAAATAAAATGATTTGCAGTTTAATCTTATCTTATAAATTATTATTGAAATTACCCTAATCAATAAATGATTATTCGTCAATAAAACTATTAATAAAAAGTTCAGATTTTTTAATAATTCTTTGCAAATATTGCGTATTTCTGTCTATTCTTGAATTAAAAATACAAGTTTGCTGCACTGGCGCTAAAATTCGATGTGAAAACCATGTTTCCTGACGCTTAATGTATCGTTGCGTATTCTTTACAGCCTGTTCAACGGCCTCTTTAATAGAAATCCTGTTATTAAGATAAGCCATAAACTCTGGAACTCCATGAGCTCTGGACAAAGGACATGACAAAGACGGTTTTTTTTCCGCATAAAGTTTAACCTCTTCCAGTGCACCTTCATCAATCATCAATCCAAAACGATTAGCTACGGCTTGACGTAAAACAGAACGCTCAGGTGCAAGGCGAATAACAATAAAATTACAATCTGCACCAGGTAAATGCGCATGTTTTTGCCAATATCTCAATCCTTTCCCACTTGATTTCCAGACTTCCCATGCTCGAGCAATTCTTTGAGAATCATTAGATTTTAATTCCTCGACCGATTCAGGATCTTCTTTGGCCAATTCATTATATAAATCCGCTAGTTTTCCATCATTGACCAACTGACGTGCCTGTTTCCTTATTGACGGATCCGGTTCAGGTATCGTGGCAATACCATGAATTAAGGAATGAAAATACATGCCTGTTCCACCACATAATACAGGCAATTTGTGATTTTCCCATATTTTCTGCAACTGATTAAGTGCCTGTTGTCGCCACCAACCAACATTACCCGTTTCATACCAAGGCAACACCCCATATAAATAATGTGGAACTCGTTTTTCATCCTCAAAAGAGGGACGAGCGGTTATGATACGTAAATCAGCATAACATTGCATTGCATCCGCATTGATAATTGATCCATTTAAACTTTGTGCAAGCTGTAAAGCGAGGAAAGATTTACCTGAACATGTTGGACCGGCAACAATAACCGCCCAATTTTTTTTTTCCTGCCGCAATTCATTATTTAAAGACCGTGATTGAAGCACCGCCTGTTCCATAAGCATAATCCATGTTTTGGTTTATTCATAATAATTGAATCACTAATTAGTTATAAAACAATTCCCTGAAAACCGCTTTATATAATTAAATTTCAGAAGTTCTTGTTTTTATGAGAAAAATCATTAAAAGTTAACCAAAATCAAATTGATCTGAATTCATTATGTTAAAGCCCCAATCTTATCACGGATAATTTTATGTCCTTTATTTTTACTTTGGTAACACCACCCTCATTGCTTAATCAATCAATTATAGATCGAGTTAGACAGAAATTCTCATATCTGAATTATCAATGGCTTTCTCATGAAGAAGCGATAGATTTTATCGCTCCAGCTTCCATTAATAATCTAACCGGAGCTCTGACACTTTATCAAGATATAAAAAAATCGCTGGATATTGATGAGGCAGATTTTTTTATAACCTGTTCCACGCACAGAAAAAAAAGGCTTTTAATAGCTGATATGGACAGTACTATCGTGAAAAATGAAACACTTGATGACCTGGCTGCCGAAGCAGGAATTGGCGATCGCATTTCTGCAATAACCGAACGTGCCATGAATGGTGAGCTTGATTTTGAAACAGCCCTAAAAGAAAGAATCGCCTTGTTGAAAAATGTTTCTATAAATTTTTTGGAAAAAACCTGGAATAAAACAAAACTCAATGAAGGGGCAAAAATTCTTGTAGCTACAATGAAAAACCATTATGCGCATACAGCTTTAATTTCCGGAGGGTTCACCTATTTTACCGAAAAAGTAAGCCAGATTTGTCAATTTGATGAAAATCATGCAAATCAATTAAGTTTTCAGGATAATATGCTTGATGGAAAGGTTATTCCTCCCATTCTTGGAAAAGAAGCTAAGTTGAATCATCTTCAACGCCTTACAAAAGAACTTTCCTTGTCCAATGATGAAACAATGGCAATTGGCGATGGTGCCAACGATTTGCCCATGTTAAGTTCTGCAGGATTAGGTATCGGTTTTTATCCCAAACCGATTGTTGCTGAAAAAATTATAAATAAAATTCAGCATACCTCATTACTATCCGCTTTATTCGTTCAAGGTTACAAACGTAATGAATTTACATCATTATAAAATGTAATATTTTCCATAAAAAACAAATTTTTTGATCAAATTTACTCTATGATAATTTTGTTATTTCTCTTCCTTCATGATCGTGACAAGTAAACCATACAAGTTTAATATACTAAATGCAGTGGAATAAAGAAAAACATTCAGCTTATCAAACTGATAACTTTTTATTTAATCAGCTTATACCCTATATAGGGAATAAACGAAAATTATTGGATTTAATTCATCTCGGTCTGTCCAAAACTAAAGGTTCGCCAAAAAATGGATTGTTTATAGATTTATTTTCAGGCAGCGGCGTAGTCAGCCGCCTTGCAAAAAAAATAGGCTATCGCGTATTTTCCAATGATTGGGAACCTTATAGCCGAATCCTCAATATTGCTTCAATACAGATACAATCTTCTCCCAAATTCTTCAATGAACAATCCTATGAAGATATTTTGCTGTATCTAAATAATCTGCCACCGATACAGAATTGGGTAACCTCTCATTTATGTCCTGAAAATGATGACCAATATGATTTATCCAAAGACCGGCTTTTTTACATGCGAAAAAACGGTTTAAAAATTGATGCAATACGTGAAAAAATATTCGAATGGGAACAAAAAGATAAACTTAGCGAAATTCAATTTGCCTGCCTGCTTGCTCCACTACTTTATTGTGCGTGTTATCATGCAAATACAAGTGGCGTTTTCAAAGGCTTTCATAAGGGATGGGGCGGACAAACAAAAACCGCCCTTTATCGTATTGCGGGAGATTTAAAGCTACAACCTATACAATTTTTTAACAATCATCAGGAAAATTTAATTTTTCAAATGGATGCGCAACTTCTTGCTGAAAAATTACAAAATATGAATTTACCCGATTACTCAATTGCCTATTTAGATCCACCCTATAACCAGCATCCATACGGATCCAATTATCATGTCCTGAACAGTATTACCTTGTGGGACAAGCCTAATATATCCAACAAAATTTCCTGCCGGGATAAATCTGCAATTCGTAAGGATTGGAGAAAAGACCGAAAAAGTGCTTATACCATTCGCAAACAGGCAAGTGATGCTTATAATACACTTCTTCAGACTCTGCCTACACAATGGATAATGACTAGCTATAGTACAGATGGTTTTATACCTTTGGAGGAAATGATACGCCAAAACTGTACAATTGGCCGTGTATCAATTTTTGCAAAAATTTATAAACGTTATCGTGTCAGCAGCCAGCGTTATTCTCATAAAGCCAATAACGTAGAATTTGTAATTCTAACCAAAAAAGGAAAAAAAACAAATCAATCCAGTGAAATTTTGACAGAAAAAATTTTTGAATTGGAAAAAAAAATGCGTTTATCGAACAATAGAGATAAAAACAAAACCATTTATTGTTTTTGAAAAACAAATATTAAATATTATATAATAATCATTATCTAATCAATTTAACTAAACCGTTGATTATTCAACAATATTACATTCTGAATTAATTTTTAAAAATGAGAAACTATAAAAAATTATATAATTTATTTTAAGTCTTACTTCCTAGCATAGAAGTAAGACAATCTCTAAAGATTTTATCTCATTTTTTATAATCTTTATAAAGGCACTTTAAAAAATTTGATGAGAGCTTTTTTACAGGCTAGTACAGCCGATTTTTCTGCTTTTGTTAAATTCTCCAAAAGTTGCTGACGATTGTCTGCCTCCTCAATTTTAACAATACTTACCAATTCATTTGCATTAATAGCTTCCCCTTTATTCCGTTCCTGAGGGAGCTGAGCCAAATGAAATTGAATTAGCTTACTGTTATCTAAATTGTGAAAGGCATTTTTAACTTCCAAATTTGCAATTTTTTCTTTTTCTTTTTTATCAAGTCGCAAAATATTTGGCGGATTAACTTCTTCAGGAATTATTAGCAAACCCAATTTGCGACATAAAATTCCAATTTTCTGACTTGAAGTCATCCATACTAGAGGAATTGCCAATAATAATCCCAGCAATACAGGTGTCATCCATAAAAATAAAGAAAAAGAAACTGCCCAGGCAGCTGCACCCATTAAAATACCAATAACTG
The DNA here is from genome assembly GCF_016101315.1 of Commensalibacter sp. W6292M3. Taxonomy (NCBI): domain Bacteria; kingdom Pseudomonadati; phylum Pseudomonadota; class Alphaproteobacteria; order Acetobacterales; family Acetobacteraceae; genus Commensalibacter; species Commensalibacter sp. W6292M3. The sequence continues at coordinate 942,555 of NZ_JACFQT010000001.1, forward strand.
TATGTGGCCAATAATCCCGGATAACATCTTTTAAGGGAATATAACCGACGTCTCTACGTTGGGCATTCCATCCTGAATCATATCCCAACAATATTGACGCTACCGCCGCGGTTTGAATCAACATCGCAACAGGTGCAATCAATCCACCTACAAGCGTTTCAATAACAATGGAGAACAAAGCCTTGATTTCTCCACCGCATCCTTTTCTTAAAAAAGGATTGGCCAAAAGAGCAATCCACGCTAAAAATTTAGGGGCCAACAAAACAAGCATAGTTAAAATAAAAACATATTCAGCCTGAACTGGATCAACCTGGGGCCAGTGAGGAAATAATACGCGATCCGTTGTACTGAAATATTCCGGTTTCATGAATAAAGCCTGTAGTGATACCAGAATACCGGCAAGCAAAAATAACAGCCACAATGGTGACATTACATACGCCCCAATACCTGTTATCATATGCATACGACTTATCCAGCTCAACTTTTTTGTTGGAATTATCATGGCATGTTGCAAATTCCCCTGACACCAACGACGATCACGGATAGCAATATCAGTCAAGGAAGGCGGACTTTCCTCATAGGAACCCTGTAATGCAGGAACCATATGAATGGCCCATCTCCCCCTTCTCATCAAAGCCGCCTCAACAAAATCATGACTCATAATCATGCCACCAAAAGGTTTTCTCACTGCCGGAAGATGGGGCAATCCAGCCTGCTCGGCAAAAGCTTTGATCCGTATGATCGCATTATGTCCCCAATAATTACTTTCTGACCCGTGCCACCATGCTAAACCATAAGCGATAGTAGGACCATAAACCCGTCCGGCAAATTGTTGCAAGCGCGCAAACAACGTTGTGCCATTGACAATAACCGGTAAAGTTTGAATCAATCCAACTTCTGGGTTTTCTTCCATGGCTGCACAGATTCTTACTATCGTGTCCCCTTCCATCAGGCTATCCGCATCAAGAGTCAACATATGTTCATAGGCCCCACCAAAACGTCGAACCCATTCCCCCAAATTTCCAGCCTTACGATCGGTATTTTCAAAACGGCGTCGATAAAAAATCTTATTTAGACCCTTTGTTTCTTCAATCAGGCGTAAATAAGTTGCCTCTTCCTCAACCCATACATCCGGATCGGTAGTGTCCGATAAAATGAAATAATCAAAGTGATCACCCTGACCAGTCGCTTGAAGACTGTTAAAGATTGCTTTCAAACCAGCCAAAACACGATGTGGATCCTCGTTGTAGGTAGGCATTAGCACTGCTGTCTTATTATGCAAATTAGGAATTTGTGCTTTGGGATCGATATTTAGCGAAAGACCTCCCTTTTGTTTCAATTGCTCAAAAAATCCTCCAAGTGATGAAACAAAAGAAAAGGCAATCCATAAAAACAATACTGTAAAAATAATCAGAATAATAACGCCAAGGGAATTCATGCCTGTGCTGTTAAACACTAGATTCATTTCGTAGGAGGCGTACGCCGTTAATAAAAAAGATAATAAAAAAACAAACAATCTTCTAAAGAAAATTGTCTTTGGTTCAGTTTTCATTCTTTTAGATCGATTATGAATATTTGGCCTTGAAAATAAATTTTGCACAGGCATTTCAATAGGAGATTCTGGAGGAAGGGCAGCAAATTCAAATTTGTCAGCTGTTAAGTCCTGAAATTTGATTTCATTCAAATCATTTTGCAGATGACAATGATTATTGACCTTTAATTCAACCATAAGTATTTTTTTCTCCTATTTAAAATACCCGAAGCCTAACTTACAAATATAAATATTTCAATAGACTGGAAACAAATGCATCCAAGAAGTTGATTATAAAATCAATTTACTCATACATGGATAAATGATTTTTGAAAATAATAACCGTTTCTTATACCTACCTAAAAAAAATCCCAAGCTTTTCATGCTTGGGTTATTAAACAATAAATTTCACAAATATGTTACGGTGTCCAACGATAGGTCCATTGTTCGGAAATTGGTTGATCCCCATCCATTAAAACACATTTCAATTCAGCCATTTTGGCCCCTTTAGGATCGAACTCAAAAGTCGTTCTCCATTTATGCAAATTTGTATCTGAATACATGCTTATATTGCTAATTTGACCCGTGGAAGAGGATACATTGACATGCAATTGTTTGTCCGATGAATAGCCGTTCAATGGACCATCAAAAAAATCTATACAAATAAATCTTACATCCGGTTTATCAACAACTGCCCCTATTCTGGTTGCAGCAATACGAGATAAGGATGTTGTCCATGGATTATCCCATCCCCAATATAAACGGTAAGTAAAGGAATATTCTTTTCCTTCTCTAAAAACTTCTTTGGGACGCCAGAATGCCACAATATTATCATTGACTTCACTGGGGGAAGGTATTTCAACCAAATTGACACTACCCGCTTGCCATTCACCCACGGGTTCAACCCAGGCGGTTGGTCTTAATTCATAATGCAAAGACAGATCTTCATACTGGCTAAAGGCATGTTTACGTTGAATTAGGCCAAAACCCTTTAACGCGTTATCAACAAAAACAGAATATTGTAAATCAACTGGATTGGTTAAAGGTCTCCATATTTGTTGTCCTGTACCTGTCCATATAAGGAGACCCTCACTGTCATGGGCGGCAGGACGCCAATCATCAATATGATTACGATCATTAGCATCAAAATAAAACATACCAGTCAGGGGGGCAATTCCGCCATTAGAAATTAATTTACGGGGATAGATATGAGTTTCAACATCGAATATTGTCATGTTACCTGGGCGAATTGTAAAGCAATATGCCCCGGTTAATGAAGGGCTGTCCAGCAATGCATATATAACCAACGATTCAATGCCGTTTTTAGGCTTGACAATCCAGAACGCCCGAAATAGAGGAAATTCCTCTCCTTGTGGATCCGCGGTTCCCTTAGCAAAACCACGCGCAGACAAACCATATTGTTGACCTTTGGCTATCGCCCTGAAATAGGATGCACCTAAAAATACTGCAAATTCTTCCATCGTTTCCGATTGATTGAGTTTGGTCATCAATTTCAGGCCAGAAAATCCTAAATCCTGATCAATTTTGTGTTTAGGATCCGCATAGGAAAACATGTCAGAATGATATTGAACAGGCTTGGAAACCCCATCAATTACCTCGTAAATATCTATACGTGGTCGATATAAAAAACCTCTCGGAAAGAATTCAATAGCAAAATTTAAATTTTCATTATTCCATAAAGCTCTTTCATGGCGGAATTCAATTCCCCTAAATCCATCAAAATCTAGTTTGTCAATCACATCTGGCAAATGATCATCAGGTGCCTTATACGCACGTTGCGCCATTGATTTTGCCAATTGTCTTACCGTAGTTTGATCAAATGGTTTTCCCTGATCCACAGAATTATGTTCATCTGCTTTTGCAAGAGATACTGGGGAAATATTTGTTATTCCACCAACTATTCCAACCAAGGAGGCTCCTGCTGTAGTACGCAAAAGATCCCGACGAAATACCACGACTTATTCCTTATTCTTCTGTTACAAATTATCTTTACACGTTTTAAATTTATAAACGAGTAAATACTAGTTAAAATCAACACTAATTACAATTAAAAACAATATAACCGTATAAATAGGTAAATATAAAAATATTTCGTCTGCACGACTTTTTTTCTACAAAACATGATGCAAACTGATATGATTATATTGATTTTTCAGCCAAAAAATTATTTGAATTACATATAAATATTTGGTCTTACATAAATAGATTAATATAATTACCGAAATACTGTAACAAAAATACCGTTTTCAAATCAACAATTTTATTTTCTTTGATCCATTCAAAGGCCAACGTCAATTTCATTTCCAATATTTCAATATTTTCGCCTTCCTGTCGTAATCCACCACCCTTTTGATCTTGCTTATCCACGGAAGCGATAAAATAATATAATTTTTCTGTTGTGATTCCTGGCGAACTATACAAGGCAAATAAATGGTACAACTGATTTATATGCCAACCTGTCTCTTCTTTTGCCTCTCGATAAGCAGCTTGATAAGCCGCTTCCAATGGATTTTTTTTTAAGGGATCATAATCTGATGAATCTATGTTGCCTGCACATACTTCTATAACCGGATTATTATCGTCACCTCTTGCAAGAACAGGTGCCCGCCATTGTGAAGTTAAAATAATGTTTCCATTATCATGACGAAATAATAAAACCGCAACACTGTCATTTACTCTTAATATTTCACGCTTGATAGACTTTTCATTACCATCCGAATATTTCTGAACAGCTTCTGCTCTATCAAGTTTAAAATGTCCTTTCCATAAATTTTCATAATGTTTAACAATCAGTTTGGACATTAGTCAAGCTTTCTAATCCACCATTTGACCGGTTTTTGTCCCAATTCATCAACAATATCATCATCTTCCATAATCTCAACAGTCTCAATTTCATTTGGTTTATTAAAACTGGATGTCACACTCTTGAATTGTTCTGAAAGTTGAATATTCAATTTTTCCAAATTCTCGACTTGTTTTTGCATCAATGTCATTTTCTCGACAAGTATTTCTACATGTTTAAGAATTGTTTTGAAACTATTTTCATCTTTTTCGTTTGTTATCGATAATTTTCGGTTATATTTTGACAGTTTATCATCAACTGAAAAATCTTGAAAATATGTTTTTCTAGAAAATTTTTCTGAATTCTGTTTTTTAACAATTACTCCTTGATCCCTAATAAACCGTCTTTTAGGAAAATTATCATTTCCTTTTTCTTTCACTGTCTTTTTATTTGTAGAATCCCCTATACTTTCCAACGCCCTTTTAACAGCATCTATATCAGTTATATTCGAAAATTTTTCTTCTTTATTATCAGTTCTCATTAAAAAAAATTCCCACTTTAAAAATCATGCTTATTATTAAGTATAAATATTTTTATTGGTTTATATTGGTTATTAAGTGATAAATTCTAGAGATAAATCTCTAGAAAAATTAATATTTTCGATTTTTTAAACAAATATTCAAGTTTATTTCGCTATTTACTATGAATTAATAAACTTAATTATTATTTTTTGACTTACACGTTTTTATTTAGTATTACCTAAAAAATTAATATATTTTGCAATATTTATAAAATACTTTTAATATAATTTTGTTTTATAATTAATAATACACAATTTTTTTTATTATTCTTTTAACCTCTTTGCCATCTTAAAGCTTTATATTATTTTTTTATACTTAATTCATAAATAGTTTTTTTTCAACTCTTTAAATCGTATAAATAAGGTGAAAAATGGAATTCCAAAGAAAATTTTTATTTATTAATATTTCTCTCGCCTTCGGGGCACTTTACTGTTTACTGGCAGTTATATTTTCTTCACTTACCTCCCATTTACCAGATCAATATTTCATTAATGATGGCAGAAATATGAGTCGAATAGCGAATAATATATTATTCATTCACGGATTAGCCTTGATATCAGTTTCCATATTACAAAAAATATGGAAACTGAATTTACATTTTTTTCTAATCGGATGTATATTTACTCTAGGGTTAACTTTGTTTTGCTCAGGTGTCTTTTACATCAGTTTCACCGGTTTTCATCCATTTTTACCCATAGCACCAATCGGAGGTACTCTTCTTATTTTTGGTTGGCTATATTTAGCGATTTTAGCTCTATTTCTTAAATAAAATTATTATTATTGTCATTAATTATTATCTAAAGAATTTTCTTTCATTTTAAATTCTTCTTGTCTCACAATTGATAATTCATGAGATGCCAAATTATTAGTTATTTGATCAGCCTGTAATGCAACAGCTTTATACAAATAATTCTTGGCATCTGTATATTCTTTTAAAAATCGGGCACTTTTGCCAGCCCTTATATATAAATTGGCTGCCTGAATCCGATCACCTTTTGATTCATAAGCCATAGCCTGAATAACAAGCGCCCTAACCATTGCTCTATATTCAATTTGTTGACGACGGCTTGTCTCTACAAATCTTGACGTGGTAATAGCATCATCATATTTCCCATTTCTATAATTCAACAATGCATGCAATTCACCTTGATCCGCTTTCCAACTATCCTCTTTTCTTGCATTTTTATCTTTTAGAATTAATTGATCAAGCTTTTGAGAAGCTTTAACCAACAGGGAAATATTATTTTGATCGTTAGCAATCAATCCTATGAAAAAATAAGCCCGTTCCCGTATATCATCTTGCGACGTTTGTACCGCATTTTGTAAAAGTCTCAAAGCCTCGTCTTGACGATGCAACCGGTATAAAATGGCTGCTTCAACTAAATCCAGTTGAGGACTATTTTTTTCGTCTCTAATATATAATTCGTTACGGACAGCCTGAACAGTTTCATAAGCCTTTTGTATATTATTCATATCCAACTGAACAACAGCCAAATTATAACCTGCATTCTCAATATCATCCTGATCATCACGGGTTAAAGCAAATTGATACGATTTTAGATAATTCATTTCAGCCTGTTTTAACCGATTATAAAATACTCCCTGTTTGGCAATGTCCATAGTTCGTTGCAAAGGTTCATCTCTAGGTGGATCATTTTGTGTAACGCCGCATGCTGCCAGAAATAGAAAACCTGTAAGACAAAACGGAATCTTTCCTAAATTTCCTATCATGGTCTTACCTCTCTTGCGTGTAGACGTTTTGTTTTATGAGGCGCTTTTCCATTCCCGCCCAATATCCACATACTTTTCAGTTGTATAATCAATCGTTGTAGATCACCCATTGTTGATTGCAATTGAATCATCATATCCGGCAACTCTGCCGTTGCATCTTGAACATTTTTAGCTATCGGTTTCAAAGAAGGTGAAGCCTTGCTTAAATCTCTGGAAACTTTTTTGAAATTAACCATGACCTTATCAGAATTTTTAACAACATGATTAATATTATTTTCAATCGGTTTCAATTGTTCAATAACATTGTTGATTGTTTGAACCATATTTTCAGCTCTTCTGATTAATTCATCATTATTAACCAAACGACCGACTGTTCCACGCCCCTGTTGAATTCCCTCAACTGTCATTTCAAGTGAAGCCATCATATTTTTTGCACTATCCATAATTGGAACAATACGTTTATGGATTTGCAATACCATTTGTGAAATCTGGTCTGCAGGATTAGGCTCTGTCTTCGCCGACAAAACAGCATAACGCCAATTTAGCGGCGTACTATACCCTCTTGTTATAGAAACAAAAGCGGCACCTGCTACGGCAAATTTACGTTTGATGGTGACTGTACTATCTCGTCTGATAAAAGTTCTGATCTGGGGATCCAGCATTGCGATTGCCGTTAAACCACCATCAGAATTGACATTGATTTTTTGTATGGTCCCCGCATTAATACCGAACACCTCCACATCATCTCCAACCGATAGATTGTCAACACCTGTTTGTGGCAGGATAATATTCAGTTGTGCCGCAGGGGTAAGCCAGTCCCGTAATACACCAGCTTCAATAATTGCACCAATAAATGCCAATAAACATAAAAGAACAAGACCACCTGTCCACTCATTGGCATATCTTAGCTGAAATAACTGTCGCGCTTTTGTGTATCGTTTGCTGTTAAACATTTTATTTTATAACCGTATCATTCATGCAATTAAGGATAAATATTCTTATTGATTTTCCAACGTTAACCCTTTTTCCTGCAACCGCATCCAATGCGTCACCCGTTCCCTATAATAATTCCACAAAGAAAACTGTTGTGTAAAGCAAATAACACCGGCCCCTTTATTTTGTGCCGTATTCAACATTTCAAACAGTGGGAATAACAAATCTTCTGAAAACCCTTCAAAAGGGTGCTCCAATAAAATTAGATCAGGGTTTCCCAACAGGGCCCTCACACACGCAGCCCTATGTAAATCTACCGGCATCATATGGCGTGGCGTATCCATGGGAAGACCAGGCAAACCAAAAATTCGACATAGTGTCAAAGCCTGCTTGGTCAATTTATCGATAGCTAAAGAGGAATGATGCAACATTGGCATCAAGATATTGATTGCGACAGGATACATATCAACCCAACCACCCTGTTGAAATATACGACCTATTCTTCCTCTTAAGGCAGATAATCTTGGCTCATTCAGAGAGGACCATTCCATCCCCTCAAATTTGACACTTCCTTCATCTAACTTGACAATACCACTACATAAATCCGCTAAAGCAGTTGATAACTCCATACTGCCCGTTTCAACAATGATACATTCGCCTGCCCGCAATTTTAAATTGTATGGCACATAAGGCAACGCGCTTTCTTCAAATGAAGGTTTGGCATTATCTATATTCAATAATATTTTATCCACCATCACTAAAATCCTATTGTAAATAAAATATTAACCACCATGATGAGCAAAATACCGCGCGTAAAACCTTTGGGCAATAACGTTGCAGGATCATCTGTAACTTTGACATTCATACCAGTGATACAAGAACCAACGCCAATCAAGAAACCCATAACGATAAATTTTGAGGGTACCAGAATATAATCCCATCCCGTCATTGCGGCGAGGATATTACTGTAGAACATCCAAATGGAATCATGCATTGTCCCCATAAAATAAGTTACCAGATAACCCATGAATAACGAGATAATACCAAAAACCATTCCCAGGGTAAAACTGGCAATAGTAAAAGCCCAGGCTCTTGGCACTACAATGGTTATAAAAGCATCTATTCCCATAGACGTAAAAAATTTAAGCTGTCCACCCATTGCTAGTAAACTGCATTCCGTTACGGTCAGAATGCCATTTCTTCCTAATAAAATCATTCCCACCAGCACCGGGGCCAGTTCTCGAACCAGAACTGTAACCAGGATGGGTCCAGTCATTTTGGTTAGTCCTGCTGCGCCAAGCCATGAAATCGCTTGAGAAACCACAGCCAAACCCGCAAGACTAGCCGTAAAGAAAGTGCTGAAAAATCCACCGCCAATGGCCAACCCTACCATTCTTTTGAATTCATACTTTACTGTCCTGCGCCATGTTAGAGGGGAGATGCTTTCAACCAGCACTCCCCATGAAACTGCCAGAACAGACAAAAGAAACCGAAAATAACTGCGTGTTGCTGAACCAATTACATTCAAAACAGGCTGCATGTACCAAAAAATAACAATTCCAATTTTTCTGAAAATCGAAAAGAAACCCGGTTCTACAGTTTTCAAACGTTCATATAATGTTTGTCCCTGTTCAGCTTCACGAATACGAATGGATTCCATATATCGATCAACATCATGAATACCATTATCATTCAAGCTCGATAAAATCGTTTCGACCTGTTTATCCGATCTGGGAGCACTCTCCCTTTTGGCATACTGGTCATTATTATTTTGATAATCGTTCATCGTCTGCCAGCAAGAATAAATATATCAGCAACACCCATATCAGGAATAAAGAAATTTCCTCTTGATCTGAACAGGAAATCGTTTCTTAAAGCCGCATAGGCTTCTTGTGTCACTTGAATCGTTGCATCATCTTTGGCCATTTGTGCCATCAATGAAGACATTCCGACCACGGGCCCCCATAATGCAAAAGTTTTTGCGTCCTTGCCAAACCAGGACCCGATTGCTGGACCAACATCTATTCCAATCCCAAATGTAGAACTTGTATATTTATGGGGGATAATCTCCAGACAGGCCTCTCGCATATCTATTGCCGCTTGGGCCAATCTGATCGGGGCGGTGATATCTGGCTCCTTTGAACATCCCGTCACAGCGATCAGATGACCACCCATAATTCTTACGTAGAAAATACCATATTTCTGTGCGATTTTCTCCAATACAATGACTAAATTTTTGACAGGTTTGATTAATTCCACCGTATGTTGAATATCAGAAGACAAAAACCCACTAAATGAAATATCCATCATCGCAACAGCAGGATATATGGTTTGTTCGCCTTGTTTATCAAATTGACCAAAATCAATTTTATTTTTTGAAAACTGACCCGGATCTATCAGATAATCATGATTAATATCTTTTTCCGTATTTTCCAAATCATCTTCGACCGTTTTTTTCAAAAATTCTTTCTGAGAAGAAACTTTACCATTTTCATAGTGTAGTCTTTGGTGTTTGCCAATCTGGTCAAATTCAACTTGGGCCGCAACAAAACGCATTGTAACCAGTCCGGCAAAAATTTTTGTGATATGATTTATATTATAAAGATAAGGCGTATCCTCAACCAGAATTGCCCCTATTGTTCCATTTTTACCTAAAACAGGGGTAATCATCAGCGATCGAGTAGAAACAGAGTTCATAAACAGTCGATATAATGCAGCCGTTCTCTGATCATGTTCAGCATTGTCCACAACAACTGTTTCACCTGCATCAAGCAATTCAAAAAAATTGGGCAATTCCGAAATAGAATATTCATATCCACCAGCATGATTATCTTCTGTCCGATCATATATATCATTGCAAATCAAGGATTTATGATCAGTTGAAAAATGCCAAATACTGACTCGATGTGCAGAAACCAGCTTGCAAAGTTTTTCGGTAAGAATAAGCGCTTCATTTCTCGGGTCAAAAACTTCCGGCGTTGAGGCTACCATCTCTATAGCGTCACTTTCCTGTTCAACTACATTTTGAATGTGCTGGAAACGCAGACCAAGTTTATCCATACGATGTCCCTGATAAATCAGTAATCCCGCCATTGATGCGGCCAATGCAACAACCAACAATGAAAAAAGCAGATTCTGCTTTGCACCTGAAGCTACAAAACCAGAAAAATCTTTTTCTGGTATAACAATCATGATAACCCATTTCTGTATTGAATCAGGTAATCTGGAAGTTACGCAAATATAATTGCCAGCGACTTGTTTCTGTTTATCAATAATATTTTTTGAATTTTTTTTCTGATCCTGTCCCTGACCAAGATCAGGTTTTTTTTCCATTTTAAAGGAATGAATACCAGAACCTTGGATCTGAAATTGATCATATGCCCTAGCTATCACGGGATTTACCGCAGGATTGATTTTTGAATCTTGGGGATTCCATTCATTTCCAACAAAATAGGTCAATAGATTGGGAGAGGCAATAATATGACCAGTATTGTCAATGATTATGATCCGCGCATTATTGCTCAATTTTATGGAAGCCAAAAATTTCGTCAATTCTTGCAAGGAGATATTCATTGCAAAAACATTTTTTTTCCCATCTTTATCCACAAAAGGTATAGATGCTGTCACCGCCAAGCCTTTTTTTGTTGGCATCAAAACAGGTGATGACCAAGTCAATTTATTATTTTCAACAGCTGTATGATACCAGGCACGTAAACGAGGATCATAGGCGTTGGCTGGCATATAACGTGTTTTAATAACCTTTTTACTGTCAAAAATGTGATATTCCTCTAAAAAACGTCCACCTTTTTGATCTGGCTCCAATGTTATAACCCTTACTTGGTCAGGATGATCAGGAACACGTTCAACCATATTGAAACGACCGTCACTATCAGCCAAATAAAAAGATTCAGCCTGTTTCGTACGATGTAAACTGCTCATCGCATAACTATAAAACATTCCCCATTTATATTCGGATGGAATATGACTTAACATATCAACCGCCAATCCCCCACCCTTGGTGGCTGGATTGAGATAAGATAATATTTCTTCGGAAATCCTAGATTGTTCGGTCCGCAAAATCACATGTGATAATTTTGAAATCCCAGCTTTTGTCGTGTGATAAGAATGAAGGGTCACCCCAACCACAACAAAAGAAACCAAAATAACCCCAAGCACGGGAATACCAATTCGCAGAAAAAAACGCCACAAACGATTTACTGGATTTTTGGTTGGATCAACAATTTCACCAGCAGGCACCTATCATCCCCTTGATTTAAACCATTTAAAATTTTTATTATTTTAAATAATTAAGTTAGCAAAATCCATATTCAATATGAAAAAATAACTAACATAAAATAAATTATAATAGACTGATATTATGAATCATCATAATTATAGCTGTTACTATATATTAGTTTGCATAAATTACCAAATTTGCTTATTAAAACAGTTAAAAAACTTATGAAGCTTAGCATTGTCATGATAGCAAAAGTATTTTAACATAAAAATAGATTTGCAAAATCAATATATTTCTCAACAATTTATTATCATAACATTGAGTTTTCTATGGCTTTATATTCAGTATTGTTTGTCTGTTTGGGTAATATTTGTCGTTCCCCCATGGCTGAAGCTGCTTTCAGTCTAGAAGTCAAAAAAAGGAAATTGCCAGTTTCTATTGATTCTGCTGGATTGGGAGCGTGGCATGTTGATCAACCCCCAGATCCGCGTACCATACATGAGGTCATGAAACATGGAATAGACATTCGCCATTATCTTGGAAGGCAAATTCAGCTACAGGATTTTCATGATTTTACGCATATAATTGGCATGGATCATAAAAATATCGTTCAATTAAAAAAATTGGCACCATCTGATACAGATAGTAAAATAAAATTATTGCTTGATTATATTCCCAATCATCAAAATGAAGAAATTTCAGATCCCTATTACAAAAATCAAGATGCTTTTTCACGAACATGGTCTCAAATAAACGAGGCTTGTCAAAATCTAGCAAATTATTTTGAACAGCAAATATCATGAATATTTACCCTTCCTCTGCCCTCATTTCCATTGCGGAAAAATATCTTAATGACAAGATAGAACAAGCACAACCCTTAACCCAGGGTGATGTTTCCGAAACATTCCATATCGTAACAAAAAACAAGAAAAATTATGTGATCAAAAATGGTGCATCTCCTCAAAGTGAGGGAAAAATGCTTAAATTTCTTGCAAGTAATGGCATTGATGTTCCAAAAGTCATTCTTGCCAATTCAGAAATTTTAATTTTGGAAAGAATTAAGGAAACAAATTCTTTTTCCTTGGAAACATGGTCCAATCTTGGAAAAATGTTAACCAAACTTCATAACATCCATAACTCCAATTATGGCTGGGAGGACAATTATGCTTTTGGAACAATCAATGTCATCAATACACCCTCATCTAGTTGGGTAAAATTTTGGGGTGAATGGCGTTTGGCATGTTACCTGTCCCATTTACCGGTAACAACTGCCAAAAAAATAGAACATCTTGTTATCAAACTTGATGACTTTTTGCCTGATCATCCTACAGCCAGCCTCCTTCATGGAGATTTGTGGACCGGTAATATCCTTGCCCATTACAATCAACCCTATTTAATTGACCCAGCCTGTTATTATGGCCATAATGAAGTTGATATCGCCATGTTAAACCTTTTTGGTAATCCTTATGACATTTTTTATCAATCTTATAATCTTCTTGAGAAAGGATGGCAAAAACGTTTGGCAATTTATCAAATATTCCCTTTGATTATTCATTACATTCTTTTTGGAAATTATTATTTACGAATGCTGAACAAGATTCTTGATGATCTAAAAATATAAATTCAGATGTTTTTATCTTTTATACCATCATATGCACAAAAAATCCGTAAGGTGTAAATGGTAAAATCATCAGCCTGATTAAACCGATATTTTATACGTAACATTTAATTTATATTGAATTAATTCATTAATAATCTATTTATCAACATAAAATAAATTTAAATACGAAACTATGAATAAATTGAAACAAGATAACCTAAACACTATAGACTTATCCTGGTGGATTATAGTCATACTTGGCCTGTTGACTGCGATTGGTCCCCTTGCAACAGATATGTATCTTCCCGCCTTTCCTCAGATCAGTCAAGATTTGGCAGGTTATGGCAATGGTGCAGCCCAGATCACCTTAACGGTATGGTTTATCGGCTTAGCCATTGGTCAATTTACATCTGGTCCGATATCTGACCGATACGGACGTCGGGCTCCTCTATTTTTAGGCATGTTACTTTTCACTTTAGGTTCGGCAGGTTGTGCAATCTTTTCAAATTTTTATCTTTTTTGCTTATGCCGCCTTCTTTCATCGCTAGGAGGTTCAACCGCCATGGTTGTTCCTCGGGCCATGGTAAGGGATATTGCCACCGGAAAGAAAGGCATTAAAATAATGGCGCAACTGGCATTGGTTGGTGCGATTGTTCCTATTGCAGCACCAACACTTGGTGGTCTCATTGTTGCCAAATTTCCCTGGCGCGTCCTATTCTGGATAATGACAATCTACGGCTTTTTGGGCACTGTTTCAGTAATAATAATGCTTCCTGACACTTTACCCATTAGATACCGCATTCAATCCTCTATCCGATCAATTTTATGGCGATATATTCGCATTGTTCAAGAACCTGTCTTTAGTTCAAACACTTTGATAACCAGTTTTGGACTTTTCATGATATTTGCCTATTTGAGCGGTACACCTGACATATTGAGTAATGTTATGCATTTTTCTAAATTGCAGCTAGCACTTTGGTTTGGTATCAATTCCGCTGTAATTGCCGGTTGTAATCAGCTTAATGGTATTCTAATCAACAAATTTAAACCAAGCTTTTTGACAAACTGTGCGGTAAATATAGCATTTATCGTTTCAATCCTGTTTATTATTCTTTGCTTTTTACCACTACCTCATAATTGGCTAGGCATTATATTTGTTTGTTCTCCAATTGTAATAATCATGGGGTGCCTAGGATTTATTTTTCCTAATTGTACCATATTTGCCTTTACCCTACATGGAAGAAAAATAGGAAGTGCGTCCGCATTATTGGGAACCATTCAATTCATTCTTGGTGCATTAAGCAGCTGGATCATGGGTCTTTTGCCACAAGATAACATGCTTTACGTAGCAATTGGTGTTTTTATAGGAGTATTGGGATTCTTTCTTTGTAATTTATGGCGTCAATATGCGACATGCAAAATTATTTCAAAAATGCAAGAAAGAGTAAGCAAAGGAAATAATAATTTTGATCGACTTATCAAAGATTTGAAATAAAAATACCCATTTAAAATGGGTATTTAAAACTATTCAGATAAAATCCTAAGTTAATTGCAACGCTTTATCAGAAAAATCATGCAATTTATTATAAGTTCCTGCATCTTTTTGAAGTTCCTGTTCTTCAGCAGGGAATATCTCATGCAACTTCTTGGCCCATTTTCCCTGGACTTGCTCAGGAAAACATTTTTTAATCAGGTTCACCATAATTGAAACTGATACAGAGGCACCAGGAGAGGCACCCAATAAAGCGGCAAGAGATTTATCACTGGATGTTATAACCTCGGTACCCATTTGCAGGATTGGTTTACCATATGGATCTCTTTTGATAATTTGAACACGCTGTCCAGCAACCTGAAGTTTCCAATCTGATTTTTTTGCCTGGGGATAGAAACGGAGTAAAGCATTAATACGATCGTCCATCGTTTGTGTACTCTGGCGAATAAGATATCGAATAAAGTCGATATTATGTATCGCCACAGATAATAAAGGTTCAATATTTTCCAAACGAACCGATGAAAGGAAATCAAAATATGAACCCTTTTTTAGAAATTTAGTTGTAAATCCAGCAAATGGACCAAATAGGATTGATTTATTACCATCAATGACACGTGTATCCAAATGCGGTGCCACAACAGTAGGCAATCCTTCCATGGATAGGCTGTAAACCTTAGCATGGTGCTGTTCTACAATCGCGGGATTATCACATCGTAACCATTGACCGCTTACTGGAAATCCACCCAGTCCACGTCCTTCAGGTATGCCGGATTTCTGTAACAATAATAGTGCTGCGCCACCTGCACCTATAAAAACGAATTTTGATAAAACAATATTTTCGTAACCACTTATCCGATTTTTATATTTTATTTCCCAAACACCATTAACCCGTTTTATATCAACAACCTGCTCATCATATTGAATGGAAACGTCATCATATTTTTCAAGTTGTGCCAATAACTTACGTGTCAAGGCACCATAATTGACATCTGTACCGCCCTTCACACGTGTCAATGCAATTTTTTCACTTGCATTTCGACCATTACCAACCAGCGGCGCCCATTCCTTAACTTTTTGATGATCTTCAGTGAATTCCATTTTTGCAAATCCTGCAAATTCACGAATTTTATCATATCGATGCTTTAAAAATGCAACATTATCAGCCCCATAAACAAAACTGCAATGAGGTACTGGATTTATAAAATCCCGAACCGTTGTAAATTTTCCTTGCTCGACCAAATAGCTCCAAAACAAGCGTGAAGTCTCAAATCTGGAATTCGTGACAATTGCGCGGGTTAAATTTATTTCCTCCCCCTTAATAAAGGGAGTGTAATTTAATTCGCATAAACCAGCATGACCTGTTCCCGCATTATTCCATGCCGCTGAACTTTCATCGCCACCTTCGGAACATCTTTCTAAAATGGTAATTTTATAATCAGGATTAAATTCTTTTAATAATGTGCCCAACGTAGAGCTTACAATGCCAGCACCAACAAGGACAGCATCTTTGACTTCATGCATAGATATATTTTTCATTTGATCAACATATTTTAATAACTGAAAATTATTCACTATTTTTATTTATACGCCACGTTATCTAAATAACCTATTAATTTATGATAATATTTTCGAGAACTGATCAGATCAAATAATGCAGAAATTATTTCAAATTAAATTTAAATTATTATTGTTACAATATTAACAATTATTATAAATAATCATTAAATTTATTCATAAATAAAAAGTATTATAAAGTATTGATGCAATTATTTTGAAACTGATCAATGCTGTTTTTTTGTTTGAAAAGCAATTTTAAACACTATATTTTAATTTTATTTATTATTTAATCGCCAATGAATATACGGACTTTGCAATGTCAAATAATAATCAGATTTTACCAAAAGAACCGATCCTTGATCTTGGCCCTGTAAAGTTTTCACAAAATATCAAACTTACCGTGTTGGATATTCTGGAAGGATTTATGAAATGGAGGTTAAATTGTAAATTGGGTTGGACAGATATTAAATTACGCTATCGGGGATCAATTCTGGGACCTTTTTGGATCACCATTATAATGGGAAGCAAAATTGCGACTATTGGTTTTCTTTATGCATATCTTTTACACATTAATATTCATGAATATCTTCCCTATGTTTCCCTTTCCGTGGTTTTATGGACTTTTATAAGCACTTTAACAATTGATAGCTGCACAATATTTACCAATTCTGAGAAATTGATTTTATCCACACGTCTACCCTACAGCGTATATGCATGGCGAAGTATCATCAGTAATTTCCTAATCCTTATCCATAACCTATTAGTCATTGTAATTGTCTTCTGCATTCTAAAGGTCGTGCCCTATACCCTATATCTTTTAATTCCCTCTGGTATATTATGGACACTGGATAGTTTGGCTATTTGTTTATTGATCGGTATTCTAGGCACCAGATTCAAAGATGTTCCACCTATTATAGCCAGTATAATGCAAGCTTTGTTTTTTATAACTCCCATTATCTGGAAGATTAATTTCATTCATTTCAACAAAAACTATATGCTTCTGAATCCACTTTACCCTCTGTTTGAAATTGTGCGCGCACCCATTCTTGGAGAATATGTGTCTTCATCTATCTGGTTTGCTGCGATTGTTTACAGCCTGATATTATGGGTAACCGCAATTTTCATTTTCAGTAAAACACGTTTTCGCATTCCCTACTGGATTTAGATATCATGCCCAGTATTACCGTAAAAAATCTTTATATATCTTTTCCTTTATATCATGAAAATATGCGTAATTTACGAAAAATCACCAATATTTTCCTTTCTGGACGTCTTAGCGAAGACAAACATAGAAAAATTTATGTTCAAAGCTTACGCGATATAAGCTTTAGCATTAAGGGTGGAGAAAGAGTAGGTTTGATCGGTACAAATGGTGCCGGAAAAACAACTCTTTTACGTACGATGTCAGGAATTTATGAACCGGTAAGCGGTCATCTTCGTATTGAAGGTCATATTAGCTCATTATTAGATCCATCAGTTGGAATGAATGCTGAATTAACAGGAAGAGAAAATATACGATTAAGATGTTATATTGATGGTGTTCCCCGTAAGCAGATGAATGAAATCGAAAAAAAGGTCATTGAATTCTCTGAATTAGGACCCTACATTGACTTACCGGTAAAAACCTACAGTTCTGGCATGAATTTGCGATTGGGTTTTGGTCTCATCACTGCAATTGATCCACAAATCCTATTAATGGACGAATGGTTCATGACAGGTGATGAAGGATTTATGCTCAAAGCCACGCACAGATTGGAAAATATCGTAAAAAAATCACAAATTTTAATTATTTCAACTCATTCGCCGCAAATTCTTATAAAATGGTGCAATCGGATCATATGGTTGGAACAGGGATTTTTGAAAATGGATGGAACCCCACAGGAAGTTTTACCGGTCTATCTTAACAAGCCTGTGGACGAACTTTTTAGATAAATATCTAAACAAGAAAACCTTTTCATTAAACAATCATGAAAAGGTTTTATACTAAATTATTTGATGATTTTATTTTTTTTCACGTGGTGGTCTTGAATTCGCCTTGGCAACTTTCTTGCCCCAAACAACAAGATCAGGAGAACAATCTTGAGGATCAATAACAACCTCGATTAAAACCGGACCTTGTTTATGATTAAGCGCTGTTTTCATCGCATCAGCCAATTCTGCGCCATTTTTAGCTTTCAAACCAAGTCCATGACCATCTTCAGCATTAAACGTGTTGATGATATTCGCGTAATCCCAATTTTTAACACGATTGTAAGGACCGTCATGAATTTTGACCTCAATCGTATAACCCTGGTTATTGATCAAGATAATAATGACGTTCAAATTATGACGAATCATTTGAGCAACTTCTTGAGCTGTCAATTGAAATGAACCATCACCGACCATCACAATATTTCGACGTTCAGGGGCACTGACTGCATAACCAAAAATTGCCGGAACAGACCAGCCAATATGTCCCCATTGCATTTCTGATTCAACACGAGCTCCATTAGGAAGCCTGTAATGCATACCATGGAACCATGAATCCCCTGTTTCAAGGAAAATCGTTGTATTATTGTCAATAATTCCTTGAATTTGACGTGTTAGTTCAACTGTTGTTAAAGGTGCATTACCTTCTGCAACGGCAGCAGCTTTTTCAGCATGATGCTTAGCTTTAAAAGCTTCCAATGCAGTTGAATTCTTTTTGATAAGAGGTGTGATGTGTTTTAGAATGTTTTTTAGTTTAAAACCGCTGAATTCTGTTTTTGCTGCACGTAAATGATGCGGAGAAAATAGAATATCCTTATCCTCATCGTATAAATGGGAAGTCCATCCAACCGTTGAATAGTCGTTGAATACAGCGCCAACATAAATACGACAATCGGAATTCTTGACATATTCCTCGACACCAGGTGAACTGATTTCACCCCAGAAAGTTCCAATATAATGAGGATCTTCCTCAGGGAAGAAACTTTTCGCATGCGCCATAGTGGCCACAGGACATCCTAAATGTTTGGCCAATGCAATCACTTCTTTCTCTGCAGCTGCAGCACGTGTTTTATTGCCAACTACAATAACAGGATTTTTGGCATTGTTGATTTTTTCCAGACAAGCTTTTGCTGCAGCCTCCAATGAATCAACATCACTACTTTTTTCATAGGTCAGACTGGTGATTGGTCCCGGTCTTGCACAAGGCAAATTAACAATATTACAAGATAATTCGATATATACGGGTTTCTGATGATATAAAGCCTGACGAATTGCATGGTCAATCAAGGCTGGCGCTGTATCGGCATGTGTTATTGAGACAGCCGCAACCGTGATATATTTGGCCATTTCAAGCTGATATGAATAGTCATAATGACCCGTTGTATGGTGTAAAATGTGTCCGCTGCCATAATCATTGTTATTAGGTGCACCAGAAATCAAGATTAAAGGCAAATTCTCGGCTGCAGCACCACCAACAGCGTTAAATGCACTAAATGCACCAACACTAAAAGTTACAACGGCGGCCCCCAGTCCACGTGAACGAGCATACCCTTCGGCTGCAAATCCACAATTAAGCTCATTGCTGCAATAAACCTGTTTTAATTCTGAAACTTTTTCCAGTTCATCTAATAGTATAAGGTTATAATCACCTGCTACTGCAAAAACATGGTTTAACCCAAGTTGGGCAAGCCGTGTGGCAAGATATTGACCAACAGTGTATACCAATGAATTTCTCCTGATAATGATTTAACTATTTATTTGCAAAAATTATATCCAATACTTTTGCTATCAATTTTTTTAATATGTGCCTCAAGAAAGAACAATGAACTCGACTGAAGCACTATCAAATAATTGTTACCAATTTATCATACTGCAAGAGGCAGATCAATCCAAACTTTACAAATCTGGATGCATTAAGCCTTACAAAAACTAGAAAAAATATACTTTTTTAACTATTATTTCTTTTTTCAAAAGGAAAATAATATAATACAAAATATTATACCATATTAAAGAAATTATCTATTTATCTATGTTAAAAAAATTAATTTAAAATATTTTTTAAAATTGTTGTGAAAATATTGACAACGTCATAAACATATATTTGTATTATATTTACATACGTTTAAAATACTGAATTATAAGAGGATTTGAATACCATCATTCTTTGATGGTGAGCCGGGAGGGATTCGAACCCTCGACCATTCGATTAAAAGTCGAATGCTCTACCAACTGAGCTACCGGCTCTTAGAAAGTCCGCTGTTTTCTTGCGGTGTGAGCATTGAAATAGTGGTTATTCGCAAAGAAGTCAACCACTATTTTTCATTTTCTTTAAAAAATTTAGTTATGAAAATGTAACCATTCGAACAATACGGTCCGGATCCTGAACCATACCATTTGCCCCGGTTCCCTTTTTAATCTGATCTACATATTCCATTCCCTCGATAACTTCGCCAACAATGGTATATTGACCATTCAAATGCGGTGCCTCTTCAAACATAATAAAAAACTGACTGTTGGCACTGTTTGGATCCATTGTACGTGCCATGCCTATTGTACCACGACGAAAACCCTCTTTTTTTGTGAATTCAGCGGGCAAATCTGGCAAATCACTCCCTTTGGTACCTGTACCACTTGGATCGCCTCCCTGAGCCATAAAACCCTCTATAACACGATGGAAAGGGGTATTATCGTAAAATCCACTTTCAGTCAACGCGACCAAACGTTCCGCTGCCAATGGTGCAAGATCTGGACGCAATTTTATAATGACCGTTCCATCCTTCAATTTCATATGAATTGTATCTGCTGATAGTTTTTTATCATTTTCCATTATTTTTTCACTTTATTTACATGAATAATTTGTTATTTCACGATTTCAAGAACATCTTCTGAAACCTGTTATAAGTAGACTTTGGAACAAAGGATGATATATCCCCGCCCAACAAAGCCACTTCTTTTACAAATCTTGAAGCTATACTCCGATTTTGTTCAGTGGCAACTAAAAAAATCGTTTCAATGTTTGGATCCAAACATTGATTCATTAGACACATCTGGAATTCAAAATCAAAATCTGTTGCCTGTCTTAAACCGCGTATAAGAATTTGCGCATTATATTTTTTTGCACAATCAACTAGAAGATTGTCAAATCCGATAACATCAATATCGCATCCGCTATGGTTTAAGATTTTGCAGACTTCACCAAATTCCTCAATCAGGGCTTCATGAATACATGTCACACGCTCTTCCAAAGACCATAAGGGCTGCTTATTTGCATTTAAAGCGACCCCTATGATTAATTTGTCCACAATACGAACGGCCCTTTTAATAATATCAATATGACCATTCGTTATAGGATCAAATGTGCCTGGATAAAATCCTATTCTCGGCATTCCCTATTCATCCTTATCTTCTGATAAGGATGAATCGGTGTCTGTCTGATTTTCATCACTGTCATCAGAATTATCAATCACAGGAAAAACACTACTGACCGTTTCCCCTTCATCAATACGGAATAAAGTTACCCCCATTCCTGTTCTTGATGTAATCCGTATCTGGTTAACTGGCACGCGAATCAAACGTCCCTTGTCCGTCATCATCATTACATCTGTATTTTCCCATACCGCAAATGTTGCAACAACGGCATCTCCGTTCTTGCCCGTCAGATTTATATTAGCAATACCCAATCCGCCTCGACCACTTACTCGATATTCATAAGCGGAAGTCCGTTTACCAAAACCGGCATTGGTTACCGTCAGAAGAATTTCCTCAGACCGTTGTAGCTCGCTTAAGCGTCCTGTTGTCAACTCTACAGCAGATTCATTATTTTCAACTTCGTCCTCAAACGGATCTTCACTTTCAACAATCGTTTCATCATCACTGGTTTCGGCATTTTCCGCACGTCGTTTCGCATTACTGTAACGTAAATAATCAAGTCGTTCAGAAGTTAAAATGTTAACATGATTTAAGACAGTTAAGGAAATAACCTCATCATTATCAGCCAATTTGATACCACGAACACCGGTACTTCCACGTCCGGAAAAAACGCGCAAAGAACTGTCGGTAATCTGGAAACGTATAGCCCGACCTTTATTGGTGGCCAAAAGAACATCCTGACCTTCCTGACAGGTAGCAACCCCTATAAGCCGTTCATGTTCATCTAGTTTCATGGCAATCAAACCGGAAGAACGTATATTTCCAAAATCACTCAGGCGATTACGCCTGACGTTTCCGGATGAGGTGGCGAACACAAGATGCAAGTCTGACCACAATTCCTCATCCTGAGGCAAAGGCAATACTGTTGTCACCTCATCATTTCCTAAATCAGGCAATAAATTGACCAATGCTCTACCTTTTGACGTTGGGCTGGCTTCTGGTAAATGCCAAACTTTTGCACGGTACGCCTTTCCTCCAGAAGAGAAAAATATTACCCATTGATGTGTATGCGCGTTAAAGGATCGTGTAATTATATCATCTCCACGTCTTCCGGCCCCAGTTCTGCCACGACCCCCACGATTTTGAGAACGAAAAGTGTCCAGTGGGGTACGCTTGATAAATCCCTCACGTGTTATGGTTACAACCATCTGTCCAGGTTCAATCAGGCTTTCATCAGTTTGGTCGCCTTCATAATCGACAATATCGGTCATTCTTTCACAGGCAATTGCAGATCTTACACGAACAAGTTCATCACGCATAATTTCCATACGACGCAAATGACTCGCAATAATTTCCAGCAATTCCTCAATCCGTTTTGAAACTTCCATTAGTTCACTTTGAATTTTTTCACGTTCCAAACCGGTTAACCGTTGCAATCTCAACTCAAGAATACCGCGAACCTGCACTTCACTGAGATAAACCCTTCCGTCTTTTAATGTATTACCTTCATCTTGGATAAGGTTTAAAAGACTTTGGATATCTTCCGCAGGCCAGGACCGATTCAATAATTGATCACGAGCTGTTACCGTATCCGGAGCCGAGCGGATTAAAGCGATAACTTCATCTATATTAGCAACCGCGATAACCAGACCCAACAATAGATGCGCCCGATCCCTAGATTTTCTTAATTCAAATCGCGCCCGACGCAAAATCACCTCCTCACGGAAGGAGATAAAGGCATTTAACGCATCTTTCAATCCCAGCAACTGAGGTTTTCCATTGGTTAATGCAAGCATATTCACACCAAAAGTCGTCTGTAGCTGGGTAAAGCGGTATAATTGATTTAAGACCACCTCCGCGGTAGCATCACGTTTGATTTCAATGACCACCCGCATACCAGAACGATCACTTTCATCACGGATATCGGAGATACCTTCAATCTGCTTATTACGTACAAGCTCCGCAATTTTCTCTTGTAAAGTCGCCTTGTTTACCTGAAAGGGAATCTCGGTGATAATAATGGCCTGCCTGTCCTTGCGAATTTCCTCGATACTGGCACGTCCCCGCACCAGTATTGATCCACGTCCCGTTTCAAATGCATTACGAATACCTGAACGTCCAAGAATGATACCGCCAGTGGAAAAATCTGGACCAGGTACAATTTGCATTAATTGTGCAAGATCCATGTCTGGATTGGCAATTAATGCCAAGGTAGCATCGATAATTTCTCCAGGGTTGTGAGGCGGTATATTCGTCGCCATTCCCACCGCAATACCCGAGGCACCGTTTATTAAGAGATTTGGATAGGCTGCGGGCAAGATAACGGGTTCCTGCTCGCTTTCATCATAATTTGGCTGAAAATCAACTGTATCCTGATTTATGTCTTCCAATAAAAATATGGCAGGTTTCCCCAGACGTGCCTCTGTATAACGCATAGCAGCTGGAGAGTCCCCATCAACAGACCCGAAATTCCCCTGACCGTCAACCAGACATACCCGCATAGACCAACGCTGTGCCATTCTTACCATGGCATCATAAATTGATGAGTCCCCATGCGGATGATATTTGCTCATCACATCCCCAACAGCACGGGCAGATTTACGATAAGGTTTATCAGGGGTCAAACCACTTTCAAACATTGAATATAAAATTCGACGATGAACGGGTTTCAACCCATCTCTGACATCCGGCAAAGCACGACTGACAATTACAGACATGGCATACGCCAGATAAGAGGTTTGCATTTCCTCTTCAACGGTAACAGGGGTAATATCAGTTGAAAAGGATGAAGTATTTTCTGGTAAATCGGTCAAGGCAGATCCATCATTTAATTAATTATAAACTAATCTACAAACAAATAACTTTAAATCAGGTTACAACGTAAGAATGTCTTATGATCTTTGCAAAATAACCCTTAAATAATAATATTCCTATAATATAGAGTAAAACTTATAAGTTTTATAGTGGAAAGAAAATAAATAATTTTATGATCAAAAGCTTGCTAAAAACAAAAATACAAAAGGATTTACTATTTAGATCTAATATTATCACGTCACGATAATAAGATCGTATCTTTTTTTATAACATTCTGTTTATATTTAGTTAGAGTGCGGATCACTAAAAATATACAAGTTATTATCAAACTAATGACATCAATAATATTCCAGTGATCAAAACTTCATCGATAGACTTAGAAGGGAATTTCATCATCCAAATCATTATTACCAGGCATGGAAGCATCCCAACTGGAATTGGATCTATTACCAGATGACGCATTACTGGCTGGACGGGTCGCAGGTGGTGGTGTAAATGAAGATTCCGAACCATAATTATCCATTGAATCTCCACCACTTCGCGCGCTATCCAATAAAACCAGTTCTCCTCTAAATCGGTCAACAACCACATCTGTGCTATACCGTTCAACACCTTGCTGATCAGTCCATTTCCGGGTTCTCAATATACCCTCAATAAAAACCTTGCGACCCTTACGTAAATATTTTTCTGCGACATCAGCAAGACGCTCATTAAAAATTACCACTCTATGCCATTCTGTCAGATCCTTGCGTTCACCAGTCTGACGATCGTTCCATGTATCACTGGTGGCAATTGCGAGAGTAACTATCTTGGCGCCTGTTTGTGCACTTCTAACTTCAGGGTCTCGTCCAAGATTTCCAACCAAAATCACCTTATTAACACTTCCTGCCATTTTATCCTCATTTCTTTATAGTAAAAAATGCTATATCTTTACTTTTTTTCCATCTTTAAAAGAATTATATTCTTTCTATACCATCCTGTAATTTTTTTAAAACAGTAATCACAAGATACAAAACCATATAACAATCATATCATGAAAAATAAATCACCGACTGCGCTTACCCATATTAAAGTGCGTGGAGCAAAAGTCCACAATTTACATAATATTGATGTTGATATTCCCAGAAACAAGATGACGGTTATCACGGGTCTTTCCGGATCGGGAAAATCCTCTTTGGCTTTTGACACTATATATGCGGAAGGGCAAAGACGTTATGTTGAAAGCCTTTCAGCCTATGCACGCCAGTTTTTGGAATTAATGGGGAAACCCGATGTTGAATCCATTGAGGGGCTGTCTCCCGCGATATCAATCGAACAAAAAACAACATCCCGCAATCCACGTTCAACAGTTGGCACCATTACTGAAATTCATGATTATATGCGCCTGTTATGGGCACGAGCAGGAACCCCTTTTTCACCGATTACGGGATTACCAATTGAAGCACAAACCGTCAGCCAAATGGTTGATCGAGTGATGGAATTGTCCGAAGGCACCCGATTGATGTTGTTATCCCCCATTGTACGAAGTCGTAAAGGGGAATACAGAAAAGAGCTTGCGGAACTTCAACGCAAGGGTTTTACACGGGTTAAAATTGACGGGAAACTATATGACATTTCAGAAGCGCCAGAATTGAATCGTAAACTTAAACATACGATCGAGGTGGTTGTTGATCGCATCATCGTTAAACAGGGTATAGAAAATCGATTGGCAGATAGTTTTGAAATAGCCTTATCCCTTTCCGATGGTCTTGCACAAGTGGAGGAGGTCTTACGTAAAGATGAAAAAAGAAAATCAATTCATTTAAGCTTTTCATCACGTTATTCTTGTCCTGAAAGCGGATTTACTCTTGAAGAAATTGAACCAAGACTTTTTTCCTTCAATGCACCCCAAGGTGCATGTCCAGTATGTGACGGTATCGGGACTGAAAGCTTTTTCGACCCAGACCTGATCATTCCCAATCCTGCACTTTCCCTGGAAAAAGGGGCTATTTCAGCATGGAAAAATACTTCACTGCCCTATTATCAACAAACTTTGGCAAGTCTAGCCGAACATTTTCATTTTAAAATCAACACGCCATGGGAAAAAATCCCTGGAAAAATTCAACATGCCATTCTGCATGGTACAGATGAAAAAATTCCGATTCACTATCATGATGAAAAAAAATCCTATACTGTAACTCAACCTTTTGAAGGGGTGATCAAAAATCTAGATAAACGCTATCATTCAACTGACAGTCATATCATTAGGGAAGATCTCAATCGCTTTCGGGCGGATTATCCTTGTCACGCTTGTCATGGCGCCCGACTTAAACCCGAAGCTTTATGTGTCAAAATAAACAATAAAAACATTGCAGAAATTGCAGATTATCCCATCCATCAAGCATTAAAATGGTTTTCCAGTGTTGAAGAAACTCTATCCCCTCAAAAAGCAGAAATTGCCCATCGAATTCTGCGAGAAATTATTGACCGCTTGAAATTTCTCAATGATGTCGGTCTTGATTATCTTACATTATCCAGAGGTTCAGCCACACTATCTGGAGGTGAAAGCCAGCGCATTCGTCTGGCCAGTCAAATTGGATCTGGACTGACAGGGGTTTTATACGTTCTGGATGAACCGTCAATCGGATTACATCAACGGGATAATGAACGGTTGCTCGGCACTCTTGATCGTTTAAAAAACCTTGGAAACACCTTGATCGTTGTTGAGCATGACGAAGATACGATCAAGGCTTCTGACTATCTTATTGATATGGGCCCGGGGGCTGGCATCATGGGGGGACATGTCGTTGCCATGGGTACACCCAAGGAAGTGGAAAAAAATCCGGACAGCCTTACCGGCGATTATCTGAGTGGCCGAAAATTCATTGCCATTCCCAAAAAAAGAAGGAAAATGAATAAAAAACAAATATTAACACTGTGTAACGCAACAGGTAACAATTTAAAAAATGTTACTGTTGATTTTCCCCTTGGAACCTTTATCGCCGTAACAGGTGTTTCGGGGGGTGGAAAATCCACCCTGATCATTGATACACTTTATAAGGCCCTTTCCAGACAATTGATGGGTTCGAATGCTGTACCCTCTCCATATAAATCCATCAAGAATATTCCACTACTTGATAAAATCATTGACATAGACCAATCCCCCATTGGACGCACCCCCCGTTCCAACCCGGCAACCTATACAGATTTATTTACACCAATTAGAGAATGGTTTGCAGAGCTTCCGGAAAGTCGTGCACGAGGTTACAAGCCAGGACGCTTTTCCTTTAATGTAAAGGGCGGACGATGTGAAGCCTGTCAAGGAGATGGGGTCATAAAAATTGAAATGCACTTTCTTCCAGATATGTTCGTTACCTGTGATACCTGTAAAGGAGCAAGATACAATCGGGAAACGTTGGAAATCAAATTCAAGGGCCACTCCATTGCCGATATCCTAAATCTTTCAGTAGATGAAGCCATACCATTATTTTCATCCGCTCCCAGAATTTACGATCGTCTAAATATACTAAAACAGGTTGGACTTGGCTACATTCATCTTGGACAACAGGCCACCACCCTTTCAGGAGGAGAGGCGCAACGTATCAAACTTTCCAAGGAACTGGCAAGGCGGGCAACGGGAAGAACCCTATATATTCTTGATGAACCCACAACAGGACTACATACGGAAGATGTACGTAAGTTACTGGAGGTTTTACATACACTGGTTGATCAGGGAAATACCATTATTGTTATCGAACATAATTTGGAGGTTATCAAAACCGCTGATTGGGTTATTGATCTCGGACCTGAAGGTGGAAGTGGCGGTGGTGAAATCGTGGCAACAGGAACACCAGAACAAATTGCCAAGTCACCAAATAGTTATACAGGCGTTTTTTTAAAACCACTTTTAAATCAATAATTTATTTTGTAGGGTAATTGATACCCTACAAATTTGGTTTTAATCCATGATGACAAATCAATTTAACTTAAAAATTGTAATTATTTCCTATTCAGATCATCAACAGACGGCTATCAACGGTTTGATTGATTTATTTAATCTGGCAGAATATGCGTGTAACTCATTTAAAAAAATACAGGTCAAGGTAATTTCCAACGATCACGATTTTACAAATTTTCTAGCAAAACAAGACGTGATCATTATTCCTCCCTGTATGAGCGGAATCCATACACCGGATAATATTGGCGAAATAATTAATTTTATTAGACATCATCATTCTCAACAATCCATAATTGCGGCAATCTGTGTTGGAACATTTATTCTAGCTGAAACGGGATTGTTGAATGGAAAGGAAGCCACAACCCATTGGTTATATGCTGATACCCTTCAAAAAAAATTTCCAAAAATCATTGTAAATAAAAGCAAACTTCTGGTTGATAACGAAACTCTTATCACTAGTGGTGGAATCATGTCCTGGGTCGATATTGGATTATATATTGTAGAAAAATTTTTTGGCCATCATATAATGCTAAAAACGACTCAATTCATGAATGTTGATCCACCAAGAGATCTTCAAAATCAATATATGTCTTTTTTTCCAAAACTGGATCATAATGATACAGCCATCCTTAAGGCGCAATATTGGCTCATGAATGCAGATATTCATGATATAAACGTCAAAAATCTTGTTATTCAATCGGGACTTGAAGAACGAACTTTCTTAAGACGTTTTAAAAAAGCCACCAAACTGCTTCCAAAAAATTACATACAGAATTTTTGCATTGAATATGCCAAAGGCCTTCTTGAAACAACCGATATGCCTATTGAACAAATTTCATGGAATCTTGGTTATGCTAATTCAAGTTCGTTCAGAAAAAATTTTACCAGGATCACCTGTCTCACCCCAAGAGATTATCGAAACAAATATAAAATCCGTTCAAGACAGATTTAATCCTGAGCTTTCATCAACTTCACTCTCTGATCAATTATTTTAATGTATTTATTGATATTTTGAATAAATAACTGAATGGATTTTTTATCCAGTAATAATTGCGATGTTAAAACACTTGTTATCAAACTTCCCTTATGAAATGACATATGATACGTAAATAACAATGCACCAGATGTGCGATTGGCAACGGACCGATAGGCAAGAACATTTATATCATTTTCAAACTTTAAGGTATCTGTTCTACCACTATTGGTGAATCCCAATCCTTCGCACAATCTTACAGCCTTTTGAAAAGACAGCTTTTGTTTTTTTGCATCCGCAAGAATCTGGCTGGTAGTTTCCAGTTCCTTGGATATGTGTTTCTTAATATAACTTATTTCCCTTTCAAACCTCCTGACTGAATCATCAATATCCCAGATTTTTACATTGATATTCACAACATCCAATAAACAACCCAATTGATTCATCAAATCGTTATTTTTACGGTAGGTTACTGCACTATAAGTATTAATGTTATTAATATTTAAAAGTTTCATTACAGCAATCGAATAAATGACAGTCAAAAGGGAATTAAGTCTACAATCCAATTTCTTCGCATAATATTCCATGGATGATAAGAGCGATGGGTTAATGATCCATGTATCAACAGCGGTCCATTTTAGAGGCAAGGGATTATCAAAGATTTTCAAAGCCTGTGAAAAATCATTGTCAGGTTTATGAACTTGACGGATATCGCAATCAGCCACCTCTTTTGCATTGAAATATTTCCATACAGGAAAATGCTCATAATATTTTTCTTCTTCGTCAATAGAAATTGAATCTATTAAATCTTTAAGAATTTTTTTTGCTGAATAGGTATCCATGATTGCATGATGTTGAGTAAGGATAATTATGCAACCTTTATTCTGGACAAGATAGATAATTTTCAGTTTTGATAAAACTTGATTATAATCAAGAATGTTATTAACTTCTTTTTCAAGAATCAAATCAAAATCTTTAATTTTTTCCTCGTATCTATAAACTTCAAAATTAGAAACGGGATGAGAATTTTTCTGCAAACACCATTTTTTATTCTGAATGACCAGTTTTTGTTGCAGTAATGGATTTTTATTTATGTAATTTTCCAAAGCAATTTTAAATTGTTTTGATGAAATTTTATAATCCAGATAGAGCAAAGTTACTGCTTGAGATGTTCCCATAAAAACAGCATGATTATTAGCCATCACTGTTTCAATCGTATTTAGATAACGGTCAAACATAATAATATATCGTAATTCATTTTCATTTAAGATAGATGTGCCAAAAATTCATCTTTAGGCATTATTTTGGCACCAGCAAAAGATAATATCCATAACATTGCAGCATGAACCTTTGGCGCAGGCACTTCAACATCGTTAAAGGTTATTTCTTTTGACGCAATACAATCAGAGATCAATGTCACCTGATATCCATAATCTAAGGCTGTCCTGACTGTCGCATCAACGCACATTTGGGACATGGCACCTATAACGATAAGATTTTTATAATTATGTCTATCAAGAACGGACTTCAATTCCGTTCCCTTGAAAGCGTTAGGATAATTTTTTGTAATACATATTTCATTATCCAATGGTTTTACATCCTTATTAATTTTCACCCCTTCAGTATGCTGAACAAAAAAGGGGGCATCCTTCATGGGAAACTGATGTTGTATATGGATGACTGGAATATGATGTTGCCGTGCGGCAGCTAAAACTTCCATGCTGCTTTTACCAACAGAATTCATATTAAATAATGGAAATTTTCCATTTGGATAATAATCATTTTGTAAGTCTATAATGATAAGAACTGTATTTTTCATCAACGTAAATTCCATGCAATAACAGGCTTTATTAAAATACAGTCCAATTAGGTAAATTAATAATAAGTAAAATTGACAAATATCAATGTATTTCAGACAAAATATAAATAATTTATTAATAATCCTGTTAAGTAATTTCTAAACAATTTTTCTTTTTTTGACTGTTATTTGTCTTTTTAATTTATGTAATACTTATTTTATTATGGATAATATACAACCTAAAAATTGAATTATAAATATTAAGAAAGTATTTCAATGAATAACTATAAGGTATCCAGTAATAAAATTATAAATAAAAATAACTCAATATTATATGATGCTTTTAACCCAAATAATATTTCATTTTTATTTGAAAAAATTCAACAAAAACTTTATAAATTGCTTCAAGATAAAACCAAGAAAGGAATTCATTGTATAACTCCGCATGAACTCCTCAATATTGCCCTTCATCTGACAGATCACAAATCCGGTGAGTCAATTATTGAACGACTGAACCAGATTGTTGATTTACACATCAATACTGCAATCAAAGTAAATTCTACAGGATATATGGCCAGACAATTTTCATCGGTCATTCCTGTTTCAGCCATTTATGATGTTGTAAATTCTCTTTGCCCCCAGCCAGCATCATTTTATGAATGCGGCCCCCTACCTAATGTAGCAGACAAAATAATTGCGGAAAAATTTGCTAAATTTTTGGGATGGGAAAATAGTAATTATGGCATGATTTCAACCTCTGGAGCAAGTTTGGCCAATTTAACCGCGGTAATAACCGCCCGCAATAACAAATACCCAAATATCTGGAAAAAAGGAAATGCTGGTCAAAAAAACCTTGTACCTACCATAGCTATAGGAACGGATGCACATTTTTCTGTCAGCCGGATTGCTGGCATTATTGGTCTTGGTCAAGACAATATCATTTTATTACCCCTGAACGCTCAAAGACAAATCTGTATAAAACAAGCAAGGCAAATTTTAAATAAAGCCCATAAAAACGGAAAAGATATTTTCTGTATTATCGCTGCTGCAGGTAGTACAAGCATTGGGGCTATTGATCCCTTAAAAGAATTGTCGGAACTCGCCATTAAATATAAAGCCTGGTTTCATGTTGATGCAGCACATAGCGGATCCTTTCTAGTTTCCGATCAATTAAGAAACCGAGTAGCAGGCTTAACATACGCTGACTCTTTTTGTCTTGACGCTCATAAAACATTATTTGTTCCTGCGGCTTGTACATTATTATTTTATAAAAATGGTGATAAAACAAAGCTTACATTTCCGATTCAAGCCAGTTATGTTACAGAGGAATTCGAAGATGAAATAACAAAATTCGAAAGTGGAACTAAAAATTTCGAATGTACCAAACGGCCTTCCATTTTAAATTTATGGGTTGTTTGGTCTTTATACGGTCAACAATTTTTTGCAACCAAATTAAACCTTCTAGTCAAAACCACCTTTCAAGCATACAAATATCTACAAACTCTAGATGATTTTGAAACCTTGCACAAACCTGAATCCAACATTCTTTGCTTCAGATATTTGCCAAATGAAAAAAAACTATCGAAAGAAAAATTGAATTATTTACAATTAAAAATAAGAGATAAAATCCGTGATGAAGGACGCTATTTCATTTCAAAAGTGGATCTAGATCATATCACCGCCCTCCGTATCGTTATCATGAATCATGAAATCTCAATGGATGATATCGCTGATCTGACCAAACATATTGAAACCGCAGCAAATTCCATTCTTAAAACCTTTTAAATTCATTCCATTCCCATATTTACCCAAGGAGCCCCTATCTTGCATATCCATTCAAACAAGGAATTACTGAAAACTGTTTTTCCTGATTTTTTGTTTAATCCACAATCAATCCAAAATATTGCTCAATTTCCAACGTTTTTATCAACCATTCGCTATTTTGAACGGTTAACGGAAACTTATTTTGATGCAATTCCATTTGAAATACAGAACGAATTTATCCTTAAAAGGTTAAAACAGCTGATCGAGATATGTCGAGTCAACCCTATTTGGAAAGAACGTATTGATCAAGCGATTGGCAAGGAAAAATTAAACGATTTTGAAACCTTCTCCGCCATTCCACTTACTGATAAAGAAATTTATACAGATTTATTTTCTGGCAAACGTCCAGGTATGATTGTCCCGATCGAAAATGGTAATTTTCAAATTGCCAACAGTGGAGGTACCGCCTCAGGAAGATCTTCCGAAATCGTATTTTCAAAAAAAGAATTAAGGGATACTTACAGATGGGCAGGAAATTTTATCGGAAAACATATTATTTCACGTTATATGGAAGAACAACAGGCCAAATGGATTGGCACCACTCTCTCTGACAGTCAATTATGGAGCAGCGGAACCATGGTTGGTGGAGTTTTACAAGAAATTCCAAATGTTAATTATCTTGGTATCGGACCCATGTCCGCTAAAATTTATCAGCGTATTATGCAAAATCCGGGACAAAAAGGTTTCATGGGCATTGTCCGCGACATCGCCATGCTCGTTCCTTATGCAAGTGAATTAAATGATCAACAAAAAGGTAGTTTGAGAATAGCTCTATATGGCAGTGGATGTCTTCCAGAAAAAATTAAATCTGATTTAAAAGATATCTATCAGAATTTAATCATATTAAGTTTTTTTGCTGCCACACAAGCCGAAACTATAGGTTTACAACTCAATCCGGAAAGTTCAATTCTAACAGCTGTTCCCGGTTTACATCTGATAGAAATTGTCGATAAAAACGGTAAATGGGTCCAAGAAAACGAAGAAGGAGATCTTGTCGTCACAAGATTATTTGCAAATGAAGCTCCTGTCTTACGTTACAAATTGGGGGATCGCGTCATAAGGCGTCCAAATTATACCAGTCGATTTCTCAATTCAATACAGTTTGAATATGTAGGCCGCAGTGACGATTTTATCTCTTTGATAAATCATCAATTTTATGTTCCACATTTCCTGACATTATTATCTAAGAAACTGGAAACTGATTCCATTTTTAGCTTCAACAAAATTGCTGAGGAATTTCAATTCCAAATAAACCAAAATACTGAAACCTTAAATTTAATAATTGCGGTTTCAAATCTTTATGAAATGAAGAATCAATATGATAAACATAAAGACAAAATTTGCGATATAATGATACAATCATTGATTGAATCTGATAAAAAAAACACTCTATCACATTCCCTTTTTGAAAAATTGAAACATAAATGCCAATTCAATATTCATTTTGTTGAAAAAGAATCTTCCATGATATATCGAACAGATGTGGGAAAAACGCCTTTAATTTATAAAAAACAATAATTTGCAATTTATAAATTAAAATTTTTTATGATAAAAATTTAGGCAAAAAAATTACATAAACCCTATAAGTCATTGTCTATTTTATAGCAATTTTAAATAAATAATATAAAAAATAGGCATAATGTTTAAATAATAGACATTTTTTATTAAATTGTTCTATTCATTGTTAAAAATTCTCTATATCTTTACACTGGACAGAACTTTCCAAACATTCTTTAATATTGTTATCGTAAACAGTAACAGTATTATCGCTATATAATTTTTATTTGATGAATATAGAGAAACAAGATGATAAAAAAAATCGAAGCCATTATTAAGCCTTTTAAACTCGATGAGGTTAAAGAAGCGCTTCAAGAGATTGGCCTTCAAGGAATTACGGTAACAGAAGTAAAAGGATTCGGCCGCCAAAAAGGCCATACCGAACTTTATCGTGGTGCTGAATATGTCGTTGATTTTTTACCCAAGGTTAAAATCGAATTTGTCTGTAGTGCGGATATCGTCGAACGTGCAATTGACATCATCCTCAATACAGCAAGAACTGGCCGAATCGGTGATGGAAAGATTTTTGTTATTCCTGTGGAAAATGCCATTCGCATTCGTACAGGTGAAAGTGGGGTTGAAGCTTTATAATCAATTTTATCTTTTTCATTTTGACAAAATGAAGTATCTCCTTGAGAGTTATAACCATATGGGACGAAAAATATTATCTTTATGGATGACACTGTTACGTTTTTGAATGCATAAATTTCTATCATATAATAAGGACTAATAGTACATGGCCGACCAATTGATTTCTTCTTCAGCTTCCAAAGAAGAGGCTATTGCCAAAATTATGGATCTCCTTCAGGAAAATTCTGTAGAATTTGTTGATTTCCGTTTTACGGATCCTCGGGGAAAATGGCATCATACCACACAATATGTATCAACCATAGAGCCTGATATTTTTGAGGATGGCATTATGTTTGACGGTTCTTCCATCGCCGGATGGAAGGCGATTAATGAAAGTGACATGATTTTAATGCCTGATCCATTTACAGCAATTATGGATCCATTTACGGCGAAACCCCAGCTTATTCTTATTTGTGATATCATTGATCCTGCAACGGGAACCGCTTACAATCGTGATCCTCGTTCCACTGCGAAACTGGCTGAACAATACCTAAAATCAACAGGAATTGGCGATACGGCTTATTTTGGGCCAGAAGCAGAATTCTTCATTTTCGATAATGTCAAATTCGGTGTCGGTTCCAATTATGGTATCTATCAACTCGATAGTATAGAAGGCCCTGATGCAAACCTAAAAGATTATCCCGAAGGAAACATGGGACATCGTCCTCGGGTGAAGGGAGGCTACTTTCCTGTTCCACCTGTTGATACGGAAAATGACTTGCGTGCAGAAATGCTTAGCACGATGGGTGAGATGGGATTGCCTATCGAAAAACATCATCATGAGGTTGCCCAGTCTCAACACGAATTGGGAGTGGCTTTTGCCACCCTAGTACGTTCCGCTGATTTTATGCAGATCTATAAATACTGCGTTCATAATGTTGCAAATTCATATGGCAAAACTGCAACATTCATGCCAAAACCAATTTATGGTGATAATGGCACTGGTATGCATGTCCATCAATCTATCTGGAAAAACAACACTCCAAATTTTGCAGGAAATGGCTATGCCGACCTTTCAGATCAAGCCCTGTATTATATTGGTGGAATTATTAAACATGCAAAAGCGTTAAACGCTTTTACAAATCCATCCACCAATTCATACAAAAGATTGATTCCAGGATTTGAGGCTCCTGTCTTGTTAGCCTATTCGGCTCGCAACCGTTCCGCCTCCTGTCGCATTCCATATGTGACCAGTCCTAAAGCAAAACGTGTTGAAATCCGTTTCCCCGATCCAACAGCAAACCCGTATCTCGCATTTGCGGCAATGCTAATGGCTGGAATTGACGGCATCAAAAACAAAATTCATCCTGGTGATGCAATGGACAAGGATCTTTACGATCTACCTCCTGAAGAACTTAAAGAAATTCCAACCGTATGTGGCTCCTTACGTGAGGCATTGGAAGCCCTTGCAGCTGATCATGATTTCCTATTGGCGGGAAATGTATTTACTCAGGACCAGATTGACAGTTATTGCAAAATCAAATGGGAAGAAGTATATCGCTTCGAACACACGCCTCACCCTGTCGAATTTGATATGTATTACTCTGTCTAAAATTCAAATAAATATCCTTGCTGATCTTTAATCAGTCATTCCTACAGCAAGGATATAAAAAAACGAACTATTAAGTTTTTAAATGTCAATTAAAAAAATATTATTTTAAAAAATTTAAATAAAATCACAATTTAAAAATAATAACTGATTCTATCAATTTTTGTAATTTTATTACTAATTAGAGCCATAAAACTGTTCAATTATAAATTGAATCGAATAAATATCACAAAAAATTGATTTTTTTATCAAAAAACTTAACAAAAATCATTTTTTACACTAGCATTATTAATGTTCACATATTATTTATCATATAATGAATTTAAATCATTTAAATAATTCTAAAAAGGTGTATAAAATATGAAATTTTTACTTGATACAGCTGATGTAGAAGACATTAAAAGAATTTGTGCGATGGTACCTGTTGATGGTGTTACAACCAATCCCGGTATTGTTGCAGCAAGTGGCAAGTCCGTTTTTGATTTGTTACCAGCCATCCGTGATGCAATGGGTGGAAAGGGAATGTTGCTTGCTCAAGTAATCTCTCCAACTGTAGAAGGTATGATCAAAGACGCTCATACACTGACCTCTCGTGTAGAAAACCTTATTGTTAAGGTTCCTGTAACCCCTAACGGTCTGGTTGCCATCAAAGAATTAACCAAGGAAGGCATCCCAACCCTGGGAACTTCAATCTATGGTGCCGCTCAAGGATTTATGGCGGCTTTGGCAGGTGCCAAATATCTTTCCCCTTATGTCAGCAGAATTGATGCACAAGGTGGAAATGGCCCCGAAACCGTTAAAGAATTGCAAAACTTGATTTCCCAACACAAACCAGATGTTGAAATCGTTAATGCAAGCTTCAAAAGCCCCCGTCAGGCTTTAGAATGCATGATGATCGGATCTGCTGGTATTACCCTGCCACCAAGCATTTTTGATCTTTTCATTGCTGATCCAGCAGTTCTTGCCGCTGTAACTGAATTTGGCAACCAATGGTTCAAGGCTTTTAACCGTCACACACTTGACTAGTACAAATAACTTTCTATTTCATTGATCTGGCACAATTTTCATTTATAAGGCACTTTATTGAGTGCCTTATATCATTATAGCTCTCTATATAATTTCATTCCTGTCAGATCTTTTATCTGTCTTTCAAGAATTTCATTATATCGATTCAGAACATCATCCTCATTTACAATGCCCATTATTTCATAATTGTCGGTTCCACGCACAACAATAAGCCATGGGCATTCATGTATGTCATCAAAACCATCCATCATTTCTTTGATATTCATACCCGGGGTCAAAACCCGATTTTTTCTGATTGCAAGTTCCCCGATTTGTTCTTGATAATGAACCAAATTCTCAAATATATCTTTTAATTCGACCAATCCTGCATATTCATTCTCCTCATTCTTTAATATTAATAACTCTTTATGATGAAATTGCAGCGAATGTATAACCTGATTAAGAGGTAAATTATAATCAAGTGTAAAATCAACAGGTTTCATCAATGTCTGTGCGGTCGTTCTCGTCAATCCACTGATATCCAAAGCTGAGCGAATTTTTTTTCCACTTAAATGGAAACGCCAGGTTGCAAAGGAATATCCAAATATTTTTCTCACTGTAACGATAGCCACAATAACAGCTAAAATAATCACACTTGTCATAGAATAACTTTGCGTCATATCAAGAGATAAAAACATCATGCTTAAGGGACCGCCAATAATACTCGCCGACATGACCGCCATCCCTATTGCCGCATATACAAGAGGGGAAAATGTATGAATCCCTAGATATAATACAATATTGCCATAAACAATTCCCGCTGTTCCACCAAGCATCATTGAAGCAAAAAACAATCCTCCCCTAAATCCCACACCTAGGGAAACGGATGAGGCGATTGCCTTTAAAAACAAAATAAAAACTGCCAATTTAAAGGCAATACCATGATCCAAGACAACCCAAAGAAAACCATGACCAGATCCCAATACAGCAGGGGTCAGGATACCCATCCCTCCCACCATCAGGGCTCCAGCAACCAGACCATAAATTTTCGGAATTCTCAATTGATTTATATAAATTTCAATACGTGTCGCCCCATACATGACCATAATGGCAATGATTGCGCAAATCAGTGAAAAAATACATACAATTCCATAATCAATATAATGGATAAAATCCGGAACAATATGAAAAACGGGTCCTGCACCACCCAAACAATGAATCATTATATATCCAGACATTGCAGCAATCATGATATAGGGGAAATTTATAAAATTATATGAGGCTAAAACAATTTCAAATCCATAAAAAGCCCCTCCTAAAATCGAGTTGAAGGCTGCACCGATGGCTCCTGCCGCTCCACAGCCAACAAGTATTCTCAATTTATTCTGTTTAATTTTAAAGAAGCGTCCGATTTTGGATGCTGCTGCGGCACTAACCTGTGTATATGCAGATTCCAATCCCAAGGAAATACCGAACCCATTGGACAAAAGGGTCTGCAGCGTTAAATAAAAACTGTCTTTGATAGAAAGCTTACCACCGTATAATGCATTTGCTTCAATTATATCTGCAATTTTTGCACTGAAAAATTGACCCATATAATAACGGACAAGGAATAAACCTATCGCTCCGATCATGGGAATACATATACAATACCATGGGTTAACGTAACTTAATCCCGACAAATGACCATTTCCATCCAAATGAAATAAGAATTTGTGGAGAGTAAGGGACATAATATTTAATAGCTGAACTGAAATTGCCCCAATGAGTCCACTGCAAAACGCAAGAATAAAAAAATATACATTTTGCTTGAATATTAATCGCTTAACTTGTTTTAAATATGGGTTATTTGCGTTAATCATCATTATTTGTCATTTAAAGGAAAATTTTTTATTATACGAATATATTATAATGAACGAACAATTGATTTTTATTTTTAACTATTTTCATCTTGATCATTCATGCCTAGTATAATTATAGATATACATCTTGTATTGATGATTGATCCATTTTTTAATCGGCCATATTTCATAAAGAATTAATTTCATATGACACAAACGCCAAAACGATATGTTAAATATTTCATTTTTTTCATCTGCTTTCCTTTTTTATTTGCATGTGCATCCAAAAAACAGCAATCAATTCTCGAGCATGTCCAAAATGAATATAAAAACATAGTTAACTTGAATGAGCGTTATATGCACAATTTTTATGGTAAAGCCGATCCAGCCTCATTTGAACGGCTCAAACGGTATCGTTATGAGGCTTATCAATCTATAATAAACCTTCGATCAAGATATGACAAAACGAAGCCCCTACCCCAAGCCGAAATTCAAGAATCAAAAAAAAGGCTTGATATCTATCGATCATATCTCAATGCATTGGGCGCCACTTCTGCAACAAAAGATAATTTACTTGGGTTTTAAAGTATCAAGAGCGGCTTGTAATATATAACTCGCAGCCATTTTATCTACAATTTCATCCCTTTTTTTCCTGCTTAAATCCGCTTCATTAATCAAAAAGCGGTTAACTGCGCTGGAAGACAACCGTTCATCCCACAGACAGGCCGGAAGACCACTCATATTAGAAACAGCCATAATCCAATCTTTAGCTGCTTGTGCTGCAGGCCCAAAGTCACCATCCAGCGACAAAGGTAATCCGCAAACAAGACCCCCAACTTCTTCTTTTATAGATAATTCTTTCAAGTACTGAGCAAAAACGGATAGTTTCCCTCTTTTTACAACAGAAAAAGGGGAAGCAAGCATCAGGGTTATATCGGATAAGGCTAACCCAATTTGTTTTTTACCAGGATCTATTCC
Source organism: Commensalibacter sp. W6292M3 (assembly GCF_016101315.1). Classification (NCBI taxonomy): domain Bacteria; kingdom Pseudomonadati; phylum Pseudomonadota; class Alphaproteobacteria; order Acetobacterales; family Acetobacteraceae; genus Commensalibacter; species Commensalibacter sp. W6292M3. Next base: position 983,263 of record NZ_JACFQT010000001.1, read on the forward strand.
CAATAAACGATAATGTCTGGGTAAACCGGCCACTAAATCAGATAAACTATTATAAAGCATGTAATCAATATGTTAGAGAAATATAAGGGTGAATTGAAAAGATAAATCTACAGAGTTTCATCTATCTTTTCCATGTAAATTACATTTTATTATAAAATATTCCTTTTTATGGTCAAATAAACTGTAATTACTCCTCATTCATGAAAGCATTAATATATGTCCATTTCTCTTCCCTCTATGATGCAAGCGGTAACCTTTAATCAACCGGGTAATCCAGACGTTTTGAAATTATCCAGTATTCCCATTCCCGTACCAAGAAGAAATGAAGTTTTAATAAAGGTTGAAGCTGCCGGTATCAATCGTCCTGACATCGTTCAAAGACAGGGCAATTATCCGCCTCCCAAAAATGCAAATCCACATTTGGGTTTAGAAATAGCAGGAGAAATTGTTTCATCCCCGTCAAATTCCCATTTTTCCATCGGAGACAAAGTTTGTGCATTAACAAATGGTGGTGGATATGCACAATACTGTTCTGTTCCCTACGTACAGTGTCTTCCATGGCCCAAACAATATAACGCTATAAAAGCGGCGGCTTTACCTGAAACTTTTTTTACAGTTTGGACAAACCTTTTTGCAATCGGCAATCTGAAACCGAATGATTCCCTTCTGATCCATGGCGGCAGTGGCGGAATAGGCACTACCGCAATTCAATTAGCCAAAACTTTTGGAGCAACCATTTATACGACTGTTGGCACTGAAGAGAAAGGGAGTTTTTGTAAAAAATTGGGCGCAACTGACTTTATAAATTACAAAAAAGATAATTTTTATGAAAAAATAAAATCGCTTACGAATAAACAAGGTGTTAATCTGATTTTAGATATTATGGGCGCTTCTTATTTCAGTGATAATATTAAATCTCTCAGTGAAGAAGGACGTTTGGTTATCATATCATTCCAAGGAGGTATAAAGGCGGAAAATGTGAATCTGGGATTGATCGCCATGAAGCGTGTTACTGTTACAGGCAGCACTTTAAGACCTCGTGATACAAAATTTAAGGGAAAAATCGCGCGCGCTTTACATAAACATGTATGGCCACTTTTAGATACCGGAATTATTGAACCTCAAGTTTTCAAAATTTTTCCATTTGAACAAGTCAGAAAGGCGCATCAATTGATGGAAAGCAATAAGCATATCGGAAAAATTGTTCTGGATCTATCACAATTTTCTGATTAATTTTATAATGTTAAAGGGTTACGTTTATTCAAAGGTTTTGATTGCTCAACAGCTCGCCATAAATACCATGCCCCGATTGTCCTGAATGGACTCCATATCCTGGTGACAATTTCCAGTTGTTTGGGTTTAGGCTGCAGTGCAAGATTTTTACAAATACGCCAGCCTTCCCTAATTCCAAAATCATCTTTGGGCATGATATCCATACGACCAAGTGTAAAAACTAAAAGCATTTCAACCGTCCAGCATCCAATTCCCGGCAGAACGGTTATACGGTCAATAAGATCTTGATCTGATAAAGTTAAAGCCTCTTCATAGCCTGGAACAATACCATCCAGGGTAGCCATGGCCAGAGCGTATAGGGAATCGATCTTGCGAAATGAAAAGCCGCACTCTCGTAATTGATCCGGCCTTAATTTTAACAAAGCTCCAGGATCTGGCAAAGCTCCCGAATTAGCCAATTTCAACCTGTTTAAAATAGCGTTCGCTGCATTTGCGTGCAATTGCTGCCCCGCTATGGCCTGTAATAAGGCATCATAAGGCGTTTTCCTATCGATTTTCAATCGACAGGGTCCTTCTTTATCAATAATTTTTGCCAGATCTTGATCTGTTTTTTCAAGAAACCGCATTCCCTGTTCAATGTCAGATGATGATTTGATCATTAAAATAGTCATTATCTCATATCCAGTTTAATGACACGATAATATATAGAAATAATATTAATTATTATTTTAATCGAAGATTTATTCTTTTTTAGATTACATTATGTTAAATAGATAAAGTTTTAGTCAATAAACATTCCATCCGAAGAAAATTACAGTCGAATGAACATTGGTAGACACCCTTCCCCAATATCTGGCAGACGAAAAGGCAAACGTCATTTATATTGGAATTTGGTTCAAAAATCAGATCGATCAGTAATTCATCATCAATCGGTATGCCATTTAAAACCTTCCCTGTTGGATCGCCCTAAAAATTATAACCATTTATTGAAAGGCTTCAAACTTCTTCGCAAAGAACCTTTCAATAGCAATTTTAGACTTTTTGATAATATTGACAATAAACTTGAGAAAATTATAACAGGTCGATTTTTACACTATTCAATAGATAAAAATTCCTGTCTTCATGTTCCTAACCAATCAAAAAAACATCCTTTTTTTTTAGATTTTACCACTTCCCTTTTTTTTCATGGAATTATTGTACTTCTTATTTTTGTGGGAAGCCTCTATATAAATCACAAAAATACCAATCCATATGGAAATAGTAGTCAGGGTAAACCAGTAGATGTCGTTTTTCTACCTCGATCAACAGGACAATCAGGATTAAAAGGTGAAGGATATAATGGGGAACCGGCCCCAAGCAAGGCGATTTCTCCCCCTCCCATTCCTGATTCGCTTCCTGTACCTCCAAAAATAGCCTCAGTTCCAAAACCGGATGAAAACCCATCCGAAAACAGAATAACAGTTTCACAACCCAATGCGGAACCAATACCATCCAAAAAAGAAAAATCGAGACACAAAAACAGGAAAATCAATTTAAATCAAGAACATAAATATTTTTATAAAAATATTCCCCCACGGATCAAAAGAAAAACTGCTCATCCCGTAAGATCTCAATCACCTTTTGAAAACCTGACAAACCTGGATTTTAATGAAAATCCCAACGCTTCTCATCGCAGAATGGCAAAAATAAGACCCCAGGGGTCACGTTCAGCCATTAATATGTCCACTGGTCCTCTAGTCAAAAATGGTAAAATCAATACTCCATATGCAGATAAATTTACCATTAAAGGGGTAAGTTCCGATTACAGTGATTTAATTGCATCCTGGATCCAACAACATATGTATTATCCACCTGATGCCATTCGTAAAGGAGAAGATGGCAGTCCTTCCGTTCATGTCGTTATCAGCCGGGATGGACAGGTTCTCTCGATAAATCTTACCAACTCCTCAGGTTCTGACGCTCTGGATGCGGCAATCCTTGGAATGTTCAGAAATGCACAACTACCCAAAATCCCTCCGGATCTTCCAGATCATTTTGATATGGATTTAAAAATCAATTATATTTTATTGCGGCAATGAGTTGTATTCTGTTTTATTTTATATCAGGCAAAAAAGTGTCCAGCTCACCCTGGAAACGAATGGGAAACGTACGTTTTGCCAATCCCGTTGCATCATCTGTTTCAATGAATAATCCACAAATAGTGGCTGATCCTTCGGCTGGCTGAAAACGATATCTAGGCATTTTTGTAACAAAACGGTTAATGGCCGCTTCTTTCTGCATACCGATGACACTGTTATAATCCCCACACATACCCGCATCCGTTTGATAGGCAGTACCCAACGGCAAAATCCGATAATCAGCTGTAGGAACATGCGTATGCGTTCCTATAACCGCAGAAACTTTTCCATCCAGATAATATCCAAGAGACATTTTCTCACTTGAAGCCTCGGCATGTATATCTATCAATACAGCATCTACTGTTTCACCCAACCGATAGGATATCAAAAGAGTTTCAATCATTTTAAAAGGATCATCAAGCGGATCCATATATAGACGACCCATTGCATTGATAACCAATATTTTTTTTTCATTCTTTGTAAAGGAGATATGATAACCCTGCCCCGGAGTCCCGATGGGATAGTTAATAGGTCTGACTATACGTGGATCCTGTGCGATATAGGTAATCAGGTCTTTACGATCCCAACTGTGATTACCCAAGGTAATAACATCGACACCCGCCCTAAAAAGATCCTGTGCGATAATAGGAGACAACCCAAATCCGTGACTGGCATTTTCTGCATTTACAATAACCTGGTCCAAACATAGTTTAGATCTTAACATGGGCAATTCTTTTATAACGGCTTCTCGACCGCTACGACCTACTATATCCCCTAGAAAAGCAATACGCACCTTTAATCCTTCTGACTGTAAATAATCTCTGTTTCAGTAATGATCGTTTGTAAAGAACAATCAAATTTTTCAACCGGTACGGTTGATACCTCTTGATAGGAAAAAGCAATACCAGCGGTTTTAACCGTCGAATAAACAGCCAATGTTCTATCATAATACCCGCCACCATAACCCAATCGGTTACCCTTCCGGTCAAATGCCAGTAAGGGTAGCATAATTATCTGGGGGTGCATGATTTCCGTATCTGGATATAAGGTTTTATACCGTCCAGGCCTCAACTGCGCTTCCGGATACCATAAGTGAAACTGCAAGGCCAATCCCACCGGTGGCGTTTCGGGTAATAGAATACGATATCCCTGCCGATATAATTCATGCAAACTATCCCGTATGTCCGCTTCAAATTCAAGAGGCCAAAAAAACGCAACTTTCTGACTACGAAAATGTTTTTTATGAATATACTGAACAATATTTCGATTTAACTGTTTATTTTTTTTTTGCTGTAAAATTTGATTTTCAATTCTCAATTGCCGCATTTTTTGTCGCAGCATTTTTTTTTGATTTGAAATATTTTGCATCTATGTCTTTTAATAAAAATAAAGAAGCCGCCATAGCCGTCGAACTGTCAGCTCTTCCGGACCTGCAAATACAGGTGGGTGCCAGAATAACGAAACCACGATTACGTCAGCGCCAGCTCCCTTGGAAGAAATTATCGGCCCAGGAGATGAACTTTCTAACGAACCAGGCAGCCTCCATTATATATTTAGGCTATTTCAATCCTGTCTGCAATAGTCTCCGCCCGTTCGGAGAAATATTTTAATTGTTCTTGCAATTCACGGTTCTTGTTTCTTAAAACCTCAATCTCATGCTCATTTTGTTTTTTTTCCAATGCATTCAATTGATTAGTTATGTCATGAAGCTTATCCGCCATAATCAGGCTTGCCAGAGCCAACAAGCGTCCCTCACCACTCTGGCCCCCTATCTTTCTTATCATATCTATATGTTGTTCAACAATATTGGCCATTGCCTGTAAATGACCTTCCTGCCCGTCCTCACATCCAACTGTATAATTAAAACCATTAATGGAAATTGTTACTTGCGCCATTCTTTCATCTCTAACGATCTTGTTAATTTTATTTTCCAACTAATCCACTTTTAATAATACATCTTTTACCTGGGTAATTAAAATGTCTAAATTTGCTAAAATTTTATCCACATTTTTATTTGAATTTATAAAATCAGGTGAAGATAATTTTTTGTCTAAAAAAAATTCTATTTTATCAAACGCCTTTTCAAGCTTTTTATCTGATGAATCCTGATTATTTCCCTCCTCAGTATTGTTTATAGACAATATATTTATTTTTTCTGAATTGTTTTTATTATCAGATTCAATTGTACTAATGACTTCATGCGTTTCCATGTTATTACACCTTAATATGATATCCAAATAATAAAACCCTTTTTATTTTTTAAAGGTAATTATCGATTAAATACTTAAAAAAAGACACTTATCCAAAATGCAAGCCCATAAATTCACTTTTATATCACAAAAAAATATAATTTTCTCATTTAATAAATACACTACTGATACAAATGCATATTTTTTTACCGTCAATCATTTATCCCAATTTTACTTTATTACTTCACATATTAAAAATAATTACTGCCCTATAACTTTCATCTCTCCCCAGAATGCTGTTGCTTATATGGGTGTACGCTGGTGGATGCAACTTATAAAATTTGGCAAACAACTTTTTTCAAATCCAATTGATGATGCACTCGATTGCTACGATAATGCCGGATTGGCATTGGCGGCTTTGAGACTTGGCCAAAAAAAAATACTCTTTAATTCAAAATCAAAACAGTTTGACCTCCTCAAAAATCGTGCGGACTCACTTCAGGCGACTATTTTAACCAAACGTTCAGAAAGTTTTGACTTGACCGAATTAAGATTCTCTTACTTCTAAGTAATGATTATTTCATATTACAAAAAATCACATAAACTTAATTTTACTATCCTTTCTGGAAAAGAATATTATAATTTTCCACTTCTCTAATGATTTGTTTTTAGGTTTAACAATGAAACTAACCCCTCAAATTAAACATATTCTTAATAATTACGAAAGTGATAGCCCGGTAACAAAACGTAATCTTGCACGGTTGTTAATGCACGGTAAACTATCGGGAACAGGCAAACTTATTATTCTCCCTGTTGATCAAGGGGTAGAACATGGACCAGCAAGATCATTCGCTGTCAATCCAGCGGCCTATGATCCTCATTATCATTATGAACTTGCCATTGACGCAGGATTGAACGCTTATGCTGCTCCATTGGGAGCGTTGGAATGCGGGGCCGGCATCTATGCCCATCAAATTCCAACCATTCTTAAACTTAACAATGCAAATTGCCTGAACAATGCAAAAAATCAGGGAATAACAGGTTCAGTTAAGGAAGCTCTCCGTTTAGGTTGTGTCGGTATCGGATATACAATATATCCCGCAAGTGATTATTTTTATGATCAGATGAGAAATCTTCAGGAAATTATTGAGGAAGCAAAATCCGTTGGATTAATTTCAGTCATTTGGAGTTATCCACGCGGCCCCTCACTGGATAAAGATGGTGAAACAGCCATTGACGTCTGTGCCTATGCCGCACATATTGCCGCTCAAATGGGTGCCCATATTATTAAAATTAAGCCACCCACGGCTCATCTACATTTGCCTGAAGCCAAAAAAGTGTATGAAAAAGAAAAAATTGACATTTCCAGTTTAACCAAACGCACTGAACATATCATGCAATCCGCTTTTGCCGGACGTCGATTGGTTATTTTTTCAGGCGGAACCCATACCTCGGAAAAAAATCTTTTAGAAACATATCAATCACTAAAAGATGGCGGTGCAAACGGAGCTATAATTGGACGTAATGTCTTTCAGCGCCCACGTCATGAAGCCTTAGAAATTTTAAATAAACTTGTTGATATCTTTAAAAAATAATAACTATAGTTTGCATATAATATAAAGGCGTTTTATTACATAATTAAAACGCTTTTTTTAATTAATAATTTATTATTCCTTCATTATAGTATCTTCAATAAAAAATTTGGGACGCTTTTTTACTTCCATATAAATTTTTCCGATATATTCACCTATAATTCCCAAAGAAAAAAGTTGCATTCCACCTAAAAAAAAGATTGATATAAGAACAGAAGCCCAACCCTGAACAACATAGCCCATCATTTTTTCAGTCAATATATAGCCAATTGCAATTAGTGAAATAAAACAAGTTACAAATCCAATAAAACAAATTATTCTCAACGGTATTATTGAAAAAGAGGTAATCCCTTCTAGTGCAAGTCCCAACATCTTCTTCAATGGATATTTTGATTCACCCGCCAGACGTTCACTTCTTGTGTAATAGACCCTGGCTTGTTTGTAACCAAGTAAAGGTATCAAACCACGTATATATATATTACGTTCTTTGAATTTCAGCAGACTCTGCAAAGCACGATAACTTAACAGACGATAATCCGCATGGTTGGCAATTTGTTCAACCCCCATTTTTTCCATTAATTGATAAAATAAAATTGCGGTTCCTCTTTTAAAAACAGTATCCGTGGAACGATCCTTTCTGACGCCATAAACAATTTCAAATCCCTGTTTATATTTTTCAACCATTTTGTCTATACATTGTATATCATCCTGCAAATCTGCATCGATACTGATACATATGTCCGTATCAACCGAAGATAAACCCGCTATCAGTGCAACTTGATGCCCACAATTTCTGGATAATTTTATTCCTCTTACACAGGATAATTCACGTGAAGCCAGTATAATTTGCTGCCAACTATCATCTTCACTTCCATCATCAATAAAAAGAATATAGCTATTTTCCCTGATTTTTTTTTCTTCGACCAGGCAATTGAGAAAGTTTTTTAAAATATTTAAACTATGTTTAAATATCTCCGATTCGTTATAACAAGGCACGATCAGAGCTAATGAGGGAATTGTTTCTTTGTCCATATTTCACCCCGCTTTATAAAAATCCCTTTTATCTTCCATTCTCATACAATAACATCAATGTATTATTTATTTCATGACCCAGAATTTATTAATAAAAAAACTATTCAAAGTATAAACGACCATTCCAATCAATTGGGCAAAATAGGCTTTTAAATTAGAAGAGATCAAAATAAAATCTAAGAATATTTTCATCCCTAAGAGGTTTAAAAAATAACAAAGTAAAAAAGTTATAAAAAATTTTGAAAACCTTAAAACAGTCAATTGTACTGAAAAAGTAAATAATGAATTTAAAATAAAACTTAAAATAAATCCAAAAATATATCCAATAATATTAGCCAAATACAAATTGACTTTAAAATATATAAGAATAAAACTAATACCTAAAGTTAAGAGGGTATTCGCTATTCCAACAACGATATATTTAGTAAAAGTGACCAACATTATTTTCATTAAAACAGAAATGGAACATTATTTATTCTCTATACATATCTATATCTTTTTATTAAACAGGTTCTAACCTATCTTTTTATCAAAAACAATCCAATATCGAATTAACAAGATAATGTCTAATTGCCAGTTATACCTATTAACACCACCTCAACTTAATCCAGAAAAATTTAAACCCTTACTCGTTGAAGCCCTTGAAGCCGGACCTATTGCAGCTGTTCAACTTCGCTTAAAAAACGTCACGGACCTTGAAATATGCCAAGCAATTGAAATTCTTAAACCTGTCGTTCAGGAACGTGATATTGCTTTTATACTTAATGACCGTCCAGATCTGGCAAAAAAATTTGAATGTGACGGTGTTCATATAGGTATGGAAGATATGCCTATCCAACAAGCCCGACAAATTGTTGGGGATCATTTACAATTAGGTGTTTCCTGTTACGACAGTAAAGACTTGGCAATGCAAGCTGGTGAAAGCGGCGCTGATTATATTGCCTATGGCGCCTTTTTTCCTTCACCAACCAAAAATACAGAAATTCGCACTCCTGTTGAACTCTTAAAATGGTGGTCAGAATTAATGGAACTTCCTGTAGTTGCAATTGGCGGCATTACACCTGAAAATTGCAAACCCCTTGTAAAGGCTGGCGCAGATTTTCTTGCTGTTATAAATGCTGTATGGGGACATGCTGAAGGTCCAGCCCAAGGAATCAAAGAAATGTTAAAATCTATAAATGAGGCTGAGCAAGAATAACCATTCCTATAATTAGTAATAATAATAAATCTGCAATTATCTTGGATAAAATTATTAACTAAAAAAATTCGTTTTTTTTATAAAAATACCGACATAAGCAACATCCAGCTTTTTAAGAGGAAGAATATCCAATACGGATTAAATCACTCCTGAAATCATAATTATGAACTGTTAAATATAATGCTGAAACTTGATAAATTACTGTTCTTTTATCAAAAATTATTAAACGAGGATTGTGTATTATCTTTTCAATTTTTTAACGTGTATCATGATCGGTCTGAATCTGGTATGACCACGCAATAAAAAGGATAGAAATATGGAAAACTATATAAGAAAAATAATACGAACCTATATTTAAAAATGACTTTCAACCCTTTTATTGCGATTTACAAAATTTATTCCAGTTATGGAACAACATTCAGTAAATCCTGAGTCACATATATGAAACCATTGGCCTGGGGAATACCATTTACCCAGATTTTATTTCTCTCTCCAACCTTGTTTTTAACTATCAATTGCTGTTTGGTATCGTCCAAGGAAATATATAATGGATCATTATAATAGGTTGTTAGAGTGTAAGTTCCATTATGTTGCAATACCAGTTTTTTAAGATATTCAGGTGAATAACTTCCAAACACTATTGTATACCCCATCAATCTTTTCAAATAAGATTCATTCTGAACGTCCATTAATGAACCATTCACAAAAAATTTAGGCTTTTCCATTGGTGCATTTGGTACTGCAAAAAGCGTATAGGGACCCCGACGTTCAATAATCGATAACAGACCTGTTTTCCGCAATGCCGCCGTATAATCCGCCAACACGATAGAAGCTCTTACTGTTTGATCCAATGATTCGTCAGCATAAACAGGCATATTGGGCACTGGAAATTCTCTAACATTATTGTAAGAAGGAATAAAATAAAGTTTTGTGCTTCCTTTCGTATAATATGTATCAACTTTGGCAGTATGACGGCAATACCAGGATGGGCTTCCATGCCATTGACATTCTCGTTCATGCTCGGGGACACCACTATTGGAACAATTAACTAATGAGAGTAGTCCTATAAAACCACAAATTCGAATTGAAATTTTTTTTAAATAATTTTTATCGACCAAATTACCAACGTTTAAATGTTTCATCCTGTCAAAATCCTTATATTAAATCTTACTCTTGCCAGCGTTTAATAAACATTAGACATAATATCTCTATGATTTAACTTGTAATAAACATTTCGACAAGCATTCAATCATTTATTTCTATCAGTAAAACTACGTTATTCATACCCATAATATATTCTGTATATTGGTCACACCTGTTGCCAACATGACCAATCGATCTACACCCATGGCAATTCCCGAACACACAGGTAATTTTTCAAGCGAAAGCAATAATTCTTCATCCATCTCCCAATATTTCATTTCAGGATATAATTCAGAACGACGCTGACGATCATAAACAAATCTTTTTCTCTGCTCCAGTGGATCGGTCAATTCTTCAAATGCATTTGCCAGTTCCAGACCTCCTGCATATAATTCGAATCGCAAAGCCACCCGCGGATCCAAGGGATCCTTTTTTGCCAGAGCTGCTTGGCTTAAAGGCCAATGGGTCAGGAACGTTGGATTTTGTCTTCCTATATTCGGTTCGACTTTTTCCAATAGAAGACGAAAGAACAAATCTTCCCATGTTTCATTATTCCTTGCATCAACCTTTGCTGCCTTTGCCAATAAGGCAACATCTTCAGGAAGATCAAGCAAGTCAATACCAACATAAATCTCAAAGGCTTGTTGAATTGTCAGACGTTGAAACGGTTTGGTAAAATCAAGCTTGTAATGATTATAATCAATATAAGGTGGCAATAACCTCTTTAACAGCAATTCTGTTTCATCCATAAGATCACCAAGGGAACAGTTAGGTCTATACCATTCCAACATCGTGAATTCTGATGAATGAATATTACCTCCCTCCTGATTTCTCCAAACCCGTGCCAACTGAAAAATAGGCTGATGAATTTCTGCCATTACCTTCTTCATGGAAAATTCTGGACTGGTATGAAGAAAGAGATTGTATTTTTCTCCTTGGGGAGTTTCATATACCGAATGAAACGGATGTAAATGGACTTCCTCCCCAGGAGTTTTGACCAAATAAGGCGTTTCAATTTCCATGTATCCTCGAGCATCAAAAAAACTGCGAATGGATTTCATGATCCATTGACGACGATTCAATAAAGGTAAACGATCGGCTATCGATACTCTAAGATCAGACATAATATTGCAGGGTTCCTTATTATGTTGAGAAATTTATTTATGTCTTTAAATATGTAACAATTTAAATTAAATAAAAGCTTTCCTCTTCAAAGCAAGAAAAAATTCATGACATCAAAAACACTTCGAAATGTTCAGGATTTAATTGATTCCAGGCTAATTGATCAAACCATTAGAAAGCCTCTGCAAGAATTGGAACAGTTTTATGCCACCGCCATTTCTCCTGAAATGGTGAATCTTATTCATGATTTTGAAAAGAATGACCCCAACCCAATCGGTCTACAATACATTCCTCATCCTGATGAATTGAAAATTACCCCGGATGAAATGCATGATCCCATTGGAGATGAGGCATTATCACCAATCAAAGGGATTGTTCATCGTTATGAAGACCGTGTATTATTGAAACCTCTACAGATTTGTCCTGTCTATTGCCGCTTCTGTTTCCGCAGGGAACATGTTGGCCCAGATCACGGTTTACTTAATGACAGGGAATTGATTGCAGCACTTCAATGGATTGAAAAACATTCCAAAATTCGTGAAGTTATTCTTTCAGGGGGCGACCCCTTTATTCTTTCGCCACGTCGAATGAAACTGATTATACAAAAAATAAATAACATACCGCATGTTTCAACCATACGGATTCATACACGTGTCCCTTTTTCCGCACCCTCTCTTATGAATAAGATCTTTATTGAAAGTCTGGACACAGACAAGGCGCTATGGATCGTTGTTCATGCCAATCATCCAGCTGAATTCACCCCTTACGCATTCAAGGCCATTCGCAGTTTGCTCTCGAGAGGGATACCTCTTCTTAGTCAATCCGTATTATTGAAAAATGTGAATGATAATATTGAAACGCTGGAAAACCTATTGAGATCTTTTGTTGAATGGCGGATAAAGCCCTATTATTTACATCAGCTGGATAAAGCGCCTGGCACCAATCGATTTTATGTACCCATTAATAATGGACAGGAATTACTTCGTGCATTAAGAGGGCGCGTTACAGGTATAGCTTGGCCTACCTATGTTCTTGATATTCCTGGAGGGTATGGAAAAGTTCCATTGGGACCAGACTATTATGATCCCGAAAAACCATCCTCGATTCTTGACCCTAAAAATCATAATCATAAAATTTAAATTATATCTTGCAGCAACGCCTAGTCCATTTTATATAAAAAGAACAATAAACCGTCTTTTTAGTATTTTAATCATCAGAGAGTATTATGAAACAACAGGCAAACCAAATCCGTGCAGGTCAGGTTATTGAACATGATGGACGTCGGTGGTCTGTCCTTAAGCAGCAAATCATCACACCTGGTAAAGGCGGTGCCTTTATTCAAGTCGAAATGCGTGATCTTAAAACAGGCAACAAAACCAATGAACGTTGGCGTACTGCCGATACCGTCGAACGTCTGTTAACCGAAGACAAAGAATATAATTACTCTTATAAAGATGGTGATAATCTTGTGTTCATGGATCCGGAAACTTTTGAACAATTTATGTTGCCAAAAGATATACTTGGGGATCAGGTTGCGTTTCTGCAGGATAATATGAAGGTCATAGTCAATTTGGTTGAGGGCGATCCCATTTCCGTCACATTGCCCCCTCAGGTAACCTTGGAAATTGTTGAGGCCGAACCTGTGGTAAAAGGTCAAACAGCAAGTTCTTCCTATAAGCCCGCCATGTTATCCAATGGTGTAAAAACAATGGTTCCCCCTTTTATCGAGGCTGGAGAAAAAATCGTTGTACGAACAGAAGATGGTAGCTATGTTGAAAGAGCAAAAAATTAGGCTTTTTTATAGTTTTAAACCTAAACCATTTTTATTTTGATCTAAAGAAAAGATGTCAAATCTTAGTCAATTAAGAAAGACATCTTTTTAAATTTGCATTATTAAGTTAGGTTAAATACTAACTGAAAAATTCAAATGCCTTTTGTAAATTCTAGGAAAAATTAATGGCGATTCGACTTTCCCCTCATATGACCGTAATGCAGAATGCAGCACAAAAAGCTGCACGCACGCTTCTTCGTGATTTTAATGAAGTTGAGATGTTGCAAGTGAGTGTCAAAGGTCCCGGGGACTTCGTATCGCAGGCAGACCTAAAGGCCGAATCGACTATTAAAACAGAACTCAGTAAAGCGAGACCTGGATATGCCTTTCTTATGGAAGAAAGCGGTGCCTCAGGGGGAGATAACTGGAACTGGCGCTGGGTTGTTGATCCTCTTGATGGAACAACTAATTTTTTACATGGAATTCCACATTGGGCAATTTCCATAGGCCTTCAGAAACGTAATGATAAAGGTCAGGTTGAAATCGTTGCCGGCGTTATTTATAACCCGGTTGCCAATGAAATGTTTTGGGCTGAAAAGGGTGTCGGCGCTTTTCTGAATGAACGTCGCCTTCGCGTTTCCTCTCGACGAGACATGTTTCAGGCTGTACTTGCCACTGGCATTCCTTTTGCCATTTCCGACATTAATAAACAGGAAAAATTTGTAAAAATCCTTAAATCAGTCATGCCAAAAATTGCAGGCATAAGACGCTATGGTGCCGCTGCCCTGGATTTAGCATGGGTTGCAGCAGGCCGTTATGAAGGTTTTTGGGAAATGGATTTAAAACCCTGGGATGTTGCCGCAGGAATTCTACTGGTCAAGGAAGCGGGCGGATATGTAACCGATCCTGAAGGAAATCCATTAGATGATCTAAAAATGTCTGTTAATACTGTTGCAGGAAATGCAGCGCTTTTTCCTAAAATTAGGGAAACAATATTAGAAAACATTTCCAAACCTTGATAATAAATGATAATTAATTTTAGTTATTCTTTTATTCTAACAGGTTGAGAATGCATCAAATGTTTTTTTTATCATCTTCTGCACCGGCACTAAAAAAAAAGCATCTTTATTATTTGACCATATTTTCAACCGTATTGTTTTCTTCTTGGAATAACATGATTTTTGCCCAGGTTAGTGTCAATAATTCAGCCTTGAATAATCTAGGTCCTGCAAAAAATATCCAGCCAAAATCGACAAAAAATAAAAAAGCAACTTCTATTTCCAAACACACAAAACAACCAACAAATCCTGCCAAAATTTCGAAGTCAAAACCAAAACAAACACAAGCTGCCATCCCGTCAATTCCCAATTCCCCACCTCCTAACCCTGTTTTTAGAGATCCAGAGCTAAACGTACCTTTACATCCACCAGCCTCTCCTGCCATGCCTAAGATTAATCCTAAAGCCCAAGGAAATGTCGTGGTTAATGATCAACACACCATCATTAATTTTAAGGGAGATGAATCTGAATTAAACGAAATAATGATGAAAACGGTAATGGATATGGCTAATGTACTTAAGCGGAATCCTAACGTTCAGATTTACCTTAATGCATATAGTCATGGAACTGTTGATGATATATCTACACCAAGAAGAAACGCCTTAAATCGTGGGCTTACTATACGTGCTGTCTTAATTAATCAGGGTATTCCGGCCACTCGCATTTATTTGATTGCAAAAGGCATACCGGAATCAAATACAAATGCAAATCCAGATTATGTTGAAATGGTACGTTCAGATTTAGTAAAAGACAAAAAATAACTTTTTTAAACGCACATTGTTTGAATTGTATATTCTATAAAAAATCCTCTTAAACAGAGGATTGTAAAAAGTAAAACAAATTTAGAACTAACCTTGACGTGCTTTCATACGCGGATTTTTCTTGTTGATTACATATACTTTTCCATGACGGCGAACAATGCGACAATCTTTATCGCGGAGTTTCGCAGAACGTAAACTATTTCTGATTTTCATAATTAATTCATCCCAGGCAATAAATACAAAAGTCCCTTTTTATATAAAGAAAAATTAAAAAATGTCAAATGCAAAGCGATTATTTTTTAAAGTTTAAGCTTTTGGAAAACTTTTTCAAATTGCTTGAATTCTGCCGATCTCAATGAATTTCTACGCCAGGCCAGGCCAATTGTTCTCCAGGCTGGATTTCCCTCTAAAGAACAGACAGCTACATCCTTGTTTACTATTACACCGGATCTAATAACCATTTCGGGAATAAATGCAATTCCCAAACCGACTTCAACCATACTTATTACCGTATCCAGAGAAGAGGCGACAAAATTGTTGCTGAAATCGTTGACCGCTTTCATGGTCTGACTTTGTCGACACATATCAATGGTCTGATCGCGTAAACAATGACCATCTTGCAACATTATAATTTCTTTTGGATCAATCTGATGTAATGACACCCTATCCAAAGAGGCTAAGACATGATCCTTGGGTGTTATTAAATAGAATTTGTCTTTATAAAGCGCATAGGTATCCGCACCTCCACAGGAACATGGCATTGCAATAATCAATAAATCGAGATATCCAATGAATAATTTTTCCATTAGATTTTCAGTTATATCTTCCTGAATAGTCAAAGTTAGTTTTGGATAGGTTTTCCGAATTTCCCTAACCAAAAAAGATAAAATATAAGGTGCAATTGTGGGAATGATTCCAAGCCTCAAAGAAGAGGAAAGTGGTTCATGCGCAAAACTTACCATTTCACGAACCGTTTCCAAACCCTGTAATGCAATTCTTGCTTGTTCAGCTATTTCCTGTCCCAATGGTGTAAATACAACCCTTTTTCCCGCTGTTCTATCCAATATAGAGACATTCAACTGACGTTCTAAACTTAAAATTCCTGCAGATAATGTTGACTGTGTAACAGAGCAGGCATTTGCCGCACGACCAAAATGATGTAATTCTGACAATGCAATAAGATAACGTAATTGTTGCGGCGAAGGGAGTGCTTCCATCGTTTTTTTCAATCATTCATTACTAAATATTTCATTTGAAATATTAGCATTTTTTACACATATTAATAGAGGAACCAAAAAAAATTTTATAATGTTATTTTATTAGGAGAAAATAATATGTTGACTGTTGGTGATCAATTTCCGTCTTTTAGTCTTACAACTGTTCCTGCTGGTCCTGATGGACTGAATGGAGAATTTATAACGATCAATAATCAAAGCGACAAGGGTAAATGGAAATTATTTTTCTTTTGGCCTATGGATTTCACATTCATTTGCCCAACGGAAATCGCGGCTTTTAGCGACATGGAAACAGAATTTTCAGAACGTAACACTGCTGTTTACGGTGTATCGATTGACTCTGAATATGTTCATTTAAACTGGCGTCTTCATAATGAAACTTTAAAAAATCTGAAGATTCCAATGCTGGCTGACAACAAGCGCGAACTTTCTGCAGCATTAGGTATTCTTCATTATGAAGCTGGTGTTGATTTAAGAGCGACATATATTGTTGATCCAGAAGGGATTATCCGTCACGTCAGTGCAAATGACCTGTCTGTTGGTCGCAATCCAGAAGAATTCCTTCGCATTCTTGATGCTTTGCAAAACGGGGGTCTTTGTCCTTGCAGCTGGCACAAAGGGGATAAAACTCTTTAATTTATCCATTGATAAATCATCAAAGCCTCTTGATCTCATATCAAGAGGCTTTTTTATTTCAATTTGCTAATAATATTATTATAATTCTTCAAAATTTTTAACATAAACATTCATACCAAAGGAAACAATCTTGAAGGCTTTAATCTTGCAGCATGCTTCTTTTGAGACACCGGGTTATATTCTTGAATGGCTAAAAATACATCAATATGAAACAATTATTTTGAAATTGTACGAAATGGATGAAAAAAACATTCCTCTTTCCTATAACATCAATCTTTTAATTATCATGGGTGGTCCCATGAGTGTTCATGATGAAAAAAAATATAAATGGTTATCAAAAGAAAAACAATTAATTAAAAACTTAATAAATAAAAATATTCCAACTCTAGGCATTTGTTTGGGGGCTCAATTAATTGCTGATATTTATAATGCCCATATTACAATCGCTAAGCATAAAGAAATTGGTTGGTTTCCTATTCAGGTAATTCAATCCAAGGAGCGTAAGAAAATCAAATGGCCTGAAAATTTTGTCACATTTTTATGGCATGGTGAACAATTTGATATTCCAGCACATGCCAAATTACTCGCATTTAGTCAAGGTTGCCCACATCAGGCCTTTATGATAAAGAATAATGTAATTGGATTACAGTTCCATCCGGAAATGACTTTAACAATGATTCAAAACATGATTGAAAATTGTTATGATCAGGATAAAACCCTCTCTCCTTTCGTTCAAAGCATAAAAGAGATGCTTTCTGTCCCAAAGGAACATTATTCAATAAATCATCAAATAATAGACAACCTGCTTTCATATTTAACTGCATAAAGTCAATACCTAGATATTATTTTCAATCACTTGTTTTAATTTCTGTAACACAAGATCCACAAGCTGATTATCCTTTGCCTCAACCATAATACGAATCAAGGGTTCTGTTCCACTTTTCCTTAGAAGGACCCTTCCCTCTTTACCCAATTTCAATTCCGCATCCCTTACGACTTTTTTAACTGCTTCGGTATTTAAAGGGTTTTTTCCGTTAAAACGAATATTATATAACTTTTGAGGGAACGGCATAAACATTCTACATACTTCACTTGCTTTTTTACCCTCTTCAATAATAACTGCCAATACTTGCAATGCAGCAATAAGACCATCACCGGTCGTTGAAAATTCAGAAAGGATCATATGCCCAGACTGTTCCCCTCCAACATTACATCCAAGTTGACGCATCTTTTCAACAACATAACGATCACCTACACAGGTTCTCATTAATTGAATTCCGGTATCATTCAAAAACTGCTCGAGTCCCATATTAGACATCACTGTCGCTACAATTGAATGATTTTGGAGCATCTTTTTTTTATCCCAGGAAGATGCAATTAAAGCCAGAATCTGATCACCATCGATAAGCTTGCCCTCTTCATCAACCAACAGCATACGATCAGCATCACCATCGAGGGCTATTCCCAAATCAGCCTTATGCTCCAATACAGAATTGATTAGCGTCTCTGGATGTGTTGAGCCACAATTTTTATTAATATTTAAACCGTTCGGTTTACATCCAAGCGATATAACTTCTGCGCCCAACTCCCACAATGCCTTGGGAGCCACATGATAAGCGGAACCATTTGCACAATCAATAACGATTTTCAAACCATCAAGGCGACACCCACGGGGAAAAGAAGCCTTTGCATGCTCAATATAGCGACCTGCCGCATCATCCAGACGTACGGCCCGACCAATATGTTCATTACCAGCCAATTGACCTGACAAATCAGATCTAATCATGGCTTCAATTTCAAGCTCCTGTGCATCGGAAAGCTTAAATCCATCTCTATTAAAAATTTTTATTCCATTATCTTGGAATGGATTATGTGATGCAGAAATCATAACTCCAAGATCAGCACGCAAGGAACGAGTCAACATTGCGATCGCTGGCGTAGGCATCGGACCAACCAGAATCACATCCATTCCTGCCGATAAAAAACCGGCAACCAAGGCACTTTCAATCATGTAGCCTGATAAACGTGTATCTTTGCCGATCAAAACTTGATGTCTTCTATGGTCTTTTCCAGCCATGAACATCAATCCTGCAGCTTGACCAAGCTTCTGTGCCACTTCTACCGTCATAGGATCACTATTGGCTGTACCACGAATTCCATCTGTTCCAAAAAGTAATCTATGATTTTTCATTAACTTTTCCCATGTTAAACAATAAAACATCACAATTGATATGACAGAAATCAACCATATAAAGTCTGCCACATTTTCATGCTTTGTACCGCAGCGGGCACATTGTGAACACGAATAATTGAATTTCCAAAATAAAATGCCGGAGATGACGCTATCATGGTAGCGGCATCATATTCCTCAAAATTCATTTCTCCAGCAATTTCCCTAATAAAACGTTTTCTGGAGACTGCTAGAAGCAAACGGCAACCTAAGTTAGCAAAAGCGGCGAATTTTTTTAAAAGTTCCATATTTTGAAAATTATTCTTTGCAAAACCTATACCCGGATCAAGTATTACATTTTCACGACGAATACCTGCATTTACCGCTTTTTGAATTTTTCTTTGCAACTCTGCAAAAACATCAACCAAAACATTGTTGTAATTCTTATATTGATGCATTGTCTGGGGATTTCCACGCATATGCATTAAAATCACAGGGCATTGAGCCTGAGAAATAACCTGTGCACTTTCCCTATCATCAAGAGCAGAAATATCATTAATTAAATCAGCTCCTGCATCTAAGGCATATTTCATTGTTTCAGCATGACGCGTATCAACAGACAAATAGGCACCACATCCTTTTAATGCTTTGACAACAGGAATAATTCTACGACATTCCTCTTCAGTTGACACAGGTTGAGAGCCAGGCCGTGTACTTTCACCACCAATATCGATTACTGTCGCACCATCCTCAACCATTTTATGAGCGGCCCGAATAGCAGTTGAACTTGAATAATGTTTGCCACCATCACTAAAACTATCAGGCGTTACATTCAGTATACCCATAATTAGAGAATCTTCAGGCAATCCAGCCAAAGGCGAGGCAGTTGTTATTTTTCTTATCTGATTAGAATATAAGGGTGAATGAAAACAATCTTTGACATACCCAATTTCCAGTTTTTGATTCTCAATTATCTCAATCATTGAAAAGGCAACTTTTTTTTCTTGACCTGCAAAAGGTAATGCAAGCTCATTTTTGATTGCAAACTGGGCTGAATTTCCAAATAAAAATCCTGTAGGATTTATAATCATATCATTCTTAACACTATAACCATGACACTATCATCTAATATCAATCTCAAATAAAATAAGTGAAAAGAATATATTCTTTTCACTTAAAAAATAGTTTTAATCCATAAAAATTAAAACCCTAGTTATGTTCCTCAAAATTAACACCTGTTGCAGGAACAGGATTATCAACATGACCAGCATCATCCTTTTTTATTTTATCAGAACCGAAATTATCACCTGAATGATGAGCCACATCGATTGATGATCTCAATTTTTTTGTCGTGTCATCAACAAGGCTACGTTCGATTTTTTCACCGCGAAGAACCTGTCTGATTTCCTCTCCACTTAAAGTTTCATATTCCAAAAGACCTTGAGCCAATCTTTCAAGATCTTCCCTGTGCTCTTCTAACAACGCTGTTGCACGTTTATGTGCATCATCAATCAAACGTTTAACTTCGGCTTCTATTTCATGAACGGTTTCACTAGAAATATTTTTACCTTGTCCCATGGAATGACCGAGAAAAACCTCTTGTTCATTTTCAGCATAAGAAACAAGTCCAATTTTTTCACTCATACCCCATTCAGTAACCATCCGTCGTGCAAGATCCGTCGCCATTTTGATATCGCCAGATGCACCGTTTGAAACATTTTCCGGACCAAAAATCATTGATTCGGCACAACGTCCACCCATGGCAAGAACCAGTTCAGCCAAACATTTCGATTTGCTTTTTGAATAGCGATCGCCTTCCGGCAGACTCATCACCATTCCCAATGCGCGTCCACGTGGAATAATTGTAGCCTTATGTACCGGATCACATCCAGGAGTAAATAATGCGCAAATGGCATGCCCGCCTTCATGATAAGCGGTCATTTTTTTCTCATTTTCACTCATGACCAGTGAACGACGTTCTGAACCCATCATGACCTTGTCTTTGGCATTTTCAAATTCCAGCATCGATACTGTTCGACGGTTTAACCGTGCAGCCAACAAAGCCGCCTCATTAACAAGATTTGCAAGATCAGCACCAGAAAAACCTGGTGTTCCACGGGCAATTACTCTTGGATCAACATCAGATGCTAACGGAACCTTTTTCATATGTACGCGAAGGATTTTTTCACGACCACCGACATCAGGATTAGGCACAACAACCTGACGATCAAATCTTCCTGGACGTAACAATGCCGGATCCAAAACATCAGGTCTGTTCGTTGCGGCTATGAGAATTACGCTTTCATTGCTGTCAAATCCATCCATTTCAACCAGCATCTGATTTAAAGTCTGTTCTCGCTCATCATTACCACCACCGAGACCGGCACCACGATGACGTCCAACAGCGTCAATTTCATCGATAAAAATAATACAGGGAGCAGCTTTTTTACCCTGTTCAAACATATCTCGAACACGAGAAGCCCCCACTCCAACAAACATTTCTACAAAATCAGAACCTGAAATTGTAAAAAATGGAACATTTGCCTCACCAGCAATCGCACGCGCCAATAAGGTTTTCCCTGTTCCAGGAGGGCCAACCAACAAGACCCCTTTTGGTATTCTGCCACCCAGCCGCTGAAATTTTTGTGGATCTTTAAGGAATTCAACAATTTCTTCCAGCTCGCTTTTAGCTTCATCAATTCCCGCCACATCCGCAAATGTGACACGTCCCTGTTTTTCAGTCAGCAAACGGGCCTTGGATTTACCAAATCCCATTGCCTTTCCCCCTGCGCTTTGCATATTGCGCATAAGAAGAATAAATAAACCGATAATCAGCAAGGTTGGCAATAAATTCAACACAAGCTGCCAAAAAAGATTTGGATGATTATCTACAGGTTTAACCTCTATTGTAACTTTATGGTCAGTGAGGGTTGATAAAAGCGAAGTATCCTGTGTTGGCAAATAGGTTTGAAATTTCTTGCCATCCTGACTTGTTCCAGTTAAATACCGATCCTGTATGACAACTGATTTAACATTTCCAGCGTTAACATCGCCTAGGAATTTAGAATAGCTAACTTGATTGTCCACAACAACATTACTGCTTGGTCGAAAATATCCAACCACTAACATTACTGATACAATAACGAGTATCCATAAACTTAAATTACGCCCAAAATTTTTCATTCTACTTTATATTTCCATGTTTTAGGATAAACACGTTTTTAAAAAAAGAATATTTAATATATATCATTTTATATTCTTCATATTACAATTTATCTCTTACTTAATAACATAAGAACTGAAACAAATCTTTCCTACCCTAAAAAATATTTTTCCTTAAAAATATTGAATTTAAACCGATTTATTATAAACATAATTACATAATTAAGCTAATTTTGTGGTCGAAAAAAGATGACTTTGTGTCAAGGATTGTCTAGGCTGGAAAACAATATCCCATTCTTTAACGGACTCGTCCGAATATATTCCCAAATAAGGCACAGCCAATAATTTATCATTATGCCAAAAAGCGGGTAATGTTTTCAAAATGCAAACAGGCAATCCCTCTCTACATGAAAACTGTTTGTAAGCTTTACCCAATGCAGCAATCGTAACTTTATCACTAATATCATATTCTGGCATAATAACTCGGAAACGATAATCCCAAATCGTATTTGGCCGGGCCATTTTTGCCTTTTCAATAACAGTTGTTTCTCTAATCATCAACCAACCATTTCCCAACCTTCCAGCTGGCATAATTTGTACGCCACCAAGAGTAACTTTGCGCATTGATTGAACAAGCCGATTAATTGATTTCTTCAAGGGTGCATACACAGAACCGGAAATTGTTCTGATTAAAGCACCCAACGTTCTTTCATCCATACCTTTGGTGGAAAAATAAGCAAATCCTTCTGATCTGATCAAAATGTTTTCTGTAACAAAAACAGCCTGATCCTGATCTTTTTTCATTCTTTTTTTACTCTCTTCCCGCGAGCGATGTAATAGTATTGAGACAGATCCTGAAGATGCCCAGGCCGACGACAATTCCTTTCTCACCTGATTTCTCTGAAATTTTAGATCCTGATTGGATGGATCCTCGACCCATATAATCCCTTCCTGTTTTAAGGTTATTCTCAAACGTTGTGGTGCGATCGATAGTAAAGGTCTTATTAACCTTATCTGCGGCAAATCCGTAATCGCAGCCATAGCGGCAATTCCATCCTCACCACTTCCGGCACGTATTCGCATCAGTACAGTTTCCGCCTGATCCCCAGCATGATGACCCAAAAGCAAATCTATGCTTCCCATTTTACAACATGTCTGAATTAATATTTTGTAACGCTCAATACGCGCTCTTTCTTCCAATGCGGCTCCAGGTTTTAGATTATCTAATGTCAGAACTTTTGATTCAATTCCAAGATCCTTCAATCTTTCTTGTGTGAGAGCTGCCTCTATAGCCGAATTTGACCGAATTCCATGATCAACAATTAAGGCGAATACATTTCGTCGCCAACGGGATGCCAGCAATGCAAGACACAAACTATCTGCACCACCAGATACAGCCAATACAATGGGTGGCAACTTTTCATCATCGTTACCCCAAGGTCCCAATGACTCAATACAAGAATTAAATTCATCTTGAGATACAGGTTTTAAAATATCATCCATACAGATTTAACAAATCAGGAACATTTAGCTTTACGACTTAAATTCAAGGCAGAAGATTTCACCTGGGTTGAAACATTTGGATATTTACTATGAAGCAGACTTACAGCCTGACAAGCTTCCTGAACCTTGCCATTTTTTAACATTAAATATCCTACACCCAACAAAGCAGATGGAGCCTTGGGAGATTTAGGAAAATTTTTATAAACAGCATAATAATTTACTGATGAAGCCTTGAAATTTCCTTGTCCAGCCTGAGCCTGAGCCAGCAAATATCGTGCACTAGGGGACTTGGCACCTTCAGGCGTGGATAAAATTTTTTGGGCGATGGATTCTGCGATCTGAAAATTACCATTCAACAATGCCTGTTGACCATCTTTCAAGGTTGAACCTGTTTCAGGTTTTACAGATTTAATTGTTCCTGAATCATCCGAAATTGATGATTTTTTAGAAACCTCACTTTTTGAATCAGTTACCACATCATCTGAAGAACCATTGGAAGCGCCTCCACGACCAGCCGCAAAATTCATATCATCAATTTTCTTATTGACAAGATCGTTTTGAGTTTTCAATTGGTTTGACAAATCATCAATTTCGCCCCTCATAACCCTCTGCTGATCTTCTAGATTGTTTATCCGGCTAACTAAATCGGGAAGTAAACCGTTATTTATTGATAAACTATCATCCTCATCTTTATCTTTATGCCTTTTTTTACGATAATTATCAGAATCATCATTAAAATTAGTATTCTGTGCCTGAAGCTGGCTGATTTGCGATTTTAATTGTGCGACCTGGTTTTGTAGCGCAATAACCTGACGACTGTTATTTTCCTGGGCATTACCGTAAAAAGGACAAATCATAATTGATAGAAATAAACCTGTTATACTTCCTTTGACCTTTGGATGATCAATTGAAAGTAAATTAGAAATTCTTGAATGTTTTTGCTTCGTTATCATTGCCAAACCCTTTACTATCCTTCATTTGATAATAAATTCAAAAAGCTTTAACCATTTATAAATTACGTTCTTTTACATTACATAACAAAAAGCCGGCATAACGTATATACGTATTACCGGCTTTTATTGAAAAGTTATCGAGCTAGGAATTAACGAACTGAAGTAGTCGCATTACGGTTCTGTGACCATGCTTCTTCGTTATCACCTTCAGCAATAGGTTTATCCTTACCATATGAGATGGTTGTCATACGATCTGATGCAACGCCCAAGGATACCAAATAATCCCGAGCTGCATTTGCGCGGCGAGACCCTAATGCAATATTATATTCTTCTGTGCCGCGATCATCGCAGTTACCGGCAATCATGACCTGGACATTTGGATATTTTTTCAACCAATCAGCCTGACGATTCAAGGTTGCACGGGCATCATCCGTTAATTTGTTTGAATTGAATTCAAAGAAAACACGATCACCAACATTAGCAACTAAATCAGCTTGGCTTCCAGGAACTGGACCACTCACGCTTGGAGCTTGTGTTCCACCACCATTACCGGTTGTCGCACCTTTATGATCTCCGCCAGAACATGCTGCTAGTAATAACGCAGCACCAAAAGCACTAATAAGCTTTATATTCATTGTATGTATTCCTACAAAACGGCTTTCTATTTTCTCAACTTTTATGTTGGTAAATATTGCCTAAAAAAATCAAAATCAAAATCCAAAAAGTCTTATTTTATGAAAGACATATCAATTTCAATTCTAGTCTTTCATTTATATCTAAACAAGTTAAATACACAAGCGATTTTAACAAAAATTGAATTTTTTACCGCAATAATTTTATTTTATTTCCAAAATTTATTTTAACTGTTGCCAGAAGACCAAGAAGGATCCATCGCCATCGTTGATGTAGGAATGCTTCTCTCATGAAAACCGGAAACATCAATCATCTTGATGGATGAAGAAAAACCGCTTCCATGCGTACCGGCAGACGATTGGTTACAGAACGCCATAACACGGCCATTTGAACAAAATGTTGGGCTTTCGACAGTGAAACCTTGGGTTAAAATTCTTTCTCCAGTACCATCAGGCGCCATAACACCCAATGAGAATCCACCGCCGCCAATTCTCACAAACGCAATAAGGTCACCTCTTGGTGACCATACGGGGCCTGCATAACTACCGTTTCCATAAGAAATACGTCGGACTCCACCACCATTTGCACTCATTATGTATAATTGCTGTCTTCCACCCCGATCTGAAGAAAAAACAATTTGAGATCCATCAGGACTATAACAAGGGCTCGTATCGATAGCTCCGGAGCTGGTTAATTGACGTTTGCTGCCCGAACCCAGATCAACAGAATAAAGATCAGAACCCCCTCCCCTTGTTACAGACATAATGACAGACCTTCCATCAGGCGAAAAACGCGGTGCAAAAGATATACCCGAAAAATCTCCCAAAATCCTTTGTCTGCCTGATTGAAGATCAAACAAGTAAACTCGAGGACGGTTATTGACATAAGACATAAATGCTATCTGATTAGAAACAGGACTGAATCGGGGTGTCAAGACAAGCCAGCGCCCGCTGGTTAAGATTCGACTGTTAGCACCGTCATAATCCATGATTGCCAGACGTTTTGTGGGATCTGACCGGCGGCCTGTCTGTGCAACATATGCAATTCGTGTATTGAAATATCCCTTATCCCCCAATAAACGCTCATAAATAACGTCCCCTATCATATGGGAAACACGACGAAGATCCTCCCTTATGGCACCTGACCCGGAAATCGAATAGGCTGTTCCCTGAATCTGTTCACCGGTCAACGCATTCCATAGCCGAAATTCAACTCGCCCATTCACCTCTGATCCAGTCACGATAGCCCGAGCCCCCATGGCTTTATAGGCGGCAAAATCAGGTGTAGAGGTTGGTGATGTACTACTAATAACTCGAAATAACCCTGTATTATTCAAGTCATCTGTTAATACCTGAGTTATGGCACCGCCATTCCCAGAACCAAAATCAGGAATAACAATAGGGATAGGCTCGTTTCTTGCCCGATCAACTGTAATTTCATCTGCACCACCGGCTTGCTGCGCAAATGCAGATGATAAAGGTGTTGCCACAATTCCACCTGCTACACATCCATACAAAATTTTTCGGCGAGGAATTAAAACATCCCGTAAAATATCAGCATCATTATCAGAAATTATTGAGCGCATAATCCTATTTTCCCTATTATTGATAATGCATATTAACTTACAAATTTAGACATAATTATGGACGGAATACAAAACGAATCTGACCCGTCTTTCCCAACAGATTTGAAGGTATCGGCAATTTTGAACATACAGGACTTAACACGGCGTCCCTTGCCCGTTCTGCTAATGCCCTATATGTTGAATCAGCATTCATTTTTGCCTGAGTTACTGAATCAAATTTAACTATTCTAGCCTCTCCTGAAGCATCAATTGTTACAATTAAATGTGCCACAAAATTAGCATAATCTTTTGCCGCTGTGTCTTCAACATAACATCGACGAACAGATGCCGCTATTTTCCCCTGCTGACCTGCTGAAAGCCCTCTTGTGATATCACCATTTCTCGCTCCACCACCATTGGGAGCCCCTCCCTGTCTTGGATTTGCTTTGGCTCTGGGAGGATGTGTTTGTTTCTGGTCAGCTTGATAGGCATCCAACGTCGATTCAAGCGAATGTGTATCAGGAATTTCTTTTTTTGCTTTTTCCATTTTTGTCAATCGAGAGAAATTCTGCACCTGAGGTAACGCGGTGGGCATAGGCATTGGTGATGGTGGGGATGGAACATGAGAATTTGAAGAGGATGCCAATGGTGAAACAGTAGGTGGTAACGTTACCTCTGCAGGTGCGGGGGTTTCAACAGCTTTAGGTAAAATCGAATCCTGTTTTTCCATTTTTGCAACCGCATCAGGTGAAGGGGGCATTGGCGGAGGTGGAGGCGGAGGTGGAGGCGTTTCTTCGACAGGTTCAGTTTTAGTAGGTGTTGGCGCAGGTGGAGCATCCAGTTTTTCCAATGCAGGCGCATTCGGGTTCGGGGAATCTTGCTCCGATTTAGCTGGAACTTCTTGTCCTGCATTATCGCTTGTAAATTCAACCTCTACTGGTTTTTCTTCAGGGGGTGGGGGTGGAGGCGCAAAATGAAATAACCATGATAATAGAATCGCCAGAACGATAACCCCAAAATGCGTTCCGATTGATGCCAAAAAAGAGCATCTGAAAATTTTTCTCTCAGAACGGTACATGCCCAGCAAAATACATAATCCTCAATTATGGCGTTTTTGAAGAAGGGTTGGATGTTGTATCAGGCATTTGTGCAAGTAACGCGACATGCGTAAATCCTCCAGCTGTAACACGTCCCATCACTTCCATGACCCTGCCGTAATTGATATGCTGATCTCCCTTAACAAAGATACGATGTTCAGAATCATTCTGAGACATGACTTTCAACTGCTCCACCAATTGATTCATATCTACAACATTGTCTCCCAAATAAACGGATCCATCTTCCCTGACTGTAACAGTAATCGGTTTGGTATCTGCATTTACAGGCTTCGCGGCAGTTTTTGGTAAATCAACATTAATTCCGCTTGTCATCATAGGAGCCGCAACCATGAAAATAATTAACAGAACCAACATGACATCAACCATCGGTGTAACGTTAATATCTGCCTGTGGACGTCTGCCACGCCCCCGTCTGTTTCGACCCTCTAAAGAAAATCCCATTGATTTTATTCCTGATTTTCTTTTGCTTCAGATTGACGAGAAAGAATCGCACTAAATTCAGCCGCAAAACCTTCAAGTCTTTCAGCAAATAAATTAAGCTTGTTATTAACAAAATTATAGGCCACTACAGCGGGAATGGCTGTCAACAAACCCAGTGCCGTCGCGAATAATGCCTCTGAAATACCGGGGGCAACCACTGCCAGACTTGTGTTATTGGATTGTGCGATGGAAGCAAAAGCATGCATGATACCCCACACTGTTCCAAACAATCCGATAAAAGGCGCCACCGGCCCTACTGTTGCCAAAAAGGTCACCCATCTTTCCAGGCGTTCCATTTCACGGGTAATAGTAATTGACATGGCACGATCAATTCGCTGTTTGACTCCCTCACTGCTCATCTCAATTCCATTAATTCTTGCTGATCGTCGCCATTCACCCATACCCGCACTAAACACTGCAGCCATGGGATGGGTTGGTTTCACCCCAATATTTTCATATAATTCATCAAGACTCCCACCTGACCAGAATAAATCCTCGAATTCATCTGCCTGACGTTTAACCTTGCGGAGAGTAAAATATTTATCAAAAATTACAGCCCATACCCAAATACTGGCACAGACCAGGCCGATCATAACAAGTTTAACTACTAGCGCCGCATGAACAAAGAGCGCCCAAGGGGACAAACTGGCCGATGGTGTGGCCAGATTTGCTGCATTAATTGATGGATCCAAAAATGCCTCCTGCACAATTAGTCTCACTCAATTTAATTTCATATATAACTTGAGACTATTTATTATTTTCCAATATCCATTTGATATATTTTTTTTCCAATAAAAACAATCTTGTTTTGATAATGAGTAAAAATTTATTCGAACTGGTTTACCTACATCATAGCGGCAAAAATTCTTTTCCAATCTGCTGGAAAAGGAGCTGGCATATAGGTTTCCTTCTTCAGACAAACCAGCTGAATTTTTAATTCAGTCACAATTTCTTCATTACGGAAAAAAACTTGTGATAACCAACAACTTGCCCCCAAAGTTATGATTATATTTGTTTTTACAATAACCAGTTCATCAATATACAAGGGTTTTCGGAATTTAATCTCGGCTTCCCTCACAACCAAAATCAAGCCGAAATCCTTGTACAAATCACTGGTTGTTCCACCCAACCGTCGTATACTTTCTGTCCGAGCGCGATCTGCAATTCCGAAATAACGGGCATGATAGACGATACCTGCCGCATCAACATCTTCATAACAAACCCTGAACCGGTAAGTTTTGACTCCCTCTTTTGCCAAAGCAGGATTACTTATACCTTCGTCAAATGAATTACTAGGGATGATCTCCATAATTTTCATTCCTCCACCACATCGTTATCCAGCAAATCAAATTGTGCATTTAATAATGCTGGGGGTTTCAGATGAAGATGTTGCCAGCCTCTCTCTCCCAATACACGGCCACGACTTGTACGAAGAACCAACCCTTCTTGGATCAGGAAAGGTTCAATAACATCTTCAAGAGTATCCCTTGATTCTGCCAAGGCCGCAGCTAACGTTTCAACACCAACCGGTCCACCCTGATGAAATTCAGCAATACGCAATAAATAGCGACGATCCATTGCATCCAATCCAAGCTGATCAACCTCCAGTCTTGATAAGGCTGCATCAGCAATCTCGCGATCAACCGCTTTTTCACTCTTATGCTTGACAAATGCAAAATCACGTACACGACGTAATAACCTGCCCGCTATTCTGGGCGTCCCACGAGATCTTCTGGCAATTTCCGCAGCCCCATCTTCAGTCAATTCAAATCCAAGCTTACAGGCACCTCTTTCAACAATCAATTTAAGTTCATCTGTTGTATAAAATATCAACCTTAACGGAATGCCAAACCGATCCCGCAAAGGTGTGGCAAGCAAACCTGACCGTGTTGTTGCTGCGACAAGCGTAAAAGGGGGCAAATCTATACGAACCGATCGAGCCGCGGGCCCTTCCCCGATTATTAAATCAAGCTGGAAATCCTCCATTGCCGGATAAAGAATTTCTTCAATTGAAGGATGCAATCGATGAATTTCATCAATAAATAATACATCCTTTGGTTGTAAATTGGTTAAAATTGCCGCTAAATCACCAGCCCTTTGAATTACAGGTCCAGATGTTGCACGAAAACCAACCCCCAACTCCCTGGAAACAATCTGCGCCAAGGTTGTTTTTCCCAGCCCTGGTGGTCCATGTAACAAAACATGATCCAACGCCTCATCTCGCTGTCTTGCCGCCTCTATAAAAATTGAAAGATTTTCTCGTGATGATTTTTGTCCAATGAATTCAGCCAAAGATTGAGGTCTTAACGCGACCTCCACAGTGTCTTCCTGACGTTTTGTTGCATCTATGGGACGATTTATTTCAGACTTCATCGGGCCAACTCACGTAAAGCTTCTCGAATAATATGATCAAGTTGAAGGGGTTGATTTTTCTCTTTTAAACCTTTAATCACTCGCCCGACGATTGGTTGGGATTCCATTCGACGAAATCCAAGTCCCTCCAGGGCCAGCAACACATCTGCAACAATATTAGTCTCATTATTTTCGGTTATCTGACCTGAAATTGTAATTGAATTAATCACATCTGAACCAGAAGCCACTTTACCATTTAGTTCAGTTAAGATGCGCGTAGCCAATCTTGCCCCTACGCCTGAAGCCCGCATTAAACTTGCCTTGTCAGCTGTCATAATGGCCGAAGTCAATTCATCCGGCGTAAGGACGGATTGAATCACCAGCGCCATACGAACCCCAACACCTTGTACCGTTGTTAGCAGCCTGAACCATTCCTGTTCCTTTCCATCAGCAAATCCATAAAGTAATATGGCATCCTCTCTGACGATGGTTTCAATCAATACACGGGCAATTTCTGGAGGACGAGGCAATTTTGATAAGGTCCGGCTTGAAACATAGACCACATATCCCACCCCATTCACGTCAATGAGACAACGATCCTTGTCATTTTGGTCAATCAAAAACCCAGTCAATTGTCCTATCATGCCATTATTGTTCCTTTATTAACACGAATTTGACTTATCCGATGATGGGCATGACAAATCGCTATCGCCAAAGCGTCAGCTGCATCAGCTCTTGGAATTTTGGCTCCCGGCAATAAACGCTGAATCATAACAGATACCTGATCTTTGGTCGCCGCTCCCGTTCCAACCACGGCACGCTTAACTGTTTTAGCACCATATTCATTAACATTAATATATTTTTGCGCGGGCACTAATAATGCCACCCCCCTAGCATATCCCAACTTCAAGGTGGCAGAGCCATTCCTGTTGACATAGGTTTCTTCAACCGCAACCTCTTCAGGTTGATAAAGACCAATCAGTTTTTCCAAACCTGATGCTAATACACAGAGACGTTGAGGAACAAAATGATCACTATTCGTAGACAGGACACCACTTGCCACATAGGTAAGACGGTTGTCACGTGCATCAATTATCCCCCATCCGGTAAATCGTAAACCGGGATCTATCCCAAGAATTCTAACCACAACTCTTAAGCCGATAGCCGTTCAGCAATCTCGTCCGAAAAGTCAAAATTGGCAAAAACATTCTGAACATCATCATGATCTTCCAGAACTTCAATTAATTTTAGCAAAGTGCGAGCATT
This sequence comes from Commensalibacter sp. W6292M3, assembly GCF_016101315.1. Lineage (NCBI taxonomy): Bacteria > Pseudomonadati > Pseudomonadota > Alphaproteobacteria > Acetobacterales > Acetobacteraceae > Commensalibacter > Commensalibacter sp. W6292M3. The sequence goes on from NZ_JACFQT010000001.1 coordinate 1,015,551, forward strand.
ATCTTCATCTAATGCAACTGTATTGGATGGACGCCATTCAATTTTTGCACTTTCAGGATCTTTAAACCGGGCTTCCAATGCGTCACGGACTGCAAAGAAATTTTCCATCGCACATGTTATTTCATAAACATCATCATTTTCTTCAACATTATCCGCTTCTGCCTCAATAGCCGCCTCAAATATTGAATCAAAATTTGCAACCGTTTTGGGATAGGTAATAACACCCATACGTTCAAACATGAATGCGACAGAATTCATTTCCCCCAAGGATCCGCCATATTTATTGAATGCGGCCCTAACATCTGAAGCTGTACGATTACGATTATCTGTCAATGCCTCAACGATAATGGCAACTCCGGATGGACCATATCCTTCATAACGCACTTCTTGATAATTATCTCCATCTGCGCCACCTGCGGCTTTCTTAATTGCACGATCAATATTATCCTTTGGCATATTGACAGCACGAGCTGCCGCAATAGCTGCACGTAAACGGGGATTGGCGGCTGGATCAGGTAAACCTGATTTTGCTGAAACGGTTATTTCACGAATTATTTTTGAAAATTCTTTTGCCCGACGGGCATCCTGAGCCCCTTTGCGATGCATAATATTTTTAAATTGCGAATGTCCTGCCATTAATTTTTCTCTTAATTCTTACAGTTTGATTTCAATCTTAATCTAATAAACATGTCCCGATTTTTAAACAAACCGACCATGACAATGTTTAAATTTTTTGCCTGAACCACATGGACATGGTGCATTTCTGGGCGTATCTGCCCATTCTTTTGGTGCATCAGATAATGTCTGAGGGCTTCCTTCCTCTAAAAGATCCGAAGAAGAATTTTCCCCTTCATCATCAGAGACATTGACTTCAACCTTGGCCAAAAGTGAGGTAATCCGTTCACGAAGCTCATCCAGCATATAATTGAAAAGAACAAAAGCTTCCTTCTTATATTCATTAAGCGGGTCTTTCTGACCATAAGCCCGCAGTCCGATACCCTGACGCATTTGATCTAATCGCAACAAATGTTCTTTCCACACAGAATCAAGCGTTGTTAGCAAAACTTGCTTTTCAACATATCGCATAATTGAAACCCCATAATTCGCGACCTTGGTGGCCATCATTTCATTGGCGGCTTTCGTAATGCGCTCTTCAAGTGTATCAATTGAAATATCTTTCTCTTCAGACCATTTCTTAATCGGTAGATCAAGATTTAATATCCGTTTTACATCCGCGGTTAATTCGTTAATATGCCATTGTTCTGCAAAGGATTTTTCAGGTATGTATTTTTCGATCAACATATTGATCACATCATGTCTCATAGATGCAATCACTTCTGAAACATCTTCCAGAGCCATATATTCCCGACGCTGAGAATATACCTCCTTACGTTGATCATTGATGACATCATCATATTTTAAAGTGTTTTTACGCATATCGAAATTGCGCGCCTCAACTTTTTTCTGGGCTTTTTCAAGTGCTTTGTTGATCCAGGGGTGAACAATGGCCTCCCCTTTTTTCAAGCCCATTTTTTGAAGCATACCACCCATGCGTTCGGAACCAAATATCCGCATCAGGTCATCCTCGAGGGATAAAAAGAAACGTGAATTTCCCGGATCTCCCTGACGCCCCGAACGTCCTCGCAACTGGTTGTCAATTCGACGACTTTCATGACGTTCCGTACCAATTACAAACAGTCCGCCGCTCTCTTTAACCAGTTCATGATCTTTTTGAACTTTTTCTTTAAGGGCCGTTTCTTGTTTCAAGCGTTCATCTTCATTCTCGATATGGGAAAGCTGCTGATGGATAAGCATATCCACATTCCCTCCCAATTTAATGTCAGTACCACGACCCGCCATATTCGTGGCAATTGTAATGGCTCCCGGAACTCCAGCTTGAGCAACTATCTGCGCTTCTTTTTCATGAAAACGCGCATTCAATACATTATGCTTTATGCCTTTTTTATTCAACAAATTTGAAAGATGTTCACTTTTCTCAATCGATGTTGTTCCAACCAAGATAGGCTGTTTCTTTTTATGAACCTCTTCGATAAGCTGGCTAACCGCATCATATTTTTCAGCCGCGGTCAGATAGATTTCATCATGTTCATCCTTACGCTGAACTTTAAGATTGGTTGGAATTGACACAACGTCCAGCTTGTAAATTTCGGCAAATTCATCGGCTTCTGTCATTGCCGTTCCCGTCATACCGGCGAGTTTCGGATAAAGACGAAAATAATTTTGAAAAGTGATTGAAGCTAGAGTCTGGTTTTCCTGCTGTATTTCCACATGTTCCTTAGCTTCCAGTGCTTGATGCAATCCATCGGAATATCGACGTCCATCCATCATACGTCCAGTAAATTCATCAATTAGAATGACCTTATTGTTACGGACGATATAATCCACATCCCTGGCAAACAAGGTATGCGCCCGTAATGCCTGCTGCATATGATGCACCAACGCGATATTATGAGTGTCATACAGCCCCCCCTCTTTCAATACACCCTTTTCACGCATTAACTGCTCTATATGTTCGGTTCCCATTTCTGTTGGAATGACATTACGGAATTTTTCATCTTTTTCATAATTGGCAGGATCTTTGACTATCTCTTTTATAATTTCATTAACGGAACGATATAGATCTGAACTGTCATCCGCAACCCCCGAAATAATCAATGGAGTACGAGCCTCATCTATCAAGATCGAATCAACTTCATCCACAATGGCGTAATTAAACGGACGCTGAACCATTTCATCAAGACTGTATTTCATATTATCGCGAAGATAGTCGAAGCCGAATTCATTATTTGTCCCATATGTAATATCAGCGGCATAAGCAGCCTTTCGTTCAATATCACTCAAATCCGCGATAATCGTTCCGACATTCATGCCAAGAAAACTATAGAGCCGGCCCATTTCAGCAGCATCACGTGAGGCAAGATAATCATTCACCGTTACAACATGCACCCCTTTTCCCGATAGTGCATTCAGATATACGGCCAAGGTTGCCACCAATGTTTTACCTTCACCCGTACGCATTTCGGCAACCTTACCATCGTGAAGAACCATTCCCCCGATCAGCTGGACATCGAAATGACGCATTCCCAAAACCCTTTTCGAAGCTTCTCTGACTACAGCAAACGCTTCTGGCAATAAATTGTCCAGTGTTTCTCCATCAGCTAACCTTTGACGAAATTCAACCGTTTTATTAGCCAATGCAACATCATCCAGAGCCTGTATTTCAGGTTCCAATTGATTGATTTCAGGTAGTCGCTTTTGATAAGCTTTTAATGAACGCTCATTAGAGGTGCCGAAAAAGACACGGGCAAATTTTGCAAACATCAATGTTTTCCAAATAACGCTTTGTAATCCTGCCTGTCATTACAAAGGGCTAGTTATAATTAAATTAGAACACAATTCAATCCAGACAGAAAAATACATATAGAAATAAGTTCACCGGTATTATAACCAACTTTACTTACACCATAAATATCATTTTAAAATTTTAAAAGTGGTTTAACTTTTTTCAAGAAAGGAACTTTATTAAAATAATGGGACAATTTCACCTTTCCATGATATAAACATATTCAAAATTATCTTTAATCCTCTCAATAAATAAAGGTACTATATGTCTTTTTACAACAAATCATTCAAATTTGCAGCAACCCTTCTTTTTTCCTCAAGCCTTTTGACAACAGCAGTTATTGCCGCTGAACCTGCTGTCACAACTACCCCGTCAGCACCTGCCGCTCAAAATCAGTCAAGTCCTAGCAAAATAGATGAAAATACTGTTTTGGCAACTGTTAATGATAAAAATATTACGTATCATGATGTCCAAAACATGCGCAAGATGTTGCCCGATCAATATAAAAGTCTGCCTGCACCTGTTTTGACAACAATAATCCTTCAGCAATTAATTGTTCAAAATGCAGTGCTACAAGTTGCTGAAAAACAGAATTTACAGAATTCCCCTGAGGTCAAGCAACAAATTGAATTCATGCAAAAGGATATCCTGTTTTCGACATTCCAAAAATCTGAATTGGAAAAGAATTTAAAACAAAATCCAATTGACGATAAAGCCATTCAAACTTTTTACGATCAGCATTTCGCCAACGCAGCCCCTGTTAAAGAGGCGCATATATGTCATATTCTCGTAAAAACACAACCGGAAGCTGTAAAAATCATCAGTCAACTTCATGCAGGCAAAAATTTCGCTAATCTTGCCAAACAATATTCAACCGATAAAGAGAGCGGCAGCGAAAATGGCGGTGATTTGGGATGGGTCAAACAAAATGACCCTCTTGCACCGGAATTCATCAATGCAGCCTTTGCACTGAAAGCAAATACAATTACAACCGCTCCGGTGAAAACCCAATTTGGTTGGCATGTCATCAAGGTTCTTGGTTATAGAAACGCTCCGGTACCACCATTGGATAAAGTAAAAGATGAAATTCGCAAAAACCTGTATCAACAAAGAATGAAAACCATTATTGAAAATGTAATTAAACAAAGTAAAATTACCAAAAATGATGAAGCCATTCATTCTTTAACACAAATGCCTGCCACACAAAAAAAATAACTCTGACAGAACAAATCATTAAAAATTTTTATAAAAGGGAAAATAAATTTTCCCTTTTATAAATTCAAAATGTTTATTGATTAATATCCCTAAAAAATTTAGTTCAAAAAACATATCATTAAATCCTTTTTTCTTATAAAGAAAACTTGTAAAAAACATTTTCAGTAAAATATAAATATTTCATTATAACCGGATATGAATCAACCCTGTCGTATCCATTATTTTGCTCCATTGTTGAAAAAGAGTCTACCATGTCGAGTTATCCTGTTTCTCCGCTTGCCGTAACCCTCTCTGAACTTCGCCCCGTTGCCGGTGTAAAACTTGCATCTGTTCAAGCAGGATTACGATATACTGGACGTCTTGATTTATCGTTAATGGAATTCGCTCCGAACACAACCGTCGCAGGAGTATTTACCAAAAACAAATGTCCAGGTGCACCTATTGATTGGTGCAGAAAAATTTTATCTCGCGGTAAGGCCAGGGGATTACTTGTCAATGCCGGTATTGCCAATGTATTTACGGGTCAGGCAGGTTTTGATGCAGTTAAATATTCAGCACAGGCAGCTGCAAAAACAATAAACTGCGCACCCGAAGAAATTTTTGTTGCCTCTACAGGGGTTATTGGCGAACAGCTTCCTTATCAAAAAATCATCAATTATCTTCCAGAACTTTATTCGAAATTGGCTTCTGATCAATGGAAGGAAACAGCTCAAGCAATCCTGACTACGGATACATTTGCCAAAGGCTTTTCCCTTAAAACAGATATTGACAATATTCCTGTCACTATTCAGGGAATCGCCAAGGGGAGCGGTATGATCGCACCTGATATGGCCACTATGCTTTGTTTTGTTACAACTGACGCAAAATTGCCCGCTACTGTCTTACAAAAATTATTAAATGAAAAAGTCAAAACAACCTTTAATTCAATAACAGTTGATTCCGATACATCAACCTCTGATACCCTTCTTTTATTTGCCACGGGTCAGACCCCCAATACCGAAATCAATGATATTGATGACCCAAGATTAAGCAATTTTTCAAATGCCTTAGAAAAATTATTACAAGAATTGGCTCTTTTGGTTATTAGGGATGGTGAAGGCGTAACAAAACTGATTGAAATCAAGGTTGAAGGTGCCGTTAACAATGAATCAGCTTTTAAAATCGGACAATCAATCGGTAACTCCCCTCTTGTGAAAACAGCAATAACAGGTGAGGATGCCAATTGGGGACGTGTTGTAATGGCGGTAGGCAAAGCCGGCGAACCAGCCGACCGTGACCTTTTGTCAGTGGCAATAGGTAATATTTGGGTTGCCAAACAAGGTGAGGTTTTATCAGATTATGACCAAGATAAAGTTAACAAGCATATGCAAGAACAAGTCATAAAAATTAAAGTCAACCTGAATCTGGGAGAGGGACACGCAAAAATTTGGAGCTGTAACCTAACACAAGGTTATATTGAAATTAACGGCTCTTATCTGCGTTCCTAATTTCTTTTATTTATTATCAATTGAATCGTTTCTTTATGAATACCCCTATTATCTCCGATTTTTCTGAAGAAGAAAAAAAAAGAATTCTAGCAAAGTCAGCACTTTTCAGTCCTCCGTCCTTGAAATTATCAGATGGAAGACAAGAACTTGTTGGACTTTCAAGGGAAGAATTGGAAGAGGTCCTAATGAATATGGGGGAAAAATCCTTCCGTACGAAACAGTTATGGCACTGGATTTATCATAAAGGTGTTACCGATTTCTCTTTGATGAGTTCAATTAGTAAACCCTTACAAGCCAAATTGGCAGAACATTGTGTGATCAGCCGACCGGAAGTGGTTATGCAACAGACCTCAAAAGATGATACCCGCAAGTTTCTTTTTCGCTTCAGGGATAAACAAGAAGCTGAAACAGTTTATATTCCCGATCGTCGAGAAGATCGTGGTGCTGTCTGCATTTCCTCACAGGTCGGATGTACGTTGTCCTGCCGTTTTTGTCATACCGGCACGCAAAATCTGGTTCGAAATCTTGATGCAACAGAAATCGTAGGTCAATTCATGGCGGCAAGGGATAGTTATAATGAATGGCCAACCCCGACCGCTGGAAGACCCCGTCTTCTATCAACCATAGTTCTGATGGGAATGGGCGAACCTCTTTATAATTATGACAATGTTGCCAAGGCAATGCGTATCGTTATGGATGATGAGGGAATTGGAATCTCTCGTCGCCGGATTACCTTGTCAACGTCCGGTGTAGTTCCCATGATGGATCAATGTGGAAGGGAACTGGCAATTAATCTAGCCATTTCCCTTCATGCTGTCAGGGATGATTTACGAAATGAGCTCGTTCCCTTAAATCGTAAATATCCTATAAAAGACGTTCTGGCAGCCTGCCGTCGATACCCTGCAGCAAGTAATTCACGTCGTATAACGTTTGAATACATTATGTTAAGGGGAATTAATGACAGTGAATCAGATGCACGTGAACTGGTGCATCTATTAAAGGGTATTCATGCCAAGGTTAATCTAATTCCATTTAATCCATGGCCAGGCAGTGATTACAAACCCTCCAAAACTGAACAGGTGCAAAAGTTTGCCGATATCATTATGCAGGCAGGTTATTCCTCGCCCATCCGCACCCCAAGAGGGCGTGATATTCTTGCAGCATGCGGACAATTACGCACTGAAAGTCAAAAAGCCAAAATTTCTAAAAATTTAAAACGTAACGAAACAATTTCTGACTGACAATATTGTTTTAAAATCATATAAAAATTGTGAAAATAATTTATTTAATCTTATTTTCACAATTTTTCGAAATAAATTCATTCACATGATTATATGAATTTATCATCAATAATTATAGACTTGAAAAATTTCTACCAGGCATAGGCTTCAGGTGCCTCACCCCCCATACCGGGCCAAATATCATTTAAAGTATGTATTATTTCATCTGACAATGTAATGGAAAGCCCTTCAATAGCATTTATCCAGCTGTGTTTCAGTACGAGGTCCAATAATCGGTGCTGTGACATCAGGTTGATGTCTTAACCAGGCAAGGGCTAAATTTGCAGGAGTTATTTTATGTTCAGCAGCAAGATTCTCATATTTTTCAAGTTGGTATCTTAATTTTTCAATTATTTTCAGTTCCTGTTCTCCAAAACGTCGCTCGCCATTTTTCTGTTTCGAGAGGACACCCCCAAGCAGTCCACCTGCCAATGGAGAATAGGGAATAAATCCAAGACCATAATATCGACAGGATGGAAGGACTTCCAGCTCAACTGTACGTTCTGTCAGATTATAGAGGCTTTGCTCAGAAACCAGTCCGTAAAAATGACGTTCCTTGGCCAATCCCTGAGCTGTGGCTATTTGCCAACCAGCAAAATTACAACTTCCTATATATAAAACTTTTCCCTGTTGAACCAATAACTCCATTGCCTGCCATATTTCCTCCCATGGAGTTTCTCGATCAATATGATGCATTTGATAAAGATCAATATGATCAGTTTTTAAGCGTCGTAAACTGTCTTCACACGCTTTTCGAATATGATAAGCTGACAAATGCCGGTCATTCGGCCCAAAATCCATAGGCTGGTAAACTTTGGTAGCCAATACAACCTTGTCTCTCTGACCGCTCTTTTTAAGCCATCGTCCAATAATTTCTTCAGAAATGCCATATCCCTTAGGAATTTCTGGCCATTGTAATCCTCCATAAACATCTGCCGTATCAAAAAAATTAATTCCTGCATCAATTGCCTTATCCATAATCATGCAGCTTTCTTTTTCATCCGTGACATCACCAAAATTCATGGTTCCAAGACATAAATCACTTATCTTCAGACCTGTTTTTCCCAAAAATCGATATCTCATGATACCTCAATCTTTTTGTTTGCAATTTTAAATATTTTGATTTTGCAGATAACGCAATTCAAATGAATTGGAATATCTACACCCTGGGTGGTGTAATCGTCATAGGTTCATTTGACAATGGAGGAATAATTCCATTTACAGGATGCGGTACATACGGTGCTTCAAGACTGTTTATTTCATTTTCTGTTAAAGAAAAATCAAGCGCCTTTACAGCCGTTGTCAAATGTTCAGCCTTTGTTACCCCAATAATAGGTGCCGTTACGTATTTTTTTGATAATAACCAGCCCAATGCGACATATGCACGAGGGACATGATGCAAGTTGGCAATCTTTGCGACAATCTCCACGACTTTTCGATCCTGCTGTTCTGCATCCTGATACATTTTCAAAGCAAAAGCATCATTTTGAGTACGTCGTGTAACTTCATCAAAATCACGAGTCAATCGTCCCCTTGCCATTGGACTCCAAGGAATGACACCAATACCTTGATCCGCACAAAAAGGCAACATTTCCCGTTCCTCTTCCCGATAAAGCAAATTATATTGAGGCTGCATGGAAACAAAACGTGTCCATCCATTTTGCCTTGCAATATATTGCATTTTGGCAAAACGCCATGTTTCCATAGAGGATGCTCCGATATAGCGAACCTTTCCTGATTTCACTATGTCATGCAAGGCCTCCATGGTTTCCTCGATCGGGGTTCCATGGTCAAAACGGTGAATTTGGTAAAGATCTACATAATCCATTTTTAATCGTGACAAACTGTCATCAATTGATTGAAAAAGAGCTTTACGCGATAGAAAACCTGTATTAGGCGAATTCCGCCAAGGAAAAAAAACCTTGGTCGCCACCACAATTTCTTCTCGCCGTGCCATATCATTCAATGCTCGCCCCGTTATTTCCTCTGAACTGCCTCCAGAATAAATATTTGCCGTATCAAAAAAATTAATTCCCGCCTCAATGGCCTGTCTAAAAAAAGGGCGTGCAGCAATTTCATCAATTGACCAGGCTTGTGGCAACCGGTTGGGTTCACCGAAACTCATGCATCCCAAACATAATCTCGATACTTTAAGACCTGTACGACCTAGATTTATATACTTCATTTTTTTTATCTCAAATATATTATGAAAATTATCGAAAATCTTTTTTATTGTTTGATTTTCAAATAAATAATACGATAAAAAAAGCGTTGTATAATATCTTGATATTCCGTAATAATTACCTGATCCTGCAAATAATTTATGTTTAGTTATAAAATCTGAATAATCATCAATTTGTCTAATCCATTATAATGACACTCAATCAGTCTTCAGACAGTCAAACCGAATTATTTTATCAAAAAATAATCAATATTCTTGAACGACATGTTAAAACAATGGGTGCACATACCACCCTGATTAAAGATCTCAAACTTTTTAGACAAGAGACACCTCGTCAAGCATGTGCCTGTTTTTATCAACCGAGTATCAGTTTGTTATGCCAGGGTACTAAACAGATAATCGTTGATAAAAATATCTTTCCATACGACACACATCATTTGCTCATTACTTCTCTGGACATCCCTACGAACAGCCAAATAACGGAAGCATCCCCTATTAAACCCTGTTTTGGAATTTCCTTAAATTTGGAACGCAATATTATTGCGGAGTTAAGTACACAAATTGATCTTAGGAATTCAAACAAAACGAAATGTAGCAGTGTATCTATTTGCAGTGTTAATGTATCCTTTTTGGAACCCATGTACAGGCTTTTATCCTTAATGGATGAGCCCGAAACCATTCCAGTTCTTGCCCCGTTAGTCATCAGGGAAATTTACTATCGACTGCTAACCAGCGATGCCGCACCAATTCTTTTACAGATTATAACAACTGGTAATACAGGATCTAATATCAGAAAAGCAATCGAATGGCTTAAACAAAATTATTCTCAACCCTTGAAAATAAGCCATCTTGCCAGTGCTGTTAACATGAGCCCCTCAAGCTTGCATCATCATTTCCGCCAACTAACCGGAAAAAGCCCGTTACAATATCAAAAATGGTTACGCGTTCATGAAGCAAAACGTCTGATGATCAATAATAATCTTAACGCTGCCACTGCTTCCTATCAGGTTGGTTATGAAAGTCCCTCACATTTTAGTCGTGATTACAAAGCCATATTTGGCAAGTCTCCCCAAAAAGATATAAAAAATTTTAATCAAATATAGTTTTTCATTCCAGAATGTCATTCTTTCGTATAGCTCCACTAAAAAAATGCTTATTCAGTTTCTAACAGTAATTTTGCCTGACTGGAATTATTCTCCTCATAGAAAGGTCCACGATGTCGATCCGTTTTAATGCTTATCAACAACCGATTGGTCAAGCTCTTCCTTCATGGAAAAAAGCAAAGCTTCCCAAAAAAGAAACAATCACGGGACAATATTGCCGGCTTGAACGCATAAATGTCAGACAACATGCTTTGCAACTTTATGATGCCTTTTTTAACGGTACTGATAAAGGGCTATGGACCTATCTTTTATCCGGTCCGTTTAATGATTTTAATGAATATCGGGAATGGCTACTTAAATTAGAAAATATCAAAGATCCATTTCATTATGCCATTCTCGATAAGAATTCCAATCAAGCAATCGGTTCAATTGCTCTCATGCGAATAGATCCAACAAATGGAGTGATAGAAATTGGTAGCGTTATTTTTTCTGGACGATTAAAAAAAACAACAATGGCCACGGAGGCAATCTATCTTTTAATGAAATATGCATTCGAGGAACTTGGTTATCGTCGTCTTGAATGGAAATGTGATACCTTAAATGCACCCTCTCGTGCTGCGGCATTACGCTATGGTTTCACATTCGAGGGAATATTCCGTCAAGCTTTGGTTATTCATGGCCGTAACCGGGATACAGCATGGTATTCAATTCTTGATCTTGAATTTCCAAAACTTTCCAAGGCATTTAATGACTGGCTTGATCCTGACAATTTTGATTCTGAAGGAATTCAGAAGAAATCCTTGCAGAAATTGATGAATTATTATGTTAAATAAAAACATGTAATCAAATCAATACACAAACATACCGATTGTTAAAAAAAGACGATGAGTTGTAATTACCGTCTAATTACAAGATGTAATAATTATTTTAAATATGACTAAGATCTGAAACTTTCGTTACAACCTCATACCTAACATCATCCATAATTTTAAAATGTGCCTTGCCACATTTAATTTTCAATAGCTCACTTTTAGATAGTTTTGATAAATCAACAACATTATTTCCTGTATTTTTAGTCTCCACAACAAAATATATCTTTGCATCATTTTCAAACACTAATGCCCAATCAGGGTTATAATTTCCAATAGGCGTTTTTATTTTGAACCAATTTGGAAGTTTAAAATAATATTTAACTTGTTCACTAGTCTCACACTCTTTAGCAAACTGATTTTCTGTTTCTGAATCTAAAGGAACTATATTTTCATAAATGGTTTTGCCAGTATTTGTGACCTGAAAAGAATTGTCATTCATATAGATTTCAAGTTCTTTACTATCAAACAGCTTCATTTCATATTCAGTAAGCCCAACTTTTTGATACCGAATACCATCAATCATTAATTCCTGCATTTCTCTAGAAATAACATCACAAACCTTATCAAGAAAATCTTGAGGATTTTTGGAAATATCACCAATTCGTTCAGATTTTTTCAATATCTCTAAAATTGTTGTCCTCGTCAGTTGAGTTTTATTTTCAATATAAGCAAATATATCAGGAATATTTTTAGCAATTATTTGAGTTTTATTACGCTCACTTGCCAAATAATTAGTCTGGATACCTTCTTCATCAATATTCAAAGATACCTTTTCCATATAAAGAATAGGTTCTGTTATTTTAGGTAAAATTTTGATAGCTTCGACAACTTTGTCTATTAATTGATTGGTATCATAATGAACACGATAGGTTGTTTTATATTTAATCTTATTCCATATTGCTAAAAATAACGGGTCTGCTTGAAAACCTTTTTTATAAATAACCTTCGTTCTTTGTGCTTTGTCTTTAATCCGGCCTTGAAAATTAACGCCACAATCTTCTTCAATCTCACTTTGTAAAGCTTTTGCGAAATCATCATAAGATTCATTGGCAATAACCGTCAGACGATTGATATTTTTATCCCGTATTCTTTTCCCATCTTTATCAACGGCCAATCTCAATCCTCGCCCTATTTCTTGGCGTTTCTTCATTTCAGAGGTTGTTTCATTCAGAGTACATATTTGAAAAACATTAGGATTGTCCCAACCTTCTCTTAATGCAGAATGAGAAAATATAAACCGTAACGGCTCGTTAATATCTAAAAGCTTCTCTTTGTCTTTCATAATCAAACTATAGGTATCATCATCAGCTTGTGTATTGCCCTTGGTATCTTTTAATATTCCTTTTTTATCTTGGGAAAAATAACCATTATGTATTCGATCAAGTTCCTCATCTGAAATATCTTTTTTATAACATTTCTTGAATTCTTCTCTATAAATTTCCTCAAACCAAAGTGCATACTTACCTTTTACTGCTTGATTCTCTTCATAGTCTCGATAATTAGATACTTTATCTATAAAAAATAAGGATAAGACCTTTATACCATCTTTGCTTAATTTGGCTTCTTTAGCCAAATGCTCTATGATCGTTTCTTTAATTTGGCATCTTTTAATAGCATCTTTTGCATCATTACCGTTTTCCAGCCCCTTATGGAGAGTATGACCATTAGAAAAGGTAATGCTTTCATCTTGTGCATTTATCTCATTAAGAATGTATCCATCTTTATAAACTTCTCTGTGATTGGATAATTCGAATAAATCATCACCAACCTTTGCAGAAATGGTCTTTTTCTTTACACCAACCTTATCATTCACATGAATAGTAAGTTTAACAGAACAACTGGTTTTGGCTGTCTTAAAATCACCGACAAAAACATAAGCACCATTATAAGCTGCATCACTGTAAATGGAATCAACTTCAATTTGCTTAACCAATCCCAGATCATAAGCTTTTACCGGATCAAGCTGATAGACACTATTATATTGATGCTTATGGGTTGCGGAATATCGTAGATGACATAAACCGTTTAAGCTTTTAATCGCTTCCTTCCGCTTTTCTGTCTCCATATTCTGAGGCTCATCAATAATCACAACAGGAGAAGTTTCCTGAATATATTCAATAAGCTTGTGACCTGTTTCATTGATTTTATTGATAACATTCTGATCTTTAGCAAATGAATCAATGTTCATAACGATGATTTCTATATTATTACTTTGGGCAAAATTTTTGATATCAACAGGTCGCTTACTATTATAAATAGTATAATTCAGAGGCTCTCTTGCATAAATATTCTGGAAATGTTCATGTGTTATTTCAAGACTTTTCTGAACGCCTTCACGAATAGCTATAGAAGGTACAACAATAATGAATTTACTAAACCCATAATGGGCATTGAGTTCATATATCGTTCTTAAATAAACATAGGTCTTTCCTGTGCCTGTTTCCATTTCCACAGAAAAGTCCATACTGTCTAACGACCGAGATTTTGCAACACCATTCTTTTCTTGAATTTCCTGCAAATTTTGAAAGATTTGTGTTTGACCAATATCCAAATTATTTTTTACCGCAATAATTGGATCATTATTTCCATTTGAATATAAATTAAACCCTGCTGTATGCTTAGATTGCCCTTTAAACAACTCAACCACAGCAGATATCGCAGTTTTTTGATACTCTAAATTCGCTTCAAATTCTAACTTCATAACCAAACCCTTAGATTGTTTCGAACTTGATATCTGCATCTTGCATTTGTAATGCGGTATTGGTCTTTAATTGATCGTTATTCTTGAAAAGTTTATCCAGGGCAATAACCTTATTGGGATTTTCTTGAAGAACACTCTCAATAACATCTTCATTCACCTCTTCAAGAAGCAAAACGAGGATATTTTCATCATGATTTTCTTGGTCGGATATAGAATAGATATGATTATGATGCTTGATATGACTATTTAAATCCTTGCCATTTTTAAGCATTAATTCATAAACGATATTTTCTGTTGAAGCATCTTCCGCAATGGGATCAACGTGAAGATCTAATTGTTCATCAAGTTTTTCACTGGATATATCGGTTCGCCATTCTCTAAAGTTGCTATCAGAAACTTTTAAGACTTTGAATCCAATATCAAGCTGATCAATATTTTCTTTATCCTTATTGTCTTCCTTGATCTTTTTGCCAGCTCTTCGAATACGTTCCTTGGCAATATCAGCAATGGTCTTATATCCAGCTTTAAAGGCCTCTGACTTTTCATCACATAGTTCTGGTAATTGAATAGAGATACATTTGCGATGACCGTTATCCTCAGCATTCAATTGCATCACCGCATGTGCTGTTGTTCCTGATCCTGCAAAAAAGTCAAGAATGATAGAATCTGTATCAAAAGCATTTATTCTAATCAAATGCTCTATTAACTCAACAGGTTTAGGATTATTAAATATACTTTTACTGCTCAAAACTTTTGCTAATAAACTCTTACCTTTACTATTTGCAATCTCATTTAATATCATAGAACGAGGAACCTTTTTTCTTATTTCTCCATTTTCATTTTTTTCATATAATTTATATTCAACTATCCACTTGTGATCTTTATTTTTTTTAATGAGAATTTTATTCTTTTTATAAGCGTCTAAAAATAAATCCTGTTCCCACCTCCATTCTCCGAAGATTGTGGAGTTATCTGGGCATTTAATTAAATATTGTAATCCAGGTCTAGGATCATCAGGTCTCATTCTGTTAAAAGATTTTGTTTTATAAAAACCTAATTTATCAAAATATTCATCTTGTAATTTGAATTCTTTTTTTTCTTTACTAGTTAAAGATATTCTAAAATTATTTATTTTTGAAATATTTTTAACACAACACAAAATATACTCATGATCCAAAGCAAAAAATTTCGCATCATTCCCTCCTCCACTATGTCTTTTCCATATTATTTGCTGCAGAAAATTTTCCTCTCCAAATATTTCATTCATCAACAGGCGTAAATTATGAACCTCATTATCATCGATAGAAATGAAAATAACGCCATCTTCTCTCAGTAAGTTCTTGGCGAGATATAATCGTGGCATCATCATATTAAGCCAATTACTATGATATTGTCCGTTTTCTTTCCTGTTTTTCTTAAAAACAGAATTTTGTATTAAATATCCATCCTCGTCTTTATCACCCACATTTTTTTGATAGTCCTCAAGGTTTTCTTTGAAACGGTCCGGGTAAATAAAAGAGTCATTACCCGTGTTATACGGAGGATCAATATAAATCATCTTAACTTTGCCAAAATAGCTTTTTTGAAGTATTTTTAAGGCTTCTAGGTTATCGCCCTCAATGAATAAATTCTCTGTCTTATCAAAATCAACGGATTCATTTTTGTCTGGGGAGAGTGTTTTAGATGTCGGTTCTTGCAATACTTTATAAGCATTACTCTTACCCGCCCAATTCAAAACATAACGTTCATTTGCAATATTAATATCTTCTCCCAAAGATAATTTTAGCTTTTCCCAATCAACCCTACCTTCCGTAAAAACCTCTGGCAGCAATTGTTTTAGTTGTTCTAATTTTTCTTGTTGCGGAGACAAAGAATTCTTCATTTAAATAATTAACCCTTTAATAAAAAATCCCCTTATAAATGGAGAATTTTTAAACGAACTTGATTTTATACTAATTTTTTTACTACAATATATATCCGGTTTGAATTCTACATACAAAAGTAGCTTAATCTAGCATCTAAAACACAAATTAAACATGTTTTAGTATTATAATTATACAGATTTAAAATCAGCATAATTTTATAAGATAATTTGAATCAATTCAAAGTGTTTATACTCGTTTTTTGTCTAGTTTTTGGTGATTTTATGCGCTTGAAAGTAAACCAGCTATTTTCTTAATCTTATCAATTTTTTAAGAAAAAATACAATCAACAAAAATAAACCATAGTTTTCCATTAATTTATTTAATAAAATCAATAACTATCCATTATAATGATGAAAATTAAACTATGATTGTAAACCCGAAACGTGGACTTCTTTTTCTTATACAGACAAGTTTTAAACCTTTACTCATTTTATTTATTTGGGACATGCTAGTCGTCATTGGATATAAAATTTTTAATCTACACTGGTTTGATCAATCCGCATTACCAACCGCCCTGATTGGATCTGTGCTCGTCCTTTTTATGAATTTCAGAAACAATACGGCATATAATCGATGGTGGGAGGCACGTATACATTGGGGATCAGTCACAAATAACTGTCGATCATTTGCCAGGCAATGCATGAGTATTCTCGATAGCAAACCCGAGCTTATATATGCCATGGCCGGATATGCATACAGTCTATCCTATCATTTAAGAGGTAAAAATTCCCTGACCAGCTATAATGTTAAAAAAATATTGCCCCATTCCATTCAAACCTATATTAAAAATCAACGCAACCAGCCTAATGGCATTCTCGTTCAGATCGGCTATATGGTAACCCAGGAAAGCCGCCAAAAAAATATTGACGGTGCCCTTCACTCTCAAATCGACAGAATTTTATCTGACTTGGCCAATGCACAAGGTGCCTTGGAAAGAATTAAAAATACACCCTTATCAATCCAGTTTTCCACCCTGCCCCGTTTACTAAGTGAAGTTATCTGCATCATTCTTCCTTTTTCAATGGTGGATACACTTGGGTGGATCACACCATTAGGATCCGCACTTGTGGGTTTCTTATTTTTGGCTCTGGACCGAATTGGAAATGATTTGCAAGATCCCTTTGATGAAAGTCCGCATTCCTTGCCCATGTTAACAATGTCACGCAGCATCGAGATCGATCTGCTTGAACAAATCAATCAATCTTCTCAACGCCCTATTCCTTCCATTAACGGAATTCAATGGTAAATTAAAATAAAATACCTATATATACACATTATATAAAATTTTTTTCTAAAATATCAAATGACAATTTATCCTGAATATGGTATAGTATATTAAATGAGTGTATTGAAAAATTCTTCCAAAGGTGGCGTAACCGACGAAATGGCTCAAGCAGCCGTCGCAGAAACCGCCGCACAACAATCCAATAGTAAAACCTCTTTTCCTTTTCAAGAAGGCGATGCCATTGTCTATGCTGCACATGGTGTAGGCCGAATTGATCGTATTGGCGTGGAAGAGATTGCAGGCACGAAACTGGAAATGATCCAGATCTCTTTTCCAGATAATCAGATGACCCTGCGTATTCCTTTAGATAAAGCAAAAAAAGCTGGATTACGCAAAATTGCTTCCCGTGAAATTGTCGGAAAAGCCATGTCAATTATTAAAAGCAAGCCGCAAACCAGCAAAGGTATGTGGGCAAGACGGGCTTTGGTTTACCAGGAAAAAATCAATTCTGGTGATCTGATGCAGATTGCTGAAGTTTTAAGGGATCTACGCAGAAATGCTGACAGTCTTGATGGCAGTTTTAGCGAAAGAAAACTATTTGAAGCGGCTCAAGACCGTTTTGTAACCGAGGTGGCCGTTTTGGAATCAAAAAAACCAGAAGACGTTCTCAACGAATTAACAAACGTGATGAAAACAGCTTAGAATTTATCAATTGATCATTACAATTACAACGAAAGGAGAGTTGCTCTCCTTTTTTTCATGTCTTTATTTATAATAAATGAATATATAATGACATTTTGTTATCCTTTACAAATGATATTAAACGAGTATGATAAAAGGCTTGTTAACTATTTATAAAGATTATTAGAACCTGAATAATTTTTAGATTGTCAAAAGCGTATACAAAATGTTTTTTCAAAAAAAATCGATTTCTGCCTCTCATAATACATCCAATCAAAATTTGATTGCTCAATTAACAAAAATATCTGGAAGCAGAAACGTTATAACTGACCCATCCAAAATGGGATTATATTGTAATGGTTTTCGATATGGATCTGGGAAAGCAATAGCAATTGTAACGCCAGAGCATATTCTGGATCAGTGGAATGTTGTCAAGGCCTGTATAGAATCAAATGTAATAATTATCATGCAGGCCGCCAATACTGGACTGACTGGTGGATCTACCCCCGATGGCAATGATTATGATCGTGACATTGTCATTATTAACACCATGAAAATGAAAAAAATTTATGTGATTAATAATGGTGAACAGGTAATATGTCTTCCCGGGGCGACTTTAAATGAACTTGAACAAAAATTAAGGCCCTATCATCGTGATCCTCATTCTGTAATCGGATCATCATGCATCGGTGCTTCAGTTCTTGGAGGAATAAGCAATAATTCTGGTGGGGCATTGGTACAGCGAGGCCCCGCCTATACCGAGATGGCCCTTTATGCCCAATGTAATAAAGAGGGTAAATTAGAACTTGTTAATCATCTTGGCGTTGAGTTGGGAAACACACCTGAGGAAATTCTGGGACGACTTGATCACGGTAATTTCGATCATGAATTGATAAAACAATCTGATAAATGCTGTTCAGACCATCATTATAGGGATCATGTCTGCGAAGTTGATGCCCCTACACCCGCCCGTTATAATGCCGATCCCAATCATTTATATGAAGCCTCTGGATGTGCCGGTAAACTCTCAATTTTTGCTGTACGCCTTGATACATTTCCACAGGAAAAGGAAACAAGAGTTTTTTATATCGGTACAAACGATCCAAATGATCTTACCAATATTCGATATAATATGCTCAGCAAGAAAATAGTTCCCATATCCGGTGAGTATATCCATCAAGATGCTTACAATATTGCCGCTATTTACGGAAAAGATACATTCATTTTTATAAATTGTCTGGGTACTGCACATATTCCACAATTATTTTCCCTGAAAAACAAATTTGATTTTATTACAAATAAAATCCCGTTTTTCCCAAAACATTTCAGTGACAAGGCAATACAGTTTTTTAGCAAATTATTTCCCCAGCATTTGCCGGAACGAATGAACGAATATGCAAAAAAATATGAACATCATTTGCTATTGAAAGTGGGCAAAGAAGAAATTGAACCTGTTCGTTCCCATTTAAAATCTTATTTTAAGGAAAAAACATCGGGAAGCTTTTTTGAATGCAATGCCGAAGAAGGTCGCAAAGCATTCCTGCATCGCTTTGCCGTGGCAGGCGCTGCTGTTCGTTACAGGAATGTCCATACGGATACGGTTGAAAATATTCTGGCCATTGATGTTGCCCTACGCCGTAATGATAAAGAATGGGTGGAACATTTGCCTGAAGAAATAGAAGAACCAATTCTCCATAAATTATATTACGGTCATTTCTTTTGTCACGTTTTTCATCAGGATTATATTATTCAAAAAGGATATGATGTATTTGCACTTGAAGAAAAAATGTTGAGAATTCTTGATCAAAGAGGAGCGGAATATCCCGCTGAACATAATGTCGGTCATCTTTACCCAGCCAAAGATCCTTTGAAGAATTTTTACAAAGACCTTGATCCTTGCAATGCTTTCAATCCTGGCATTGGAAAAACTAGCAAATTAAAAAACTGGAAAGAATAACAGCTTTAAGAAAAAAAGACGATTGAATAATAATACTGTTTCAAAACATATTCAAGCCGTCTTTTTTTAATATTAAATAAGCGAATTCCTGATTAGTTGTATAAATTCATTATATCAAATTAAAATTTATATTTTCTGATTTACCTTAATAATCAAACTCATAAAGCAATCCCACGTTACTACCTGGATCATTATCTGGGGTAACAAATCTTGAATTGTCTTTTCCCGTACCAACCGCTGCAGTAGCTTTCAAGTGTTTGGTGATATCAATCTGCATCTCGGCCTGTGTACCTGCATTGCCTGTAGATTGTTTGGCACCAATATAAACACCTTTTGCCACATACTTCCCTGCCGCAACACTTGCTCCATTATTGGAGCCTCCATTTTCATTGCTACGACTCCCTCCTCCTAAAGAAAGTCGATCCAATCCAAGGCTTTTTCTCACGGTACCCAAGGGATCAATCCCTGCACTTTGTCCACCCAACGTTGCCAATGCCAATCCTATTTCTGCCATTTGGGTTGCCGAAAGACTTTGTGAATCAACACCAAATAATAGAATGGCTAGAACCCTGTCTTGTGACAATGGAGGGGAAGAGGTTAACGTGATTTTGGGTGAACTTGCAAAACCTGTAATCAATAATCTGGCCGTGTTTCCTTCAACCGTTTTTTTTACCTCAAAATCCAGAGAGGGATCAATCTTGCGATCTACATTACTTCCCTGAAACCCGATCACACCCCTTGTGAAATCCAATGATATTCCTGAAAGATCAATATGACCGTTTTGCATCTTCATTCCTCCCGCAACTGAAGGCGCATCAGCTGTTCCCGTGATATGCAATGCGCCTGCCATATCTGTAAACAGTCCGAAACCTTGAACCAAGATTTGACCGGCAGATTTAATGGTTAAATCCAAACCGATAATGGGTCCTGGAAGATTTGGCCTGCTTTCTGTTTCAATCTTGTCACCTGGACGAATTACTTTTAATGGAACAACAGAACTTGAAATAGAATGCGGTATATTAATCTCGGCATGTTTGATCCGAATTATTCCCTTCATATCAATTTTTGATTTTGCCATTCCACTAACATCGATATCGCCATCAAGAATGGCTGTTAACAAATCACTAACCAATGGACGGGCATTTTTCATATTCATATGCAAGCTTACCGGAATACCCGGTTGAAAAACTCCAATTTGTCCATTGGCATATATATCCCCATGTCCCGCCTTGGCAGTAAGTGATTCAAGGGTTATATGATCTTTTTTCCCAACAAGCTTTGCCTGTATATCCTGAATACTTGTCCCTTGTGCGTAATCTCTAAAACTTCCTTTGAAAAGCTGTACAGTTCCATTAACAATTGGTTCCATAAAACTACCCGCAATTTGCATGGCAAGATTGATATTGCCCTTGACTTGCTGACCATAGGCACCCGCAATCGCATTTCCCAATCCCAAATCAATTTTTCCTTCAAGATTCAAATCCATCTTACCATTTGAATTTAAAGGTATTAAACCATTCATACTCAAATCAAATTTCTTTCCCATCTGTAAATGCGTATGCGTTTGGGCATTTTTACCCATCAAATTTGTCCGAGAAATCAATTGTGCAACAGGTAGAGAGGCGGCTTCTCCTGTAAGCATTTTAATATTCGTTGCATTAATTTGAATTGAACCTGTGGGTTTTTCCAACGTCCCTTTTAACCTGGCCTGGGCATCTAAGGTTCCATTAGCCTGTAACTGAGGTAAAAAAGGTTTTAAAATGGCAGGAGTCACATTTTGAATACTAGCATTCAAATTTAATGCTGGCATAATTACTCCAGTCAAATCGATAATGGCCAAGGGCGCATTTGGAGGAGCCAAAGTTAAACGAAAATGATCTATGGCTATTTTCTCCCCAAAATCCACCTTGGCTGGAGCAGTCAGGTGTATATTTTCACCTTTTGCCAATGCATTTAGTTTTTGTAAAAAAACATTTTTTTTCTTCAAATCCAACACTAGTGCTGTATCAAATGCACCTTTACTTTGCATTAACGAAGGAAAATCAGCATTTGCCATTACTTTCAAGTTATCGATAAAACCATTAGCACTTAACCGGATATTACCTTTTGCCTGTGGAAGCTGAAAATCCGAAATTTGCGCCTTTAAATTGATTAAGGGTTTGTCTAATGGATGATCAAGATAACCCGTTAAAAGCAAATTATTGAACCTGTAATTAGGCATATTCACTTTGCTGCTTGCATTAACGAATAATTTTTGGTTTGTATGCGGTGAGGAATGGATTTGTAAGGCAAGATTGCCTTCAATATTCTTTCGAACCAATTTTTTAAAATCGGCCAGTCGAGTTATTTTTATATCAAGGTTACCATTAGGAATTATATTTTTACCGGAAATACTAAAATCAGCGAGACCATTCAAGGATCGCCAATTCAATTTTCTTAAATTAAAATAATAATTATCAGTATTTTTCTTTTGACTTGCCGACAGTTCCATTTCTATCGGTGAACGGTCAAGATTTCCATTCAAGGATACCAAAAGCGTTGGTAGCGCAAATAAATGATTCAGCTCAGCCTTCATTTTTAAATCGCTTGGCGCTATTGCATAATCTCTTTTTGATGATGTTTGAAATTTAGTGGCCATTTCAAATTTCAAACCCAGATCTTCCAGAGATCCATCAGCTTTTAAAACCGCCTTTCCCTGACCCGTCAATAACGGGGAAAGTGCCATAAGATTATTTATATTAAGATTAACAACCGCCCTGACCTGTTGATCCAATAAATGTCCATTACCTTGAATTGATAAATTTTGACCTGATATTGTCAAATTATCCAAATAGATATCAGGTTTTTCTTTATGGAAAATACGTGCATGAATGCCAAGATGTCCCTTGGATCCAACCATATTTACTATTTCAGGTAATCCTTGATTGACCTGTATGGGACCATCCAAATCAAATAAAATTGGATTATCTGCATGCTCTGGCATTTTAAAAGCAAGATTGAATACTGATTGACCTCCCAACCTAACACCTGTAAATTTGGCTATATCACTTAAATGTGGTAGAGCCAGATCAATTGATCCTTTTAAGACAGGGTGAAAAAAGATATGTCCCACAGCCTTCACAAGATCATGTTGAACTCGAAAATCAATTGATTGTTCAGGTTCATTTATTCCATATACAGCATCAGCTATAATTGGAACTTTGGCAAACATCATTGGATGTTTTCCGGGAACACGCAATCCCTCTGCAACTAAATGTATATGGGCTCTATCGATTTGCCTTGAATTTATGGCTTGCAAATCATCATTTTGCTCTCCCGAAAAAGAAACAATAAGATTATTCAAAAACGTTTTACCAGCCGCTAGATTGACCAGTTTGAATTTTCCCTGACCGATTGGTTTTGTCAATAATCCAGTCAATCTGGCATCTAGATCCCATCCATCCCAATGAATTTGTGGATTCAAGGTCACTGCTGGAGAATGACCGAATAAATCAACATTCATTTTTGAATGATTAAGGTCAATATGTCCATTTTCCCTTAAATACGTCCGATTTGATTTCAGTTCCATTTTTGTATTCAATGAATCAAACGGTCCATCAAGCGACAAATTAAATGATAAGGGAGTTAATTGATCGGACTTTAATAAACGTTCAAGAATTCCATCTGGATTGGATTTTGCCAAAAAAGTTAACTGTCCTTTTGAAACCTGATGATTTTTAACTGTTAACTTCAAGGAAAGATTTGTTGATTTATTAAGTTCTTCACCATCAAGCTCCAAATTTGTGTCAGGCAATGCATTCAGTTTAAATTCATCTAGAAAGAATAATAGATTAGAAGTCGATAGTTTTCCGTTAACCTTTAAATCTAACGTTTTTGAAAAAATTGTCTGAGCAAGATGCAATTTATTAATTTGTAAATGGTTAATCGAGGCAAATAACCATAAAAATGACAAATCGGATGATGTGGAATATGATGCGTCTGGTGATTGTACGGATTTTGGTAAATCCTCAATATCTATTTCTTCAGCCAAAAGACTTTGAATAAATAATTTTTTATACAGTAATTCAAAAAAAGACCAATCAAGTTTGACTTTTTTTAATATTAACCACGGTTTATCCGTTGATGGCAATTTTTTCAACGTGATTTCTTCAACAATCAGATGATTAGGAAAATTCCCGTGAATTCCCTTAACATTTATGGAATGATCGGTCCAAACATCAATTTTATCTGAAAGAAATTCTTTTCCACTCTGCGTATCAAGATAAATGAATAATGCAAAAACCATAGCTACAAGCAATATGAATATGCTTGCCAGAAACCATAATATACACTTGATTATAGAATATTTGACTTTTCTAACCTTTATATTCCTTGGCACTTTGTCAATGGATTGCTTCTTTTCAGGTTCCTTACTAGATTGAGACATTAAAAAGTTTCCCCCAAACCTATATAAACTTCGAACCGATCTCCTCGATATGGTCGCTTAACGGGTACTGCGATATCTAAACGTATGGGCCCCATGGGCGTATAATATCGAAATCCACCACCAACACCTACCTGAACCTTCCCCTCAAAAGGCATACTGTCACTGCTGACCTGACCGGCATCAATAAAAGCTTGGGCACCAAATTGTCCAAGTATTCTTTGCCGGAATTCAGCCGTTCCCGTATCCATTGCCTTTCCCCCTTTTGCATATTTACTCCCCTTAAATTGAGGACCGACACCCTGGAAACGAAATCCTCTTACAGTTGAAGTACCTCCTGCGTATAAACGTTGGTCAGGGGGAAGATTCATTCGTGAGGCCCCTTGAATACTGCCAATGTTTCCACGAAATGCAAAAATTGAACGACCAGGTTTCGTTAATCCCAGATGCGTTAAATCAAAATAGGTAGAGGCTGTTCCTTGCATGATTGCAAAAAATATAGTCTTGTCTCCAAAAGATTCCGTCGGCGTTATAGAGACAGACGCTTTCATTCCGTGATCTGGAGACATCATTGGATTGGCCAATTCCGTTCCATCATATGCCGCACCCAGTGGAAGGTTGATCATGGTATAATTGTTTCTTTCACCTCGCTGAATAATATGTTCTTGTATTCCACCCAAATAAGCTGACATGCTCCAGCGTTTACCAAATTTTCTTGTCATTCCAACCTTTGCAAGAAACGCTGTTTGATTATACGAGTACAGCTTCTGTTTTACAGCTTCAACACGTGCATTAAAATCCTGGTTACGATGTCCAAAATCAGGCTTGGTAAAATCCGCATACACATCATATCCCAGTCCCCGTTGGGCTGTTCCTGCTATACCCGTCGCTATGGCTGCCAATTTTAACTGTTCGGCATTACCAAATATGTTATGATGCGTCCATTTTGCACCTAACCTTCCCCCAAGATCCGTTGAATATCCCGCTTCAACACTTACGGTTCTTCGTTTAGCCTCTTTAAAGGTTATGGTTAATGGTATTCGACCCGATTGATCAACATGATCTGCAACGTGCATATCAATACTCGAAAAAACACCAGTTGAAGAAAGATCCATGCGTGCGTTTTCAATAGTTGAGGGTTGATATAACTGTCCAGCATGCAATAACAACCGGCGACGAATATATTTCGCGTTGACCTTTTTCAAACCCTTGAAATCGATATCACCTATGTCCACTACAGGACCCATATTCATACCAAAAACAACATTCAAGGTTTTATTGTCTGGATGCAGATAGGCAACGGGCTCTCCCATTTTAGCCAAGGCATGTCCCTCTTCCTGCAACCCCTTGATCAGTTTGTCCCGAGCGGCAACGATATCAGCGGAAACGGCAGGATCACCAATTTTCAATCCGAATTCCCTTTGCTGCTTAGCTGATAACTGGATGATTTCATTTTTTTGTAAGTTCTTGAACTCTAACTGACCTATGCGATATTGGGATCCCTTTTGGATATGAACAATAATGATAACATCCTGCTGGACAGGCACTTTATCAATAAAATTTGGTAAATCCGTACTTGCACCATCAATTATTCCATTGGCAATGATATCTTTTTCATGTTTGAATATATCATCGGATTGTTCTCTTTTATTCAATTTTACATTTTTTTGATTATGTAACGCAGCCGCAGTTCCAACCTTGATACTGATTTTCGCATCATAATATCCGAAACTGTCCATAGCATTTTTAAAACGGGCATAATCACTTTTAATTCGACCAGCCAACGCAAACGCATTTACAGCATTTGTTTTTTGTAAAGTAACCAAATTGGATGTGTTTGACAAAACTTTATCAATTGTCTCATTTCCTGTTGAATATATTTTCACTCTATAATATTGAGGATCTGCAGCCACTCCCTGCTTAAAACAGCTCAAAATAAATAACACCATGAATATGAAATAATCACGAATGCCTAATTTTCTATTATCACCTTTATATTGTATGGATTTTTCGTTTTCAAACCAAAACCACAAAGATGACAAAACGCATATTCCCTATAGTATACTGAATAAAAATTGGATTTTATAAAAAGTATTTTCTTTTATAAAAATTAAAGGAACTCTTCAAAAGAAAAATATATTAAAATAAAAAAACGCCAAAAATTTGGTAAATTATTTTAAATTTTTCTTTATGAATAAATCTTGTCGTTACACATATTTTCAGATAACAATTATAAAGCCCGTGATTATTACTTATATATTACAATACTGAGAAAACTGTATTTTATTTTTTGTTAAAATTATGAATTTTGTTATTTATGTTATCCAAAATTAAGAATATTATTTTTCAGTCAAATAATAAAAAAATTAAAAATAGGTCACGTATAGGTTTCAATTCATTATTTGACAATAATGAAAATGCAGTTAATGCCTATAATCCTAAATTTTTGAAAAAAATTAGGGCAATACTCAAAATCTTCACCATTTTGGGATGGACTGGAATGGCTATTCCAGTACAATCAATCTTTGTCAAACTCCCTGGAAAATTAAAAACCAATTTTGCAAGGTATTATTGGTATATTGTGGGAAAATTACTGGGGCTACGCCTTCATACCTTCGGCAAGATTATTGCCCTGGACTCGAAAAAAGGACAGGATCGTCCAATCTTATACATTGCCAATCATTGTTCATGGCTGGATATCGTCACTATAGGCGGATTATTGCCTGGATGTTTTGTTGCAAAAAAGGAGGTCGGAACCTGGCCTCTTATCAGTATTTTATGTAAACTTGGCCGCGTCTCCTTTGTCAGCAGACAACGACACTCAACAGCTAAAGAACAAATTGAACTACAATCAAGATTAAGAAACAATGATAGCCTAATCTTATTTCCAGAAGGCACCTCTTCTGATGGATCGCATTTATACCCTTTTATGTCCTCTTTTTTTGCATTGGCAAAACCCCATGGTAAGAAAACCATAACTTATAAAACACCCATTATTCAACCAATTTCAATTACATATGATCGTTTGGACATGTTACCTGTCAACAGGTTCACCCGACCCATTTACTGCTGGTATGGTGATATGGAATTGGCACCACATTTATGGAATCTCAGTCAATATTCCGATATGCATGCATCCGTTATTTTTCATGATCCTTTATATCCAGAAAATTTCAAGACCCGTAAACATCTTGCGCAGGAAACCTGGGATATTATTGCCAAGGGTACTGTTGCATTAAGATCAAATCATTCTAAAGATGAAATAAAGAAAATAATTTAATATTTTCTATCCGATAAAATATGAATTACGATTTATCATACCTGTATTAAATTATATAAATGTTAATGAACTAATTCAATTTTTTCTTGCAACATTTCTGGATATACAAAATATTAATTCATATTTAAATAATAAAAACCTTTTACTTATCTTCAATTTGAATATTAATTTTCATATATTAATGGATAAATAGCTTGTATCTATTCCTGTCTTTTTATAAAAAGTGTATTTTATTGTAATTCAAAAATATCCTAATACCAAGGCCAAATCCTGATATGGTTCAACGAGACTTTACTTTGACAAATGCAAATTTAGATAATGAAACATCACGGCGATATCTGCATATAATCACATGGGGATGTCAAATGAATGTTTATGACAGCAACCGAATGGTCGATTTGCTGCGTCCATTAGGATACAAAGTAACGGATAAAGCTGAACAGGCGGATGTTCTCATTCTTAACACTTGCCATATACGCGATAAAGCCACTGAAAAGGTTTTTTCAGAACTAGGACGTTTGAAACAGATAAAGGAATATCGCAATCAGCTGGGGAACCCCACCCTTATAGCAGTGGCTGGATGTGTAGCGCAGGCTGAGGGAAAAATCATTCTTCAGAGGGCTCCCTATGTTGATATCGTGTTAGGTCCTCAAACTTATCACCGTCTTCCAAAAATGATTTTGGAAGTGGCCCGGCAATCGGGGAATATAATCGAAACCGATTTTCCTGTTGAAAGTAAATTTGATTTTTTGCCCACACCTCAGGAAAATACAGGTTACAGTGCTTTCTTAACAATTCAAGAGGGATGTGACAAATTTTGTTCATTCTGTGTTGTTCCCTATACACGTGGTTCCGAAGTCAGTCGTCCAGTTCAGGCAATTTTTGATGAAGCTACTCATCTTTGCAGTATTGGCGTAAAGGAAATCACTTTACTGGGTCAAAACGTCAATGCCTATCATGGAGAGGGTCCTGACGGAAACATTTGGAATCTGGCTCGTCTCGCA
This sequence comes from Commensalibacter sp. W6292M3, assembly GCF_016101315.1. Taxonomy (NCBI): domain Bacteria; kingdom Pseudomonadati; phylum Pseudomonadota; class Alphaproteobacteria; order Acetobacterales; family Acetobacteraceae; genus Commensalibacter; species Commensalibacter sp. W6292M3. Next base: position 1,044,250 of record NZ_JACFQT010000001.1, read on the forward strand.
GAAAAACTTTCAACATTACCAGAATTAAGCCGTATTCGTTACACGACTTCCCATCCAAGGGATATGGATGACAGCCTTATCAACGCACATCGTGATTTACCTGCGTTAATGCCATTTCTGCATTTGCCGGTTCAGTCCGGATCAGACCGTATTCTCAGGGCCATGAACCGTGGGCATACAGCTGATGAATACCGTAAGATTATTGATAAATTACGCAAGGCACGTCCTGATATTGCTTTATCTTCAGACTTTATTGTCGGTCATCCTGGTGAAAACCCGAAAGATTTTGAAGATACCATGCAGCTTGTCCGTGACGTTCAGTTTTCACAAACTTTTTCCTTTAAATATTCTCCCCGACCCGGAACGGCTGCCGCTATTTCCATGCATCAGGTTAGGGAAGAAGAAAAAGATGCTCGTCTTCAGGCCTTACAGGCTTTGTTAAAAGAACAGCAAGATCAATTTAACCAGAATACGGTCGGACGTACCATTCCCATCCTTTTTGTTGGTAAAGGTCGAAAACAAGGTCAGATAACGGGAAAATCCCCCTATTTGCAAGCGGTTCACATTCAGGGTGACACATCGCTAATCGGTCGGGAATGTCAAGTTAGAATTGATAAATCTTTGACAAATTCGCTTTCAGGAACATTAGTTTAAAAAGGAACCATTTTGAATAATAAAGTTTCCCTACAGATTTATCCCATTCTTTTATCAGAAGAAGTAAAAAACGAATCTTTTTTAAAAACAACCCTGCAATTTCCTGACAATTTATTACTGGCTCAAATGTTGGGAGATCATGACCGCTATTTGGTTCAAATTGAAAACGAACTTCAGGTCAACATGGGTTGTCGGGGAAACTATCTGGTCATTGAAGGGGATATCCAACAGGTTGAACTTACCAAAACAGTAGTAAGCAATCTGTATCAACATATATATACTCATAATGAAATTAACTCTACCATCGTTAATAATTTCATACGCATGGCCTATAACGGACTCTTATCCATTCTTTATCCATCAAAACAAAATGAACCTCCTGAATCCATGGAACTCAAACAACCAGAATCAATTCCAACAATTTCTGTACGTAAAGGTACCATTTCACCTCGCACAACGGGACAGGCAAACTATTTGAAAATGCTGGCAAGAAATGAAATGGTTTTCGGAATTGGTCCTGCTGGAACAGGAAAAACATTTCTTGCTGTAGCCCAGGCAGTTTCCATGCTTTTATCTGGTCAGATTGATCGTATTATTCTATCTCGTCCCGCTGTAGAGGCTGGCGAGCGATTGGGGTTTCTTCCTGGAGATATGAAAGACAAAATTGACCCATATCTTCGTCCCCTTTACGATGCTCTATACGCCATGATGCCAGGAGATCAAGTTGTCAAAAGACTGACCAGCGGGGAAATTGAAGTGGCTCCTCTTGCCTTTATGCGAGGTAGAACACTTGAACATGCCTATGTCATACTTGATGAAGCCCAAAATACCACTCCTGCTCAGATGAAAATGTTTTTGACACGGTTAGGGGCTGGTTCACGAATGGTCATAACCGGTGATCTTAGCCAAATTGATCTGCCCCCCATGATCAAATCAGGATTAAAGGATGCAGTTGATACATTACAGGGTGTTTCCGGTATTGAGATTCTTCGTTTCAAGGCAGAAGATGTTGTCAGACATCCTCTTGTTAATCGTATTGTAAGGGCTTATGACAAACAATCAGCAAAATTAAAAATATCTTCCGAGAATAAATCCTAGAAAGAAATTTCCTGATGACGTTCCTCTTCCGGCAATATCGATATCAAATTCTTGATTTTCTTTTTAGTGAAGTAATAATTATACAAGACAAGAGGTGGTATAAACTGATTCCTGATCTCAAGGAATTAATATACCGTATTTATACCCTGCATCCTTTTGCTGAACAAACCACGCTTTGTTTTGCCAATGACCAGAAAATACAAAAATTTAATTGCCAATTCAGGAATAAAAATAAACCTACAAATGTTCTTACTTTTGAGCATCCAGATCCCCAATCCTATGGAGGGGACATTATTCTTGCCCTGGAAACCATTCAAAAAGAATCCCGTCGAGCCCGAAAACCAATGCGCCATCATTTGACACACCTTATTTTTCACGGCTTATTGCATTTAGAGGGATATGACCACCTTAAATGTAATGAAACAAAAATCATGGAAATGAAGGAATCCTATCTTTTAGGTAAAATCGGGATCCCGAATCCCTGGAAAAATTCGTCTTTTGGGAGTATATAGCCATGTTTCGTGCGCCAGGTAATAATGCGCCGAATAATACCGCATCAGAACAGTCACAATCAAACACAAAGCCAAACCGTTACAAATCTTTTTTTAAACGTTGGTTCCATCAAAGACATCAGCACAATTTGCGACAATCAATTGTCAACCTTGTAGATGACAGAAACAATCATTTACCTACAATTCCCGATGACAACAAGGAGGAATTCAATCCGCATGAGCGATTACTGATCTCCAATATATTGAGATTGAAAGATAAAACGGCTGATGATGTAATGATACCAAGGGCTGATATATTTGCCATTGATGATTCAATCAGTTTCAAGCAGGCACTGGAAATTATGCAGCATGAAAATCATTCCCGAGTTCCTGTCTATCATCAGGAATTAGACAATATCCAGGGGATGTTGCACGTTAAGGATCTTATTTCCTATATTGGACACAGTGAAGATTTCGATTTTGGTAAAGTCATTCGACAGCCCCTTTTTATCGCACCTCAAATACCAGTTCTTGATCTCCTGCTACAAATGCGTGTACACCGGATTCATTTGGGGCTGGTAATTGATGAGCATGGCAGCATTGATGGATTGATAACGATTGAAGATCTGGTGGAAACAATCGTGGGCGATATTGCTGACGAACATGATGAACCTGAGGCCAACATGATTATCGAACGGGGAAACAATACGCTGGATGTGGATGCAAGAGCACATCTTGAAGATCTTGAGGAAAAAATTGGAACATTCTTGACCGAAGAAGAAAAAAATTCAGATATGGATACGTTGGGTGGACTTGTTTTCCATCTGGCTGAACATATTCCGACCAAGGGAGAGGTATTAACTCACCCATCTGGATTGATATTCAGGGTTCTGGAGGCTGACCCGCGACATATACGTCGTCTGCGAATGCATATCCCTCAGAACTGGTCTTTACCCGCATCCAACGATTCAGACACCCTATCAGAAACCAATTCAAACAATATATAACCCTGATTATCAAACAGGGTTCATATCACTCTATAATTTTATAGCTTTCCTTTTAATCCGTTCATCAACCTCTTGTTCCCAAGGAGGATTGGCTCCACGCCGTTCACAAATCATTGCCGCAGCAACCGATGCATATTTTAAGGCTTTGGTAATTTCAGCAGGCGTGATAGTCTTAATTTTGTCAAGTGTCAAAAATCCATTTTTTTGTAAATAGGTCAGGGTTGCCGCCATAAAGGTATCCCCTGCCCCGATTGAATCTACCACATCATCAATATAATCAGGTGGAACATCAATGACTTCATGACCTGGCAGATAACAAAGAACACCCTTGCTTCCACGTGTAATAATAACAATGGAGGTACCCTGATTGATCCAATGTTTGGCAGCATCATCAACTCTGGTGTCAGGCAATAAGAATTCCAGATCAGATTTGGATAATTTAATAATATCCGCCATGGCTGTCAGACGTGCCATACGTGCTCTATAAACAGCTGGATGATGTGTATTGCTGGGTCGACAATTTGGATCAATTGATAAAATTCTTTTTCCTTTTTCCATTCTGAACATCTGCTCACAAGATTCAGAAATAGGAGGTTCAATCAGAGAAGTAGAACCAATGTGGATCAAATTGACATCGTCGGAAAATCCGGGGGATTGTGAACGGACCCATAATCTCGATACAGTATTTTCATCATAAAAGGCATAGGCGGGTTCTTCATTGCCCAATTCAACAAAGGCAAGGGTTGTTTGTTGGTTTCCCCTGGCAACATATCTTACATCAACGTTGGATGTCTCAAGAAATTCCATCAATTTCTCACCCCAAAAATCAGTGGAAATTCCGCCCATAAATCCGACAGCGCCACCAAGACGACCTATTGCAACAGATATATTTGCACAAGATCCGCCCGGGGCTGGACAATAGCAATCTGCACCATCTTTTGTTTTATCGGGAATGAAGTCAATTAAAACATCACCACAAACAATAATCATCCAAATCTCCTTTTTGAAAATACTGCATATTTTGATGAATCACCAAGATGTTACCAACATTATATTAGGGAATACAAATTAAAAAACCAGTATTAATATTTTAAAAAATAGAAATCGAGACACAAATAACAATCCCAATTTATTTAAAAATTCATTTTTAAATAAATTATATTGGAAATAATATTACTCTTTACACCTTATTCATTTCAATCATTCCAAGATTGATATCACCAACAACCCTACGAACATAAGGAAAATCTATGCCTGTTTGGCTTATTACAGCATTGATGCTTGTCTGCTCAAATTTATTCATGACCTATGCATGGTATGGTCATTTAAAAACATTATCCGGCAAACCCTGGTATATAGCTGCATTAATCAGCTGGGGCATCGCTCTCGGAGAATATCTTATCCAGGTTCCTGCCAACAGGATTGGGTTTACAAAACTATCCCTTGGTGAGTTAAAGATTATGCAGGAAGCAATAACTCTTTCCGTATTTATCCCTTTCAGCATATTTTTCATGCATCAGTCTTTTAAGCTTGATTATTTATGGGCCGGTTTATGCGTTATGGGAGCTGTATACTTTATATTTCGTGGTGGTTGAGAGTTTTTTTTACTTGCTTTCCAGAACTGTATGGTTTTTCTTTATTATAAAAATTATAAATGAGAAATAAATAATAATTTTACCAATCCTTTGGGATATTATCTAAATTGAAATTTATCTCATACTTGAACTTATTTTACTGGAAATAATATCATGTCCATAACACGACGCTCCTTACTAGCCTCAGTTTTGCCTGTTTTGACTATTATGGCAACCAAAATTCCGACTCATGCGGAAATACCTAAAAATTTTTCAACTCCTCGTACACTCGGGAATTCCAATGCAAAAGTTCATGTTGAAGAATGGTTTTCGCTAACCTGTGTGCATTGTGGACGTTTTGCACATGATATACTTCCCCAAATACAAAAAAAATATATTGATACTGGAAAAGTTTTCTACATTTTTAAAGATTTTCCCCTGGATAAAGTAGCTCTAAAAGCCGCGATTGTGGCACGCTCCCTACCAGTAGATCAATATAAACCGTTTATTACAGCCCTCCTGAGTAATCTTGATCAATGGGCTTTCAATGAAAATGCTGATCCTTTGCAAGAATTGCAAAAATATTCGATTTTGGCTGGTATGTCCAAAGAGCGTTTTCAGCAGGTAACTCATGATGACGCAATTCAAAAAATAATATTGGAAGAAAGCAATTACGCTGAAAAACATTTCAAAATAGATAGTACACCAACCTTTATCTTCAACGGTAAAAAAGTTGTCGGTGAATTAACGCTTGATAAATTTGATCAGGAAGTTAATGATGCGTTGACAAGACCTGTACCTTCATAATTTCATTACCAACAAACTTATATGCCAATATATTTTACCCATTTAAAAATTTCTGGTTTTAAAAGTTTCGCAAATACGACTTCACTTGATATTTTACCAGGATTAACTGGTATAGTTGGTCCCAATGGATGTGGTAAATCAAATATTGTAGAGGCTATTCGCTGGGTTATGGGGGAAAGTTCCGCCCGTTCCCTGCGGGGTACAGGAATGGATGATGTCATATTTGCAGGAACTGCACGACGTGCAGCCTTTAACATTGGCGAAGTTGCAATAACTCTTGAAAATATTAAAAACCAAACCGAAAACGGGTTTGATGAGGTTATTCCAAACTGTTTTCATAACCAAAATCAAATTGAGATTTCCCGCCAAATTGAACGGGAAGGAGGCAGTCAATATCGCCTTAATGGAAAAATACAACGCGCCAGGGACATTCAAACCCTATTTGCTGATCTTGGATCAGGTCCACGTTCAACAGCAATTATAAGTCAAAATCGCATAGCACAACTTATTTCCGCCTCACCAGAGGAAAGAAGACAGGTTTTAGAAGAGGCTGCAGGGATATCTGGGTTATATAACCGTCGACGAGAGGCAGAGCTGAAATTAAAAGCAACTGAAGAAAATCTAGACAGATTAAATGACCTGAAAGAGCAGCTGACAAATCAAACCCAAACACTTAAAGAACAATCTGTACAAGCCACTAAATACCGTGAGATATCTACAGCTGTACGCGATAAAGAAACCAATTTGCAGATACTTTATTACCAACGAGCGCAAAAACAGCTTCTTGATCTTAAAACGCAAATTTCAATTATTTTAAGTAGAATTAGGGAAAAAGAAAATTGTATTCTGGATTTGCACAACAATCTGAAAGCTATGGAAAAAGAATCCGCTACCCTGCATCAACAGGAAATTCAGACGCGCGTTCATTGTGATCATCAGCGCCAGCAGATTTCTAAACTTGAAAATGAATTAAATCATAAAACACAAGAAATAAAACAATTGAATGACCGGCTGAGAGAAAACAAAACCCAATTGATAGACATACAGTCTCATCTTGAAAATAATCAATCCGATCAGGAAAATATTCTAATCAAAATCAACACAATTAATGAAAAACTTGACCATCATCCAACAAAAATTCTCCAGATTGAACAGGAGGTTAAAACCCTAGAAGAAAAAAGTGCTATCCTGCTTGATTTAATCCATGAAGATGAAAAAAAACTGTCTACATCTATAAATAAAAATCATGAGATAACGCAATATTTTAATCAGGTGAATGATGAAAAAAACAAATTTCAATCCGAATATGAACAGCTTTTATCCGAACAAAAAAGTTGTCTTGAAAAACTTCCTTCAGCTGAAAAACTGCAAAAAAAACGAGAGCAACTAAATATTCTCGAAAAAAAACTAGAGGAGATTGAAGCAAACCGACAAATTCTTCAGAAAACCATTCAGTCCAAGGAATTTGAAAAGGAAAAACAAACTTATCATGCCCAACAGTTTGAAAAAAATTATAATGATCTCAATCAGACAATAAGACAAATCAAATCACAAGAAAAGCGATTAAATGATGATTATCAAAATACTATAAATCAAATCACTCAACTGCAAAGTCAGTCTTTAGCAACAGAAAAACAACAACAATTTCAGGAAAAGTTAATCAACACACAAATTACTCTTGAAAAAAGTAAAAAAGAAATTGATTTGGCACTCGAGCATCATCAAGCAGCCATAAAAAAACGCCTTGAACAGGAAAATTCTTATAATCAAGCATTACAGATCCATGATCAAAACAAAAAGAATCTTGACATAATTCATACCAACTTACAACAGGCACAGAATTCATTCGAGACTTTAACCAAACAACAGGAATATCTGGCCAAACAGCTAATTGCTCCTGAATATCTTCAGGAAAAACAAACACAATATGAAAATATTAATTTACAATTAAAAAAACAGCATCAATTAATTGAACAAATTGAAAATGACCTAAAGAAAAATACAGAAGCTTTGGAAAAACAGTCTTCCATTATCCAACAACATGAAAGTGAAATTCGTAATTTAGAAGCAAGACAGCAAGGATTGGCACAAATCCTCAAACAAACATCAAAGGAAAACATCAATACTGAATTACCAGCCGTTCTTGATCCTTTATCAATACCTCAGAAATGGATAAAAACTATAGCTGCAATTTTTGATGACACTATTGATGCACCAACTGGTCTTGATGCATCCCGGGGCTGGGTTACCCTAAGTAATATCAAGACAACATTAACAGGTGCATTGCCAACCCTGTTTGATGTTATTTCCCCGCCGCCGCCCTTACAAAGAGCATTTCAGCAAATTGGAATTGTAAATTCAGTTGAAGAAGGGGATAAACTTTTTCCCTATCTTTTACCAGGACAAATGCTGGCTACTCAACAAGGAGATATCTGGCGCTGGGATGGTTATTACCAAACACATGCCATTCAAAACAAATCTGCCCAACGATTGGTTCAAAAACACCTTCTGCAAAATATCGAAGAGGATTTAAAACGTCATTTACAAAAATCACCACAGATAGAAAAGTTGTATGAACAATTAAAAAATACACAAATAAAATTTAAAAATAAATTATTGCAAATCAAAAGCGAATATAGGGATATTGAAAAACGCGCACAAATAATTACTCAGGATTTTTACGCTTTGCAAAATGAAGCCAGAATGGCTGAGACGCAATTTAACGCCATTGAACCTGCTGTCCAACAGGCTCAAAACGAGCTTAAAACAAAAAAATTATATTTTGAACAAGCACATAAAAAGACTCAGATACCCTTGCCAGATAAAGAGAAAATTTATCAATATTTACGTATAGAACAAGAAAAAGAACGGATTGTTCAGCAAAAAAAAGAGGATTTTAATAGATTTGAACATCAATATTCCTTAGTCAAAGAACAATATCAACAACGCTTGAACCAAAATGCACAAAACAAAATCCAGATTGAATCTCTACAGGAAAAACTTGCACATCTTGAAATAGAGATTGATAGAAATAGGGAAAATTTAAATAATTTGGAAAGGCAACTGAATCAAGCAGAAAATCCTAAAGAAATATTTCAATCTGTTCATGTTATTGAAGATACGATCAATACGCTTAGCAAAAAGTTAGATAATGAAAATGAATTTTTTCTAAAAACGGAAACTGAATTAAATCAGGCTCAACTTTCTTATCAATCTCTTAAGGAAATTACTATTCAGCAGCAAAGCCGGCTGGATGCCCTGACTCCACGATGTCAGAAACTTGAAAACGATCTAAAAGAAATTTCCGTTCTTTTACATCAAGCGGAATATAATCTTAATCATCGCATTAATTGTGAAGAAATGGAAAATAAATTAAAAAAACTGAAAGAGGACTATGGAATTAATGAAACAGAAAAAGAAAAAAAACGGCTTGACTATCATTTAATTCTTCAAGAAAAAGATAATCTGGACATTCAAAAAAAATCCCTTGCTCAGCAATTGGACAAATGGCAAGAACATTTCAGGGAAAGACAAAACGAAAAAGAGCAAATTCTTAAAAAAATACTGAATCTTGAAAATCAACTTAAAGATATAGATAAACTACCTGAGATCTTAAAATCCAAACTTAATGAATTTAAAAATGCAGAACGGCAATCTGTTGCAAATTATCAAGAATTGCAAAAAAGAAATATAGAATATGATCAAGCAAAAAAAAATGCCGAACAGAATTTACAAAATATAAAGCTGGAAAAAAATAAAATTCAAGAACAACTTATAAAAGCCGAAACCAAAAAAGAACAAGCCGAGATTGTATTTGCTCAACTTGATAGCGACATTACCGACGAAATCAAAAACCTGTCAAACGAGAGAAATGATCATGATCTGGATGATCAGGCAGAAAAAAAATTAAAAAATTCAATTGCATCATTAAAGGCACAGCGGGAAGCACTTGGAGCTGTCAATTTGCGGGCAGACCTCGAATATCAGGAAAAACTGACAGAACTTAACCATCTTGAAAACGAATTCAATGAATTAACCACAGCAATCCAACAGTTACGTGAATCTATCTGTAAACTTAATAAACAGGGAAGAAGCAAATTAAACGCTATTTTTAAGAAAGTGGATCATCATTTTCAGGAATTATTTACCCGTATGTTTAATGGCGGACAAGCTTATCTTAAGCTTTTACCTCATGAAGATCCATTACAATCCGGTTTGGAAATTTATGCTCAACCTCCAGGAAAAAATCTTGCAACGCTCTCTTTACTTTCTGGTGGTGAGCAAGCGTTGACAACCTTATCACTTGTATTTGCTGTCAGCCGATGTAATCCTGTTCCAATTTGTATTCTTGATGAAGTTGATGCCCCTCTAGATGATCCCAATGTTGAACGTTTCTGTAAATTGTTGTCTGACATGTCACAGGCAGGGACACGTTTTTTAGTTGTAACCCATCATCAACTTACCATGAGTCACATGCAACGCCTCTATGGTGTCACGATGCAGGAACGCGGCATAAGCCAACTGATTTCAATTGATCTTGAAGATGCTGTTAAAATTCAACAAAATAAACAACATGAACAACTGGAACTTTATTAGTTTGTCAAAATGTAAATTGTACCCTGGACATAATCAGATTACTTGTGCGTCCAGTTGAATTATAGTAATTATTTCTAGACCGTGTCGCCATTACATGATTATAATCAAGTGATATCCGCATATGTGACGAGGGATACCAATTCAACCCTGTTGCAAATATATTTTGTTTTCCTCCTTGAACCCCAAGATAATGACCGTTTTCATTCATACGATATTTATAATGATTAAGGTTCATGTTACTCCATCGGATTGACCATTCCAAAGCTCCCCATTCTCCCGCGACAGGATTGAAAAAGCTCCCGACAGGGGGAGTGAAAACAGCTTTACTTTCATCATAGGATCTTGGTTGTCCAAACAGGACATAATTGACGCTAATATACCAGCCAGAAAAATGCAAATTGGGCCTATTGCCTGACTTTTCCGCAACCCGTTGCAAAAACATGGAGTAATATTCAGACTGTATCAGAAAACGATTCAATCTTACCGCAAATTCAGGTCCTATTGCCCATATATTATTTACACCCTGAATAGTTCCTGTTCGCAAATAAGGACGGCCCAACCAAACTTGCCCCTCCTGTCCCGTACTTAATGAATATTTTCGGCTATCACCATGTGTCACAAAAGTTGTTGATAAACCCAAATGCATATCATAATGATTGATAGCTAAAGGTCTTACCGCCGCTCTTACAATACCGCCAAGTTCATTTCTTTGAAAATCCTGATAGGTTCCTCCCAACCTTTGTCCGGTAACTGAAGCGCTAAGATAATACCGTTTATTCCAGTGAGTCATCATCAAGGCAAGACGGGCATCTGATCCTGTTAAATTTCTAACCAGATCAACAATCATTGGACGTTCAACCAAAATAAATCCATTTGAGCTTTCAGTATCCAGCATAGTTATGGGAGGTTGTAACAGACCGATAGCGATAATGGTGTTTTCAAATCCGACATATTTTAAATAGGCCTCATAAATGGAATTATTAACCAATGCTGGGCGCCCTGCATCCGGTGTTATATTAATGATGAAATCATCATAGCGGATAGCAACATTAAATCGCCCCCTACGCAAAAATGCCTGTGAACCATCCATTCTAGATCCATTGCGTTTATTATCCGGACCTATAATTCCACCAATATCAAACTGTAAACTTGCCCCAAGAGAGATACTAAATCGACGATCATTGGATACCAGAGTTGGACGTCCCTTGGGAAAATTCAAATTGAAATGACCTATTTGATAAGAAATATCCCTATAAATATCAATGTTTCGAATTTTGTCAGCATTCCACATTGTACAATCCTGTTTATGATCCAAACATAGGTAGATGGATTGTTTGTTTCTGGAATTAGGCAACGCAGAAATCAATGAATTAGAAATACATTCTGTTTGAGCATAGGCAAAAGAAATAGTAGCTTTTAAAACAATAATATTAAATGAATATGACAAAATAGGTCTTATATTCCTATATAAGGCCTCTACACTATTTATTCGATTTTTTTGAACCATGAAGGATCCTACTGTATTAACAGCTTTAAACTGAAGAAAGATTAAACAGAGCAGTTCTGTTTATAAATTTTGTCTCATTTCAGTAATGAATAATCATTCAAATCCTTTTAAATTTGTATATTCTCAAAAACAGCTTAAAGCCTTACCTCTAAAAATCAAGCCCTTGGGAGAATTAAATTTCTAAAAATTAAATTCGATACGAGAAATGAGAATATTACTTTTACGACCAGCACTATTGTAATAATTATTTCTTGAACGAGTGGCAAAAACATAATTATATTCAAGCGAAAATCGCATCTGATCAGCTGGATACCAATTGAAACCTGTTGCGATAACGTGCTGTTTTCCACCATGTATATTTTTTGGTTTGCCGTTATCCCAATCGTATCGATGGCTGTTTAAATTCATGGTGCTCCAGCGTGCTGTCCATTCCAGTGCTCCCCAATCCCCTACCGCTGGATTAAAAAGTGCATTTTTTGGTGCGGAAAAATAGGCACGTTCGGAAAAATATTGTCTTGGTTGACCAAACAAGACATAATTTGTACTGACATACCATCCAGCAAACTTTAAATTTGATCGGCGTGAATTATTTTCCGAATTTCTTTGCAAATCAATTGAGTAATATTCTGACTGAATAATAAAACGGTTGAATCTAAAGGCGAATTCAGGACCTATTGCCCAAACATTGTTTACCCCGTTAATTTTTCCGGTACGAATATAGGGACGCCCCGGCCAGATAAAGGCCTCTGGCAGTGCATTCATGGAATATCTCCGATTATCTCCATGAAATGCGACCGTTCCACTCACTCCCATATGCAAATCATAATTTTGAGATCTTATTGGATGGATGACAGCACGAATAATTCCCCCTTTTTGATTCTTTTGAAAATCCTGATAAAATTTACCAAAACGCTGTCCGGTAACTGAAGCGCCAATATAATAATTTTTTCCCCAATGAGAGGCTGTAAATCCTATTCTGGCATTCGCACCAGCTATATTTCTTATAAGATCAATGATCATGGGGCGTTCTACCAGGGTAAATCCTGCAGATGTTTCAGATCCCAGCAAAGTGACTGATGGTTGTATCAAACCAATGGATAAATCTGTATGATGAAACCCGGTATAATTAAGATTAATCTCATGAAATGAATCATTAACCAATGCACCACGTCCAACATCAGGAGCAACAATAATTTTAAAGTTATCATAGGCAATTGTTATGATAAATCTTGCACGCCTCAATACAGCCTGTGACCCACCCATATCGGGTTGATTATGTTTTTTATCGGATCCTATGAAACCACCAATATCATATTGAATGGACGTTCCAATTGATAGACTGAAATGATTATTCATTGATTTTAATAAAAATCTACCTTTGGGAAAGCTGATTTTAAAATCACCCATGTCATAAATTATATTTTTATATGGATCTAAATAAGTAACCTGATTTGTTTGGAATAAAGAATCGTCATTGGCTTTCGCGGCTGAAACCCAATTCAATAAAAAATATAATGATATTGAATAAATCCCGAATTTTGAAAAAGCCATAGAAGTTTCATAAGATTTTCGCATTTTACAATTTCCATGGATTTTCTTTAATAAAGACCTGTTTAATCTTTGAAAGAATTTTCAATTATTTTTTTCAAATATTAATGTATCCAGTATTGATTATGTATACAATATTTTTGTAATATATTTTTATTTACGTTAAAATATAGTATTATATTTAGAAAAAATAATTTTTCATGTTAAATAAATTTTAAAAATAGCACTTCAAAACCTTAAAAAGTTAGTTGTAAACGTGAAATTATTAGATTGCTATCCTTTTTTCTTAAATGCCATAAATTGTTTCTAGAACGTGATGAAATTATATGATTATAATCAATCATCACCCTGAAATGTGGTGACGGATACCAGTTAAACCCCGTTGCTATGACTTTCTGTTTTCCACCTTGCACTCCTGCTGCATATTTGTTATTTTCATAATCCCCAGCATGACTATTGAGGTTCAGATAACTCCAACGGACTGACCATTCCAAAGCTCCCCAATCCCCAGCGGCAGGATTAAACAGTGAACCTTCTGGTGCTGCAAAAATAGCGCGAGAGGGTAAATAATGACGATGAGCCCCGAAAATCGCGTAATTTAAACTTCCATACCATCCCCAAAAATGAAGATTATCATTATGTCCATATCCCTCATTCTTTCTTGGCATAAAAAATGAATAATATTCCCCTTGAAAAATCAACCTTTTCCATCGTAAGGCAAATTCAGGACCTACAGCCCATATACTGTTGACACCATTGATGGTTCCTGTCTTAAAATCTGCCGCGGAAGGGAAAAGACGGGATTCATTATAACTTACAATAGAATATTTTCTATTTTCACCATGAACGGCAAATGTTCCTGTTACGCCCAAATGAAGATCAATATTTCTTGAAGCTATTGGACGACCCGCCAATCTTAAAACGCCTCCCTTCTGCCCCTGTTGAAAATTGGTAAATTTTTTACCAACGCGTTGCCCTGTATAGCCAACACTGATAAGGTATCGCTGCCCCCAATGAATAACATTGAAACCAGCACGAGGTTCCCCTCCGGCAACATTTCTTAACATATCGATAACCATGGGTCGTTCTGCAAGAAAAAATCCCCTGGAAGTTTCAGAATCCAACATTGATAAAGTGGGTTGGAGTAAACCCCCTCCAATTACCAGATTCTTAATACCTGTATATTTCAAATCCGCTCCGAACAGATCATGATGTTCAAGTCCAAAACGTCCAATATCTGGTGTAACCGTTAAGGCGAAATCAGTATATTTTACAACAATAATCGGACGTCCACGACGTAAAGTTCCTTGATAACTTGAAACTTTTGGTCCATTTGCTCGTTTATTTGGACCTAATAAAGCCCCAATGTCGTAATTAATATAAAGACCAAAAGCGATACTAAGTTTTTTACTCGCTGAATAAAATGTCGGTCTTCCCTTTGGAAAGGCAAGCGTTGAATAACCTACTTGATAATGAAGGTCTTTATATGGATCAACATTTACGACCCTATCCGCATTCCACATTGTGCAACGGATGGATTTTTCATAACAAATATATTCAGCCTGTTGATCATTTTCATCTTTGTCTTTTTTTTCTTCTTTTTCTTTATTTAAAAAAGGAGTTATATTTGATCTCCATCGGTTAGTCTGATAGACATTTGCATAAGAAAATGAAATCGAGATCTTCAAAAAAAGAATACCCATTGTACATGATCGTAAAAACCCTTTTTTACGTCCATATGAGAGGTTACTTTGTACGGCTTCAATATTGTTTACCATTATCAATGACCCCTATATAATTTTATTAGACGAAAATAAGCTCAATACCCATTTGTAAGCAACTTAAGATTGAAATATAATTTCACAAATATTTCAATTTTTATTCAAAAATGTTAAAATAAACCAAATTAAGTTTTTAATAATTTTATAATTTAAAATAATTGTCGAATAACAAACGTGAGATGAGATGTCACTTTTCCGAGATTTTTTCTATTTTGAAAGGTTATTACCCTTTAAATATCAAAAAAAATGGTGCCTGATTTCCGTAAAATTACATAAAAAATTACCCAAAACGATCCCATTGTATCTATACATAAACCATAAGGATGACCCAACATTTGAACCTTTAACTTATCTTGTCTCCGGTAGGTTTCTTCCCAACTTTTGGCGTGTATCTCTTGTTTATCTTCCTGAGAAAACGAACTGTTTACGAATCTATCCAATCGCCAGAATTTTTAATTCCGCTTTACAATCAGTTTCATCAGTAAAAATTCGGGCTCTGAGCCGCTTAACGACGGCTTTAATATTAATTATTATAAATCCTTTTACTTTTATAAAAATTTTTTGTTATCCCTTCATTCATCTAAATAAACGTATTCGAATGGGATTATTACAAAATCAACAAATATTTTTTCCTAATTTACCATATAAATATTGGTACAATTTATATGAAAACTGGAATGGTAACGAGATAAAGAAACTATATGAAAGTAATTATATTCATCTATGGCCTGTTTTTTCATTATTTACATATTATGGTAAAACCATGGAAATTGACTGGAACAATTTTTACCAGCATCCAAATACTAGAGGAAGAACCACTCCCCAAGCTTTTCAAGCACATTATATCATTCTTAAAAATTCAAACGAAATTTTAGAAGAACACAGTTTGGCTGTTTTTGCCGATCAGGCTGCTCGTCAACATTATCCGGCCGCACTTTACGCTGATTCAGATGAAATCAATAATCTGAATGAACACAGCAACCCTGTATTCAAGCAAAATTTTAACTTGTCGATTCTACTGACAGGTTTTCTTACCCAAGATATATGGATTATCAGAAAAGATATATTTGATGATTTCATAAAAGAATTTGATTCTCCAATTCGTTCCATTTATGCCATTAGAATGGCTTTGGCCCTTTATTTATGGAAAAAAAATCATTTTATTTATCATGTCCCTCTGATCTTAAGTCATAGGACTGCAAAAGTATCATTACATGATAAAAATGAAATAATTGAAATCATCAAAATTTTCAAAACTGAACTGAATTGGCAATTTAACGTTAATACCCATACATTTCCCTTTGATATAAATTATATAAATTATCAAAATCCCGTAAGTCTCATCATCCCGACAACCCTCGGTTCCGAAACCATACATCAATGTATTACAAAACTAATAAAAAAAACCTCTTACCCAAGATTAGAAATTATTCTTGTCATCTCGCAAAATAAACCTTTGACAAAACAACAGGAAAAATTTCTCAGTTCATTCCAGTATCATAAACATTTAAAAGTTCTGTTTGTTAAAACAGATCAATTCAATTTTTCGAAAAGTTGCAACGTTGCCATCAGGCATTCTAAATACCCTTTTATAGCCCTAATAAACGATGATATTGAACCTCTGGATCAAAACTGGTTATCCTTAATGATGGGTCATATGCAAAATGAAAAAGTAGGCGCTGTTGGTGCAAAACTATTTTATCCTGATAAAAATATTCAGCATGCGGGCGTTATAATGGGTGCCGCTAATTTATGTGAACATGCCGGTCGTTTTCACAAGTCAGATAATTTTTACCTGACGCATGATCATGAGGTCAGTGCCGTGACAGGTGCCTGTATGGTTATTCGTCGTCTGGCTTTTAACGAGGTTAATGGATTTGATGAGACATTTGAAATAGCATATAACGATATTGATTTCTGTTTACGTTTAAGAGAGAAAAATTATCATATCATCCAGTGTCAGAATGCACAACTGATCCATTACGAATCTCTTTCACTCGGAAATCATTACAAGGGTGAACGTGCCGGAAAAGAACGACAGGAAATTCTTTCCCTGAAAAAAAAACATTTTAAAATCATAAATTATGATCCATTTTATAATCCCAATTATTCCCTGCAACGTGGAAGAGATTACCAGCTTGCCTTTCCCCCTCGCATTTCAATTCCATTTGGATTAACTGAAAATAATGTCTGATTGCAATCCCCCAAGCATTTTAATAGAGAATGTTTCATTAACCTTCAATAATTGTCAATTGTTCAAAAATCTAAACACTGTTTTCCCAGCCGGAAAATTCAGTATTATTCTTGGTGCGAGTGGTGTGGGTAAAAGTAGTCTTTTAAAAATTATTGCAGGATTGCAACCTTGTAAGCTGGGAAGCGTAAAAGCGGATGATAACAAATCTTTATCAAAACGGATCAGTTATATGGGACAACAGGATCTGTTAATGCCTTGGGCAAAAATACTATATAATGTCACCCTAGGCAGTAAACTCCGTGGTGAAAAACCAAATCGGTATAAAGCTTTAGATATCCTTGAACAAGTAGGCTTATCCCATGTTGCAAATGCATATCCATCCGAACTGTCTGGCGGAATGCGTCAACGTATCGCTCTTGCAAGAACACTATATGAAAATCGCCCCATCGTTTTAATGGATGAACCTTTTTCAGCATTGGATAGTGTAACACGAACCAACATGCAAACCTATACGGCAAAATTGTTAAAAGGTAAAACAGTTATTCTTATCACACATGATCCTTTCGAAGCTTGTCGATTGGGAGAACAAATTCAGATTATGGCAGGAACTCCTGCAAAACTATACGATTCTTTGGTAGTTCCTGGATCTATACCTCATCCGCTGGAAAATCTCGACTTACAAAAGGCCCAAGCCCATTTATTATCTCTTTTGATAGAAAAAACACAATCATGAAAACTCATTTACATGAATCTTTTTTAATAAGTATCCGCATTGTTTCATTAATCGGAAGCTTGATTTTTATCTGGTGGTTGATCAGTTTTTTCAATTACATCCCCGCTTATCTTTTACCCTCACCTTCAGCGGTCATTCAGGCTCTAAACATTAATCATCAGCTTTTATGGCAAGCCACGCTTACAACAACACAAGAAACCATAATAGGGTTGGTAATTGGATGTTTTTTTGGAATGTTTCTTGCTCTTTTTATGATACTTGTTCCTTTTCTCCGTCACTGGTTAATGCCCATCATCATTATCAGTCAATCAATTCCCACCTTTGCTCTAGCCCCTTTACTCGTATTATGGTTTGGTTTCGGAATAAGTTCAAAAGTTGTAATGACCGTTATAATGATTTTTTTTCCCGTAACTTCATCCTTTTTTGACGGCCTAAACAGAACACCTCAAGGATATCTTGATTTAAGCAAAACCATGAATACATCTGCCTTACGACAACTTTTATTTATACGTATTCCTGCTGCTTTACCCGCTTTTTCGTCAGGTTTGAAAATCGCGGCAGCTATCGCTCCCATTGGTGCGGTCATTGGAGAATGGGTCGGCGCGTCTTCCGGTTTGGGATATTTAATGCAAAACGCCAACAACCGTTTTCAAACAGATTTGATGTTTGCCGCCCTTTTGATATTATCATTCATGACAATGAGTTTGTGGGTAATCGTTACATTAACAACAAAAACCTTAATTTCCTGGTCAAATGAATAAAATTAATTATATTAGCATCTGACCTTCGGAACAAACTTCCTTAAAGGAACGAATTATGACACTTTCAAATAGACCTGCTTTTGCATAAGGATCACTGATGGCAAATCCCTCGGCAGCCGCACGATCTTCCACATTCAGAATAATGAGTGAGCCACAACTTTTTCCCTCATTATCCAATAAGGGGCCAGCAATTTTTATTTGTTTTTCATAAGTCTTAAGATACGCCAGATGTTGAGAGCGAACAGCCATTCTCATTTCTAGAGACGAAGGTTTGTCATTACACATTATTACAAATAACATTTGTTCTCCCATCACTACTTTACAAATCTTGAATAAAAAAACATATTATGACCAAGAATGGATAAGCTTGCCAGTTTTTTAAATATAAAATATCCTCTTATTTTCCATAAACCCTGATTATTTTTCAATGACTGATTCGAGAACTCTATCAAAACCAAGAAGTAATCGATTTTTTTCAATCAATCGATTGGCAAATCCGAAATTTTTTTTTCAGTTTACGACAAAACTGCAGCCCTGGATCAACGGGTTTGCTTTGTTTTTCATCGTCATTGGAATAATATGGGGCCTTTTTATCTCCCCAGCAGATTGGCAGCAAGGGGATAGCGTAAGAATTATGTATATTCATGTTCCCATGGCCATGCTTGCCAGTGCCGGTTATATTTTACTTGCTTTTTGCGGTTTTTCATCCCTAGTCTGGAAACATCCCTTAGCCGATCTAGCGGCCAAAGAAATTGGACCTGTTGGAGCTATTGTAACTGCCCTATGTTTAATAACGGGGTCCATTTGGGGAAAACCCATGTGGGGCACTTGGTGGGTTTGGGATGCACGATTAACATCAGTTCTGATATTGTTTTTTCTCTATTTAGGACATATCACTTTATGTCATGCCTTTGATGAACCTCAAAAGGGTTATAAGGCAGCTTCCATTCTTGCCCTTGCAGGCGTTTTTGATCTCCCTATAATCAAATTCAGTGTTCAATGGTGGAACACATTACATCAGCCAAATACATTCAGTTTAACCCATGCCTCTTCAATCACTCTTTCCATTGCTACCCCATTGATTTTCTGTTCGCTGGGTTTTTCCCTTGGATTTATAGGTATACTATTTACACGAATTCGAACCGCCATTCTTGAAAACCAGATCCATCGCCTACTTATCAATTCACAATCTTTGTCAATGCAATGATCATGTCGCATCTCCCCTACTTGATTTCCGCTTATGGAATTACCCTGTTAACTGTTTTGGCTTTATGGCTTACCACTTATAGACGATTTCACCAGGCAAAAAATAAACTGGACATTATGAAAAAACTTAGTCATGAAACGTAAAACTCAACGTCTATGGATAATCCTAACTTGCATGATAGGCTTCGCGATTGCAATCGCATTGATTTTATCAGCTTTTTCAAGTAATTTAGTCTATTTCAAAGTTCCTTCCCAACTCATAAACCAATCCATATCTAATTCTACCACAATACGATTGGGAGGAATGGTTGTAGCCAATTCCCTTCATCATCAGAATGACCATCACACACCAATCGCTATATTTGATATTACAGATGGAAAAGCTGCCATTCATGTAAAATATAGAGGCATTTTACCTGATCTATTTCGAGAGGGACAAAGCGTTATTGCCATTGGTTACTTAAATCCTCAAGGAATATTCATCGCCACTGAAGTATTGGCCAAACATGATGAAACTTACATGCCTAAAGAAATCGCCGACGCTTTGCGCAAAAATGGCAAGTGGGATCCGCGTTTTGGTCCACCACCCGATCCAGACAGCTGGAACCACATGATAAAACCCCAATAAGCAATGGAATGACAAATGTTTTCAATTCTTCTAAGTCCCGAACTTGGTCATTTTGCATTGGCACTTGCCTGCTGTTTGGCGGGGGCTCAATTTGTTCTGCCATTACTAGGAAACAAAAAATATAATTTTCATTTAATGAATCTAGCGTCCCCCTTGGCATGGGGACAGTTTTTCACTCTGTTGATAACATTTATTTGTTTGGTCACAGCAGCATTGAATAATGACTTTTCCGTGCAAAATATCTTACAGAATAGTGCAAGTGACAAACCCATTCTTTATAAAGTAACAGGCATATGGGGAAATCACGAAGGCTCAATTCTCTTGTGGGCATTTATACTTTCCTTTTTCGGGGTTCTTTTTTCAAGTTTCAGTCATCATCTTCCATTTTCATTGAGAATAAAAATCATAGCCATTCTTGGCGGATGCGCAGCTGGTTTTGAACTTTTTTGCCTGATTACATCAAATCCTTTCCTGCGAATCTGGCCTGCCCCGATGGAAGGTCAAGGTATGAACCCGCTACTTCAGGACCCGGGATTGGCGTTTCATCCTCCAATTCTTTATACTGGCTATGTAGGTTTTTCAATTCCATTCGCCTTTGCTGTTGCCGCATTGATGGAAAAACGAGTTGATGCAGCCTGGGGACGATGGATTAGACCCTGGGTTATTACTGCATGGGTTTTTCTTACCGCTGGTATAGCAATTGGATCATGGTGGTCCTACTATGTTCTTGGATGGGGAGGCTACTGGTTTTGGGATCCTGTCGAAAATGCCGCATTAATTCCATGGTTGACGGGAACCGCCTTATTACACTCAGCCTTGATCGTTGAAAAACGTGAAGCCCTGAAAGCATGGACGATTTTTCTTTCCATTATAACTTTTTCTCTTGCATTATGTGGAACTTTTCTGGTTCGTTCTGGCATATTAAATTCCGTACATGCATTTGCATCAGATCCAACCCGTGGAATTTTCATTCTTGTATTACTAACAATTATTTGTGGAGGTGCTTTGGTTCTGTTTGCGTGGCAGGCTCCACTTCTTTTATTCACAGCATTATTTGCGCCCCTATCTCGAGAAGGCTCAATCATACTCAATAATATATTATTCTGCTCCCTGGCTGCCATTATTTTGGTTGGCACCCTCTACCCTCCTGTTTTACAAATGATTGATGGAGAAACTATTTCCGTTGGAAAACCATTTTTTGACAAAACCTTTATCCCTCCGGCCCTCATTGCAATTTTTTTTATGGCATTTGCACCTTGGTTGGCATTTAAAAAAGCAAAAATAAAAAATTTGCTTCGTCCTTTATCCATTATGGGAATTATTACGATCATTATCGTCATCGCAAGTTTTATTTATTTACATCGTTTCTTGCCAGCCATTGCGACAGGAGTTTCATTCTGGGTAATCATGGGTGCCTTCACAGATTGCAGCGGTAAATTATCTTTATTTCATACCTCTTTCAAAAATAATATCAGCCGAATGAAAAATTTACCCAAATCCTTTTATGCTGCCTATATTGCTCATATTGGCGTTGCTGTTACCTTATTGGGGATTGTGGGAATGGCCTATAGTCAACAAAAAATTGTTGAGGTACCTATTGGGACAACTCTGCATCTGGCGGGCTATGAATGGACCCTGGAATCTGTACAGAAAAGAAATGGACCCAACTATCAATCCGAGGAAGCGGTTCTTAAAATCAGTAGACATAATAAAACAATATGCTGGATGTTTCCTGCCCGACATTTTTTTCCTCGCCAGCAACAGGTCATAACAGATGTAGCCATTCATACCAATTTTATCGCTGATTTGTACGCTGTTCTTGGAGATAACAGGAACAATCATGACAAAGCTAGCGTCTATGTCCTGAGATTACATTTCAACCCCTTGGCACCCTGGATCTGGATCGGTGGTTTCATTATGATATTAGGCGGTATCATCACCCTTATTGATCTTTGCGCCAATAAGAACAATAAAAAATTTTCTATGCAAAAAATGGAACAATCATCATGAAATCCATTACCCGACGACGATTGATATGGGGATTACCACTGGGTGCAACCGTTCTTGCAGGTGGAGGGTTTGCCACGATGCTATCCAGTTTAAAAAAAGGAAAATTCGATCCGCATAAAATAGAACTTCCCAATTTGAACAAACCTATTCCAAATTTCAAACTCAAGCCGATATTATCCTACAAAAATTTTGACAGCCTATTGTTAAAACAACAGCACAAACCCGTATTAATCAATTTTTTTGCTTCATGGTGTCTACCCTGTATCAGTGAGATGCCAATTTTGAATCAGCTTTCCACCAGGCTTTCCATATGGGGCATAGCTTATAAAGACAAAAATAATACGATAGACCAGTTTCTAAACCGTCATGAAAATCCATATCAATATCTAGGACAGGATGATGAGGGGATGATTGGAATCAATTGGGGAATTTCTGGCGTGCCTGAAAGTTTTTTTATTATCCCGGGGGGAATTATACGTTGGCATTATGCCAAACCTTTGGATAAAACTGCCGTTTCATCCCTGCTTTCGCTTGTAGGTACCTGATCAATGCGATTAGTTATCATTCTTGTCCTGATAATCATAAACTTTTTTTCTATTCCCACCTATGGTCTCGACAGCCCTGATGAAATATTGCCAAACCAACGGCAGGAAAAAAAAGCCGAAGAGATTGGCTCGCAATTACGCTGTCTTGTTTGCCAGAATGAATCCATAGAAGACAGTAATGCCGAACTGGCAAGGGATCTAAGAAAAGTCGTTCGCCAACACGTTCAGGCTGGTGAAACCGATGATCAAATCATCCAATGGATGGTTGACCGTTACGGCAATTTCGTGCGGTTAAGTCCTCCCCTTAATCTTGCAACCGCGTTATTGTGGTTTATGCCTTTACTTGCCCTTTTGACAGGGTGTCTAATAGCTCTCATAAATTTCAGGAAAAAAGGGTTGAAGCCATCTCCCTTAAATAAAGATGAAGAAAAACGTCTCGAAAAATTGATGAAAGAACCTTGATCCATGTTATGGATAATGATGATTTTAATCAGTCTTATCAGTTTGATACCCTGTTTTATAAGTCTGTACCGGAAAAAATATCCTTCAATAGCGAACAATCCTTCAATAGCTTTTTACCAGTTACAACTTAAAGAACTGGAAAGTGAATTGCGACAGGAATTGATTTTACCAGAAGAATATCATCAGGCAAAACTTGAAATTCAACGCCGGCTTTTAAATTCGGACGATCAAAGTGAAAAAAATAATTCCATATCTTGTGATCCGGCAACCAATGGTCATTTTTTTATTCTGTGCGGCTTGATTTGCATTCCCCTGACCGCCATAGGTCTCTATTTGCTTAATGGTGTACCTGCCTTGCCTTCTCAACCCTTACGGACAAGAATAGCTGAACAGCAAAAACAGAATAAAGATCTCGCACCTTATGTAAAACAATTGAAAGAAAAAATTGTCACGCTTGCTTATAATGATCCGAAACGGATAGAAGGTTACCTCTTACTGGGTCGGATTGAGGCTGAACAAGGTCAGTTAGACAATGCTATTCAAGCCTGGAAAACAGCTCTTGACCAACGTTTTGACCCTTATCTGGCCGCGCAAATTGCCGAACTGATAATTCAAAAAAATGGTCAAATGACCGAAGAATC
Source organism: Commensalibacter sp. W6292M3 (assembly GCF_016101315.1). Taxonomy (NCBI): domain Bacteria; kingdom Pseudomonadati; phylum Pseudomonadota; class Alphaproteobacteria; order Acetobacterales; family Acetobacteraceae; genus Commensalibacter; species Commensalibacter sp. W6292M3. The sequence goes on from NZ_JACFQT010000001.1 coordinate 1,068,493, forward strand.
ATTCACTCTTTTCCAACAGGCCTTACAACGCGCACCTTCAGATGCACCGTGGCGAAATATGGCTGAACAGAGAGTCATGGAATATCAGAAAAACAATCCTTAATTCTGTTTGGATTGATAATCCCTGAAAGCATTATATAAAAAAAACAATATTTGTCGCGGTAAGATGTAAAACATATTCCGCCATATAAATTGATGGCGATGGAGATTGAGACGAACTTCCGTGACCACCAAAATGATTTCGCAATTCTGGCACCCCTGTTTTGAGAGTCATGATATAACTGTCGATTGTCTTTTCCATCCCAACAGGAAACAATCCATTTTTATGTATAATTTTTATAAGGTCACTGGCCCGGTTGTTTGGATCATATTCCCATTCACATTCATTGCAAATCGATTTCAACAAAGATTCAAAAGCACGATTACATGCGACAATACAATCCTTGATATATTGATTCCGGTAATGTTTATGTGCATTACTATATTCTTCATTAACCTTTTCAAAAGCCTGATTATGAATAATCTCCAATGCAGGTTTAACGATTTCCTTATGAACATATTGATGATCAATACGGATTATTTCACCATTTTCATACTGATACCCTACGCCTGCATATAGGAAACGTTTATTTAATTCCTCAATCAACCCAATTAAGAATTTATCATTATTGAACTTATAATTAGGATCAACTTTTGAGAGAATTGTTATCCTTATTCCAATTACACGATCTAAAACATGTTCATATTTATTATCTTTTTTGACAATATAAGATTCAAATCGATCAATAAAATTCAATGGATTAGGGTCTAAAAATTTTTTTCCCCATTCTTTTGATACAATATAATAAATAGAAATCCACAAATCTTCTCTGTCTTTTGAACAATATTTATATATGGTTTCTAATAAATTCCTTATAATGAAAAAATCTGTATTTTTAATTCTTTAGAAAAACAGTCATAAATATAGACATCATTTTTATTAGCCTTTTCAGCTTTTATACGATTTGAATAAAGATTCAAGATTACCATTTTTAAAAACTTCAATTTTTATGGAATTAAAATATTTATTACATTGTATTCAATGAAAAAGCGGTTTGACGTTTCTTTTCTGGCGGAGGGTTGGGCTGACAGGAGATAAGATAGATGCCAAATACAAAAATTGTATTACTGATGCTGTTCAATAATAATGTTTCCTGAAAACGCTGATCCGCGACGATTCCTAGATAGATTGAATAGATTGCAAATGGAATCGAGATAATTCTTATGCCTGCCAGCATCATACGAAACGGATTGAGAAATCCTATCCGAATAATGGATTGCATACGATAAATGGATAAATAAAATAACACGCCAAGACACCATGCCATTACATTAAAAAGCACAGAAAAAACACTCATTTCAAAATAAAGAACAAGTAGAATCAGGGAACCGGCTGAAAAAACCAGCGATCCGAGCTGTAAACTCATTCCAATTTTCAATGCTGACCATTTTTCTGGCAGACGGTCAGCAATTGGTTGGAAAAAACGATCCAGCAACCATAGATCAAGAGCGAGAATTCGATCAGAAATGGGGGGTTTATTATTTGAAAACATGAAACTTTTATCCAGCAACTTTTAAAAAAAGTTATAGCATTATATCAAGCTTAATCAAACAATATACATTTCCAAAAATTATATTTTAACCTTCGCAAAAAGAACCCGCTTTAATTAAAAAGCGGGTTAAAGGATATCAAGAAACAAACATACAAAATTAGGGTTGGATCGCATTTTGCCTATGTTCTTTCAACATACTCAAAATCCGTTGAATACATCGACCACAGTCGGGTTTTGAACCACAAGATTTATAGACTTTGCTTGGACAGTCTGCACCATCCTTAATAGCATTTCCTATATCCTTGTCGGTTAATGCACGACATGAACAAATATACATCGCCAAGGCCCCATCACAACTAGGTTGTTAATAATGATTATAATAACCATTCTTAATAACTATGTCTACAACTTTTTTATTACGTATCTAAACTTTTTTTGATCATGGATTTATTTCTTTTTTTATTTACAAAAAAAACATATAATTAATTAAATAATCACAAAGATTATTTTAATAATATCAAGTAATTTAAACATACAACAATTAAGGATTTCATTAATGATCAAAGATAAAAAAGTAATTGAATATTTGAATATTCAGCTTACAAATGAATTAACAGCCATCAATCAATATTATCTTCACTACAAAACCCTGTGTCATTGGGGAGTTACCATTCTTGGCAAAAAAGAATACCAGGAATCCATTGAGGAAATGAAACATGCAGATTCGCTGATTGAACGTATTCTCATGCTTGACGGATTGCCCAATATGCAAAGATTAAACACCGTACAGATTGGTCAGTCAGTTGAAGAGATCCTCCATGCTGATCGCCAGATGGAGATGAAGGCTTGCAAAGATTTACGCGAGGCAGTTTCCTATTGTGAACAGATACAGGATTACGTGACTCGTCATATTTTTGTTTCAATTTTGGATTCTGAAGAAAAACATATTGACTTTATTGACAAACAATTTGATCTGATCAAACAAATTTCTATAGGTCGTTACATTACTTTAAATTCTGATCACGCAACGGAACAAGAATCGTAATTCAAATTTTATTCAATATGGATATCTTATTAAAGTAAGATGTTACTATCTTACTTTTTAAGAAAATTACGAATTATCCTTTTTCATACAAATCAAGTTAATATATCCAATCTTACAAAAGATTGTCTTTGACAGATCCTCTGTAATTAAGCAAGATTAGCTTTTACAAATTCAACAACCCTGTTTTAAATATTTCAATAGACAAGAACCGGACAGGAAATCAAAGACATGAGATCAATCCTACCCCCTTTGACACTAAGCTTGACTTTGCTTGCAACCACCCCTTTTAGCGGGTTTCTTCATCCTGCCTATTCTGTTCCCACCAATCATATTTCATCAAAAAATATATCTTCTTCAAAACAGCAGGTAATTCGCGCCACTTTGAAAAATGGATTACGGGTGATTATCATTAAAAATAATTTGGCCCCTGTTGTTACGGCGCAAGTCAACTATCTTGCCGGTTCCAACCAAACGCCAAAAGGATTCCCGGGAACTGCACACGCATTGGAACATATGATGTTTCGTGGAAGCAAAGGTCTAGACAAGGATCAGCTGGCAATTATCGGGGCACAATTGGGCGGAAGCTATAATGCCTTTACCACAGAACACGTCACACAGTATTATTACACAGCTCCTGCCGAAGATTTAGATGTTATCCTGAAAATTGAAGCTTTACGAATGAATGGATTAAGCTTAAATGCCGCGGATTGGGACAAGGAACGTGGAGCGATTGAACAAGAAGTTTCAAGGGATTTGTCCAATCCAATTTATAAATATGTTTCTGAATTACAAAAGATTTTATTCAAGGACACCCCATATGAACATGATGCTTTGGGAACCCGTCCATCTTTTGATAAAACAACCGTTCAGGATTTACGTGAATTCTATGAAACTTACTACACACCCAATAATGCAATCCTTGTTATCTCAGGCGATATTGATCCCCAAAAAACCCTGGCAACTGTCAAACAAAATTTTTCTTCCCTACCTCGCAAAAATCTACCCAAACAAACCTCTTTCAAATTAAAGCCAATAAAAGCCAAAACATTACATTTTCCAACGGATCTCCCAGCTGGACTTATAACAATGGCATGGCGTATGCCTGGGGAAAAATCCAGTGATTATGCCGCCGCGACCATTCTGAGTGACGTTATTTCAAGCCAGCGGGAAAAGTTATATGGTTTAGTGCCACAGGGAAAGGCCCTGTCAGCTGATTTTGAATATATTCCCAAAGGCAATACGGGCTTTGGCGTGGCTATTGCAGCATTTCCAAAAAACAGGAATTATCAATCCCTTTTGAACGAGGTTCAGACAATCCTTAGATATTTTCATGAAAATGGTGTTCCAGCCGAACTTGTTGAAGCGGCAAAACGCAAGGAGATTGCATCCCTCAAATTCTCTGCCAACAGTATCACGGGATTGGCCAGCAGCTGGTCAAATGCCTTGGCTTTTCAGGAATTAAATAGTCCTGATGATATGATTGCCGCTCTTAAAGCAGTCACTCCAGAAAAAGTTAACCAATTGGCAAAAAGGATTTTAAAACCGGAAGAAGCGATCACGGCGATTCTCACACCTGAGGATTCCGGAAATCCTTTATCGAAAAAAGGTTATGGAGGTGCTGAATCTTTTACCTCAATTCCTGATAGACCTGTCCCCTTACCTGAATGGGCTGATAAGGCACTGAAAAAACTTAATATACCCAAGGCATCCCCTTTACCTACAGATATAACCCTGAAAAATGGTATTCGTTTGATTGTTCAGCCAATCAATATCAGTGATACCATAAGTGTATTCGGTGCCATTCGACAGAACTCAAGTCTGCAAGAGGAAAAAGATAAGGAAGGTATTTCAGACATTACAGATGAGATGTTCAAGTATGGGACCAAGACTTATGATCGTCTGACTTTTCGCAAACAGATTGATAACATCGCTGCCGATATCAATACAGGAAGCGAATTTTCATTATCTGTTCTTACGCCCTATTTTGACCGTGGTATGCAGTTATTGGCTGATAGCGAGTTAAATCCGTCTTTCAAACAAGAAAACCTAGATATCGTCAAATCACAAACAACGCAGTCTCTAAAAGGATTATACCAGTCCCCAGGTTATCATTTTGACAGATCCGTTGCAAAAGCGGTCAATCCCATTAATGACCCAAGTTTACGTCAGCCAGTCCCTGAAAAAGTTATGAAATTAACCTTAAATGATTTGGAAAATTTCTATCAGCAATCCTTTCGTCCAGACCTTACAACAATTGTTGTGGCAGGCAACATAACGCCTGAAAAAGCGAAGGCAACCGTTGAAAAATATTTCGGGTCATGGAAGGCGAAAGGTGTCAGGCCCAATCTTGATTTGCCTCAACGTCCAAATAGCAAGACCTCCTACATTCATGTTCCCGATAAAAGCGCAGTGCAAAGCAGCGTTGCATTGGTTGAATCCATCCCGCTGAACGTTTACCATCCGGATCATTATGCCCTGAACCTTGGCAATGAAATATTAAGTGGCGGATTTGCAGGGCGGTTTTACAAGGACTTGCGGGTTAAGACAGGATATGTCTATAACATAAACAGCTCTTTTGACTGGTCCCGCACACGTGCGGGATATAACATCAGTTTTGGTGCGGATCCTGACAAGGTTGATCTCGCCCGCAAGGCAGCCCTGAAAGACTTGCAGGCCATGCAGACGCAACCCGTCAGCGAACATGAACTGCAACTGGCCAAGGCGTCATTGCTGAAGAGTATCCCATTGCAACGTTCCAGCATTGACAAACTCGCGTCACAATATTTGACCTTCAGCGAATTGGGATTGCCCCTGGACACACCGCAAAGATCAGCCCAAATCTATTATCGGATGAGTGCCGGCGATATTCGGAAAGCCTTTAAAACATGGATCAGAATTGATGATCTCGCCCAGATTACCAAAGGGCCAATTAACCAGAAATAAAATTATATATTGTTGTTATTTTGAATTAAAAATTATAATCTTTACTCTTCATCTTATAAAAATTGTGTTTTTATTCTCTTCCTCATACTTTAATTTTTGAAATATATTTATAAATTCCTGAATTTCTTTTACCAACAATTCCAAATTTACAATTTTAACGGTTCTAAGAGGATTATCACTATCATAATCTTTTATATATTCTGTAAGTTTTTCAACAACTTTTTCCCAAAAAGGTTCTTCTTTAATAAGAATCTCTTTATTATAAGAATGGTTACTATTATACCGTAAATGTAATGCATGATGAAAATCGTGTATCAATGAATTTTTACAATTTACTATTGCCTGAACAAATTCAGCAATATAATCATTGTTGATAAAAATTTCTTTTTGCCGATTTTTATCATTATAGAAAATTATATCATCAAAACCCTTATTTTCCTCTCCCCTTAACATCTGAATTATTTTTTTTAATTTTTCATCACTTGCTTCTTCTTTAGACAATTCAGAAATACATTCTTCTTTGGACTTTATAAATTTTTTCAATATTTCAGAAAAAACAGGATTATCATACGATGCAAAATTATAATTTTTTGGATTATTGCAATATAAATCATTAAAATTTGTAATATTTCCATAATTTATTATCCATGTCTTGCAATATTTCCTGATATAATCAACTGCGAGCCTCTTAATTGAATTTATATCTTCCTTAATCAATTTATTTTCATTAAAATGAATAATTAATCCTAAATAGTGAAAAAATATAGGGAAATCCAAATATTTTAACGAAAAATAATTAACCCTAAATTCATTAAATAAATTTTGAAAATCTTTTTCATCTAATGATCTATAAAAAAATAATTTATCCAATAAATCCTTTCGATTCTTATCAAAAAAACTTTTAATGTTTTTATCTATATTAGTAAAATCTGATCTAAATAGAATATTAACCCATACATGCATTTCAAATATAGTAACTTGTATTAATTTAAATGAATGAAAAAATCTCACTAAATATTTATTAAAAAAAAATCCTCTTTTATCCATAATTTCCAGAAGTTTATAATTTTTAGCATAAATTTCTTCTAATTCTGGTGGATAACTATCAAAAGAACAGCAAGAGTTAATTAATATTTTATTTACATCCCTCATAATTTTTTCAGATAAATCATTGCCCGTTATTTTCCATTCAATAATTGCTAATTTTAAAATGAAAAAATTTTCAATTAACATATTAATAAAATTTCTTTTTATTTCATTCTCTACTCTTTCTTCACCCGTTAATTCATTATCCTTTTCCAGGGGATAATAATCGTCTTTGATATTTTGTAACAAATTTTCACAATCATTTATGGCCTGTTTAAGCCCTCTTAAATTTGGTGTGGCAATCTGACCATCTTTATAAATCCGTTTAATAAAATCATGATGTTGTGCGATAAGCTTTTTATATTTGTTGGGTTCCGTGCCATTCTCGCCAGTAAATAAAAAATAATTCACTACAGCTTCAAAATTGGAATGAATTTTGAAAGTTTTCCCAATAACTTTCTCTTTAAATTCTTTATATAAATAGGATTTTTTCAGAATTTCAGGATCTACAGCCTGTTTATTGCGATCAATTACATTACCCTGATTTACATTATCAGGTTGCCTGTTTCTGTCTTTGTTGTTTTTTTCGTTATCCTCAATCTCAGAAATTCCAGATTGTTCAATCAAAAGCTTTTCCTCATTCGCTATAAGGATAACTTTCATTTTTTCAACCTCTACAACTTGATTGATCCAGCCCAGAAACTCTTTTAAGGGAATATCCGATCTTTCCAAATCATCAAAAATAAAAACCAGATTATGTTTTTTCACTGATGAAATAATAGATTTCAATCTTTTTTTAAAATCTGGAAAAGTTGTTAATGGAATAAATGCCTTGAGTAAGGAAAAATAAGGGTTGGCAAAATTAGAAATATTTGCATTTTTAATCAATAAGGAAGCAATATCTGATAGAATATTAAAATTACCAAAAATTGATTTAGTCAATCTACTTTCAAGCTCTTCTACAGTTTTGATACCGAATACGCTGATCTTGATCAATCGTATATTATATTTTTTTAATTTTTCATTTCTTGATAATACTTTATTTAATCGATCAGGTTCGAATGCAAGATAATGATCAAATTTTATACCAACGGATACCAACTTTCGAAAGATAAATACCAAATATATTATAAACCAATTTCGTTTTTTTTTCGGTAATTCACTTTCATTTAAAATGATTTTGCTATTTTGTAATTTATCAGCCCCTGAATATGCATCGATATAATATGTTTTACCGATGCCCCATTTACCAGTTAACAATACAGCAAATTCTGGCTCTTTTTTATCAAAAACATAATAATCCAAATACTCCGTGATATGTTGATTATCACCACCTAAAATGTCAGAAGATTTATCCACAGTATATCTCATTCATAATATCACTTATTTTGATTTTGTAATATTTTAACCTGAAATTTGAATGAATGAGATATTATTTCATAGTCAAGTAATCACTATTGATTTATATTATGTGCAGGCTTTCCCCATCTGTTTTCCGTTGGTTTGCTATCAATACAAAACATGATAATAAGGGCTAATGACCCTATGCCGGTAAAATATAGCAATAACCACCACCCCGATAGATTAATATCATGCAAACGCCTGATTGAAACCGAAATCAGGGGAATGAACGTAAATAAAAGCCAACAGAAAATAAAAAGATAAATAACCCATACAAGAATTGACAAGACTGGATGGGATGATGATCCTATATTATATACAACATAAAAAAGAACGACCGTGCTTATAACCAGAACGGCAAGAAAGATAAGCAGAAAATACCAGAATTCCTTTCTTCCAGCCCTTCCCTCTACTGTCAAATAATTTTTTATACATCTATTAAACCAATCAATGATTGTATTATTTTCTTCATTATCATATTGGTTAGATACATCAATGTTATTCTCTGACATGTTCATCTGTTTGCACCCTTTTCAGTAAAGATAAATGGTGGACTTTTTGCATTCACCGAATTATCAGAAACACCTGATTATTGAATATTCTGGTCAATATTCCGGAATATCCCAATCTTTGTATTTATATTGTAATAATAAATAATTATACAAACAACCAAAATAATTCCATAATAATAGAATTAATATTATTAAAGAATTACAAACAATACTGTTAAAATTATTAACATAGATTATTTTATATTTTTTTATTTTATATTATCCAGACTGATAACAAAAATCCCTTTCCTGTAAAACTGTTAAAGAAAAAGGATGAAAATCAGTTATCTATATTTTAATTTTGCTGGAGGCCCCCATTGATTATCCTCATATTTAGTATCAATGCAAAACATGATCCAAACACCAATTGAACCAACGGGTATGAAATGAAGAAGCAACCAAAAACCTGACAAATTAATATCATGAAGACGTCTGACCGCAACGGAAATCATGGGAATAAACATTACAATGCTAAATATACTCCACAAGAATATTGATAGATATAGACAGACCTCAAAAATTAGTATTCCATCAAATGAAGTATCCGTTTGAAAAACGGTAGCAGAAAATAACAGGCCAATTATGAGTAGTCCAATAAAAAAAACGGCCAAGTAACAAATTTGAAACGACCAAAATTCCATTCTTCTGGCCCTTCCTTCAAAATTAACATAATTTCTGATGCATTTACTAAACCATCCTATGATCGTATAGTTTTTTTCTTTTTCAAGTTTTTGTTCATATTGGGTCCGTGATTGAATTTTATTCATAAAATGAACATTTTTATCATCAATTAATATAAAAACTGCAACAGCCCTACCGAGTTGATTGACTTGAAAATCAACACAGGTCCCTTTTTGAGGGGCGATATTTTCCTTCCATTCATCGCCACTAAATTCGTAACGCTGCCCATCATCGCCTGAGATATACCCTGTATTAGTCTGTATGATAAAATTGAGTATAAATCCCCGCATATTTAAAATTTTTTTCCTGTCTTAAATAAATGATATCAAATAATTTTTCTAAAATATAATCTAGTCTAGAAATCCATCATTTTTCAAAATTTCCATAACGGTCTGAATTCGGTTATTATAGAGATGATCCCGCAGAGTGCGTGCCTGTGCTTTTTTAGCCGTTTCCAATAATAAATCTGGATCATTCAAATATTTATCAAGTTGTTGTTGAAAATCATAACGTGTTGAAAAAACCGGGACCTCATCCCGTTCATAAAAATCATGAATTGCATAATTATCTTCATGAAAAAGCTGCATAGCACCTGCGGCAGATGCCTCGAACGTTCTTGGTCCAGGGTTTGAAGGCATAATCATATACCGTTTATTTTCAAAATGAAGGCTACGACCCAAATTAAGAACAATTTTCGAGCGCTGATATAACTCAATTAACTGATCTTTCTCTATCCTGGCATCTGAAAAGCCAATCCCGAATTCACCCCAACCCGGGCCGATAATTTTTACTTTTAGATTTGTCAGGGCTGGTTTTATGCTGCGCATGACATCCTTGCGGCTACCAAATGCAACACCACAAAACATGACATCAACCGTTTTTTCAATGGTTTCGTCAATGGGACGGTAATGCAACTTTTCACAAGCTGCCAAAGGTAAAAAATGGGTATGTGGATGATTATAAAAATTCGTCCCCCAACGATCACAGGAAAATATCACATCGAAATCGTCAATAATTCTGTAATTGGCATCTTGTTCATACGGATCTTCTGTCGCCCAAAAAATGGTGATCGCACCGAATTTTTTTGCCCTGTGACATACTTCTCCAAAATAGGTGCTTTCCGGCAAATATGATCCAATTGAAAAAACAATCTTAGGTTTTATATACTCAATTGCAGCCGCGGCTCCTGCAATATTCGTGGAAATTACATTACCTTCACCAAAAACACTTTCCCAACCTGATATAATGGCTTCACGGATCTGCGCATTGGCCTGCGATTCATAACGTCCACCACTGCATACCATTACTTTTTCATTTTTAGTTTTTTGAAATTTATTTTTTGATTTTATAGCCATATGAACCTTTTAACACCTGTGTAAAATAACTTTTGATAAAATTGACTGCAACTGCTCCTTAAACCGTTCACGATTGCATTCGCGAGCAATACGATCAAGGGCATTTTGACGCAGTTGATTCCATAATTCCTCCGTCTGGTACAACCTAATAATTTGCGAGGCAAAAAATTCCGGATTATCCGTGGAGGCTGCAAGAATATCCCTCTCATCTTGCCATCCCAGTTGTTCCACCAATAAATTTGACGCCACGATAGGAATTCCATAGGATGCAGCTTCATGTAACTTATAGGGAATGCCACCCGCAAATCTCGTTGGTGCGATATAGACACGATGATCATCATATAAACTGGACAAATCTGGCACCATTCCCAAAAAATCTATATCAGGATAATTAATCAAGGCGGATATATCAACAGAGGGATTTACATAGCCTGCAATTGAAAAAGTAAAATCCGATCCCATTTTATCAATCAAAATCGGCATCACAGAAGTTATAAACCATTTCAAACTGTCATAATTAGGTGCCTGATCATCATGCAAAGCACCAACAAAAAGAATATTTTTGCGCTCTTTCCATTCCTTTTGTGATTTGCGTATGTTGATACTATGTCCGAGAATATCGACATTGTTAAATCCTGCCTGTCGAATATAATTTGCATCAATTTCATTAACGGCTACAATTTCTTGACAATGTTTTGCACAGGATAACTCCTCCTCCAGAGCCTGTTGAAAATTTTCGTCTATTTCCTTTTCCAATAGCTTTGCCTGCAATCGTGTCCGGGGTGTCGCAACAACCTCTGTATCAAGGATTATTTCCTGGGGTAAATAACGGCTAGCTTCACCCATCATGGGCAATATTCTATTTAAATTATGGGTTCTTCCTATCCAGACCAAATCATAATATCCCGCTCTTTCCTTAAAGAAATCACGAAGATGTTCAACTGTATGATTGAACAACACCTCAACCGTATCAGGCATGCTTGAATAAATCTGATAAACATGGGGATAAAAGTAATTTATAGGATAAACCGTCACTTCATACCCTAATTCAGACATTTGAAAGATAATGTCATTTGAACGAATATACCCAGACCCCAGATGTTTTAAAGGAACCCTATCCTCAATGAATAAAATTCTTTTATTTATATTTCGTCTCTGTCGCGCAATTAAAATATTATCACTATGTCGGGGAGATTGAAACCTTAAAAAATCCGCATGTTCTCTAGCAAATAATCGATGGTTTCGCTTTATCAAACCACTTGAAATAATCGGATTACTTGAACAATACTCCATATGTTCCACAACTGCATTGGGATCATATACAATACGATATCCCGCCTTTATCATCCGAACACAAAAGTCCGTATCCTCAAAGTAGGCTGGATAATAAATAGGGGAAAATCCATTCAATTCCTTCAGCACTTTTGATTTTACAGCCAACATCGCCGCTGAACAGTAATCAACATCCCGAACAAAATTCGCCTCGGGAATCAATGGGTCTTTTCCCCTCAAATACCCTGTCGTTGTTCCATCCCGCCAAATAATCTGGCCTGCCTCTTGAAGCAATCCATCTGGATGAATTATTTTACCTCCGACTGCACCAATATTATCTGCTGAAGTCAACCGTTTACAAAGTGCATCAATTGCTCCCGGCAATAAATTAATGTCATTATTCAAAAAAATAACAATCGGGGCATCAACGTCTTCCATCAATATGTTGCATGCCTTACCAAAGCCAAAATTATAGGGAAAACGGTTTACGGAAGCACCGATCAAACAACCTTGGATAAATTGACTGTCATCTATCGAGTGATTATCACCCAAGAGTAATTGTATATTTCCATTAAAATTAGAACGAAGGGATGCCAACGCGGTCAATGTTACCGTCAGATTATTGTGCATCAACATAATTACACAGATATCCGCCTGACCATTATAAGAGAAATCAAGCTTTTCATGAACAACCGATGGTAAAACAAGTCTTGATTTTTTTTTAAAATATGTTCTGCTTTCCTTTGTTTCATTAGTTAAGCGATAATGAGAATCATCAGGTTGCTTATTTATCCACTGATCAAGTTTTTGTTCAAATACATAAGCTGCAAAAGCATCCCTGAATATACCCGTTTCAACCTTATCACGAATATCCCCTGATAGATAATATTCGTGCAGACTAATATCGATCCTTGGAGAACGAAGTTCTAACGCACCATAATGTATGAAATGATCATAGCCGTTTCTAAAACTTGCTGTTGATTCAATGGCTTGATTTATATCCTTATAATGATCTAGGTAAAATTCTTCTTCAAACCATGGAGATGGATTAAATAGTTTTGGTGTTTCATTCAAACAATAATGATGTAGAGCACAAAGATATTCACCATCAGCAATTTTTTGTTTTACATCAGGATATTTTTCTAAATACCATGATGTGTCAAAATAAAGAGAGACATTTGTATTTTTTTCAACATCACTAAGATAATAAAGAAAATTTCTATAAGGATTTTGACTGCGCTTTACATCTTCACGTTCATAACATGCCTGTTGATAGATTGAAGGATCGAATAACAAGGATCCTGTACGACGTAATCCATCCCCTTTTTTCAAATAATGATCATAAGCATTAATATATTGGGAATCATTAATAACTTCATGAATAAAATCAGCGTTATTTTTTAAATAATAATGTGTTGAAAAAAGCCAGTGAGGATCATGTGTCAAATAACCCTGATTACAATAATGCTCAAAACCTGATTTAAACGCTCCACGATCAATATTTTTTCTTAATTCAGGATATCGTTGTAAATACCATTCCTCATCAAAGTAGGGATTGGGAGAATGACCTAAAATTGAACCTACCTGATTATAATAAATTTCCACATCATCCAAACCACAATTTTTCATTCTTTCACTTAGGTCAGGATAGGTTTTTATATACCATTCCCCATCAAATTTAGCCCATAATGCTTGATCAACTGCATCCTTGTCATTTTCTATATTTTTTTGAATTGGCAAACTATCAGATTGTGACGAAACAGGTAAATCCTTATTCCGTCCCCCATAATTTGTTCCGCTAGCTAGCAATCGAATATAGGCATTTGGATAAAGTCCCTTTTGAATATCCTGTTTTACAGCTTTATCCGCAGCATATTGCTGTAAATTTATTTCTTCACAGGGATCCCATAAAAGCTGTATTCCCTCGTAAATAAAATGAGCATATCCATTTCTATATTTTTTGAACGCTTGAACATTCTCAAGCTGGCTTTTATATTTTTGATCATAAAAGGATTCATCAAACCAGGCATTTGGATTGAAATTGAAAGCTTGACTGTTTACTAGATAATGATGAATATAATTGTTGAATGTTCCTTCTGAAATTGCCTTTGTTATTTCTGGATAATTCTGCGCATACCATTCTGGATCAAAATACCAGGATACCTGTATTTTACCATCAATTTCATCCAAATATTTTAGATAATGTTGATAAGGCGATAACCCTTCCTTAATGGCCTGTTGATATTTTCCAATGAAAAAATTACTGTTAAAAAAAAGACTGCCACTATTTCCCTCAATATCTCCCACTTTCAGAAAATGGTCATATCCATTAACAAATCCATTCCTTTCCAAATTCTCATTTGTCAAATGTGGATTTACTTTTTTGTAATATTTTTCAGAAAATAACCAATGCGGATCATGGGTATGATATCCCTCCTTGCAATAATGTTGAAAACCACTGGTAAATTGATGGCAATCAACCATTAGTTTTACATCAGGATATTTCTGTAAATACCATTCCTCATCAAAATAAGGATTGGGGGAATGACCTTCAAAACAACCAAATGTTTTATAATATTCTTCAACACTATCAACTTCCAGTGCCTTCATTTTTGAAGTTACATGATCATATTTGTGAACATACCATTTTTCATCAAAAGCCTGCCATATTGGCATATAATCTGAAGAGGCTATTTCCTTTTCAATATTAGAAATGTTATCCTCGATAACTGAAAACCCTTTTTCATTTTTTCGCGTAGATATGGAGTCTGAAACATCCCCAGATTCAACGGTCTCTTGATTCTTTACTGTTTTTTGTATATCAAAACTATTTTCGATTTTGTCTTTATCGTTTGAATATTTTTTTTGGATTTCCATGAATTTATTTAAAAGATGCAAATCCTGTTGAGCCACCCAATATTCAAATATATTCAGATATAGATTGTCTTTTGCAATTTTTTCAAATATCTCATCAGAAAATTGATTATAATCAAAATCCTTCAATGGTTTTCGTTTTTCCTTGCATCCACATACAATAAAATGTTCATAACCATTTCGAAAAAGTCCATGACCATCCATCAAAATCGAAGGAGATAAATCCTGATAGTTTTCAAGATAAAATTGTTCGGAAAATTGTTCCAAAGGCGAGAATAATGTTGGTGTTGGATTGGATAGATAATGATGGAGAAGATTCAAGTATTGATAATTGGTGGTTTTTAATGTTTCCTTTGAATATGTATTTCCATACCATTTTGGATCAAAAAACCATGAAAGTCTGAATTTATCGAAATCATCCGTATCATTTGTTAAAACATATTGATATGGACCATATTCTGTGATTTCGTCTAAATTCTCTTTTTGGGATAAATACAAACAGGGATTGAAAAAAAAACTTCCTTTAAGACAGGATCTATCTCCAACCCGTAAATAATGATCATAACCATTAATATAAGGTTTTCCCTCGCCAATTAGGTCATTTATTTCTGGATTATGCTTTTTATAAAATGTTTCTGAAAATAACCAATGTGGTGAATGATCTTTAAAGCCAATTTTACAGTAATGATCAAATCCAGAAGTGTATTTCCCCTTTTTTATAAGCTCCTTTACATCATAATATTTTGTCAAATACCATTTTTCATCAAAATACGGATTGGGCGAATTTCCAACCTTATACCCATTAGTTGAATGATAAGCAAAAACATCGCCTTGATATATATCCTGTATCAGTAACGAAAAACTTTTATACCGATTACGATACCATTCCAAGTCGAAAACCATCCATTTGGGTTGTTTTTCTTCACTATCATACACAATTTACCACCTTATATTTTAATTAAAATAGCTACTTAAATAATTATACTTATCGCTAGTTAAAATTTATTTGAAATTATTTTTATTAATTAAAATCACTCCCTAAATAATTTTCTTTTCAAAAAATCCGTATATTGATCAATTGTATCTTCATTTATTATATCATCCATAATATTACTGACCTGGTTATTTTTAAAATTCACAGAAATATTCACTGGAACAACCAAAAATTCATTATGAATGAGATTAATCAGAAAAATTTGAAATTTTCCTTCTAATTTTAGAGAATATCCTTTCTGTAAATCCAATTGTATGTAAAAGCCATTGTTTAATGGAACATTTTGAAAAACTGAAATTGTTTCATGACGAATAAATCTTGATGTGGCAACAAAAAAACAGTTTTTAAAAGATTCATTAACAAAGGCAAGATATATCTGCCCTGCCTTACTTGTTGTGCGATCAAAGGCCCATCCAGAAATTTTAAGCAAATTCCCTGCTTTTTCATTTTCCGGATTAACGTCCGTAGATAAATTTTGAATATAATATTCTAGTTTACCTAAATTTTTATGAAACAATCTATTTTCAGAAATATCACTTAATTTTATTCCACGCATAATACCATCTTTTTCAGTAATACGCAGAAAATCATCTAATATAACCTGATTATCATGAAATTCATTATAGATTTTAACAACTTTTCCGGCGTTAACCTTTATTTCGTAACCAGCCAGTTGAAATGCCGCTATTCCATTGACAACATTAATCAAGCCAATTCTGAAACGGCCCTCACACCATTTTCCTCTCAATGCTGATTTACACGAAAATCCATTTCGTACAGGAGCATTAACAAAATTAGATGCCACATCCTCCCGACTTTCTCGATCGCATTTTAAGAAAATTGTCAAATCACTATCCTGATGAATCAAAACCGTATACAAATTTCCTGCATTGGACATATCAGGATAAATAAACCATCCACGAATATGGAATTCATCTGCCTCTTTAAATTTGCTGTCATCATCGACATTAAGAATATGATAACAGATATCATCGATATAAAAATGCGCTCCCTGTACAACTGCCCAATCTTCAATTTCCTGTGGAAGCTCGATATAAAGACTGCTACTTGTGGGCGCATCAAAAATATGACGAGGTGGTGCCTGCTCTTTCCAAGATGCATGTGGAATATAATGAAGCCGCCCTATATCCCATCGTAACCCGCTGTTACCTAACATATTTATAGGAACGACTTCATCGTAAACTTGCAATAATTTTTCAGAATAATCTTTTGAATTGACCCATAAATCAGGTGAAATGTTATTGATAAGCTTCTGACGCAATATTTCATCCGAACGTATCAGTTCCAATCGATCAATAACCAGATTCACATCCCCGATGGGAACCGTAAATCCATTAATTCCATCCTGCACACGATCTTTTAACGCACCAACATCTGTCACAATGGGAATTAACCCATTCTGCCAAACTTCAGAAAGCGATATACAATATGTTTCGGGCCATATTGACAATATTAGGGCTACATCTGCTACCTGCAATGCCGAAACTTCACCCAATCCATATGAACCATGCAATATAATATTATCAAGTTTCAAATCTTTTAGGACAGATTCATAGTCAGGCTGCATATATCCAAAAATATGAAATTCATACAAATTTGGATTGGCAGTCTGTAATATGGATAAAATCGTATCTGCACCCTTTGAACGGATAAAATTACCAACAGTCGCAACTTTCAGTTTTCTGCCTTCCAGGGGTTTGAACTCTTTTTTTATCAAAGGTATTGTTGTGTCTGGCGAAGGGATACCAAGAATATAATTTTTTTTATTTTCAACAACAGGATAAATATATTTTGCCACATCAAACGAATGTTGTGTTCCATATAAAAATGCATCAATGGATTTCATGACTTTTCCAACAAATGCACGTCGTGTCTGTTGCACACCAAAATCCAGCTTTTCAGAAATTTTAAGGCAAACATCACAAGTTCCAACATCTTTATTTTCTTCAATACGACAGTAACGTTGTTCGTAATTCAAAAGATTATAATGAGAACAAACCGCCAGAAAATCATGAAAAGAAAAAACCGTTCCAATACCGCAAGCCTTGGCTATAATCGGTAAGGAAAGAGTGTGATGGCCTAAATGCTGAATGTGGACCACATCAAATCCATATTGATTAATTATATTCGAAAAGGCAGTTTCTTCCCCGGCATCATTCATGGAATCCAACCAGCCCACATCTGGCATGTCAAACCGTTCCAATTCTTGACCATTGGAATCTGTTAGCGTACATGCACCTCTTCGACGAAGCCAATAATAAAATTCCACATCTTTTACTAGTCCAAAAGAAATAATCTGCTGATATACTTCAATGCCACCCCATACTTGTTCACGAATAGTGGAATGCGTGACAAATAAGACCTTCAATTTTTTTTTAAACTGAGATTCAAAAATAATTTTTTTCTCTTTTTTCTTTAGAGAAAAATCCGCCTGAGTCACATCTTCAATAACTTTCAGACGATTTTGATACAAATGTGATTTCATTACAGATTGCTGGGAGGAAATCGCCATTTTCTTTCTGATATTCTTTTTTTCAATCACCTCTGCGATCTGTTTAATGATTTCTTCAGTATTATGGGCAATAGCAACGCCATTAATCTCTTTTAAATATTTTTCATCCATACCTGCTGGCAATTCCACAATCTGTGCTGTACCAGCCAAACCCAATTCATATAGACGTGGGCCAGGTGCAGTTGCCTGCCCTATATCTCCATGACTGGCATAATTGCGAAACATTGTTAAGGTAACTTTACTTGCATTGGCAAAATCAGTAAACGCTTCAATACTTACAGGTCTATGTATAACCCTTTCACTCAAATCAGCTGGCAAAGGTGGCAAATATTCATTTCCAGGACAAATCAATTTATACCGTGCTTGGGGAAAGGCAATTATAACACGACGTAAAATATCAACACGGTTTGGCCACATTGTCCCCGCAAAACATATATCATAATCCAGCGCATCAGTTTCTTTCACTTTACGATAATGAATTTGATCACTTGCAGCCAAAGGTAAATAAAATGCTTCTGTTTGATAGGCCTTCACGCAAATAGGGTCGTTTGTAAACACATAATCAAAAATAGTCGTTACCTGAACATTGAAATCCAACATGAAGGGATCTTCAAAAGCCCAGAAAATCATGGTTTTAAAACACGGTCTAAGCCTTTTCATCAATTCATAATCAGTTCGCTGTCCATCAATACAAATAATAACTTCATGTTCTCCACTTGCTGCAACTGACAAGATATCCATATTATCAACTACAACAACATTATCTTCCCCCCATAGTTTTTTTGCTGCCCAAAAAACAGCAAGAGTTAAGTAAGAATTAGAGTTATGCGTATAATTTGTATTGTAAATGACTGCCATGATAAATACTTAATAATTCTTAATTAATTAGAAAAAGTAACAAAATCTATGATTTTAGTAAAAAATATAATTTATATACGATATACTACAAAAGATTGCGTAATCACAACCAATTTGAATTATAATTTTTTAAAATTATAAAAATTATCTTTTAACAGTTTTCATTAAAAGAATAAATTGTATCAATAAAAAAAACAGACTTTTTACAAAGCCTGTTTTTTAAAAGTTAAAAATATAAAAATCCTATTCTACATCCGGCTCGTTTTCGTTCCGTCGTCGGAAAGCTGCTCCAAGAATGTCTCCCAAGGAAGCGCCACTATCTGAAGACCCATAATCAGAAATAGCCTGTTTATCCTCTTCAACTTCACGTCCTTTAATCGTTAAGGTTAAACGACGTGCATTTTTATCAATTGAAACAACCTTGGCATCTACACGATCACCAACGTTAAAACGTTCCGGACGTTGTTCCGCCTTGTCACGAGAAAGTTCGGTACGTCGTATGAATCCACTTAAAATGTCGTTAACACTTACATCAATACCATTTTGTTGAATACCGGTAATGGTACATGTAACAATACTGCCCTTGTTGACTTTTGCAAGTGCATCTGCAACAGAATCTTCACTTAACTGTTTGATACCCAATGAAATACGTTCTTTTTCAACATCCACATCAAGTACTTTTGCTTTAACAACGTCACCTTTTTTAAAGTGAGTAATAGCAACTTCACCAGGTTCATCCCATGAAAGATCAGACATATGAACCATACCATCAATATCGGCTGATAGACCGATAAACAGACCGAATTCGGTGATATTACGGATTTCACCTTCAATTTCAGAACCAACCTGATGTGTATCAGCAAACTGTTGCCAAGGATTTGGTTGAACCTGTTTCAGACCTAATGAAATACGACGTTTTGAACTGTCAACATCCAATACAACAATATCAACTTCCTGAGATGTTGATACAATTTTGCCAGGATGAACATTTTTCTTTGTCCAAGACATTTCGGAAATATGAACAAGCCCCTCGACTCCAGGTTCCAATTCAACAAAAGCGCCATAATCCGTGATGTTTGTAACGCGACCAGTAAATCGTGAGCCAACAGGATATTTTGTTGTGACATTTTCCCATGGATCAGCTTCAAGCTGTTTCATACCCAATGAAATACGATGAGTTTCAGGATTGAAACGAATAACCTGAACACGTACCGGCTGACCAATCTGTAAAGCTTCAGCTGGATGATTGACACGTTTCCAGGCTATATCCGTGACATGCAATAATCCGTCAACACCACCCAAATCAACAAAGGCACCATAATCCGTGATGTTCTTTACAACACCATCCAGAATCATGCCCTCTTTTAATCCTTGTATCAACTCGCTGCGTTGTTCAGCACGTGTTTCCTCCAATACCGCACGACGAGAAACAACAATATTCCCACGGGCACGATCCATTTTCAAAATTTGGAAAGGCTGTGCCACACCAATCATGGGGTTGATGTCACGGATAGGACGAATATCAACTTGTGATCCAGGTAAGAAAGCCATTGCCCCACCTAAATCAACAGTAAATCCACCTTTGACACGACCGAAAATGGTTCCGTTTATGCGTTGATTATTTTCAAATGCTTTTTCAAGAGCAGACCATGCCTCTTCACGACGTGCCTTTTCACGTGAAAGCAGAATTGAACCGTCACGATCCTCATAACGTTCCACATAAAGTTCAACCATATCGCCCGGTTTAACTTCTGCCTTTACACCCGCAGGCGCGAATTCTTTTAAAGGAACACGTCCTTCACTTTTTAAACCGACATCAACGATCGCATAATCATCCGTTAAACGAACAATTTTACCTACAACAACGGAGCCTTCGAACCCAATATCTTGTCCAAGGGTTTCATCTAAAAGCGTAGCAAAATCTTCCCCACCAAAATGATCATTAGGGGTTTGTATGGTGGCTGCAGCCATGAGTTTCTGTAATCCCAGTCACATTTAAAGACAAATATTGCCTTTTATATACAGACTTTAATTTGCGCGTTTCCAAAATAGTAATGAATCTATTTATAAAAATACGACTTTTTCACGATTAAATTCATGAAACAATTTCAACGAAAAAATATTTTATTCTATTCCTTAAGAATAAAGGGGAGCATATAAGGAAGTTACTTTTTTTTCAATAATTTATTAAAGATAAATTTAAATTTCTTATCTTTTTAACAATTATTATGTTTTTTTACTTTATTAACCACTTTTTCTAGAACCTCCAAAGCTGTCAAATGATCTGTATCAATTACAATAGCATCCTCTGCAGGTTTTAACGGAGCTACTTCTCGAGACAAATCCATTTCATCCCTGGTTTTCAAATCCATCTCTATTTTGTTAATCTGCTGTTCTTTATTTTCGGCTTTTGAAGAATTAGCAAATTGCAACCAGCGTCTTTCTGCCCGTATCCTTGGTGAAGCCGTAAGATAAAATTTAAAATCAGCGGAAGGAAAAATAACCGTTCCAATATCCCGACCATCCATAACCCCGCCTCTTAACATGGCGAAATTGCGTTGAACATTTAATAAAGCAGCTCTGATTTTTGGATTGGCAGCAACCTGGCTGGCCGCTTTATCCACTTCAGGCATACGCAGATCATTTCTTAACCAATCTTTTTCTCGAAGATTTTCAGCAAAAGTCAGGACAGATTTGGAATCTGGTTTTTCACCTGCATCCAGCATTTTTCTACCAACTGCCCGATAAAGCAATCCCGTATCAAGATAAGGTAAATGAAA
Organism: Commensalibacter sp. W6292M3; assembly: GCF_016101315.1. NCBI lineage: Bacteria > Pseudomonadati > Pseudomonadota > Alphaproteobacteria > Acetobacterales > Acetobacteraceae > Commensalibacter > Commensalibacter sp. W6292M3. Next base: position 1,090,458 of record NZ_JACFQT010000001.1, read on the forward strand.
ATAATCAGCTACTGACTTGGCCAATGTTCCCTTTCCCACACCTGAAGGTCCATCGATTGCTATAATTATATTTTTATCCATAATGAATATTCATTAGCCTTTATATTAAGTTATAATTATATTTTATATTTGAAATCCACACCCCAGTGAATTCATCAATTTAAAATATCCAGGAAAACTGGTGCGTATAAAACGAATATCATCGATAGTTATCGTTTTTTTTGCAACCAATCCCAAGATTGAAGCGCTCATTGCCAATCGATGATCCATATGGGTTTCAACTTCGCCTCCCCCTGGAATATTACCAAAGGTACCCTCAATAATCATATCATCTCCATGAGATTCAACAGAAACACCATTTTTCCGCAACATGTTTATGATGCTATTAAACCGATCACTTTCCTTAACCCGTAATTCTGCCAATCCTCTAAAACGGCTTTCGCCTTTGGCATACGCAGCAGCAACCGATAGAATTGGAAATTCATCTATCATGGATGGGACAATTGAAGCCGGAAGGTCAACACCCTTTAATGTCGTGTTTTTAACAATGATATCACCCGTTATTTCACCACCTTCCTGACGCTTATTAGATATCTGCAAATTTGCTCCCATCATTTTCAACGCTTCAATTATCCCGGTTCTCAAAGGATTAAGTCCAACATTCTCTATCAGTATTTCTGATCCGGAAATAATCAAGCCAGCTACCATCAAAAATGCAGCAGAGGATGGATCACCTGGAACATTAACATCTTTAGCTACTAGTTTTGTTGGGCCTTGCAAACAGATTTTGCGCCCTTTTTCAGCTAAGGTGCTAATATCAACCTTTACCCCAAAATGATTCAACATATTTTCTGTATGATCTCTTGTTGCAATCGGTTCTTCTACAATTGTCATGCCATTGGCATTTAGACCCGCCAACAAAATGGCGGATTTTACCTGGGCAGACGCAACAGGTAACCGGTATGTAACGGGATTAGCCTTTTCCACTCCCTTGATCGCCATAGGCAAACGTCCCCCATCGCGCGTACTAAACTGGGCACCAGTCTGGCTCAAGGGTTCTATAACTCTTCTCATGGGGCGTTTTCTCAAACTGCAATCACCTGTCATAACGCTGAAAATATTATGTGTTGATAAAATCCCACTCAACAACCGCGCCGACGTTCCGGAATTTCCCATATTCAAAACATCATCGGGTTCATTCAGATATCCAACCCCCTTGCCTATAACCTGCCATTCACCGGGTGCTTTTTGATGAATAATTGCTCCCAAAGCACGCATGACCTGAGCGGTTTGCATAACATCCTCACCCTCAAGCAATCCCGTGATTTTTGTTTCTCCATTTGCCAGAGCCGATAACATTAGAGCACGATGGCTGATTGATTTGTCACCTGGAACATTCACTTTACCTTTTAAAGGCTGTTGTAGAAAAGAAACAACAAGTGGTTGTTTTGAGTGAGTAACTGTCATAATTTTATTTTCCAATTTAACAAATAGAGTATAAAAACAAAAAAACTTTTGATTTAAATCAACAAATCGTATTTTATCATTTGACAATAAGACAATAAACTGGCATTTCGCCATATTTATGTTTTATTTTTTCGATCAGAGAACAGGATACATAAATGGTCAAGCTAGAATTGGGTATTAAAAGAACATGTTGTGCTTGTGGGACTCGTTTTTATGATTTAAACAAAATGTTACCTGTATGCCCAAAATGTGGCACTGAACAACCCATTGAACTACCTCGTCATCGTCAAATTGAAGGAAGCGGCAATCTGGACGAAGAAAAAGAAATCGATACCATGATTGATACTGATGATCTGGAAAATTCAGATGCTGATGTCGATGATGTAATTGAGGATGCTTCAGATCTTGAGGACGATGTTGATGCTATCGGCTCTGAAATAGAAGCAATTAAAAATAACGACGACGATAACGATTCTTAAAAATGATACAGGAATTCATTATGAATTCCTCTTTTCTGGTTATAAATACATCAACCAGTCTTTCCATTTAAATCGCATTTGATATCATAACAAACTTGAATTTTAATAAATTTGTATTTAATCAATTGAAGATAAAAAAGTATTTTGCAAATTTTCTGGTATTAATAGCAGACTTTATCTATTCCATCGTTCAATTTCTACGCCGACCCCAGCTGTCTCCGGAATAATATCCAGTTTTTCAATCATGACGCGAACAACCTGAATCCTCTTATCCTTCAAGATACGATCAGCCAAGGTCTCAGCCAACGTTTCGACCAAATGAAAATGGGTCTGAAGAACAGTGTCTTTTACATCGTCAACAATATCCGCATAGGATACCGTCCGGGATAAAATATCTGGACCAACGCCTTTTTCTTCCTGAATTCCAATGGAAATATTCAATTGAATACGCTGAGTTTTTTTCTGTTCAAAATCATAAACACCTATACGTGCCATCAAAATTAAGTCACGAATAAAAATTCGACGTAAGGGTATGTCATAATGCCCTGACCATACTAGGGAAAAATTCATAAATAAATCCTGTTTTACTCGTTTTTATCTGGCATTAATGTCGGTGACCACTGTAAATGTTGCCCTCCATCCAAAGCGATCATCTGTCCCGTCACAGAGGGTAAACATATCAAGCTTAGTACCGCTCGCGCCACTTCCTGTGCAGACGTGCCACGCTGCAACGGAACAGATTTGCATTGATTGGCAAATTGTTCGGCGGTTTGACGTTTATGGGCCATTGCTGGACCGGGCCCAACAGCATTAACTCGAATTGATTTATGAGCCAATGCTAGGGCCATTGTTTGTGTTAATGTCCATAATGCGGATTTGGAAACTGTATAACTGACAAAATGTGGTGTTAGAGACCATACGCGTTGATCAAGCAAATTAATAACACATCCACTAGATTGCTTCGGTAATAATTTTGCAAAATCCTGAATTAACTGAAAAGGAGCCCATAAATTGGGCATTAAATGTTCTTGCCAGGATTGCAAGGTTACACTATCCCATTCATCGCGCTCAAATACACTTGCATTATTAATCAGAATACCTATTGATCCCAATTGATCTACTGCCAGTTCAATCAAACGTTTAACCTGATCAGCATCGGAAAGATCAGCTGTCAGTAGAATTACATTTCTCCCAAGCTGCCGAATTTCCTCTATCAATGTTTTAGCTTCTTGAGTGCGCTTACGGGCATGTAAAACAATATCAAATCCAAATCTTGCCAAGGTTAAAGCAATTTCACGCCCTAACCTTACGGTCGCCCCCGTAATAAAAGCAACTTTAGGGAGTGAATCAGAAACTGGGAAAAAATTAATTGATCTCCCTTGATTGGACACAGAAATTTCCTTTATTTTGTAAAGATGCAACTTATTATCATAAACAACATGATTTTTGCAGTAAAAAATTACGAATTTGCACAACTAAGCTGGACGTCTGGCAGTCAAAGCCGCTGTCAGGGTTCCTTCATCAAGAATTTCCAGTGAGCCACCCATTGGAATGCCTTGACCAACACGGGTTATTTTTACATGCCAGGGTAACAATTGATCATATAGCCAATGCATAGTTGTTACACCCTCAACCGTAGCACCAAGTGCAAGAATAATTTCCTTGACTTCATTGCGCTTTAACCGTTTTAAAAGAGGCGCTAGATTTAAATCCTCTGGCCCTACCCCAACCAAGGGGGATAAGGTGCCGCCCAACACCTGATAATAGCCCCTGAACGCTCCGGTTTTTTCCAGTGCCCATAAATCCCCAACTGTCTCAACAATACAAATCAATTCACGATTACGATTTAAATCATTACAGATCTGGCATGGGTCACTGCTATCCAAATTACCACAAGAAGAACAGATTCTCACCATCTTGGCTGCCTGTTCTAACGCGTTTGCCAAGGGAATCATACGGGAATGTGGCTGTTTTAGTAATGACAAAACAACACGACGCGCCGAACGTGGTCCAAAACCAGGTAATCTACCAAATAAAGTAATTAGCCGTTCAATTTCCGGACCACCCACGATACCCTCTTCTTACCAAGATAATTAACTAACAACAAATTACCTTTATTACCAATATTCACAAGATAACTTCTGGTCAATCAGAAAGGAAATTTTAAACCTTCAGGAAGATTTATTCCCCCGGTAACTTTCTGCATTTCTTCCTGTGTTGTTTCATCAAGTCGCCTACGTGCATCACTATAAGCTGCAACAATAAGATCCTGCAACATTTCCATTTCAGCCGGATCAACCAATTTCGGGTCAATTTTTATAGATTTCATGTCACCTTTTCCACCCAATGTTACAGTTACCATACCGGCCCCTGAAACACCCTCAATTGTAATGGCGGCAAGCTTTTCTTGCATCTCGGTCATCTTGCTTTGCATTTGAGAAGCTTGTTTCATAAGATTGGCAAAATTTTTCATTCAATTCTCTTTCAAAATTTAATTTTGGGATTAATTATATGTCAATTCGTCAAAATCATCTATCATTGCTAAATTTTTTTCAGTTTCAAGATCTGATGACATACTTTGCTCATCCCTGTCTGTAAATGAATTGTGTTCTGGAAATAGACCATATTCATCAAGATGTGGATTAATAACCTTATTAACAACAGCCCCAGGAAAAATACGCATAATTTCTTTTACGATTGGTTCAGATGCAACTTTGTCAAAATCGGCCTGAACCTGTAAAGATTCCTGTTCCATCAAGGTTGGTTCACCCTTTTGCTGGGAAAGAACAATTGTCCATCGCAACCCTGAATGTTCATTCAACAATCTTGATAATTGTTGGGGAAGATTTGCTGGAACCCTATCTTCAATTCTTATTTCAATCATTGGTGGTGCGAATTTAACCAGATGAACCGCGTTACGTAAATGGGCATGCAAAATTGCAGCCTGTTGCTGCTTTACAAAAGATATGATTTCCCGCCAACTGTTCCATAAAATTTGGGGGTTTTTGATCTCGGAATTTTGTTTAGGCAATGACAGGACTTCCGATTTTGGTTGTATCAATGAATTTGAGGCATAAGTTTTACCATATCCATGAAAATTGCTACCCCCTTTTGATACAGATACCAGTGACGTTGGCTTTGATGATTGCATATCTGAAAATGATAATGAGGAATGATGAGAATATTGGTCTGACTTCTGTTCCGGGGAATTGGATAAATGATTGATTATTTCACCAGGAGTGGGTAAATCGGCTATAAAACATAAACGTATCAAAATCATTTCAGCTGCTGCCTTACGATTGGGAGCCATATCAACCTCCTTGATCCCTTTAAGCAGCATTTGCCATGCACGACCCAATACGGGTATGGAAAGCATGGAAGCCATATGACCACCACGATTTCGTTCAAGTTCTGATAATTCAGAACCATTTCGCAGATTTGGCAATGATTTCATTCTTGAAAGAAGATGAATTAGTTCCAGAAGATCGGATAATAACACACCTAGGTCAACGCCGCCTGCATAAGCCTGTTCAGTCAAGCTTAGAACCTGATCAGCTTTTCCTGACATAATTGCTTCAAGTAAATCGAATATTAGGGTTTTATCCGCAAATCCCAACATGCCTGAAACAGCTTCAGCCGTTATTTCATGATCCCGCTTATCATTTTCTTGCTGATCAGGAATAGTGGCACGGCCAAGTGCAATAGCCTGATCTAACAAGGATAAACCATCCCGGACCGATCCATCAGCTGCACGCGCAATCAAATGAATAGCCTCATCAGATATGTTTACTTTTTCCCGTTTTGAAATTTTTTGAAAAAATTGACTTAGCTGATCCTGCGGGACACGTCGCAGATCAAACCGTTGACAACGTGATAATACCGTTACGGGAACCTTGCGAATTTCAGTTGTCGCAAAAATGAATGTAACCTGGTCAGGTGGCTCCTCGAGTGTTTTCAACAATGCATTAAACGCATTACGCGATAACATATGAACTTCATCAATGATATAAACCTTCATCCTGGCCTGAATGGGACGGAAACGTGAACCGTCTATAATTTCCCTTACATCATCAACACCCGTATGAGAAGCTGCATCAATCTCCAATACATCAGGATGTCGATCTGCCAAAATTGCAAGGCAATTTGGACAAACACCACAGGGGTCTGCCGTGGGTCCACCCTGACCATCAATTCCTATACAATTTAATGCACGCGCGATAATACGGGCGGTTGTTGTTTTGCCAACTCCCCTAACTCCCGTAAGCATAAAAGCATGAGCAACTCTACCCATTGCAAAAGCATTGCGCAGAGTGCGTACCATTGTTTCTTGACCGATCAAATCCTTGAAATCCCGGGGTCTATATTTTCGTGCCAAGACACGATAGGACTTTTCATCAGATGATGATTTGATCTCAGAATTATCGTTCGATAAGGATTCAAATAATCCAGCGGGCTTAATATCTGGGGCGGGTAATTGCTCGTCCGGAATATCTTTCATTAACAACCATTCCAGAAAATATGATAAAACCAGTTTTTGCGGATTTTGATTATACCACTAAATTACCTGAGATTCTAATTTATTTGTCTTAAATCCAGGGAAAGCTTGAATGACCCAAACGATACTCGTGATGGCTGCTTCCTTCCGGACCTGACCGAGTTCACAAGGTGTTCGTCCACCCAAGCTTTCCAGTTTCTTTCTATTACAAATTAAAAAAAAATTGGCAAGTATTTTTTTTGATTTTTCAAAAAAATTATTTTTCATATGAATAATCAAAAAAATTAGTATCCTATAGCTCCCCCGCCAGCATGACGATAATCCACCCCGCCATAATAAATAGTCTTTCCGTTTTTATCACGTCCAACAAGAATCCCTTCGGCAATTCCCCAAGTAGAGTAAAGATCCAAGGGATAGTTTTTTCTTTTTAAAATTTTACGAACTTGACCGCTTAACGCATTATGTTCAAGCTGAATTCCCTGAGGCTGCCATTGTTCATGTATACGGGGGAGATTAATCGCCTGCTGAATATTCATTTTGTAATCAATGACACCTGTTATTACAGAAAGAATAATAGTGGGAATTCTTGACCCCCCAGGGCTGCCTATAACCATAAAGACCTTATTGTCTTTGGAAACTATTGTTGGTGTCATTGAAGATAAGGGCGTTTTCCCCGGAGCAATTTCATTAGCCTTACCCCCGATTATTCCATACATATTTGCTTCACCTGGCACCGTGGTAAAATCATCCATTTCGTCATTCATAATTATACCGGTATTGCCAGCAACAACCCTCGCTCCATACCAGCCATTAAGCGTATAGGTTAATGAAACCGCCATGCCATCCTTGTCAATCACAGAAAAATGCGTCGTTTCATTCCTTTCATGTGATAGTAATGCTTTTCTTTCCTTCTTATTCGACGATGTTGCCTCGGTAACCTTTCCTGGAACCAAATCGGAGGAAACAACCGCTTTTTTAAAGGTCAAGCTTTTGCGTATTTTTTCTGCATAATCGGGATCATTCAGGTGTTTTACAGGATTATCAACAAATTCTGGATCCCCCAAATCTCTCCGATCTGAATAGGCCCGACGCATTGCTTCAACCTGTCTTTCCACCGCAGGAACTGTCTGAAGACCCATTTTATGTAAATCATAACCGGATAAAATATTTAACATTTCGCACAAAGCTATTCCCCCACCACTTGGAGGTGGGGCTGTATCAATATGATAACCTCGATAAGAACAGGTTAATGGCAGCATCATTCGTGGATGATAATTTTCAAAATCTTTCAAGGACAATATTCCACCATGCTTTTTACTGGCATCAACTATTTTTTTTGCAATTGAACCATGATAGAAAACATCTTCCCCATGCTTTGAAATAGTTTGCAAGGTATCTGCCAAATCTTTTTGACGAAAGATATCCCCTTTTTTCCATGGATTTCCGTCTGATTTAAGAAAAATTTTAGCTGCATTGCGATCCTTAGCAAAATCAGACAGAGAAGTCGCCATCAGATCGATATCTTCCTGCGTCAGGATATATCCATTTTGCGCAAGTTTAATAGCTGGAGCCATTAATTCCGCACGAGACTTGCTTCCCCATCGTTTACGCAACATTTCCATACCTGCCACCGTTCCGGGAATAGCAACAGCTTTCCATCCCAATATAGAGGCATTGGGAATTTTCTTACCATTACTGTCAACAAACATTTTGGAAGTTGCTGCCTTTGGCGCCTTCTCTCGAAAATCTATAAAATAAGCCTGCCCATTTGGTAAACGAAGCGTGAGGAACCCCCCGCCCCCTAAATTTCCAGCGGCAGGATAGGTGACCGCCATTACATAGGCAACTGCCACAGCTGCATCAGCTGCATTTCCGCCATTTTTTAAAACCTCAGATCCAATTTTTGCAGCAAGATTACTTGCCGAAACAACCATTCCTTTTGACGCCACAACAGGTTCTGGAGACATGGTTTCTTGAGCAACCTCACCAAATGCTAAGGCATCAACCCCATTACCAACCTGCGCATAAACTGCCCCAGAAAAACAACCACTTGAAAGGAGCAATATACCTAATGAATATTTATATTTTTTTTGTCTTATTTCTTTGAGTACGCTTTTCATATCACTTCCTGAACGTGTATTATTTAATTAAAATATTTCTGAAAAAATCTATTAAAGAAATATTTTTTATATCTTGCATAAACAAACATAACACAATTATATTTTTAATATAAAAATAGACAAAATAACACTTACAAAATATATATTAACTTTCAATATTTTATTTTAAGGTTTTTTCAATGAGTGTTATTATTGCATTTAGAACTCATATTTGGAATGATGATATCGAATATATGGCAAGACGCCTTAAAGGTTCTTTTAGCAAAGCTGATTTTGTTATTCTTGCTGATGAAAGCAGGGAGATCTTGGATGTAGGTGATTTTCCTAAAATAGGTCATACCTCTGATTTTTCTGAATTCAATATCCCGAATATTCCCGGTCAAAAAACTTTATGGTATAACGCTGATTATCCTTTATATGCCTTACGCAAAGCCTTGCCTAACTATAATCATTATATAATGATTGAAAATGATGTCTTAATAAATATTAATCTAGACCCCTTAATAACATCCCTTGAAAAAAAACAGACAGATTTAATTGCCCACAACATTTTAAGCATACCGGATCATTGGGTTTTCAAAGATACGATAATACCCTATTTTAAAAATTCTAAATATTGTTTTTTACCGGTATTGGCACTATCCGCCCGGGCAATTGACCATCTTCTTATAAAAAAACAGGAGATTTCACACCTATACAATAATGATAATTCCATCATATGGCCATATTGTGAGGGATTTATTCCATCAGCTGTTTTTGAAATGGAAAACCCTGTTGTGGAAGAATTGCGCAACTTCTGCAAATTACAACCATATGATTTTTGTAGTGGTTATTACTATCTTGATCCATATGTTAACATTCATGGCACGATATGCCATCCTGTCAAAGGCAAAGATTTTGTGGAACGTTGCATTACACATGATGGTATCAATCCAATTTTCAATCCACGTTCTTCATTAAGAAGAGGTCTAAAGAATCTTAAGCCCAGTGACTTTTACCAATATATTCATGATACAATAAAAAAGACAGGAAATGTGGGTTTTTATCAACAATTCAATGAAATTGCACTTCAGGAAAGGTGGATAAAAAAACCTGAGGCTGTGAACTGGGCGCTTGGCGGTAAAGCTTCACAATCATCCGTTTGTGCATTTTCAAAATTCAATGACATATACAAAGATGCTGCGGGCGCAGTTAATGGACGTATTGGTCCAGATTACAATTTTCATACTGCAACGGAATATAACCCTTGGTGGAAACTGGAATTACCCCGCACAATCAACATTAAACATATAATAATTTATAACCGTCTAAACTTTGAAGATCGTGCCTCAAAAATAAAAGTTGAAATATCTGATGATAACGAAAACTGGATAATTGTCGCTGATTATCCTGACGGAATTATTTTTGGTGGAGCCGATGGCAACCCATTAATTATAAGAGTGAATAATATTAACGCCCAGTATGTCAAAATAAGTCTTTATGATGAAAATGTATTACATTTAAATCAAGTAGAAGTATATGACCAATAAAATTTGATTTCTCATTATCAAAAAATTAAAGCTAGCTTGTTATTATAACATAGCCAGCTTTTCAAGAATAATTTATAATTTATTTATTTGGACATTGTTTTGACAAGGCTGCAAAAACATCTGCGACAGCTACAGCACCCGGATCAGGATTTCCCGCCAAACTACCACTGTTCAAATAGGATGAACGTCCTGCATTTGCTTTCGTTGCTTTTGCCGTATTTTCAACGCCTTTTTCAGCCGCTTGAACGGCACCTTTTAAATCGTTCTGATCTTTAAGCAATATTTCCAAAGCAGGTTGTAATGCATCAATCATCGTACGATCCCCAAGATCAGCCCCACCATAATGTTTCATCTGTTTTAAGCCAAATACAAGACCTTCAACAAATGATGAGCCTTCAGCAATTTTTTGACCTGTTGCAGTAAAGAAAATCGACATTAAAACGCCACTGGAGCCCCCCATAACAACAGCCAGTCTTTCACCAATGACTAGACAGAGTTTTGTCAGATCGGTTAAGGGTAATTGATTGGTATTTAACAATTCGGCAATACCTCTTGCCCCTGCAGCAAATGTTGAACCTGTATCTCCATCCCCAACCTTGGCATCCAGATCATTCAATTTTCCTTCAAGATCAATTAATGTCTTTGTAACAACGGCGATAATATGTGCCACAACTGGATTATCAGAAGGTGTGAATTGCACTTTAGTTTCAACAGGATTAACAGGCATATGTACAATTTTAGCAGGTTGAACAGCCTTAAAAGATCCTGTAATTTCAACAGGTGCTGTCAAAGCGCTGACGATCTTGTCATCCAAAACCATGGCTGATAATGAAAAACCCTTCATGTCAAGCGCTGTCGTAAACCAGTCTGGTCCTACAATCCAGTCAATATTTGAAGCAAGTGCAGAATATGAAAGTTCTTTAGCCAAAATGGCCATTTCTGTTACCGAAACACCTCCCAGATTATTCAACATGACGGCAAGACGATCCGAATCATTTATACAAGCCTTGATTTTTGCTGTCATGATATCCATGATTTCACGACTATTTTGAGTATTAATTGTCGTGGCGCCTGGTTCACCATGAATACCAAGACCCAGTTCAATAGATCCTTCCGGAATTCGTTTATCATCACTTTGGGACTGGGGTAAATCACACCCAGTCATGGCAACTCCCAGGCTAAAAATCTGCCTATTTGCATAATCAACAAATTTTTTAACTTCCTCAAGAGAATACCCGGTCTCGGCAGCATAACCGGCCATTTTATGGACAAAAATAGTGCCAGCAATACCACGTGGCTGTTTATTTTCAGGTAAAGAAATATCATCCTTCACCATAACAACTTCCACCTTGTAGCCTAACTGTTTTGCCTTTTCAGCCGCAAGTCCAAAATTTAGACGATCTCCTGTATAATTTTTGATTACCAATAAACAGCCAGCTTCACCTGTTACTGTTGTAATGGCGGTCAATACGGCATCAACTGAAGGAGAGGCAAACAAATCGCCACATACAGCGGCTGTCAACATCCCTTTACCGACAAATCCCAAATGAGTAGGCTCATGTCCAGATCCCCCCCCCGAAATAACGGCAACTTTTTTCTTATCCCAGTCTTTACGAACCACAATTCGCATAGAAGGGTCAGTATCAAGTTTCACAAGATTATTATAGGGAGCTGTGACTAATGTACCTTCAATAGCATCATTCACTAATGAAGCACGATCATTAAAAAAGAAATTGGACATTTTATATCTTTCATTTTTGAAAGTTCAAATCACTATAAATTGACTTATAATATCTATATATAATAATTAAATAAAGACTTAATAAGACAACCGTTTGTTTTATTATTTATAATTTTAATTGAACTAAACAAATTAACATCATTTATAATGCTCGATAGTCAATTTTATAATAATGCCAGTTTAATGAACGTTTTTAAAACACTAATTAAAACTTTTGGTCTTGATATATTGTTTAAATACAAGACCAAAGCATTCTTATCCTATGGTAAATACTTTAATTTATAATAATTTATAAATAAATAATTATTTGGAGTTTCCAAAAATAAAAAACTTGATTGAAATTAAGTTTCAACTCTGTTTAAAAATTCTAAATAACTCAATATTACAACGTTTTTGAAATTCTCATCTATATTGTTTTGATGAATTTATTAGTCTTAAATTAGAATTTCAAACAAATATTCATTTTATATAACTCTTTATCAAATTTTGATTTATTAATTTCCATTTTGATAAAAATCATCAAATATAAGGAGGACAATTCCAACCTTTGGATGAATAGGTGAATACTTCACATCCATCTTCAGTTACTCCCATCATATGTTCAAATTGCGCACTGAGAGATCGATCACGCGTTACGGCTGTCCAGTCATCATCAAGAATTTTAACGTCTGCCTTACCAGCGTTTAACATAGGTTCAATAGTGAAAACCATTCCTGGTTTTAACACAAGTCCCTGCCCCTTTTTTCCATAATGCAATACATTGGGTTCTTGATGAAAAACGCGTCCAATTCCATGACCACAAAAATCGCGTACAACAGAAAAACGCTGTGATTCTGCATATTGCTGAATGACGTATCCTATATCTCCCAAAGTGTTCCCGGGTTTAACAATATCTATTGCCCTTTTCAGACTCTCATAGGTTACATCTATCAATCGTTGTGCCAAGCGTGAGGCCTTGCCAACGACATACATACGGCTACTGTCACCAAACCATCCATCAAGAATAGATGTAACATCGATATTAACAATATCTCCATTTTTTAATTTACGATCTCCAGGAATACCGTGACAAACTACATGATTGATAGATATACAACAAGATTTTGGAAAACCACGATAGTTAAGTGGTGCTGGAATGGCACCTTTATCAATTGTATAATCATGAATAATCTGGTTAAGTTCGTCTGTTGTAACACCTTCCTGAACATGAGAAGTAATCATGTCAAGTGTTTCTGCTGCCAAACGTCCCACAGCTCTTAACCCAACAAAATCCTCTTGAGTGTAAAACATCATGCGACGATCTGTCATTCCTAACTCTCCAATAAGACTTTATCAAATTACCAATAATAAATAACTTGGTATAATTTACGAACTTTTCTTATATACCTAGCTAGGATTATGATCCCTGTCCAGTCTTACTTTTTCCGATTATGTCTGGATATGGTATGATGTCTCACAGCCGCCTTTTTGATATTACGCTTAAAAATCGAATCCCGTTTTTTTGCAATTGAAGTACGTGACGAGGCCTGTGCCACTTCAACCGACTTTTTACCTCTTGTAGTACGGGCTGCACGAACAAGAATTACTTTTGGATGTTTATTATAACGTGGGTGTTTTTTCAAGGAATTTGTTCTTGCCAGATAAACCGGTCTAGCAACAGGAGCCACACCACTTTTTGCAAATCCGTCATCTAGTGCACTCATCATGTATTGATTTCGTGAACCATTACTTGGTGCACCCATAACAACACCAATCAAACGGACATTATCATGAACGGCTGATCCTACAAGATTATGCCCTGCCGCAGCTGTATAACCTGTTTTTAACCCATCCGCGCCAGCATAACCTTTTAACAGGGGATCGTGATTGGGAATTGTCCGTCCACGAAAATAAAAGTAAGGTGTTCTGAACAAAGGATAATATTGAGGAAAATCCGAAATCAAATGTTGTGCCAAAATTGCCAAATCACGCGCAGTTGTTAGTTGCCCAGAATTTGGAAGGCCAGAAGCATTATAAAAACGTGTCCGATTCATTCCCAAAACTTTGGCCTGTTGTGTCATCATTTTGGCAAAGCGTTCTTCGTCTCCACCTCCAATAAATTCGCCAAGAGCGCTAGCCGCATCATTCGCGGATTTAGTAATCAAGCCTAAAACAGCTTCCCTGACAGTAATATATGAACCTGGACGGACTCCTAATTTGGAAGGTTCCATTGAAGCTGCATGAATGGTTATTGGAATTCTCTGATCAAATCGTATGGCATTGGCATTTAAGGCACGAAATGCCATATATAAGGTCATCATTTTTGTCAAACTGGCTGGAAACCGTTTCAAATCAGCATCTTGTTCTGACAAGACTCGGCCATTAACGTCCATTACAATTGAACTGATTCTTCCTACATACTGGGCATGGGCACAATGCGCATAAAATAGTGTATAAGAATATACAGCCGTAAAAAAACCTAAGAAAAAATTCCTAGACGTTTTTCTCATAATTTTCTTAAGACTTACGGTAAAGTTTAACTGTTTCAATTTTTTTATATGATTGTAATAAGTGGACACTTTAATTTTCCAGCTTCTTTTTCATTAAACGTTTACTTGACCTTTAAAAATGATTAACTTCTTAAATTGTTTTGTTTATTTTGGAATCAAATCCCCATGTTAAACAAAACGTTACAAGAAATTGCACCACTATCTTTACGAATATATATTTGGGACTTTATATTCATATAAAAAATATACATCTGAATTTACGCCATATTTTGCAACCATACAAGTCCAAATCAAAATCACTCAATTAGATTCTTCCTTAATTTGAACCTTAACAAAATATTTTATGAAATTTATAAAATGCACTCCAAATACATCATAATGAATCCCTTTAGTAAATCATTTTCTCTTTATTGTATGACTTCCAACCAGAACCAGCATGATTCTAGAAAGAACACAAAAACGCTGACAAAAACAAATTTGAAGAAACCCACCCTGTATAAAGTTCTTATGCTCAATGATGATTTCACTCCCATGAATTTTGTCATTTACACATTGGAAACAATATTCAGAAAAACAACTGAAAATGCTGTTTCAATCATGTTAAAAATCCATCACAATGGAATAGGAATATGTGGTATATTCACATACGAGGTTGCTGAAACAAAAGTTATGCAGGTTATGAATCTTGCCAAACAACATCAATATCCACTGCAATGCCTATTAGAAAAAGAATAAAATTAATTAAATATGATTTGATCAAAATATTAACTGTATAAACCTTTTTCAATAACTATATAATAAATAAAAGGAATATGTAGGATTTCTCTTTCGATATTTCACAGTTTGAAAGTTTAAATGATGTTATCTGATAACTTAGAACATTCCTTACGACAAGCTTTTGAGTTTGCTTTAAATTTTCAACATGAATACATGACGCTTGAACATTTGCTCTATGCATTGACAGGCGATCCCGATGCTATTGTAATTTTTGAAGCCTGTCAGATAAATCTTGAAAAATTACGTCAAGATATCTTCACATTTATTAAAAATGACCTGAATATTCTAGTAACTGAAAAAAAACCATCCCCCAAACCCACGCATGCATTTCAAAGGGTCATTCAAAACGCGTCTGTCCATCTTTCTTCAGACCCAAGTGAAAAAATTAGTGCCGTGCATGTTTTAATTGCTCTTTTTTCTGAGCAGGAAAGTCATGCGGTTTACTTTTTACAAATGCATAATTTGTCAAAATTGGACATTCTGAATTTTATCGCACATGGTATAACAAAAAATACAGAATCCACCCATTTTTTTGGATCAAATTTTTTACCTCAGAATGATATCGATAACCAGTTGAATGATCTGTTCACCTATACTGAAAAAGAAAAATCAAACTCTAAGAATACCAATCCCTTACAACTTTATTGCGTTAATCTAAACGATAAAGCCCGTCAAAACCGTATTGATCCCTTGATTGGAAGGCAATATGAAATTCAGCGTGCAATCCAAATATTGGCACGCCGGACAAAAAACAATCCGTTATTGGTTGGAAATCCTGGTGTAGGAAAAACCGCTATCATAGAAGGTCTGGCCTTACAGATTGTAAACGAGACAGCACCTGAGTTATTGCATAATTCCATAATTTATGCATTAGACATGGGAATTTTATTGGCTGGTACACGATATAGAGGTGATTTTGAGGAACGTTTAAAATCCCTCATTCAATCCATTAAACAAGAAAAAAATGCCATTCTTTTTATTGATGAAATTCATACAATAGTCGGAGCTGGTTCCACTACAAACGGATCCATGGATGCATCAAACCTTTTGAAACCAGCACTCGCTGAAGGCAGTTTAAGATGTATCGGATCAACTACCTATAAGGAATATCGGCAATATATTGAAAAAGATCATGCCTTAGTCAGAAGATTTCAAAAAATCGATATTCCCGAACCTTCGATAGATGAAACAATCAACATCTTAAAAGGTCTTAAAAAAAATTATGAAAAATATCACAATGTAAAATACACTCATGATGCTCTTGAAACAGCGGTTACCTTATCTGCCAGATATATCCATGACCGTAAATTTCCGGATAAAGCATTAGACATAATTGATGAGGTTGGTGCTATACAGGCCATTTCCCCTGCCAAAAAACGCAAAAAAACGATTACAGTCAATGACATTGAAAAAACAATTGCTAATATCGCCCGCATTCCTGAAAATACTGTTTCAACCAGTGATAAAAAGGTTCTCTCTCAAATTGATAATAAACTGAAAAAAGTTATTTTTGGGCAGGATCAAGCAATTGAGACATTAGCTTCAGCCATAAGAATTTCCCGTGCCGGGTTGCGTTCCGAAAGAAAACCAATAGGTAACTACCTCTTTGCAGGACCAACAGGCGTTGGAAAAACAGAAATCGCTCGACAACTTTCAATTCATCTTGGCATCAAGCTCATCCGATACGACATGTCTGAATATATGGAAAAACACTCTGTTTCAAGAATGATTGGTGCACCACCCGGTTATATCGGTTTTGATCAGGGCGGATTGTTGACAGATATAATTGACCAGAATCCCTATGCCATTCTTCTTCTTGATGAAATTGAAAAAGCTCATCCTGATTTACATAATATTCTTTTACAGGTAATGGATCATGGTATTTTAACAGATCATAATGGTAAGGAAATTAATTTTCGAAATATTATCCTTATTATGACCACCAATACAGGGGCAACAGAATTTACTCGTTCAGCAATTGGTTTTGTAAAAAATCATCAAGCTGGATATGCAAACGAGGCCATAAACGAAAAATTCTCACCAGAATTCAGAAATCGTCTCGATGCGATTATTAATTTTAGACCTTTATCAAAACCAATCGTTGCTCAAATTGTTGATAAATTCATTAATGAACTAAACACTAGATTATCAAATAAAAACATTATTATAGAAATTTCCAAATCGGCAAAGGATTGGCTGGTTGAAAATGGATATGATCCATTGTATGGAGCACGTCCTATGCATCGTATTATTCAGGACTTTATTAACAAACCCCTCTCTAATGAAATATTGTTTGGTACATTAACAAAAGGTGGCAAAGTTCATGTAGTAGTAAAAAATAATAAAATATCCCTTAATTGCTTAAAAAAAATAAATTCAATTCTATCAAGAAAAAACGAGCTGGTTTAAATAAATTTTACTTTATCATCAAAAAAATGATGTTTCAAAACGCATAATCTTATTATTATATTTAAAATTCTAATTGAATTAATAATATTTTATACCATTTATAATCACATAACCTGGATAGGGCCATTTTCTGCTTGCTCCCTTATGCGTCCAATCAACTCCCTGATGTCTTGGACTATCATAATAATATCGCCCGACAACTTCAGCATAGTCCCCTCTTTTTACCCAAGGCCAGGTTGGAGCTTTCATTTCATCGAGATTATTCACAATTCGAATGGATACACCTTTCCCGACATAAAGATAAAAATAGCCATGTAAGCCACTTCTGGTATAACGTGCATCACTTACTGTGATCACCTTACCACAAAGATGAACAGGAACATCCTTAAAAGTTAAATGTTCAATATTATTTTCATACTCTTGTTGAATATGTAAAAAATTTTCATTATCACATTTATCAGAAGCAGGTTGTGCCAGACTTTGAAAAGAGTAAAAAAAGAGGCTGGACAATATGAACAGCCAAGAAAAAAAACGAGTTTCAATAATCATTGAAGATTATTCCTTAGACTTATTTAGATTTTTTATTTTTTTATCTTTACCGATTTTATTATTCTTTTTGATTTTTTTCCTACTTTATTATCAGAAAATTTACCTCCTAATTCAGCTTTCAGTGAATTTAAAGATTCCAGAACTTCTTGACTTGGCTTGGGTTCTGGAATATGAAGTTTTTCCAATTCATCAATCATGATTTCCGCGACAACCAAACGTGCAAACCATTTGTTGTTGGCAGGAATCACAAACCAGGGGGCGTTTGGTGCCGCTGTCTGCACAATGACCTCTTGATATGCACCTTGATATTCTTCCCAAAATTGACGCTCTTTTGGATCATTGGGGGAAAATTTCCATTGTTTTTCTTTATTTTCCAAACGTGCCAATAAACGCTTGCGCTGTTCCTCTTTGGATATATTTAAAAAACATTTAACTATTCCAATACCTTGTCGATAAATATATTTTTCGAAATTACGAATATCTTCATAACGGTCAGACCAGAAATTTTTATTGTTAAGTACCCGCAACGGTAGTTTTTGATTGGCCAAAATAGAGGGATGAACCTTGGTAACAAGCACTTCCTCATAATGACTTCGATTAAAAATCGTAATCTTGCCTCTGGAAGGAACGGCCATATGAATACGCCATAAATAATCATGCATCAATTCTACAGGACCAGGCTGCTTAAATGAAGTTATCGTAATGCCCTGCGGATTTATTCCAGAAGTGACATGTTTAATCGTACCGTCCTTACCAGAAGTATCCATACCTTGCAAAGCGACCAATAAAGCTGAATGCCCATTCGCAAATAACAGCTCTTGTAAATAGCTTAACCGTTTAATACGTTTCTTCAGCACTTTTTTTGCTTCTTTGGGAGATAGGGATAATCCGGCAGTATCATCCGCATTATAATCCGTTATAAGAAATTTTTTTCCATCCTCTACACGATATTTTGTTCTTAACAACTCACGTATTGATTGATCCGACATTTAAAGCTCCTTTAATGTTAACGATAAATTATTACGATATATCAATTTCCTGTTTTTACTACTGCAACCCCACCCGGCGCTTGGCAAACAGGCATAAGTTCAATTCGATTAACATTGACATGAGAGGGAAGACTTAAAATCCAACGTACCGTTTCAGCAATATCCATAGCTGTTAAGGGAATTGTACCTTTGTAAACTTCTTTACCTTTAGCAGAATCTTTTAGTCTTACCTCGCTAAATTCGGTTCCACCACAAAGACCCGGTTCAATATTCGTTACCTTCAATGCAGTGCCAACCAGATCAGTTTTAAGATTTAACATAAACTGTTTAACAAATGCCTTTGTCGCACCATAAACATTCCCACCACGATATGGATACGTACCTGCAATACTGCCTAAGGAAATAATATGTCCCCTCTTTCTTTCAAGCATTCCACTAATAACCAACTGAGTCAAATGAATTAATCCGATAATATTTGTTTGAACCATCCGATCCCAATCCTTTAAATCAATATTGGGAATTGGCTCCACGCCAAGTGCCAATCCTGCATTATTGACCAAAACATCAATATTCTGAAATTTGGCTGGTAAACTACCTAATTGACGCAAAAACAATTCTGATTTGGTCATATCCATTTCAAGTGGAAAAATTTTTCCAGGATGTTTGCTTGATAGGGATTCCAATTTATTCATCCTACGTGCCGCTGCAACAACCTGATAACCCTCCTGCACCAATACTTCGGCTATTGCCATTCCAAATCCAGCCGATGCACCTGTGACCAGTACCGTTCCCCTCATGATTTTCGTTCCCCTAACTATAAAAAAAACTAAGTAAATTATAATAATTACATTACCGCAATTATAAATTATTTTTTTGAAACGGACCATTAAAAGCTGTTCATTTACATTTCATTAAATCTGATAGTATAGTTTAATTTGAATCATCTCATTTTAAATAAATTATTATATTTGGTTTCTTTGAAAAATGACACATTCTTTCCTTGATCTTACCAAAGGATTGGCAGGCTGTTTTCTAATGTCAAGTCCTTTTACAACCTCACCCGCATTTGCACAGACGGTTGTTTTTATTTGTGCATATTCTCCGAAGGAAGGTACAATGGGCATTGTCATTAACCGTCATATTGCCAAACCAACTCCAAAAGAATTGCTAAATCAGCTTGGAATTAAAACGATGCCAACATCAAATAATTTTTCTATTACAGCGGGTGGTCCAATTGAAAATGCCCATGGTCTGGTTCTGCACACAAATGACTGGAAAGGTAAGGAATCAGTCTATGTAACAAAACAAATCAAATTGAGTACAAGCCTGGATATCTTACGTGATTTATCAGAAGGGCATGGTCCTTCAAAAGCGTTACTAGCTCTTGGTCATGCCAATTGGTCACCAGGACAGCTAGAAGAGGAACTTAATAATAATCTTTGGTATGTTGCTCCCTGTCAGGAAAGCATTTTATACAACAAAAATTTCAAGAATAAATGGTCAGACTGCTATAAATCCATTCTAACAAATCCAAGAAAAATATCTTTATATTCCGGAGAAGCGTGATTTAGTTTGATACATAAAAAAATAACTCAAATATTTAATCGTTTCCGTTTTCTGAATAGCCAGCTCAACTTTAACAAAGCATGTTATGATTTTTTTCTAATATGACAAAACAAATTTGATTATTTAATGATTCATTTGTTAGTTCTTTACAGTTTGTTATTGAATGAAATAAAAACATACAATAAATAGATTTTTATCTTTACGTTTTTCTATATACAAATATAGAAAAACGATATGTAATTTTACCAAATTATTTACAGATTTTTTATTTATTTCAAGTAGTAGATAGACATTTTACACAAAAATTTTATTCGTTTATTGAACATAAATTCCAAACTAAAAAAATTTTAAAAATATCCAAAATAGAACTGCAGATAACATAATTGAAACAGGCAAGGTTAAAATCCACGCCATTGCCATATTACGTATTGTTCTCCATTGAATACCATCACCATTGGCCAGTGCAGTTCCTGCCACCGCAGAAGTCACGACATGTGTGGTGCTAATAGGCATATGAAACTGATTTCCCATTTGTATCATTGTCATTGCGACAGTTTCAGCAACCGCACCTTGACCATAGCTCATTTCATTTTTACCAATTTTTCTGCCTACTGTAACAACCACTCTTTTCCATCCAACCATTGTTCCCAAACCTAGGGCAATTGCAATTACAGCCTTGACCCACGGAGGAATGAATTGTATTGCCGTGACAATCTCTTTCTCGAATTTTTCAAATAAATCCTTTTGAGAAGATGTCAGAGGAGATACCTTGGTAAAATGCACCAGATTCTGTTCAACCAAATACAAATCGTTTCTTAAATTGGCCTGATATTCAACAGGGACTTGCTTAAACGTTTCCTTGTTATTTACATCATGCTGAATGGATTGCAACATCATCCGAATAGCAGGAATAGTTTCGGGAAAAATTTTACTGGACTGAATTGTTTTTGTCAGAATTTGACGACTTTGATCAATTGTAGGTAAATCCAGATTATTATTATATTTCATGAGAACTTGATCAATAACTACCGCTTTATTCATGAAATTCTCGACTTGTTTTGATGAAACCGCATTATTCAACGCATATGCGGTTGGTACGGTTCCTATCAAAATAAGCATGATTAATCCCATACCCTTTTGCCCATCATTTGAACCATGACTAAAGCTTACACCGGTACATGTAAGAATCAATAATAAACGGATCGGCCAAGGAGGTGTCTTTCCTGCTTCAGGTACTTTGTAAAAAGAGGTGATGGGCAAAAAATTCTTCAACAGAAACATTCCCAGTAATGCAATCGTAAATCCTGCCAAAGGACTGAATACAAGAGCCTTGAAAACCTGCAAAGCCTGTCCCCAGTCAACACCACTTGCCCTGTTATTTCCCATAAGCAACTGATTCATTAGACCAACGCCCAAAATCGAACCAATTAAAGTATGAGATGAAGAATTCGGAATCCCGAAAAACCAGGTTACCAGATTCCAGATCACTGCAGCCAGAAGTAATGCAAAAACCATTGAAAATCCAGCTTCACTTCCAACCTTGAGAACTAATTCAACAGGTAAAAGAGAAACTATTGTAAAAGCAACAGCGCCGCTTGAACACAAAACACCCAGGAAATTCCATAAACCTGACCAGACAACAGCTACAATTGGCGGCAAGGAATTGCTGTAAATTACAGTTGCAACAGCATTGGCTGTGTCATGAAAACCGTTTATGAATTCAAAACCCAAAGCAATAACAAGAGCCAGAGCCAATAATACAAATGCCAGAAAAGATGGATTGGTAACGCCTATTATATCTTCACGCAAATGAAGGATAATGTAGATTATGCTACCCAATAAAACTAAGATAAAAGCGATCTTGTTGAAACGTGGATTATTAGGTAGGATCATATTCAAGGCTTTTTTCACTATAGACAAAATCCGTTTCTTGCATCATCAAATTGATCATAAAATTAACTTTATTTCAGAAACGCTACAATTTAGTTGGATAGAATTGTTTACGGATAGGTTAATTGTTTACAATGGCCTGACCCCTTTATCATAGGTCTTCATATAGTCATCCAAACCTTAATTTATAATGTTTTCATATTTATCATCATCAATCTTTTTTTACAAAAGAAAAATATGCTTCACAAGATATGAGATTTATATCTTTCACATTTATGAATAAAAAATCATATCCGTCATCGCAAAGATACACCCCGAATAATTAAGAACTATTTTCTTACGTGTTTTTTCTGTTTTCTCTTTATTTTTACAAATTATTTGTTTAAATAAATATGAGGCTTTTTGTCAGATAAATTTCTTCAGTTGAAACTCTATTTACTCTCTACTATCCATGAATGACAATTTGATAAATTCGGAAGTTCCCTCTTATTTTCCAATAACTTTGCGTATAGATGGAACGCGAATAGTGATAATTGGCGGGGGTAAAATTGCGGCACGTAAAATCAGGCTTTTATTAAGGAAAAATGTACAAATTGAAGTTTATGCGCAAACCTTTAATAAAGAATTGCAAACCTATGAAAAAGAAAAACTGATTAAATTTTGTTCCCCTTTACTAAACGAAAATGATTTTATTCAAAATGCGAAAGACGCTACCTTAATTTTTATCACGACTGACGATCATGAATATAATACTCTTATTTCCCTATGGGCAAAAAAATTAAATATTCCTGTCTGCACCGTTGATAATGCGGAATTATCTACCTTTATCACCCCTTCGATTATTGATCGTGATCCTGTACAAATCGCCATCTCCACAGGAGGTTCCGCTCCTGTATTGGGACGGCGAATACGTCAAAAAATTGAACCTCTACTCGGACAAGTCATCGGTCCATTAGCTTCATTCATCGGAAAACACAGGAATTGGGCCAAGGAAATATTATCAACCCATCAAGAACGACAACGGTTATGGGAAAGATTCATTGATGGCTATGGCACTTCCCTTATTAGCCAACAAAAAGAAAAACAAGCATTTGATTTTCTCAAGAATATTGCAAAAGAACCTTTTTTGAAGAAAGGTGAGGTATGGCTGGTTGGGGCAGGACCGGGTGATCCGGATTTACTAACCATAAAAGCACTTCATCACCTGCAAAATGCTGATGTCATTTTATATGATAATTTATTATCACCCAAAATCCTAGATTACATACGTCGTGATGCATTATTATTTTTTGTAGGAAAACAAAAAAATCACCATACTTTAAAACAAGAAGAAATAAATGATTCACTAATCAAATATGCACGACAAGGCAAACGTGTTTTACGATTGAAAGGTGGTGATCCTTTTATATTTGGCCGCGGTGGGGAAGAGGCCGAGGCATTAATGCATGCTGGAATTCCATTTAAAATTATACCCGGCATCTCCGCTTCTAATGGTTGTGCGGCATATGCCGGAATTCCCCTAACACATCGTGAATGTGCACAGGCCTGCTTATTTTTAACCGGTCATACCAAGAAAACAGATCAACTTAACCTACCGTGGGAGAACATGATATTTAAAGACCAAACCTTGGTCATTTATATGGGACTTTCTTCTTTACCTCTTTTATGTAAAACACTTATTGATAAAGGATTGGAACAAACATGGCCTGCTGCTGCGATTGAAAAAGGAACCTTTCACGATCAGCAGGTAATTATCGGAAATTTAAAAACCTTACCTGATTTGGTTATGCAAAAAAAAATAGGTAGTCCCGTTTTAATAATAATCGGTCAAGTCATTCATCACAGAGTTACATAAAACACATTCAGTTTGCAAAAGCATCATTCAAAGGAATGGAACATGTTTCAGAAACTTTCTTACGCCATCGATCAACATTGACGCCATAGGTAATCCCCTTGATAATCGATAGCGAGTGAAGCATACTGTAAAGTGAAAAGTCGTTCCAAGATAGCTGCCGTTTCAAATCCAACAAAGGATAATTTTTCATTAAGGGTTCCAGACAGTCAATCGCCTTTTGAGTTCTCTGGATCAAGCTCGGATCAGCCAGATCAGAAACAAATCCCCCGCCAGAGGGGTCCTTTTTTTTACGGTAATATTTCTTTGCCTCTTCTGTGGAAAATTCAGGAAACGGTGCATTTACCCAACGAGGATAGGTCAAGCGATAAATAAAACGTTGAACATGACTGATCCATTCCATAATTTCTTCATTATCAGGCAACGTAATCTTTGGCTTATCTATGGTTGTATCAATATAGTTAATAATATCACGACTTTCCGGCATAAAGCGATTTTGCTGATATTCCAATATAGGCAACTGTTTACGCCCTACCATTTGCATGGGACCATGAATGTCATCATATAGTAAATATGATATTTCTACGGGATAATTTTTCAAAACAAAAATCATTTTTGTCATGACACAAAAAGGACAATGTTCATAGATATAAAGTTTCATAGCAATTAAACAACACCCCTCAAATGATCACCCTGCAAATTATCAAAATTTAAATTAATATATTTAAATCCCTTTTACTTTAATTAAAAATTATATTTGAAAATAAAATTACAAGGTCTTATTGAATCATTTTACTATCATAACTTATAATTAAAAACTAAAATTATCATTTAGGAAATAAAAATGTTAATTCGAAAACAATTTCTTCTTCTTTTATCCATGTGTTATTTAATACCACTATATCATGCTTCTGCTAATCTTGGTAAAAATCAACTATCCATATGGCCTAAAGCAGAAAAAGGATATCAAAGAATCGTAATTCAACTACCACCCCTTTCCAATGAATACAATGCACGTGTTGAATTGATTCCCCAGAAAAAAATTAAATCAGACTGTAACACGGTCATAATCCACGGTCATATGACAACACAAACAATTCAAGGATGGGGATATGATTTTTACAGATTAGACAAAATCAGCAAACCGGCTTCTACCCTTATGGCCTGTCCACAGAACATTGAACAAGAGAAGCAGGTTTCAATTACGACCAATTTAACCTTTATAAACTACAATAGCAAACTACCCCTCGTTGTTTATGTGCCAAACGATATAACTCTTGCTTATCGGATTTGGACATCTTCTTCAATGCATCAAGCTAGAAATAAATAAATTTGCGGCATAACTTCATAGAGACAACAAAGATAAGATTGAAACAAACTTTTTTGGTTCATCTACCTCAGCAAAACTGAATATTTATTTAAATAACTTCCCATTGATTTATAAGATTCATATTCCTTGGTCATACTGTCATATATTATACAAACAAATTTGGATTTATTGATGAATATATGTTTCAGGCTATAGAATCATATGGTTATTCAATTAATTTCACTTTGAACCTGATAAAATTACTTATAAAATGTATATCTCGAAAACAGCTTTACTAATTTTCAGGTCCAGATTGTTTTTCAAGGTATCAGGCTGATGCAAATAAACCGTTTCAAAACTTATTTGATCTCCTTTTGTTACAGGAATCGCATTAGAAAAAGTTAGCTTTGGACTGGCACAAATTGTATTCATCACATCATTGATATAAGGAATCAGGGGAAATTCAATTTGATTAACAGGTTGAAACCGAATTGTTTTATCGGTTTTAACAATTTTTAAAACCAATTGATCACCGCCATGAAAAGAGATTGGTCCTGACAAATCCATATTTTCTTCCTTGAATATGAATGAGCCATTTATTTGTAACAAGCCCGTTGCGGGAATCCGCCATAATTCATTTTTATTTTGCCATTCATCTGAAATATTTTGAACAGGGGATATTTTATCCAGTTTAAGTTTAGTCCATGAATTTTCTATTTTCTTTGAATATGGTATGATTGAATCTTTGGATGACAACCTTATATAATGGTGATTATTTGCAGAAAAAGATTTTTCTGATGGAACAGGCTTGACAATCCGATTTGAATTGTTTGTGACCGAGGGTCTTATCTCTACAATTTTATCATCATCCAATAATGATAAATTGGAAGAAACTACAGTTAAATCCGGTTTTCCCGATATGTTATTTTTTACCAAGACTTTATCATTAACAATATTCCATTCCCCAGAATTTTTCGGTTTATCCTTGATGGAGCAAAGTAAAACTGGTGAAGAATAACCTGGATAATCATGGCATAATATTAATGTGCCTATTGGAACATAATTTGGTAGTTCTTTAATGGAAAAGAATGCGAGTTGCAAAAAATCTGCTGAAAGATGTTTAGTCGAAACAACCCCGTTACAACCAAGATAAATATTTTTAGGTTTTATTCTTGCTGTTCCAATATAAAGACTTTGTCCGGCAATCATTCCTTCTGTAACGACAGAAATCCCTTTTCCTATAGGATTCCCAGATATAAATGCATCTGTATGAATAGACTTGACATCAATATTCTCATTACACAATGAATTCCTTTTTATATCAGGTCTTGATGATTTTTCAATTTGCGATAAATAAGATTTGTCAAAAAGGTTATATTCAATTGGAATCGGCTTAACGACCCCCTGCATTGTAAAAATCTTGAACCATTTTGAATTAATTTTAGGGTCATATTGCCAGAGATTGTATGTTTTAAGATTTAATAATAAATCACCTTCAATCCAGGACAATCCAAATTCCTGTTTATAATGTTGATCTGGATCGCTGTTAATAACCCATAATTCAGGTTTTCTTAAACCATGCCTTTGATTATAAACTGTTTTATTTTGACCAATAACATCCAGTAAAACCGTAAAAATTTGCTCTAATCCTGTATCAGTAATGATTTTAAATGCAATCGTCGATTTCGTATTTATTTTTCCTCCGGAAATATTGACTGAAAATTTACGTTTTGAAATCAAGAATTCATTCAGAATTATCGTAGGATCTCCACATTCAAATTCTATCGTATTAATGAATGATTGTGGATGCAGGGCGTAAGATAGATCAATTAAACAGGTCATGTCACAATTTTCAGTTACCTGTATAAAATCTGTTTTATATCCTTTTTGCAAAACAGGTAAAATTGTCATCTTCCACTGTGAAAAATAAGGCATCATGAACCGTTTACAGCCTTTTTTGAACACACTCAAAACCATTTTAACCTGTACCTTGTCTCTTTATTAGAGAATATTAACAATAATATTTTTAATTAATAGAAAAATAGTATATTGAATATGGGTAGGGTAGTAACCTGGATCAATCAATATAATTAAATTATATAAAATTAATTCTGATATAATGAATATTTTACCTAGATCCCTCTTTCAGTTTTTAATTATCCCCATGGGATTAAGTCTGATTTTACTTTCCCCTTCTTATGCAAAAACTGAGAAAGATAAACCGATGAATGATATAGATCGTGTTATCAGGCCTGAAAAAAAACAGGTTCTTGTACTAACTACCGGAGGAACCATCGCAGGATCAGCGACAACAGACGAGCTCGAATATAAAGCAGGTAACACCAAAGGAGAAGATCTTGTCGCTTCCATACCTGCTTTGCAAAACATGGCAAAAATTCATGTTGATCCCGTGGCGCAAATCGGTTCTCAGGATATGTCTGATACAATTTTGTTAAAATTGGCCAAAAAAGTTCAGGCTGCTGAAAATAATCCTTCAATATCAGGAATTGTCATTACCCATGGCACTGATACCATGGAAGAAACCGCGTTTTTTCTTGATAAACTTATAAATTCGAAAAAACCAATTATTTTGACGGGTGCAATGCGCCCGACCAATTTTATCAGTTCAGATGGTGCATCCAATCTTGTCAATGCTGTTAAATTGGCTACACGCCCCGAGGCTTATCACCAACCTGTCATGATTGTAATGAATGACATGATTTATGATGCACATTCTGTTCAAAAAAGCCATACAACCAGCCTCCAAACTTTTCAATCCCCCAATACAGGGCCAATCGGCATTATCAATAATGATCATGTATATTTTTACCGTACGTCCAGTAATGCAAGGAAACATATTTACGCCATACCCGAGAAAGCCCCTTTTCCGCGTGTTGAAATTATTTATTCTCATATCCAGATGGATGGAGATCTTATTCATGATGCGGTCAAAAGAGGTGCAAAAGGCATAATCCTTGCTGGCGTTGGTGATGGAAATACATCAACCCAGGCAATACAAGCATTGAAAGAGGTCGCCAGCAAGGGTGTTATTGTTGTTCGATCCAGCAGAACGGGAAGCGGATTTGTCAATCGTAATGTTGAAGTTAATGATGATGCCAACAAATTTATAGCCGCAGCTGATTTAAACCCGCAAAAAGCCAGAATTTTGTTACAACTTATCTTGGCAAACAAGATTAATGAATTAGATACTATTCAACAACTTTTTTATGAAATGAACTGATTTAAAATAAATGCCATTATTATTAATACAAAATATGGCATCCTAATTTTCACAATTTGATTCTTAAGCTTTAATTTTTTACAAGCTTGAAATCAGAACAAGATTACGTTTATCCTAAACCTTCATTTAGAATAATTTTTATTAAAACCCTAATGTGGAGTTTTAGATTGATAAAATATTTATCGTATACAATCCTGTCTCTAATAATCTCTTTGACTCTTCTATCGAATTTGACATATGCAAGATCATCAAACACAAAATCCAGTGTTAAAATCAGTCCATTAAATAAATCGTCTAGAATTTTACCACAAATAGAAATTTTCGAAAGCCATGTCGGCATAAGCAAAAATTATGTTATAGCCTTAGATCCCATCCATCCTGGAGCAACTTTAATAGCCTACAATTCTCCTACCTGTCAGGCCAATACCCATGGAAATACGATACTCAACCATCATGATCCATCAAAACTAGAATTCACTGCAAAAGAAGATCCCTATTGCAAAATATCTATGCAAATTACAAAAAACCATCAATTGAAAATACTTAGTGAGACAATTCCTTGTAGTACATGGCATGGGGATTTTTGCTCTTTTGAAACATTGCCAATAGTAAACCGTATTTATCCGATAACGATTAAAGAGAATATTTCTTCAAGCAAATCCGAAGAAAAAGGTCAACCCAAATGAAATCCTTATCCTTGATATCAAAAATAAAATATGCATACACATTTATCTGCATTATTTTATCTTTACCCACAATGGCAATGAATCCATCTCATTCCTCACAATCCATTACAGAACAAACTGTCGAAAAGGATCCCGTTAATCTGATCCTCTATGAAAACAGAACTCAGGATAATTATGCGGCTGTAGGTTATATGCCATACTATCCCGCTTATGGCATGATTCATTATAACACTCCAAGCTGCAAAATTGAGATGACAGGTTTTGTTGATCCTTTTGCACTCAAGAAAAATAAATTAATTATCAGCTATAAGAAATGCAGGATATCCTTTGACCAGGATGGACAATCCCTAAAAAATCCACATGAAACTGAAGCATGTATGATTTATCATGTGAAGGAATGTAATTTCAGGACGCTTTCTAATTTAAGAAAAATTGATTTTCAATCTAATACAGAATAATTAACAAAATATCATACACAATCTCACGAAATTGCGTATGATTGTATGCAGCTACAAAACAATATTATAGTTTTTTAACCATTTATGACCAATTCTATCAGCAGCCATAATAGCAGCATAAACCTGATCTTCAGTAACTTCGAAAGGCATGTTGTGTATGGTGTCATCTTTTGCACAACTTGCCTTTGCCACTTTCATTATTTTTCCCTTAAGATCATCATTATCCTGTATACCAATTTGGTCAAGCGTAACCGGTAAACCTATTTGTACACAAAAATCAAGAACGGTTTCCAATTCTTCCTGTTTCGCATTTTCAAGTACAAGCTGGGCTAAAGTGCCGAATGCAACTTTTTCACCGTGTAACATGGTGTGACATTCTTCAAGAACGGTTAATCCATTATGGATTGCATGTGCACCTGCCAGGCCAGAACTTTCAAATCCGATACCACTTAAATACGTATTCGCCTCGATAATGTTGTCGACAGCTTTTATAGCAACTCCAGCCTCGACAGCCGCTTTCGCTTTCAATCCTTCCTCCAACAAGGTTTCATAACATAACCTGGCCAAATTCAAGGCTGCCAATGTTGATTGCCCCCCTGCCATGGAGACAGCTCTTGCCTCATAACAGGCTCTGGCTTCAAAATAGGTAGATAATGCATCTCCCATTCCTGAAATCAATAAACGAAGAGGTGCATTGGCAACAATTGTGCTATCCATAATTACCATATCAGGATTGGAAGGATACATCAAATATTCCTCAAAAGCGCCATCTTCGGTATAAATTACAGATAAAGCGCTGGTTGGCGCATCATTCGATGCAGCTGTCGGCACAATTATAACCGGAACCTTATTATAAAACGCAATGGCTTTCGCTGTATCAAGGGCTTTCCCGCCACCAACACCGACAACCCCTTTGCAACCGTGTCTCTTTAGAATTTCCCCTAAACGATTAATCTCTTTTTTACAACACTCTCCCCTAAAAATTTCAAAATATGCCTGCACCGAGGAAATCTGGAAACTTTTTTCCAATGCGGCTTGTGTCAAATTCATTACAAAACTATCAGCGACAACCAAATAACTATTGGCCAGCATCAAGGCATATTTACCAACTTTTTCAAGTGCACCAGCACCTTGGATATATTTTGACGGAGATTGAATAATCGTTAACATCACAAATCCTCTGATTATGTGTTCCTATTTTCAAATATTCACAACCATGGAATATACTAAATAGTTTAATACCAACTTAATTATACATAATAAGGATAGTTTATTTTACAAATAATTTAAATATAATTGAGCATGCAAACATTATAAAAACAGATGCTGATAATCTATCTATCCTGGACTTATAGATTTGATAAAAGGCCTGTATCCCGGAATGTGAAAAAGCCAATCCTACAAAAAGAAACCAGATCAGGGTTTCAAGCGTTATCATAATAAAAATAAAAAAAACAGTGGAAGGATTTGACCCAAAATGAATAATTGAAAAAATACTTGAAAAATAAGGTGTAATCCCAACAACGAGAACAAAGCCCAGATAATTGTCCCCAATGTTGTACCCGTTACAACTTGAATGACAGTTTTTTTATTGCCTGTTAACCTTGTTCTTGAATTTAATAGAA
Organism: Commensalibacter sp. W6292M3; assembly: GCF_016101315.1. NCBI lineage: Bacteria > Pseudomonadati > Pseudomonadota > Alphaproteobacteria > Acetobacterales > Acetobacteraceae > Commensalibacter > Commensalibacter sp. W6292M3. The sequence goes on from NZ_JACFQT010000001.1 coordinate 1,122,129, forward strand.
AATCAGGGCCCGCTACTACCAATACACATAAGTGTATGAAAAATATGCTGATAAAAAGCATAATACAATAAAATTCTCATTAACTATTCAAAAAGATCAGAAACAGTATTCCATATTAAATTCAATTCTTGTCTTCAAAATATAAAAATATTACTTAACCCTTGGACGAACAGGTTTAGGCAAGGGAAATTTATTTTCCTTGATATCATTGGATAACGCTGGAAAAGGATCAATCCCGGTTTTGTAAATGAAAAAAGCTATACTCATGCGATAACATACAGGCCTATGTGAATTTTTACAAAAATAAACCCCACCCTTTTTTAAGGACGGAATATAAACCGCTTTCCAGACTGCATACGGAACCCATACTCCGTCATAACCGATTCTTTTGACCGGTTCCTGAAAATAAGAACCTGTTATAACATATAACTGATCGTAAGATATTGCCATTTTCCTTACATGATGTTCAATCCAGTTCCATTTTCCACTATTCAGCTGCTTTGTCTGAGGTACAATATTACTGGAGATAAAAGTCTGTACCTGAGATTGATAATCAGGCATATCCCCACTAGGCGTCATATGACCACGATCAAAACCTGATCCTCTGTAATCCCTGACAACAGGATCACGTTTATCAAATTTACCATATCTTTTCATTTTCTTACTGGCCATTACCTGACTTTTTGTCAAAAATTCAGCTGAATAAATATTTCCCAAAGTTATATCTGAAAAAGAAACGGCATAATCTTTGAAGCAGACTGTTTTTATCGGCCATTCAATAACTGGCGGTTTTCCATATAAAAACTTATTTTGACATGGAATTTGCGCTTGAACACAAATTCCAAACCCTAATAAAATAAAAAGTAAAACCAATAACTTTTTTTTCACAATTACTCTTCAATCTTTATCTAGTCCATTAAAAAAATAATGATTGATATATAATAGCTGCGAACCTATTGCACAATATAAAGACAATTTTTTCTGATTAAATTTAATCTCTTTAACCATATTTAAAAATTATAAAATTTGGTTTTTTTAAAATTATCAATTTTTTGTCATGTAAAGAACATAACAGCTTTAAAACACTAATTACGATAACTTTATTATATTAACTTAAAAATATGATTTAAAAATAACGATATATATTTGTTGAAATGACAAATTATCTGATAAAAATTCAAATAATAAATTCCAAGAAAAATCAATAATGGAAATTTTCAGTTTATATGAATTATTTTTGAAATAAAAAATCATATAACCTTTTGAATTTATTACGAACTATATTTAGTTGGAATATTCAAAATAAACATCAAGCTATGACGATAATATCTTATTCTCGATCATTTATATATTTAATCACAACATATGAACTAATTTCATATATTTTCTTTTGTACACTACAGAAAATATAATGATTATTTGATTAAATAATTAATCTATATTAAGTAAGATTTAACTTAATGAATTATTAATTGGAGCGGGCGATGGGATTCGAACCCACGACCCCAACCTTGGCAAGGTTGTGCTCTACCCCTGAGCTACGCCCGCTCTGAAGAGCGTAAAAGCCTTTTATGATATTTCTATCAAAGATGCAAGCGGAAAAAACAAAAATTAAAAATTATTTTTATTTCCTGTCTCTCATCCACTATAATATATACAAAAATCAATTCTAATATCTAGAAATTGTTAAACATATGAGAATCAAATTTTTCATTTAAATGAAACAGGATATGATTTATGGCGCTTTTTAACTCCCCGTCCCAACCTGCAAAAGGTCAACTTTTGACTGAACATGGAACAGCCATTTCATCGGCTTCTCCTTCCAAAACGAGTATTATTGAAGGTAATCAAAATAACTTTGTTCAGGAAGTCGTTGAAGCCAGCCAAAAAATTCCTGTTTTAGTTGATTTTTGGGCGAATTGGTGCAACCCTTGCAAACAACTTACACCATTATTGGAAAAAATTGCAAATGCCACCCAAGGACGCGTGAAACTTGTAAAAATCGATATAGACGCGAATCAAGCCCTTGTCCAACAGTTGATGCAGATCGGCCTTCCCATTCAGTCTATCCCTCTGGTTGCTGCTTTTTGGCAGGGGCAAATAGTTGATTTATTTCAAGGGGTGCAAGCTGAAAGTACAATTCAACAATTTGTCAGTCAATTATTAAAAACCGCTGGTAGTGCAATGCCCAGCGCGGATTTAATTGAACAGGGACAAACATTGTTGCATGACAAAAAATTCGATGAGGCAATGAGTGTTTTTTCCCAAGCCCTTGAACTGGAACCCGAAAAACCGGAAGCATGGGGCGGGTTGATACGATCTATTCTTGCCAGTGCAGGACCAGAAGCGGCACAGGAAAGTCTTGAGCAAGTTCCGGAATCCATACAGGATCATGCCGAAATTATAGGTGCGAAATCTGCCATTGATCTTGCTTTGGAAGGTGATAAAAACACTGGGGAAACACAGACATTAATGGATAAAATCAAATCGGATCCAGATAATTTTCAGGCACGCTATGAACTGGCTACCGCTTTAAATGGTGCCGGAAAAAGAAATGAAGCCGCACATGAATTGCTTGAAATTATGAAAAGAGACAAAAGCTGGAATGATGAAGCGGCAAAAAAACAATTGTTACGTTTTTTTGAATCTTGGGGATTTGACGATCCAGCCACGTTGCAGGGACGTCGTCAATTATCAACCTTATTATTTTCTTAAGCCCGATTGCCAATAGAATTTATCTAATTCATTAAAGGATAAACAAATGTCTCAAAATACCCCTCCCATTGATCCAAAACTGCTTTCAATCCTTGTCTGTCCTGTGACAAAAGGCCCTCTTATTTATGATCGTGAAGCTGATGAACTGATCAGTTGCAATGCAGGTCTGGCTTATCCAATTAGGGATGGCATACCAATAATGCTTGCCAATGAAGCAAGAACATTAAGCGATGATGAAATCTCAAACTATAAGAAACAAAAATAATATCGTTAAAAGCATTTCATGAGGAAAAGATATCATGACCTCTGCAAAAATCATTACAAAGCGCCTTTAATGTAAATTGAATGATGGAAGGGCAAGATTTTTTAGCCTCTTCCAGCAGTGGATTTAACAAGGAATCAAAATCAACATGAATATCACAGGCATTCGGCAATTTTTTATGTTTGCCGTTGGCCTGTCTTACAGACTGAATCTTAAAAAAATAAAATATTTCTTTTAAAGCATGTTCCAAGGCTTTTTCGGTATTGGGATGTAATTTTTGACCATAAGCCTCCATTGCTCTTGCCACGAAAATACTATCACTTTGCAAACGTCGCAAAATTGGAAATAATTGCACAAGCACAGGATCCGTTTCTTCCAAAACACAGGTAGGCCGTTCTTTACGTGCTTCATCTATATCACTGGCCAATTCGCGAAGTTCTGTAATGATTTCATCATTTTTGACTTCAACAGCATCCCATGAAATTCCTTCAATCAATACAGCGTGCAATAATTTATATAATTTACTAAAAGCTTCCTTGGCATGTAAAAAGGCATGATATCTAGCCTGAGGTCTCAATATACAATAACTAACCAATAAAGAGGCCAATACACCTACAACAATAGAAAAGATACGATCAAAAGGTCTTTCAAAAATCCCTCCGGGTGAAGGGAATAGAAAAACGACTGCAAGTGTCACAACTCCAAGCCTCATAGTGGGACGCCATGAAACGAACATAACCATCGGAATCATTACGATTGTAAATACTATAATCGGTGACCAGCCACAATAAATCTGCAAGGCAATGGCTATGATCCCTGCAATTCCACCAATCAGAGAACCAATAATTTGATCACGACTGGTCTGAAGAGTTTGAGCGATACGACTTTGCGTCACGATAACAGCTGTAATTAAAGCCCAATAAGGTTCGTTCAATTTACATAGATGTGCAAGTAGACTTGCTGTTGCTACAGATAATAATAACCGAACACTTTGAATAACAGCGGGATATAAATTCAGCCTTTTAATTCCAAACCTCATTTATACCTTGCTCGATTAACCGTAAATCCTGGAATTCATAATCAGAATTATCGTTTATGATCGCTTTTGTTTCTTTCGGAAACGAACGGGACTGCAACCCAATGCATAACGGAACCGCTTTGAACCAGTAAAAGCATTGAAGTGGGATTTCTGTTTTCTTTTTTTACACTTGTGATTGCCTGTTGAAGCATATCAACATCATTTACAGTTTTAGTATTTGTTCCCACAATTACATCTCCAGGCTTTAAACGCTGCATCAAATTTTTCTCTTTATGATGTACGGTGGTCACTACAACGCCCTGCTGTTTTTCTGCCAGATTATATTTCTGCCTTAGTAAATTCGTTATCGTACTGACCGTAATATTCAGATCTTTAATTACTAATACCCTTGCCTTTTCATCCTGAATATCACTCTCCTTACTTTCCTCATTTTCTTCAAGATTTTGTATCTCTATGGGTAAATCAACAACCTTTCCCCGTCTTATAACTGTTAAATTAATTTGTGAATGAATGGGAGCGGCAGCAACCATCCTTGGCATTGTGTGGGCTGTAACAACCTGGCTATTTATTTTTTCTATGATATCGCCAGATTTTAATCCAGCTTTATCAGCAGGGCTACCCTTCTCAATTTTTACAACCAAGGCTCCCTGAAACGGTTTTACATTCAGGCTACTCGCTATACTTTCATTAATTTCCTGAATACGAACACCAATCCATCCACGAGTCACCTTGCCGTTTACACGAAGCTGATTGATAATATCCCTTGCCTCATTGGCAGGTATGGCGAAAGCAATGCCTATTGACCCTCCAGAAGGTGAAAAAATAGCTGTATTAATGCCTATGACCTCTCCTTTAATGTTAAATAAGGGACCTCCGGAATTTCCCTTGTTGATTGGGGCATCTGTCTGAATAAAATCGTCATATGGCCCCTGCTCTATATCCCTTCCCCTTGACGAAATAATACCGAATGTCACGGTTCCAGATAAACCATATGGGTTACCAATCGCCAAAACCCAGTCACCTATCCTTGAATAATCACTATTGCCAAAATGCGCAATGGTTAATGGTTCCTTCACATTAATCTTAAGTAAGGCAATATCTGTTCTTTCGTCATATCCCTTCAATACCGCTTTAACCGTCCGATTATCCTGTAAAGTTATCAAAATCTGGTCGGCATCTTTAATAACATGATAATTTGTAACGATAAGGCCTGATGAATCAATAATGAAACCAGAACCCAAAGCCTGAAGATGATCCATACCGTCATCAGGACCACTCTTGCCATTCATATAGTTTTGAAAGAATTTTTCGAAAGGGGAATCTGGATCAGAAGCGGTATCCTCCGTATTGTCATCATCTTCATCATCATGCTGCCCCGGTTTAAGAACTCGACTGGTTGAGATATTAACCACCGTCGGCAATAATTTTTCGGCAACATTTGCAAAACTACCAGAAGAACATCGAGAACTAAATTTATCTGGCCAAGTTAAACGACCTATAAAAGGTAAATTAACAGCAGGTTGAGCTTGCAACCGATGAGTTGAAACCAAACCGAATATCCCCATGGTAAGGATCAAACAACGTGTCAAATCCCCTTGAAAAAGATTTTTTGACATACTTATTCTTTGTTCATTAAAAATAATAACAGCATTATTACAGGTTACTTCATGCGCAAACTTATCTCTTTTCTAAAAATCATGCAGAGATCAAATAACTGAATTAATTTAACCATAAAATTCATTAAAATAAATATAAATCTATCTAAAATCATGATTTTATGGTTACACTGTTTTAAAATTCTAACATCTTAGACATGAATTCATGATAAGCTTATTTCTGAATAAATCCTGATTTTTGAAATTATTGAACTTTAATAATATTATTGGGATCTTAGATTGATATTTCTTAATCGTTGTCTTTTTTTATCAAGATATAAAGACAGGAGATAAAGAATATATATTGCGATACAATTTATACCTAACTGCAAAAATACTGATTGTCCCCAGCTAACGAACATCAAACGCCCCCATAGATCAAAAACCGTACTCAAGGAAAAAACCTCCAGCGAGTGTCGACCATATAAGGCCAAAAGCTGTCCAACTTTATTTTCGGAAAATTGTTTGGTCCATTTTGAAGATTGAACAAGGTAAAATATTGCGATAACGTCCATCAATCGCAATGGTGAAAGATAAGCCTTTGCAGGAGTATGCAGTTCTATCAATCTCAAATCGGGTAATCCCCAATATCCCCATGGAAACGCTTCTAGGAAAGAAAAGATTAAATAAGCGATAGCAAGTCCCTGTAACCATACAAAATATGGAAAATCACCTTCATGCTTACCTGCAAGAATAGAACCATAAATCCCAAGCGTGAATAAAAACTGCCATGCTAAAGGATTAAAAAACCAACCATCAGGATCAAGCCAGTTAGGAAAATTGAACCATGGATCAAGATTAACCCAACCCCATAGCAAAAAACTTATTCCCAACGCCAACCACCAACGATATTTCATGATTAAATAAAGTATGGGAAAAAAGGCGAGTAAAATGATATAGAGTGGCAAAATATTCAGATTACTTGGCAATGCATCCAGAAGTAACAACCGCCAGAATACTCTTAAGATACTGTGACCATGCGCCAATTCAGGCTCTAAAAAATCAACTGGCAGTATCCATATCCGACGCCACTGATAGATGCTGAATAATGTAATTAATACCAAGCCTATCTGAAAAAGATAAATTTTCCAGCAACGTGCAAAAATCCTTTTACAAATTTTCCAAAACCCATCAAGCGGAATCCTTCTTCCATATGCAAGCCAGGAAGCATATCCAGCTAATAATACGAAAATTTCTGCTGCATCGGCAAACCCTACATTCCGCATGGTAAAACGATTTAGAAGATTTTCAGGAATATGGTCAATATACATCATGATCAGCGCCAATCCACGCAAAGCATCGATACGATGATCCCTTTTTGATTTTTTTTGCTGTTTGATCAGAACTTTATTCCTTAACGATTCTTTCCAATTTATTCTACATTTTCTTTCTAAATAAAATGAAGAAAATTAGTTTCAGAGCTTCATTACAACTTTACAAATCTGTTATATACTTTTTAAAATAAACTAGATAATTACATTTTTTAATGATTGTTTCTTCAAGGTTTTACATGAATAACCCTATTTCAATTAACCGGCAAAAAGTCAAAGAGGCTTTGAAAGATTTTACGCTCCCATGGTCTCCCCATATTCGGCTGCTAGACACTGATTTGATTGAAACGCTTCATATTGAAAACCAAAAAATACATATAACGTTAAAAGTCCCCAATGTCGATCCCGCTCAAGTGGAACCATTACGGGCAAAAATCGAACACCATTTAAGTCAGCTTAAAGATGTGGAACAAGCCCGTGTTTTTATGAATGCCATTTCTTCCGGCTTACATGATCCAACCATATCAAAACGCTTGGTATTCCCACCCAAACAAACCGGTCATACCAAATCAGATACAACTTCAATAAAAGCAAATAATATAAAAAATGCCAAACCCATTGAAACTCTCAATTCGGTTAAATGTGTCATTGCAATCGCTTCGGGAAAAGGAGGTGTTGGAAAATCCTCAACAACTGTCAATCTTGCGATTGCCTTGTCTCAAAAAGGATTAAAGGTTGGCATCATGGACGCTGATATCTATGGCCCTTCCATTCCACATATGCTTGATCTAAAAGGCAAGGTAGAAGTAAGAGACCACAAACTGATCCCAATGACGGCATGGGGTATTTCAGCAATTTCCATTGGCATGCTGGTTCCCACGAATCAGGCGGTTATATGGCGGGGACCCATGGTAATGGGGGCGGTCAAACAACTGTTGTCAGACGTAAAATGGGGAGAGTTGGATATCATGTTGATTGATATGCCTCCTGGGACGGGTGATGTTCAAATTACCCTTGGCCAATCCATTAAATTAGATGGTGCGATAATGGTTTCCACACCTCAGGATATTGCTTTATTGGATGCCAAAAGAGGTATTTCTCTTTTTCAGAAAACGCGAACCCCTCTATTGGGTATCATTGAAAATATGTCTTATTTTCTTTGCCCTCGTTGTCAGGAAAAAACCTATATATTTGGACAGGATGGTGTTAAAAAAGAAGCTAAAGCTTTGAATATCCCTTTTTTGGGGGAAATACCTATTTTACCTGCGATCCGTACGGCATCAGATGAGGGAATTCCCATAACCGTTCAACAACCTGATAGCCCAGAAAGTCAAGCCTACCATGCTATTGCAGATTTAATTTATCCCGCCATTTGTAAAACAGGACTTGCAAATAGCAAAAATTCCTAAAAACCCTGTCACCCCGAATCTATCTCTCTAAAGAAGATCCAGGACCTGCCAAAACATAACAAACCTTATTTTTTGGCATATACCGACATAAAGGTCCCTGCTTTCCGTTTTTTCCTAAAATTCCAAATTCAAAAATCAACCCCAAAACCAAAACGAAAGTACAGGCAATATACCAAGGGCATAAAGTGGCAAATTCGATTTTTTGATTTGGATCTAGAGGTTTAATGTCAGAATCAAGATTTGAAGGTTGGGTAAAAAAACTTTCTCCCATTGATTCAGATGATGAATGAACGGATTTTCCAGGTAATTCATACTCATATTCATCGACATGAAGATTCTTTTTATCTTTATAATCCATAATGAAATTTTCAACTACTTTCATATTTATAATCAAATATTTAGCATAGTTCATTTTTTCTTTGTATAAAAAGTCTCATGTAGATACTGATTATCCGCATCCAGATTACGTCCAAAAGGAAGAAACCACATCGCTGCAACAATGCCGATAAATAAAATGATAATACCAGCAACATATAAAAGTTTTTCCATTTTCAATCTTTCCAAGAGATTTTATATACACATTAACTCTAGGATTTGTAATGATCCAGAATCTGCATCATTTCTGTCCATTCACGTTTGCTTAATCCACTGTCAGCTTGATCAACAGATTGTCCATTTAACAACTTGCCAATAACATTCATCATGGTCGAGGAAAATGTTACAGCCCCTTTGCGATAATCTTCAAATGCCTCACAAGCCAGAGGAACCCATGCCCGAACCGTTTTCAGCATTACTTCGGCATAAACACGGATTTCATATTGTGCATGCGAGTCAATTCTTAGCTGCAAGAAATGAAATAAATTATGTAAGTTAACCTTCCAGTACCATTGACTATAACTGTTCAAGGTCAAGTTCATTCTGGCAAGCTCACGAGCCAGCCCAAAACCATTTTCTTCAGGAGTACGAAGCATTTTTTCATAATCATCATAGCATTTTTGCGCATCATTACGTAAAAGCGATAGAACTGCCTCTGATTGGTCAGCAGAAAGAACTTCTCCACGACCTTGATGATTAACCTTACTTTGCATTGCCAATACGCGAGGTTCGGGAATATAGAATTCTCTATCCATTATTGAATATCGGGCCGAATATTCATTTACGCTGGCCGTACGATGACGAATCCATTGTCGTGCTACAAAAATTGGTAATTTAACATGAAACTTAATTTCACACATTTCAAAAGGGGTTGTGTGATAATGACGCATTAAATATCGAATCAAACCACGGTCTTCCGATACTTTTTTTGTACCGGTTCCATATGAAACTCGGGCTGCCTGAACAATTGCAGAATCATTACCCATATAATCGACAACCCTGACAAATCCATGATCCAGTACAGGAAAAGCTTGATAAAGCATTTCTTCCAAACCTGGTGAAATTGGCCGTTTTGTATAAAGTTGCTGACTTGACTGCGCTTTAATATCTGCCTGTTGTTCTTCTGTAAGTGCCATAATAATCTATTTACTCATTTTAAGTACGACTAAGAAATTATTTATAAACCAGTATAAAACTATTTTCCTAAAATATATGATTTTAATGGTTTTTAACAGTCATGATTTGCATATTCCCCTCGTTAGCTATTTAAAAAAAATCAAGAAAACCGCTTTTAAACAAATCATTAACTTTCACACCCTGTCCAAAATCAGCTGATATTTTTCATTTCATTATGTGGATCCCTAAAGATTTTGGCAAACTCTAACAAAAATGATAATCAAGAGTAAAATTTTTTCCCTGTTGGAAAGATTCAAGATTAATAAATTTTATCGATCATATCCGTTCTGGAAAGATTAGATTTGTATTCTCTCTCCCTTAGGAATTGCTCTTTTAAACCGGGATCTATAATAAATAGTTCTCCGGATTTTAAAATTAATCGATTATATAAAATATCCATATCAAAATTTTAATGACTGATTATCATCATATGAAAAATCAACCGTAATTGAATGATAGCCTGTTTTATATAAAAATTGGCTATACTTCCCAAAATAATTCTTGTACCGTTTCCCATACCCTCTGTTCTCAAATAGTTAATATGAATTTGATACCCTGACTTTTCCGATACTCTGGTCTTGTAAAAATAATCTATCCCGCTTAGCTGATGGGATAAAGATTTAATCCACCAATTTTCAGCATTTATTCTGCCAATATCAAAATTCACATGAACCTTGTATAAAACGGTTTTCTATATTGAAGTTTCCCAGAAACCGTTATCTGAATCCCCTATTTGTTTAACTTTTTTGGAAAACTTTAAGGACAAACGCCTTGGAATATGAATAATGCCTTTTTTCCTGCAATCCGTGTCAGGGCATTATGCGTGTATTCTAATATGACCGGAGCCTCCCCATAACGTATATTATATAAATTCAATCCTATAATAAATAAAAAGCAAAACAAATAGAGAGAAAAATACTTTTTTCAATTTATTCATTTTGCACATCTTGAAAATGTAATTTATGTAAGTTTATTCAATCCAGCCGAATAAATTCATGAATTTATTTTATAAAATCCATTATTAATGCTTAGAATCACTATGAACCTTAATATTCAAATGATCAATTATCTGACTGGCATTATATGAAGTTAGATCTAAAAATGAATAAGGTTTATCCGGATTAACCTCAATTGTAAGCTCATGATCCGGATGATGAATAACATCAATGACAGCATTTCCAGCTTGTTTAGACAATTCCGGAAAATCTCTATCGGGTTTCTGTAAATCCTCAATCCATTCTTGCTTAATCTGATCAACGGATTCATTCTTTTCACGGCTTTTAAGATCAGCCAAATGTTGTATTAATCCATCATCACGAAAATGCATTGTAAAGGATACAATCTTATAATCATTTATCATTGCCATTTCATTATTTGCTGATGGTTTTTCCGGACCTTTTACACGAGCATTAATTTTTACATTCCCAATATTTTTTGCACCAATCTGGAACGGTTCAAGATTCCATTCTTGCAGATCATAATGATACTGCGCGGACAAATTCCCGAACAGATTTAGTTGATCATAACCATATTGCTTTAAAGCGTACAGTCTTGGATCACTATCGGTTTGTAATTGTAAGTTATCGAATTTATTACCTCTAAACAAACGGTTTTTTCCATCTTTTTCTGTCGAAATTTGCATGTCACCAAGCTGGTATCGTGCAGCATCAATTTTTAATTCGACATTTTTAATATGAAAAAGTTTAGGTTCGTCACTTGCAAATTCAAACGTTTTTCCATTTTCAATATTTTGGAAAAATTTAGCAAAACTCAAATCCTTAATCTGAAGTGATTGAATATTGAAATAATTGTCCCGATTGTTAACTTTATCATAATAACGGAAATCATTCAAAGTTTGGTCGGATTTTCGATCTAATCCATAATTTTTGATTTGATATTGAGCTATTGCTATCTTTTCCGATCCAGAAGATAATTTCATTGTAATATTCTTCAGATTTAACAAATCAAATTTTGCCTTTGAAAAATAAACACTCTTGATTTTTCCAGATGCATCGATGTCAAGCAAATCCTTTCTGGGAACAAAATTGTTTAAATCAATATGATCAACGTGAATCTGCCCGTTATTCATCATCAAGTCACTATCAATTTTTGTCTCAAAATTATCAATTGTAGCGCTCATCAATCCATTACGTGAACCAGATTTGATGTTCAATTTATCCATTGTATATAATTGCCCAGACTGGCCTTTGATCTTCACTTTTTCCAAAATGGCACTACGTGTGAATACATTGGTTACACTGCGATCATAAACAATAGAAGAACCCGGAAAGGATTGCTCCAACATTTTAATTCCCGCATCAAGACGATTGTGTAGCTGATGCTGAAGATAGATATATCCACCTCCAAGACTTGAACCTAGTACAAGAATGGCTGCGGTTGTTCCAAAGATTACTGATTTTTTCATTGCTTATTTCCTGTTAAGATTATTACGGAAAATTATAAAGAAATAATAAGTAAAAACAATTGGAAATTAATTACGGTTACCCAGAAATTTAATTTGGATCAAAAAAAATTAATTTCCCCTTTTTTTATTAGTGAAATATTATTATATTAAAATTGTTGGTTTACCCAACTATGGCAATAAACGGTATATGAAATAGGCGTAGTGGACCCGGGGGCGGTACCCGGCGTCTCCACCATAAAGCTTATGGGGACGAAACAGGATCGACACGCGTAGTAAAGATATATTTTTTGCTCGGTATTGTACCACCGTTATCGGACTGTTTTTTACAAATGCCAACGATAATTTCGAGGCACACGCTATCGCGGCCTAATAAGCCAATGTGACAAGCGCGGCTTGAAGGGTGCCGGGCAACAGAAACCCTTCACTTTAGATTATTGATTTTATAGTTAAAGTTTAGACAATGACCAATTCAGATAATTCAGGTTCTAACGAAAACCCTCCTTCCCTTTTACCATATAATGAATGGATTGAAGCTGCCTATCGTGAGGTCATGTTAAAAGCTCTGGAATCAGTTGCAAAAGATGGACTGCCTGGGAGTCATAATTTCTATATCCAGTTTAAAACCGACTATCCTGATGTGATTATTCCACCCCAACTTAAAGAAAAATATCCAGAAGAAATGACGATTGTTTTACAACATCAATTTTGGGACCTGAAAATCAACAGAATTAAACAGCAAATGTCTGTTGGTCTTTCATTTGGCGGAGTTGGGAGTATATTGGTTATTCCATTCGGATCTATTATTGGGTTTGCAGATCCGTTTGTTAATCTAGCATTTAATTTTCAGCCTATTCCTTCTGGTCTAATCATGATTCAATCTGAAGAAAAGACACCTGTTCAAACACTCCGTACAGTTACAAATAATATGGAAGAATTAAAAGATGCTAAACCTTCTAAGGAAAGTAACGCATCGAAAGAGAAATCACAGGTTATAAGTTTAGATGCTTTTAGAAAAAAAACCGATTAAATTTTATAATATAATATCAAATGATAAATAGTTTAACAAAACCAAAAGTTTAATTGGTAATAAACCGTATTGTGCTATAAAAAATATTAATCATTTTTTTAACAGTTAAAATATAACTTTTGTTAAAGATAGATTAATTACAACATAAAGCGACTTATGAAACTAATAGATTTTCCAGATTATAAAAAATATCATAGTTGATTAGACTATTAATCCTACTATCATGCTTCGTAGTTTCTAATATAATTTAAATATTTAAACTATATTCCTTCACAATAACAAATAAACTGCAAGTCTTTATATTCATTATAAATTTATTATTATATAGAATTTTATTGTATAATATTCATTGACTCCCAATCATTTTAATATAAAAAAATTATTTTTAATCTATAAATATTTTAAACATGTTAATAATCATAAAGAATTTTTGGAATATTTTATTAATAGCCTTAATGGGTTTATTTATTTTTATTCTATTCTTTCATATCAACCAAATCCCTTTTGCCAGTTCCGATGAGAGCCGACACGGCGTCAGTGCTTTGGAAATGATCTACAATCATAATTATATTATAAACAGTTGGGCTGGCCAACCCGACATGTGGAATTTAAAACCTATTTTAAGTTTTCTGCCAACTTGTCTAATGATTTTACTTTTTGGCAAATCAATTCTAGCAATCCGTCTTTTTTCTCTTTTATGTGCAATATTTTTATGTAATCTTGTCTGTTATTATACAATTAAAAAATATAATATTTACACAGCCATTCTTTTTATTTCACTTCTATTTACAACCTCACTTTTAATTCGTAACCATGCTTTCAGAAGCGGCGACATTGATTCATTTTTTATCCTTTGTCAAATTACCGCAACATTATCATTAGCAACAAAGTATGATCATTTTCATATTACTCTGGCCGCTTTTTTTTCATCGTTAGCTTTTCTAGCAAAAAGTTGGCATGCTCTTTTCCTGGGCTTACCCTTTTTAATTTCCTATGGTTATCTAATTAAAAGCCATCGGTTCAATATAAAAGCTATTTTATATCCTGTCATTTGTTTTAGTTTGCCCATATTAATATGGCTTGGCATACGTTATCAATATGATGGTTTTGCTTTTATCAAAGAAATGGTGCGTTATGATTTAATAAAACGCTCCTCCCATATGATTGAAAATCATATTCATGGCTGGAATTATTTTATAAAAATTTTATTCAATAATTTTGGCCTCATTTTTTTAACATTTATATTTTCCATATTTTATAGTTACAAATATAGGAAAAAACATTTTTTAACTTATGATATCATCATTTATTTATCAGCCATTTTGAGCAGTCTGCTGATTTACAGTATGGCTAAAACAAAACTTTACCATTATGGCTATACGCATATTATATTAATCTGTCTGGTCACAAGTATTTTGATTGGTCGAGACATTAATAAATATACCCGATATTTTATTATTATTCTAAGTTTTATAGCATTTATTTTCGCATTTACCAATCTACATAAAATCTCTTCAATACATTTGCCAGACTATTATTATCAACTACAAAAAAATGCCTATCCAAAATATAATACCTTATATGTACCACAACATATAGAACAGAATGAACGTTTAGCCATCATGGTATTTGGCAATTTCAATTATGATAAAATCAAATATGGAAAACCCATATCAAAAGCACTGGTTTTTTATCGTGATCAAGGCAATGACAATTCCGATATCAATCGATGTCATCCCGTAACTGAAAAAGTAACAGAATTAAAAAATAAACATGATCAGAACGAAATATCTTTATTTTCTTGTAAAAATTTATAAATTAACATTTTAACACTCATTCAAACCCTATATTTTCTAACGAAATAATTGATTATGAATAAAACCCCGCTTTTTATAATGATGACTGAATAATTATGTTTTTATTAACAAGAAAAAATTTTTTTATTATTCTATTGTTTATACTTCTTGCAGTTTTCTATTGCACCCTTTTCTATCACATAAATCTTACCCATTTCGATAGCTGGGACGAAAGCCGTCATGCAGTCAGTTCAATTGAAATGAATATCAATAAAAACTGGATTATCAACACATGGATGAATAAAACTGATATGTGGAATTTAAAGCCCATACTCAGCTTTTTACCAACTTGTATTATCATTTCTTTATTTGGAAAATCCATTTTAACGGTACGATTATTTTCAATAGTCTCAACAATACTGCTTTGCAGTATTGTCTGTTATTACACATATAAAAAATATAATATAATCAGCTCCATTCTTTTTTTATCCCTATTATTTACTGCATCCCTGATAATCAAAACCCACGGTTTCCGTTCTGGAGACGCGGATGCTTTTTATATATTTTGCCAAGTTATGGTTGTAATCGCCCTAGCAAGTAAAAATGATACCCGACATATTACACTTGCGGCTTTTTTTTCTGCCTTGGCTTTTTTAACAAAAAGCTGGCATGCTCTTTTTATGGCTATTCCCTATTTTATTGCTTACAGTTATTTATTCAAAAACAAACAGCTTTCAATAAAATCATTTACCTTTCCCATAATCGTTTTTTTTTCACCTATTTTAATCTGGCTAGCATTACGTTATCCCTATGACAAGTTCGATTTTATCAAGGAAATGTACCGCTATGACCTTATAGCCAGAGCCTCTGACCGTATTACAGGTCATTACCATTCCATCTGGTATTTCTTTAATCAGCTTGTGGATCATTTTAGTCTGATCACCATAATTTTCATTTTCGCCTTGATTTATTCTTTTTCATTTAGAAAATGGAAAATGTTTTCATATGATATTTTAATTATTCTTTCTGCAATCCTGTCAAGTTTTCTGATCTTCAGTCTCGCCAAAACAAGACTGGCCCATTACAGTTATACCCATATAATTTTGATCTGTATCATCAGTGCCATTTTAATTGGGCGTGATGTTAATTATTATACAAAATTACTAACCTTATTATTAGCAATCATTGCATTAATCTATAATATGAGTACCTTGCATCAATTTTCGAAAAATAAGTTACCTGCCTATTACGATCAATTACAAAAAAACGCTTTCCCTCTAACCAGCGCCATTTTCACGCCACATGAGATAACACAGGCGGAAAGATTATCCTTTATGGTTATGGGTAATTTTAATAATGATACGATTAAACAAGGGAAACCAGTAAAGAATTCATTGGCTTATTATCGCGTTGGAGCAAAAGATAATCCCGATGTGACAGGATGCCGTATTTTAACTGAAGAAAAAACATTAAATGATATACGTTATGAAGACGATACAGTTCGTTTGTACACTTGCCAAGAAAACCAATAATTCTTATCTCTTGATCTTTCTAACCGATATATACATTTAACAAATGTATATTCTCAACATTTTTTAATGACCCAACCATAATAATCCATGACTGATCTTACTGCAGATTTTGATTTCAAGCTTCCTGAACATTGCATTGCCCAGCATCCGGCCCGTCCCAGAGAGGCTGCCAAACTTCTTTACATTCCATCAAAATCGGGAAAATTTCAGGATAAAACAATACGGGATTTACCCTGTTATTTTCAAAAAGGTGATATCTTGATTGCCAATGATACAAAGGTCATTCCCGCCAAATTATTCGCACAAAGGGGTATGGCTCACATTGGCATTACACTTGATCGACCGATGGGAGATGGTACTTGGCATGTATTGATCAAAAACAGTAAACGTTTAAAGAAACAAGACCGCCTTGATTTTCCAGATAAAAAATGTTTTGCCACAGTGGTAAAACTTGAAACAGGTGGTGGTGCGTTTATCCGTTTTAATCTTGAGGGTAATGAATTTGATAAATGGCTTAATACATCTGGTCAATTGGCGCTACCTCCCTATATTCGTCGTCCCTATGGACCAACTGAAAGGGATGAGCTGGATTATTACACAATATTTTCACAAAATCCTGGTGCAGTTGCCGCTCCTACAGCCGGATTGCATTTTACAGAAGAATTATTAACCCAGCTTGATCATAAAGGTGTTGAACGGCTGGCCCTTACTCTACATGTGGGTGCTGGAACATTTTTACCAGTGCGAAGTGAAAACATCAATGATCACCATATGCATGCAGAATATGGCGTGCTCAGTCCAGAAAACGCTGAACGATTGAATCAAGCTAAAGTTGAAAAAAGACGTATTATCGCGGTGGGAACAACAACCTTGCGATTATTGGAAAGTGCAATTGATCGACAAGGAATATTTCACCCTTTTCAACAGGAAACATCCATTTTTATACGTCCAGGTCATCAATTCAGATCCATCGATATCTTGATGACTAATTTTCATTTACCCAGATCCACATTATTTATGCTGGTTTGCGCTTTTGGTGGAACAGAAAAAATGCGTCAAGCCTATGAACATGCTATTCGAAACAATTATCGTTTTTATTCTTACGGGGATGCTTGTGTTATCGAAAAAGAATTTTTATAATAAACAAAGTATTTTAATTTCCAGGGTTATAACAACCCTGTCATTTTAAATAAATGAAAGATTTTCAGATTTCATGCAAGATAAATTATCAAAGGGATTTTTCTGGGAGAAATTAAGAAACTGATTCTGTTTTTTCTGGATAGAACCAACAACAACCATATCTTCTGCAATACTTTGATTTATTACTGAATGAATATTGACTATATTAAATACCTATCTCTAAATACAATATTTATCAATTATAATGTTAAAATATTCAGGTTTTTCGAAAACTTGTAAGAATTTCAAAGAATATAATCACTTTATTTATCATTTTATTAATGATCACTATCCCCCAGATTATGATAAATTTTCAATATCCATGATAATTAGATAATTTTTTAATCTTCCTTTTCATAAAATAAATTTATATAACATCAATAAATTGACCTTTTTTAATTTGACACATCAATCATGACATCGTTAAAATTCCATTGGACACAACAAGCTCAAGATCATAAAGCCCGTGCGGGAATATTACATACCGCTCATGGCGACGTAATCACGCCAACCTTCATGCCTGTAGGAACAGTGGGAACAGTCAAAGCCATGACCATGGATGCTGTCCGTTCAACCGGAGCGGGAATAGTATTGGGAAACACCTATCATCTGATGCTTCGTCCAGGGGCGGAACTGATTCATGAACTGGGTGGATTACACAAATTTATGGATTGGTCTGGACCTATTTTAACGGATTCTGGCGGGTTTCAGGTTATGTCTCTGGGGGCCTTGCGTAAACTGAACGAGGAAGGTGTTACCTTTCGTTCTCATATTGACGGATCCACATATAAATTGACACCAGAATCCTCGACGGATATTCAATATCTGCTTGATGCCACCATAACCATGTGTTTTGATGAATGTCCTGCACTTCCAGCCAGTCATGATACCATTGCCAGCTCAATGCGTATGTCCATGCGTTGGGCGGAACGATCAAGAAAACGCTTCAAGACAAGACCTGGTTATGCTCAATTCGGCATTGTTCAGGGAGGTATTGAACCCGATTTAAGGATTGAAAGCGCGGAGGCATTAAACAAAATAGGATTTGAAGGTTATGCAATTGGCGGACTTGCTGTTGGTGAACCCCAAGAACAAATGTTTGAAACCCTTGATGTGACTGTTCCCTATCTTCCATCAGACAAACCTCGTTATCTAATGGGTGTGGGAACGCCACAGGATATGTTGGGATCAGTTATGCGGGGGATTGACATGTTCGATTGTGTCATGCCAACAAGAGCGGGAAGAACCGGTCGTGCCTATACAAGCCGTGGAACACTTAATATGAAAAACGCCTGTCACATTCATGATCGGCGACCTATTGATCCAGAATGTGATTGCCTCGCCTGTTCAAAACACAGTCGTGCCTATATCCATCATCTTTTCCGCAGCAAGGAAATCCTTGGAGCAATGTTGCTAACCTGGCATAATCTTGCCTATTACCAAAGGCTAATGCGAACTATACATAAGGCTATTTTGGATCAAAATTTAGAAGAAAAAGCGACAGAATTGCATAATGACTGGAATAAAGGCGATTGGAAACTGGATGAATGGAATTGATTATAACTACAATAATATAAACTAAAAATATTGCTTAAAGCTTCGTCTTGATACCCCTTGAAGACAAAATTATTGTTTAGATGAAGCACATTCCAAAATAGGTTTAATAATATCCCGCTCCATTTCTTTATAAAGTTTAGTATCAGGAGTAATAAGGGGACACATCGTATCTCTCATAAAGGTATCGTAATCATTTCCGCATCTGCTCAAATTTAATAATTTCTTCAACCTTTTACTAATTTCATCCGAAGCTCTTTTTAAATCATCCTCTGCATGTTCACGTGATACACTGTTTTTTATGGCCTCTTCTTTGCCGGCTAAAGCTTTGGACAATAATTCGATTTTATTATGTTCCTCGAACAATTTTTCAATCAATTCATTATCCCAGAGATAATTTTCAATAGCACGACGAGAGGTCACGAAAATTTCTTGTTTCTGCAATTCTTCAACTTTTTGATCACTGTGATCATCACGGTCAATTAAACGTAGCACTTTACTTTGTTGCTCCAAAACCAAAGAAAGTATTTTAAATCCCAAGCTTTCTTGTTGCAGATCCTTGCTGGACCCTCCTGAGATAAAAATTATATGAGGATAATGGTTTTGGAAAATCCTAGTATAAATTTCCGCATCAAAATTAAAGCGACTTTTACCTTCTAAACTCCCTTCACACATGACAATAATTTCGGGAGCCAATTTTGTTTCCAAACCATCCAAAGCAACCGACATGAATTTCTGCCATACCACCCGATCAATCGGCGAAGGTCTTAACGTAACCGCTTGATCAAAGTCATGCTGGTCAAAATCAAGAAAAGCAACACTGCCTAGATCTTTAAGGGAAAGTTCTTTAGCCTTCATCATGACGCCAAGGGAATGTGTCGTAATCCATAATTGCTCTTCACCTTTAATAAGATTATACATCTCTTCAATCACTTTACCCTGTAAATTGGTATGAATATGCACTTCAGGCTCGTCAATAAGAAATAAAGCACCTTGATAATCATCAAGATTAATAATCAAGTCTTAAAGCAAATCAAAGGCGGCTTTTTCCCCACTGGACAGGTTTTTATAATTATAATGATCTACAATTCCTTTTTTGAGGTAAAAGGTACCCTCTTCTAATGGTCATTTAATGTTGTTTAATATCAAATCACTAAATACATTTTGCATTGATTGTTGAAGTTTACCAATTAATTCTCCTCTTAATTTTTTGATTGTTTTATTATCATTTTCTTCCGCATAAACACCGCTCATTGTTAGATGAATTAACTTTGTATAATTTAATGCTACTTTTTCATCATTTGAAATAAAAGAGATAGGGTGTCTTGTAGTAATATCATTTTTCGATATTGAATTAACGTTTATAGATGATTGATTACGATAAGCGGTTTATAATATAAACTCTTAGATGATTCTTTTACACGTTGATTATAATATTCATAATTAATATTTACACTTTCGTCACTATCTTTATTATAATATTCACAATCTTCTCGGATAGGACTACTAATATCATTAAAAACATTTTGCTTTCTAGACATTAAATTATTTTTTCCAAACCACAAGGTAAATAATTTAGCATTAAATGCCTCAAACACTGATGATTTCCCACAACCATTCGGCCCTACCAAAACAACCATTTTTGCAGTTTCTGGAATCCCCTCAATTTTCAAGTCAGTAAAACGCTTGAAATTCCTGATTTGAATGTTTTTAATTTTCATTATCAAATACATAATATAAATAATTCAAATAAATAAACTATTTTATTAAAAATTTAAAATGATAAATAAATGAAACGTTTTATTTAAAAATTATCTTTTTGCAAATAAAAAAACCAGCAATCACTTCATCATGCTGGCTTTTTTGTTCATTGGAAAGAAAACAAAGAAACGGTTAGCTTATAAATTTCATCAACTTTCAATCTTGGACATAAAATAATCCATAACCTGATTGTTTTCCGTCAATTCGGGATGAAAAGAACAAACTAGAATATTGCCCTGTTCCGCCATAACGATTTTTTTATCATATTCCGCCAGGACATTTACATCTTCACCAACTGAAGCAATATAGGGGGCGCGAATAAAAACGGAAGGAATATTTTTTCCTATATTCCCTATATCCAAATCAACTTCAAAACTGTCAATCTGACGACCGAAACCATTACGTGTTACGGCAATGTCGATCAGATTTAAAGGTTTTAATTTCTCTCCACCATCTGTAATAGAGGAACCACACAAAATTAAGCCTGCACAAGTACCAAAAACTGGATTTTTTCTTGCAAAATCACGTATTGGTTCATAAAGTCCAACTTCTTGTATCAAACGGCTGATTGTTGTTGATTCACCACCAGGTATAATCAATCCCTTTACCCGCTTAAGATCTTCTGCTGTTTTGATCTCAATTCCCAAAGCACCCAATCCCTGCAACTGGGCAATATGCTCACTCACTGCTCCTTGTAACGCAAGAACCCCAATTTTTTTATGCATAATGGTTCATATATACCTTTTAAATCAACATTATAAAAATTCCTATAAAGGGGAAATTCAAATTTCCCCTTTCCAAAACCTAATGGGATCTTTCTTGCATTCGTTCATCCATTGATAATTTGCTCATTTCAATACCCTTCATTGGCACACCCAACCCCTTGGATAATTCGGCAATCAATCTGTAATCTTCATAATGAGTTGTTGCCTGAACAATTGCACGGGCAAATTTTTCGGGATTTTCTGATTTGAAGATACCGGATCCAACAAAAACGCCATCAGCACCCAATGACATCATCAAGGCCGCATCCGCAGGTGTTGCCACACCGCCCGCAGCAAAATTTACAACAGGTAATTTGCCAAGTTGTTTAACCTGTTTAACCAATTCGTAAGGTGCACCAAGATCACGTGCATATACCATCAATTCATCGTCTTTCAATCCCATTACATGATGAATTTGTGACTGAACCTTGCGCATATGACGTACAGCTTCAACAATATTACCTGTGCCCGGTTCCCCCTTGGTCCTTAACATAGAGGCACCCTCTCCGATACGGCGCAACGCTTCACCTAAATCACGGCATCCACAAACAAAAGGCACTGTATATTCACTTTTCAGCAAATGATATTCATCATCTGCAGGTGTAAGAACCTCGCTTTCATCAATATAATCAACACCCATCGCTTCAAGTACGCGAGCTTCGGCAATGTGACCAATCCGGGCTTTTGCCATTACAGGAATAGTCACCGCTTTCATAACAGCCTCAACAATAGTTGGATCAGCCATACGAGCCACCCCTCCAGCAGCACGGATATCAGAAGGAACCCGTTCCAGAGCCATCACGGCAACTGCACCCGCTGCTTCTGCTACCTTTGCCTGTTCTGCATTCACAACATCCATAATGACCCCACCCTTTTGCATTTGGGCCATACCACGTTTTACTCTTTCAGATCCTACTTTTTTATTCATTAATATATTCTCCGGTTTAAATTAAGATTATCATGCATAAACATTCAGGGAATTAAAACATCCAATTGGTATGATTCAAACCCATCCAATTTATATATAATCTTTAAATTTATAAGCTCACTTGAAAAGTGCCATGACTAATAACCAATGCCTGATCAACTGGAATTATAAATTTGACAAAAATTGTTCCATTTGTTGGAGGGATAGTAGTAGGATCGTTCGACGCCTTTACAACAAATACAATTGGCAATTTTGCAAGGGATATGTTTTATAATCAAGATCCTAGCTTAATAATATCCAATAATAGAAATAATTCCACAATGATTATGAAAAAATAAGATAGAAAAAATATATTTATATTATATCATGACTCTGTATTCAGGATTTGATCATCATGTGGACTTTGTCTTACTCTTCCAATAAACCGTTATATCAGCAACTTATTCATCTTATTCAGCAAGCCATTATCAATGGTACCCTGGGTCCTGGTGAACGATTGCCTTCTGAAAGGCAGTTAAGCCATCTCCTGAACATCAATCGTTCAACTGTTATCCGTGCATTGAACGAATTGACAGATCGAAAATTATTAATTCGAAAAATAGGCAGTGGATCGTATGTAAATCCGCTCAAACATGAAATAAATCTTTATCCATCAATGAATTGGTATCCTGTCAAATCGGTATATACCCAATATCAGCGAGATCCCTATCAGATTCATATACAAGAATTACGTAAAAAGGTTCAGGAAAAGCATATCAACCTTATTGATATGGCAACTGGTGATCTTGCACCTTCCCTTTTACCAAAAATTGATCCTACCGATTTACCCTGGCAACATGTTCTATCGTTAGAACAAGATGATGAAACTACACTTCTAGGTCTTTATTCCTTTCGCCAGGCCGTTCAATATCATATGAAAAAACGTATAGGTATATCAGTTGACCTATCCGAAATTCTGATTACAACTGGAACTCAGCAGGCCCTTTTTTTATTGACTCAAACCTTGTTAGGGCCAGGCGATCATATTGCGATAGAAACCCCTTCCTCTTTTTTCCGACTTCCCATTTTTCAAGCTTCCGGTTTACGTGTTCATCCTGCTGCACTGGATCAAAACGGGGTGAACCCAGAAATACTCCAGAAATTGATTCGTAAACATCCCGTAAAAATGATTTTTTTAAATCCAGTTTTTCAAAATCCAACCGGTTCAATCCTTTCATCTTTTCGTAAAAAAGAAATCCTACGGCTTTGTCATGATAATCAAATTCCTCTTATTGAAGATGATGCATATAGCCTGCTTTCATTTGATGAGAATACTGATTGTAGATCCATCAAAATGTATGACAAATACAAACAGGTTATATATCTTGGTTCTTTATCTAAATATATTGGTAAAGCAACCCGTGTTGGTTGGATTATAGCCCCTCGTCCCATTATCCATCAGCTTACCAATGTTAGACGTCAAATCGAGGGTGGAATAAGTGTTTTACCACAATTACTTGCCCAGTATTATTTAACCCATCAAATGGATAATCATTTCAATTTTTTACAGAAAAAACTTTCGAAAAAAGCAAAGAATCTATGTCATTGGTTGGATCAAAATTACCAATCTCTGTTCCAATTTCAACCTCCAAAAGGTGGACTTTATCTCTATTCAAAATGTCCTCCAGACAAAAACAAGGAATTGTCCACCCTTTTACAGGAATGGTTAAAACAAAAAATAATTATTGCAAAGGGTGAAGAGTTTGGAGGGTCTCAAGGAGAGATACGATTTAATTTCTCTCATTTTTCTTCAAAAACAATCAAAAGATTAAAAAATTCATTGTGAAAAGGCAATATCAATTCTAACCTATTTATACAAATCAAGTAATTTTATAAGGAAATAAACATGTTATTCAGTCACATCTGCGTCGGCACCAACAATATAGAAAAAGCAAAGAAATTCTATGATGCTATTTTCAAGGTTATGAATCTTTCCGATTCAGGATTTGATAAAAAGGGGCGCCCTTTTTATGCGAAGGATGGTCAAAAACTGATTATTTGCAAGCCAATCAACGGACAGGCTGCAACTTATTCCAATGGTGGAACTATCGGATTTCAAATGAACTCTCCCGAACAGGTCAATCAATTCCATGCCGCAGGAATAGCCAATGGTGGTGTGTCAATTGAGGACCCTCCAGGTTTACGCAAAGGAACAAATAAATATCTGGCTTATCTTCGTGATCCTGATGGAAACAAACTTTGCGCTTTTTATGAAGAATAGAATAGTTTCTTGAATGATTCAAAGTTTGTTACATATTATTTACAATCAATGTTCAATAATAAATGAACATTGATCAAACATAAATCAATAATTTATTTATATTTTTAACAAACAGTTAATAGTACATTCCCATATCCCAATACATTTAAAATCAAGATATTTAAACTATATAATACATTGATCATTAATTTTTAATGGAAGCTAATCATCAATGTTCAATAACAATTTAACTTTAAAGGAATGTAAAAGATTAATAAGTCTGGTAACCAATTTAAATGTTAGAAACCGATCATTTGTAATCGCTATGATCCTTTGGTTTTTTTTGGGCTTCTTCGGGGTGCATCGTATCTATATCAACAAATTTTTTACCGGTATCCTGATGGCTTTCCTTATGGTTTTAGGATTAGTTACAAAAATAGTCCTGATAGGTTATGTTTTTTGCGGAATTGTCTGGCTGTGGTGGATATATGATTTATTTATGCTCTTAATACAAACAAGCAAACCCAAAACCTTTTATCGAGCCTAACTATATTGACAGCTTTCTGAATTTATCTGCCAAAATTGCGCTGATTGCACGTCTCAAACCCAATATTCTGATTTGATGTGAGCGATACAAATATAAATGTGCAATTTTTGCAACCCACCCTCTTATTGCAATATGATGACCAAAAACACCAAAAGATTGATAACGTCCAACGCTGACAAGTGAACCATAATCTTTATAATCAAAAGGGTTGACCGAAGCAGGATCTTGAATCAGTTTTAAAAAATTACGACTTAAATAGTAGGCCTGTTGCGTAGCCACCTGCGAGGTTGGTGGTAAAGAGTTATCCTGAACAGAAGAGCAATCTCCCATTGCAAATACATAGGGAAACCCAACGACTTGTAATCGTGGGGTCACAACAATCTGGGATCGTTTGGAATATTCGACACCATCAATTTCCTGCAATAAATTATCACCTTTTATTCCGGTTGTCCAAGCAACCTGATCTGCAGGAATTACAGCACCATTTTCAAGATATACGTGATCCTTGGTTACTTCCTTTACGCGCGCTGATAACAAAGTATTTATGCCAATTTTATTCATGGTCACTTTAACAGCATTACCAATTTCTTTCTCAAAAGTGGGTAAGATCTGATCCCCCGATTGCACAACTGTCAAATGCAAATAATCGGTAAAATCATACCCAACATACTGTGATGACTGTTTAAGCTGATAGATAATTTCACCGCTTAACTCAACTCCAGTCGCTCCGGCCCCAACAATGACAACATGATGCTTTTCCTTCAAAATTGCAGCTTGTATTATAAAATTCCTTAAATCATTGTAAAAATCAAGGGCATGATCCAGATCATCAATTGGATAGGCATATTCTTTTACACCTTTAGTGTTAAAATCATTGGTTTTACTGCCCATCGAAATAACCAAGTAATCAAATTCAATATTACGTTCCGGAAGTATTTCTTTATTGGTTTTGTCATATAATGCGTCTAAAGTGATTTTTCTCTGTTTCAAGTCAATTTTTGAAACATTTCCCGGATTAAAGATATAACCATCACGTTTGGCCTGTGTAAGAAAGTTGATCCCCTGTTCATTGGGTTTCGCACTTCCTGCAGCAAATGTATGCAGCATCGGTTTCCAAATATGATATTCGCTTTTATCAATTAACATTAATTCATATTGTTCAGATTTCAATAAAGAGGATAATCGGGTCACGAATTCCATTCCCGCAATTCCACCTCCTAATACAACAATACGTTTTTTCTGCATTTTTACTTGCCCCTTTACGTGATCTTAATTGAATACTTATAAAGTTTGTGATTTAAAAAAAACCGTACAATTGTTTAATTAATAAACTGAATTTTTATTTGAATTATTACTTTTCTTAAAACAACAATTTATTATTTGTTCTTTAATTATGACGTTACAATTTTTAAATAATTAGGTCAATTGCAAATAAAACTATATAATCATGACCTATTTCTATATTTATTTACGTGACAATAAGAATCATGTCTCTTGATATTTTTCATTTTAAGAATGTTTTCTACACTTAAAGAAAACTTGTTTGAATATACAAACCTATTCTATAAAATAGATAATCTGAATTACAATTGATGTAGTTATATATTCATATCTTCATGCTACCTAAAAATTTTTCCAAACTTATTCAAAAAAAAGCGATTGAATTGGGATTTGATCAATGTGGCATTTGTGAAGCATCTCTACCACCAGAAAAAGCGGTTTTGCTTAAGGAGTTTATTTCTCTCAAACGGCATG
Source organism: Commensalibacter sp. W6292M3 (assembly GCF_016101315.1). Classification (NCBI taxonomy): domain Bacteria; kingdom Pseudomonadati; phylum Pseudomonadota; class Alphaproteobacteria; order Acetobacterales; family Acetobacteraceae; genus Commensalibacter; species Commensalibacter sp. W6292M3. The sequence continues at coordinate 1,149,538 of NZ_JACFQT010000001.1, forward strand.
GAACCATGCAGTGGTTGGAAGATCGTCTATATTATCGTTCCAGTCCCCACCATTTATGGCCAGAAGTGAAAACGGCAATTGTCTTGGGAGTAAATTATGGCCCCAGGGAAAATCCCCTGGAAAATCTTAAACATCCTGAATGTGCTAATATATCTGTTTACGCCCGTAATCGGGACTATCATGATATAATCAAGGGATGGCTGAAACATTTAGCCCAATTTATATTAAAAGAGACAAAATATTATTCAACTAATGAACAGGTTAAGATTTTTGTCGATACGGCACCTATCATGGAAAAACCTCTTGCGCAAAAGGCAGGTTTAGGTTGGCAGGGAAAACATACAAATCTGGTTTCCCGTCAATTTGGCAGTTGGCTTTTTTTAGGTGAGATATTGACCACCCTTCATATTCCCCCTCTACCTGCAAGCAAATCACATTGTGGTTCCTGTAAAAAATGCTTGGTTTCCTGTCCAACTCAGGCTTTTACCGAGCCTTTTAAACTGGATGCAAAACGCTGTATTTCATATCTCACTATAGAATATGCCGGCAGTATCCCCATTGAATTTCGTAAGGCTATGCAAAATCGAATTTACGGTTGTGATGATTGTCTGGCTGTCTGTCCATGGAATAGTTTCGCCAGTCAAAGTCGTCACATCAAGTTACAGGCTCGAACCGAACTTGTTTCACCCCCACTTGCAAAATTTCTTCAATTCAATGAGGAAGATTTCAGAAGTTTTTTCACTGGATCTCCTGTAAAGCGTATTGGTCATTTACGATTTATCAGGAATATCCTGATTGCGGCAGGTAATTCAAATATAGAAAATCTTTTACCACTAATAATAAATTGGAAAAATCATGATAATGCTATTATCAAGGAAACAGCCCAATGGGCATTTGATCAATTTATGATATCCGTATAATTGCAAGCCAATCAAAAATCATGTCACGACATTATTTAAAAAAACGCAGTTTTCAAATTTCTGGCCATCGCACAAGCATCGCTCTGGAACAGGACTTTTGGGATATTTTAGATCAAATGGCGGTATCAAAAAATCTTACCCTGCTTCATTTGATTACTGAAATTGATACAAAACGGTGTGCAAATCATCCGCTATCCTCTATGCTAAGATTAACAGCGTTACATTTTATATTAAAAAAAATATAGTTATTTGATTTTTCCAACTTTTTTTCAATAAAAATCATTGACTGTAATTAAATAAATAAATTATCCCTTATATTACAGATAATATATGCCACGAAAACTTTTAAAATAAATTTGCCTTTTAACAAAAGAATAATAGAATGAAGCAAGTTTAATCCTACTATATTATATTAATTCAATGCCTGTTTTTGGAAAAATTTTTGGAACAATCGCCGGCTTCGCAACAAGTGGTCCTCTTGGAGCATTACTAGGTGCTGCCATTGGTCATGCTGCGGATAAAAACAAGCTGTTGAATCCACCTTTGGGAGGATGGGTTGAACAATGGAAACATAAGATCTCTCCCGATCTTGTGGGTGCCAGCACCTATATTGCTGTGCAAATGGCCTCAAATGCCGGTAAAAAAGAGCAAGTTATGGCATTATGTCTCATCATTTTATCTGCCAAGCTTGCCAAATGTGATGGTCCGGTCAACCGAAGTGAGGTTGATTATTTTAAACATCATCTTCATATTCCACCACAGCAAGAAAAGCAAATAGGTATGCTTTTTGATCGGGCCCGTTCAAGAGTTGATGATTATCCAAAATTTGCAAAAATTCTTAAACATAATTTCCAAGAGGAAAAAGGCAAACTTGAAAATGTTTTTATCCTTCTATATATGCTGGCCCGTTCTGATTTAAAAAAATCGGAACCTCTTCATCCGCTTGAAGAAAAATATTTGCGACATATCCAGCATATATTCGGTCTCTCAGAACGAGTATGGGATTATGCAGCACAAGGAGGCAGTCCCCGTTCTGTTTCTGACGAACCTGATGCATACGTAATACTTGGGGTTGATCCTAAAACGGATACCGAAACTATCCGCAACCGTTGGCGTGAACTTGTTCGCATCTATCATCCTGACCTTATTGCAGCAAAAGGGGGAAATCCACAGGAAATTGAAAAGGCAAACCAAAAAATCGTAAAAATTAATGCTGCATGGGATTATATTAAACATAATCGTGGAATTTAATTTCAACAATTTTCTATATAATCGTTTGGATCAGATTTTTAATTTTGAGACATGAGCATAACATAAAAGATCTTTCGTTATTTGTTGTTTTATTACCACAATCAGATCTTTCATATCTCAATTTTAATTAATACAAATTCTTTTTTCTGTTGTTTAATGATGAATCTGCTATGTTCTGAATTGTTATTGCCTAAATTGTTATGATTATTTATTTAATTCATTTAAATTGTATGATCAAAATTTAAAATTGTTATAACGAATTAAAAGTTAACAAAGGTTGCCATGAATTTCACCCTATTTTCTTTCTTTAATTTTCCAAAATCATCCGAACTGAAAAAAAAGAATTTTTTATTACCTTGCTTAACTTTTCTGGGCTGTCTTGGCATTTTTCTGAATGGATGCAGTAATCCGCCACCAAAAGATCCTGAAGCCTTGGCTGAATATAAACATAATAATGACAAATATGAGCCAACCAATCGTAAAATGTACAATTTTACAATGAAAATGGATAAATATACGCTGAAACCTGTAGCCAAAGCGTATGTATGGGCGGTGCCAAAAGTGGTCCGGAAATCACTCAGCAATATGATACACACCATGGATGAACCCGTTGTCTTTTTCTCAGATGTCGGGGCAGGTAAATCAAGACGCGCTGGAGATGCTTTTGCCCGTTGGTGTATAAATATGGTGGCCGGAATTGGAGGATTAATAGATGTAGCCGAAATGGCTGGATATAAACATCATGACACCACCCCCGGTATGACTCTGGCCAGTTGGGGCGTAAAATCAGGTCCCTATCTATTCGTTCCCTTCATGGGACCAACCTCTCTACGTGAAGGTGGGGGATCCATCATTGCGGTTGGTCTGTCACCTTGGAATTATGTCCCAAGGGGATATGGCTTGATAACTTTTAACTGGGCATATAATATTTTAGGTGTAATAAGTTCGAGGGCTGATTATCTTGATGCGATGAATCAATTGCAACAGGATTCTTTGGATCCTTACGCAACCATACGAAGTGCCTATCAACAACAGCAAGACGCTGAAATCAAAGCACTTATCGAGGATCATAGAGCAACTGTCCCTGCATGGTATGTTAAATAATTTAGGAGCTATATTTTGAAAATTCACCCTTGTAAAATCTTTTTTCCTGCACTTGCGATTAGCGGTATTCTCCTTGCTGGGAACGTTGTTTCAAAACAAGCGATTTTCCCTCTTATAACCCAAGTTCATGCTTCAGAAGCCACCTATTCCGACAATCAGTTGAAAGAGTGGCTGCGATCCACCGGGAATGAAATGGTTGCCATTGTAAATGCAGATTATTCGAAGACTGAACAAAAAGAAAAATTTCTGCCTATTTTGAATAAATATGTTGATGTCGATGGTATCGCGAAATTCTGTCTGGGGCGTTTTTGGAGAGTCGCCACTTCAGACCAGCAACAAGAATATACCCAGCTTTTTCATCAGGTACTAGTTAATTCAATTACCAATCGGCTTGGAGAATATAAAGGGGTTTCGTTTACCATTGGCGAAATTACGTCAACAGAGGGAAACAAAAAATCCATTCAGACTACCTTGAAACGTCCAAAACAGCCAGATGTCGTCATTCAGTGGATTATTGAAATTAAAAATGGCTCCCCAATGGTTGTTGATATTATTGGTGAAAATGCGTCACTTGCCGTAACTCAAAGAGGAGATTACACATCTTTTATTGCACGTCATCAAAATGATGTATCCGCTTTGATTGCAGCTCTAAAACGCCAACTTCAAAACCACTCCTAAATTAAATTGACCATCATAAAATATTTTATGATGGCATAATAATTATCCTGCCAGTAATCATGACTAAAGAGCGTTTTTCAAATCATTTTATAAATGAACTTGAACAGCTGTTCACTTGGCGAAGGGATGTCAGGCATTTTAAACCAGATCCTATACCTGACGAAATAATGGATCAATTATTGTCTTTTGCATGTAAGGCACCTTCTGTTGGATTGAGTGAACCCTGGTACTTTATCAAAATTAACAGGCCCGAATTGCGACAGAAAATCCATAATGTTTTTAAAAAAAATAATTTACAGGCAAGCCGTGATTACAGTTCCGATAAACAAAAGCTTTACAATTCTCTAAAACTATCCGGAATGGATGACGCTCCACATCATATTGCTGTTTTTTCCGAACGCAATCCCGATCAGGGCAAAGGCCTGGGACGCAAGACAATGCCGCAAACTACCGCTTACTCAACTGTTATGGCCATATATAGCTTCTGGTTAGCTGCCAGAGCCTATGGTATAGGCGTTGGATGGGTTTCCATCATAACACCGACGGATATACATCAAATTCTTGAAATACCGGAAACCCTTGAATTTATCGCTTACCTCTGTGTTGGATATCCACAAACGATCCGGGATAAACCAGAGCTTGAAGAAAAAGGTTGGGAAAAGCGTAATTCACAAAAAAATAAATGGATTATCAAATAGCAATTCAAGATTAAGAATTTCGTGACATTTTTTACGGTTTAATTAAAAAAAACCTTTTTAACAGACACTTTTTATGCTTTGCTATAATTCATGAGTTCTTGTTAAATAAATATTGCCTTTCTATATTTACCTTAAAAAAGAAACCATCTTGATATAAAATATAACCCTAAATAACAAGGGAATTAAGTTTATGAGTCATTCTTCAAATGAAGCGTCATCCATAACAACTCAAGACAATAAATTTACCAATTACCCTATTGCCTTAAGTGTTATTTCAATCGTGTTTTTCATGTGGGGTTTCTTAACCTGTCTAAACAACATTTTAATTCCACATCTCAAAACCGTCTTTAACCTTAATTACACACAAGCGATGCTGGTGCAATTCACGTTTTTTGGAGCATATTTTTTAATGTCTGTTCCGGGAGGCAAAATTGTATCCAAGCTTGGCTATAAAAAAGGAATCATTACCGGATTGATTATTGCCGCCATTGGAACATTTTTATTCTGGCCGGCAGCAACAATTGCCAATTACTACTTTTTCCTTCTTGCCCTATTTATTTTGGCAACCGGCATTACCATCCTGCAAGTTTCAGCCAATCCTTATGTCACACTTTTAGGGCCACAAAAAACAAGTTCTAGCCGCCTTAACATGGCCCAGGCCTTGAATGCCCTTGGGACGACTGTTGCTCCTTATCTTGGCAGTATCCTAATCTTAACCGGTGCCGCTTATACAATACCCAACAGGATTGCATCCGATCCTCAGACCATCCAGTTGATTTCAACTCTTGAAAATAATCCAACAAATGATATAGAGGCAATTTTTGCAAAGGCCTCCAATGAAAATGTTGCTTATGCTTTGAAAAACATACCTCCTTATGTATACGAAAAGCTTCCGGATTCCCTAATCCAACAAGAATTACAAAAATTTTCACCCGAATTAATTGGAACAACACTAAACAATATACCAACTGAAAAAAAATTAAGCTTATTAAGTCATTTCACCGCTGAACAAATTGACCAAATTCCAACCGGGTCCTTGGTTGAAGCCCTTGAAAGCTTTTCAACCCTGAAATTACAACCAATTGATCAGGAAAATCTCACACAGCTCAAACAACATATTTCTGATTCAACCAATACTAAAATTGAACAGTATCGTAAAGAACAAGCTAAATCTGTTCAAACTCCTTATGCAGTGCTTGGAATTATCCTTGTTTTACTGGCTGGCTTTGTAGCAATCTTTAAATTACCTACCAACAAAGACGACAATCAAAACCAACAGAAACAAAACTATAAACTTTCTGACGTGTTCAAACATCCTCATGCAGTCTTGGGCGCCATAGGAATCTTCTGTTATGTTGGTGCCGAAGTCGCATTGGGCAGTTTTATGATAAATTATCTGACCTTGCCAGAAATAGGCAGAATGTCTGAACAGCAAGCTGCACAATATGTTACTTTATTCTGGGGAGGCACCATGGTTGGCAGGATTGTTGGATCAGCCGTGATGGTCAAAAGTTCGCCAAGTAAAATGCTAAGTTGGTGTGCAATTATCAATCTCTGTCTATTATTGACAACCATGTTTAGCACAGGGTACGTTGCGGTTTATTCCATCGTGGCGATTGGATTGTTCAACTCTATAATGTTCCCAACCATATTCTCACTCGGTATTGCAGAAATGGGCCCTCTAACAGAACAGGCATCAAGTTTGTTAGTTATGGCTATTGTTGGTGGTGCAGTCGTACCGTTCATTCAGGGAATGCTAAGCGATGCCATTGGAATTCAGCATGCATTCTTTCTAACCCTGATTTGTTACGCATTTATTCTCTATTATGGTGCCAAAGGTTCCAAACCAAAAAAGGTAACAGCATAATTTATTCATAAGTATAATTCTTTAAAAAACCTGAAATCTGGAATACGGATGTGCCTTTAACTGAAAAAAATTTTTTTTGTCCGTATTCTGGATTTTTCATGTCTGCATAAAAATTACAATATACATTGTATCTTTTTAAATTTTGGTTGGACTATACAGTCATTCTCTCTACGATAATACACTGACATAGGTTAGCATCTTATATCCATGACGCATGAATTGCTCCTCAACATTCATGCCAATACTTCCAAGAATACGACGAGAGGCTATATTTCTTTCTTTGGTAACCGCCACTATCCGTTGATACCCACGCTCATGGGCGGCCAACAACACAGCAAATGCTGCCTCACGGGCATAACCTTTCCCTTGCGCCCATCCCCATAGTGCAAATCTCAATGCATGCCCACGGTTATCATTGCGCAAGTGTATCCCTGTTATTCCCAAAAATTGACCTGTTCTATTTTGAATATGCTTGCGGACAGTATATATGCCAATCCTATGTGATCCCCAATAAAGAATATCCTCAGCCATTTCCTTTTGCACTTGCCATGAAGATCGAACACCACCCAACATACTACTAAAGGTTAAAACATCCGTTTTTAAAGCCAAAATATCCGGCATATCCTGCCAATTTACCGGCGATAAAATCAAACGTGAAGTTCTTAAATCCAACCAGTTCACAGATATCAAAACTTACATAAAAAGCCCATCATGACAAAAATCATATGGGCTTTTTCAATTTAAATCAATAATAACCGAAATTATCGTGAAATTGGACGATATTTGATACGACTAGGTTCTGTTGCATCAGGACCCAGACGTCGTCGCTTATCCTCTTCATACGCTTCAAAATTGCCTTCAAACCATTCGACATGGCTATCCCCTTCAAATGCAAGGATATGAGTTGCAAGACGATCCAGAAACCATCGGTCATGGCTGATGACCACAGCGCAACCGGGGAATTCCTCCAAAGCCTCTTCAAGAACACGCAAAGTGTCGAGATCAAGATCATTGGTTGGTTCATCCAGCAGGATTACATTGCTTTCCTGTTTTAACATTTTGGCAAGATGAACACGGTTTCGTTCACCACCGGATAGAACACCAACCTTTTTCTGCTGATCCGAACCCTTGAAATTAAATGTTCCAACATAGGCTCTCGAAGGAATTGCCCGCTTACCCAGATAAAGGACATCCGTCCCACCGGAAATTTCTTCCCATACGGTTTTATTGGGATCCAATTCATGACGGGACTGGTCAACATATCCCAACTTTACCGTATCACCAATACGTATCTCACCTTCATCAGGTTTATCAGCACCTATAATCATTTTGAACAGGGTTGATTTACCCGCACCATTTGGACCGATTACTCCTACAATCCCTCCAGGAGGCAATTTGAAGTTCAATTTATCAATTAGTAAACGGTCACCAAATCCTTTGCTGAGATTATCCGCTTCAATAACAACATTACCTAAACGGGGGCCAGGGGCAATATATATATCCGCAACACCTGTTGCCTTTTCCTGGCTTTGAGAAAGCATTTCCTCATATTTTGCAATACGGGCCTGGCTTTTCGCCTGACGTGCCTTTGGTGAGGAATTGATCCATTGCTGTTCTGCCGCCAGGGCCCGTTGACGTGCACTTTCCTCTTTTTCTTCCTGAGCCAGACGTTTGCGCTTTTGTTCAAGCCATGAAGAATAATTACCCTCGAATGGATAACCACGGCCACGCTCAATTTCCAAAATCCAGTTCGTAACGTTATCCAGGAAGTATCGATCATGGGTAATCAGAATAACAGTACCAGCATATTCCCGTAATGTCTGTTCTAACCATGCAACACTTTCCGCATCAAGATGATTTGTCGGCTCATCCAATAAAAGAATATCTGGTTTTTCCAGCAACAGACGACACAGAGCAACACGACGTCGCTCACCTCCTGATAATTTATCGACTCTTGCATCAGCTGGTGGACAACGTAACGCATCAAGGGCAATTTCAATTTGACGATCAAGTTCCCAACCATTACCGGCATCAATTTTTTCTTGCAGATCAGCCTGTTCTGCCAACAAGGCATTCATGGTGTCATCATCCATCGGCTCGGCAAATTTCATTGAAATTTCGTTAAACCGATCAACAGCCTTTTTTAAAGGGCCAAAACCTTCGGCAACATTTTCACCAACCGTTTTAGTTTCATCCAGCTGCGGTTCTTGTTCTAAATATCCAACCCTGATTCCATCAGCTGCCCAGGCCTCCCCGCCAAATTCCTTATCCTTTCCTGCCATAATGCGTAATAGAGTTGATTTACCCGCACCATTGACCCCAAGAACACCAATCTTTACCCCAGGCAGAAAAGACAAAGTTATGCCTTTAAACACTTCACGACCACCGGGATAAGCCTTTGTCAAATCTTTCATCACGTATACATATTGAGGCCCAGCCATCGTTAAGAAGCTCCTTATATCATCTATCTAGTATTAAATATTTAGGGGGAAGAACCTGAGACAATCACCGTTATCTTTTATTGCCCTCAGGCTGGATAAAAAGCGTCTGCGCCTGGCAGGACTCGAACCTGCAACCAGGCCGTTATGAGCGGTCGGCTCTAACCAATTGAGCTACAGGCGCGTTGACGCAGCTCATATTTGCCGCAAAACAATCATTTTTGCAAGCATTTTCTTTACGTTTATCCGAAAAAACTTTGATTATTACCCATTCCATTCAATTTCATTTATTTATAATCCTGATATCATCAAAAGTTTTGAGATATATTTTTATAATTTTTCCAAAATGTTAGGATCAAGTCCAGATATGACTATCAGGTCATCCCTGTTTAGCAATTTAACCCGTTTCAATATTGATAAATCAACGGCAATTCGCTAGTATTCCTGTTTTAAATAATAATGGAACATGATTATGGATCTTTCTAAGATTGCACCGGGCAAAGACGTGCCTAATGATATTAATGTTGTTATTGAAATTCCCAAGGGTTCAAAAGTAAAGTATGAAGTTGACAAAGAAAGCGGTGCTGTTTTTGTTGATCGTATTGTCTTTACCCCCATGGCTTATCCTGCTGCCTATGGATTTATTCCCAACACCCTTGCAGCTGATGGTGACCCTATTGACATGCTGGTTTTGATTCCGGAAGCGGTGGTTCCAGGTTGTGTTATTCGTTCCCGTCCAATCGGTGTTTTAAAAATGGAGGATGAATCAGGCATGGATGAAAAAGTGATCTGTGTTCCACACGATAAAATTCATCCTCTATACTCGAAAATTCATGAAGTTTCAGAGCTTCCAGAAATTATCCGCCAAGAAATCGAACATTTCTTTACCCATTATAAAGATTTGGAAAAGGGTAAATGGGTTAAAATCCAGGGCTGGGACAATAAGGCAAAAGCTTGTGAATTAATTGAAACCGCAATTAAAAAATATAAAAAATAAATATATAGCTTATCAGATAAACTAGGAGCTTAAAATTGCTCCTAGTTTATTATAAAAATCATCAAAAATTAATAATGATTTTTATAATTCATCCTATTTCTTTAAATAAAAGTTGAACGTTTAAATATGCTGGTAGATCTAATTTTTACCAATCTGATTGATAACCCAAAAGATGAAATATATCTTCACGAATTTTAATCAGTTTTTCCGAGTCTCTATGTCTTGGATAATCCATATTGAGCCGAAATTCACCTATGATATGTGCTGGACGTTGTCGCATGACAATGATGCGCGTTGCCAGTAACAATGCCTCCTCAATATCATGGGTTACCATAATTGCCGTGAATTTCCTTTGTTGCCATAAATGAACCAACTCTTTTTGCATTGTAATGCGAGTCAGGCTGTCCAATTTTCCCAGTGGTTCATCCAAAATAAGAATGCCTGGATCATTAACCAAGGCTCTGGCCAACGCCACCCTTTGTGCCATGCCACCCGATAATTGTCGAGGGTAGGCATTTTTAAAACTATTCAACCCAATCAGTTCAAGCATCAGTTGAACGGCATGATCGTTCTTTTCCTTACGGATTTTGAAACCCAAATTGACATTATCCCAAACTGTCAACCATGGATATAGGGTCGGATCCTGAAAAACAACCACTCTTGATGGATCTGCCTCAGAAATTTCCTGTCCATTTGCCTGAATCGATCCATTCAAAGGTTGCTCAAGCCCCGCTATCATTCGTAACAATGTTGATTTACCACATCCTGATGGGCCCAGTATGACAACAAATTCCTGTGGTTCAATTTTCAGATTAATATCATCCAATACCGGTAAATCATCATTATCCAGACTATAACCATGGCTTAAATGTGTGATGTCAATCCTTTGTTTTTCTGCCATACATCCCTACCATTTAATACTTTCTTTTTGCCAACGCAGTAAACGATTCCTAATTTTAAAAAGTAGGGTCATAAAGCTTGTGCACATTACCGCCATGATGATTAAAGCCGCATACATATTTGGATAGGCAGCCCATCCCTGCGCCCATTGCATATAGAACCCGAGACCTGCTTTAACCCCCAGCATTTCCGCTACGACAAGCATATAGAAACAGGAACCCAAAGCCATGAACATCCCTACAAAAACAAAAGGTAAAGCCGCAGGAATGGCAACATGACGAATCAAGAAGGATGAGCTTGCCCCCATCGTTCGGGCAACATCATAATATCCCGGATTGACCCCTGCGATTCCTGACCATGTCAATACTGCAACAGGAAAAGCGGCGGCAAATGCCATTAACAGTTCACCCGCCAACCAACTGGATGGTATAACGGCAAAAAGTAAAGGTAAAAAAGCTACAGGTGGCAAAGGTCCAAAAAACCTCAATACAGGATGGGCCCAATAGCCAAAACGTAAAGACCATCCCATTCCTATTCCGATTAAAAAGCCAATAAGACAACCAAAAATATATCCTCCCAACAGCAACGTTAGGGAATGTAACAGGGAATCCAGTAGACGATACCAATCTGTTATGAATACATCCAACAATTCCTGTGGTGCACCAAAAAAAGGACGCGGCAGTAATAACCACTTTGCCTGTACAATTTCCCATCCTCCTGCAATAAGAGCCAGAGCCAGCAACCATGGTCCATAATATCTAACTTTATTAAATGGAAACGTTACTATACAAAAAAACGCTATAATGATACATAGACAGGCAAATTCAGTTGTTCTGGGAAAATCATCAGCATTTTTGATAAAATAGGTAAGAAAAGCAGTCCCAAACCACATTATAAAAGCTGCCAATTGCGGCCAATATGCCATTTTTACTTTTTGAATCATAAAGCAAAAATGTCCTCGGTAACTTTATCGGCATACGCATTTATATCGAGAGAAAGAGGAAAAACACCTATTTGTTTTAATTGCTGTGCATAAAAAGATACATTTTGCCGGAGATTGCTGCCAATAACCTGTTGATGAGTTCCTTCTGATTCAAGAATTTCAGTTAACTGCCCAACAGTTGCCTTGGGCGCATAGGGTTTAAAAATTTCAGCCGCCTCTTCCTTATTATGATGCACCCATTGACCTGCTTCCAGAATTGCCTGAGTGAGTGCCTTACCTACCAATGGATCTTTTCTTATCAATGACCCTCTTAAACCGACAACACAGCAGGCGATTTTTGCCCATTCACCTGACATATTGGAATCTATAGTGACAAGATGATGTTCCTGCTTAAGTAAATAAGCCAAGGGATCATCCAGTCCTGCAGCCTGGACCGCCTGACGTTTTATAGCCAAAGGTAGAATGTCAGATGGAAACTGACGCCAATTTACGTCTTTTTCAGGATCTATCCCGATTTCCCTGAAACGCATGCTGAAAAAATTTTTTGCTGGTCCACCAATATCTCCAACACCGATTGTCTTACCTTTCAGATCTGCTAGATTCTTTATGGAACTTGTACCAGAAGCCAATAAATGCAAACAGCCAGAATGTAACCCCGCAACAAGTTTAACATCAAATCCCTGCTGTAAAGGTTTCAACCAACGCAGGGCCATACCTGACGCACCATCAGCCTTACCTGTCGACATTGTTTCCAGCATTTGATCGACAGATCCTGCAAAATCAATAAAATTTACATCCAAATTATATTTACTAAAAAAACCCTTGGCTTGTGCAACTGGAAAGGCAACCGTACATATTGAATCCGCACTCCAAGCAAGTGTTATTTTTCTTGCAGCACCCTGAAGTTTTTGCACTGTTCCCAAATCAGGAAAATGACTATCTCCAGTTTGAGATTGCTCTTCAGCGAAGGCCTGATTTCCACAACGACCGACGATTAAAGCGGCACCAGAAGCCATTAGAAAGGAACGCGTAAATTTACGACGGTTGATGCGATCAAAATCCATAAGGTTTTTCCTTATTATAAATCAGAGAATTTGGCAAAAAACGTATATATCAGTATTTTTCAATAAAATACAATTTTAATATAACTTAATTTAAAAAAAATTGTAATATACAATAATTTAACGTATTTAAATTCTCTTTTATGGATATGATCTACAGCTCCTCTCCAATCATGGCAGGGGATTTACCCAGACTTAGATCTGGCGTTCGATGATTTATAAGATCATCGATTAATGTATTATAATTATTTAAATAAATATCCATTGAAAGAGATCGTTCAGCCTCTTCCCGAGAAAAATGTCTGATTTTACTTGAAAGATCCTTATTTTCTAGAACCTCCAAAACATTATCAGCAAGTTTTTCTTTATCAAAAAAAGGTGTCAGAATTCCAGTTTTCTGATGAACAATAAATTCTTTGACTGGGTCAGTATCACTTGCAATAATCGGACAACCCATCGCCATCGCTTCTCGTAAAGACCACGATAAAACAAAAGGATAGGTCATATACACATGCGCATCTGACCGTTTTAAAAGTTTGCAAAAAACGGGATAAGACAAAAGCCCGGCAAAATAAATTCTAGTGGGATCCAGCTGATTACCCAACTGTTGAAGAAAATAGTGTTTCCAGGTCAATTTACCGGGAAGCGCAGCACCATAACTGACTTGATCCCCACCAACTATAACGATTTTTGCGTCTGGACGTTCTTTTAAAATTTTGGGTAAGGAGCGCATAAGAATATGAAACCCTCGATAGGGTTCCAATCCACGGGCAACATAGGTGACCAATTTATCTTTGGGGTGGATGATGAAATCCTCGAATTTCATTGTATGATTATATATATCTGCATCAGGACTGCAAATCTTTAGATCAACCCCTTCTCTCAACACTGTAATTTGTCCACGCGCCCATTCAGGATAGGTTTTCCACTGAAACAACGTAGGGGTCTGTCCCCAACCTGGATTATTCGCAGAGATTAAATTAATGGTATTCTTGATTCTGACCCGTGACGGAAGCAGTTCATCAGATAAAAATTCCGGATCAAATTTAACATCCAATCCATCTGAATGATAATAGAACTCACAATATTTCAATATTGGAACATCAGGATAAATATCCTGAACATTCAACATCTCCCCCCATCCCTGATGACCAATAATGATATCAGGGACAAAACCTAGCTGTTTTAATTTTTTAAGAGTTTGGTAAACTTCCTCTCCTCTTTTAACGGCCTGATGCAATTCGTTCAAGGAAGAGTGCAATTCATTTACGGGATCAATTTTACCGTAAAAGACATTCCGAATTCCCCCAATTGTTCGCCTCGTCACTTGACTGACAAAAACAATTTCATTATCAGGCTTTCCCGCAAGATATTTTATTATATGTAAATACTGACCGGGGAAATTTTGATGTATGAATAAATATTTCACAATTTTAACGAGCTAATTCAATAATTATTAATTAAACATAATTAATTTTGGTAATCAATATTGGTTAAAATCAGCTTTCAGTTTTTTTCTGATTAGATGAAGATTTATGTTTAGCATTTTTAACCTTGATATTAGTTCTTGGTTTTATACTCTTCACATTGCTGGAACTAACATGAGTTTCAGGGACTTCCTTGCTATTTTTTCCCTTGTCATGATCAATTAAATCCAGGCTAAATGCCTCTAGAGGCGCAATGGTTTCCGATGAAAGAATGGTATCATCATCGACAGGACCTAATTTAGTTCCATCTATAAAGGTTGCTTTCACGGATAAGGTATATTTTTTCGCGGCATCACCATTCAATCTAACACGCAAACCGCACAAGGGAAGTGACATTCCTCTACTTCCACAAAATTCATTACCCTTATACCAGGGAGAAAACCACCCTTTTCCCAATACAGCCTGATATTCAATATCTTCTGGCTGTATACGATCATCTAATGACAAACCGAATCCTTCAATCCATGTTTTACTGTCTGGAATACCAATCCAATCTCCAAGTTCGACACTAACGTCACCAAGACGTTGAACATGGGCGACAACACGCATTTTGCCTTCTTTTTCAATTTCATTCTGTTGTTGAGCGACCGCACGCTTTGACTGTCTGGCTATTTTTTCATTGATACCCGAATTTTGATTGCCCAATCCATTTGTCAAATTATTTGAATTATCATTTTCAGAAGCATCATTAAGTCGAATAACCTGTAATTGAGGTGCGGGATAATTATTTGATGGATTCCGATAAACTGTTACAAGAACCAAACCAGCATCTCCCGAAATACGTACTAGAACAGCATTTTTTTCAGCGCCTAGCCACCCATCATTTTCAAAAGTCTTGATCTCAACTGTAGCATTCTGTTTGAAGGGAGGAACAGAAATACGCAGGCCGGGCAAACCAAATTCATCAGCCGGAATTTGATTGGCAACATGATAAATACAATATAATCCAGTGTCTAAACTCATTAAATGACCATTTACATTTAAATCAATAATTCGTTGTTGATACTGATTATTATTTGATTGATCATCAGACTTTGACATTAATATATTTCCTTTTTAAAAGATGGCTAAGTATAGCAAAGTTAAAATAACTAAATAATATTTTATTAAAACTAATAAAAAATTAATAATTTCTCAAAACAAATTTTAATTTTTATTTAATGACCAACATATTTACATTCTTTTAATAAAAAATCATTCTGTTTGGCAATAGATAAATTTAACGAAATGACATTTCCTCGTCCTGTTCGCTTAATTCTTTCAGCAATAGCACCAATATCGTAACTTATTGTCCTCAATCCAGCCCGCCAAGCAATACTTAGTGAATAACACCAGGTTTCCGGACAAATTGACGGGAAAAATGCAAGATCAGCCTCTTGTTCCCGCACCATGGAAACTGCCTCTTCCTCCTTATATTCTCCTGTTACAAATATGCGACCGGAACGCATTAGCAAATCATCATCCACGGAACGACCAACCAATACAAACTCAATCGGCAAATCACGCTTATCAGCATCTTGAAGTAAGGCAAGAATGACATCAAACCCTTTTTCCACTCCAATCGCACCTATTAAGCAAATACGGAAACGGTTTGAACTATTATCTCTAGCTTTGATCTTTCCATTCAACTGGCAGGGCTTTTGAGAAAAGAATGTTAATTGTTTCATAGTGAGATCAGGACGATCGTCTTCGAGAAATTTTAACTCCAATTGTCCCAATTCTGGAAAATGTTTTGAAACACGTTCAAATGTATCATTGGAAGGCACATAAACAGCCCTTGCCTGTTTTAATTCATTCCATGAATCATGCCACCATTTTTCCATATCAATAAAATTAGGGCTTTCTTCTTCCTTCCACAAACTATTTACACAATTTTGACAAATCTGCAAATCATTCGTATCGCCACAATAATGCATGGTTTCATTTAATAAAACGGTTCTCGGACAAAAAATCAGATAGTCATGAATATATACATCATAAGGTTTATTTATTTTAAGTAATAAATCTGTCATCAATTTATGATGTTTTTTCAAATGATGTATTTCACACGAATCTACAGAAAGAAATTGTAGAAAATTTAGGCATTTTTCTAATTCATGAGGAAAATAAAAAATTAGATTGGGAAAAATCAGGTTTATTTCTTTTTCCAAATTTCTTTTTGATTTGAATTGAATTTCAATCTGACAGCCATCCCCCAAAATTGTTGGTCTGATCAATACTGGAATAAAACCCTGGGAACGTAAAATATCTGTTCTTTCTTGAACCGCCCTTTCCACCCCTCCACCAAATTGATGCGTGACCAATAAAACAAATTGATACTTCTCATGACGTTTCTTTTGAGCATCAAGCAGGATTTGAATTCTATATAGATCAATATTTCGACGGAATGGCAATAACGGATCATCACGTATGAAATCCTGTACCATTTCATCATATCCTGGATAAAGCCGATTGAGAATTTCCGTATTTCTTTTCCCTAATAGTTTTTTTGCATACGCAAATGAAACACCCCCTTTATGTCCTATAAAACAATCAGCTGCCAAAACATGTTTCCAACCCAAATGCCGTGCACGCATGCAAAAATCATTTTCCTCACCATATCCCTGGGCAAATAAATCCTCACGAAACAATCCTGTTTGCGCCAGACAGTCATGTCGGATAAACATGCAAAAACCATGTGCCGTAGGTATCTCTATTAATTGATGCTTGTTTATTTTTTTAAATATTTTTGAAAAATGAAAAATTGTTTGATTATCAGGCATCAAATTTTTCTTATCGTGATAAGGATAAGAATAAATACCCGCATCATTTGAAAAAGGAGTTACCGTTCCAATATTTTCTTCCTGATAAGCGGCCTGACAAAGCGTTTCGGTCCATTTCCCTCCTACGAAGGTATCACTATTTAACAAGATAATATCGTATCCAGGCCAAGCCTTCATACCACTGTTAACAGCAGTGGGAAACCCCTTATTTACCTTATGATTAATGCAAAAAACTTGCTGGTCATCTATGAATTTCTTTAATGAAACAACCAGTTCCTTATCAGGAGAAGCATCATTAACCAATTGAATCTTTACATTTTCCGGTACACTATTCAATACGCTCTGAAGTGCATCCAATGTTATCTGTTTTCCCTTATAAACAGGTATGACAATAACTATACCCTCTGATGATTTTTTATCTATTACTGGATCATATCCTTTATAAACTGCTTGAACAGGAAAAAAATGAGCTACATTTGAAATTTTAATATTTTTCTTATGATATGCAGGGGTTTGCATATGGATTAAAAAAGTTTTTGCCCTGAATTCCAAGCTAGGATCCAAAGGACTACCAATTAAATGACGCAAAAACTCATCTTGAACAGAATACATTCCGGCAGAAAAATCATGGATGGGAATTCTAAAAGATTTTGCCTGTAATAAAGGTGTTTCAAGAGTAACAACCTCAATATCATCCTTGGGTTGAAATTGATGATAAATCTTTCCCTTATAATCTTTTATAGTGATCAAAGGTATTCGACTGGGCTCGGCTGGACACCAAACCCACCCGATTAATGTTTCATTCTTAACCTCTACAAACCCAATTGTTAGATTAATTGACTCCAAATCAACAGGACTGCCTACAAAAGGAACACCATCTTGTTCAATACGCAATTTTTTATATTTTTTCTGCCAGCCTGAAGGCAGGATAATTTTTGGCTGATTTGTTTTAATAAATAATTGATTATCCAAATAAATACTGACTGGATAATCATTAAATGAATCTATCCATATTTCATTTAATGAGCCCTTGATACAACAACAGCCGACAATATTTGAAACCTGTTTCAAGAGATTAATAGTCAATAACCATGTTTCCGGGGATGGACTGTAATGAGAAAGAAAATAATTCAAAATTTCAATTAATTGTTTTGAGGATTTGCGAGAAGAATAAATAACTGCTTGTGCTATCCAGCCTTCATAGAAATCATATTGCTTCAATAAAGGCTGCAATAAATCATGGGCACCCTCTAAATTACCAGTTTTTAGATTTAAAACTGCCAAATCAAAGATAATGTTCGGATTGCCTCGTGTTAAATGATGCGCTCTACACATCCATTGAAGTGCAATCTCAATTTGTCCATTTTGCTTAGCTTCTTGGGCTTTTGAATATGCAATCTGTGCATTCTTTCTTAGTTTTTCGAGCCCTTCTGCTTTTTTTCTAGCGTAAACCACTAATTGTGCTTTATTTTTTCCTGACACAACGCCTCACAATTAAGCAATTAAATATAAATTAGCTATGTGTCTTGAAATATAAACAAACCAGGAGCCACTTCCACTTGTTTATTTTTAACAGGTTTCAAATCTTGCTGATTTATTTCCTCATCTAGTGCATTCAATACCAACCCTGCTTCTTTTTCCCCATTATCTTTTGCTTTTTCAAACCAATAACGCGCTTTAGCTATATCTTTATTTCCCGCTAAACCGTCATATAAATAACGTCCCAACATCAGCTGAGCTTTTGAATGACCCAATTCAGCAGCTTTTTCAAACCATTTTTGAGCTTCCTGCCTATTTTCTCTTAAATGATTTCCACCCCCATAAATTGCACCCAATGAAAACATGCCCGATGCATCACCTTTTTCAGCAGCCTTTTTAAAAAATTCTAAAGCTTCCTGAATATGAATTTTTCCATCTTCCGTTTTCCCTTCCGACAAAAGGGAAGCCCATAATAATTGCGCTTTGACTATCCCATGCTCCGCTGAAGACTTGATCCATTTACAAGCTTCTTTAAGATTTTTTTCCCCAGCAATTCCCTGCAACAACATGCGCCCATACCAATATTGAGCTTCTGCATCTTCATCACAACAGATTTGCAACCACTTTTTTGCTTCTTTTTCTTTGTTTAAATCAACTTCAGAATTTTTATTGTTTGTCAATGCCATCGCTAATTTTAACATAATTTTCTTGTTGCCTTTTTCCGCTTGGGGACGCAAATAATTATCGACGACTTCTTCTACAGAAATATATTGAGAATTTGTAAAAGCGATTTCGGCAAGAATATCTAACGCTGGCAAATATCCTTTATCAGCAGCAAATTTATAAAGATCAATTGCCTTATCTACAGCCTTAACAACTCCTAAACCATTAAAATATAAATATCCCAAGGCAAAAGCGGCACCAACATGCTGTTTTTCTAAAAACGCAAACTGATACCATTTTATAGCCTCAGTATAATTAGGTGGTATATCCTTATTACCTGATGCCAGCATATCGGCCAATACCGAAGCAGCCTCTACATCCCCACCTATGGCAGCACGTCTTAACCAAGTTTCAGCCTCAATAAGATTCCGCTCAACCCCATTTCCTTTTCGTAAGGCAATGCCATATAATGCTTGCGCCTGTCGGATACCCAATTCCGCAGCCTGTTTATACAACTGAACAGCATATTCATGATTAATTTCAACCCCCTTTCCAGTTTCATACATAATAGCCAAGGTATAAATCGCCGTACCAAGTCCATTTTCAGCTGCAACTTGCAATAATGCAGCCGCTTTGGAAAAATCATCCTGGGTTTTGCTAATTTTTAATAAAAATAATCCTTTCCCCATATAACCTTGCGGTGAACCTTGGGAAATTGACTTATCATACCATTTTATTATTTCATCAAATTGATTTTGTTCAGATGTGATTTCTGATAAGAGATAAGCATAGAGGGCCTGACCATCAGCAGACCCATTTTCAGCTACTTTTTGAGCCCAATAACGAGCTTTTTCATAATCGGTTTTTAAGTCATCGGAAACTTTAGCCTGTTTTAGGGTAAATATATCATGTCCCGTTACTGCATTAAGTTCGGGAAGTCCACGCATATATAATAATGCAAGCATATATTCAGCGTCATTATAGCCAGCTGATGCCGCACTTTCAAACCATAAAGACGCTTCTTGCAGGCTAAAAGCAACTCCATGTCCATTTAAATAACATAAAGCCAGGTAATATTGAGCTTCAGGGGATTTTAAAGATGCGCCCTGTGAAAAACAATTATATGCTGAAACATATTCTTTTCTTTCATAATGTTTTTTCCCCTTATTCAAAAGCTTTTGAATTTTCTTTTTTCTGACTTTATCCAAGGGATTAAAAAAAACACGCATCATAAATTTCCCAATTCAATTTCACCTTATGTTTTACATTACTGTGGATCACGCATTCCTTCTGTTAACTTAGGTACAATACCATTCATTAAATACTGAGCCGCTGTTCTTTTACCAACATGAACATCAGCTGTAACAGTAAGTCCAGGGGTTGGATGAAAAAAATTCGGTATACTGTGCAAAGTGTATTTATTGATTTTCAATCTTACACGATAAAAAGGTTTTTCTCGAAATTGTAAAGGTGCTGCACCCCGACGATTACTCATATCCTGACCTGTATCACCAGGCTGAAAGACATCGGCACTAACATTTGTTACAACTGCTTCCGCTCCACCATATTGTGTATAGGGAAAAGTATCAAATTTTATAATCGCTTTATCACCCAACTTCATATATCCAACATCCGCATCTTGTACAGCAGCTTCAACCTCCAAACCTGTACCAACAGGTACTAGAGTCATAAACGGCATTCCAGAATTTAGTATAGAACCAACAGAACCTTTTGAAATTGATAGTACGATTGCATCCTGTTCGGCCCTCATCAAAACTTTTTTACGACGAAGTTTTGCCTTTTCATACTCTCCCTTATCTTTTGCCAATTGTCTTTGAATTAAAGTTAGATTTTTATAAACTTCACCCTTCCAACTTTCAATGTAGGCCTGTTTATCAGCTAATAAAGATGCTATTTTCTTTTGCGTGGCATTCGCTGATTGTTGTGCCGTTATTAATTTATCTTCAACATCCATTAAAGTATCTTGCGAACCCAAAGTTGATAAGCGACTTCCCACTTGTTGTTCCTGCAATTTTTTCCGCATCAAATGAATATCAGATGCAACTTGCAATCTCCCTTTCAATACAGCAGTAGTTGCAAGAAAGTTTTTAAGTTGAAACGATTGTTCGTTGATTTTCTGGTTGAAACCATCAACTTTCGCATCATACTCAAGTTTTCTTTTTATAAAACTATTCCCCTGTTCTACCGAATAAGGATTAGATGGGTCCACTGTATAGTTTTTATTAGCAGCTTCGGCCTGCAAACGGTCAAATTCAGCCTGTCCACTTTCAACTTGTAAACGTTGATTATCAATATCAGCCTGTTGAATTGTCGGATCCAAATGAGCCAAAACCTGTCCTTTCGTTACAAAATCCCCCTCTTTAACATCAATTGATTTAATAATACTCTCTTCCATTGGTTGAATTAACAAAGGTGGATCCACTGAAACCAGTCGACCTTGAGCTGAAACCACTTTGTCAAGTGGAAACACACATAATGCGATAATGGAAAAAAGCGCCAAAGCTCCAATAACCCAAGTAATATACTGGGCAGAAGCCGTTGGCGGCATATTGATAATAGCTGCAGTAGGTGAAGTAAACTCTAGTAAAGCTATCGGCATATCAGCTTGAGATTCTGTCTCGTTATCTGCTGCAGGCAAATATCCTTCTGGTATGCTTGTCTGTTCATCAGTCGATGAAACATCTTTTTTTTCTGAAGTTTTTTTTATTTTTTTTTCAGTAGTATCTGTCAATTCATTAGAAATATTAGACTTTTCATTGTTATTTTCAGAATTCACATTTCCTGGCAACTGATTTTTATGATTATCATCCACCATTTTATGTTCCTTCCGTAATTACAGGTTTCTGGGCTTCATTCTTTTTTGAATGCTTTCTCTCATCAACATGTCGATTTTGCTGCAACCATAAAGTACGATAAATTTCGCAGGTTTCTAATAATTGTTCATGTGTTCCAATTGCCTGCATTTCACCCTGATCCATAACCAGTATTTGATCACAATTAACTAATGATGATAATCGATGTGAAACAATAACCATCGTTCTTCCCTTGGCAATTCGCTCCAAATTGGCATTAACCAACGCTTCACTTTCAGGATCAAGAGCGGATGTTGCCTCATCTAGAATCATTAGTTTTGGGTCTAGAATAACAGCTCTTGCAATTGCAAGACGTTGCCTTTGTCCTCCTGAAATATTCGTTGAACCCTCTTCGATAAAAGTGTCATATCCAGCGGGCATACGTTCTATAAATTCTTCAGCGCCAGCCATTCGTGCTGCCCAGATAACCTTTTCCATCGTCAATCCGGGACGTCCAGCGGTAATATTATCCCTAATTGTTCCACGAAACAAAAAGTTGTCCTGTAAAACAACACCAAAAGAGCGTCTTAAATGGGTAAGATTGATTTCACGCAAATCTACACCATCCAGCCTTAGAAAACCTTCATAATTTCGGCTAACGCCTTGTAAAAGACGCGTTATAGTGGATTTACCGGATCCACTTCGTCCCACCAAACCCAACATCGTACCTGCTGGAATTGAAAAATTTAAATCCTTTAACGCCCGACTACTTCCCCCAGGATATGTAAAATTAATATTTTCAAAGGATAGCGCACCAATAATCTTTGGTCTCAATCCTGTAGTCAACGCTTTTGTTTCCGTTGGATTATTTAATATTTCCCCCGCTTGAAATAATGAGGTTTCTACTTCTGTTATTACGGTCATTAATTTAGCCAACCCAACGAGAGGAGCCGCGACACGACCTCCCAGCATCATAAAAGCAACAATTGCACCGGCATCAACTCCCGCTGTTGGATTGGTTATACAAATAAAGGCACCAATAAGAATAATCCCTCGATTGATAAAGAAATCCAACGGCATAACCAATGTTTCAGGCCAATTTTGCATACGCGTTGTTGATAACCGCCATTTACAAACCTCAGCAACGATATTATCCCATTCACGACGACGGGAAGGTTCCAAAGCTAAAGTTTTAACAGTTCGTATACCCGCAACGGTTTCATACATTGCTGATCCACGTGTCATTTCCGCTTCAATACGGTTACTATAATAATATGTTAAGGGTTTAATAAAAATAACCACAATTAAACCGATCAAACCTGCTGCAACAACGGTCAGCCATGCTAAAATAACACTAATGTAAAATAAGAACGGTAAAATAACAACTAATGTAAACAAATCCAGGAAAGTTGTCATTAAACGGCCCGTGATAAAATCTCGCACCTGATATATCTGAGAAACCTTTCCGATCAAACGACCAGTCTGTTGTCGTTCAAAAAATTCCAATGGCAAAGAAAGCAAACGATTATAGGTATGAATTGAAATACGAGCATCCAAACGTGTTGCCATAACGTTGGTAATCTCTCGTCTGGCATAACTAATTAAAATTTCATAAAAACTTAAGACAATCAACAATCCACTAATCGATACCAGTGTCGCCATTGATTGAAAAGCAACCACCCGATTTACAACCTGCATCACTATAAAAGCAGGAAAAATTTGCAAAACGCTGATTATCATCGAACTTATTGAAATATCACGCAAGGAGGCACGTTCACGCAATACCATTTTGAAAAGCCATTTAAAATCAAGCTTATCTTCACTTTCAGACAGGTTTTTATTTTGCTTTACAAGAAGAATATCACCTGTCCATGCCTGCCTTAAACGGACTTCTTCAACAGGAATAGGAGGTTCACCCTCTCCCTTCAACGGATCTCTTAAAAAAACAATCCTTTTTTCAGGATTGACACCCACCATCAATCCTGCGGAACCATCCTTAAACATTAGTACTATGGGAGGTGAATTGTACAAGCGTATCAAATATCGCCATTTCAAACGCATCCCTTTAGCAATCAGCCCCTGACTATTCAGCCAGCGTGCCAAGGTTGCCGGGGATGGAGAGTCTTCACCAGGCTCAGCTGCAAAATCACGTATATCAAGATCAACCCCATGATATTTTGCAGCTGCCATTGTTGCCCGTAAACGAATCATCATTGGGGAAAGCTTCTGCGTTTTCCCTTGATTATTGCTTTGCCCTGCTCCTGACTGTATGGAGCCCTTATCTGGTTGATCCACCGATCATCCTTTATCAATTAAATTAACAAAATATTTTACAAATTTTTAATAAGAACAGCTTTTTTTAATATGCAGTCTTCATTATCATAAATTCATTTGACCATTAAAATAAACAATAAAATCATTTCCTTAATTAACTATATCAATTAATGCTTTGCAATTTTTCTGCCAAAATATCATTATCATTTTAATAATTCAATTCTTTTCATGCTGAATATGCAATAAATACTATAATGAGTTTTACCCTATCATTCTTTTCACATATCTTCAAACCGGACTTGGAGTATCAAAATTAATTCAAATAATTAAAATGCGAAATGGACCTCTTATTCTTTTTTTTTATTTATTTAATAAATTTCATTTTATTAAAATTATGGTAGATATTTCAATTGAGTATCCTGATTTTAATAAATAAAAAATGCTAACATCAAGGTTTTCTATGTCCAAACAAAGTCAGCTTTTGAATCAACTTCATGAACAGATTCTTTTATGTGATGGAGGAATGGGATCTATCATTCAAGCACTTGATCTCGATATTAACAAAGATTTTTGGGGAAAGGAAAACTGTACAGAAATCCTTAATTTATCTAGACCCGATTTGATTAGGGATATTCATAAACGCTATTTTTCAGCAGGTGCAGATATGGTGGAAACAAATTCTTTCGGAGGATCTTCCATCACCCTATCCGAATTTGACCTTCAGGACCAAACAAGAGAAATCAACAAACGTGCCGCTGAAATTGCCAATGAAGCCGCAAATTCATTTGCTGATAAAAAAAATAGATATATTCTTGGATCAATCGGACCCGGGACTAGACTACCCTCCTTGGGAAATATTGATTATGATTCACTTGAAGACGCTATTACAGAGCAATGTAGAGGTTTGATTGAAGGAGGTGTTCACGCTTTTTTAATTGAAACATGCCAAGATCCACTTCAAATCAAGGCTGCTGTAAACGCAACCAAGATAGCATTAAAAGAAGCTGATATTTTTTTACCAATCTTTGTACAAGTAACCATTGAGACAACAGGCACCCTTCTTGTTGGAAGTGATATCGCTGCCGCAGCGACCGTCATTGAAGCGTTGGATGTTCAAATGATGGGAATGAATTGCGGAACAGGTCCTCGGGAAATGGCCGAGGGTATCAAATGGCTATCTCAATACTGGCCGTATTTAATTTCAATGCAACCTAACGCAGGATTGCCAGAACTCGTCAACGGTAAAACGCACTACCCACTCTCTCCAGAAGAAATGGCTGTTTGGATGTCCCGTTATATAAAAGAACAGAAAATAAATATGATCGGTGGTTGCTGTGGAACTAATCCTAATCATATTGCTGCATTTGATCAGATGCTCAAAAACGAAGCGGCTTTGGGGGGATGCTTCACAGACCGACCAGCCTGTATACCCAGAAGTTCAATATGGATTCCCTCGGTTTCAAGTCTTTTTACCCCCACACCTTTAAGACAGGAAAATAGTCTGTTTTCGATTGGGGAACGCTGTAATGCCAATGGCTCTAAGAAATGGCGTGATTTACAGGATCAACAAGATTGGGATGGATGCGTTACAATCGGTCGTGAGCAACTGAAAGAAGGATCAAACGCCCTGGATATTTGTATGGCCTTTGTAGGTCATGATGAGAAAAATGATATGAAGGAAATTATTCCTCGCCTCACGTCATCTATCAATGTTCCTCTCGTTATAGATTCTACTAGTACGGAAGTGATTGAAACTTGTCTTAAACTTCATGGTGGAAAACCCATTATTAATTCAATCAATTTTGAGGATGGTGAAGAAATAGCGGCTCATCGTTTAAAACTGGCCCGTAAATTTGGTGCCGCTGTTGTTGCATTAACCATTGATGAACAAGGAATGGCACGAACACCTGAAGACAAATTACGAATCACCCGTCGATTAGTTAATTTTGCCTGTAACAAATATGGCCTGCCTCACTCCGATTTGATGATTGACCCTCTTACCTTTACTATTGCCACCGGAGTAGAAGATGACCGTAAACTGGGTTTATGGACCTTACAAGGGATCAAAGCCATCCACGATGAATTCCCTGACATTCAAATTGTGCTCGGATTATCCAATATATCATTCGGACTTAATCCAGCCGCCAGAGCAGTTTTGAATTCTGTTTTTCTTTATCATGCCCAGAAAATGGGAATGACAGCTGCCATTGTTCATGTTTCTAAAATACGGCCCATGCACCTTTTGGACAAAGATGAAGTTAAAGTCATTGAAGATTTGATTTTTGATCGAAGAACTGATGATTATGACCCACTCAAAAAAGTTTTAGAAATTTTTGCCGATCGTAAAGCCACACAAGTGGCAACTCGCGCTGTCGCTACCACCATTGAAGAACAATTGCATAACCGAATTGTAGATGGAAATCGTAAAGGTTTGGAGGATGATTTAAAAAAGGCGATGGAAACCTATGCCCCCCTTGAAATAATCAATTCCCTTTTACTTAATGGCATGAAAACGGTAGGGGAATTATTTGGATCTGGGAAAATGCAGCTTCCTTTTGTCTTGCAATCTGCCGAAACAATGAAGGCAGCCGTATCCTTTCTTGAACCTTTTATGGAAAAGAAAAATAATGAAACCAAAGGTACGATGATCTTGGCAACGGTGAAAGGGGATGTACATGATATTGGCAAAAATCTTGTCGATATCATTTTAAGCAACAACGGTTTCAAGGTTGTCAATCTAGGCATTAAAGTATCTGTAGCAGACATGATTAAGGCAGCAAAGGAACATAATGCTGACGCGATCGGCATGTCTGGATTATTGGTCAAATCAACTGTTATCATGAAAGAAAACCTTGAAGAAATGGCGCAACAAGGCCTCAGTATACCTGTCCTACTCGGAGGAGCAGCTTTAACACGTGCCTACGTTGAAGAAGATTGTGCGGAAATCTATAAAAAAAATAACGGGATGGTTGCCTATGCCAGGGATGCCTTTGATGGTTTGACACTTATGGAACAATTAACCCATGGTGATTTAGATAATTATCTTGCTGCCCAAAAAATCAAAAATAAAAGACCTAAACGTCCCGAAAAAAAGGAAAAAACCATTGTAGTTCCTCTTTCCATGGAAGAATCATCCTTGCGAAGAAATAAAATGACTTCTCACGAACCTCCCCTCAATCCACCATTTTGGGGTGCGCGAAAGTTAGAAACCAGTTTAAAAGCTGTTTTACCCTTCCTAAACGAACGTTCTTTATATCAATTGCAGTGGGGAATGAAAAAGCAGGGAAAAACGCTGGAAGAATTCCTGCAAGATGCGAAAACAAATTTACGACCAATCCTATATAAATTGATCCAACAATGTGAACAGAAAAAAATCCTTCAACCACAAGCCGTTTATGGTTACTGGAAAGCCGCTGCGAGCGCTGAGGACCTAATCTTCTTCGATAGGGATGGGAAAACCGAATTGTGCCGATTTACCCTTCCACGACAGCCTGGCAATCAACGCATTTGCATCACTGACTATATCCGGGATTATAATGATCCCATTCGTGACGTAATTGGCTTGCAAATTGTCACTGTAGGTCAAAAAGCTTCAGACACAGCCAGAAGCTGGTTTGAAGAAAACCGTTACCAGGATTATTTATATTTGCATGGTTTATCTGTTGAAATAACCGAGGCAATGGCTGAATATACGCATCAACGAATGAGGGCAGAGCTAGGTTTCAGTAGTGAAGATGATCCTGATATGAACAAGCTGTTGATGCAAAATTACCGCGGGTCCAGATATTCGTTTGGCTATCCCGCTTGCCCTAATCTTGAGGATCAAAAATATATATTGAATCTTCTTGACGCAAAGCAGATTGGAATCTCCCTATCTGAAGAATGGCAATTGCATCCAGAGCAGTCAACATCAGCTTTGGTAATTTTTCATCCTAAAGCAAAATATTTTATTGTATGACAATAAAATATGAATTTTCATTGACGCAATAAACATTCACATTTAATTTAGGTGACAAAATTTAAATTAGGTTAAAAACTTTTTTAACTATGTCACTTAAAAATTTTATAATCTGCAGAACTGAAGAAGAATCTTCTTTATGCTATCTAAACCATCACCTCTATATGGTTCAGAAAAAAAACAATCACCACCCTGTTTATTTGTCCACAACTGATATGAAAACAGGATTCATCCATGATAAAAAAGACCTGTTTGATCATGTTATTATAAAACATCAATTTCCCGGAAATTACTCTTTTATTTCCCGACGATTAAACTGTTATTATTATAATATTCCCATTACAACACATCATCATCAAACATTATTTCAAACTGTACAGCTAAAAAATAAACAATGGAAGAAATTCAAGCTTCAAAAAGCATATAAAATAAAATTTGATATAAACCAATTCAACACTCTGGTTAACAAAAAAATGAACAATCCTGTTAATCTGTATTGGTGGCGCAACAAACAGTTCACAAATATAGGTGATGAACTAAATTTATATATTATTGGATATTTAAGTAAAAAAATAATATGTAGAACCAATTTAAAAAACACAGACTTAATCGGAATAGGCAGCATTTTAAACTGGGCAACACCAAGAAACAGAATTTATCCTGTATGGGGGAGCGGAACTCTTTCACCTTCCTCATTACCTACTGAATTATTCAAGATTTCTTTATTACGTGGACCATTGACCCATGAATCCTTCACTTCACATAAATGTAGATTACCTTATGGGGATCCTGGATTAATATGTGACCGTATATATAACCCCGACAAAGAAAAAAAATATGACTGGGGTCTTATTGTTCATCACAGTCAATATAAAAAGAGCTGGGTAGAGCAAATATTACAAAATACACCCAATACTCTTTTTATTGATATCACCGATCCTGATATTAACGTTTTTATTGACCAGCTAAAATCCTGCAAATATATTGCATCCAGCAGTTTACATGGACTTGTTATTGCAGACAGCTATCATATCCCAAATATTTGGTTATGGGATGATAAATTGCATGATGGAGGAAAATGGAAATTCTTTGATTATTTCGCAGGCATACATCGTACAGAAATAAATTTTTATAACCCCGTTTTATTCAAAAATTTAAATCATATTCCATTAAGACAACTTGATTTAAGCTATTTTGATAAACTCGAAAACACCAAGAACCAAATTATTGATAGTTTTCCATTATAAATCATTCCATAAATAGAATTTAAAATTAGCAAAACGGTATTTATTAAAAAAAATAATCAATTATTCAATTCACAACAATAAATAATTAATTTAAATCTTATATTTATATTCAATAACATTGTGATAAGGTTAGAATAATTTATAATTTGCATAACAATAACATAGTGATGACTTTATCACCTTTTACTATTTAAAAATTGATCCCTTATCACAATTTTTTTATTACAAAACGCTCTTAATAACATTAAAACAAATATTATTTTTTAGATTTTTTTTGTTATTCAAAATTGTCCAATTTATCTTTTAAAATGGAATCAATCATAGAATGCGTTATCTCTTTTATTTCAGGGTTATTTTTTTTCGCATCATTAATAATTTTTATCAACATATCACGATTAGCTTTATTTTGTGCTTTGTTATATTTCTTTAAAATATAATTCAATTCATAATCTTCTGAAAGATTAATAAACTTTTTATCAGATTTTGACATAATTAATTTCTTTCTTACAATATAAATTGATTTTAGTTTAATATATTAATGAAAAAAAACAATTTCAATTTTTAAAATATCAAAAAATTGAAAATCTTATCTAAAATATCCCAATTAACGAAAACCGATACCAGTAATATTTTCAAAATTTAAATCCGACAGTTTCGAGAATTAAATTGGAAAGTTTAATTTCAAGCGCGTAAAATTATGCTATATTCACCTTTTGACAAGGAATTTTTCAATTATTTATATAATTTTAATTTATAACTTTTTTTATTTAAAAAACTTTTTTCTTCTAACTTCAATAACTTAAAACTTTAAAAGAGGATATTCCTTGAATTTTGTTACTGTAATTGATCTTGCTGGTAGTGTCGCCCTGCTTTTATGGGGTGTTCATATGGTTCAAACCGGTGTGCAACGAGCGTTTGGCGCACGGTTAAATCATTTCCTGTCAACCATGTTACGAAACAGATTCCAATCTTTTATCGCAGGTGCAGGTATCACTGCAATCTTGCAATCCTCAACTGCAACGGGACTTATGATCACTGGATTTGCCGCCAATGGGGTAATCGGACTACCTTCTGCATTGGCGGTTATGCTGGGGGCAAATGTTGGAACCACCCTAATTGTCCAGCTATTATCATTTGACGTGTCCCGTATCGCACCCCTTTTTGTTTTGATAGGCGTCATCATGTTTCGCCGGGGTCTTAATCATATCCGTGATTTTGGACGCGTCTTCATCGGATTGGGCCTGATTCTGATCTCCCTACATCAATTTCTGGTAATCCTTCATCCCTATACCAACCAACCAGCGCTTCGTACAGTATTGGGCAACATTACAGATATGCCTTTTATTACAATTTTATTATCAATGATCCTGACCTGGATTATGCATTCTTCCGTGGCGGTTGTATTGCTAATAGCGTCCTTCGCCTCTCACAATGTCATACCTGCTGAAACAGCCTTTATCATGGTTTTGGGCGCCAATATCGGTA
Source organism: Commensalibacter sp. W6292M3 (assembly GCF_016101315.1). NCBI lineage: Bacteria > Pseudomonadati > Pseudomonadota > Alphaproteobacteria > Acetobacterales > Acetobacteraceae > Commensalibacter > Commensalibacter sp. W6292M3. Next base: position 1,180,563 of record NZ_JACFQT010000001.1, read on the forward strand.
CCGCTCTCAATCCCGTGATAGAGGGAACAGGAAAAAACGTGATTGCCAAACGTTTACCTATGGGAAATTTAATAAACCGTGTTATCGGTGCGGCCATTGTCTTTATCTTTATTCATCCACTCACCCATTGGTTCACATATTACTATCCTGATATCAACCGATCTATCGCCAATTTTCACACATTATTTAATATTGCAACGGCACTTCTATTCTTGCCTTTCCTAACCCCCTACGCCAATTTACTAAAAAAAATATTTCCACGCACAAAAGAGGAAACTGTTCAGGATCCCTCAAAACCGGTCTATCTTGATAAATCCGTCATACAATCACCTATTCTTGCCCTTGGCAATGCAACCCGGGAATCATTGCGTTTATGTGATATTTTGGAAAAAATGCTGAATGGTGTTGACGATAGTTTTAAAAATCAAACGCCTCAAATTGCCAGCGCCGCACGACGTTTTGATAATACGCTAGATAAATTAACAAACTCAATACAAAGTTACGTCACCGGTTTGGATCCCGAAGCTTTGAATCAAAATGAATTGAATCAGGTGGAAAAAATCCTAACCTTCTGTACACAAATTGCCAATGCGGGTGATGTCCTGGACAGGAATGTTCTTTCAACCGTACAGAAAATGGTTAAACAAAGAATCATTTTACCAAAACCCATGATGGATCCATTGCAAAAAATGATGCGACGCATCCATAAAAATCTGCATACAACAGCAACCTTGCTGATTAATGAAGACGAGAATATTGCCCGTAAACTTGCCGAAGAGAAGGATATATTCCGTGAAATTGAAAGCAAAGTTATCGCTATCTATTATGAAAATCTTCGACAAAGCACAGACGATAAAAAAAACCAGATTCAGTATGGTTCATTCATGATTGAATTGGCCCGTGATTTAAAACGTACAAACACTCATGTTGTAGCTTCAGCCGCCTACCCTGTTCTGGATCAGAATGGAATGCTATTACCCAGCCGTCTGCAACCTGAAGAGGATACAGAAAATTACGACAATGATCCAATCAAGATTTTACAACGTGAAGATAATATATTAACCCGTGATTGAAAAACTCTGAAAAATAATTTCTATTTATGATATAGTTCAACCACCTTCATAATTGAGATCCATGATTATCAAACAATTTACAGTTATTTGTTTTTTGTAATTAAAAATTATAAAAATATTTTTTATTTACCCATTGCGGTAAATGAATTGTTTATTTACTAATACCGCTTTATAATCTTATTAAAGGGAATAAGTTAATCAAGTGCTTAATTCTATGAACTGGATTGATCTTGTTTGTCTTGGTGTAATTATCCTTGGTGCCTTATCCGGTCTTACGCGAGGGTTTACTCGTGAATGTATAGGTCTATTTGGATGGATTATTGCAGCCAGCTTGGCCAATCGCTGGTATCCCGATCTTGCCCCCAAGCTATCGCCTTACGTAAACTCTGAAAATTTGGCAAATATTGCCTCCTTTATTGTTATATTTGCCTTGACCTGTATTGTCATTAATGCGCTGGCAAATGCCGTTGTCGGTCAAAATTCTGCGCGAATCTCCCTTTTGGGTCGTCTGGACAGATTACTTGGTGCAATATGTGGTGGGGTTAAGGGATATGCAGGGTTGGCCATTCTCTATCTGATTGGCGGAATAATTTTTCCTGCCGCACAATGGCCTGAACCTCTTCAAGAAAGTCAAATGGTTCCCTATATATATCAGGGAGCTGTCCTGATTAATAATCTTCTCCCAAGCTCAATGCAACGGGATGTTGTTGTCCCCCAAACAAAGACACCAAGAGTATCAATACCTGACGGAACTGGATTACATAATGGAATATCTCATCAATCCTCTTCGACAGATCAATCGCATAATGATGAGCCTTCTGCTGTTCAACCAGAGGGGGGATATTCCTCAATTGCTCCCTCACAATAATCCTGGCCATTTTTAACTCATAAAACCCTTGTCTATTCATTTATTTTCGGAATTGCGATGAATAAATCTAGCGAATCAATATCCTATTCAACAATACATACATCCCCAGATCATGAAGATGATAAATTTCATGAGGAATGTGGCGTGGTAGGCGTCTGGACAACACAGGATGCCGCATCATTGACTGCATTGGGATTACATGCCTTACAACATAGAGGTCAGGAAGCGACAGGTATTGTTACTTACGATGGAAATTTTCATATTCATCGTGGTTTGGGGCTGGTCGGTGAAGTATTTGCCGATCCCCAGGTTATCGCCAAATTACCAGGTGGAATTGCGATTGGTCACAATCGCTATGCTACAACAGGTGCCACGCAGCTTCGTAATGTACAACCTTTATATGGTGATTTTGAATTTGGTGGATTTGCTGTTGCCCATAATGGAAATCTTACCAATGCACAACTCCTTAGACAATCCCTGGTACGCAGAGGATGCCTATTCCAGTCCAGTACAGACAGCGAAGTCTTTATCCATTTGATTGCCATTTCCCTTTACAGCAATGTTATTGACCGCTTTATTGATGCCTTAAAACAGGTTCAGGGTGCATATTCTCTGGTGGCCCTTTCCAAGGATATGTTAATTGCCGCTCGTGATCCGTTAGGTGTTCGTCCCCTGATACTCGGCAAACTCAACCAGAATAAGGAAAAAGAATGCTGGGTTGTTGCCAGTGAAACCTGTGCACTTTCCAGCATGGGCGCGGAATTTGTCCGTGATATCGAGCCTGGTGAAGTCATCATCATTAATGATGAGGGTATCCGTTCCATTAAACCTTTTCATAATATTTCTCATCGCTTTTGCATTTTCGAATATGTTTATTTTGCCCGTCCCGATTCTATTATTGAAAATAAATCCGTATATATAGCACGTCAAAAAATTGGAGCCGAACTCGCGCTTGAAAATCCCGTTGAGGCAGATATTGTTGTTCCTGTTCCCGATTCCGGTGTGCCTGCTGCGCTCGGCTATGCAAAAGCCAGCAATATTCCATTTGAGTTAGGCATAATCCGTAGTCATTATATAGGAAGAACTTTTATTGAACCGACTGATCAAATCCGTAATCTTGGAGTAAAACTCAAACACTCCACAAACGGTTCAATTTTAAAAGATAAACGCGTCATTTTAATTGATGATTCCATCGTCCGTGGAACAACATCCAAAAAAATCGTTGAAATGGTCAGAGCTGCAGGAGCAGCCGAAGTTCATCTGCGTATTGCCTCTCCCCCCACACGGTTTTCCTGTTATTACGGAATTGATACTCCATCAAAAGAAAAACTACTGGCACACACACATGATATTGATGAAATGTGCAAATTGATTGGGGCAGATTCACTGGGATTCATTTCATGCAATGGATTATACAAAGCTCTGGAAGAAAAGGAAAGAAATAACGAAAAGCCGCAATATTGTGATGCATGTTTTACAGGAGACTATCCTATTCAACTTACAGATCATGACATGAACCTAACACAAAATAAATAATGAAACTGTCATGTCATCCTTAGTTAATCTCCCTTTTAAAAAAAAGGTGGCTTTCATTACTGGTGCAAGTCGTGGCATAGGTCAGGCTTGTGCCATAGCATTGGCCGAGGCTGGTGCACACTGCGTTCTCAGCGCAAGAACGCAGGGAGGATTAATACAGACAGATAATATAATCCGCCAAAAAGGTGGTAAGGCCACCTTATTTCCATTTGATTTGCAACCCAAAAATCCATTCGATACAACAATTGATAATATTGGCCCTTCCATTGCCCAGCAATTCCATCGACTTGATATTTTCATTCATGCAGCCTTTCATTACACGCCACTTATACCTGTTGACCAAATAACGGATCAAGACTGGTCAAAAAATATTTCCATCAATCTTACAAGCTGTATGAAACTTGTTCGAACTTTGTCCCCCTTGTTATGCGCCACACCAAATTCTCAAGCTCTTTTTCTTCAGGGGATAACGAAACCCGGTGCATTTTGGGGATCAGTCACCTCTGTTCAGGCAGCTATTCAAAATCTTATAAATTGTTGGAAAGAAGAAATAAAGGATATCTCTACAGTTCATGTTCAAACCATTACCCCTCCGCCAACCAAAACCTTATTGAGACAATCCTTTTTTCCTGCGGAAGATAAAGATAAACTTAATTCGCCAGAAAAAACGGCAAAAATAATTCTTGCTTTTTTACTAAAAAAACAAAATCCATAACGTTAATAAGTCAAAATTAATTGATATAACCACTTTATTAAATTGATTTTTTTTATAATTTTCAATATAATGGTAAACCTACTTGAAATAATGGAATATTACGAATGTAAAAACCGTATTCTGTGAAAGGAGGAAGGAGCATGTTAAAATTTAACCGTATCATTTATGGTATCTTGTTTAGCAGTATTATCGCTTGGACAATTTATATTCTCACTATTGATTTTTATGCCCTTACACTTTTAACCTATGGACCTCAATCTGTTACTACAGGCCCCATTCCTATAAAATTATCGCATCTTTCCTCTCTAACCTCGATAAATTTATTTACCTTGCTGATTATTACGCTATCAATTCTGTTTAGTAAAATAAAATGTCAAAACCTTTTTGACTGATATCTTATTAAAATTTAATAAAATATTTTGAGATAATACCACTGTACAAAATAACCGTAAAATCCTATCTAAATACGCTGCCTAATCTTCAAGTTATTCATCTATTTTCTATGAAGAATTAAAATGTTGTTGAATCTCATAAATGAACACAAAAAATTTGAAAAAATACACTTTAAAAAATGACATGTTTAAATTGATAAATTAATTTTTTTGGTGCAAATTTATATATTAATAAAACATTTCATGAAACACTCAATACAAGCCTAAAGTTGTAATTAATTAATAATTAAAGAATTGAATTGCATGTACATCTATCATTATACGGGCTATAACTATATAATTCTTTATCACTTTTATAATAATCGTAATATAAACCGACCATTTTAAGGTTGATCTCTGTTTGCATTCATTTTACGATTATGAATATATATTAATTTATTATACATTTTTTATATGTATATAATTTTTTATGAATTATTAACGTAAGGATAATCATGGATATCGAAAAATTTGCACTCCGTCGCTTTACCGCTAAGAGATATGATCCAACAAAAAAAATTCCTGATCATATTATAAATCAGTTAGTTGACCTTTTACGCTACACACCTACTTCAATTAATTCACAACCTTATCACTTCATTGTCGCTTCCACGGAAAATGGTATTAAGCGCGTTGCCTCATCAATGGTAAGGGAAGAATTCCTTTATAATAAACACAAGGTTGACCGTGCTTCACATACAATTGTTATTTGTTCAAAAACAGATATGGATGAAGCCTATATTCGCAAAATTATTGAACAAGAAATTAAGGATGGCCGTCATAACCCAAATTTAAACAAGGAAGAATTTATCAATCTTTACATCGGATATATGAATCTGCATAAAAAAATTCTAAAGGATCTTCCCAATTGGACAGCAAAACAAGGTTATATTGCTCTTGGAAACTTATTACTAGGTGCCTCGTTAGCAAATATAGATGCCAGTCCCATTGAAGGATTTGATGCAGATATTATAGACAAAGAATTCCACCTAAAAGAAAAAGGGTTTACAAGTATTCTTGTCATTACTTTGGGTTATCATGATGAAACTGATTATAACGCCAAACAACCTAAATCACGTTTCCCCAAAGAGGAACTCTTTACATTCTGTTAATCAGGATAACTGACTTTTAACGATTACAATATTGTGTAATAATAGTAATAGATTATTGATTCACTTTTTTGTACCATAAACGATCGGTTCCCCATCTCTGGAAAACCGTATTATCATACCCTCATTATGCCAATATAGTGCCGATGTTGAAAAAAACAGATTGGCATCTTGTTCATATTGGCAGTATATTAAATCTGGAACTGGTTTTTTAATTATCAAGGCAACAGCTGTTTCACTTAAAAGACAAACTTCTCCTCATTGTGTCGAATTATGGCCTGAAGAAGCAAAACAAGCTAAAAATGAACTTGATTTCTATATACAACGTTAATCATCAATGTCAGTCGCCATTCAACTGGCCTATGCCGGTTGAAAAGTTTCAACTCATATTCCATGAAAAAACCGTAATCAAAGATATGCATCCTATTCTTCCATCTGACTCATATGGCTGGCAAACCACTTTTCCTTCAGCCATTTTTTATGATTTCTCCTGTGCCAACGGTAACAACCATCAAAGGGTAATCAAAAAAACAAATCTGGATTTTATTAATTAGAAACGAAAAAAATAATCGATTTGAATGACATCGACATTCATATGGTTAATGAATATTACTTCATGCTTTTCTTTCTCCACTATCTAATCTCAGATCAGATTAATATAAAAAAACTCACTTAACCACATACATTTCCCTTTAAAGGTTTATTAAGCCGTAAGAAAGAAATTTCTACCAACATTCTTGTTTGGGCAAAAATTTCCACTACTGATTAAGTCAAAATCGGATAAAATCGGGAAAAATCCATCTTGTTCTGTAAGGAATCGGAAAAACCAGGTTTTGCTGTTATTCACGTTTCATCTGCAATCTTGACCTTGGTCTGCTGATTCCTGCCAACCAGGTTTTAAGCTTTTTTGCAGAGAAAATAAAGCAACAAACAGACATTACAACTATTACTGTTGTTGTAATATCGTTTCCATTGAGGCCGAAACTATTTTAGCAAGTCATACAAGCTGATACCATTGCAATTGGAAGAACAATTATGCATAATCCATACTGATCATGAATTGCAGTAGAACAGTTGAACCGTAAGATTATAACAGACCTTCAATTTTTTCGGGCAATAACTGAACCCAAATTGCAGATATTCACAATTTAATTTTTAATAAAAGCGAACTAGACATATAATTATTTGGCACACTTTTAATATTAGCTTATGAATTAAATTTTAGAATCATTAACTATTGGATGGTTTTACCATGATGCAAGCAGTTAGTTTTTTACAGGCCATCTGGGCGGCATTTAGACTTAACCCTGTCACCCTAGCGCGATATATCTTGCTTTTACCTTTTTGAACGACTTGTACCTGTTGCTTACCTGAAAAAAGAGAAGCTCGATTTTTTGCAATACCAATAGCATTTTTCGCCTGACTTGATGAAGCAAAAGCTCCGACCTGAATTCCCCAGTTTCCTGATAATGACGACATATTTTCTTTTTTAGTTAAATTCATACCCCTTTTACGATTATAATTTACAGAAGCCTCTGCAGCTGGAAATTGGTAGGAAATGGGTCTATAATATTGTTTCCGTTCTGATCTTGATGGCAAAGCTGCCGGAGCTGATGCAACCTCAACAGGCATTGGACGCGATTGCATTGCTGGTGCCTGAGTTGATTGATATCCCCTAGCCAACCATGCTGATTTAACATCTTGACGCGTAACGACTGATGGTGCAGTTGAAGAAGCAACTGGATGAGTGTCAAAATTCTTCCATTTAACTGGATAGGTTGATACAGCAGGCTGTGAAGGCAATGGTGATGCCATAGCAACTTGTGTCGCTGCTGAGCCTGCCCCTTGTAAACTTTGCCTGTTCAAACTATCAGTTGTTGCAGAGCTTGTCCCATTAAGACTGGCCTGATTAAGCGTTTCTGTTGTCTGGCGATTTTGCCATGCATTCTGCACTGCTTGAGCTTGAGGCGACAATGCCATTCTTTGAAAGCCGGGTTGCGTTGCCGCAGCATATTGAACTGCATTGACACCCATACCATTTTCATGACCCTCTACCATCAAATCAGCTTGCGATTGTCGGTTTGGTTTTATACCCTGAATTTGAGGGCCAATTGAGGCAACATACCGTCGGGTTTCCAAAGGTAATGTACGATTATGTGTTAAAAAATCATCCAATCTGCCAGGCCCCCCATTATATGCAGCCAAAAAACCTGGAGAGCCATAAATATCATACATTTGACGAATATATGCCGTTCCAGCCATGATATTATCATGAGGGTCATAAGCATCATCCCCTAAATTATAAGCAATTTTCATTTCATCATATGTTGGGGGCATTAACTGCATCAACCCCATCGCACCGGGACCAGAAGTTACCAATTGCCCATTATGGTATAAACTTCCACCAGACTCCTGCTGCATAACCGCCCGAATCCATATTTCCGGCACATCAAACCGAACAGATGCCTCCCGAATATATGGTCCCCATGGATCCTCTGGAGGCCCTGGTGGAGTATAGTAAGAACGGGCATTCGCTTTATAATGCGCAACTTCCTGAGCAATAGGTATTTGTTGCTGACGGGGTGCATTGTTTGCACATGCAACCAACATCCCAATAATACATCCGAGCACACCAAAACGAACCAAGGATAAATAAAGAGATTTATCATGAAGTTGTTTTTCGTTTTGTCTGGAAATAATAAACTTCATTGAACCAGATTTGAGTTTTTCGCCAGATCCTGTAAAATCTTCTGATCGCTTCATTATACCTTTACCCTTATCAACATTCCATAAAGAATTTATTTCCAAATAAATCCATTTTTTTTCAGTGTTATCTTACGAAGCTGTTCGGATTGCAAAGACTTGATACGAATCAGATAAACACTTTAAGAATTCTATCTAAGGTGTACATTATAAAGCATTTCTTTACAATAGAGTAAGAAAACTTATTATTAAAAGTATAAGAATAAAAAAATCCCCGTCATTTTTTGAAGAATGATTTGTGTATATTTTATTCTTTATGATAAACCATGACTAAATATTTTATTTCAATAAGAATTGATGTCTAATCTTTAAAATGTCCACGCAAATACGAACCAGTAATCAGAATTTTTATTATCGACATCTACAATGTTGGATCGATATCAAAGAAAGTTTAAAATTGTGGAAACTGGCTTATTCAATGGCATGGCTAGATATCAAATTACGTTATAAGGGTTCCCTTTTAGGGCCTATATGGATGACATTCTCATCAGCGACGATGATGTTGGCAATTGGTCTCATTTACGGTTCCCTGTTTAAAATCCATACGGAAACCTACCTACCTTATCTTTCTTTTTCCCTAATTTTTTGGCAAAATGGTATTGCCAGTATGATTGTTGATGCATGTCAATGTTTTCTACAAACAGATACTTTCATCCACTCATTAAAGCTTCCCTTCTTCTTGCAAGCAATCCGTACCGTTATCAGAAATTTCCTGATTACCTTTTTAAACTGCATTACTCCTTTTCTTGTATTTATTTATTATCATAAATGGCCTGGAACGATTATTTTATTATCCATACCAGGATTTATTATTTGGATTATCAATAGTCTCGCCATCAGTATTTTGCTGGGAAGTATTTGTGCACGTTTTCGGGACATTCCACAAATAATCAACAGTCTGATACAAATCGTATATTATATTACCCCGATCATGTGGATGCCATCTCAGATTCATAATTTTCAATCATTACTTTTGCTTAATCCAATATACAGCACGATGCAGATTATTAAGGGACCTATTCTGGGAGAAATCCCAACCATTTCTGTTTATCTAAGTGCTTTAGCTTATAGTTTTGTATTATGGGGACTTGCTTGGATAATGTTTATACGGTCAAGAACAAGGCTGGCTTTTTGGATATAAAATTTAAACCATTTATTTATAAGATATACAAAGCGATTGAACCATGAATATTAAGGAAAATTGTTCTATTTTTACTTTTCGCCCGCCTGGCGTATTGAAAAGCTCAGTTAATCATTCAAAACGTTTGCGTCATCCCTTGATCCCGGCTTACGAAGGGCAAAATTTAAATGATTTAGGATTTGAGATTGATCCGCACAATAACAATTTAAATGATATTCTAACTTATATCCCTGAAGGAAATCTCTTTTTATCAATTCTTGAAAATGCTTATTTTATTGTTCAAGAGGGATTCGATGGTGTAGTTATAACAAATGATTTACAATTAATTGATGAAACTCTTCATTTTTGTAAAAATCAATCTTTAGATCAAATAGAGATTGATTTAAATAACGCACAATTATTAGAAGAAATTTTTCTCGCTTTTGATCCCAAATGGATGCAATACGACCACTGGATGGGATATTGTCTGTCAAAATCTTATCTGGCAAATTTATATACACCTACAACAATGAAAATTGCCATTCCTGAATATAGAAACAATAATATATTCATTGGTAATTCAATATCTCGTGAATTATATGATAACACATTAGAAAAAGCTAAGCTAAACTCTCGTACAATATTTTTGAAGGACGGTATATATAAAGCGAAAAAACTAGCATTATTCCATCCAAACAGTCATTATCCTTACGATTATTTCAATTTTCATGACACTAGAAAAATCTTCAATTTCATTAACAAAAATTCCCGATATAAAAATAACCTTCCCACAAATTTCTTGATTGCAACAAATCAGAAAAATCAATCCTGTTTTTCTGATAATTTTCAATCAATCTTGACCCAGGCTTGTAATGAATTGAATTTGCCCATTATCCATTTAGAGAATATGGATTGGGAATCACAAATCGCACTTTTTTCACAGGCTGAATTTATCATAGCCCCACATTGTCCTGAACTGATTAATCTATATTTCTGTCAAAAAGACACAACCTTATTGGAATTGACCTCTTTTAACAAAAATAAATCCAGCATATCATGCTGGCCTTTTTTAATAGCCTCCACAAACAATATCAACTACTGCTTTATTGACATGCTAAAAGATAATATCAATATAGAATTTTTTAAAAATACTGTTCGTAATGTAAAAGCGTTATAAAATCCAATCAATGAATCAATCAAGTTTTATAAAATTAGAGGAACTTTCATTACAATTCCCTCTTTATCATAGCAATCATCGTTCCTTAAAAAAAACATTATTTGCTAAGGCAGGAAAGTTCATCTCTAAACAACAACCCTTAAACCAGAAAACAGGTGCTGATATTCTGGTTGACAATACTAACCGTATAACAGTTCAAGCATTGCGAAATATTAATCTATCAATAAAAGCGGGAGAGCGTGTTGGATTGATCGGCCACAACGGGGCAGGAAAATCAACCCTGCTTCGTGCAATCACTGGAATATACGAACCCAATTCTGGAAAAATCATTACTAACGGTAAAATAGAATCTTTATTGGATACGAATGCTGGCATGAACCGTATCCTCTCTGGTAGAGAAAATATTTATTTAAGGGGTAAACGTCTTAAATACAATAATGAGCAGATCAAAGCCCTAGAAAAAGATGTTGAGGAATTCGCACAATTACATGAATTTCTCGATTTGCCAATCAAGACATATTCTGCAGGTATGATGATGCGATTAAGCTTTGGTCTGGCAACATCTGTAACCCCAGATATTTTGCTAATGGATGAATGGTTCATGGCTGGAGATAACAATTTTCAAGGTAAAGCAAGACAACGATTGGAAAATATAATCAATAAGGCAGAAATTGTTGTTTTAACAACACATTCCATGCCAATCATCAGGCAATGGTGTACCCGTGTAATATGGCTAAAAGCTGGAGAAATATACGCTGACGGATCAGTGGAAGAGACAGTCAGCCATTATGAAAAAAGCATGCGTGAAAATTCTTTCTAAAAACTCAACATGATATTATTTAACTATTGAATTATCACAACAATCATCGCATGATAGATCATATTCATAATATTATAAATATATAATAAAATGTCTCCTAATTCTAATTCAGAACAACCAACCCAACAGGAACAGCTCTATTCCCTTCTTCAAATTGTCATCTTGCTGACCGTAGGGGTTATAGCAGTCTGGCTTATTGGCGATTTGATGATGATTATTTTTGCGGCAACACTAACCGCCATAATTCTGAAGGGACTTGCAACGATCGTTCGCAAACATACACATCTTCCCCACTGGCTAGCTCTAACCATAGTTTTAATTTTAATTGTTGGCATTATTAGTGCAGTCATCCTAACCAGCGGACCGCAGATTAATGAACAAATTATCAAATTAAAACATGCTCTTGGAACTCAAGTCGGGACTTTCAGGGATCGTTTACATAATAATCCCTTGGGAGACATGATTATGAATTATCTTCCCAATTCTATTGGCGGGGGTTCTAATAATAGTAATGCTCATTTTACCCTTGGCTCTAGAATTGCAGGTTCAATGACCGGTTTCATTACATCTGTATTTGGGGTTCTTGGCACCATATTTGTTGTATTCATAGCGGGTTTATATTTTGCTGCCTCACCAAATTTATACGGTAATGGCCTACTCCGTCTTTTCCCAGGTCGTCAACGTCCAAAAATCCGTAAGTTATTAATGGTTGGCGGACATGCCTTATGGTCCTGGACAGCTGGACAATCTCTGGACATGCTAGTCGTCGGGATTTGCTCTTTCATTGGTTTAAGCATTATTGGGGTACCCCTGGCCCTTGCATTGGGTTTTGTTGCCGGCATGGCGAATTTTATCCCTTATATCGGAGCAATCATAGGAGCTGTTCCTGCTGTTTTAATTGGTTTTTCTCAAGGGAATAAAGAAGGTATATTAGTCATAATCTTATATTGTATCATCCAGTTTTTAGAAGGAAATGTCTTATCACCTCTTATCCAAAAACATACTGTAAAAATGCCTCCTGCTATCACTATCTTATCTCAAACTGTTTTTGGTACAATTTTAGGCATGCCAGGACTGATCCTTGCTTCACCTCTGACAGCTGCAATACTAGCCATTATGGATGCCAGTACTCCGAAACTAAAATCAGATGAAGAACTGCCCCCCATTGAATGATTCAGCAATAAAACTGTAGAAGCATAAATAAAAATTTTATTTACTACTATTATTACTAAATATTCATTTATATGGATTAATGAAAAATTAAGCATTAATATCTTTACTACTAATATTTAAATAATAATTACGCGCAAAATATAAATCATGATAAACTTATTATTGATATAAATATTTAAGTCTTATAAGGAGGGATCATGACTAATCAACACGACACAATCAAAATCCACAATATTGATAAAACAATCGTTCGAATTGCTCTAGGAACATGGGCAATCGGCGGATCATCATGGGGAGGACCCGATGACGACAATGCTATCAAAACCATTCATGCAGCACTAGACAATGGTATCAATATGATTGATACAGCGCCAGTTTATGGTTTTGGCCATGCAGAAGAAGTCGTAGGTAAAGCCTTAAAAGGGAAAAGAGATAATATTGTATTGGCCACTAAAGTCGGATTAAATTGGGATAATTCTGGTAAAATGTTTAGAGATTCCAGCCCAAAACGTATCCAAAAAGAAATTGAGGATTCTTTACGCAGACTGAATACAGACTATATTGACCTTTATCAAATTCATTGGCCAGATGATAAAACCCCGATTAAGGAAACGGCACAGGCTATGGAAAAATTAAGAAAAGAGGGCAAGATCAAAGCAATCGGTGTCAGCAATTTTTCAACCAAACAAATTGAAGAATTCAGCCAATATACCGATTTGGCCGCTATTCAACCTCCATATAACATGTTTGAAAGAAGTATCGAGAATGATATTCTTCCTTGCGCAGAAAAACATAAGTTAGCCACCCTTTGTTACGGTTCAATTTGCCGTGGCTTGTTAAGTGGAAAAATGAACAAAGACACTAAATTCACGGGGGATGATTTGAGAAAATCTGATCCTAAATTTCAACCACCCCTTTTCGAACATTATTTGGCAGCGACTAGAGATTTGGAAGATTATGCACAAAAAAACTACAATAAAAGTTTGCTAGCCTTGGCTGTTCGCTGGGTCATTGATCGTTATAAAGGCAATATTGCACTTTGGGGAGCTAGAAAACCGCAACAGATAAATGGTGTTCAAGATGCCTTAGGCTGGCAATTGACAAAAGAGGACTATAAAAAACTTGATGAAATTCTTGCCAAACATATTAAGAAAAATATAGAACCTTCTTTTATGGCTCCACCAAGCCGATAAAATAAATTGGGGCGTTTATTCTATAATCATTAAATGGAATCAACGCTTCCAATTAATTCCTAATGAGAATTTTGTCCTAAATTAATAATCAAAACTCCTATAATTATAAATAATATTCCCATAATTGAAGTCATAGTTAATTTTTGTTGGTAAATCACCCATCCAATCATGCAAATTCCTACTGTTCCCACCCCAGACCAAATTGCATAGGCTATTCCAACAGGAATGATCCTTAATGCGATCGATAATGAATAAAATGATATGGCATATCCTATCAGGGAAACAATCGTAAATCCCAAATTTGTAAAACCATTTGATGCTTTTAAACTGCTTGTCGCAATAATTTCAATACAGATAGCCATTGTTAAATATAAATAAGGCATTAACAATCAAACCATTTCAACATATAATAAACTAGAATTTTTAAAGGAGGAAGATTATGGGTATTTTTGGCACTATGATTATTATTGACATTATCATTGGCCTGTTGATTTTATTTATATTGAAAATTATCGGCTCCACATTAAAAACCAAAAAAACAGTTGAAGAACGAATTTCCCAAGATACAAATGAATTCAATCAATTTTAATATTATTTTTCGTGAATATCAAATTGAATAGATGTATGATTATTAATAACCTTACCAATAATTGGGGTTATTGTTACTTTTATATTTGCTTTTTTATATTCTTTCGCAATTTTAAACATTGATTGCATTATTTTTGTTTCATTTACATTACTTCTTTGATGAAGTGGAATAACATGTAATAATTTTTCAGAACTTATTTTTTTATTTCCGGTTAATAAAATTGAATCTATAACAGGATTGTCGTTATCTGATTTGTCAGGGTAAGATACAATTGAAGAAATAGTTTTTATAAAGGTTTTCTGATGCTCAACCAAAGCCGAAACACTTGTTGCTGGTAAAATAAAACTGAAACCTATAATAAACAAATAATAAAATTTATTGCGTATTCTATATATATTTTGCATAATCTTTCTCATTCCTTTAGCTAAAATCATTTATTTCAATATTTCATCAAAATAATCAGATATTTAAATCCACCCCCGCAATTCTTCATTAATCAAGCCCTCAAGCATATCAATTCCTATTTCCTCATCGTTTAGACAGGGAATATAAATGAATTTTTTACCTCCTTCTTTTAAAAATAAAGCTTTATATTGATGACCGATTTCTTCAATTGTCTCAAGACAATCTGTTATAAAACCAGGCGCCATAACCGCTATATTTCTTACACCTTCCGTGACAAGTTTTTTAATAACATCAGTGATATTAGGTTCTAGCCACTTGCCGGGCCCAAAACGAGACTGATAAACCAACGGCATATACCGCTCATCTTTATTCATCATTTTTCGCAATGCCGTGGCGGTCTTTTGACATTCCTGTTCATAGGGATCCCCTCTATCGACATAGGTTTGCGGCAGACCATGAAAAGATAAAATTATACGTTCGGGTTGTTCGGATAATGAGTTTAAGGTCGTTTCAATTTGTTTATATAAAGCTTGAATATAAACCGGATGATCCGCAAACGAAAACATCGTGCGTATTGCAGGTTGTTTGCGATATTTCTGCAAAATTCTAAATAGCTTATCATTGACACTTGCCGTGGTTGTCGCACTGTATTGCGGGTATAAGGGCAAGAGAAATAAATGATAAAATTGTTTTTTTAAGAAATGACTGATTTTTTGCTCAATGGATGGTTTTCCATATGACATTGCCCAATCAATTAATACAGGTTTGTTCTTGAACCGTGATTGCAATTTTTGAATTTGACGTTCTGTAATCACACTTAATGGACTTTTATTTTCTTGGTTATCCCAAATCATTCGATAAGGTTTTACAATCCGGAATGGTCGAACTGTTAGAATGATCCCCTGTAAAATAGGTTGCCAAATCAAAGGATTCATTTCTATAACACGTCGATCCGAGAGAAACTCTGATAAATAACGTCGTATTGCGCCATAAGACGCTGCTTCCGGTGTTCCCAGATTAACCAATAAAATCCCAATTTTTTTCGGGCTTACGACAGTTTGCATATTTAAAACCACCTGTATTTATCTATCAATCAAAGCCCAGTTGAACAAGTTTTTTCATCAATGAAGAAAATGGAAGAAATTGTATGTCATCGAAACTATACCATAACTCATCTCGATCTCTAAACGATAAATCAATTTTTTCTATTCTTTTATAAAGTCTTAATTTAAGCACAAAATGTGTAAAAACATGTTTAATGCAACCTTTGTCCTCAAATAATCCTTTCACCCCAACGCTTTCTTTTGCATTATCCAGTGATATTGGCTTCAAATCCCATTGAGTGCCTGGCAATTCCAAGGTTCCACCCAGCAATCCCTTTGCCGGACGTTTCCTAAATAAAATCCTGCCTTCCCGATCCTGAATAAAAAAAGCAATTCCATATCTTACAGGTCTTGAAGATTTTACAACCTTTCTTGGTAATGTTTCAGCTATTCCCTTTTTATATCCCAAACATTGTCTAGACAAAGGGCATGATAAACAGGAAGGTTTTTTTGGTTTGCAAACTGTTGCTCCCACATCAAATAACGCTTGGGAAAAATCACCGGCTCTTTGTTTAGCTATAAGATCATCATTTAAATGACCAGCTTTTTCATCAAAATATTTTTTTGCTTTTGGCAACTCTGCGTCGATAGTAAATAAACGTGCTGTCAGACGTTTGACATTACCATCAATTGGCACTACAGGAACATTATAGGCAATTGATGCTATCGCTGCCGCTGTGTAATTTCCAACACCTGATAAAGCCTTTAGTTCCTTGACCGTATCAGGAACTTCGCCATTTTTACGCATAATTTCCTGAGCACAACGGTGCAAATTCCTAGCTCGACTATAATATCCCAGTCCAGTCCATAGTGACATGACCGTATCACGATCTGCATTTGCCAGAATATTAATAGTTGGAAAATGTTCTATAAAACGGTAAAAATATGGAATAACCGTTGCAACTTGTGTTTGCTGAAGCATAATTTCACTTAACAGCACATAATAAGGATTTGGTTTTTCATCTTTTTTTGCTCGCCAAGGAAGATCTCGCCGATTATGATCATACCATTCTAATAATGACTGCGCACAAAAACCCTGTTTTGACATAAAATGACAAATATTCCCAAACAAAACCAAAAAAAACGCAATTTATCACAAACTTCAAAAGAACAGAATTCTCGACATCCTGACAGGCGCACCTTTACAATGAGTCAAATTGGCGGTACTGTTCATAGCCTTACGAAACAGGTTTTTCGCCAAAAATCCCTTGCCCACAGCCAGATCAGCATTAATTGGGTCGATATTATCGGCCCTATATACGGCAATAGAACATCTCCACGTCATCTAGCCAACGGGACGTTAACCATTGCATGTTCTAATACAACAGCAACCGAACTTCAATATTTTTCTGAACGTCTTATTGAAAAAATCAATCTTTATTTTGGCCAGAAAATTGTGGCTCGTTTAAAATTTGTTTACCAACGATACAACACTTACCCTTTGACAAAATCTATAAATCATTCATCTTTGGTGGAACCTGTAGAAATTCCGATATTACCGCCTGGTCCCCTTCAAAACGCACTGTCACGATTGGGGGGGCACATACAAATAAAAAAGAAAGGAAAAAATTGATCCATGTATAACCATCATCAAAAAATTATTGAAAAAGCAAAGGATAAATCCCCACCTTATTGTGCTGTATGTTATCCATGCGAAGCAACTGCTATCGAATCAGGGCTTGAAGCCTTTAAACTTGGTTTACTCACCCCAATTTTTGTTGGTCCCAAAAAACAAATCAAGCTTATCGCCGAACAATATAGATTGGATCTGAAAAACCATCAAATTATTGAGGCATCTTCAGAATCTGAGGCCGCCACACATAGTGTAAAATTAATTCGCGAGCAAAAAGCGCATTTATTGATGAAAGGCAGTCTGCATACGGACATTCTCTTGAAAGCTGTAATCAATAAAGAGACCGGTTTAAGAACAGGTAAACGCATTACCCATGTTTTCCTAATGGATGGTCCCAATTGGCATACCCCTTACATGATTACAGATGCCGCCATTAATATTGCACCGGATCTTGTCACTAAAATGCATATTATTCAAAATGCCATAGATCTGCATCATGCTTTAGGATATGGCGTTCCCAAGGTTGCAATTCTTTCAGCCGTAGAAATGGTAAATCCAGATATTAGTTCTACTCTTGAAGCCGCAGCCTTGTGCAAAATGGCAGATCGAAAACAAATTGTTAATGGTATTATTGATGGACCTCTTGCATTAGATAATGCCATCAGCCCTGAGGCAGCGGCGATGAAAGGTCTTGATACACCCGTAACTGGAAAGGCCCAAATTCTGGTTGTTCCCAATCTAGAGGCAGGAAACATTTTTTTCAAATCTCTATCATTCATTGGACAGGCAGACAGTGCTGGAATAGTACTAGGTGCGAAGGCCCCAATCATTTTAACCAGTCGTGCCAGCAGTTTGGATAGTCGTCTTGTTTCCTGTGCTATGGCAAAATTATCCTATCATCATAGTTTAACTCATTAATCAAAATTCCTAAGGCAGTTTTATCACTGCCTTCTAATATGACCCCTAATTCAAGATATATCTTAAGTATAGAAAATTTAGGCAGAAGATCCTTACTGATCAATCCGGTATTATGTATTCATTTGCATGTCAAATAATAATGATATTAAAACATTTATCAGTCGGACAAATCAACAATCATTTTCCGGAACAATTAATATAATACAAGCGATAAAAACTTACAGCAAGATTTGTCAACACAAAACTGCCTAAAAAATTATTATGAAAATCTTAAAAAATAATATATTTAAAAAATAATGGTTAACAATAAATCCTGAAATGAAACATAATACCGATTTTTTTTGGTCATTTCTACCTTAATAATTCACAAAATTTATCAAATCTTTCCAAAAAACTGGAACATGTTTGATATAATGGATGCAATTATACTTGATTTAACTGTTCACTAACCGACTTAATTATTTGAACCATTAGGATTTTTCAATAGAAACAAGAAAACAAATATGCTTGTTCCAAAGTGCCAATACCAATATCAAGACATTTCCCTTTTGGCTGGATGATAATTTTCTTACCATTTTTTTCCCAGAAATTTGTAACATTGATCATTGTCTTCTACACAAAGAGCCTTTATTTTCTGAAATGCAACAATGTGAAGTTATCTGCCTCTAGTTTAAAATTATTTTAAACACTATATGATTTTTTAAATTATACTATTACGGATTTTAACCGTAATAGTATATGAATTTCAAATTTTATACCAAATTTAATGATTATATAAATTTCATAAAAATTATCATCTATCTGGATTTAGCAGGTGATCCCCATTTGTTTCTTTCAAATTTGGTATTTTTCAACATCCATATTAGAAATAATATTGAACCAATCATGGGAACAAAACTTATTAGAAGCCACCAACCCGAATGATTTATATCATGCATACGTCGAACGGTTACTGCGAATGAGGGAATTATAAAAACAATGACTAGTAATGAACTTGTAATATTTGTCAATATGCTCATTGTATAGTCATCAAGATTTCCAACCATAAAACCAACAACCAGAAGTACAAAAACATTAATAAAAATAGTTAATAAAAACAAAATCAACATATAAAACCAATATTCTTTTCTTCTTGCCCTTCCAGAAAAATTAAAAAAATTTCTTAAGCATTTCCAGAACCATTGAAACATATTATAAGTTGACTCTGTTTGATATAATTCATGCATGTTTGGATCGAATTGATCACTATTTTGTTCATGACTTGAACCATTCTGACTATCAAGAGCAAAGAAAACTGATTTAGCTTGTCCTGAGGCATCAACCTCAAAATCTAGACGCTCCCCTTTGGTTGGAATACGATTTTCTTTCCATTCATTTCCAGAAAATTGGTAACGTTGACCATTATCTCCAACAATATAGCCTTTATTATCTTGCACTATATAATTTAGTAATTGACCCTGCATAATAATCTTTCTAAAATTTCGAACTTAAATAAATTTTATTATAATTTTGATATTATTTGACTTCCATGTTACTTTCAATATATTTAAAAAATTATTAAGATTATTGCCATTTATCAATAAGCTGCAAATGATGAAATTTGTACAGGATGCTTGATAACCTTTTTATTCCACAAAAAATCAAGAAATTGTTGATATTTTGCTTTATCATAGATAACTGGATCTGTCGGTAATAAATTTAAGGTCACATTCCAAGCGGTTTTATTTAAGGGCGTATTCAATTCAGGATGATCTTTAATTGTCTTGTTAAACACTTCTAGAGAATGGCTTTTCAAATATACATTCCCCTCTTTTAAGGCCTGCATGAAACGGATAATTCGTGAATCTTTTACAAGTTCAGGACGAGTTACAAAAATCATTTCATCATAAATTGGAACACCATAATCTTCTGGATTATAAATATTGAATTGATAATGCTTCTGTTCAAGATCAATCACTTCATAGTTCCGTGATGCACCGATAACTGCGTCAACTGCCCCAGTCATTAATGCTTGTTCTAGCTGAAAATTAACGTTGATGATCTGTACATCGGATAACTGAACGTTTGTCTTTTCCAACATTGTTTTCAAAATCGTATGATCATCCCCGGCAACGGAAACACCGATTTTTTTTCCTTTTAAATCTTGTAAGGTCTTGATATTCCGCGAGGTAATCAATGTATTTAAGGGCTGATTTAAAAGAGATCCAATTCGTATTAACGGAATATGATGGTCAATCATCATGCCCAATTGAATAGGATAGGAGATCGCAATATCTGCCTGTCCCGCAGCAACCAATCTTGGTGGTGTACCAGGATCAGCGGGAGAGATCATCTCAACCTGGAGATTGTAACGTTTGAAAGCTCCACTATATTGAGCAGCCAGCAAAGATTCATGACTTGCATTGAGAAACCAGTCCAAAATTACGGTGACTTTATCCTCTGCCTTTACCTGGGAAATGAAACACAAAATCGCAAAAAAGATAAATATTCTTGAAATTCTCATCACCATCCTGACTTTCATAAAGCGGACGTTAGCGTTAACATTGTGGCAAATCCTCCACCAATATTATAATAAGGTGATGAACCCTTGATTACAGTCCCATTTTTTCCAACCGTATTATGAGCATTCGATGTTGGAGTACCTATTCCTGACAGATGTTTTTGATCAGTTATATTTATAAAATTAAGCCTGATTTCTGGATATTTTGCAAAAGAAATAGAATCAAAACGGTATCCAAGTGCAAGATTGCCAGTTGCATAAGACCCCATTGCTTCATCATTCATGAAGGTGGCATATTGCTTGCCTACCATTTTCATATTTCCATTGGCAAAAAAATGACCATCATCATAGGTTAGCCCTATTGCAAACTGCCAGGATGGACTTCTTACCGCTTTTTTTCCTCTGGTAGGCAAATAATCTCCACGTGTTTTAAAATCATTATCCATGGTTGCATTTAAATACTCCCCTGATATATAGGGACTAAAATGATGCCAGGGTTTCAACCCTAATTCAGCATCTATTCCACGTGAGGTCTGTCCACCCGCATTAATTGAAGATCCTATCCAGGCATTGTTTTGTCGTAAAACTGTTTTGATCATGCGATTGGTATAATTATAGTTAAAAAATGTAACGGAACCAACCAATCGTGGACCATTATAGCGATAGCCAATCTCTTCCTCGATAGAATATTCTGTTTTCAAATGATTTGTCCCCTTCTTTGTCAATGTTCCAGAATTTGGATCATAGGTATCAAACAACGTTGATTGATGGGGAACAGAAAAATTTGTACTTGCGCTGACAAAAAGCTGGTGTTCCTTTGTAAATTGATAAACCATGCCAATTCTGGGCAATGGTTTGGCAACATTGTTACCGGTACGATATTGAGGTCCTGGAATGCGATTATATCCAGCCTGTGATAGCATAACTTGCTTAAATCCCACATCAATATGCAGTTTGTTATGAAGAAAATTCATGCGATCCCCGATAAATACCGCATTTACTTGCGTAATTATACTTGTATCCCTTGCATAAAGTGGTTGACCGTCTGGTAAACGGATCGTCTTGCCTTTCCCCCCCCACAAGTCCCATGGTTTGCCATTTTCTGATACTGGCGTAAAAGGTTCATTTATCAAGTTGTCTGAATAATCATACCAATATCCCAAGTATAAATGATGATGTTTTAATCTTAAATGTAATTCTGGAGTAAAACCTGAACGATAAGTTCGCTGGAACCAATCTCCCATAACCATTCCCTGACCGTTAACAGCCCCTGGAATGGAAACGCTCCCTTCCACAGGAAGCGTACCCTGCCATAATCCATGATCGGAAAGCATAGCTCCATATGGCGTATTTCCATAACCATATTGAAAATAGGGAGTTACTGTAAATTGCAATTTATCTGTCAGCGTGAATTGTCCGGGAGTTGCAAGATAAATTTGCTGAAAGGTTTGCTGATATAATTTCCAGTAATTACTATTGTCTATTCCATTATGATACCATGTGCCTGAATAATTATTACCGTTTTTTATCCCGTTCATTTTCCATTCATGCTTAGTGGGCGTATAATAGCTGCTCATCAAAGAGCGGTTCCAGTTACCAAGCAATGAAACCCGATTGTCACCCCCCCATTCTTTGGTAAATTTAAAATCAACATGTTGACGATGGTCATATCCGGCTCCACGCCAATTGTCCCCATCCGTATAAGAATAGGAAATAAAACCCTTAATACCCGTTTTGCCAATTTTTCCAGTATCCATACGGGCAAAAATCTTACCCGTATGATAAGAACCATATGAAAACTGGGTCATCCCACCCAGATGATCAGATGGTTCACGAAACTTGATGTTGACAATGCCACCGGCTGCATTAAAAACAGGACTGTCAAGATCGGGGCTTCCCTGACTTAAACCTACCGACTCAAGATTTTCCATATCAACAAACTGATTCAAATAGCCACCGCCATCGGACACATCATTTAAGGGCATTCCCTCTAGAACATATCCTATAGAATCAGAAGTCATTCCCCTTACCGTCATGTCCGTTTGCGTGGCAAGTCCGAAAGGGTCCGATCCCGACACATTTGCACCTGGCAATAGACTTATAAGATTGTAAACATTGGACGTGGGTGCCTGTTTATGAATAAAATCCGAAGAAACGGTACTAAGGGATCGAACGGAATCTTCTGGTCTAATCAATCCCCCACCAGCTTGTTTACCAATATATCCATTGGCAGAAGGATAACCTCGAAAAGTTCCCTTGACTATAATCTGCTCACCAGGATCAGACTGCATTTCCTTTCGCGTTATCGAATGAGTTTCTTGTTGAGATTGAGTGATATGAATATCTTTTGACTGAATAGAGGGAAGCCTCCCCAAAATAGGGATTAACAGTAAAAGATAACGTACAAAAGCAAATAAAATTGATCGCATTAAGTTCCTCCCTTCGCTGGCATGACCCAGATCAGGTTCTACGGGTTTATTCTCAGCCCCTAACGGACACCCCGGTGATTTATAACAAAATGATTTTTATCAATTTTTTAATTAATTACAAGTCTTTTATATGACACTATCCTCTTTTAGCAGGAAAGGATGAGTTACATCCAGAAAAGCCTTGTTTTTATCTAAGGAATCAGCAATGACAGTCAAACAAGATACGGCGGCAATAATCTCCATACGAAGGGCGAGATTTTTTTCACTTTTTTCACGCTCTCTCAATCTTTTTACAACCGCATGACAAACCGCGACTGTCCGACCATATTTACCGCTATATTTGGAGATACGTCTTAAAACAATTCTCAATAAGATCTTTATATCTTCAGTCACAACATCATGATCGATCATGGAGTGCAAACGAAGTATATTCAATCCGATCATCATCACTGCCACAGTACCCTGGCTATATGCATGAATCAATTTTGTATTGGACTCACCACTCAACTGTCGAACCATATTAACCAACAAAGCGGCTGTTTGAAAAAGCCATATCCGGGGACTTCTTTTATAAAAAGATACAGAAGCGAGTGCATGCATTTTTTTCAATAGCATTTGCCGTAAATGCAAACGGGTTTTAAGAGGACTATAGGGGTATATTATCCGGAAAGAAGCAATCGCGAAAAATATCCCCATTAGCAAAGCTAGGGAATTATTGAAAAATGTTGATTCATTCAACCTGACCTGGTTATCCAGCTGCAACATATAGGGTAAATATGCGGCATAGGAAGCGGATACAGGAAGCGTTTTCAAATTGGCAATTCCCAATCCACCCAACATTGTAGGAATAAAAAGTGCCATACAAAGAGATTCGAAATTTCCCAACGGTGGAATGAGATAAAGCGTCAAAATACTTCCTGCCAATAAAGCCCAAAATGTACCTTTAAACCATCCAAAAGTAACTTGTGCAGGATTTTCAAACAAACAGAAACGTGCACATCCCATTCCAGTCAGGGAGACCATGGTTCCCCCCATATTCCAGCCTGTCATATACCACATCAAACTGGCAGATATCATTGCGACAAAAGTTCGCAAACCATTTTTCCAAGCCAGATCAAAATTTAAAGGTGCAGAAACATGAAACTTAAAATGATCATTTTTAATAGGATGACTGCTTTTATGATATTCCTCTAAAGTAACTTCTATCTCACCCAGCAATTCACTTAACTTACGAAAAAGAATACGGTCGTTAAAAACAATTTCCCTCTGTTTTGCCCCCTTATCGGGAGTTTCAGTATCAATTTTCTTGTAAAAACTATCTGTAATATGCTGTCGACATTCCCATCTCAGTTTATTCAAATAAGATTGGTCCAAATTAAAATCATGATCATTTTCAATGGAATCTAAAATTCTTTTTAAACATTCCTGAACATTAGGAATGATACTAGCAAAGTCAGCTGTTACATTCTTGAAATGCTGCATTCGTATGGATAGACCCATACTTCGCGCCAAAACAGCTGTCACTGAAAATAAAGCCGCATGTGCATGATCCCCTGTATGATCATTACCATTCATTTCAATCTGCCTGAATTCAATTGAATTATCAAAACTTATAACCGAAGTCAGCAATTCCTGTGAATGCAAAACCATCTTTTCATCTTTTGACAGCATATTGACAACAGACTGAATCGTTTCACAGATTGCAAATTTAAGATTATTGTTTAATTGGGTCCGAGCATTTTTATCGATATTAACATCAAAAAAACGACCCACGAAACTATCACACCAAACCCCGAGAAGAATATAAGTGGTTCTGGCCATTGCCATCATAAATGTTCCATGTGGATCGTTTATGGAACTAAAGGCAATTATCGCACAGGTATAACCTGATAAAACCATGGCATACGCCTTGAAACTCTGCATGCATGTTCCACACCAAACACAAAGGGCGACAAACGAGGCAACTGTAATGTTAAATAACCATGGCTGTTGAGGAAAAACCGCAACAAAAACAACAGCGGCAATAGCTCCAAAAACGGTTCCAACACCACGCCAATATGCCTTTGATATCGTTTCCCCACGTGATGTGTTCCTTGCACAAACCCAAACTGTCATGGGAGCCCATTTTGGACTATCCAATTCCAGCCACAAAGCGATTGCCAATGCCAAAAAAGAAGCAATGGTAGTTCTAAGGGCAAAAATAAATGCTGACCAGCCTGGGGCATAAATCCAACGGTAATTTTCTAAGAAATTTTTTCTGGACCATGAATATTTTTTATACCACGGCACATTGGCGGATCCGATCACCTACTCACAAAAACCTTTTTATTTTTTAATCACATAAATATGATGACAGTTTCCAAACTATTCTTTTTTTTGAAAAATGAAAAGGGATTACTGGCAATTTGATAATGTTCAATAGCTACAACCGTAAGAAAGATCCGTTTTTATCCAAGGCATATGAAATAATTATTAGGGAAGAAATAGCGGCACTGATTTCTATACGGATTGCCAGATTTTTTTCATGACTTTCCCTTTCCCGAAACCGAGAAATGGCACGATGGGCAATCACAACAGTTCTTGCATGTGGACCATATTTGGCATGACGGCCATCAAATTTCGCAATACGTCTTAAAACAACTTTTAGAATATTTTTAATATCTTCCGTCATGATGTCATGGGCAGCCATCGCTCTCAACCGAATGATATTGACACCAATCAATGTCACGGCCATCGTTCCATGACGATAGGTTTGTACCAGTGTCGTATTTCGGTCCTCATCAAGCTGACGCATTAACACGACAAAAGCTTCAATTACATAACTAATCCACTCTCTAGGTAATGGAACAACAATAGCATTCGCCAAATGATGCATACCATGCAGCAATTTCTGTCTTAACTGAAACCTCAATTTACGAGGTTGGTAAGGAAAAACCAACCGATATGCGGTAAAGGCGAATAATCCACTCATGAAAATAGCCATTGAATCATTAAAAAAGGTTACTTCATCCATCCTACCAACATTAGTAAATCCAATCATATAACAGAAAAAAAACATGCATGCCGAAGCGATCGCAGCATATTTTGGCACCGCCATTGCTAACCCCCCGATCATGAACGGGATCAAAAGCACAAAATAGAGAACCTCTATACTCGTAATGATAGGCAAGAAAAGAAAATTATAAATAAATCCGCCAAATATAGCCCAACACGCCCCCTTGAACCAACCCTTACAGGCAAGCGAAGCATTCTCAAATATACAGAACCGTGCACATCCCATACATAAAAAGGCAAGAAAAAGCGGACCGTAGCTCCAACCAGTAATTTCCCAGGCAATACAACCAAATGTTATTGCCACAAAAGCCCTGATCGCATTTCTCCAAGCCCTTTTGAAATCATAACTATTTTTGACAATAAAACGAAAGTGGTCTTTCAAGGTCATATCTCGACTTTTAGCAAATTCTTTCAGAGTAACTTCTAATTCTGCCAAAATTTCACGTAAACCTTGATATAATATACGATCATTTAAAGTTTTTTCTGCATATTCATCATCCGAAATTTTTTTTTCTTTTAATACACGGTAAAAACTATCAGCAATACGTTGTCGGCATTCCCATCTTAGTGAATTCAAAGCTTTTAAGGATGCATCAATGGAAATACCCGACTTAAGATGATTTAGCAGTTCCTGCAAATAGATTTGTGTAAGGGGTAAAATACTTGAAAATTGTAAATTTTTCCCTTCTGTCTGTTTCATTAAAATGGATAAACCCGAAGCTTTGATAATCAAACTCAAAACTGAAGATAATACAGCCCTGGCATGATCCCCTGTATGACCTGTACCCTGCATCTCCTTTTCACGAAACTCAATATTATTATTTAATGAAATAACGGATGCCAAAAATTGATCTGATCGTTGAACCGCCCAATCATCTCCATTCATCATATTAATAACGGATTTAACAGCCTCTTCAATTGACAATTGTAAATCCTCTGTCAATTTTCTATGGGCCTGATGATGCAAATTGAGATCAAATAGGCGAGCGGTAAAATTTTCTGCGAGTATACCCAAAATAAAATAACTTCCCCGTGCCATTGCGAGCATGAAAACATTATTTAAATTATCAACGGCACCATATAAAACAATGGCACAACTATATCCTGCCATCACCATACCCAGAGCCCTGAAATTTCTTGTGCAACTGCCAATCCAGCAACAAAATGACACCCAAATGGCAACTGAAATTTCAAAAATAAAAGGCTGTTGTGGAAAACAGCCCGCAATAACCAATGCCATGATAATACCAATGACATTTCCGGTAATGATCCAATAAGCTTTGGAAAGGATTTCCCCACGGGAAGAATTCTGTGCTACAATCCATACGGCCATAATTGCCCAACGCGGACTATCCAATTCCATCCATAAAGCAATGACCAATACAATATAAGAGGCAATGATGGTTCTAAGCGCAAATATCAAGGCTGTTTTTTGTGGGGCAAATAACCAGCTAAATGACGGTAATGTAAAATCGCTAAGACGCATCTGAATGCCTGATCTTCAATATACAGCTTTAGAAAAGGGATATATCAGAGATCAGAACAAATAGCATCAATTAAATATTCATAAACGCCATGATAACATTTACTTGACTTTGTTATGATAGGAAAAAAACATCATGATTTAACTTTAAAAATATTCCCTCACCGATTAAAATTATAAATTCTCAAATTTTTATCAGAATAAACACTGGTTAAATCTGTATAAGGCATATAGCTCCAAACCGGATCATAACGTGTAACAATTATTGCATTACACTGAAACTGTTTAATCAAGGCCAGATCCTTATCATTGGCCTTACCGTTATAAAACTGTCTGATCGCATGATCCATCAATTCAACCTTTTCACCCCAGTTAGGCCCAAAAGTTTTGACATAGCTAATATTTTGAAAACAAAATTTTCTGTTAACCATTACAGGTGGCAATAGATTGCCACCCCATGGTTCAAAAGTCTCGTTTTGATGAATATTAATTAGTAATCTGTCCTGTTTATGGGTTTGGTGAGTTATTTTGTTTAATTCTTTTAAACTTGGTCTGGGTCTATAATAATCCGCACCGAATATCAACATTTTACTGAAATTTAATGGTTCAATAATACCAATTAGAGCAATAAATATAAAAATTGCTTTTTTGAAACTGGAACAATATTCATTGACATAAAAAGTGACAATCGTTGTTCCTGTCAAAACAAATAATAAAATTGCACGCCAACCCAAATCGTCATTATATATACTACTGTGAATGAATAAAGAAACAAAAATTGACCCTAAACAGATAAATAATATTACCCTAAAAGATGGATCAATCTTTATTCTTTTTAATAAAATCTCAAATATCAAACAATATAATCCAATTATTATTACCGGAAACCATAAAATCATTGCCCCAGTGAAAAAGAAAATAAAATCTATAAACTGTTTATAAACTGATGAATTATATATAAATATACGTATTGGAAA
This sequence comes from Commensalibacter sp. W6292M3, assembly GCF_016101315.1. Lineage (NCBI taxonomy): Bacteria > Pseudomonadati > Pseudomonadota > Alphaproteobacteria > Acetobacterales > Acetobacteraceae > Commensalibacter > Commensalibacter sp. W6292M3. Next base: position 1,209,572 of record NZ_JACFQT010000001.1, read on the forward strand.
ACCGGATTCCCTTACAGGGACGGTAATGACATTATACATAATCGGTAAAATGATTATAAAAGACCCCAGAACCAGCCATAACCAGTTAATTAACACATTTTTTTTATTTTTTTCCCCAACTATTTGTTCAACAAAAATCATTAATGATGTTACCGCAAATGTAAGCCCCCCAACCCATACCGAAAAGCTGAATCCGGCACCAACCAAAATAATAATTGAAAATAAAATTATTTTATTATTTAAATTTCTTGCGCCAATTAAAAATAAGGCCAGAATTGAACATGATGCAGCCAAGAGATGTTGTGGCACCCAAGCGGCTTGAACAATCCATGATTCTAGGGGATGAACATTTGATAGAATTTTAAAAAGTTTATAACCAGTCAATAAATCGACAAAAGGAACAATCGAACCAGAAAATAAAAAGAAACAAAATAAGTATTGACATTTTTTTTTATTAATAGATTTCGAAAATAATTCACTTAATAAATAGAAACAAGTAAATATAGAAATAAATGCAGAAATAAAAGCAAGAATAATATCGGCATTTAAACCTGAACAATGGAAAAATACAACAATATTTGCTGACAATAAATAAAAAAGATAATAATAATGAAATAATTCTCCTGAAGATGGATCAATACAGAAAGGATTTATTATAGGGAAGCCATCCCTAACAATTGAATTAACTAAGGCTATTTTTATATGGTCAAATAAAGGTGTAGAAATCCCAACATCAGATCCATTTATTTTGATAAAAACACCTGATACTGCTATAAATGACAAAATCAGAGGTAAAATAATAATCGGTTTGTCAGAAAAACCTTTTTTATAACACTCAATACTCGGTTTATTGATCCAAAACGTCAGACCCAGAGGAAATAAAAATATTATAGCGGCCTGAAATGTTCCAATATTAAATAAATTATTGATCCATAATGCAGTTATTCCCAAAATAGCGATACCAAAAGGGAAAGATAATTCAAAAGATCCGTATTTATTTACTTTTCTGGCAAATGGATATCCGACAACATAACTGTAAAACAGTAAAATTATGGTAATAATCATTAAAAATAAAAGATTGGAAACAATAAACATAAATTATACCATTCAAATAATTTTATTTATTCTATTCAATAATTAAAATTATTAATCATAACAGGGGCACATTAATTATCACTGTATGATAAATTGAAAAATGTAAGATTTTTTTCCAATGCATAATGTATTGGTATTAAACATGCAATTGCCGTACCGATTTCAAGTCTTTGTGCAAGGTTCTTTTCATGACTTTCCCTGTACTGTAAACGTCGAATAGCACTTTTAATGATCAAGACAGTCCTGACATGATGCCCTCCTTTAAAATGACTTATTCTTCTAATAACAACACGCAATTGATTTTTGACATCCTCAGGTAAAATGTCATGAATGATCATTTTTCTCATTTCAATAATATTAATCCCGATAACCATTACCGCCAATGCACCTTGATTATACCGTCTAATCAGTGTTAGCTCCTTAGCGGGGTCAAACTGCCTCATCAATGAAACAAACCAGTCCGTCGTTATCGCAAGCCATTTTCTTGCCGGAGGAATGGTCAATAATACTGGCAGGGTATGAATATCTTTTATCATTCTTTGACGAATTGATTTTCGCACCTGAATTGGTGAATATGGTGCGATATATCGGAATGAAAAAATAGCAATCGCTGCCACTGCCACAGTGGCAAAAGCCGTATTGAAAAAAGTCAGTTCGTTCATTTTATCCTGATTATCAACAACCAGCATCAATGATAAAAAGATTGTGAAACTCATCCCTATACCACGGGTTGGCAAATTATAAATCGCCAATCCCCCGATAAAAGCTGGAATGAAAAAAGCGATACAGAGCAACTCAATCGTATTTGCTGACGCAATTAAAGTAACATTCATAATACCACTGACAATCATGGCCAAAACTGTGCCTTTTAGAAAATCCAATGAAAATTTATAACTATTTTCAAAAAGGCATAGACGGCCACAAATCATACAGGAAAATCCGAGAGCATTTGTAAAATTAGGCCAGGCAGTAACTTCCCAAATCAGACAACACAAAATCACCACCAAAAAAACACGCAATCCATTCGACCAGGCCAATCTGAAATTAAGCAGTGGAGGCATTCTAAATGTAAAACGGTCATGCAGGGGAGGATTGTGAACCATTCTGTATTCCCTTAAAACCACTTCCAACTCGCCCAATAATTCACTTAAAGCCCGATATAAAATTCTTTGATGTAGAAAAGACTGTTTTTCAATAGATTCACGATCTGAATAGTTTAAAGCCGTATCATGAAAAATATGATTGGCAATAATCTGTCGACATTCCCAACGAAGATCGGCAAGCTTTTGCATATGCGCTCTAAAATCCATATTCTTATTTATAAATTGAATCAGAGATTGAACATAAGTATGAACTTGCGAAAAAATACTATGGAAGTCATTTCCTGCCTCTTTGAATTCCCGCATGTAAAGCACTAGATTCATCAATCTAGTCAAAACAATGACTACAGAAAACAAAGTGGCATGAACATGGTCAATCATATGATCGTTACCAGTCATTTCAGCTTTTCTGAATTCTAGGGTATTTCTTGTTGCAGCAATAGCAGAAAAGGTTTCCCTTACCCGGTAGACAGCCTGATAATCACCATTAAAAACATCCTTGATAACATTAAGGGCTCCTGTTATAGCCATTAACATATTCTTCTCAATATTAGATCGAGCCTGTTTCTCCTGGTTATAAGCAAAAATACGTTCAACTAAATCCTGACACAATACAGCTAAAATAATATAAGTGCCCCTGGACATTGCCAGCATAAACACATTTTCAGGATCAGAACTTGCTGTAAAAGCGATAATTGTACAGGTATATCCTGCCAATACAACGCTATAGGAACTGGAGCTACGGATTAGGCTTGCAAAAAAACAGCAGCCCCCTATCCAGCAAGCTAGACATATTTCAAATAAAAATGGTTGCTGAGGGAATGCGGCAACAATCAAAACCGAAACAACAACTCCGACTATGGTTCCCACAATACGCCATTTCGATTTGGTTATCGTCTCTCCCCGAGAGGTTTGAGAAATAATCCATACTGTCATAACAGCCCATTTGGGGCTGTCCATTTCCATCCATAAGGAAATTGCCAAAGCAAGAAAAGAAGCAATGATTGTTCGCAATGAGAAAAAAATGGCTTCTTTTTTAGGAGCGTATAACCATTTAAAAGATTGTATATTTGGTAAAAAAACGTTGAATTTAAACCAATTCAACTTTAAACGAATATTCTCCATCCATACAACCTTGTTCTTTAGCCCTTTAGTTAATTATTTCCCCCTCGAGAGGAATTTGCCTGCTACTCCTGTAAAAATACAAATAAGTGACAAACAAAAAGGAATAAAACGATGTCCCAACGAAAACAACGTAAAGGACAAAGCTCCTGGTAACGCAACCGCCTTTACTCCTTTGACACCCCAGTCAATCTGGCTTATTTTTCTTCCATAAGAATCATAAACTGCTGATATTCCCGTATTTGCTACACGCACAACTGGAATTCCTTCCTCCACGGCACGCAATCTTGCCGCAGCAAGATGTTGCCTAGGACCGGCAGAATTTCCATACCACGCATCATTTGTTAAATTCAATATCCATTTTGGTCTATTTTTATAATCAAGAATCTGTCCCGAAAAAATAACTTCATAACATATTAATGGTGCAAAAGAACTTACTCTTGATAAATTCAATGTGACATTTCCCTCACCTGGTGTTAAAACCTGTCCAGGTACAACATGAAACGGAATATACCAAGGTTGGGATTCACCAAAAGGTACCAATTTCACTTTATTATATACATGATCAATCGCTCCATCCGGTTGCCTTAAAACTACCAAACTATTGTAAAGAATATTTGGTTCTTGCTGGGTGATGGCCCCTATAATACCGAAAGAGGCATCTGGATTATTTTGCATCATAACTTTTCTGGCTGCGTCATCATATTGAATACTTCCCGGAAAAGAGCTTTCAGGCCAGGCATAAATGATAGGTCTTTCAAACTGCCCCAATTCTTGACGCAAGGTTACCGCCTGAACAACCGCATCCGAAGTAAGTTGCATGTATTTCTGGAAAATTCGGCGAGGATCTGTATTCGCTATCTTGTCATCTTCAGCTATATTTCCCTGAATTAAGGCAACAATGGGTGTATTATTATCTGTAATAGGCGGTTTTTCTACCAAACGGTAAGAACCAAATAAAGCCAAACCACAAATAGTTCCAGCGATAATCATCCATCCTTTTTTCCCATATAATGGAAGCAAGACGAGAATAACCGTTATCAATGTCAATCCATCCACCCCAATAAGGGAAGCGGTCTGGATAAAAATATCCCCTATCCTGCCAGGGATCTCCCAGGTACTGGCCAAAGGATTCCATGGAAAACCTGTCAAAACAGGATTCCACCAATTAGGCGGCAACATCACCGCTCTGGACATATCACAAACGGACCATAAACCAGCGAAAACAAAAATTTTCAATTTTTTTGAAGGCTTTATCCAATAATAGAAAAGCGTAGGCAAACCCGTCCATAATGCAAGTAATATCGCACATAATGGAGATACAATTGGAACAAGCCACCAAAAGTCCTGTGCCCGTATCAGTATAGCATTTACAAGCCACGATAATCCGATTGTATGCAAACCAAAACCAAACCAGTACCCTTTCATCAGGGCACATTTCCAATTTTTGGAATGATCAATTGAATGCAGAAGTAACGGAAATGACAAAAATAAAATAAATATAAAATAGGTGGGTGGAAAAGCCAAGGCAGATATTCCTCCCAAACCTGTGAGATACAATGCCCCTTGCCATCCTTTTAAGTCATGCCATTTATCCAAATGAAAATCCATTTTCTTAATGTATGAAATAACTTTATAAAATAGTTTATAAATTTTCAAACTTCATGAATAATTCAAAATTCCAATGCGTCTCTCAAACGACGTTCATAATGACGATAGTATTTATCTGCAATGAGTTCAGTTTTAAGAATTATTGCAACATCCGTGGTATTAAATTGCTGATCGATAACAGCACCATCCCCAACATATCCTCCCAGTCTTAAATAACCCTTAATTAAAGGAGGAAGTTCCAATCGGCAACGAAAATGATCCAAATGATGCGGATCGACACGCAACATTTCCACACGACGCTCTGGCAAAGCCTTGACTAACAAAGCTGGGGGTGCCAATTGAGTTTGATAAAGATAGGTTAAGATTTCGGCATATTGATCGGGGTCTGTTCCCGGAAAACTGGCACAACCAAATAAGATATCTATTCGATAATAAAAAATATAGGCAGCAATTCCCTCCCACAATAACTGCATTGCGGATCGATTACGATATTGCGGATGGACACAAGAGCGACCGACCTCCAAAAGATTGCCAGGATATTCCTGTAATACGGAAAGATCATATTCTGCACGACTGTAAAAACCACCCGCCTTGTCGGCATTTTCCTTTCGAATTAATCGATAGGTTCCCACGACCCGCTCATGATCAGATATTTTATTATAGTCAATTACCAGTAAATAATCTGAAAATTCATCATATTCATCAAAATCTCTTTTAAGATTACGAATATTCTCGTTAGGAATCGCTCCCATCTCTTCATAAAACACTCGATAACGTAAAGCTCGGGCTGCATCCTTTTCCGATTCTGTCTCGGCCAACCTGACTCCTAGGCTACCTGAACGTAATTCAACAAATTTATCTCTTCTCAATTCTAAAGTTGATAAAGAACCGCTTCTCTTTTCCCTATGCATATTTTCTTTCTATATAAATCATAAACCAAAATAATTTATATATATATCTTGTAAAAATTACGAATCTTGTTCTGTCTTAATACGGCGCCCAAACAGTTCCAACCGATGCTGAACCAGTTCGAACCCTAATTTTTTCGCCATGATCTCGATCATCTTGATATGCTCAGGATCTTCAAATTCAATCACTTTTCCAGTATCAACATCGATTAAATGATAATGCGTTCCCTGTTCAGTCACTTCATAACGGGCACGTCCCCCACCAAAATCATGTTTTTCCAGAATACCCTTTTCTTCCAATAAACGAACAGTACGATAGACCGTGGCTACAGAGATATTATTATCCAATTTTGAGGCCCGTCGATATAACTCTTCAACATCGGGATGATCATGGGCATGCGAAAGAACATGGGCAATAACACGTCGCTGCCCGGTCATTTTCAGACCTTTCTTAATACATAACCGTTCTATATGAGATAAATTATTCATTTTTTCACGTGTCATACAATTCATTCAATTATTACAAAGAAGCCTATATGCGCCCTAACTGGAATACGGACAATTGCCAAGTCAATTTTCAACAAAAATTATAACTTCAAAAGATAGCTTTCTTCAAACTATTTATAACTTAATTCAAATCATTAAAAAAGATATATTTCTCTATTTACCAAGAGTCGTTCTAGGATAACGACTTCAGCATAAGATAAGCATTCTTATTTTTACCATAATAATCAACCCTTTTTGTTTGAACTTCAAAATTATAATTACAATAAAGCTGATATGCCTTTTTATTATCTTCAGCAACTTCTAAAAAAACTGATCTGATGTTTTCCATTTTCATTTTTTTTATAAATTGCTCAAGAATGGCCTTGCCTATCCCTCTTCCCTGAAAAGGGGGGGAAACAGCAAAAGTAACTATTTCCGCTTCATCAATAATTTTGGAGTAAAATAGAAAACCCAGCATTACATTTTCTTTATCCATATAGACACATGCAGAATGTGTAGGTAAAGCCATCAGTGTCTTGAAATCTTCAGGTTTCCAATATTCATGTTCTGGAAAAGCGGATTGATGTAATAATGCCAATGGATATTCTAAACCATTTCCCTCTGTAATAAATTGTATCGGCATCACTTCATTCTCTCGGCATTTTTATTTTGGTGCTTTTCGCAGTCCACCAGCAGGTAAACTCGCTTTGGGAGGATCTATATATAAAGGATAGAGTTTATTCGTAACTTTATCACCCTGATCATAATGATCCGCAATCTTGGCCATCATAACTGCATCCGCCTCATTTATAGAGGATTTGCGCCAATTGACTTTTGTTGGAATAAGAGGTTTTATAATTGGAAACGCTTCACCTGACAAAATAACTTCTTCTTCCGGCCATGGTATATCAACAAAATCGAAAGCTTTTATTTCAGATTTTTGATTGGTTTCAATAAATACCCTATTTCTTCGGGCCAGGGTCATATGCCAAACTAATTTACCAGAATAGTCTTTTTCGATATATGGAAAAATCGCCTCACCACGGCGTAAAGGGACAACCGGACAATGTAACCCTGTTTGCAATCCCAATGAGAATGCAATGGAAGCCCTCAATCCCGTAAAAGATCCAGGTCCAATAATAATAGAAATAAGATCAATCTTATTAGCGACTAAATAACCGTTCCGCACAAATTCATTGAAATAGATTGGAAATCGTTCTGGGGCACCTCGTTCAAAGGATTTTTTTTCACATTCCAACCTATATATTTGATCCTTAACAACAACAGAAATAAAATTAGGTGCCTGCTCAGATGCAGAGGCACCATTAATGACTAAAATTGTTTTATCGTTTTTCATAGATTTACAACATTAAGCAGGCTTCCTCAAACGCAAGCCTTTCATTTCGTTTCCCAATATTTTCCTTATTCCCGTATCCCAAACATATCAAAAAATTGGAATGCCAACCCTGCTCTTCAAAAAACAGTCGATCCACCATTGTATTGTCAAAACCCGATAGGGGAGCAACATCAAGCCCCAATGAACGAGCCGCAACAATCATATATCCTCCCTGCAAAGTAGAATTGCGCAAAGCCGTCTCTTCAGCAAATGGCATGTCTCCCGCATACCATGATCTCAATTCAACCGCTGGATATAAAATCGGTAATTTTTCATAAAATATTGGATCATATGCTACAATAACAATAACAGGAGCGGATAGTGCCAGATCAATATTCCCGTCTGTAAGGGCGGGTCTCAATTTTTCCTTACTTACCGGATGACTAAGAAAAGTAAACCGAGCCGGCTGGCAATTTGCAGAAGTTGGACCCATTTTTACCAAGTCATAAAGCTGATATAAAACAGAAATTTCCACATCCCTATTTAACCAACCCCTAGGCGTCCGTGCCAAATTAAAAAGACGATCCAGACATTCCATAGACAAAGAAGATGTTTCATCCATTTCTTTTTTCCAATTCAATCATCCGAATTGATCCGAAACATAGATTTTTTTGATATTTTCTTTAGCAAATAAAATTAAATTCTTACTTGCTTCACAGTAATAACCTCAGAAAGATGTCGCTGCAGAATCACTTCCACCCCATGTTTCAAAGTCATTGCTGAAGAGGGACATCCCTGACAGGATCCCTGCATTCTTAAATAAACACATCCATCCTTATAACCGTAAAATATGATATCGCCACCATCTTTGGCTACAGAGGGACGAATTTCCGTATCTAATATCCATTTTATTTGCTCAACAACCGCTTGATCCTCAGGTGCAACTTCCATCTCGATCACATTGACTTTTGAAATTTTATCGAGAACGGGTCTTTTCATCAAGAGAAAATCCATGATGATAGCACTTAACGCTGATTTCAGCCCATACCAAGAAACTTTCTCATCTTTGGTTACAACAATAAAATTGTGACCAAAAAAAACACGTTTCACTCCCTCAACATCAAACAGGCTCAATGCGAGTGGCGACATATTTGCAGCCTCTTTATTCGTAAAATCAATTGTCTGGTTCGAATCAAGGATCGGTTTACCCAAAATGAATTTCAATGCATGATTGTTTGGTGTTTCTTCCGTATGAATAAGCATTCCCAGTTCCTTAATCCCTCCACCTTAAATAAACAGATTTTACCCAAATAAAAACCTATCAAGAAATATGTCTTTTAAGTGGATTTATCAAAATAGGCAAATAAATAAACAATTTTTAAAAATATCGAAAACTATCCTCTTCACGAAAAAGCATATTATTATTAATTACTTAGTATTTCAATATATCCTATTTCAAGATTTAGGTTTTTGTCTGTAATTTAATCAGCCATAAATCAGCAATTTCTTTTATAACTCCCTGTGCTTGGATAGATTTTAGATTTTGAATTGATTGATTTTTCTGGTTAACTTGTAGTTGTGCCATAGCATAATGAAGCAACGCCTCATTAGAATCTTTCAACGTTTTTTGCAGTGCTTCCTTCATCAATAGTAGACCTGACTGACCTTTACCGTCCATAACCTGATCATATCCAAGCATCAACATATCATCACCATTTGGTGCCTTTTCAAAAGCTTCCAATTTTGCAGGTAACTCTGATTTATTCTCGTTAATTTTATCCTGAATAAATTTCCTAAGTCTCATAACACGTGTCGAGTTATGATCCGTACCCAATACTCCCTTGTCATAACCAGCCACAAGGATTTTCAATGCGAAACGCGGCATATTGGCTTGCATTGCCACTTCCGCCATTTCCATATATTCTTCACTGGTCCTCATTAAATTCATGTTAAAACGCAAATTGAGTATTTCAAGTTTGACAGAGGGTGATAAATCACGGCTGGATGATAGTGCCGCCATAATATGCCCCCAATATTCGGCTTTGGGATAATGCATAGCCAATTGCGTGTAACTATGTCGCAAACCATCCTGATCTCCAAGTTTTTCTTGGCAATTAGCCATAATTTGCCACTGGGATTCAGCTGGTACCTGACCATTTTTTATTTCTTCATCTATTTGTTTTTGCTGAGCTGTCATTGCTTCCTTATAGTTATTGTTGAGAAAATATGACTGGATCAACAATGTTTTCATGTGTGTATTGGTACCACCAACCAAAAAATACTGTTTAATATATTTTATTGCCTTCACATATTGTCGAGCTCGATAGGCAAGGCTGGCCTGTGCCAATCTTATTTGAATTTTTTCGGATGCAGACGTACGTGTGGAATTAATCAACTCATCATATCCGGTAAAGGCTGCATCAAGATCATTCTGCTTGATTGCCAAAGCAATCCGCAAATGTTCAATAATATTTTTTTCATAGGCGGAAGGATTTGGAATTGTCTGAACTTCCTTAAGCGCAGCATTGGCCTGGACAATCTTTCCCTGTTTCATAAGATGTTCTATGTTTTTTAAAGGAGCAGCCATTTTTTGGCTTACTACTTCTTTGGATTCAATAGAAACTGAATATAAACCTCCAGCAGTTCCCAATAAAGCCACCATCCATAAATTTCGCAATAAAGAAACAGGTTTCATAGTTTAATATCCCGATCTATCCTCATCCATTACTGTTGATTGGCAATTGTTATCTTTTTTATTCCTAACCGTTGGGCATCAGCCAAAACAATGGCAACATTTTTATAATTGGCCAATCGATTGGGCTTTACGACAACAACTGGCTGGTCAGAGTTAGCAGCTATTTCACGAAAACAATCAAGTAACGCATCCTCATTGGAAATAGCAGTATCATCAATCGACAAACTATTATCAAAATCAATACCGATTGTCACCGTTTTTGGAAGTTCTGTTTCATTTACTGGAACTGCTCTTCCCAAGGCCAATTGTACGGATTGCGTCTGTAGGGGAATAGTTATGATCAACATTACCAATAAAACCAGCATTACATCAATCAAGGGGGTCGTGTTAATATTTACCATGACCTCTTCTTCCTTTTCACCTTGCTGAATCATGATTCTGCGAGCATGTCCAGAACGTAATGAACGCATTATACTATATCCTTTTCAATCATATAATCTGGCTTAACCCTATACCGTATTACTATTTCCTAATGGGTTTCGTAATAAAATCAACCCGACTGATCCCGGCTTGCTGACAATCCTGGATAACCTGACCAACTTTCTCAAATTTTGCCTGTATGTCTCCCCAAACTTGAATTTGGGGCTGAGGATGTAAAGATGCTACCGAAGCCAATTTTGCTTTTAATGCATTCTCATCAGGTAATAGCTGTTCATTCCAAAATACCTGACCATCCGCCTTAATGACAAGGGCTATATTTCCTACCTTGGTTTGAGTTAAATGACTGTTACGTTCTGGAATATCAACCTTTACAGCGTGTGTGGCAACAGGAATAGTGATTAAAAAGATAATCAGTAGTACAAGCATGATATCAACCAAGGGGGTTGTATTGATTTCGGATACCACCTCATCATTATCCCCTTCCGCGCTGATAAAATCCCCTACACCACGATTACCATTCAAATTAAAGCTCATGAGCCTCTCTTTCCTTGCTCGGGGATCACTTTTTTATTATTCAGGTTTCCCCCAAGTAAGACTGTTTGAACATCTGCAGCAAAATTGCGAGTTTGATCCATAATCACTTTATTGCGACGAACCAGGAAATTATATCCCAGAACAGCTGGAACAGCCGTAGCCAAACCAATTGCTGTCATAATTAAAGCCTCGCCTACAGGACCGGCAACCTTATCCAATGTAGCCTGTCCAGCGATACTAATGGCGGTCAAGGCATGATGAATACCCCAGACTGTTCCGAACAATCCTACAAAAGGGGCAGTGGATCCAACCGTTCCCAAAAAAGCCAGACCGCCTTGCAATTGTCCCTGTATCTTGTCAAGCGCTCTATGTAAGGCCATGGACACCCAGCTGTATAAATCAATCGTTTCCTGCAAGGAGCCTTCATAATGCATCAATGCATCAATACCATTTTCAGAAATATATCGATAGGAAGAGTTACTACCTAAACTCTCCGTACCCTTTTTTAAAGTGTTTTGTTGCCAGAACTGTTTTTCACGCACTTCTTTTCCAGCACGCGTCACACGATTTTGGACAACAATTTTTGCAACGATTACATACCAGCTCCCTACTGACATTATTGCCAACACAAGCAATGTTATCCTTGAAACAATATCACCCGCTTTCCACAAAGCTTTTAAACCATATGGATTTTCTGATGATTGAGGAACAGCTTCCGGTTTTACTGGGTTGTCTATGGTCGAAGAAACGACTGGATTTACGTTGCTACCCGCTGAATTTTGCATTGGTTGAGAAGCGGAGTTATCATGTGCAGTTGATGTTGGTATATTTTGCTGAGGCTGCTGTGCAAAACCATTGTTTATACCTGACAGGCAAAGCATTCCAGAAAATGCGGCAATCACAGTGAATTTAAAACGAATCAATCGAAATAAACTTTTATTTTTATCCATATTTAACACATTCCTTCGTTAATTTTACTGGGCAGTAATTTCTTTAAACAACCTCAGACAACATAAACATATTCATTGTTATTTATTTTTATATTGATATGAATAACCATCAACTTATAATTGATTCTAGGTTCATTTCAAACCTATATACCATATCTGTTATCGAATTGGTGACGCTCTGGGATTGATTTTTGATAACCCAATAACGTGACGATCATGTTCCTTAAATATATTTTTACAAATATTTAAAGCATCAACTAAACCATCCCTAAAATTTTTGTCATAAAAATTCATATCATGAAAGCACAGATTATCAATGTTGGTCTGCCCAATATATTGTTTGGTAAATTTATTCATATTTTTCGACATTAACGTAACTAAATTTAAAGAAATTTTAACTTTATTTGCATTTAAGATGATTAATTGACATATCCAATCCAAAATAAATGAACCATTTATCCAGCACCTAATTTAAAACTGATTGTAAGACGATGATTTTTCTCTTTTACTGGCATACCGTTGCGTGTGGCTGGACGATAACGGGCAGAAGCCACATAGCGTAGAGCCTCTTCTTTAAACGAGTTTCCTCCCTTGGCTTCAATTACATTACAATTATTGGTATGGCCATCCGCTTCAATATCACAGGATAGTATAACCCGACCTTCCTTACCCGCCGCTTCCATATCAGGAGGATAATTCATTTTAACACCATTAAGTGCACGGCTGCCAGCACTTCTGTCAGGAGGACCATCATTTGGAGTATTCGACATCCCCTCACCAGATATACCATTCATATTCCCTTGATTTTGACTATCGGATGCCGAGCTTTTTGCAGGTTGGGCAGCCGGTTCCCTTTTTTTGACTTGTTTTTTTACAATTTTAGGCGGTTTAGGTTGTACAGGGGCTTCTGTATTGATTGGGGGGGGCTCAATCTCTGGTGGAGGTGGAACAATCATTTCCGGTGCAGGTGGTTGTGAAACCTGTGCGGAAGCTGAGGATGCGGCGGAAGATACATCTACAACCCTTATTTCTAATGGAGCAGGCATATCTTCTTTTTTATTGGAATGCATAAGAAACAACAATCCAAGAATTCCAAAAATATGAAACAAAATAACAAGAATTAAAATACCAATAGATTCAATAGGATGACGTTGATTAAGATTAACCATGAATCACTTTCCATTTCCTGTGAAATTACTCATCTTCAATACTTATCCACTGATAAATCACTATTAGTCAAAGTTTTTAACAAAGCCTTTTTATCATGTTGCTTTCGCACTTGCTTCTGAACGTGTTGCCCCCACCTTTAAAGCCAGTGCCGCTGCCATGAAATCATCCAGATCACCGTCCAGAACAGCATCTGGATTGGTTTTTTCCACATCCGTTCGCAAATCTTTCACCAATTGATAGGGTGCCAAAACATAAGAACGGATTTGATGACCCCAACCTATATCAGTTTTATTGGCTTCTGTCTGTGCCGCCTCTTCCTCGCGTTTTTTTAATTCCAATTCATATAGACGGGCCTTCAACATTTCCATTGCTGTTGCCCGATTACGATGTTGTGATCGATCCGTTTGACAAGCGACAATAATTCCTGTTGGAACATGGGTAATTCTTATGGCTGATTCCGTTTTATTGATATGCTGTCCGCCAGCACCCGATGCACGATACGTATCGATTTTCAAATCTGATTCATTTACATCAATATCAATTGAATCATCTATAACTGGATAAACCCAAACAGAAGCAAAAGATGTATGACGCCTTTTAGCGGAATCAAAAGGCGAAATACGAACCAAACGATGAACTCCCGCTTCAGTTTTCAGCCACCCATAGGCATTTATCCCGCTTATTTGCAATGTTGCCGATTTTATACCCGCCTGTTCCCCTTCAGTACTTTCCAACATGGTTACCTTATAACCATGTTGTTCGGCCCAACGTGTATACATTCTTAACATCATCTCAGCCCAATCCTGCGCTTCCGTGCCTCCTGCCCCGGAATTCACTTCCAGATAACAGTCATTCCGATCGGCTTCACCAGAAAGTAAACTTTCCAATTCAAGACGTTTAACTTCTTTTTCCATTGATTGCAATTGTTGCAAGGCATCCTGAACAATTTCCATGTCATTGTCCTGTTCAGCCAACGCAATTAGGTCAAGATTTTCCTTGCAATCCTGCTCCAACCGTTCAACCCGCTCAATTTGATTGGCAAGCCCTGTTCTTTCCTGCATAATCTTTTGCGCATTTTCCGCATCATCCCATAGATTGGGATCTTCAATGCGGTTATTTAACTCGGCTAGACGATCTTTAGCTGTATCCCAGTCAAAGATGCCTCCTCAGCAGTTCTAAAGACTGCTCTATTGTTTGTTGGAGTGTATCACTCTCCGCAGACATACTCGTTTCCTTTATTTACCTTAAATGCAATTAATTATTAATCCAATTAACAAGATTTTAATAAAAATACAAGGTCAACCTTAATATAATCCACCCATACCTATATCTTCCCCTTCACCTGAAGATGAAGATTGACCTGTTTTTTCACCAATCTTTTTTTCACTTCCTTCATTAGATGGAGATACAATCCCCTCATTACTATCCATGGACTCTTCAGAATCAGGTATATTTTCAGCTCCTGTATCCTGGGCTGTCAACTCACCCGTTGCTGCCCCCTTATTCAAATTGATGCTAATTCCCGGGGTTTGTCCTTCCTTGAAAGCATCGGTTACGCTTCCTTTACTCGTATCATAACTTGCTAGAAAAACACCTTCTGGTTTTGCAAAATCAAGTTTGGGACGATTAGCCAGAATGTTTTTCATGAATTCATTCCAAACTGGCGCGGCAACAACAGCGCCAGACATACCTTTTCCCAATGTTTTTGGCTGATCAAACCCAAACCATACTACTGTCACGATATCCGGTGAAAATCCTGCAAACCACGCATCATTAAAATCCTGACTGGTTCCTGTCTTGCCGGCAAGTGGACGATCTATGCCACGCGCTGCCGACATACCGGTTCCACGTTTCATCACGTCTTCCATCATGGTTATAATTTGATAGGAACTTTGAGCTGATGCAACACGTTTACGATGATCAATAATAAGGGGAAGCCTATCTGGATCTTCCGAATGTTCCAACTTCAAGACATCTGAATGCCAGATTACCTTTCCATTCCGATCCTGAATATAGTCAATTAAGGTTGGTTTTGTTAACAACCCCTCTGCCGCAATACTTGCATAGGCACCAGCATGACGAAAAACCGTTGTCTCCACAGCACCCAAAACGGCAGGTAAAACCTTAGGCATTGAATCTACTTCACCTAATGCAATTGCCAAATTTGAAATAGCATTCATCCCGACTTGAGCGGCCAAACGAATGGTGACCAAATTCCTTGAATAACGTAAGCCATTATGTAACGCTGTTGGTCCCCAGAATGTTTTTTCATAGTTGTTTGGATGCCAGCTACCTGCTGAAAAAGGGGAATCCATAAAAATCTGAGATGGCGGAATATTTTGTTCCATCCCCGCCAGATAAGCTATGGGTTTGAAAGAAGAGCCTGGTTGTCGTTGAGCTTGTGTTGCTCGATTAAACTGTGACTCAGCAAATGACCATCCACCAAACATGGATAAAACGCGGCCTGTCTGAACATCAACAGAAATTAACGCACCTTCTATCAGAGGAACCTGACGCAAGGCGACTTTACCATTATCAGCCAAAGGCTCAATTAAAACAACATCGCCCATTTTTAATGGATGAGAAGAACGCCTTGTCCAACTTACATCCTTATTTTCCAATAAAGCCAATTTCTCATTCTTATTCTCCAACCATCCAACTTTTCCCGTACTACTATTCAAAACAATGGCAACACGCCATGCATCCAATATCCCGGCAGGATTTTTTTGTCTGGCTAGCAAATCACTCCATTCTTTTCCATCTTCAATATTTAAATGATTTATTGCACCTCGCCAACCATGTTGCCGATCATATTTCATTAATGCCTGCTGCATTAACCTTGTTGCTAGATTTTGATTTTTCAGATCCAAACTCGTATGAACTTCCAAACCACCCTGCATTGTTTTATCCATTCCATAGCGATCTATCAGATCACGCCTTACAGCCTCGGAAAACCATTGTGTTCCTGCCAAAGGTCCACGTCTTATAACAGATTGTGTCACTTGCAAGGGTTCATCCATTGCCTGTTTCAGGACTTCTTTGCTGATTGCACCAGTTTCTACCATACGGCTCAAAACGAAATTACGACGTTCCAGCCCTGCTTTCGGATGATGATAAAGATCATAATTATAAGGAGATTTCGGCAATCCACCGAGATAGGCCGCTTCTGCCACGGTCAGCTGATCAAGATTTTTATGAAAATAAGTTTGTGCGGCCGCAGCAACCCCGTAGGCACCATCACCAAGATAAATTTCATTTAAATAAATTTCCAGAATTTGATCTTTGGTCAGGGATTGTTCAATTCGAATTGCCAAGATAGCTTCCTTAATCTTGCGATTCAAATTCCGCTTATTGTTAAGCAACATATTACGCGCAACCTGTTGCGTAATCGTTGAGGCCCCCACCAGACGCTTACCTGACGTTTTACGGAACATATCTTGTACAACCGCACGTACAATTGCCAAGGGGTCTATCCCGCCATGAGAATAGAAATTCTTGTCCTCTGTCGAGATAAAAGCGTTCTTGACCCGATCCGGAATAAGGGTAATGGGAACAAATAATCTCCGCTCTGATGCCAATTCTGCCATGACACGATCATTATTGGCATATATCCGGCTCATAACAGGCGGGGCATAATTTTTCAACCCCTCAACAGTAGGCAAATCCTGTACGGCTCCCTCATATTTTATCCAGGCAAATAATCCACCTCCCGCAAGAATAAAAAGGAACAAGCCTGCAAGTATTCCAACCAACATCCGCCATATACGGTATCTGGGGCGTTTTATAATTGAATTACTGTATTTATTACCAGCATTAGACGGATCAGAATTTTTCGAAGACATAAAAAAAACTCTACATCAATTGTGAAAACTCGATTATTAGGAGTTATTCTTATATAACATTTTTAATATGAGTAAAAAACAACTATGTTGTTATTCCAAGAATATGTCGATCTTTTATTCGGTTTACAAATATAATTTTGCAGATTTTTTTTGTTTATCCCAAATCTTTTTCCCCTCCAAATCAAGTTTTGTCCATTCATCATCCGTCAAATTAACATTCACCGCTGCTGTATTTTCCTCTAAATGTTGAACGGAACCCGTTCCGGGAATGGGAACAATGATTTTTGAACGTTTTAATAGCCAGGCCAACGCTATCTGACGGGCTGAGGCGTGTTTTTTGTTCATAATTTCTTCAAGAACAGGACCAGTGAATTTCACCCCCTGTTCCAAAGGTGCATAAGGTATGAAAGCGATATTATTTTCATCACAAAAATCAACAACGGCTTCTGATTCCCGATTAACCAGATTATATTTGTTCTGAACGGAAGCAACCTTGAAAAATTTTGACGCACGTTTAATCATCCCTACAGATACGGCAGATAACCCAACATGACCGATTAATCCCTCCTGCTGCATTTTGGCGATAGCTTCAAACTGTAATTCCGGAAAAGTATCTTCCCCCACACGATGCAATTGCCATAAACGGATTTGATCCAGTTTTAGACGACGCATACTCATTAAAACACATTGACGTAAATAATCTGGACTGCCAATGGGTCGCCAAATATCCGGCCCATGCCGGGTGTGCCCCCCTTTTGTGCCAATCAATAAATTTTTCGGATAAGGATAAAGTGCTTCGCAAATTAATTCTTCGCTGATAAAAGGACCATAGCTATCTGCCGTGTCGATAAAATTAATCCCCAATTCTAGCGTACGATATAAAGTTGCAATAACTTCCTTACGATTTTCAGGTTCCCCCCATACACCTTTACCAACAATACGCATCGCACCAAATCCCATTCGATTGATCTTGATTTGGTGATCAAATTGAAAATTACCCGCTAAAGCCGCATCAATTGACTGCATTCTTTTTTCCTATCATAAATCATTCATTAATTATTAAAATTAAATGATTTATAAAATAAATACCACTTTAGAAAAATAAATTATCTATCAGAATGATATAAAGTAATATTTTTAATAATGAATTTTATCTATTCAGTATGAAATTTATTAGATCATATTAAAAATAATTGTCGCAATAAATCTTGAGATATTATTTTATTGTACATTAAATCATACTCTAGAATAACAATATTATGAATTTAAATTATTTTTAAAACGATATAAAATAACAATTCAAAAAAATTAATCTTAATAAAGAAATTAAATGATAAATTTAGAAAAAAAATTGATTAGTTACACAGAACCTTCAAGTACTACTGAAAAAGAAAAACAAGAAAGAACTGAAAGAATGATTTATGAAACTATAAAAGCACATGAACCATTTAACGATTGTAATTTAAAGGTTTACGCAAAAGGGTCTTATGCTAATAATACTAATGTATCTTCAGATAGCGATGTGGATATAGCGGTTCAATGTAAAGATGTTTTTTACTGGGATGAATCTGAAAAAGGAAATTATATACCTGGTAAAAGATATGAAGGTATTTGGACACCTAAAAAGTTAAGAGAAGAACTTATTTCCGCTTTGGAAAAGAAATTTTCTAATCAAATTGATATTACAGGCTCTACAGCAATACAAATAAATTCTAGCTCAGCACGAGTGAATGCTGATGTTGTTCCTTGTTTTAGTTATCGATATTATATGAAAACAAACTACATAGAGGGAACAAAAATATTTAAAACTAATGGAAGTTGTATTGTTAATTACCCAGAGCAACAAATAAAAAACGGAACAAATAAAAATATTAGAACTAATTATTCTTATAAAAAAGGTGTACGTTTATTAAAACGTATTGAAAATATAATGGCAGAAAATAAATATTTTAATGAATTACCTTCTTTTTTTATGGAGTGTTTAGCTTATAATTGTCCAGATGAAGTATTTCTCAAATCAACATGGATAGAACGTCTTAAGGGTATGTTATTTTATATTTGGGACAATCTTCAAGGTGATGAACCTAACAGTAATCATTGGTTAGAAGTAAATGAATGCTTTTATTTATTTCATGAAGAACAAGAGTGGAGTAGGGAAAATGGGCGTGATTTTGCAAAGGCTGCTTGGAATTTTTTTGATTTAAAAAATGCATAGTAAAAATTTAAAAAATTATTTGTATGTATTAATTTTTATTTCAGCAATTGCTTGGGTAATTTTTACTTATTGTATAGGAGTTAAATTATCAAATATAAAATATTTTTTTGAACTCATTCCAAAGGTTGTAACTGTTGATGTTATAATTGTAGGATTATTTGTTAAATATGGTTGGAAATGGAGAGTATTTAGAGGATGGCTTGTTGTTTTTCCAAATTTAAATGGAACTTGGGTAGGGTTTATATATTCAAATTGGCAAAATCCAGAAACAGGGCAAAAACCTGCTCCTATACCTGTAATGCTTACTATCAAACAATCTTTCTGTTATATTAATTTTATGATGCGGACTAGTGAAATGGAAAGTTTTTCATATTCTGAGGGATTTATTATTGATCCAGAAAAACAAATAAAAAAAATTACATATTCTTACACTAGTAAGCCAAAAATATCTTTAAATGAGCGAAGTAACTCACATGATGGAACAGCTGTGTTTCAAATTATAGAAAATTCGCAAAAAAAATTAAAAGGAAGGTATTGGACAGAAAGAAAAACAACTGGGGAGATATCATTTGACTATCATTCAAAAAAAATACTAGACGAACTTCCTGAGAATTTTGGTAAACATCCAGTAACTGAAATAGAAAACAGCATTAGGTTTTAGATTATATAGCAAAAAATGAATTGCCAGACTACAATACAACGTTTGATATTAATAATGATATATTCATTTTTACATCTAAGTTGCAATAAGCTTTGCTATTGTTTTTCAATGATAGCGTTTTGAAAAAATAGTATAAACCTGATAGACAAATCCACTTTTTTAAATAATTTTTAAAAGAGTCTTCTTTACATAAGTATCTAAAATGATTGACATTATTATTCATTTGAATTCAACTAAAAATAAAATTCTTATTAGAAGGTATACATGGACAATCATCTCGTTCAAGCTCGTATTGATAAAACCATTAAAAATCAAGCAGTTATGGTATTATCTGGTATGAAATTAACAATTTCTGATGCGATTTATATTTTTTTAACCAGAATAGCAAAAGAAAAACAACTTCCTTTTGAACCTATTATTCCCAATAAAACAACCATTATGGTTATGTAAAAAACAAGGTTAGGAAAGGGAAAGGAGTTCTCGTCTATCGATGATTTAATGGCAGATTTACATGAAAACTATTAAAGCATTAAAACAGTTTAAAAAGACTTTAAAAGTGAAGAAAGAGGACGCTACAGCAAAGTTCTGGATATTATTATCTAAAATAATTTATTCATTAGCCAATGATGAAATTATTGATCCTAAATACCAAGATGATCATAGGCTGATTGGTAATTGGAAAGATTTTCGTGAATGTCATATCAAACCTAATTTAATTTTAATTTATCGAAAAGAAAATGACGATATCTTACAACTTGTCAGATTAAGGTCTCATGCAGAATTGGAACTGTAAGCTAATCAACAATTTTAGATAACAATTTATAAAATTTTTAACCATTAAATAATAATATTACTTTAAAAATATAAAAAACATAATTAATTTATAGAAACATTACAATAAAATTGAAGCATTAAAACAATATATTGCTGATGAAGGCTTAGATAATCAGTTAGAAATGTTTTGATTAGAGCGGTTAGCGCATTTTAAAAGTGCGCTAATATTTATACTATTCAATAAGTTTTTTCTTTTTTTTGGGATCAACACGTCCAACAGGAAATTCTGTTTGTGCACGTTTGTATGATCTTGGTTTTTTCCTAAGCATGTCAATTAATTCTTTATTAAATAAAACTAGAGAAAGTTCCTCTGCTTTTCTCAAACTAATGCCAGTTTTTGCACGTTCTAAAAGAGATATAAATGATTTTGATGTTTTTGAATAATGTGCCGCTTTTTCTTGGCTCCAACCTAAATTTAATCTTTCTATTCTAAAGTTGTAACCATATATAATTTGTGAATTTGTTGGTTCGTCGCTTTTTTTCATTTTATATTAATAATTCAAGAATAAAATATTTTTTTATCAATATAATTTTGTTTTGTAAAAGATATTATATAATTCTTTTTATTGATTATTACAATAATATTTTGATACGTAATAAATCCAAGATATTTTTAACGTGCACCCTTATATTTATTCTAATTTTAAACAAATTATTATGGCATTATAATTTAATCAGAGATAATTCTCATTTAAACATATTTAATTTTTGAATGATGAAAGAATTTAAATGTTTTCGCTTCCACCTAAAATTATTCGTGATACAGAACTTGTTCTCGCCACCCATAATCCAGGCAAGGTAAAGGAAATTCATCAATTACTTTCCAATTTTTCATTAAGAATTCATTCGGCAGGTGAACTTAATCTGACAGAACCTGAAGAAACAGGGACAACCTTTCATGAAAATGCCCGTTTGAAAGCTTTACAAGCCAGTTATGCCTCAAACATGATTGCTTTGGCAGATGATTCCGGTTTTTGCCTTAATGGATTGAATGGGGATCCTGGTTTATATTCTGCTCGTTGGGCGGGACCCCATAAGAATTATTCTATGGCCATGCAAAAAATGCATGATAAATTACAGTCCATTCCTGATAAATCGGCTTATTTTATCTGTGTGTTATCCCTTGCATATCCAAACGGTAAAACATATGAATTTGAAGGAAAAGTTGACGGTAATTTTATTTGGCCTCCCCGTGGACAATACGGTCATGGATATGATCCCGTTTTTCAACCATTAAATAACCCGTTAACTTTTGCAGAAATGTCTGATTCGAAAAAAAATTCAATTAGTCACCGTGCTCTAGCTTTTCAAAAATTCATTCAGGCCTGCTTCTAACCCTTACCTCTATATAATCTATTGGAATGAAACATCCCAATAGATTTATTCCCTATCGATATCCCGTTTGGGTAATAACGCAGGAACAAATATTAATGTCGCCACCAATGTACATCCTAGGGATATCAATAGTAATAACCCCATACTCGCTGTTCCAGGATGGGCTGAAGCTGCCAAAGATCCAAAAGCCGTTCCAGTTGTTAAAGCTGAAAATAGAACCGCTCTAGCAGTTGGCGATGATAAGGGATTCGATAGTCCTTCACGCCAATTCATTACAAAATAGATATTAAAGGATACACCAACTCCAAGTAAAAGCGGTAATGTAATGATATTGGCAAAATTCAAAGGCTGATCGATTAAGACAATCACAATAATTGTCATAAGTCCTGACAATATCAAAGGCATTAATACAAGACACATATCCAATATTCGACGTAATGCGATAAATATAATGATGGCCAAAGTTATTATCGCCATAACCGCCGCGATAATAAAAGCATGAACCACTGTATTTGCACTTTCTATGATATCAACGGAAGTTCCGGCCGCTTCAGGAGCAACGGAACGAATTTGTTTAACAAACGTTGCAATTTGTTCATTATCAAGATTTGTGCCTTTTGGATAAATCTCTATCCTGTATAATCCATCTTTTGTTCGATATTCATTTGCCAACTCTTTGGGAACATCAGTTAAAGAAACGGCTGATGGCGTTAACATAATTTCCAGATGGTGCAATTGAAAACCAAGAAAACGAACCAGATCATCATTGATTTTCATGAGGTCATTATCAGACATACTGACAATTTTTTGCAATGCAAGACGTATTCTTTCCAATGGACTATCAGACGTCAGTATATTTTGCACCGAATTGAGTTTATCCAACATTTTCTGCATAGACTGACGTAATTCCAATGCTGATGGTCTGGATTTGATTGATGTGTTTGACAAAGTGTTTAACAAGACCGACGCTGCATCCCTGATCATTGGAATTTTAATTTTTTGATCCTCCGGAACAAAAGATCCAAGCCAAATAACATTTTGCACTGAAGAAAGCTGACCAATCTGATCTACGAGTTTTTTTGCCTCTTCAGGAGATTTAGCCATTACATCTGCTGTATAAGGATTAGTATTCGGATCATTCATCAATAACTGTAAAGCCTTCATCCCTTCAGAATGAGTATCCTTGGTATGAAATGGGTCTGCATCAAAACTGACCTTTTGATCAACCAGAAAGAAAATGCCGATAACAGCAATCACTGCATAAACAGCAAGGACATACCAACGATAATGTCGAAATTTATTATCCAAACTTTTCAATCTGGGAAAACCAGCCATTGCTTGAACTATTTTTGGCTGTAAAATTGTTAACATGGCTGGCAAAAGTGTTAACGTGCAGATCAAGGCAATAATCATACCCGTGCCGGCAATTAAGCCAAGCTGCTTAACCCCAACAAAATTTGTCGGAGTAAACGCCAGAAAACCTGCTGCTGCCGCAACAGAAGCTGTAAATATCTGATGACCTGTATCATATCCTGTTTTAGACAATGCCAATAAAGTTGATTGCCTTTTATTGGTATTGTCATCCGCTTGAATATCTTGCCCCCTGAAACGAACAGAAAACTGGATTGCGAAATCAACAGCAATACTAACAAACAAAATTGCGAAAGAAACGGATATAAGGTTTAACGTACCCACCGCAATTGAAGCAAAACCTGTTGTAAGAATCAAACCGATCAATAACACATATAGTATGGGTAAAATAATACGCCAGGTTTTTACCGCAAGGAATAACCAGCCCGCAACCAATACAAAAGAGGCAAAAAGACCGAGAACCATGCCATCCATGACCGTGGAAAATTCCTCATCATTGATTTTTGCATCTCCTGTAATATGAATCTTCACATCTCCTCTTTGAACATATGATATGGAAGAAATGGCTTTTTTTAATGACGCAACAGCCTCCCCTGAAGGTTGCAAGGAGGTTAAATCCATTTTTGGTTTTGCCACTACGATTTGATATCGACCAGCCAAACTTGAAAGTTCTCCAGAAAGACTTTTCTCCCATGAAAAAGGTTCAAAATCTCTTTGTGATGCTTTCTCTAATGTTTTAGCAAATCCATTTAATTCATTTTTATACTGTTCCAGATCAACCTGATTTTCCTTAATACCTTCTACAACCATACCCAACGTATCAAATAATCCTCGTGCAGAAGTATCCGCGGCAAGACTACTCAAAAAAGGTTGTGCACGAATTATTGTATTCAATGTTTGATCCAACACTGGAGGATCAAGGAACATCAATCCGTTTTTAACAAGAAAAGGATTATTTTCTGGTGAACTAGCAAAATAAAAATGTTTTTTATCCTGATTTAACTGATTAACAAGGATTTCTGCACTTAACTCCCTTTCTTCCGGAATTTTGGCCTCAATAATCGCAACTAAAATTCCCTCTCGATTTGGGAAATTCTTTCCCATCCAGTCCGATCGCTGCTTCCAAGGCATTTTCGTGGAAAACATCTTGGTAGTATCAGTAGTTATGTCCAGTTTCTTACTTGTTACAAAAATAGATACAATTGCCAGCAACAGATAAACTATAAAAACAAGCCATGCATGACGTGAGCAAAATTCAACAATCCGTCTAATCAATGCAGAAACCATTCCGGCAACACATCCTTTTCGTACAATACAGAAGAATTCAAAACTCTATAGATTTATAAATATGTTATATCTTTTAATTGATACAATAGAAGAAAATAGCTTTCATCTAAAAGCATTCAACATCCATTATATAAATCAATTTTGTAACAACTTATAAAAAAGGAATAACAATTCAGAAATTTTCATTATGGTTCGATTTCAATATTCTGAATTTTGGATTATTAACTTTTCCATATGACGAATTCTTCTGGCAGTTTAATTTTTTTAAAACTGAAAAACATAACTACTCCTTTTTTTTATATATTTAAATCCCAAAAATAATAAAAATTCATTCAAGATACAATCAATATTATGCAATTAATAATTATTCTCAATTAATATATAAAAAATAATGCAGCTTTTTCTTTCTCGATAATTGATCAAGCGAATTACCAAGAAAAATTAAATGCTTGAGAAATTTAAATTTTTTGTAATAAAGCCAAACTTTCAATACAGGCTGCCACAGCCTCGCGACCCTTATTCTCCTTATTTTCTTCAGAACGGATTTGTGCCTGTTCCGAAGTATAAGTGGTTAAAACACCAAAACTGATAGGAACTTCTGTATGCAAACTGGCCTGCATCAATCCGATAGTTGCACCCAGACTGATAAATTCAAAATGCGCTGTATCTCCCTTAATGACACACCCCAAACATACAACACCATCATATTTACCTGACTTGGCTAGTTTTTGTGCGATTAAAGGCAATTCAAAAGCTCCAGGTGCATAATATAAATCTTCTTGATAAAAAGGAATTTGATGTTCAGACAACCATTCCTGTGCTCCTTGACACAATCCATTCGTTACTGTTTGATTAAACCGGCTAACAACTATCGCGATCCGTGGTGGCTTGGAAAATGAAAATTTCTGTATTGATTGAGGAGCTTGTTTTATCATGTAAAAACCTTTATTCACTAGTTATAAACTCTAACTGAAAATTTATATTTCAGATAAATGGGTTAAAAGATGCCCCATACGATCTCGTTTTGTTTTTAAATATTGACTGTTAAAAGGATTAGCATCAATTTCCAATGAAACACGATGACGAATTTCAAAACCCTGTTTTTTCATCATTTCAACCTTGTTCTTGTTATTCGTCATTAAATTTAAAGATTTGATACCAAGTTTTCTTAAAATGGCACCAGCAACTTTCCAGTCACGCATATCAGTCAAAAAACCCAATTGATGATTCGCTTCGACCGTATCAAACCCTTTTTCCTGTAATGCGTAAGCCTCAACCTTATTAAAAAGCCCTATTCCACGGCCTTCATGACCGCATAAATATAACAGAACACCACATTCAGATTCACCAATCATTTTCAAGGCCTGATGTAATTGGGGACCGCAATCACATCGCAAAGAACCAAACACATCCCCTGTCAAACATTCTGAATGCAGACGAACCAAGGGAATTTGTTCATTGGTTTGATGAAATGGAAAGTCTCCTTTCATAACGGCCAGATGTTCATTACCCTTCAAGTCTATGAATGCCTGAACCTTAAAATGCTCTCCACCATAACAATTGGGTAAATGGGCTCTTGTTCCCGCTTTCACCAATGAAGATACGGAATCCAATTTTTTCGCGTCATACTGTTCACGCCAACGTATAATTTCAGCAATTGTAACGATTGGAATACCATATTTTTCAGAAAACTGACGAAGCTCCGGCATTCTTGCCATTGATCCATCATCTTTGACAATCTCACAAATTGCGGCAATAGGCTTCAATCCAGCGATTTTTAATAGATCAATTGAGCCTTCCGTATGTCCATTTCTGGATAAAACACCATTAGGATCGGCAATTAAGGGGAAAACATGACCGGGACAGATAATATCCTGCGCAGTGACACAATCCCTTGCAACCACTTCAAAGGTTTTTGCACGATCCGAAGCAGAAATACCTGTTGTAATGCCCTCTTTTGCTTCTATAGAGACTGTAAAAGCTGTCTCATGTGGTGAGGTATTATGTTGAACCATTAATGGTAAACGAAGTTTCTGCGCCAGCTCACGTTGTAAAGGCATACAAAGTAAACCTTTGGCATTCGTAATCATAAAATTAACGATCTCAGGCGTTACAAATTGCCCGGCAGCAACCAGGTCACCTTCGTTTTCACGTCCCTCATCGTCAACCAACAAAACCATCTGCCCATTTTGCAAGGCAGAAACAGCACGTTTCAATTCCGCACTTAAAGTTTGATTCACTTTTGAACTTGACATAGATTTTCCACGTATTTTGAAATGATATCAACCTCGATATTGACAATGTCATCAACCTTTAACAAACCGAGCCGTGTATGGTTCCAAGTATGCGGAATAATCATCAAATCAATCAGGAACTCATTTATTCCGTGATTTTCTTCAGCTGTTTCTTTTATCCCGTTAATAGTTAAACTGACACCATCTATGGCTATTGAACCTTTTTCCACAACATACTTACGTAATGAAGAAGGTAAAGCGACAAATAATTGATGTGCCTCACCTTTCTGTTCAATTTTGAAAATACGGCCAGTTGCATCTACATGCCCCTGAACAATGTGACCAGAAAGCCGGGTGGAAGGTGTTACGGCCCGTTCCAGATTTACTTTCATATTTTCAATTAAAACATATAGATTCGTACGATCTAAAGTTTCTGAACTGATAAAAAAGGAAGCTTCATCATTCGTACCTAGTTTTGTCACCGTCAAACATACACCATTTACGGCAACACTTTCACCAAGAATCAAATCTGGTATACCAGTTTTAATCTTAATTTCCATAGCTTGAATTTTTAAATCCTGCTTTTCATATTTAACAGCTGAAACAACACCAAGAAACTCTATGATACCAGAGAACATAATGTGCCCTCCTTTCTTTTCGAAAAGTCAACAAAATTGAAATGGGATAAAAGTAATCGCGTAGGTGAAGCAAGATGGTTAGAAATTAACTTTAACTGATCATCCCCTTTATTTTGTTTTCGAAATATAAGCCATTCATCCCAAAGTTTCTTTTGACGAATGACTTGCAATAACTGTGGCCCTCCTTCAACCATCCCCCACAATATATTATGATTATGTAATAAATATGGTAGATCATCAATTTTCGAACATGTAACAAGAGAAAAATTATTTTTTTCAGCATTTTTGATATAATTTACGGGGACAATTTCCTCTAGAGGCTTTTGCTGTTTAGTGCAAATAATCAACAAGCGTTTTCGATCCGGGTGATCAGGGACATAGCGCACGGTGAAAGATGGATTATCCTCTTTAATCGTATTCACACCTGTTATAATCGCCTCAGTTCCACGCCGCAATTGATGAGCCTGACATAGGGATGTAAAAGAGGTGAATGTCTTTTTCCCTATTGGTGGGATCATGGAGCCTGCAACATCAAGAGCTTGTTTAACCGTTATCCAGGCTTTCCCTCTTGTCACAGATTGAATAAACGGAGCAATAAGATCCTCACATTTTTTTTGCCAGTAAAGAGATTTTTTACCGCAAAGATCTCTTAACAAAAAAACTTCTTTGCCGCCTTGTCTTAACCGTTCATTACCAGCACCACAAACATTAGGATTGGGATCAGCAACTCCCACCCATATACGACGGGCCGGAGTTCGCAATAATGATTCAGAACAAGGTGGCGTACGCCCTATATGGTTGCAGGGTTCTAACGTTACTATAACATCATGAATTTTATCCCAAACACCTGCAACACGACATTGCCGCAATGCCAACGCCTCGGCATGTAGCTTACCTGCCTCATGATGGGCTGCAGCAGCAAGGATTTTACCCTGTTGATCTAAAATTACACAACCAACAGGAGGATTAGGCGCTGTCTGCCCAACATAAAGTAAAGCTTCGCGTATAGCATATGAAAAAGCATTAGAGATTGCTTCGGGTAAATCAATTCCCTCATTCATTTTTAATTGTTCAGCCTGTGAAACCGAACCTAAGCGTGCTTGCATTTCTAGTTCCTATCTCTAGACGCACGCGGGCACTCCATAACATACCTTCTTCACGTTATTAACGAAACGTAAAAGGTAAATTATATCGTTCTTTCTCATCCGGACTGTAACCGTCGGCTTTGGAATCGCACCAAAATCTGCTTGACCCTGCATTATTACAATACAGGCGCTCACGGGCTTAAGAACAAGATATTCTCTTACCGTCGGTGAGGAATTACACCTCGCCCCAAGAACGTCGTTATTTAATTATCATCCATTTACTGGACATCATTAAGATAAGCATTTTCATTCTTGTAATCAAGTTTTTTCAGGATAAACACCCATTTTCCCGATGATAAATATTTTTTGATACTTAATTTTAAACATATTGTCTTTCCGAAACCCTAGCCCATTGTTGATACTGACCGTATATCCGTTCGTATTGTTCAGATAAATGCAAATCAGGTTTATAGATCTTGGATATAGGACTGGACATATGGTGCTGAGCTTCCAAAACTGAAGAATACACCTTTGCAGCTACGGCCCCTAAAATGGCGCCCCCCAAAGCGCAACACTGTTCAGAGGCTGACACTTTTATTTCACGTTTCATAATATCGGCACATGTCTGCATTATGATTGATGATTTTTTTGCAATTCCGCCAATTGCAATAATTGTGTTAATAGGTATATCCTGTTCTACAAAACATTCCATAATAGCCCTTGCACCACAGGCAGTGGAAACTATCAAGCTTCCAAAAACCGCAACTGCATCAGTGGCCAATGTTAATCCTGTAATTGTTCCTTTTAAACGCTGATTGGCATAAGGTGTTCGACGCCCATTAAACCAGTCAACTGCAATCGGTAAATATTCTAGATTCTTATTTTTATACCATTCTTCAGCTAGATTATTTAGTAAATCATGCTCAATTTCATAAAATTCTTGCAAATGTGTAAAATTATTACGTGCATAGAATTGCAAGGGCCAGCCTAAAAAACGTTGAAACCACGCAAAAATATCACCAAAAGCGGATTGTCCCGCCTCGAAACCGATATATCCCGGGACAATACTACCATTAACCTGTCCGCATATCCCTTTGATAAACCTACCTTTTACCTGCTCATTTTCAGCCGTTAACATATCACAAGTTGAAGTTCCTATGACCTTTACCAGACTATAGGGTTTAGCACCCGCACCTATTGCACCGACATGGGAATCAATTGCCCCGCCTGAAACCGTCACATTTTCATTTAAACCAAGTTTTTCCGCCCACTCCTTTGTTAACTTGCCAACAGCCATATCAGCAGTATAAGTCTCTTTAAATAACGGATAGGGTAATTCTTCAACCAGTACAGGATCTAGGTCTTTAAAAAACTCATAGGAAGGTAAACCGCCCCATTGTTCATTCCAAAGGCATTTATGACCAGCCGCACATCTGTTTCTTTTAATTATATGGGGTAAGGTTGTGCCTGTCAGCAACGCGGGAATCCAATCTGAACATTCAACCCAAGATACTGTGGCTTTTTTAACAGCCTCGTCATTTCTGAAACTATGCAAAATTTTTGACCAAAACCATTCTGATGAATAAACCCCTCCACATCCTTTTAAAAAAACAGAATATGCTGGTTTTTGACATAATCGATTAATTTCTTCCGCCTCTTCAATAGCGGTATGATCTTTCCATAAAATAAACATTGCATTTGGATTTTCTGAAAAATCAGGCCGTAACGCAAGAATTTGACCATGCCTATCTAATGGTGCAGGACTGGATCCTGTCGCATCAACTCCAATTGCAACAATATTTTTAGCGACACCACCCAATTGTTTTACGACTGAGCAAACAACCTCTATTAATGATTCCATAAAATCCAGAGGATGTTGCCGAAATTGATTTAGAATAGGATTACAGAACAACCCCTTTTTCCAGCGTGGATAATATGTGATACTTGCTGCAAGCTCTTCACCATTTTGACAATCTACAGCCAGAGCGCGAACGGAATCGCTACCAAAATCAAGACCTATTGCAATTTTATGAGGCATATATTGTATATCCATGGAAAATAATTGGAAAACAAAACTGTTTTCATATAATCCCCCTTCACTTCATGATTATCAATTTAATTTCAAGCAATCAAAAAAAATTGATTTTTATTATAAAAATTAAAAATATTAACTTTTTTGTATTTTTTTCTTGAAATTAAATCTAAAATCAGGCATAGAACTGCACGTGTTGATTGTATATTGCCGGATTAGCACAGTGGTAGTGCAGCGGTTTTGTAAACCGAAGGTCGGGGGTTCAAATCCCTCATCCGGCACCACAAACATAACAAAATCGATATGTGGAAATTTAATATAGTGTGATCAATTATAATTCACCTAACAATTTATTATAGAAATAAGTTATTATTTCAACGTGTAAAAAATTATTGATCAATATGAACAGCCAATAATTTTGTATATCTTTTATTCGCTACCAAATTTAATAATAATCAATAAGCATTGTATAATTGATTAATCATAATTTACAGTTATATTTACATGTTTTGTGAACATTTTATCCATTGTTCAAGACAATATTCTATCAAAAAATTATAATTTCATTTAACATGAATTAGAATTATTATTTATTCAAATAAATATATATTTATTCTTTATTATTGTCATAAAAATTAATTATTATTAAGTAATAAATATAACGATATATAAATTATTGACTATTAGTATTGATATTCACAATTAATTTTGCTAGATTGATTTAGGTAAGGTAAAAAAGGCCTTTATTTCTAAATAAAAATTATTTAAAACCTTTTGAAATTTTTAGTTAGATGTTGTGTCAATAATAAAGGAGGTAATTCTTTTTTACCTTACCTTATTGATTATATACATTTTATATAAAAAAATCTATAAAAATCATACATAAAATAATTATTTTTAAATTATTAATCTAATAATTTCTTTTATATTATTTAATGAATATTACATATTTTATGTTTTATATTCATATATTATTTTTGATCTATTTTAACAGTTTATGGCTTATTGAAAATGGTCATAATTCTTCAAATTACTTTACCTAAATTGATACTATAGTATTTTTTATGATACTGAGCCATTGCTACAGTAATTCCTTAATTCAAATATAAAATACGACATATTGCCACAACAAAAAATGATTACCTATTAATATATCAGGTTTCGGTAATCCCTAACTATCTAAATTAAAATTTTCTGCAATGTATATTAATACATATATTAAAGATTGGCGTTTAGTATTGTTT
The DNA here is from genome assembly GCF_016101315.1 of Commensalibacter sp. W6292M3. NCBI lineage: Bacteria > Pseudomonadati > Pseudomonadota > Alphaproteobacteria > Acetobacterales > Acetobacteraceae > Commensalibacter > Commensalibacter sp. W6292M3. The sequence goes on from NZ_JACFQT010000001.1 coordinate 1,241,798, forward strand.
AAAAAATATTGCAAATGTCATAATAAGTTGCTGCTTCCATCTGACAAATACTTAATGCTGGTCCATTACCCATTTGTTTTAAATAAGTAAAATTACCTGAATATTCTTCAACCAAACAATTACTCGTAACCTAATGATTATCAGTGCGTTATTTCCAAAGACCAAAATAATTTAAAATTGACATGATAACACAATATTTAAGGTAATTTAAACAAATACCCCTCGTTTTTTTTGATATAAAAATTTATCTTCAGAAAAAATTAAAAAAAGCCCACCATTAAGGTAGGTATAAAATTATTAAAAAATTTAATTATGATTTTCTAAAAATCTGATAAAGCGACACGTTTCCATTTATTCGATTCTACACAAACATAATGATAGTTTGAATCATCTTTTATATCTCCCGCTTTACAAGGGGCGGATGATGAAGATGGTGTTGAAAGCATAACATGCAAGTTATTTGCGGTAATATTACCAGTTGTAATAACATTGCCCACAAATTTATAGTTATTACCACCATGATGATCTGTAAAATAAAATGTATTTTTCTCTAGATGGTTACCCCATGGGTCAATATTCGCATATCTGTTGTAATAAAAATTAATATCTCTATTATCTGGATTACTATCTCCTGTATTAAAACGAATTGAACCTGTCGCAGGTAAAATCATAAAAGGCGTTTGAAGATATGATACATCTATAAATGGACTACGGATATGTGCTGTTATTTCTTTGTTACCATTTAAACCGGCAACCCCATTATTTACATTTATTTGTGACTTTAATATTGCATTATCCACAATATTGTTGACAGATTTACCATGAACTGTAAGTTCATTATTTACAATCACATTACTATTCTTATCTACAATTAAGCCTAATTTCGTCTTATCTCCATGTCCGGATCCAAGAGCAATACCACCTATATAACCCAATGGATCATAAATAACTTGTCCCAATACTGAACATTTTCCATTTTGATTACATGTGGGTGAATAATTAGATTGTAATCCATTATTAGATTTTGTCATTCCTAGATGTAGTGAATTATTAGCGGGTCCATCATTAGACATAAAGGAAAATAATTGATAAGAAGAACTACTAGTTTTTGCCTGTCCCAACGCTATCATAACCTGCTCACCATTAATTGCATTCAAAGCTTTAGAAGGCCATACCCATTTATATACTCTAAACCCACCATCTGTATCAATCGGTATCCCACCATCTTCCCATTCACCATCAATCCTTAACCCTATAGGCATTTTACTGAATCCAGCTAACCACATCATATAACTACCAGCAGTCAAACGATGATTACTGCCTCCCCATGACATTGTTAATCCATGACTATTTATTGAATAATCATGATCTGAATACATCCAAAAATCCCATTGATTATCATAAGTTCGTGTAATTGAATCAGTCTTAGAAGCATCATTAGTTTGTAACATATACGTATTAAAGTTCTTGTTACTCAACCCTAAAAATAAAGCTGGCTGGCTATAATGATGAAAATTGGAATTATGTTTCATTTTCAATGTTCTTGGATCTGTATAGCTTATTTTATAATCCAATTGATCTCCCTTATTACTTCCAGGAACACCATCTGATCCTTCATAAATGTTTGAAAACATTTTTAAGTTTTTCCACAATCCCTTACCTCCAGCACCTGGGTAATAATAAGTTTCAACATTTAACTGAGTATAGGTATGTTTTTTATCTTCACTTATATTCCCTTTTGGAGATCCAACAGATCCGGAATAATATCCATAATAGTAATTTGGCATATCTATAGCATCATTAATTGATTTTTTATCTTCTATGACAGACATACCATTCGCAATATTCGTCCAAAGAGCCATTCTCATAGAGATCATATTCATTTCCTGTTGGGAAAGCGCTGGATAAATTTCAGTTCCATTTTTATATGGTTTTATAGCATAAGCTCTCCCATCAGCAGAGTAAATTGTTATCCTCACTTGACTTAAAGCCTTTATAGATTTTTTTAATTTATAACCTCTAGCAAGTTCAACTGATATAGTATTTTTTTCAGAATCATATGGACCAGGTAATACTTTAACAGATGATACAGTTTCACCCTTATCATTTAAAAATTCAGTCCCTGTCATTTTACAACCACTGACATCAGTTATTGCGACACCACATCCGAAAATTCCGCGAATAACGAATTTTGTGCTTCCTGCTGTTACATCAGATACTATTGTGTAATCATTTCCTTGTACAGCATAATCATGATTACCATCACCCTCTTTTACTAATTTATTACCACCTATAACATCAATAGGAGAATTATTAGAAGTACGAATATCCACATTGACACCATCAGTCAATCCTGCACCTGAACGATGCCACCCTTGTGGTCCAGACATATCCGTAAATTGATAACAGGACCCTCCCAGATCTCCTCCTGAAATATTTTGACAACTAGCTTTTAAACCAACCTTAGAATCCAGTGATTGCCCACCAAGCATTAATGTATTTCTAGCAATATTTACATTATCGAAACCTGAATATCCATCATCAACAACAACCAAAGGTGCATTATTACCATTATTATAAGGTGTCTTAGGCAAATAAGTGGCATAAAGCGCTTTATTGACTTTATCTACAGCATTTTGTACAGATTTACCATTAACTAATATTGAAGAGGCCGAAATCAGTCCTGTGGCCTCTACATTGCCTACAAATTTATAATTATTACCACCATGATGATCTGTAAAATAAAATGTATTTTCCTTTAGATGGTTACCCCATGGGTCAATATTCGCATATCTGTTGTAATAAAAATTAATATCTGTATTATCTGGATTACTATCACCTGTTAGAAAACGTATGGAACCCGTATTTGGCAATAACATAAATGGTGTATATATCGTTTGGCTATTAATATTAGCTGTTACTTCTTTATTACTGTTTAATCCCGCCACTCCATTAGCTGCATTTATTTGTGACCTAGTCACATAATCTTCCGCATAACTAAGGTTACATAAATTTATCAATGGAGATGATAATATCCCCAATGTGAATATCGTTTTAAAATTCATATTTTGTACTTTTTAAATATTAATAAATAGTTTTTTTAAATTATCAATACGAAATTTTACTTTCTATAGATCTGTAATTTTAAGAATTTTTAAATTAAGTATTTTATTAATGAAAATTATAAAATTGATAATTATAGTATAAAAATAATATCAAAAGAATTAATCACGATTTATTTTTAATATAACTTCATTATTATTATAAAGGTTGATTTTTATATAATTATTTAATTTTTTAATATCATGTATTTTTGATTATAAAAGCCTATCACTAAGATAGACTTTTATAAATATTTATTATTCAACTGTTTAATATAATTATTTAAAAATTAGATAATGCAACACGTTTCCATTTGTTTGGAGCAACGCATACATAGTGATAATTTGCATCATCTGCAAACTCTCCTGATGCACATGGAGCTGATGATGAAGATGGCGTGGACAATACACCAATAAACTTTCGTGATGAAATGGAGCCCTTTGCAGTAAATTGATCACTTTCCATACTATTTGCCTTAACAGTGCCATTAAATCTATAATTATTACCATATCTATTATTCGTGAAATAAAATGTATTGGCATCTAATAGATTGCCCAAGTCATCTCTATTACCAACATCACGATTATAAAACATATCAATCATGTTATTATTCGTATCAGGACTATTAGTTACGAAACGTAAAATATTGTTTTTATTATTAAGCTGAAGAAAATTAGTATTAATACTATTGTTATTAGATTGACCAGTTACCGATAAATTTTTATTTATAAAAACATTAGCATCCTTGTCTACAACCAATCCTAATTTAGCTTTATCTCCATAACCAGAACCTAATCCTATACCACCTATATAACCCAACGGATCAAAAAATATCTGACCTAAAACAGCACATTCTTTATTCTCGTTACAAGTTGGTGATTGATTCCAGGCTAGGTTCTGAAGGGGATCAGTAGAATTTTGCTTCGTTAAACCCAAATGCAATGAATTATTTCGCTTGTTATCTACATTACCATCATTAGACAGAAATGTCATAAGTTGGTATGAAGCCTGATTGGTTTTTATTTGTCCCAAACCAGATATGCTCATAACATCATTAATATTTTGCAGATAGGGAGATGCTCCTAACATAGTCCATTTATACAAAAAGAAACCTGCATCAGTTTCAAAAGACTTACCACCATATGGCCAAATACCATCAATTTTCAACCCCAATGGCATATGATTGAATCCAGCCATACGCAACATATAGCTTCCTTGAGCCAATGGGTGTCCACCTCCGGAAAAGACCATGGTAAGACCACGCACAGATGCTTGTCCATCATGATCTTGATTCATAGGAAAATCCCATTCATTATCAAATTCACGGGTAATTGAATCAGGACTTTTATTGAATGATTGTTGAGTGTAAAGGTTAAAATTCTTTTGAACCATTCCTAAAAACAGGGCGGGTTTTTGATAACGATGATAATTACTATTATAAATATAATTTATATTATTTATTTGTTCCGGTCTTACAACTGAAGGAATATTAACTTTATCAAAACAATTTGGTCGATTACCAATATGCAATCTCTTTTGTAGTTCCTCATTATCATTTAACTGGTTTTTTGTTAAACAAGCGTAGGAAAGTTTATAATCCAACTGATCGTAAGCATTTAAGCCTGGAGATTTTATATTGGGATCATCATTAAGCGGATGCTTGTTATTCTTCCATTTTACTAAGTCACCAGCTAAACCTGGATAACTAAAAGATCTCATAAATATCTTGGTTACTTTATTTTGTCTTATGGCAAGATCTTTTTCTTCATCTGTTTTTGTTTTATCTGCTTTAATAGCGTCAATATTGGCTTGATTTAAAACAGTATCGTTAAACCCATCAGCATATCCATAATAATAACCGGGCATGTCTGTATTACCACTGTCTTCATTGGTTCCATTTTCAACACTGGCCATCCCATTGGCGATATTAGTCCATACAGCCATACGAGCGTGCGTAAGATTTCTTTCTTTTTCTGATAAAGATGGATAAATTGCCGCATATTGAGAACCATTATCATCTTCAGAAAAATCAATAGCATATGCTGTACCATCAGAAGCATAATATATAATTTCTAATTTTTTATTAGGAGTTAAAATATTCTTCAAAGCATAACCATCATTAATATTCACTTCTGTCGTATTGTTTGAAGGGTTATAAAAACCGGGGGTAACTTTTACAGAATTAGATATTTTCCCTGCATTGTTTACAAAATTGATACCCCTCAATTCACAACGTGATCTGCTTTCACCCAACCCACATCCAAAGGTTCCTTTGATAACAAATTTTGTTGCGCCAGCCGGAACATTCGATATTACCGAATATTCATTACCTTTAACAATATATGAACCATCGCTATTTTTAACCAATGTATTCCCGCCTATTGAATCCATAGGAGAATTATCCATTGTTCGCACATCCATATTAATACCATCAGTCACTCCAGAACCGCTACGATGGTATGCTTGTGGACCGCTCATATTTGTAAATTGATAGCAAGACCCACCTTGATCTCCTTGTCCGGTATTTTGGCAGGTAGCTTTTATTCCAACTACAGAATTGCGACTACGCCCTCCAACCATTAACGTATTTGGTTTAATATTTCCCCAATCATACCCTGGTTGACTCAAAAATATTAAATTGGCATTATTTCTATCATCATTATACGGATCAACTGGTTCAATCCCCCCTGGAATTGGTTTATTTAATACATGTCCATTAATCTCAATACCACCAGCTTTAACCGTTCCATTGAATCGGTAATTATTACCATATTTATTATTCGTGAAATAAAATGTATTCCCTTCTAATGGATTACCAAAATCATCCTTATTATTACCATCCAGATTATAAAACATATCAATCTCATTATTATTAGTATCAGGACTGTTGGTAATAAAACGCAAACGATCACCATGTCTTGGGAGTTCAAAATGTCTACTATTGAACGATGAAGCCTTGACTGTCCCGTTAAATCGGTAATTATTGCCATATTTATTATTCGTGAAATAAAATGTATTCCCCTCTAATGGATTACCAAAATCATCCTTATTATTACCATCCCAATTATAAAACATATCAATCTCATTATTATTAGTATCAGGACTGTTGGTAATAAAACGTAAACGATCATTTTTTTTATTTAACTGAATAAAATTACTATTTATTGAATTATTATTTATTCTATCATTATTTATATTGGCTGTTACTTCTCCATTCTTGTTTAAACCAGCCACTCCATTGGCTACATTTATTTGAGATTTAGCCACATAATCTTCTGCATATGTAATATGAGAAAAATTTATAATAGGGGAAGATACAACTCCCAGCATTAAAAGAAATTTTAAATTCATTTTTTTTGACTTTATAATATATTAATAAATAATTTTTTGTGATGTTATTATTTTGTAATATTTAAAATTTTACATAAAATAAATGCTAGAAATTAAATAATTTCAAACATTTACTGTAAAATCTCTACACATTTAATATATTATTATTTAAGAATGATACATTCAATATTAATTTTAATTTAGAAATAATTTTGAAAAAATTAATAAATTTTTTTTATTTTTTACGCAAAGTTCTTATAATAACATATATCATCCGTATAATCATACTTAATGGAATAGATATAGCTATTACAGGAATAACCCATGGATCATGTAATCTAATCCATTCAACATTATTTTGCCACCACCATTTAATTAATTCATAAATTGTATTCATAAATCTGCTCTACTCCTGACAATATACGTGCCAGAGCGTAAAGGTTAATCAAAGCAAATATTCCCCAAGCAAATAAACAAAAATGCGATTGTGATCCATAAACAAAATTGTTTAATGTTTCCCAAATAAACAAGGTTGATGCAAAAAAAGCTGCAGTGGCCCGTCCCAACAGGCTTTCATATGATAAAGCCGCAAATTGGACAAATCCTATAAAAATAAATAAACTATACCAAACTTGGTTGGATATAATTTTTAAATAACCCTGGATAAAAAATGGATGAAGAATTTCACTTTTCGGTATTATAATCACATAAATACCGGCACTTAAAAGTAAGATCGCACTCCACCATTCTGCAAACCAATGTTCATGATGATAAAGAGATCTATATAATTTTCTTTTCATCATTTTTTCTTGATATTTGCGTGTTTTTTTTAGGAAATTTAAAAGATGCCAGAAAATTGATAAATGACCATAATTTATGTAATCTATTCTTGTTATCTGGTTCTTTCCAAAATCTAGTAACCAATGTACATAACGTTACACTAAACATAAGTAACACTATCAAGTCGGAAGTTACATTGCCCGGTAAAATATCCAAGAAATATTGTAATGCTTGTGATAAAAAATCGGTTGCAACCATTTGTTCAAACTTTGAAAATTTGATAATCACCTTTTCAGGTGATTATTGAATAAAATTAAGTTTTCAACTTGCTTCTAACATTCCTTGCTGACATAAAGCTCCAACATATAACAAAGGATCTAACTATTAATTTAAAAAGATTATCAGCAGTCAGAAATTTCGAATTAGAATTGATAAAAAACAATTTAACATTATAAAGATCTTATCTGGCAAATAACCTGAAATTCTATCGAGGATAAAGTGCAAGTTATTCAAATTGACATATAATATTTTACTAATCTTTTTGTTTTTAAATTGTTACTAATTGTTTTTATCACCCAATACATAATAATATAAAAGATTTATAATTTTATATTAAATTCAATGTAGTTCTAACTTTATTTAATCCTAAAGGAAACGGTGAAAATTCCTGAATTTGTGAAGACCAATAACCTAACAATTTTATTCTGTCCCCCTTTTTTACAATTCTTTTCAATTGACCTTTAATATTATTAATCGCAATAACGGGTTGTGGTTCAATAACTATCTCCTTAAAATTTATCATATCATCAATAACATTTATCGAACCTTGATAGAAAAATGAAATGGAAGGATTTATTAATTTTCCACCTTTTAAGTCTAATCTCGCTACTGATTTTTTACTGCCACCTATTGTAATATAAAAAATCTTGCTATTATCACTTTTACCTTGCGTTATTTTTTTCACGTTGCTGTCATAATAGATTATATCACGATCAAATAACGAAATTGGAAATTTGGTTTCATTTATATCATAAAAACAATCATTTTCAGAAATTGAATATATATTATAATAAACATCTCCTGAAGAGATATAATAATTATCACTTGATTGACTCATTGTATCATTATATAGACTGTATCCATATATTTCAGAATTTTTTATTCCGCAATTTTTTTCCAGATACAATCCCGTGCTATTATTTTCTTCATATTGATAAGTTCTAAAAATAATTATATTATCTAAAACCGCTCCGTTTTTTAATGTTATCTCATTCCAATTGACTAAATTTAAGGGTTCATTTCCTCTGTATATCTCGTCACCATTATCTACACGATAAACATTAACCAAGACAGGACATCCTTCTTTATCAAGAACAATATTTTCAGAGCTATCTTTTACTTCCTCAATATCTATTACTAAATTGTTGTTGGTTGAGTCTCCTAAATACATCAATGTTTTATTGGAAATAAATCTTTGTTTACTATGTTCCTTAACCCATGAAATTATTTCATCTGTATCCATTGCATTATTATATAAAAATTTACTTTTATCTTTAAATAACCAGTAAGATGGATGAGATACTGGACTATCTTCTGACAATAATGGAACAATTGGACAAATAAAGTCAGCGTTATTGTAACCTTTTAATCCTATAGGATACCCATCAGTTCCAAACCAAAAAGAATTATCTCCCGAGGAATAATCCTTTGCGCTTGTACACGTTTTGCTTGTTAAACAAAATTTAGCTTTCACTTCTCCCACAACTATCAAGGTATCTTTTAAAGATATTGCATTATTATACAATTCAACCATACTACTTGAATACGTGTTATGATATGATTTTCCCCTTGATATCACATTTCTATAAAATATATTTGAATATGAAATTTTTGCATTTTCCTCAATGACCAAAACATATGGATCTTGTCTTTCATTATTTACATTCGTTAATAAACTGATCCCTGACACTTCGGTACCGGATGATATTGTCACATCTACATCAATTAAAACTACTGGCCCTGCATAAGCTTCCACAATTTCTTCTGTAAAAACGTAATCATTAGGATTAATAGCTTTTTTTAAATACTTATTAGAAATTGTATCAAACCAGGCAATTTTACCTTTATTGATACCTTGCTTGATTTTAACAGTCTTCCAATTGCCTGAATCTATAATTGGATATTCACGTTTAAGAAAAAAGGATTTTAAATCTGTTTTATTATCCACCTTTATTTGATTATCTTTTGTTTCTTCAGAAACTAAGTCTAAATTTTCTTTAAGAGGTTTAATGTAAGAAGTGATTTCCTGCTGATCAACCACTTCTATAATTTCATTAACTTTATTCAGCTCATTGTTGATTGCCATATCAATGTTAAAAAAATTTTCCGCTTCTACTATAGGAACGTATTTTTTTCCTGACATATCACCAAAAGCAATATCATAATTAATATCCAAAATCCCGTCTTCAGGAACGACCCATTCACCAGTTTCTTTATCGAAACACTTAATTCCGTTTCCATCAATTCTACTATTTTTATCAAAAAGAGGTGTCCAATTATCAATTGCTTTCTCACGATCAGATCCAATTGCAATACATTTAACGTCTAAATCATTATTTTCTTTTTTTTCTTGATAAATATTTGTAAATGTTGAAAAGGATACATTATTTAAAACTTTATCGACGACTTTACCCAAAGAGGCATCCTGATGGGATGGAGTTGGGACTTTTATGGTATAATCCAACATTTCAGCGGATAATTTA
>NZ_JACFQT010000014.1:0-351 GCF_016101315.1 Commensalibacter sp. W6292M3
CCCATGACCTGAATGAAGGCAAGAAAATAACCATCCAGAGCAAAATCAATGGTGTGGTATACAATGCAATCGTCCTTCGAGAAAACGGAACCGTAAACGCGTCAAACTTCATTGGTGAAAATGGAAATATCAAAAGAATCATTGCTAGTGAACTAAGACCGTTGAGTGGAGGGAAGATCGATAACTACAGTGAGCTGTACCAGAAAGGAAAGAATATTGTTATTGATGCGACCGGTATTCCATATGTAAATGATGTTCTCAACATGCCATCGGTAATCTGGCAGTTTAATGAAAACAATACCATGAGCATATTCGCGACCCATGACCTGAATGAAGGCAAGAAAATAACCA
>NZ_JACFQT010000002.1:0-352020 GCF_016101315.1 Commensalibacter sp. W6292M3
AACGCTACAACCAATACGCCACCAGCATATCCCCTTCTCATCCTATACAATTGTCAATGAACAAAACCGTAAAACACATCAAAAACCTTTTGTTCTCTCAATGTCTGTGTGAACTTATCTATACAATTTAAATCTAAGAATCAACCCCTAAATTTTATTTTTTTATTTTTAATTTTAAATCCTTTTTTATTCTAAAAAACCGTTTTTAATTAACAATGTAAATCCGCTCATTTAACAATTTATAAAATAAGATATCAGGTTTACTTCTTTTCTATTTAAAAGATTGACTATTTTCATACTGAAAATGAAATATATTTCCCACTTATTAGTATATAAGTATTATACATACATAAAACGCTGTTCATTCATTTTAAACTGATTGCAATAATGGGATTTAATTAACAAAACAATAATCAGTCCAAAACAGATCTGGTTTTAAAAAAACTGTTTCATATGAATGTATATTTGCATAAAAAACTTGCGAAATCTTTATTTTTTTTTAAAAACAAGATTGTTTTTTATTATAAGCCCTATTAAACGTAAATACATAACCATAACAATGAGTTTTTACATGTTGCAAAAAATACTTTCTTCATTTGTAGAAAGCTTCTATACACAATATGTTTGGCAACAGCCAAACAGGATTGCTCTTTTATAATCATAATGAAGTGATTATTATTTATCTTTAGGTATACTTAACAAAAGCAATTTATATATACTGTTTTGTAAAAAACTTGGTGGAATTTTAATTGTGGACATAAACAAACATCCAACACCAACGGATTCTGGTCTTAAACGACGTTTTGGTGATTTTGTTTCTCTTTCTGAGGCTTTAGATTACGCCGCTCAAGGAAAAAGCGGTATTAATTTTTATTCAGCCAAGGGAGTTTTATTAGAATCATTACCCTATTCTGACCTGCGACAACAAGCTATACATGTTGCCAAGCTACTTTTGACCTTGGGACTAAAGAAAGGCGATCGCCTGGCCATTGTTGCAGAAAGTGACAGTGACTTTAGCCGTATCTTTTTTGGCTGCCAATATGCAGGTATTGTTCCCGCCCCAATGCCTCTGCCTGTTGCTTTTGCTGGAAAATCTTCTTATATCAACACCTTGCGGGGAATGATTGAAAACTCTTCCGCAAAAGCGGTTATTATTCCACAAACAATTCAAAGCTGGACGCGGGAAATTATTGAAAAATTTCCTTTATTGTTCGGAGGAAGTCCTGCCCAGCTAAAAGAAATAAAAGTTAATAGCGCCATAGAATTACCAGTTATTCAGGCTGATGATCTTTCTTATCTTCAATTTTCTTCAGGAAGCACTCGCTTTCCTATGGGGGTTGCTGTCACCCAGAAAGCCTGTTTGGCCAACGCTCATGCAATCTCATATTATGGATTGGCAGTAAAAGAAACAGGAGACCGATGCGTTTCATGGTTACCCTTGTATCACGATATGGGGCTGGTTGGATTTTTTCTAACCCCTATGACATGCCAGTTAACCATTGATCTTTTGCCTACCAGGGATTTCGCAAGGCGTCCACATGTCTGGTTGGATCTGATCAGTCGTAATAAAGGGACCCTATCTTATAGTCCATCTTTTGGATATGAACTTTGTACACGCCGTATGCCTTCCTCAACCCTGGAACTTGATTTATCCTCTTGGCGTGCGGCAGGTATTGGCGGAGATATGATACGTTCTCATATTTTAGAACAATTTGCCGAACAATATCAAAAATATGGTTTTGATTCAAAAGCTTTTGTCGCAAGCTATGGTATGGCGGAAGCGACATTAGCCCTTTCATTCGCACCTTTGGGAGAGGGACTTAAAACCGATACTATTGATTTGCCCCTTCTTGAAACGACAGGTATAGCAAAACCTTCCAATGATCCTTTCGTTACAACCAGGACTTTTACTCTTTGTGGTCCGATACTTCCTGATCATGAAATTGAAATACGGGACGAAAATGGAAATATTCTTCCCGAAAGAAGAGCGGGCAGCATTTACGTGCGAGGCCCAAGCCTTATGAAAGGTTATTTCAATAAAGAAAAAGAAACAGAAGCCGTTCTTGACAAAGAAGGATGGTTAAAAACAGGTGACCTAGGTTATATTTTAAATAACGAAATTGTCATAATTGGACGCGAAAAAGATTTGATTATCATTAATGGGCGAAATATATGGCCCCAGGATCTGGAATGGGCGGCTGAACATGCTTTTAACTCGCTAAGAAGCCGCGATGTCGCTGTATTCTCGGTTGATAAGAATAATCAGGAAACTGTCGTTGCACTTGTCCAATGCCGTGCCATTGATGAGTCTGAAAGAAAAAGACTTCAAGAAGATATGACCAGTCTGTTTAGAAGACAAAATGGTGTAGAAGTGTCTGTCCTGTTAGTCCCTCCACATAGCCTGCCGCAAACCTCCTCTGGAAAATTGACACGGGCAAAAGCAAGACAAATGCTTTTAAAAGGAGAATTCGGATTTCATTTTTAAAAATTCAGGTATGAAATGAAATTTTATGGCCTCTTGAACAGAATTTAAAAGCTATTTACAATAAATCAATTCTTTCCTTAGGATATGCGACTGATTGCGTTAAATGTCATCCAATCAGTCATAATCGTTCAAATATTGATATTTAACAAGGTAACACTATGACTGAAACGGTTGAAGAAATTTCAAAAATAATTATTGATACATTATTAGAAAACCCAAAAGTTCCCAAAAACATTTCACCAGACAGCAAAATTATTGAAGATTTGGAATTCGATTCTCTAGCTGTCATGAATTTCGTCATGGAAATTGAAGATAAACTAGACGTATCCGTTCCTTTGGATCGCCTGACAGACGTAAGAACGATTCGTGATCTTGCAGATGCCATCGTTTCCCTTAAATAAAAGCTCTCTCCTATGGATATATTTACAAAATTCAAGCCACTTGAAACTGCTTTCAACCAACTTATTTCCTTTGCCCCGCACAATCCGTTTGGGGTTACAATCGAGAAAACACTTTCTGCAACAGTTGGTACTATCAACGGGAAAGAAACACTTCTTTTTGGAACAAACAATTATCTAGGCCTCAGTCAATCCGAAGAGGCACGAAAAGCAGCTGCTGAAACAGCTATGCAATATGGTGTTGGAACAACGGGATCCAGAATTGCCAATGGCTCTTATTCCTTACATCAATCACTCGAACAAGAGCTGGCTCAGTTCTTCAACCGTCGTTCCTGCATGGTTTTTTCAACAGGATATCAAGCAACCCTCGGCATGGTATCAACTCTTGCCGGTAAGGATGATTACCTTTTCTTGGATGCGGACTGTCATGCCAGTATTTATGATGGCAGCAGACTCAGTCAGGCACAAATTATACGTTTCCGACACAATGACGCTGACGACTTACGTAAGAGATTACGCCGAGTTGGCAATATAAACGGTATTAAACTGGTTGTTGTGGAAGGAGTTTACTCCATGTTTGGAGATATCGTTCCCCTCAAAGAATTTATCCAAGTCAAGAAAGAGGAAAATGCTTATCTCATGATTGATGAGGCACATTCTTTTGGTGTTTTTGGTGAACATGGTCGAGGAATTGCAGAACGTGAAAACGTGGAACAAGACGTTGACTTCATCGTGGGAACTTTTTCTAAAAGCTTGGGTACTGTTGGAGGATATTGTGTTTCCGATTATCCACAAATAGATAAATTACGTCTTTGTACCAGACCCTACATGTTTACGGCCTCTTTACCTCCCGAAGTAATCGCCGCAACACGTGAAAACTTGAAAATCATCGCTAACCGTCCTGAATTGAGAAATAAACTAAAGAATAATGCCTCCCGATTTTATCATGCATTACAGAATGCTGGTTTTCAAACTGGTCCAGATATCAGCTCTGTTGTTTCTGTTATCTTGAATGAATTACCTCAGGCTGCTCATTTCTGGAACAGGGTGTTAGAATTGGGGGCTTATATTAATCTTAGCCTGCCTCCCGCCACACCAGATAACAGACCTTTATTAAGAGCGAGTATCGCCGCGGCCCATACAGAAGAACAGATTGACCGACTAGTTCAAATCTACATTCAGGCGGCTAAAGATGTAGGGCTAACTCTTAATTAAAATCTTTATCGCTTGAATAAACCCTGTCGATATAATTTGAATAATATCCAGGGTGCATTTATAAGGGGATATTTTTTTTGGAACGCTGTCAACTCAAGATTAATGTCACGGTGTCGATTAATTTTCCACACAATATACTGCGCCCCCCCTTCAAACGTGAAAGCGGCCTTAATTAATCGGCAAATATTCAAGGGTCGACCCAATATTTTCCGAATCTTCCAGCGTTTTCTAGCATATTCTCGTTGATCCTTTGACACAGATGGAAATAGAGAATAATTTTTTGTCTCGTTATAGGATATTCCTGCTTTTTGCCAGCCCAGTTTTAAAAGTTGCTTAAAGTAATCTTCTCTATTTTCCAAAATCAACATTGGACGATTATTTGATTCCACCCTTAGCTCAGCATCATAAGTATGACGGAATAATGAACACCAATATTTTTCCGCAGTCCCATATTCTGGCCCCAAAAAAGTGGCCCACCATATAGCTGTATTTACCGCTCTTATGAGACAATCCAACAATGCCTGTTTTCCTTTATCATCCTTCCACCAAAGAATCTTAACAGGCTGACAAAAACGCGCCCACATCGTTGTATCAATGGATTGTAAAGCAGTAGCTTTTTGAAGTTGATCTATTGATAATATCGCAACTTTGGCCCTTAAATTAACATTCCCCTCACTCCATTCATGATATTCAATATTCGGAGGTAGACAATAATTAATCACAATTTTAAAACAATCTTCCGGATACCAATCAGACAAATTTTGACAAACAACATAAAAATCAAGTAAACTTGTCAGTTCTTTTTTCCATAAAGAAGAACCGTAATAGATAACACCTATGGGTTGCCGATCTCCTATGATCTGTTTAACGAAGGCGGTAACAGATTCTGGAACAGAATGCTGATCAAATGAAGTAGCTAATAATTGTGACAAGGATGATGACATAAACAGCCGACATTATCTATAAACGGACAAACGAAAATTTGGGACCGGTCGAAAGAAGGATACAATGATCCTCGCCTGTATCAAACTGTTCTCCATCAAGAATAATATCCTCTTTGATTGACAGTTTTATTTTATTGGCGGTACCACTAAGATAATTAGGATCATTCAATAACCATTCCGGCGTTTTACCTCTTAATAAGGCGAAACATGCCGCCAACAGATGTGGAGGACGTGCTTTAACATTCAAATAATGAAGACTATCATCCCCTGCATATCGGTTAAAAAACGGCCACATTCCATGAGATAGGCTCTGTAAAGTCGTCGATAAAAACAAAAAGCAATTCTCCTGATATGATTTCTTTTCATCAATGAAAAAAGAGCATACATTACCGTTAAGCCACAAATCCCGTGTTTTTGAAAAAAATAATTTTAGTAAAGACGTTATAATAGTGATTGCCACAGCAGCATCATGAGGAAAATTTTTTAAAATCGTCGGGTTATGTGCAATCTGAATAGCCTTCGTAAATGCCGCCGCACCTTGAAACATTCCCAAAACAGGCGGGCGAGAGGGATCAGACCATTCAATTTTTAATGCATGACGATGCTGAACCGTAAAATGCAATCGCTGACGTTCTGCCAAAGTCCTGATACGCTTAAGAGCATTGATTCCCCGAATACCGAATCCAATATCCTTGGCTATTAAATTTGTATTTCCTGAAGGAAGAATAATAAGGCTTGGCAATTTATCATGTGGATAACAGCTATAAATAGCTGTCATGACATGACTAATCGTGCCATCCCCACCATCTATAATGATATAATCAACCCCTGTTGCGACAAAACGATTTAACGTTTGCATCATATCATCAACAGTTCGTGGCGTAGAATAATTTTCTCCTAACCAGTTCAAGGCAAAATCTGTAAATTCCTTATCCTCTTTCTGATTTAATCGACTGACAGGATTTTTAATTAAGGCAATATTCTGATTCACGGATTGCTTCTAACATTCTATAGTATCTTGTTTTAATTTAATATGAGGAGTAATAAACGTTTTTATAGTTTTGATGTTATCATTCCTTCCCATTTGCTTCTTTTATGAAAAAAATTGTGCAAAAATCAACTATATTATCATGATTTCAAGTGTGTTACATAACATAGCATAGAATATATTTAAGGATAGTCTCTTTTGAAACGCTTTACAATTGCCCATATTTCGGACATTCATCTTCCCTTGGAAAGCATTCAATTTCCGAAATTATCCCTTGTCAATAAACGATTTTTAAGTTTTCTGTCCTGGAAAAAAAGACGCCTTTCTTTGCAAAAAAAGAGACTTGATATCATCATTGACGATATTTCCAGAGAATCTCCCGATCTTTTGTTGATATCGGGAGATCTTACCAACTTGGCTCTGCCTGAGGAATTTAAACAGGCAGCTGACTGGTTGCATCATCTTCCTTTTAAAAATATAAATATTATCCCAGGGAATCATGATGCGCTTGTTAAAACACAATGGCACAATAGCTACGCTTTCTGGTCACCCTGGTCACAGGCTTACAATCATGACGATTACCCTATCATAACCCGTTATGGTTCTATCGCTGTCATTGGCATTAATACAGCCGTTCCCACGCCTCCCTTTTTTGCAAATGGCCAGGTTGGAAATTATCAGCTGAATCAAATAAGATATGCACTCCAACGACTTAAAAAAGATAATTTATTCAGGATTGTAATTTTGCACCATCCCCCTGTATCAGGAATTGTTTCGGAAAGAAAGGCCTTAAAAGACAGGAAAAAATTGCAAAAAATATTATATGAAGAGGGTGTCGAAATTATTCTTTTTGGGCATGTCCATCGTACCATTACCCGAAAATTTCTTGACACCAATATACCGATGCTGGGAATTGCTTCGGCCTCTTCCAATTCAAACCGTCCGTATCACCAAGCCGCTTGGCGTAAAATCGTAATTGAAAAATTGGATGATCACTTTCATACATTTTCAACGGTACGCTTTATAGATAAAAATGGTGATTTTTCTCAAACCCACTCCTTTTATATAAATCATTATTTTCAGTAAATCCTTGTTGAAATTTCATTTAAAAAACCAGAGTTTGACCAGATTTTTATCAACGATCCACATCAAGATGTTGGATTCCTATCTTTTTGCGCAAGCTCTCCCAAGTTTTATTGTTTCTCTTGGAGTTATTCTTGCCGCCTTGATGCTGGAAAGATTGCTTGTGTTACTTGACCTATTAGCGGCAGACAGCAGCCCCCTCAGTACTTTTCTTGGCTTGCTGGCAGATCTGATCCCTCATTATCTTGGTCTTGCCATTCCGGCAGCCTTTTGCGTATCAATTTTTTCAAGTATTCGTCAGTTAAATCTTAATAATGAAATTGATGCACTATTAAATGCTGGAAAATCCCTTTTTCAATGTACACGGTCTTACATCATAAGTGGTATTGCCGTCAGTTTTTTTTGTATAATATTATATGGTTATATTCAGCCATATGCCCGATATGATTTTCGCGCAGCTTTTTTTTATGCCTCTCATGCTGGATGGGCACCCCATATTCAAAGCCATATGATTGTTCAACCCAATAACCACACTGTTATGATCGTTGACAAAGCTAGCCAAAACGGAACCCAGCTTTCAGGAATCTTCATAAGACAAACAAAATTAAATGATAAAAAACAACTGGTTGAACAAATTATTCTGGCCGATAAAGGGAATTTTTATTCACTGGCCGATCATTCAAAAATAATGCTGACCCTTTATGATGGTCAAAATCTTACATTAAATCCGAATAACAACAATAATATAACAGATTTTTCCAATGCTTCACGAATAATACAAAACACAAACAAGAAAAGCATTTTTAGGGAAAGAGGCAGCGATGAACGCGAACTAACCCTGACAAATCTCTACGAACAAATTCAGCACCATACCTATCAAGACATTCCAATTTTAGATATAAAGGCTGAATTTCATTTTCGTTTAGTCCGCGCCTTATCAATTATTGCCATTCCTTTTCTTGCTGTCGCCTTAGCCATTACACCAAAACGTCGTAAAAGAAATTTAGGTCTTGGAATCGCGGCAATCATTCTTGTTGCCTATGATCATATTCAACAACTGGGTTTAACCCTTGTTTCACACGGACATGACAATGCTTTTGTCGCTTTATGGCTACCATTTTTTATATTCTTGTTTTTTTGCTTTGGCTGTCTATTCTTAAAAAACAATCCTTTTCTCCTTACCTCTCGCAATTTGTTAAGACACTTTTCAAAGTCTTCGGATAAATAATGAAAAAATTATTGAAACGTTATGTGTTAACCTTTTATTTATCCAGTCGCTTGTTAGCAACAACTTTTACTACTGTCATTATTTTAACAGCAATCATGGAGGTTTTAACCCTATTGGAACAAACCTCTTCCATTTTGGAACGACAACTTGGGCTAAAAGGGGTTGTTCATTTCATGATGCTGAAATTACCTTTACTTTTTAATTCTGTTTTACCCTTAAGTACCCTTATCGGTTTCTTGATCGCCCTCACTCAATTGACAATCAACAATGAGATAACCATCCTACGATCCATAGGCCTATCGACATGGGGACTGATAAAAAAATTAATACCTGTTACGCTATTGCTAAGTTTTCTATGTTTTATTATGTCTGACCAAATTACACCCAAAACGGAACTGGATCTGGCAACATGGTGGAACAAAACCAACCCGCATCCCGAAAAAGAAAATAATTTCTATTTTTACAGCAATCTTGATATCATCAATATTGATCATATTGCCTATGGAGGAAATAAAATTACAGGACTGACGGTCATCAAGCGTCGCGATTTATCTCATATTGACTCGGTGCTTATTGCTGATGAAGTCATTCATAAAAACCACCAATGGATTTTCTCTCATGCAAAATTCCTGCAAAACAAACCGGATATTCCATTAAAATTTCATGAATTAACAAATGAAAAAGAAAGAATATGGAATATTAACCTGACACCACATACCCTTATAAGACTATCTTCAAAATCAATGCCACAATCCATCCATAATATGGTTCTAGAATTATCATATCAACAACCTTTCAAAATGCCTACGAATTATATAAAAACAACAATTTGGGGAAGATTGTGTTTACCCTTTACTTTTATCATGATGCTAATTATTACTGTACTTGTGACCTACATCCCGCCACGTGCCGGGTTACGTAGCTGGATCCCCATCTATTGTTTGGGATATGGATTGTTATTTATTATATTCCAAGAAGTCCTGCATGCTTTGGGGAAAGCAGGAACCATACCCGCCCCAGTGGCTTCACTTTCTGCCTTCCTTGTCTTTATGTTAGCTACATGCACTATCATTCTATCAGTTGAAGAAAAACAATGAGCAACCAATCTATCTTTCAAATTATGCGCAATCAAGACCTACGTTCCGGACGTAGTTACGATTTAGGTAAAATGGGACTAAAACAATTATGGGTGGCCTATTTGACGCATCCAACCATCCTATTATATTTCAGCCTTATTATTGGATGTATTGTCGCCGTCTGCTACACGTTCAATGGATGGGTTCCTGTCTTAAGTTCAATTATCGTCATGATATTTGGCTTTCCGTTAATCTGGTATATTATCCATCGCTGGATCATGCATGTTTCGTTACTATACAGAATGAAATGGTCGGCTTCACTATGGAAACGCATTCACTTTGATCATCATCAGGATCCCCATCTTTTAAATGTATTATTTGGATCACCCTTGAATACCATACCAACCATCATTATCGTTGGGGGCGGCTTGGGATATTTAGTTGGTGGATTTTGCGGTTTCTTCGCCTCTATTGGTACAGCTGTGTACATGTCATGTTTTTATGAATTTTTTCATTGCATTCAACATTTGAATTATAAACCAAAATCTAGGTATGTAAGTCATATTAAACAGGTTCATGTTTTACACCACTTTCATTATGAAAAGGGAAACTTTGGTATTACCAACTATTTTTGGGACAAAGTCTTCGGTACCTATTATGAAGATGCCAAGGCACGCCCACGGAGTCCAACTGTATTTAACATGGGATATACCGTGAAAGAAGCTGAACATTATCCTTGGGTTATGCTAAAAACCGGGGCTCCTCCACGTGATCGTCCCGCAGGATCTAATTTTCGGGAGCATAAAAAAGATTGCACCCAACATACCCAAAAAGCAGCCTAAAAGGAATTGGGACCATTATGGAACGTGAACCCATCAATGCTTTAATTCTGGCTGGGTCAAGGCAAGGGAAACAAGATCCTTTGGCTTTGCATGCTCACGTTTCGCACAAGGCGATTATTCCCGTATTGGGAAAACCAATGATCGAATATGTTACCGAAACCCTTGCAAAAATAGAATCCATTAATGAAATTTCTGTTTCAATTGAAAAGTTCGAGGTTGTTAGGGATATTCTACCCAACTTTATTAAGTATCTTCCCACCTGTCCTGGTCCAAGTGCAAGCATCATCCAAGCCATTCAAGCATTGGGAACCCCCCTATTAATAACAACCGCTGATAACCCCTTACTTCAACCGGAATGGGTGGAATATTTCATACAGGAAGCGGAGGCCTCACAATGTGACCTTGCTGTTGGTATCGCCCTAAAGGAACAGATTGAAAAAGATGTTCCAAACACAAAAAGAACTTACATCAAATTAGCTGACGGTTCTTTTTCTGGTTGCAATATTTTTATGTTTCGAACACCAAGGTCCATTCAAGTCGCGAAACTTTGGCAAAAATTGGAAAGTTATCGCAAAAGTCCAGTAAAAATGGGCTTGCTATTGGGATATTCAATAATCTTGCGATATATCCTGCATCGCTTGACTAGAAAAGCACTTAAAAAAAGAATTTTCAAATTAACCAAGGTTAAGATCCATTTTGTAATTATACCCTGGGGGCAGGCTGCCGTAGATGTGGATAAACCTGATGATCTCCACTTGGTTAATAATTTGATGTCTGACCGATCAAATTAAATCAATTCTTACACATTTCATTGGTTTAAAATCAAAAAATCAATAAATATTCCAAGCTTTTTAAAATATTCCATGTATTTGATATCGCCTGTCAATCAAGAAACGCCTCACAGGCTGTCTAAGTATTTTTTTGCCATCTATCAGACTATAGGGGCCAGCCTTACTTAATGTATGCACCCCTTGATTATATTCGCCAAATATTGAACCTTTATTGAACTGACCTGTAATTCTTGCTTCAAATTGATCAGGGGTTAATTCAATAATGTTTAAAAATGTTAGTCCCCCTCCATACGTCAGGCTACAATCCTGTGTCGGTAAAATAATACCCTGAGATGTAATGACTGCATTACCACCAGGACGTGCACTTGAGGGGGAAATCCTTACGGGATTAAGTGAATGAGAATGCCATGTTCCTGCGAGACTTTCCGACCAGGCAACAGATAAAACGCTTTGCCGACTTAACCCTTCCCTTACAGGGGTATAAAACATCCACCATAAATCATTATAAAATAATACAGTCGGATCAATGGCCACTTCAGGAAAAGAAAAAGAGGATACCTTCTCCCAATGAAATGGAAACTCAACTGCTTTATATAAACTGGTTTCACCTGATTTGTATGCCTCTGGCAGCATGTAAACCAACCCCTGATCCTCAATTAACATTGGATAGGATAGATGCCAGGGTTTCTCCAATACAATTTTTCGATCAATAAGTGAAAGCTGTTGATCAAGAATTAATACCTCTATACGGCCATGACGATCTCTGTAATCATACGCTTCCGCAAAAACATATAGTTTATTATCTCTATAGAGGCCAAAAGGATCAGCAAGAAATTTGAACGTATCCTCCTCTTTTATCCAATGAATATCGCAAATATCACAAGCTATCACATCCTCAACCGGTGCCTTGACAATACCAATGCGCCATATATCCGTTTCAAAAATCGACATCAGAAATACAAATTTATTTTGCGGGTATTAAATTCAGTAATTCAAGGGGCTTCACAGCAAAAGGTTTTGCCACGCGCATCAGATTCTGGAAATGTTCCGTTTCGCAATGCGCATCCAAAGCCTGTTGATTTGCCCAACATTCAATAAAAACAATTTTATTAGGCTTGTCACTTTGAAAATAGGCTGTATAGCTATGATTTCCTTTTTCCTCTCTTGAACGAGAAACACACACATTCACAGCATCTGAAATTTTTGACCAGGCCCCTTCATCAATTTCCAGTATAGCAACCAAATTAACTTCCTGAGACATAATTTGTTCCTTGTTTTTTAAATAAAAATAACACGTTTCATCTTTATCAAATTTTTATTTTAAAATAGTAAACAATCTGATTCTATAAAAAATTAAATATTTCTGATAAAATTCACTATAATCATATGATTTAAATTCATTCAATCATTTAAGGTTAAGACCAATTATGAGTGACGCACTTTCACGTCGTTTTATAGCTGCACAAGAAATTGTCAAAAATGCATCTGAAATTGCCTTACAAATGCGGCCCAGTCCAGGGGGACCCCAAGGATCCCTTAAACATGCCCAAGACTGGTTGACCGAAACAGATGGCAAGATCGAAACCTATATTTCAAAAGCAATTCAATCCCTCTTTCCCGAAGATGGTTTTCAAGGAGAGGAAAAGGGGAAAACACGTTCAGGGTCGTTAAGATGGATTGTCGACCCTATCGATGGAACATCAAACTATGCACGTGGCAGAAATCGGTGGTGTATTTCTCTTGGCCTTATAGAAGAAAATGTTCCCATTCTCGGTATTATTGCAGCTCCATGCGTAAACGAATTCTATACTGCCCGTCTAGGAAAAGGGGCATTCATGAATGAAAAGCCCATTCATGTTTCCGATGTTAAAGATCCAAAAATCTCCATGATTGAACTGGGCTGGAGTCACGTCAGTAAAATCGATGAATTTCTAAAAAATGCAGAAGCTATCTTAAAAACTGGCGCAATGATTCGCACTTTGGGTTCTGGCACCATGTCCCTCGTCGATGTTGCGAGCGGTAGACTGGATGGACATTTTGAAATGGCCATTAATTTATGGGATGTGGCGGCAGCACTCGTTTTACTTAGAGAAGCTGGTGCCTGTATTTCACCTTTCTTGGAAAATGGTGGCCTTCATCAAATGACACCTATTTTAACCGCAGCTCCAGGAATTTCGGATATCCTCTCGAAAACACTTCATATATCCTTATCATAAATCGCTTTTATGTTAAACTACCGATCTGTCTTTTACTTTTTCGTCAAACCTGAACTATATTGTTTAATCCTATGAAAAATAATTTCATCTTTAAATATGGTACGATGTTTTGCTTTTCAATGCTGTCAATATTTTCTCTTCAGCATGCCAAGGCCAAAACTGACAAAGTACAATCTATTGTGGATCATTCTCTTTTAACAGTTGAGGATGTCTTTGCAAATATTCCCACATCCAGCCGTGTCTATACCCGTTTAAAAAACGCCAGGGCAGTGATGATTTGCCCAAATATTACACATATCTCCCTCGTGTTTGGAGGCTCCGGAGGAGATTGTGTGCTTCTTTCTAGGGATGCAAGAAATTCTTGGTCCAGTCCTGCTTTTTATAAAATGTCAAGTGGCTCTTTTGGTATACAGCTTGGTGTACAAAATACAGAAGTCATGCTTTTCATCATGAACGAACGCAGTTTGCGCAAATTGTTGGACAGCCAATTCACAATGGGAGCCAGTGCCTCTGCAACAGCAGCAAAATCCAGTAGCGATGCCAACAAGGATACAGCCGATATTTATAACCTGCAAAAAGCATCAGGATTATTTGTCGGAGCATCTCTAAAAGGATCTAAATTAAAAATTAACAGTAGTGCCAATCATAAATATTATAACCAGATTGTGGGACCAGAAGATATTGTTATGGCAATGCGCGTTAATAATCCAGCGGCAAACCATCTGCGTAAAATCTTGATCAAATATTCAAATATGGCAAAAAATGTCCAACCTGAAAAAAAATCATCCAAAAATCATAATGTAGAGGATGATAATGGCGATACCAATACCAACGATGATTCAGGTGCGATTGACCTTGCCCCACAAAAAGGCTCCTCATCACATAATATTAAATCTGAAAATTTGCCCTCCCCTTCAAAATCCAGAAAATAAAAAAACTATTCTATATTTTAAAAGATAGTTTTTAAAAACTATCTTTTTTTCTCTGCGGCAACATTGTGATTATGTTCTGCAAGACTTGTTGAAAAACTATGCCCACCCGTTCCATTTGCAACAAAATATAATATTTTTCCTTCTGCAGGATGTGCAACAGCCTCCATAGCGGCTTCACCAGGAGAGCATATTGGTGTAGGAGGTAAAGCGCTGGTCCAATAAGTGTTATATGGGTTGACAATTTCCAGATCCTGTCGAGTTAGCCTGCGATCAAAATCATTTTTTCCATCAGTCAGGGCATAAATCACTGTGGGATCTGACTGTAATCGCATGCCAAGATGCAGGCGATTGATAAATACACGGGCAACCATGGGACGTTCGCGTTTTAAAGCGGTTTCCCGCTCAACAATTGAGGCAAGGGTAACCAAATCCTGTTGCGTTTTTATCTCAGCAAGAACCTGTCGTTCACCCCAGATTTTTTGCAATTTTTTCTGCATTGCCTGTTGCATACGGAATATCATCTTTTCACGAGACATACCCCATTCATAGGCATATGTCTGGGGCAATACCGTTCCCTCTTCTGGTGGCTGTATCTGTCCTGTCATATAGGGGGCATCATTAATCAAATTCGCAATCTGATAGGCTGTCAGCCCTTCTGGAATGGTTAATTTATGCTGTACAGGTTTTGCATACCGCAAGATATCGATAACCTGTTGAATCGATGCCTGCTTTGGAAAAGAAAACTCAGCCGCATGTAACGTTCCGGCCTTATCTGTCAGCTTTATGCCACTACGAAAAATAAAACCGCCCCAATAGGATTGAGTGACAACCTTTTCTTTCTGAAGTTGGTTTAATATTGCCGCGACATTTCCCTTGGCAATAACCACATTTTTAGCATTATCCAAAGGACCGGGAGCAAAATAGGTATATTTTCCGTAAAAGAATACAGCAAGCAGGCATACAAGTAATGCACTGACCCCATATAACAATCGACGCATTACAATTTAACCCATGATATATCTTAGTAAATTTTCATATTCTTTTAAAAATCAGGCTCGCATTCGTGCCACCGAAACCGAAACTATTGGATAGGGCAGCATCAACTTTTCTTTGCTGGGCAGTATGAGCTATACGATCAATGACACTTTCCCTTGATGGATTATCAAGGTTCAAAGTGGGAGGTACCTCATTATTACATATTGATAATAGAGAGAAGATCGCCTCAACCGCACCTGCTGCACCTAATAAATGACCAATAGCCGTTTTTGTTGAAGACATTGCCAAATGTTTGCTTGCATCCCCAAACAACCGCTCGACAGCTTCAAGTTCAAGATCATCCGCCATGGTTGATGTACCATGTGCATTAATATAATGGATATCTTCCAATGATAATCCTGAATGCTTAATGGCCGATGCCATTGCACGATAAGCACCTTCATGCCCTTCTGCTGGAGCAGTGATATGATACGCATCACCTGACATGCCATATCCAGCCACCTCACCATAAATTTTTGCGCCACGGGCTTTCGCATGTTCATATTCTTCTAACACAAGAACACCGGCACCTTCTCCCATAACAAATCCGTCACGATCCTTATCCCAGGTTCTTGACGCTTTTGTAGGTGTATCATTGAACCCCGTGGATAATGCTCTGGCAGAACAGAACCCTGCAATACCCAATTCACATACAGCCGCTTCCGCTCCTCCGGCAATCATTACATCAGCATCGCCAAGCGCAATCAAACGGCTTGCATCTCCAATAGCATGCACTCCTGTTGCACAGGCTGTCACTACCGCATGATTGGGCCCTTTAAAGCCATATTTGATGGAAACATATCCTGAAACCAAATTAATCAAGGCAGATGGAATAAAGAACGGAGAAACTTTTCGAGCCTGACCTTCATTAACCTTGATTGACGTTTCATAAATGGTTTGCAGCCCACCAATTCCTGAACCAATCATGACACCGGTAGCCATTTGATCCGCTTCATTTTTGGGTGTCCAGCCAGAATCCTCCACTGCCTGAATAGCCGCCACTAAACCCAATTGAATAAAACGGTCCATTTTCTTTAAATCTTTAACGGGGATCCATTCAGACAGGTTTAACCTGCCCTCTTCCTTTGAACCTTCAGGAACTTCCCCGGCAATACGTGCAGCAACACGTGAAGCATCAAAACTTTTGATTTTGTCAATGCCGCTTTCGCTTGCAACAAGTCTTTTCCAAACATTATCGATACCAATTCCAAGAGGGCTTACAATCCCCATTCCAGTAACAACTACCCTGCGGTGTGGCCATGAACTTGTACTCGTCATTAAATTATCCTGTAAGTTTTATGAATCGATAATGTTATAGACTTTTAATTAAGATGCTTGTTTCTGTTTTTCAATATAATCGATAGCATCCTTGACTGTTGCAATCTTTTCTGCGGCATCCTCAGGAATTTCCACATTAAAAGCCTCTTCAAAAGCCATAACAAGTTCAACTGTATCCAAGCTGTCCGCACCCAAGTCATCAATAAAGGAAGCTTCAGGCGTTACCTTTGATTCTTCAACACCAAGATGTTCAACAACAATTTTTTTTACTTTGTCAGCAATTTCACTCATTATATTCGTCCTTTTACAGCTATAAAGCTTACATGTTTATACTATATTACCAAAGTTCCAAAGAATTTTTAGAACTTTATACGATTTTATCACAATGGTATTGGGGAAATATCACATTTCCCCCAAATAACCAAGCAAAAGCAATATTATAATTTTATAAAATGTTCAAATGGTTCACAAAGCAAGGATCTTTACACCATATACATGCCACCGTTAACATGCAAACATGTTCCAGTAACCCAATCTGTCTCTTCAGAAGCCAGATAGACAGCTGCGGATGCAACATCCTCCACCTGTCCCATTCTATTTCTTGGAATTCTTTGTAATAATCTAGATTGTTGCTCTTCTGATAATACGGCAGTCATTGGTGTTTCAATAAAACCGGGGGCAATAACATTAACGGTAACGCCTTTTTTCGCCACTTCTAACGCCAGACTTTTACTCATAGCGATTAATCCGCCTTTTGCAGCTGAATAATTGGCCTGACCAACATTACCAATAAACCCAATGATCGAAGCGATATTGATAATGCGTCCTGAACGCCGGCGAACCATTCCCTTTAACGCAATCTGACATAATTGGAAGGGCACAGACAAATCCACATCCAGAACCTCGGACCATTCCGATTCCTTCATTCGGATTGAAAGATTGTCCCGCGTTAATCCGGCACTATTAACCAGGATATCGACAGGTGCATTTGCCTGCCTCTCTGCATTCGGGATAAGCGCTTTTAAAGATTCCTGATCCTTGAGGTTGGCTGTTTGAACAAATGCGTTCTGTTCACCCAACTCTTTTTGAACCTCTCTTAAAACGTTTTCCCTGGTTCCCGACAAAACAACCTTTGCCCCTTGCTGAACAAATGCCTTGGCAATCGCTTGACCAATTCCACCCGAGGCACCAGTAACCAACGCTACCTTATTATCTAGTCTGAACATAATCTTCATAATCCTTGTGTTCTTTTAAAAAGCAGAAAGAATTTTTGCAAATTCTTCAAGATCTGCAGGTGTATCAACAGAACAAACCTTGCTATCCCGTGCAGTACGCTGCATGATTTTAGACAAAACCTTACCTGCACCAACTTCAACAAAAAAATCAACTTCCTGATCAATCATATATCGCATAGTTTCTGCCCATCTTACAGAACCTGTTATTTGTCTAACCAATGAATCCCTGACAAAAGAAGAATTTTCATAAGGGCAGGCGGTTATATTTGCGATAACAGGAAAATTAAATGGTTTGGGATTTGTTTTAGCCAAGGCATCCCGCATTTCCCGGGCAGCGGGTTCCATTAACGGACTATGAAATGGTGCTGACACAGGCAATTTAACAACTCTACGGATACCAGCTTCCTTGGCTATGGCTATAATCCGTTCAATCGCGTCCATATGACCAGAAACCACAACCTGAGACGCACCATTATCATTGGCAACTACAACAACCGAATTTCCCTGCGTGGCCTGTTTACATAAATCCTGAACCTGTCCAATCGTGACGCCTATAAGTGCAGCCATTGCTCCCTGACCAACCGGTACCGCATTTTGCATTGCACTGCCGCGCGTCCGTAACAAATTGACAGTTGTAACAAAATCAAACACATTGGCAGCACAAAGAGCAGAATATTCACCCAAGGAATGTCCTGCTGCCATTGAAACCAGATGATTGGCATCAATATTAAATTCTTTTTCCAAAACCCTGATTACGGCCATGGAATGTGTCATTAATGCAGGTTGTGTATTTTGCGTTAAAATCAACGCTTCCACAGGCCCCTCCATCATAATTTTGGATAATGGCTGCTTTAACGTTTCATCCAACGCTTCATAGACTTCTCTGGCAATTGGAAATGCTTCAGCCAATGCCTTACCCATACCAACATATTGGCTTCCCTGACCGGGGAATAAAAATGCACATTTCATAATAGATGATTCCAATAAAATAAATTAAACGGCAGATCTTACAAAAAGCTGGTTAATACTTCGTAAAATTTCAAAAGTCTGCTTCCACAAAGGTAAAATACGGTGTTCCTCAATACCCCGTTTTTTGACAATCTCAATTATTTCTCCAACCGAACGGCGATTGTCAACAAGTCCCAAAAACCCGCGTGCCTGTGCAGGTAAAGGAAGCATAATCGTCAACATTCCAAAAGAATAAGGAAGCAGATTGGATGGTAAAATCTGATTGGCAAGTATTTCTCCAGGCGTTTCCCGCATAAAAGGAATTGAATCAGAGGCACATGGATCAGCAAATTGTATATTATCTTCCGCGCGACGCACATACACAACATGCGTTGACATATTCCCAGCCAAAGATTCAGCCAGACTAGCCTGTGTTCTTATATCAAACTGCCTGAATTTTTCTCTGATCTTTGGATCTGTTATTAAATAAGCAGGATCATAACGCGCAGGCTCCACCAAACAGTTTACCGCCAACTCATTTTTATCCAACAGATTCCATAATTCAGCAATTTTATAGGATCGGTCACGCGGGTTTAATAAAAGATCATACAGACCAGCGTCACCTCCAGTTAAATGATCACCAAAATTTCCATTAAATCTGAGCCAGGCAGTCGATGGAAGATGCTTCATGATTCTTTTTGCAATATCCAAACGCTTTACTGGTGGATCTGACAAAGAGGTCAGTTTGGATAATGCTTCCTGCACCATATAAACGCCAGTACGACCATAAGGAGCATAAACCATCAATCCCATCCCGCCGCCAGGATTTAGTTGTTCCCTTAATATTTGCAGGGCAGCAGCAGGATCAGGCAAATGATGCAAAACACCACAACAATCAATATAATCAAACAACCCGAGATTTAAATCTGGCAATTCAAGAATTGAACCCTGAACATAACGGATATTACTCAATTTCCGTGTAGCTGCCCGTTCTTTAACAATTTTCAAAACTGCCTTGGCCCGATCCAAACAGATCACTTCACCAGAACGTTGGTGTCGTGCCATTTGTTGAGCCACCATGATTGCTGCATCGCCGGTTCCACAACCAGCAATCAAAATCCTTAATGGTTGAGTATAAGAACGATATCCGCCAAATACCCAATAATCAATTTCATTCAAATGGCTTGGACTGCCTATTAATAAGCGTTTGGTTTCATCCTTTGGATTGCGTTCGGGATACGGATAGGCCTCATATTGCCTTGCCAATCCCAAATCTTGCTGATCATTTTTATGGGGCATTACGCTCTTACAACCAATTTACCACGCTGCCAAGCTTCTGCCGCCTCATCGGCACTCATCCCTTGATTGCGTATTGCATTTTCCATGAACTGAACAATCTGATTACCCAACATCATTTCCTCAAGCTCATCAATCAAGTCACCCCCAAATCGCTGAATCCAATTGGGGTTTAATAGCATGGCCGCTTTTTGTTTCCGGATAAAAATACTCTCGGGTTCCCTCAGATGATAAAAATTTCCTGAATCCGTGAACAATGCCGGTTCATAAAGCATCATTAACTCGGGTTCTTGTGAGTGGATTATTTCCTGATAATGAGTCAACGTCTCTTCATCTGCAATAGATTTCAATTGATAACCAGCCTCGATCAAACCATATTCTTTCATGATTTTATTCGCGAAAACCTGCAAAGTTTCACAAACCGTGATTTCACGATGAAGAAATGAAGCTGTTATAAGTTGATCAATAGAACCCACATGTTCTTGAAACTTTTTTGGCAAAGCAAAAGAAATAGAGGGTTGATAAAGATTTCCAATCACCTTGAAATTCGGGTTGGATTGAATGATATCGGCATGAATATCAGGCAGCCATACACTTACAAACAAATCAATTTTCCCAGCAGTCAGCTCCTGTATCAAATCCCTACATTCACCGGTAATTAATTCTATATCCGTTATTCCATGGGCCTCTAACACACGTGTTATAACCGCTGCTGTTGCTTCATGTATCAAATTGTCAAAAAAACCAAGCTTTAAAGAATCCATCCCTGTTAATGTCCCACTCTTGTTCAGAAAATTGTTATATTATAGATAAAACTTGTTTGGTATAGGCTTTCTGTTGTTTATTAATAATCATTAGTATCAATTTAGACAAATATCTTTGCCATTTTTCTGAAGGCATCCACCCAATAACCTTACAAACCATATTAACCACCCTGACAATATGATGAATTTTATATAATGACATGGCCTTTTCCATATAAAGGGCTATACATCGTTTATGATTATATGGCATTCCATGGGGCTCATTGGTGGCATGAAAGGCCGAGGCAAGCTCATCATCCTGACTTTCAATTATACGACCCAAGGCAATCCTGGCTCGTTGCAACCTGGAGAGCTTTTGAGATTTCAAATATAATTTAGCATAATCATAAAACAATTTATAATGACGATATTCATCTCCAGCAATCCGTCTGCATATCTCCTTCAGGACAGGTTCCTTTACATAATCTGCCAAGGCACTGTAATAAGATGAAGTGCCAACCTCAACCATAGCCCGGGCGATAAATTCTCCCGCCTGTGATCCACGGATTGAGTGATCCGTCTTTAAGTCAATTTTATAAAAATTTCTGAAACGCTTATAACTTTCCTGATAATCCCAAGCAGGATCAGCCATCATGGCCCATCGTCCCAATGTTTCACCATGTTGCACCTCTTCATCTTCCCATTTCCTGAAAAGCTTTGTCAATTCAGGATCATGACCAAATACATTAGTCAAATAAACCGTATAGTCTACACTATTTCGTTCAACAACAGCAGCTGTTTTTATCAAAGGAACAATATTAGCATCTATTAATGAAGGGTCAAATTTATCCCAGTTAACCTGTTCAATATCCCAATGTTTCATAGTGCCACGCTTTCCTTATCAATTTTATTTTTAATTAAGAAATTATAAAATGACTATAGTAAACCGTAGTATGAGAAAATGACTAGATATTTTTATTAAATTCAATAGTCAAAACAGGAATTAATCTCGGACTCTGAAATTGGCGCCTGATTCCATTTTGGGTTATGATCCTTGTCAATAACTGCAGCCCTCACCCCTTCTAAAAAATCGGCCCGTTGGATAAGATGACTAACTAACAATAAATCGCGTGTTAAAACAGCTTCTTGAGTTGGTAATTTCAAATGCCAAGCTCTATAAGTTACCTCTAAAGAAAATGGACAAGCTTTTAATATAGTTTTAAAATCACATACGGCCCAATTATATTTACTTTTTCGCAATTTCTCAATAATCTTTGCTACAGAAGAAGCTTGATAAATATCAGCAATTTGTTTTAAAGTTTTATTATCAAATTCATAGGATTGCTTATATGTTGAAAGAAAAAAATTAATTTCATTTGGCTGTAATTCTGTTAATTTTTGTAAAAAAAGTTCTAATTCACTTGAATAAATCATATAATCTGCAAACCCCAACTTAATAGCAGTGTTACCATTAAAACGTTGTCCCGTTAACATAGCCCTTAATCCAGAAAAACCTGGAGCATTTTGAAATAAAAAAGAACTACCTGCATCTGGGGTTAATCCGATCATCACTTCTGGCATTGCTAAAATAGAACGTTCAGTAACAAAACGATATGTAGCAAACGCTCCTAATCCTATACCTCCCCCCATGGTAATGCCATCCATTACTGAAATAATGGGCTTAGAATAATGTAGTATATAATTAGCTAATACATAATTATATTTAAAAATTTCTAAACCTTTTTGTTTTTTACCTGAACGAACTAAATCAGCAATTTTCCGAATATCACCACCAGCACAAAAAGCTCGTTCACTACTACTATTAATTAAAATAATATAAATACGCGAATCGAATTTCCACTTTTCTAAAACATCTAATATTTGATTTTGTAACACATCATCAATCGCATTCAATGCTTGCGGTCTATTCAATGTTAATACACCAACATAATTTCTTTTTTGTACTATAACTAAATTAGACACTTAAATATATCCAACAAAAATTTATAAATTCATAAATATTGATAACAATTTAAAAAAGTTTATAAAAGTTAATAGTTTGAAAGTATATTTTTATAAGGTTGCGTCATGGACTTACTCCATAAAAGAAATGTATCCCTTGATTGTTTTCGTGGAATTATGGCTTTATTTGTCGCTTGTGGACATTTTTTTTATTGGAACCATAAACCAATAATTCCTTGTTCTTTTGTTTTAGCTGTTGACTTTTTTTTGGTTCTCAGTGGTTTTGTCATTTGTCATTCCGTTTATCAAAAAAGAGAAAAATTTAACTCTATAAATTTTGCTTTTAAACGTTATCTAAGACTTTTTCCAGTATATATCGTTTGCGTAGTTATTTCTTATGTATTTAATATTTTTAATAATATCACTCAACCTAATTTATTTGATTGGTTTAAAATATTAACTATTTCAGAAATGATTCCCTTAAATACGCTTCACCCTTCAATACCTTTTGAACCAATAGGAATTTCATATACTATTTCAGCCGAACTTTGGGTTGGAATAATAATTTTTCCAATATTTGTAACATTACTAGATAAATTTACGCATTTGATATTTCCTGTTTTAATTCTAGTAATCTTATATTGTTTAATTGTATTAAATCAAACCTCTATAAACTATATGGATGCGCATCATAGGCTGTATAATTTATTTATAGATTATGCAATTATTAGATGTTTATTAGAATATTCACTAGGAATTCTTACTTATTTAATATTTATTAAGATTAATTTTAAACCAAACAATTTTATAATTTCTTTTTTTCAACTTTTTATAATTCTTTTATTTTCTATGATTTACTTAAAATTAAATTATAATAGAAATAATGAATTTATAGCTCCTTTTTTATTCGCTATATTTATCTATCTCTTGTCTTTTAAAACTGGAATTATTTACAAAATAACTTCTAATAATTTTGCAAAATTTTTAGGAGATATTTCATATTCTATTTACCTAATTCATCCTATTTGGATAAATATCTGTTCAAAATATTTTCATTTACATACCACAAAAGGAATTAATATCGTCATTTATATATTTTGCATATTAACATCTGCATATATAATTTATCAATTTGTTGATAAACCTTGCCTACAACTTCTACGATACAAAAATAATACTTAAAACCAATTTTCAGTAATCTCGTAAAATTATTTATGATAAATTAAGGACTTATATATGCCGCTTAAAAGAGATTTCTCAACAACGATTTTTAATAATTTTCCGATTCGTCACGACTGGACCAAGGAGGAAATCGCTTCTTTGTTTCAGCTCCCGTTGCCCGAGCTTATTTACCAAGCACAAACTGCCCACCGATTAAATTTCGATCCAACACAAATTCAGGTTTCAACCTTGCTCTCGATCAAAAGTGGAGGATGTCCCGAAGACTGTGCTTATTGTCCACAAAGTGCAAAACATGAAGAAAAAATTAAGGCAGACCGTCTCATGTCCGTTGAAAAAGTGCTTGAAAAAGCACGCGCTGCCAAAGCGGAAGGTGCGACACGTTTTTGTATGGGTGCCGCCTGGCGTTCCCCGAAAGATCATGATCTCGAGACCGTTTGTGCCATGATAGAAGGCATTAAAAATCTTGGGATGGAAACATGCGTAACCTTAGGAATGCTTAATCTGGAACAAACTGAAAAACTTAAAAACGCTGGGCTGGATTATTATAATCATAATCTTGATACTTCTGAAGAACATTATGAAAAGATCATCTCAACCCGTACATATCAGGATCGTCTGGATACCCTCGCTTTTGTTCGTGATGCCGGTATCAAAGTATGTTGTGGGGGTATTCTCGGAATGAATGAAGATGAAGCAGACCGTGTCAGCATGATTGCAACCCTTGCCAATTTACCCAGACATCCGGAAAGCGTACCTATCAATATGCTTATCCGCGTCAAAGGAACACCTTTGGGTAACGCAGACCCCATAGATCCTATTGATTTTATTCGTACAATTGCTGTCGCCCGAATCACGATGCCTGAAAGCTATGTCCGATTGGCAGCCGGCAGAACGGAGATGAGTAATGAAATGCAGACCTTGTGCTATCTGGCTGGGGTCAATTCTATTTTTCTGGGTGAACGTTTGCTAACCTGTCCCAATCCAGAAAAAAGCAGTGATTTGACCTTATTCAACAAATTAGGACTGCAAATTGCCAACCAGCAAAACCGGGCCATATCCTAAATTAACAACACTACTATAAGAATTAAGATTTTGAATTTTGGAGATCTTATCTAGACTCTTGCTTTCCAGCGTAATAACCTTAAAGCGTTCATAACAACACATACGCTACTTAAAGCCATGGCGCCCCCTGCAATAGCCGGATTTAAAAATCCGAGCATTGCCAAAGGAATGCCGATAATATTATAGATAAACGCCCAAAACAACCCTTCCTTGATACGCTGACGAGTTCTTTTGGCAATATCCAACGTATCAGCGACCAATTCAGGATTATTCCGCATCAATACGATCCCAGCCACCTCGGCCGCCACATCCGTTCCCTCGCCCATTGCAATGGCAAGATCCGCCTCTGCCAAGGCCGGAGCATCATTTATTCCATCTCCAACCATGGCAATTGACTGATGATCGATACCCTTTGAACCATGTTTCTTGATAAACTGTTGTTTATCTTCTGGTGTCAGATTCGCTTTAACGTCATCTATTCTCAATATATTACCAATTTTTTTGGCGACAGCTTCATTATCCCCCGTCAACATAATTGATTGGATTGAATGCTCTTTCAATCGTCGAACCGCCTCTACCGAACCAGACCGTACATGATCCTCAAAAGCTACAATACCCAATAAACGATAGGAATCTTGCATCTTCTCAAGAAGCCAGGATAAAGTTGATGATCGAATTTCTGACGGTACATCAGGAATTTTACACCCATGCGATTCAACCATCCGCTGATTGCCCAATAAGAAAACCCGTTCTTTTATCTTTCCCATGACACCACGTCCCTGTTCTTTTATAACCCGGAATTCTTCTGGTTGTTTCAAAGAAATAGTATAAGAGGAGGCTTCAGATAGCAGTGCCTTTGCCAAGGGATGTTCGCTTGATAAAGACAAACTGGCTGCATGATAGAGAATTTCTTTTTTTGAAAAATCGGATAAGGAAACAATTGAAACGACTGACAGTTTTCCTTCTGTTAAGGTTCCTGTTTTATCAAATGCCACCTTTTTGACATGCACCGCTCTCTCTAAAGTTTCAGCATCACGAATTAAAATACCAGAACGAGCTGCTGCCCCGCATCCAGTGGCTAAAGCTGTCGGCGTTGCCAAACCCAATGCACAAGGACAGGCAATCACCAATACGGCAGCGGCATGCATTAACCCTATTACAAAAAGACCGTTTATCAACCACCAACCCAGAAAGGTTAATAATGCTAGAATAATAACAACAGGTACAAAAATACTGCTTATCCGATCCACCATTTTTTGGATTGGCGCCTTGGAGGCTTGTGCATTTTCAACCAATTGGATAATAGCGGACAATCTTGTCTGTCTCCCGGTTTTTTCAACCTTAATTGATAAACGCCCATTATCATTTAATGAACCACCAGTAACTTTATCCCCTATTTTTTTCTCGATTGGCAGGCTTTCCCCAGTCAGCATCGACTCATCAACCGCACTTTCACCCTGTATGACCACACCATCACAAGGAATTGTTTCACCTGGACGAACAATAACCTGATCACCAACCATTAATTGATCGAGGGGAACTGATATTTCTTTGTCATCAACAAGTTTACAGGCTGTATCAGGACGCAGAGCCTGTAATGCCCTAATTGAATCAGCGGCTTTATATCTTGCCCGCTTTTCCAACCAGTGTCCCAGTAAAATAAAGGTTATAATCAATGAGGCGCTTTCATAATAAAGATCAGGCTCAACCTTGCAATAACCCAACAACCAGGAAAGCAATAAACATGTGCTCAGAATCCAGGCGGTACCTGAACCAAGTATCACCAGCAAATCCATATTTCCATTTCCTGATTTTACCGCACGATAAGCAGCAATATAAAATGGTTTTCCCAACCAGAATTGCACAGGAGTTGCCAATAAAAACTGAACCCAGCCTGGAAGCATCCAATGATGGTTGAAACCGCCAGCAATCATTGAACCCAATAATGGTGCGGAAAATAAGGCCGCGATAATCCAATGATATAAATCCTTTTCATCACGATCCCCATTCAGGTTGATAGCTGCATGACCGGGATCAAGCCATTCCGCATGATAACCAGCCTTTGTGACAGCCGTCTCAATCTCAGCAATTAAATTTTGTTGTTGGATAGCTGGTTTAGGAATTACCCTGGCCTGTTCCAATGTCAGATTCACATTGACATCTTCAACTCCTGCAACACGCTTAATGACTTTCTCAACACGTCTGACACAAGATGCACATGTCATTCCACGAATTACAAAATCAATTTCTTTATTTTCCAATGCTGCAGACATGATCGACCAATCCTACACTTTATCGGTATGCAAATAAGAATTAGTATAAAATATAAAACATGCTATAATAATCAACTTTCATAGTCATTAACTAAATAGGATTTTCATCATGAAAATATATCATGTCGAAGGAATGACATGTCAACATTGTGTCCACGCTGTAAAAGAAGCCGTTGAAGCCCTTCCAGATGTTCAGGAGGCCAATGTCGACTTGAAAACCGGAACATTAAAAATCACCGGTTCGGTCAATGAGAATGAACTCAAAAAAGCGATTGAAGAGGAAGGATACACACTCTCTTGAAATAATCCCATAATGGGCATTTCAGGTTCAATAATAATTATTCGCAATTATATTCTTGTCTGGCATTTTTTACAAAATGTTGAATTAGGATTGGATCCTTTTTCCCCAATACAGATTCAACCCCTGATGAGACATCAATTGCCTCTGCACCTGACTGCTGAATGGCTTCTTGCACATTATCGGGTGTTAATCCACCTGCCAGCAACCATGGCTTTGCCGGGTTCCAGTTTTTAGTCAGGGACCAATCAAACTTGCGTCCATTACCGCCCGGTCTTGTATCCGATTCATAAAATGGTGCCTCAATCACCATTCCATCAACCTGGCAAGGTTCAAGCAAATCATCACGCGTTTTAACGCCTCTTGCCAACCAAACTGGCAGACCGATTTCCTCTCGAATAATTGCCGCCTGCTTGTCAGAACAATAAAGTTGCAGAATATCCAGCCGAACCTTGTCAAGAATTCTTCTTATATCATCTAATTTTGGCCTAACAAACAAACCAACCCTTAACAGACCTTCCTTACCATAATCAGGCAACTGTCTCGCTTGGGTAACAGATAAAAAACGCGGAGACGCTGGATAAAAAACCAATCCCACCCAATTAACCCGTAATTTTAACAATAAATCACAAGTCGCCGTTTCTCTTACACCACATATCTTGATAGAAACCATAAAATTAATCTTGTAACTGACAAATGATTTCCTCAGCAACCTGTTGTGGATTAGCTGACTGTGTTATTGGCCGACCCACTACAATCCAATTTGCACCCGCCTTATGTGCCAACGCGGGTGTCATGATTCGCTTTTGATCATCTGTTTTGGCATTTTCCAACCTTATTCCCGGCACCACCAATACAACTTTATCTCCATAAATCTTACGCAAAGTTGCAACTTCCTCAGATGAACAAACAAGACCATCGACACCAGCGTCCAAAGCCATTCCTGCCAGTTTCATTACTTGTTCAAGAGGTGTCGTATGAAGATTTACACTATTTAAATTCTCCTGATCCATACTGGTCAAAACCGTAACCCCAAGTAATAACGGTTTCTGATTATCAGGAAAATTGACATCTATTGCCTTACGTGCGGCTTTAATCATGTCTTTTCCGCCTAACGTATGAATAGTCAACATGGCTGGTTTTACAGAAACCAAACTGGCAATTGCGGATGCAACGGTATTGGGAATATCATGCAGTTTCAGATCAAGAAAAACTTGCCGACCCCTAGCCAGTTTCCTTACCGCGTCAAATCCGCAAGCGTAGGTAAACTCCATACCTATTTTAATCATTTGCCCTGTTAAATCAGCAATTTGAGCCCATTGCTCAGCCAAATCATAATCTTTTGTGTCAATCGCAAGAATCAAGCCGGTTTTTGTCATTATTTTTCTTAAGTGATCTATCAATTATTTATTATAATATGTGGAAATAAATCTATTCTTCTGAATTCTGTTGCGAAGGTTCAACCCCGGCAGGGCAAAGGGCAGACGTTGCTGTTGGAACTGGGGTCCCATTCTGTCCTGTTCCCTGCTGCGTTGTATTCTGTTGAGTCAGGGCTATATACTGGGCCCGCAATTCATTTAACTGTGTTTCCAAATCATGTATCTTCTGTTCTGCCTTTCTGGCTCTTTTCCATTGACTGACCAAGGAGGTGAAAACTGTTAAAGCTCCTATCGCAAAAGAAATGATTCCAGCCAGCAATACAATCATTCCAACAGAACTTTGCCAATTAGCAGAAAAGAAATTCATTGGCACAGGCGTCATATTTAACAAGAAAAAGATAATTAAAAGTACCAGGAATGGTACAACGATAATTAATCGCAACACGATATGATCTCCCTAACCCAACCATAATCAAACATTATGAATATGACCAGTATATAATACACAAACCCTTACATAAATAAGGAATTTTAATCCAGATAAAAAAAACATTTAAAATAATAATTTAAAAAAAACAAAAAATAACCATATAGTTATAAAAAGATAAATCGTTTTTTCTTATATAAATCAAAAAGCTATGCATGAAGTTGTTTCATTTAAAAAAATAAAGAACAAAATATGGGCCAACATTTTTTATATCGGAAACAAACGATACATCACTAATATTTATCATTCTTATGAAAAAGCATATCAGGATTGTGAATGGCGGAAACAGGAAATTACTGCCTACAGACATTTACTAATCAATCATGAACAACCCGTACCACAATATTTGACAATCCCGATTCACCAATCAGAGATTCCAAAAAATTGGCAACCTTATGCCTGTATTCGGTTTTTTGCTTTCCCCAAAAAAACTTTCAAAAAAAACAATTTGATTTTATAAACAGGTCTTTCGATTCAATTTATTAATAATTTTATACCTATAAATATTTAAAAGAGAATGCTCAATGTCTAATAAACAACATGAAGAAAAAACATTTTTTTTACCTATCATCCCAGTTAAGGATTTAGTCACCAACATTGAATATATTCGAGAATTAAACGTAAAAATTTTTAATACACCCAAAGTTTTTCTTAAGGTATCTCCAAAATCCGACATTACCGTAACCGTTAATGTCAATGCCCAGCAAATTGAAAAGGATTACCCCCAATTCGAAATTATCGTTATCCTAAATTGTACCAGCCAAAAACAACTTGAAGATGATGATGAACCAACTTCTATTTTTGAAATTGACTTACAATATGGTGCAGTTGTGACCCTTCCCACTTTAAAGGCTGCCAATATAGAAGAATTGTTGATGATACATGCTCCAGAATTATTATTTCCAGAAATTCGCAATATCATCCTGAATATAAGTCGTACATCCAATCTACCCTCTATTCTTTTGCAACCCATTGATTTCGCAGAATTATGGAAAGAAAAAAAATCCACCATGAAAAACAAAGATTAAGAAACCCCTACAAAAATGGATACAACAATGCCCCAAAAACTAGACACGGACAAAAAAATTATTGGTCAAGCAGATCCAGGCGGAATTGTTCCGGAATCATCACGTATTGCCTATGAAAACCGTTGGCTAAAAATCCGTGAGGATATCATACGCTATCCCAACGGGTTAAAAGGCATGTTTGGTGTTGTAGAACGAAACGAATTCGCTGTTATTTTACCACTGCATGTTAATAATGAGGGAATTAAAATAGTCACCCTTATTCGACAATACCGATATCCTGTGGGTAAATTTATGTGGGAACTGCCGATGGGAATGTGGGAATTAAAACCAGATGCCACCCCCGAGATGGTTGCTGCCGGAGAACTGGAGGAAGAAACAGGTTTGCGTGCCGCCAATATGGTACATGGAGGTATATTATATCAGGGGGCAGGCTATTCGACCCAAAAAGGTCACGTTTTCCTTGCAACTGATTTAACACAACATTCCCCGAAACGCGAAGAGACAGAACTGCATATGACCTGTCATACAATCCCGTTAACTCAATTTGAGGAAATGATTCAAAACGGACAAATAACTTGTATGGTCACAATCGCTGCATTCTGTTTGTTACGTAGTAAAAAATTAGTTTGACTCTCTCTTCCTTCGCTACCTAAAAAAAGATTTAATCGTGTAATTTATGACTTGAGGAAATATAAAGTATGGCAGAAACCCAGCTCCAATATAATAACCCTTCTACATCACGTACCCTTGTCAAACATGCGGTTACAATTGGTTCCACCATGGTCTTGGGACTTGTTTTTGGGTTGATCTGTCATGCTTTTGGAGATGTTATTATCTATAAGTCAGCAAATGGCTCAATAACGTTATCAAATTTTATTCTGACCTTGTCTGAATTAATTGTCAATTTGTTTTTGCGCCTGATAAAGATGATCGTGGCACCTCTGGTTCTGGCCACGCTTATTGCCGGGATTGGGAACGTTCAAGATACTAAAACCATAAAAACCATCGGGATCAAGGTTATTTTTTGGTTTATCGGTGCCTCTATCGTTTCCTTGGGTGTTGGAATGCTTGCCGCCAATATCATCCAGCCAGGCAAGAATTTTACGCATAATTTACCACCTGTCTCTGAATCTCATGCAATTTATCATTTTGACCTTATTAAATTTACACTTCATATCGTTCCTGATAGTGTCATTGACGCAATGGCTCATAACGATATGTTACAGTTGGTTGTTTTCGCTGTCTTTTTCGGTTTGTCTTTAGCCGCTTTACCTGACAAACAATGTCAACTGGTAAGAGATGTAACAGATGGAGTAGGCAAAGTTATGCTGAAAGTCACCGATATGGTCATGATTATTGTACCATTGGTTGTCTTTGCTTCACTTCTTTCAATAGCAACCCGTAATGGATTACATGTAATTGAAAGCTATGGACTGTTTTTAATCGAGTTTTATGCTGTCATTCTCGTCATGTTCATTATTTTGATTGGAACTGGTTATTTCATGATGGGAAAAAAAGTGTTTAAACTTCTTCCATTCATAGCCGAACCTGTAATGGTGGGATTTGCAACCGCCAGTAGTGAGTCTGCCTTTCCAAGATTACTTGAACAACTTGAAAAATTCGGTGTTCCACCCAAAATATCTAGCTTTGTCGTTCCCTTAGGCTATAGCTTTAACCTTTGTGGAACCATGATGTTCATTTCATTTGCCGCCATTTTCATCGCACAAGCCTATGGTATTCATATGCCCATTGAAAAACAAGTCATGATGCTCCTGGTCATGATGATCAGCAGTAAAGGCATCGCAGGAGTTCCACGCGCCTCAATGGTAATGCTAGCCGCTGTCATGCCAGGTTTTGGAATACCCGAAGCTGGACTGCTATTAATTGTCGGAATTGATCAGTTTCTTGATATGGCAAGAACTGCAACAAGTGTTTTGGGTAATGGAATTATTGCAGCAATCGCTAATGAATGGGACATCAGGGCAAACAATACAAAAGAGACAATATAATTTTATCCTTCCCCAAAAACAGTTGAATATAATAAAGGTCACTGATATCTTATGAAAACGCAATTAATTGATGGCATAAGCTTTGCCTCAAACATGACCCAGAAAATAGCTCTGGAAGTCAAGCAGCTGCAGCAGGAAAAAAATATAACCCCTGGTCTTGCCGTCATTTTGGTCGGCAATGACCCTGCCAGCGAGGTATATGTCAGAAACAAGACAAAACAGACACACAGGGTGGGAATGCGTTCGTTCATGCATCTTCTTCCTGAAACAAC
The DNA here is from genome assembly GCF_016101315.1 of Commensalibacter sp. W6292M3. Lineage (NCBI taxonomy): Bacteria > Pseudomonadati > Pseudomonadota > Alphaproteobacteria > Acetobacterales > Acetobacteraceae > Commensalibacter > Commensalibacter sp. W6292M3. Next base: position 32,686 of record NZ_JACFQT010000002.1, read on the forward strand.
CACACAAGAAGAAATCCTAAATCTAATTGCAAGATTGAATAAAGATCCTGATATTCATGGAATTCTCGTACAGCTACCTCTTCCAAAAGGGTTGAATGCAGACACCATTATTCAGGCAATCACCCCTCATAAAGATGTTGACGGCTTGACAGCCTATAATACAGGAAAACTTGCGCTCGGACATAAAGACGGATTTATACCCTGCACCCCACTTGGATGTCTAATGTTATTGCAAAAAGAACTTTCCAGTTTGAAAGGATTACATGCAGTCATTATTGGAGCGTCAAACTTGATGGGCAAACCCATGGCACAACTTTTATTACAAGAAGGTTGCACTGTAACTATTGCCCACATTCATACACGCAATCCTGAAAAACTTGCCCGTCAAGCAGACATTCTTATTGTTGCGACTGGTTGCAGTGAGCTCGTTAAAGGATCATGGATCAGTGAAGGTACGACTATTATAGATGTCGGCATTAACCGTATCACGACAAAAGATAACAAGACCAAACTGATAGGTGATGTCGCTTTTGAAGAGGTTTTGGGTAAAGCTGCAAAAATCACACCTGTCCCTGGTGGTGTCGGTCCTGTCACTATTGCCTGTTTGTTGCATAATACATTACAAGCAGCAAGAAATACGATAAAATAATTTACACCAGAACTATTTCTTATTATAATTATTGCAATAATATAACAATAATTTCTTAAACCGCTTGATTAATATTAATAACTAAATCATTTAAAAGCGGTTTACAATTTATTAGATTGTTTTCTATAAACGAAACTAAAACTTGCTAATATAATATTTAAGTGAACAATTAAAATGACTGAAATTGATTTTCCCTCTTTACTGTTTGATTCAGCCTGGTATTTAAAAACCTATCCAGATATTGCAGCCGCCAATGCAGATCCTGTTGAACATTATCTGTTTTTCGGATTTCGAGAGGGACGAAATCCTAACCGTTTTTTTAATACCACCTTTTATCTGAATACCTATCCTGATGTTGCCGCAAGCACTATTAACCCTTTTATCCATTATATAATGTATGGTGCCGCGGAAGGGAGATTGCCCAGGGCTTCTGATCAACCATCTATACCTTCTACAACGGTAAGCACGGAATTATCAACCGGGACCGATATTCCGTATATGGTTGCCACCGAGCCCAACCCACAATCTAAATCTGAAATTAATTTAAGTTTTAAAATCAGTGATTCAGAACCTCCCCAGCAATTGCAAGATAAAAAAACCGCATCCTATGATAAATTAACCTTGAATGCCGTATCTGAGATTAAAACAAAATTACCAAACAAGAAAACGACTGTAAAACCAAAAAACTCATCTGTAGCATCCTCTCGAAAACGAAGCCCGAAAGTCAAAACTCAACGCATAACACATGGTAATAGTATAAGCAGATAGGCTGATTTTTGTATAAATTCAAAACTAGATAAATAATCAGTTTCTAACGGTTTTCTTTTTAAATTTTCTTCTTTTTTTTACATTCATTAAACGATACTGATAAGGAGAGAGATATTTTCCAGCTTTTTTTCTCCTTATTGAAGAATTATTGTTCAAATAAGAGGCTTGAATGATTTGAAACTGATAATGATTGTTTAGATCAGGTGTATGAGAATGATAATTGCCAATCGCCTGCATTAAATTTCCATTTGTCTCTGCAAGATACAATTTAAGAATCGCCCCCGCCACGGCTATATTATAACAATTATCCTGTTTTAATCGTTGATAGATGACTTGACCAGTTTCATGCGTTGTTTCCATCAATGGAACAATCCAACGTGTATTGATCTGCATTACCCCCAAATCCTGCGTGCCATTCTTGTTATTGGAGACAAGATTAGGAGCCCCACCCTCCACACGTTGTATTGCCGGTAAAACAGAGGAAGGCAAATGATGAAATGCAGCAACCATCATCATACATTTTAAATATGTCGCAACCATCTAACTAAATTAACTTTATTCTATTTTATTTTTATATTAACAGTTTAAACATTAAAGAAATAGAATCTATTATTTCAAATCCATTTATTTCATTACAAGGAATTCGTTATGACACGAATCTCGGTAGAATTAATTCCTAGAGATAGAAATCATATCATTAATGACATGAAACAAGTCAAGGAATGTTTTCCAATTGCCGACAGCATCAATATTCCAGATCTCATGCGTTTTTCTTTAAGAAGCTGGAACGCTTTTCAGATTACCTCTTCATATTATACACGTTCCATTCCTCATATAAGAGCAATTGATATTAATCCCGATCTTCCATTGCCCGGCCATGATATCAATAATTTACAAGAAATTCTGGTTATTCAGGGAGACCCTCCCTCCGATTTCAACAAACATACATATCCCAATTCAACTGAAAGCATTTTAAGACGATATCGAAGGGAACTCCCGCATCTGAAATTGTATGCCGCCTTTGACCCATACCGTCGTTCTCCCAAGGAAGAACTTGAACATGTCCTGTCAAAAAAAGAAGCGGGAGCCAGTGGTTTTTTTACACAACCCATTTTTGATGAGAAAATGCTTGAACTCTGTATGGATTGGTTACACAACAAAACCGTTTTTTGGGGTTTGTCACCTGTCATTGGACCAAAATCGAAATCATATTGGGAAATTACCAACAAAGTTGTCTTTCCACATAATTTTGAAACAAGTTTACAGGCTAACATTGATTTTGCAAAAAAAGCCTTACAAATGATCAAAAAAACAAACCAAAATGCTTATTTAATGCCTTTACGCGTCAAATTAACCACCTATCTATCACCATTACAGGAAATTTTTCAAAACTAGTCTCCCAACGCATATAAAATTCGAATCCAAGATCGTATCCCCTTATGAAATGAACGAAGATTATATTTTTCATTCGGGGAATGAATGCAATCATCAGCATTTGCAAACCCAATTAAAAAAGATTCTATTCCGAATTCACGCTGTAAATCATTAACCACAGGTATGGCGCCTCCACTGCCAATAATGGCTGTTTTATGAAGCAGTTCACTATCGGTTTTACCAATTTCCTGCCATTTTTGACGAATCGTTTCAGCAATTTCAGGCACCCCTTCATAAAAATTTGGAATGGTGACTTTTCCTGTATTATCACGTAATGCTGCAATAATTTCAGCCAAAACCTGAATAGGGTTTTGAGCGGCATTTCCGTATAATCCCGAATGCAAATCCCGATTAGCCGCGTAAACGGTAACCTCTTCCCCAACCAAGCCACGAACCATGGCAGTGATTGCTGGCACATCCGGAGTAGCCATATCCGTATCACAAATAAAAGCAATATCAGGATGTAAGATTTCTTTCTGTTGCGCTAAAAAGATAGGTAAATGTTCTCCTCCACTTTCCTCTTCACCCTCCAAAATAAAGGTGATATTCAATGGAAATTGCTTGTCTTTCATATAAATCGCTCGACAGGCTTCCAGGAAAGTAAGAATTTGACCTTTGTCATCTGATGATCCACGCCCATGAATAACCTCTTTTCCTGTTGCGTCGGTTCGGATACAAGGTTCAAAAGGTGGTATTTCCCATAATTCCAGTGGATCGACAGGTTGTACATCATAATGTCCATAAAATAAAACATGCGGGGCTCCCTTTATTTCAGGAGAATTTGCCATGACGATTGGATGTCCCCCAGTTTCACAAATCTGCACATCCAAATCCATATTACGCAAGTAATCATGCAACCACTGTGCTGCATTTCGACAGTCTTGGTTATAGCTTGGAATAGCTGAAATACTTGGAATGCGTAAAAATTCGAATAAACGATCAAGAGATTCTGTTATCCTATGATCAACATTGCAAAGAATTGATTGCAAAATAAACTCCTATTATCATAAAATTTTATTTTAAAGAGATACTTTTTTATTTAATAACCAATAATGATTTTATCCTATCTGAAACCAAAACCCATTACATTAAAGATTCTTGCCGCGGCCATTTTTAATCTTGTATGTTTCATAAATATCGGTATGCCTTTGGCTACAATACCTGTATTTGTTCACAGACAACTCGGATATAATAGTATAATTGCCGGAATTGCTGTTTCCGCAGCCTATCTTGCCACCTTTATAAGTCGCCCGGGAGCGGGTCAATGGCTGGATACCAAAGGGGCCAAAAGTGCAGTCATTATAGGTTTGGGAATTAGTGCATGCGGGGGACTTTTGACAATTTTGGCTTTATTTTTTATCCATCAACCTCTTATGGCGTTAATAATCATCCTTCTAGGCCGCTTTTGCATGGGTATTTCAGAAAGCTGGGCATCAACAGGTGTTAATGTCTGGAATATCGGCAGGGTAGGAATTAAAAACGCAACCCATGTCATATCATGGAATGGCGTAACCACTTATGGCGGCATGGCTATTGGTGCCCCCTTAGGGGTTTATCTTGCTTCACAACCCATCGGTTTTATTGGAGGGTTATCTGGATTTTCTATTCTTACTGTCATTCTGGCTTCAGCATCAATGCTTCTAGCATCAACCTATCCAGCCATCATTCCCGTTCCAACCGCTAGACGTTTACCTTTTACCAAGGTTTTCAAACGAATTTCAGCTTACGGCTGCTGTCTTGGTTTATCAACTATCGGATTTGGCAGTATTCAAACTTTCATTGCCTTATATTTTATTAGCAACCACTGGACAGGATCTGCCATTGCCTTGACAATTTTTGGCGTTTCCTTTGTCATGATCCGATTTATTTTCAAAAATTCACTTTTAAAATATGGTGGTTATATTGTCTCTATCATCTCCCTAATTACAGAAACCATTGGTCTTCTTCTGCTTGCCACACAAACCTCAATAATTGGTGCATATATCGGAGCAGCCTTGACAGGATGTGGTTTTTCACTCATCTATCCAGCCTTGGGTGTTATTGCCATATCAAAAGTCAGTAGTGAAAATAAAGGAGCGGCCCTTGCCTCATTTTCTTTATTTCTGGATATGGCCCTTTTTATTTCCGGTCCCCTACTGGGTCTAATCCAAAGTCATCTTGGATATGATTATCTTTATTTGTCAGCCAGTTTTTTTGCTTTTTGTAGTGTTCTGTTAACCTATGGGCTATATTATCAGAATAAAACAGCCTCTATTTAACAATGATATATTAAAGAAAATTTCATGACTCATTACAATTACTCAATTACCGTTTTCTGCGGTTCAAAATGCGGAAACAAATCCATCTACATTCAGGCGGCAAAAGAATTGGCAAGCCATTTTGTTCACAATAAATTACGACTTGTCTTTGGCGGTGGCAGTGTGGGTTTGATGGGAATAATATCAAATACCATGATTGACCTTGGTGGATCCGTCAAAGGTATTATCCCGCAATTCCTTATCAAAAAAGAGGGGCAACATTCTCGTGTAAATGATTTAACCGTTACCGAAGATATGCATTCCAGAAAAAAGATTCTTTATGACGAAGGAGATGCCTATCTGATTATGCCTGGAAGTATCGGGACTTTTGACGAATTCTTTGAAATACTTACTTGGCGCTATCTAAAGCTCCATAATAAACCGATCATCATTGTAAATGTCGATAATTGGGCTAGGGGCATTCATGATCAATTAAACAATACCATCGAACAGGGATTTGCAGATAAGTCCCTGTTGAAACTCTTTGAAGTTGTTCCTGATGTACCTTCAGCGATAGAATCTTTGAAAAAACAGATGAAATTCTAGAAAATAAATATTCCTGTTACCATAAAATTCTGTAACAGGGATTTCACATATTATACAATATTTTCTAATGAAAATTGGCAAGATACCGTTTTAAATGCCAGTATGCTCGAGCCATATCCATACCCACGCCAAACAAATCCTTAATCTGGAATGGACAGGTTAACAGACTTCCGGCAATCCTGGAAAAATTCAACTTACCATCCTGTGTCAAGACTGAAGAAACAAGAGGTGGAAGATTCCGACTTGCCGTATCGCATACAACACGTAAAACAGCAAACGGAATATGTTTCTCCTGAGCAAACTGCGCAACCAGACCACTTTCCATATCAACTGCCAAACAGGCCGAATCTTTAAAAAGCCTTTCTTTTTTTTGGGCAGAGGTCACAATTTCATTGCTATGCAATAAACTTCCGAGCTTGACTTCTGATTTTTCCGCCCCCAACCAGGTCCTTAATTCGGCATCCGCATGATATTCCCTATTCTCGGCAACTACACTATGCGACAATAATATTGTACCTGCCTTAATAACGGGATCCAAACCGGCAGCAAATCCAAAAGATACGATTGAATCAATTTTTTCCACCGACAATCGCTCAAGGGCCTTTTTTGCACCCAGATAGGTAGCCCCGCTCGTTTCAACAGCAGCGGGAGCTAAAGTTGAGGCTAATCTTGCCTCAAAATCCATTCCAACCAAAATACCAAGGCGGTTGTATATCATTAAAACCCAACCTCGACTTTTCCACTGTTACTCGCTTGAAGATTGCGAAAACGTGATAAGGCCAATAAAGGAAAAAACTGTTTATATCCATGATAACGAAGATAAAACACTTTTGGAAACCCCACGGCATTATAAGGATTTTCTTCCCAGTGACCATTTTCTTTCTGGGCGCTCATCAGCCAGGCCATCCCTTTTTGCACCGCTGGGTGTTTGACTTGTCCCGCTGCCATTAATCCGAGTAATGCCCAGGCAGTCTGAGAAGGCATGCCTTGATTATAAACGCCTTTTGGCGCATCCTCATAGGAGGCTTCATCTTCACCCCATCCTCCCTCTGGTCTCTGTACATAAAGTAACCATTTAACCGCACGTTTTACCATTGGATCTTCATGAGAAACTCCAGCTGCATTTAAGGCGCATAAAACCGACCATGTTCCATAAATATAATTCGTTCCCCAACGCCCGAACCAGCAACCTGCATCTTCCTGTTCAGAACGTAAATATTGAATTGCCTTATCGATTACCGCTTTATCTTCGGGATAATTAAGCTGTGCCAGGAAAGAAACACAACGCGCCGTTACATCAGCCGTAGGAGGATCCAGCAACGCGCCATGATCAGCAAAAGGGATATGATTCAGGATCATTTTATTATTGTCGATATCAAAGGCCCCCCAACCACCATTCGAGCTCTGCATGCCAATTATCCACTGACGGGCACGTTCAATTGATTCGGCATGATCCGGATCACCATCACGATGTAGCAACATACCGACAACAGCCGTATCATCAACATCTGGATAATAATCATTTCTGTATTGAAATGCCCATCCTCCAGGAGCTGTTTCGGAAGAGTTAATAATCCAGTCTCCCTTTACATCCAAAATCTGGCGATCTTTCAGCCATTTCAAACTTTTCGCCAATTTTTGTGAGGTTACCTCTCGATCCACTGCTCGATTATGACTTATGGTTTCAATTACGGCATGTCCAGTCAAGGCAGTATCCCAAATAGGTGAAACACAAGGTTGACAATAGGCTTCTGTATCCGACTCAATCAATAATTTTTTCACAGAACGCCAGGCAATCGCAACGCGTGGATCATCATCGGCAATTCCCAACGCATGATATGCCATCACAGAATTTGCCATGGCTGGGTAAATTGCTCCCAGCCCATCTTCTCCATTCAATCGTTCATCAACGAATTCCAATGCTTTCTGAATGGATTTTTTTCGTAAAACAGATGGAATATATTTTTCAGCAGGTCTTACAACTTTATCCAGTCCTTTAAAGACATGTCCCCAATAAGACCGGAACGGACCCTTAATCCAATCGCTGACCTGATCAGGCGGAGTTACAAATAATTCCTGAATATGAATACTACGAGGGTTAATCGCCTTGGGTTTCAAAGCGGCCAGAATCAATAAAGGAACAACAACTGTTCTGGACCAATATGACATATTCCAAATGGAAAACAATGCTTTCTTGGGCATCAGCATCAATTCAATCGGCATTGCAGGAGTGGCATGCCATGGAACCTCACCAAACAACGCCATTTGAATACGTGTGAAAACATTGGTTCTTTCCGCACCGCCATGCGCAAGAATGGCCTCTCTGGCACGTTTCATATGGGGTGCATCAATATCATCCCCAATAGCCTTTAAAGCAAAATAAGCCTTTACGGAAGCCGAAAGATCAAATTTTCCTTGATAATAAAGAGGCCATCCACCATGATCCCCTTGGATACGGCGCAAGTAAACGCCAATTTTATTTTCCAAATCCCGGTCTATACGATTCAGAAAATGTTCCAACAATACATATTCAGCAGGGATAGTTGCATCCGCCTCCAGTTCAAATACCCAATGTCCATCTTCATTCTGATGTTCAGTTAGTACATGCTGTGCTCGAGAAATTGCTGCGTCCAAATCGTCATTATCTATTCCCTTTCCCAAATCACCAGTATGATCTAGCATAATTGAATATTTCCTTATTTTATTATAAATAAACCATTACTATTTGAATTTTGATAAAAAATCTAACCTTAATTATCCCGAGTTTATAAGCTATAAAATCGCCTGAGCCGCCTTATATCCCGAACGGATAGCCCCCTCAATTGTTGAGGGAAGACCTGTAGCGGTCCAGTCTCCTGCCAAAAACAGGTTTGGACATATCGTATAACAGGAAGGACGACGTTTATTTTGTTCTATCGTTGCGGCAAAACTGGCCCTTTTTTCCCACAACAGACGATAGGACGGCACGTCTTCAGGCAAAGGGGAAAAAAGGAAAGGTTCAAGAGTTTTCCTGATTTCCTGCCAAATTAATTTTGATAAATTTTCAGGATCGGACCCCGTAAAACGATTGGCGGCACTTACAGTTACCGAAATCACCCCGTCTTTAACAAAAATCCATTCACTTATTCCACCAATAACACCGATAAACCTTGCCTTTTCGACACTCCCCTTCATTTGCAAGGCAAAATCAACTTTATAATGAAGATTCAATATACTTTCAAATTCATCTGGCAAGGGAATGTCAGGTAAAATCGGAGATAAAACCTGTCTTGCCGTATAAGGATTAACCGCAAGAATAACCTGGTCCTCTGAATTAAGTTCTATTTTTTCATTATTCACGGTAAAATAATCAATATATCCGTCTTTCCGATGCAATTCAGAAAGACGGGATGTCGCATGAACTTTGCCCCCTTGCAATTTTATCAGAGATAAAGCCGGTTTTACAAAGGTTTCTGACAATCCCTCCCTTGGGAAATAGGGAACACAGGCCTTTCCTCCCTTTAGCAAAGACTGACGCACAACAGAACCCAGTAAAATTGCGCTACCAACCTCACAAGAAGTATTCAAAACAGAAATGGCAAACGGTTTCAGAAGACGGCGGGAAAATTCACCATTTACCAAACAATCGGCAACAGTTTGACTATGATTGGCCTTAATTAAATGCCACAAAGCCATCAATTCTGGAAATTTAAAACCTGGAACCCGACGGTTTTTACTAAATAGCCACCAAGGGAATCTTCCATTTGATAAACTAACATCCCAATGTTTGTTTTCATCAAGATCAAAAAAGGGAAATAGGGGAATTCCTGAACTGGTCAGACTATTCATGGAATCTATTTTGTTCAAATAATCAAAAACGGCATCATTTCCAGAAAGAATTAAATGATTACCGTTATCGATCAAACGATCCAATTTTGAATCATAAAAAGAACGGGCCCGCCCACCAAATGTTGGACTTCCTTCATAAAGCGCGATTTGCGCATCTGTCCTTGAAGATAAAAAGACAGCGGCAGACAAGCCAGCCAGCCCCCCACCAATAATATGAATATGTTTCTTTGCCATATTATTGAACGCTATACCATCATCAATCCAACCATACCAACAATAACTTTTTCCCCTGTCGATAAGGATGCTCTTTTAAAAGGTTTTTTCCACCCCAATTTTTTTTGTTTACCCAATAAAAAGCGATAAGTAGCTGCCATAATTTTTGCAGGCCGAATGGCATCAACTTTACATTGTTTCATATAGTTCGCAGCAGAATGAAAATGATCCAAGGCACGATATGACATAATATTGCAAACTTCTTGAATTGAGGGATTCTGCATACATCGTTCAGGAATCAGGGAAATATGAAAACGTTCCAACAATTCTTTCGGTAAATACAAGCGCCCTCGTTCGATATCTTCCTCTAGATCGCGCAAAATATTTGTTATCTGTAGTGCCCGGCCCAAATGATAAGCGACTTTTTCAGCCGCTTCTGATGAATCCCCAAAAATCCGGATTGCCAAACGACCCACTGCCGAAGCAACCCGATCACAATACAAATCGAGATTGGCTTCATCAGGAGCAATAACAGGATTTAATACATCCATTTCCATACCATCAATAATGGCAAGAAAATCTTCTTTCCTCAATCCGAACTGTTGAATTGAGCCCAGCAACACATTCTCAACGGAACCATCAGCCTTTCCATTATACAGAAGCTCAATTTTATCGCGCCATTTCTGCAATTGTTTCTGTTTAACCTCAGGTTCACCCATATCGTCCGCAATATCGTCAACAATGCGACAAAAACTGTACAAAGCGAACATACCGTAACGACGCTCAGGAGATAACATTTTCATGCCTGCGGCAAAAGATGTCTTGGCATGACGAACGATTGCCTCGACAAAGATCAAATCAAGCTCGCTACATCCCATTATCTGTGCAGTTTCAGCTAGTGGCTTTTGCATAATTTGATCGGACCTTTCCATAGTTAAAAATAAATTAAGACAGTTTTAAGCAAGAAAACAAAAATTAGCAAATTAAATAATAGGATAATCTATTACCCTATATCAATAATTTATCTTTTTCAGGACTATTATCTTAAAATATGTGGACAAGCATATAGAACAGCCTTGATCGCATCCTTATAATTCAGTTTCACTCTTGTTGCCAATGGATCCTCTTTTCTCAAATGCTCAGTCAAGGAACATGCAAGCGTAAGAATTACAGAACTTTCCATTCTTAACCGTCGATTGGACGTCAATCGTATTAATTGTTCGGCTTCCCTGTTTAAATCATCAATATAGTCAAGAATATAATCAAATACATTCCTTAATCCGCTTATTGTTCCCTCGTCTTTAACCGCCTGCACATCAACATTTTCTGCACGCAGCATATCCAACGGGATATAACAGCGATCAAGACGAATGAGGTCAGCCCTACAATCCTGCAAATGATTAAGAATTTGTAAAGAGGTGCATAACGCATCTGCAGCTGGCCTTGTATCAGCATTTTCCTTATGAAGATCAAGTAGATAATGACCAACAGGATTGGCAGAATATCGACAATATTCGAGAAGCTCGGCAAAAGTTTCATACCTATTTTTTACTGCATCCTGACGAAATGCAATCAATAAATCCGTTGCAGTGTCAAAAGATACACCCGTTTCCAACAAACTGTTACGTAAATATCTTGCAGACTGGACATCAGCCCGATCGGGTGCCGGCACATCATCACATAAAACAGCCTGCATTCCATTCAATCGTTTAACTTTTTCTTCCGAACTTAACATTTCGGAATCAGCGATATCATCAATAACCCTTGCGAAATTATAATATGCCTGTACATGAGGTCTCAATTTACGGCTAATCAATAAAGATCCTACAGGAAAATTCTCATCTTTTGCCCCCTTGCCAGAAGAAACATCTTCATTCCCCCAAATTGAAAAATCATACAGATCACAATGATTATTCACTGAACGCATAAATTAATCCTTCTGTTTTGCATTTTTGTGCCCATTCCGTACTGAAACCAGATCTCCTAAACCCATACCGGTTTCCTGTTCATGAGCTGTACCGGAATTGTCTGTATAAGCCCTGCCTTTCCAGACCATTCCCTTCCCCCGGTAATAATTAATTGCTGAACCAATTGTCGCAAACAAATAGAACAAAGCAATAAATGGTAAAACCAAAATCCATAAATAGGAAATTTGAAAACGAGATAAGGTCGGAACAAATGACAAAATTGACATCATATAGGTGATAAATGCCAGTTGCTGCACACGCCCCTGGGAAAAAGCAACCTGTATAAAAGGCGTGAACCAAATCAGCGTCATCAAGATAATGGTTACTATTAACCAAACCAATGAATAATTCAACTGAACATAAGCAGAACGTGCAATCATGTTCCAAATGGATTCAACAGATTCATAAGGCCTTAATGAAACAGCTTGAGAACTATGTCCCAGATAAATTTTTCCGCAATTTCTTTTAACCAAAGACGCCAAGGTTACATCATCAATCAATGCATCTTTTAACGCTGCAATACCACCAATCCGATCCAAGGCCTCTTTTCGAATCAAAACTGTTCCGCCTGCCCCTGCCGCAACAGTGCTCGAAGCTTTATTCACCCTTGAAAAGGGATAAAGCATACAAAAGAAAAAAATAAAGGCAGGAATCAAGGCTTTTTCAAAAAAACTTTCACAACGAAGCTTTACCATTTCGGATACTAAATTCAAATTATCTCGTAAAGCCTTATTTACCAAAGAGGAAAGATGAGTCGGTTCATGAAAAATATCGGCATCAGTAAAAAAGAAAAAAGAATTTTTCATTGACCTCTGTTGGGTAACTTTTGTTATTCCTTGTGACAAGGCCCACAATTTACCACTCCATCCATCGGGACGAAAAGATGCATCAACAATTTGTAGTTTTTCACGTTGATCTTCCGACAAGGTCTCCCTCAGTTTCCTGACCAGTGTTCCGGTTCCATCAGTACTTCCATCATTAACCAATGTAACATCATACCGTCCAGCATAATCCTGATTTAACAAGGATAAAATGACGTTCTCGATTGTTTCCGCCTCATCACGCGCTGGGACAATAACATGCAATTCTGGCCAACAATCCTGCTTCTTTTGCTCTTCCCGGGATAGAGGATATAAAATCGGTCCCCTACTCCAAAAACGACCATGAAAAAAAATCAATCCTATCCAGATTGCAAAAGAAACACCTGCCAATACTAACATAATATTGCACCATTTATATTCATCTTAAATTTCAAGTCTTTAAATTATTTTATTGTTTAAGATATCCTTGCTTCCAAAACCATAACAGGGAATCTTTCAAGGCCTCTTTTGCAGGCCTGAATGTATAACCGAGTTCCCTTTCTGCCTTGGCAGGAGAGAAAAACATTTTTTTATAAGACATCATCAGCATTTCACGCGTAACCCGTGGCTCTATATTGAATGTACGAGCCAACCACTCTGAAATAACAGCTACCGGCCACAAAACCTTCTGATTAAGTCTTATTAAGGGAGGTTTTACACCAGCAATTTCAGCGACAATTGAAAAGAGTTCCCGTAATAACATATTTTCACCACCTAAAATATATTTTTCACCAATACATCCTTTTTCCAAAGCCAACCGATGCCCATTGGCAACATCATCAACATGCACAATATTCAAGCCTGTATCAACATAAGCGGGCATTTTTCCAGAGGCACAGTCCAAAATCATTTTTCCCGTAGGAGTGGGTTTTATATCGCCAGGACCAATGGGGGTAGAGGGATTAACAATCACCGCCGGCAATTTTTTGTTTTTTACAAGCTCCAACACAGCCTGTTCAGCCTGATATTTGGACTGTTTATAAGCACCAATTATATGATGAACAGGTGTTGTTTCATCAGCAACACTGCCGTCCCCAACCAATCCAAGGGCTGCCACAGAAGAACAGTAAACAATTTTTTCAATGCCGGCTTCCATTGCGGCCAGCATCAACTGACGTGTGCCTTCGACATTAATATGCATCATTCTGTTTGGATCCGGTACCCATAACCGGTAATCAGCTGCCACATGAAAAAGATATCGACACCCTTGCAACGCATCGGCAAAACTTTTGGGATTAGCCAGATCCCCCTCGACCAATTCAGCCTCTAATCCCTGCACATTTTGACGATTACTATTCGCCCGAACCAATAATTTAAGTTGATGTCCATGGGCAATTAAATTGCGGGCTACGGCAGAACCTACAAAGCCTGTTGCTCCTGTCACAAACGTTGGCGCGACCATCTCGACCTCATTCATCATGTTTATATTTTTTAAGTTTTGCAAATCAATAACTAAGATACGTAGGAACGTGTATTGTAATTAGCTCTATTTCTAACTAGTATGCAAATAATTTAATAATATAAAATAACTTTCTAATAAAATAACATACGGTTTGTTTTGAAAAAAATCTCAATTATTTTGTTCTTTCTCGGACTTACCCTTCTCATTGGCGGAGCTGTCTGGGTTGGTATGGACAGTATTGTTCAATCTTTTTCCTCGGTGGGAATAAAAGGATTACTCATTCTTTCTTCATGGCAGGTTATTGTCATTCTTTTACTAAGTTATGCCTGGCATGTCATCTGTCCTGATATAGGCATGCTGCGCTTGATATGGGCCCGTTTCTTACGGGAATCTGCGGCAACCTGTCTACCTTTTTCACAAGTCGGCGGAATTCTTTTAAGTATCCGCGCCGTATGTTTTAAAGGTTACCGTTATATTAAAAACCCTAAAGATCTTTCAATTGCCCATGCCGTCAGCTCGAATATCGTTGATATTACCACCGAGACACTTGGACAAATTGTTTTTATCATTGTTGGCATATGCTTCCTGATAATTGGACAATATCATGAGACCTTACAAAATATTACCGTTCCCGGCACCAAACTCAATCTTAAATGGTTTATCATCATTGGAATTTTTTTTCTGTTGATAGGCAGCATTTCCCTTATTTGGTCCCAACGACAAGGAAGCGCCTTAATTAAAAAACTTGTCAATTTTCTCAGCAAAAATATTGCCCAACAATGGGAGGATCAAGTTAATGCCAATGCAGATTCCTTTCAAAATTCAATCAATCAAATCTGGTCGAATCCAAAAAATGTTCTGTTAAGCTGTATTATCCATTTAATAGGCTGGTTGGCTGGTGCAGTTGGAACATGGCTTTGTTATAAATTCCTGGGAGCTTCAATCAACATTCAGGAGGCCGTTATTATCGAGGCTTTTGTATGTGTTGCCCTTTCCATCGGGTTTCTTGTTCCCGCTAGTGTTGGTATACAAGAAGGCGCATACGTTCTTTTAGGCAGTATATTTGGCATTGATCCCCATTTATCCTTCAGCCTCTCTCTCTTGCGCAGGGCCAGAGATATTTTAATTGGGGTGCCAACCCTTCTATTATGGCAAATTACTGAAATTCATTATTTGAATAAATATTCAAAAAATAAAAAAAATTGTTGATCCCTCTTCTGAATAATTTCAAGTAAACAAATTAACATTATGACCAATAAAATTACATCAATTCCAATTTTTAAAAATATCACCGTCATTGGCCCGGGATTAATCGGTTCTTCAATTCTTCGACGCATTCAAAAAGATCCCACTATTTCAGAATATACGGTTGCTGTTGATAATCACCCTGAAGTTTGTCATCGCGTTAAGAAATTAAAAATCGCCAACAAAGTCAGTTCAGACCCTGTTGAGTCAGTTAAAAATGCAGATTGCGTCATCCTCGCAATACCTGTTGGTGCCATGCAAGAAGTTGCCAAACAAATTATTCCACATATGAAAAAAGGAGCCATTCTTACCGATACAGGATCCACCAAGGCTTCTGTCATCGCCGCCATTACTCCCTATCTAACTTCTGATATTTCCTTTGTTCCAGCACATCCCATGGCCGGAACAGAATTTTCCGGTCCTGATGCTGGTTTTGAATCTCTGTTTGAAAATCGTTGGTGCCTGATAACGCCCACCACCTCAACCGGAAAAGAAAGCGTTTATAAGATCGAGCGATTCTGGCAGGCCATGGGGGCGAATACGCGCATTCTTGATATAAGACATCATGATAAAATCTGCGCAATTGTAAGTCATTTGCCACATCTACTTGCCTTTACTATCTGCAATACAGCAGATAGTCTGGCCGATGAAACACGTTCCGAGGTATTGGATTACGCGGCGTCCGGATTTAGGGATTTTACACGGATTGCAGCATCTGATCCAATTATGTGGAAGGATATTTTTCTCAATAACCGTGAAGCCATTCTGGAAATGCTGGCTCGCTTTACCGAAGATGCCCAGGCAATGGCAAAAGCGATTCGCTGGCAAGATGAGGACTATATTGTAAAAACAATTAAAAAAGGACGGGAAATTCGTAAATCCCTTATCAATAATAAGCAAGCATAATCATTTTATTGGTCTTATTCATTAAGATATCTTATTTTAATTTATCGGCTTTTTCCTCAGCACCCTAAAATAAGATAATCATAAAATGAACGTATTGCCATCAAAACTCCCATCGATTCAAAAACTGATGAATACATTTGAATGGAAACACACAACGCTGGGAGAACAAAAAAATTGGCCGTCCACATTACATACAACAATTTCCCTGTTAATGAATTCTTCACTTCCCATGATTCTTTTTTGGGGAGAAAAATATATCACGTTTTATAATGAAGCCTACATTCCCTTTATTGATTTTAAACATCCTGCCCTTTTAGGGCGTCCTCTACTGGAGGTTTGGCCAGAACAGAACAAGAATTTCAATAAAATCATCAAACTTGTTTATCAAGGAGAATCCTTCAGTTACACATTTCAACAGCAGCACGCCAAAAATTCATCCTCTCATCCCTTACAAAAAATTACCATTACCTTTAATCCTGTTCATAATGAACATAATAAAATAAGCGGTATCCTTGGAATCATTACAAATATAACTGATCACAAAAAACCAGAAACAGAATCAATCGAGCATTTAATCGGTGGCATAGCTCATGATTTCAACACTCTACTTGGTGGAATAATTGGAAATCTGGAATTAATGGAATTGAGAATTCAACAAAAAAAACTGGAAAAATTACCCACTTATATCAATGCTGCCCAACAAGCGGCATCCCAAGCCTCAGTCATTACAAATCAGCTTCTTTCCTTCTCAAGAAGGCAAACTCTCATTCCGCACGTTACGAACCCCAATCACATCATTCAAATTCTGACTGATGTTTTTCAAAACATACTTCATAAGAATTCAGATAAAACCATTTTTCTTGATTGTTCTTTGAGTCAAGATATTTGGCCTGTTTTTTGCGATCCAGAACAATTTAAAACCGCACTGATCAATATTTTTACAAATGCTTGTGAAGCGATACAATCCCTGACAGGAAGAATAAATATATCCAGTAAAAATTCATCTATTGACCATACTCTTGCCAATCAGCTTTCCATTAAACCTGATGACTACGTAAAAATAAGTATAAAGGATAATGGTAAAGGCATCAAGCCTGAATATATTGACCGTGTTACAGATCCCTTTTTTACAACCAAACCCTTGGGAAAAAGAGCCGGACTCGGCCTTTCAATGGCTTATGGTTTTACCAGACAGTCACGCGGATACTTAAAGCTGCATTCCAGGTATATGGAAGGCACTATTATTGATTTATATCTTCCACGATATCGACGCCCTTTGGTTGTGGAAAATTTTTTCACAAATGATACCCGGCAATTATGCTATAAAACATTAATTATTTCACAAGATTACCATCTTCGTACACTTTTAGGCGAGGCATTTGAAGATCTTGGTTATATAGCGACCATGGTTAAAACTTATCCAGAGGCGACAACATTACTAAACAATAGCTCAAATTTCGATTTTATCACTATTGATACCAGGATATTACAGCAATTCAACAATCAAAATATAATTTCAACACTTCACAACAATTATCCAGATCTACTAATTCTTTTCATTACCGGTTATGAAAAGAACTTTGTAAATTTATCTAATTTTACAGACGAGAAAAATTTTATTATTCGACAACCGATAACATATTCTCTTCTTGCCGATCAAATTGAAACAATAAAAAAAATACGAGAAAAGAAATTCCCGTATTAAAAAATGGAATTATTTTATTTTTATTAAAATACTAGTTGATTTCCGTAACACGAATCAAATTCGTGCTGCCTGTCTGACCAAAAGGAACACCAGCAACAACAACAATTTGGTCGCCCTTTTTGACAATATTGTGTTCTTGCGTCGTTTTACGGGCTTCATCAACAATATGTTCAACAGTACAAGAAGGTATACAAGCCTCATTTGTTGTACATGGATGAATACCCCAAACCAATGCCAATCTACGAGCCACTTCAACACTTGGCGTTAGACTGAAAATCATACTGTTTGGACGTTCTCTCGACATGCGCAGGGCAGTTGTTCCCTTATGCGTATAGGCAACAACAGCGGGTGCAGACAAAGTCGCACAAATTTTCTGGGCAGCAGCAACAATAGCATCAGCAATATTACGTTGAGGCTGTTCACGCGTGGCTTCCATTAATTTTGTCCACTCTTTATCTTTTTCAACCCGTGTAATAATACGGTTCATAATGGAAACTGCTTCTTTCGGATATTGACCTGCCGCACTTTCAGCAGACAACATGACCGCATCAGCGCCCTCCAATACAGCAGTTGCAACATCAGAAGCTTCAGCACGGGTAGGTGTTGGTGATGAAATCATGCTTTCCAACATCTGAGTGGCCACAATCACTGGTTTACCAAGACTGCGTGCCTTGCGAATAATCTGAATTTGAACCAGGGGCACCTCTTCAGGAGGCATTTCAACACCAAGATCACCACGGGCAACCATTACACCATCCGTAACTTCAAGAATTGAATCAAGATTTTCAATTGCTTGTGGTTTTTCCATTTTGGTAATAATCCAGGCTCTACCATTGGAAATAGCCTTGGCTTCCTGAACATCCTCTGGACGCTGAACAAAGGAAAGCCCAATAAAATCAACACCCAGATCCAATGCAAAACGTAAATCTTTATGATCTTTTTCTGTCAATGCTGGAATGGGCAAAACCATATCAGGAACATTCACACCTTTATGATCAGATAAAACACCGCCGACGGTAACTTCGGTTTCCAAATAATCTGCACCAACATTCCGAACCGTTAAACGTAACTTACCGTCATCAAGCAATAATCTTGCCCCTGGCTTTGCACTTTGGATAATCTCTTTGTGAGGTAAACAGACACGATGTTCATCACCTAATGCCGGATCTAAATCTAAACGAAAAATTGCTCCATTTTTTAGAGTAACCTTACCATTTACAAAATTCCCTACGCGCAGTTTAGGTCCCTGAATATCGGCCAAAATACCAATAACCTTACCTGTTTCCTCTTCGATTTCACGGATAATACGATATCGTTCTGCATGATCCTCATGTGTACCATGGGAAAAATTCAAACGAAAAACATCAACCCCGGCCAAAAATAAAGCCTTGATCATTTCTTTTGTTGAGGAAGCAGGTCCCAAAGTTGATACAATTTTTGCCCGACGATCTCTTAAGATTAATGATTTATCTTTCATAATATTAGTTCCTTACATTTTTAATTGTGAATTCAAACGTATCAAATTTGAATTCTTTATTCCTATATATCATTATTCAATAAGAAAATTAATGAGGTTGGATAATTTCCTGGGGAAGCAAGCCCCAGATATTTGATCTTGGTATCCATCCTATATAGGTATTAATTTTAACTTTACACCAACTGGCGTTGGGTTGGCATTCTTTTATACTTCCAACAACTCCGGGTTTCAAAATCGCAACTGGATCAGCCGACTCTTGTGGAACAGTCCTTACAATAACACCCTGACCCGATAATTGGGAATTTTGTGTTTTGGATACATATTCTGAAATATAGCTGTCTGTGCTTTTTACTTCTGATTTCTCTTTTGTTTCATCTTGTAATTTATCTTTATCATCCATGATACTGAGCGGCATTCCAGTTGTAATGAAAAAACGCTCTCTGGATAAAATAGCCTGCTGGATCCATCCTTTTTGTCCATCCACGTCCTCAATAAGACGCCAGACATCAAATTCCCTAAGAATTTTTACTGGCATATGACGTCTGTGATAAATCATGATAATAGGATAACGGGTTCCAGGACCTGCTCGCATGTTCACCACATCCGCACGTAAAGAAAGAAAATGAGGAATAGGCAAACCTGTTACAGAACCCTTTTCTGGTTCCTGAGAAGGAATGCTGCTTGCAGCAGGGATTGCGGCCGCTGAAGCGGTTGCGACTCCCACTGCTGTTCCAGCTGCAGCTGTGCCCCCCCCCTCATTATTATTCACAGATTGAGTCTGAGAGTTTTCCTGTATATGAACCTTTTTTTTCTTGTGAGAAACTGGGGGGCTTTTTTTCCTGATACTTTTTTTATGAACAAGCTGTTTATGCTGATTTTTTTCCTGAGTAAAAGCGGTCGTGGAAAAACATAAAATATTTAAACAAAATATTGATATAAAAAATGAAATGTATAAAAAACAATTTAAGCTTTTTTTAATAAGATGATCTAAAAAACCGCATTGCATTTTATCTTGTCTTTCAAATATAAATCAAGGGATCAAATCGTTACTATAATATAAAATAATAATTATGTTATAATATCAATGCCTTCTTTTAAAAAGGCAAGAGACATATTACCATAAATCTTATTCAAACAGGTTAAATAACAAGAATATGACTTTTTTATACATATCCCAAAAAAAATATAGAAAAAATCTGTTTTTATATATGAAATGGTTAATGGTTATAATTGTATTATGTACGATATACATTGCCTATCCGTATTTGACCCTATGGTCAATTTCTAAGGCGATACAGACCCACGATACTAAATATCTAACCAAAAGTTTGAACTGGCATTCTATTCAAGATCACTTAAAAAAATATCTCACTCAGGATTTTCACGGCCCTTCAAAAGAAGACCTAGATGAATTACCGGATTTTGGAACGTCTTTTGCGACTGAAGCGGTAAGTAATGCTATTGATCATCATATCAATCACAATAGTTTACATGTTTTACTTGATTATATATCCCCGCCTACATTGCCATCATCCTCTTCTTTGAAAAATAAGAAGAATGCATTACAAATTTATATGTCGAGCCATATCTATTTTTCTTCGCCTTTTACAATGCACGCAAGAATTATAATTCCTGGTGAAAACATGCCACCCTTAAGCCTGACAATGAAATTACAAAGATGGCGTTGGAAAATTACAAACATATCTTTACCTGATCAGGTTATTGCCCAACTTTTCCAACAGAATAAATAGACTAGTTCTGATTATACAAGATCTTCTTCTAATATTGTCATTGAGATCGCATAAGAAATTTCACCTTCATCCTCATCACGATAAACTGTTCCAATTGACTCAAGTGTTTTTCCCTCTTGAATACATAATTCAACAGGCTGTCCCTGACGTTTAGGCAAAATAACCTTCAAATTGTTATTTCCTAATTTTTTCTGTAAATATGACTGTAATAACTTGCCTTCTTTTTCAGTAATATTCATAGACTTTCCTTATCTTGAAATCGAAAATTGAAAATGATTCCATATTAGTTAACCAACCCTTTACCAAATTACCAGTTCTTTATTTGAAATTATCATTTAATTTTCTCTGAAGAATCAACAACAACCAACAGGTCACCAGCAATTGGTGTAACCTGGCGATTTCTAGATAAAATAGCTTCAAACCGTTTATTCTGTTTTGCGGCCTGCTCATATAAAACATCTATGATACCATAATGATCTATAAAACGGTTCATATGGGCAGAAATACGAACGCATCCTTCAGATGCAGAATTGCCCAGTCTTGGTTCCAAATATACAGGATCTGTTGCATGCATTTCCAACCGAATCTGACCTTTTACATGATTAGGCAACCACCCTTTTTCGGCCCATTGCCAACCAAAATCCCATACTCGCATTCCTTTCGTTCCGTTACCACGAATCCCTAATTTATTCTTGGTACCCAACGCGCGATATCCCAACCTTTCCGTAGTATTCATGAATACACCTGTCGGTGTGACATAATATAATTTACGTCCTTTTTTTCCTGTAGATACATGTCCTCCCCCAAATGCCATCCATTTATCCGTGCCTTGAGGAAACGCCAGCACAAAACATAAAGCTTGAACCTTGGGATTGCGATCAACCACAACTAAAATCTGCGCCCGTTTCAAGAGAATACCTGATTTTTCAACTTCTTTTTTAGCCAGTCTAATCCATTCCATATTTTGTTTATTGCTATAAATTCGTGCACGGGGAACATTCTTGCTTAATAAACGCTGAAGCCTTCTGGCCTCTAAATAGGCCTTTTCCGGCGCAAGGACTGGTAAAGGAGATAAAGTGACAAAATGATTATTACCAAAGATCGAGAATTTATTTTCAAACTGAGTATAATCAATATGACATTGATTTTCTGTCAGACTTGAAAAACAGTCATATATAATTGGAGAAAAATCACGATCATCAATTGGACAATAATAATGTCGTCTTAAAGAGTTCAATTGATCAGTAACATTGAAAGAGGAGAGAGATGTTTTAGCAAAAGGCTGCATAATAAAGATTAAAGAGCACAATAATATGCAAACCCTTAATCGATAAAGCTTCATCCTCTCTCCTTATTATGTAAAATATTACAATTATTCATTAATTATATATAATATTTTACAAATAAAAACAGAATAATTTAGTTTACATATGGATTGCCTGGTTCTGTGTTGCCAAGGCCGCCTCTTTAACCGCTTCGGACAAGGTAGGATGTGCATGACAAGTCAAGGCAATATCTTCGGCAGAAGCACCAAAAGCCATTGCCAATACAGCTTCTGCAATCATTTCACTGCAATTTGGACCAATCATATGAACACCCAAAATTCTGTTGGTATGTTTATCGGCCAGAATTTTTACAAAACCGTCTGTTTTACCCATTGCACGGGCACGACCATTAGCGCTGAATGGAAATTTGCCAACCGTATAGGCTACATTTTCTTTTTTCAATACTTCTTCTGTTTTACCAACCATGGCAACCTCAGGTTCTGTATAAACAACACCTGGAACAAGGTTGTAATCAACATGCGGCTTTTTACCTGCAATAAATTCTATAGCTGCCACACCATCCTCTTCTGCTTTATGCGCCAACATTGGACCAGCTATCACGTCTCCAATCGCATAAATACCCGGAATATTGGTTTGGAATTGAGCGTCTGTTTTAATTCTTCCCCTTTCATCCAATTCCACACCAATTTTATCTAGTCCCAGACCTGCAGTTACAGGACGGCGACCAACTGCCATCAAGACTACATCTGCCTCAAGAGTTTCCTGATTCCCTCCTTGAGCGGCTTCAATTGCGATCTTAAGCTGTCCATTCATCTTGTCAATTTTACTAACTTTATGAGACAGTTTCAGTTCAAAACCTTGCTTGATCAAAAGACGGGCTAATGTAGATGAAATTTCCTGATCAAAACCAGGCACCAACCGATCAAAGTATTCAACCACAGTAACCCTGGCACCTAAACGTTTCCAAACACTTCCAAGTTCAACCCCGATCACACCACCACCAATAACGACCATATGACGAGGTATTTCAGAAAGAGCCAAGGCTCCTGTTGAACTTACAACCTGTTTTTCATCAATTTCAATTCCCGGCAATCCTGCCGTCTCACTGCCAGTTGCAATGATAATGGAACGCGCGCTAATCTCTTGCCCATTAACGGAAACTTTTCCTGCGGCAACAATGGTTGCCTCGCCCTCAATACGCGTTACCTTATTCTTTTTGAATAAGAACTCGATTCCATTAACATTCGCCTCAACGACTGACTGTTTGTGCTCCTGCATTTTTTTCAGATCAACTGAGACATTCTTAACAACAACCCCCAATTTTTCAAATTGATGTCGGGCAGCTTCATATTGCTCGGAAGCATATAGTAAAGCTTTTGAAGGGATGCAGCCAACATTCAAGCATGTTCCACCCAATGTTTTCCGTTTTTCTACACATGCGACTTTCATGCCCAGTTGTGCGGCACGAATGGCGGCAACATATCCTCCTGGTCCCGCACCAATTACAAGAACATCATAATCATATTCACTTGCTGGCGCGGAAGCGTCAACTGGTTTTTGTTCAGGATTTGAGCCCGAAACAGATGACACTCTTGTATCATTTCTTGTGACTGTTTCACCTTTCCCCAATGGTTCCAATGTCACCAATAATGCACCTACTGAAACCTCACTGCCCGCTTCGACAACATGTTTGCCGACAATTCCCGCAGAAGGGGCCGGCACTTCAACATTTACTTTATCCGTTTCAAGCTCAACAATCGCCTCATCCGCAGCAACTTGATCTCCTGGCTGTTTCAACCATTTTGAAACAACAGCAGATGTTATACTTTCCCCCAAAACAGGTACGACAATATTTATGGTCATGTTTTTTACCTTTCCTATCCTTTATAATAAATTTCACACGACCCCTTAAACATCCAACAACAAGCGTTCTGGATTTTCAATACGTTCCTTGATATGAACCAAGAAACTGACCGCTTCCTTACCATCCACGATACGATGGTCATAAGAAAGAGCAAGATACATCATTGGACGGATAACAACCTGTCCATTGACTGCAACTGGACGCTCTTTGATCGCGTGCATCCCCAGAATTCCTGATTGCGGCATATTTAAAATTGGGGTGGACATCAGAGAACCGTAAATTCCCCCATTTGTAATCGAGAAGGTACCCCCTGAAAGGTCAGCTAATTTCAGCGTATTACTGCGTGCACGTTTTGCAAAATCAATGATCTGCCCCTCAATCTGAGCAAAACTCATTTGATCCGCATCTTTGAGCACGGGAACAACCAGCCCATTTGGGCCACCAACCGCAATTCCCATATTCACAAAATGACGATAGATAATATCTTCACCATCAATTTGTGCATTGATTGCAGGATATTCCTGAAGGGCAGATACAGTTGCCTTTACAAAAAAAGACATAAATCCCAAACGGCTACCTTCATGTTTCTTATTGAAGGCTTCCTTATACAGGGTCCGCATATTTATGACGGCAGACATGTCAACCTCATTAAAGGTCGTCAACATTGCCGCTGTTTCCTGTGCTTCTTTAAGGCGACGTGCAACCGTACGACGTAACCGGGTCATTTTGACACGCTCTTCACGAGGATCATCCTGACGGGGTACAACAGGACCAGATGCCTTGGCCGGATTTTCTTTTTGATCCAGAAATTGTACCACATCATCCCGTGTAATCCGGCCACCCCGTCCCGTACCAGCCACCTGATCAACCGTAATATTTTTTTCTTCCATCATTTTACGGGCAGCCGGCATTGAAGCTGGCTTATTACCAGCAGCCACTGAAACCGAGGGTTCTTCCTGTTTAGCATCCTGTACAGACACACTTTTGGATTGAGCCGATTCAATAACCGAAGCCCCATCCTCCAATACAGTCAATAAGGTCCCAACACTGACCTCCTGCCCTTCTTGTACCAGCTGTGCACCCATCACACCTGTTTTAGGCGAAGGAACCTCTACACTTACCTTATCTGTTTCAAGCTCTACAATCGCTTCATCCATATTCACAACCTCACCAGGTTTTTTTAACCACCTGGCAACAGTGGCCGTACTGATACTTTCGCCTAATTGCGGTACTTTAATTTCAATGGACATATTTGTTTTTCCTAATTAAATCTTATTATTTCTCAATATAGTTCTTATAAATTCAAGGCTTGTTTAACCAATTGTTCCTGACCTGCCTTATAAACAGACATCAATCCTGCCGCAGGACTTGCCTGAGCCGTACGCCCGGCATATTCAATTTTGATTGGACTATTTTTAACCGTTTGCACAATCGCTTCAATCTTACCAGAAATAAACTGCCATGCCCCCATGTTCTGAGGTTCTTCCTGGCACCATACAAATTCCTGTGCCCCAGAATATGATTGTATCAATTTCTTAACAATATCGATTGGGAATGGATATAATTGTTCGACACGAACCAAAGCCACATCATTTTTCTTGGCTTCACGACGAGCTGTCAACAAATCGTAATAAACCTTACCTGAACAGAATACAACTCGTTTGACTTTTTGACGATTTACAGAGGCATCTATTTCATCAATAACTTGTAAAAATTCTGTTTTATCCGCAAATTCTGCCAATGTTGATTGTGCAAGAGGATGTCTTAATAAAGATTTCGGGGACATGACAACCAACGGTTGACGATAATTCCGTTTCAACTGCCGACGCAAGGCATGAAAATAGTTTGCGGGAGTTGTAAAATTACAAACCTGCATATTTTCCTCTGCACATAGCTGCAAGTAACGTTCAAGTCGGGCAGATGAATGTTCGGCCCCTTGTCCTTCCTGGGCATGTGGCAATAAAAGCACCAACCCCGATTGCTGGAGCCATTTACTTTCAGCAGCCGAAACAAACTGGTCAATGATAATCTGTGCGCCATTGGCAAAATCACCGAATTGCGCCTCCCACAAGACCAAGGCATTTGCATTTTCACAAGAATAACCGTATTCAAATCCCAGAACCGCAAATTCAGACAGCAATGAATTATAGATGTCCAATTTCGCTTGATCAGTGGCAATATGATTTAAAGGAATATAAGGTTGCTGCGTCTTCTGATCAAACAGCATTGCATTACGATGACTGAATGTACCCCGTTGACAGTCTTCGCCGGAAAGACGAACCGGATGCCCCTCCAATAAAAGGCTACCAAAGGCCAAGGCTTCACCAGTCGCCCAGTCAAACCCTTTTCCTGTTTCAAACATTTTGGCCTTAGCTTCAAGTTGACGAACCAATTTCGGATGGCAATTAAACCCTGTTTGGTATGAGCTAATCGCTTTACCAATCCGCTTTAAATCATCAATTGAAACTGCAGTGGAAAAATCTTTACGATTTTTTCCACGCCATTGCATTTTTTTCCAGTCACCTTTTAACCATTCTGGAGTTCCGGGATGATAATTATCAGCCTCTTCATAGGATTTTTGTAAATAATTCTGGAAATCAGACCAATATTTTTCCGTTTCTACAGCAGAAATCACTCCTTCATCTTGTAATTTCGCTGCATAAAGCTGATAAATATCCTTATGTTTATGAACAGCCTGATACATGATTGGCTGGGTAAATGTCGGTTCATCCGTTTCATTATGTCCAAATCGACGATAACAGACAATGTCAACAACGATATCTGTTGCAAAACGTTCCCGATAATCAACGGCAAGCCGCATGACTGAAACAACAGCCTCAGGATCATCCCCGTTGACATGAATGACGGGAGCTTTAGCAACTTTAGCGACATCCGTACAATAATATCCAGAATGTCCATATTCTGTAGATGTGGTAAATCCAATCTGGTTATTTGTAACAACGTGAATTGTCCCGTTTGTTTTATATCCGGGAAGCCTGGACATGGCAAAATTTTCATAAACCACACCCTGTCCGGCAAAGGCAGCATCACCATGCATTAAAACAGCCAGATGTTTCTGACCATTAGCATCTTGCATGGCACGAACCCTTCCCTCTACAACAGGATCAGCCGCCTCAAGATGGGACGGGTTAAATTCCAGGACAAGATCGACATCCTTTCCATTCATTTGAACCTGTTTTCGATATCCAAGATGGTATTTCACATCTCCAACACCAGGAATATCGTCAGATTTATAAGATTTTCCTGCAAATTCACTAAATAAGGCAGGAAAAGACTTGCCAACGATATTGGTTAAAACATTTAAACGTCCACGATGTGCCATGCCCATCGCCACAGATTGAATATCATAATTTGCTACTGCATGTCGAATAAGGGTACGTAAGGCAGGAATAAGTGATTCCCCGCCATCCAATCCAAACCGCTTTACACCAACGTAACGTTTTTGACAAAAAGTTTCAAACCCTACAGCCTCTGCAAGTTCCTGTAAGATTGTTTTCTTATCATCCGCATTCAGCACATGGTTTTTCTGGCTTTCAACCTTTTCACGAAACCATTGCTGTTGTTCACTATTTTGCAGATATGTATATTCCCAGGCAATTGAACTGCAATAAATCCGCCTTAATACAGGAATGACTTCACCAAGAGTATGAATTTCACCTGGAAGGAAATTCTTAGTAACATCTCCCATAAAAACTGGGCGATCCAAATCCTCTTTTTTAAATCCATAAGTTTCAGGATTTAATTCCTTGCACTCTGTAGGCTTATGAATGGACAAGGGATCCAATACAGCATTAAAATGACCAAAGCTTCGATACGCATTTATAAGCTCTACGGCTCGCAGACTGTCATTCGCGGCCTGATAAAGTTGTTTGGCCGTTACTTTTCCCTCTTTCGTCAAAGCGGGCTTGTCATCGGGCTCCAATTCAATTTTTACAGGTTTGCGAGGGGCCCATGAAGGTCCCCTTACATCATCCATTACAACTGTCTTATCATCATTCATCGCAGAAAAAATCTGTGCAAATGACGGGTCAACACTATTAGCGTCCTGCCTCCACTTTGCATATAATTCCGCAAGATACGCAGCATTCGATCCACTGAATACACTGGCAATTTGATCAGCAATCGCCATAATATTTCCCCTTAATTATTTCTACTAAAAACTCACTATTCAGAGTTTAATTTACCTATTAATATAACAAGTGCACCTATAAGCCACTTCAATTTTTCTTTAACAAATGTCAGAAAACCTTTACTCTCGAATGCCTATTTTGTCCAATCTAGACTTTGCATTTCATACAAACGTGAAACAGTACGCTCAAAAAAAGCCGCCCTATTTTCCTCAGGATAAATATGCTCCCAATCCGTCTCCGCAGATGCATAGAGAATTGTATGCCGTTCGTACAATACATCAATCAAAGTGGTAAACCGTTCAATTACATTCATATTTTCAGGGTTAAATATCGGTATGTTATCAATAATCAACACTTCATATTTTTGAGCCAAAACCAAATAATCACCAGCTCCCAGTGCCGCATCACATAATTGTTCAAATTGAAACCGGGCCACCTTTCCTGCTGCGCAAGGTATAATAAATTGACGTCCCATAACGGTTAAGATTGTCTTTTCGCCCT
This sequence comes from Commensalibacter sp. W6292M3, assembly GCF_016101315.1. Taxonomy (NCBI): domain Bacteria; kingdom Pseudomonadati; phylum Pseudomonadota; class Alphaproteobacteria; order Acetobacterales; family Acetobacteraceae; genus Commensalibacter; species Commensalibacter sp. W6292M3. The sequence goes on from NZ_JACFQT010000002.1 coordinate 61,536, forward strand.
CTTTGCCACCTGATTCCTGTAGGAATACTTTATCTAGAACAGCATGGTTTTCCGGATTACAGCCGATCAACCATTTGGTTTCAATTTCCTTGCGACCCAATCGATAGTCATGTGCCGAACATAATTCAAGTTCAATCATATTTTGTGATAATAAAGCAATAAACGGCTTGAAAGCATCAGCTCCCGGTCTGTTTTGAAATAAATCCCTGATATGAACATTCGAAGTGGCAACAATGATAACTCCTAATTTAAAAAGATATTCAAACAGTCGTCCCAATATCATTGCATCAGCTATATCATTGACTTGAAATTCATCGAAACAAAGCAACCATGTCTTTTCGACAATTTCCTCAGCCAGTTTTGGAATGGGGTCCTCACCCTTTGGATACTGTATTTCCAACGCATGAAATTTCTTATGCACTTCCTGCATGAAAACATGAAAATGTGTTCTCATCTTTTTTTCAACAGGGGCCTGACTGTAAAATAAATCCATCAACATTGATTTACCTCTACCAACAGGCCCTACAAGATATATACCCTTGGGTTTTACAATAGGCTTTTTCCACAATTTTTTAAATGAATTCAAAAGCCCGCCAACGTTAGTCTGTTCTGGCACATAATCAGACAATTCAACACAAAGATGATCCAGTCGATCTGCAATTTGTTCCTGTGCCTTGTCTGGTTTAAGCTCACCATTCTTTACTTTTTGTGCATACAACACATTTAAACGACTCATAAATAATAAAAACCTGGTTAACAATTAGTATTAAAGACCTTTTAAATTATTTCTAAGAAGAACATAGCTTCTTTTTTTTTCCTAATAATTTTCTTTATTTTCAAACAATTTTGATAAAATTTATTTACATAAATAATAAAAGAGTTAAAATATTTGGCTGGTTTCTAAAGACTTCTTTAAAATTTATTAAACTTTATTATCTAAGGATTATATACTATGGGATATCGCATAGCCGTTATTGGAGCAACAGGGGCGGTAGGTAGAGAAATCTTAAAAATTCTGGCGGAACGTGATTTTCCAATTAAGGAAATTGTTGCCTTGGCTTCTCCACGTTCGGCAGGAAAAGAAATATCCTTTGGTGACAAAAGAATTCTAAAAGTCCAAAATCTTGAAACCTTTGATTTTAAAGGATGGGATATCGCTTTATCCTCTCCTGGCGCATCCGTATCATCCGTCTATTCACCCAAAGCAGCCAAGGCAGGCTGCATCGTGATTGACAATACTTCCCATTTCCGTATGGAACCTGATGTTCCATTAGTGGTTCCAGAGGTTAATCCGGAAGATTTAAAGAAAATCAAGCGGAATATTGTTGCAAATCCAAACTGTTCAACCATTCAGATGGTTGTTGCCTTAAAACCTTTGCACGACCTGTTCAAAATTAAAAGAATTGTTGTTTCGACATATCAAGCCACAGGCGGGGCAGGCAAAAAAGGAATGGACGAATTATATATCCAAACCAAATCATCATTGGTTGGGGATTCCATTTCAATAAACAATTTTACCAAGCAAATTGCCTTTAACTGTATACCTCATATTGATAAATTCATGCCAGACGGATCGACAAAAGAAGAATGGAAAATGAATGTGGAAACCAAAAAAATTCTTGATCCAGATATCAATGTTTTTGCAACCTGTGTTCGGGTTCCTGTTTTTATTGGACATGGCGAAGCAATTACCATTGAATGTGAACGCCCCGTTGATCTTGCCAAGGCACAAAAAGCCTTACGCAACGCTGAAGGTGTCATTCTATTCGATAAACAGGAAGATGGCGGCTATATTACCCAGATTGAGGCGGCAGGAGAAGATGCCTCCTATGTTTCACGACTCCGTATCGATCCAACAGTTCCAAATGGCTTAGGACTATGGTGCGTTTCCGACAATTTACGTAAGGGTGCAGCATTGAATACAGTACAGATTGCCGAAAAATTAATAGAAATGAATCTAATTTCTAAACGGTAATTTTTAACCAACAGATCATAAAATTGATATGATTTGTTGGTATCGAAATTAAAAACATAAATAAATTAATGATTACCAATTTCACGTTTCTATAGCCATTAATCCAATTTATACAAATTAATTTGATATTTATTTTATTATCCTGAAAATTGTTATTATCATATTCTTATTGTTACTTTAAAAATAAAACAAAAAACTGTTTAGTCATCAAATAACAAAGACCCCGAATACTTCATACACAATCAATTGAATGTCCAAAAATTGACTGGATCAATCTTTTAGTGGGGTATAAAGTGCAATTAACTTAAATCGGTATCAGCCGTGTTATAAGGATTAATTAGGAAATCAAGAATGTCGGATATACGCAAAACTTTTTATGTAGGTTACAAAAGTGACGGATCATATCGAAACCGACCAATGTCGCCCCATTTACAAGTTTACAAACCCATTTTATCAATGGTCTTGTCAATCAGTAACCGCATTACAGGCGGTGCACTTTCCGCAGGAAGTGCATTAATGGTTGCCTGGCTGGTTTCAGCCGCAAAAGGACCAAAATCTTTTCAAAAAACTCAAAAATTTACAGGAAGTTTTCTAGGACAAATTATTTTATTTGGTTTTTCATCAGCATTCTTTCTCCATTTTATTGGCGGTATTCGTCATTTTATTTGGGATTTAAGTGGCAAACGTCTTGAAAAACCTGAAATTAATCAAGACAGTAAATCAGAGGTTATCGGTGTTGCTGCTTTAACTTTAGCTTTATGGACCATTATTCTTGGTAAAAAAATCAAAAAAAGAAAAAAATAGACAACCTTCGTATTGATTAAAAAATATCAAAATAATTTTCTATAAACAATTAGGAGAAACTCCAATGAATACCTCTGTAGAACGCCCCACCATTCTACGATCTTACCTTGGACGTATGCGTGGATTGGGGACAGGACACAATATTTTCGAACATTGGTGGACCGAACGCATAACCGCGGCAGGCAGTGCCCCTTTATCAATCTGGTTTATTATCCAAATGCTAAGATTGGGTGATGCAGATCATAAGGATGTTGTAAAATGGGCTGGAAAACCTACGAATACAATTTTATTACTCACACTTGTCTTGCTAACATTCCGTCATATGCAACTCGGCTTGGAAGTCATTACATCAGATTACGCACGTGAAAGAAAAAGATTGGCTCTTAATTACTGTATTAAAGGTGGGGCCTTATTTTTAGGAATTCTATCCGTAATTTCTATATTAAAATTATTTTTTACTGCATCCGCCAGTAAATAATTCAGCATTTAAAGGATATATATCGTAATGACTGATACTACTTTATCATTAAAAGATACGTATCGTATCGTGGATCATGCCTATGATGTCATTGTCATAGGGGCTGGCGGTTCTGGCTTGCGGGCAACATTGGGAATGGGTGCGGCCGGTTTTCATACAGCCTGTATTACAAAAGTATTTCCAACCCGCAGTCATACAACAGCAGCCCAGGGGGGAATTGCGGCTTCACTTGGAAATATGGGAGAGGATCACTGGCAATGGCACATGTACGATACCGTAAAGGGCTCTGACTGGCTTGGTGATCAGGACGCAATTGAATATTTATGCCGTGAAGCGGTTCCTGCCGTTTATGAACTGGAACATATGGGAGTACCCTTTACCAGGAATAAAGATGGTAAAATCTATCAACGTCCATTTGGTGGACACATGCGCGACTTCGGAAAGGAACCCGTTCAACGCGCTTGTGCTGCGGCAGACAGAACTGGTCACGCTATATTGCATACACTTTATCAACAATGCTTGAAACACAATGTTGAATTCTTTGTTGAATATTTTGCTATTGATCTTATCATGGATGAAAATGGCACATGTCGTGGTGTTACGGCATGGTGTCTGGAGGATGGCAGTATACACCGTTTCCGTGCAAATCTGGTTGTTTTGGCGACAGGAGGATATGGACGCGCTTTTCAATCCTGTACTTCTGCCCATACTTGTACAGGTGATGGAAATGCCATGGTCATGCGTGCTGGCATCCCAACACAGGATATGGAATTCGTTCAATTCCATCCAACCGGTATTTTCCCAGCCGGCTGTTTGTTAACAGAAGGATGTCGCGGAGAAGGCGGCTATCTGACAAACAGTGAAGGTGAACGTTTCATGGAACGTTATGCGCCACATGCAAAGGACCTTGCTTCTCGTGATGTTGTCTCTCGTGCCATGATTGTGGAAATCAATGAAGGACGCGGATGTGGTCCCAATAAAGATCACATCATGTTACATCTTGAACATCTGGGGGCAGACCTTTTACACGAACGTTTACCTAGTATTGTTGAAACATCGCGCATTTTCTCCGGAATTGATGTAACCAAGGAACCCGTTCCTGTATTACCAACTGTCCATTATAATATGGGTGGTATCCCAACAAATCTTCAGGCCGAAGTTATTCGACCTACCAAAGACAATCCAGATGCAACCGTTCCGGGATTAATGGCAATCGGTGAATGTGCCTGTGTTTCCGTTCATGGTGCAAACCGCCTTGGTACGAATTCATTACTTGACTTGATTGTATTTGGTCGTGCAGCTGCTTTACGTGCAAAAGATATTCTTAAACCTGGCGCTCCTGTTGCTCCATTCCCTAAAAATGCCGGGGAAAATGCACTTGGCCGTTTAGATAAACTAAGATTTGCCAAAGGTGAAACCCGTGTGGCTCAAATGCGTGACACCCTGCAAAGAACCATGCAACGTCATGCAGCCGTTTTCCGGAATACTAAAAACATGGAAGCGGGCGTTGAAAAGATTAAGGATATCTGGTCTGGTCTGGGGGACATCTCTGTTTCCGATCAATCCCTGATTTGGAATACAGATTTAATGGAAGCCTTGGAATTCGAGAATCTATTGGCAAATGGTACCGTAACCATGGTAAGTGCAACCGCACGTCATGAAAGTCGTGGCGCACATGCCCATGATGATTATCCTGAACGTGACGATAAAAACTGGTTGAAACATACTGTTTCATATCTTAATGACAAGGGAGAGGTTTCACTTGATTATCGCCCAGTCCATATGAGAACTTTAACCGATGAAGTTCAGGTTTTCCCTCCTAAAAAACGGGTATATTAATCAGAGAAGGTGATGACTAATGGTTGAATTAAGACTACCCAAAAACAGTAAAATTGGAATTGGAAAAGTATTTTATGCCTCTTCACAGGCAAAAAATATTAAGAAATTTAGAATCTATCGTTGGAGCCCTGATGATAACAAAAATCCAGTTATCGACACTTACGAGGTGGATCTGGACAAAATCGGCCCAATGGTTTTAGACGCGTTAATTCATATTAAGAATGAAATTGATCCAACTTTATCATTCCGTCGTTCTTGCCGTGAAGGGGTTTGCGGATCTTGTGCCATGAACATTAACGGATTAAACACCCTAGCCTGTTCAAAACACATTAATGAATATGAGGGGGATATTGCAATTTATCCTCTCCCCCATATGCCCGTCATTAAGGATTTGATACCTGATCTTAATGGTCCATATGCACAATTAAGGGAAATTGATCCATGGCTTAAAGCTGATACCCCTCCCCCCCCCGATAAAGAACGGTTACAATCCATTGAGGAGCGTAAAAAACTGGATGGTTTATATGAATGTATCCTGTGTTTTTGCTGTTCAACCTCTTGCCCTTCATATTGGTGGAACGGGGACCAATATTTAGGCCCATCCGTTTTATTGGCTGCCATGCGTTGGGTTGCTGATAGCCGTGATGAGTATAAAGGCGAACGCCTTGATGAATTAGAGGATTCAATGCGTTTGTATGCATGCCGTACTATTATGAACTGTACACAGACCTGTCCAAAAGGTCTTAATCCAGCTCATGCAATTGCTGAATTGAAAAGATTACAAATTGAACGTAAACTTTAAATAAGCTAAAAGATGAGTCATGAAAAAGAAATATATTTTTGACTCATCTTTTCCAAATCGTCGGAACTATCATATCGCATGGCTCAACAGCCTATTTGTTGACCATGCGATTTTTCGTTTATTATGGTCAAATTTTCAGACGGTTATTCCCGGTAAAGTGTATCGCAGCAACCATCCCACTCCAACCAGATTATTGAATTTAACAAAAAAATATCATCTTAAAACAATTATCAATTTACGGGGGAAAAGAAATTGTGGTTCTGATGCGCTATCCCGCCATATCAGTCATAAATTAAATTTAAAACATTACGACCTCCCTTTTGAAAGCCGTGGAGCACCACATATTGATCGAATTCTAAATCTTGCAAATATTTACAAAACTATTGAATTCCCTCTTTTAATCCACTGTAAATCTGGAGCTGATCGTGCAGGTTTAGTTTCCGCATTAATTCTTCTATTTGAAAACTACGATATTCATTCTGCAATGCGACAGCTTTCATGGAAATACGGTCATTTTAAATATTCCAGAACAGGAATTCTTGATGCTTTTTTTACCCAATATCTTCAGCAAACGCATGGAAAAGTGAAATTTTTATATTGGCTTCAATCCCAATATAATGAAAAGCAATTAAAAGACTCTTTCAAATCGAAAAAAATCTCCTCTTTTATTATAGATAACATTTTACATAGAGAATGAAATATTTTTTAAATCATTCTGCCATAACCTTAATAAGATGTAGCAACTTTTTCCTGATTTCCTTATCTTTAATATGATAATACGCCTTTAACAAATCAACCGTTTCCTTATTATTCATAACATTCAAATCTGTAATTTTAATTTCCTCCTTAATGGCATTTTCCTTATCCTTGGTAATTAATATTTTTTTAACATCTAATGCCGTTGAAAATGATGGAGGAACCTGACTTTTATTTTCTTCGTTTCCGGTCAAAAACTCATCAAAGAAAAAATTAATCGGAACTTGCAAAAACTGTGCTATATAATAAAGTCTCGAAGCACCAACACGATTAAATCCCTTTTCATATTTTTGAATCTGTTGAAATGATAAACCTAAAGCTATAGCAAGTTTTTCTTGGGAAAAGCCTAATAACTTTCTTCTTAACCGGATACGGCTTCCTACTCGTTTATCTATAGGATTGGGAGGAATTTTTTTTTCTTTTGAAATACAGTTTGATAGCAACTCATTTGCTTTCATCAAATAATAAACTTTCACAATAAAATACTTGTAAAATCATATCCACAATAAATATTTATATTAAATAACTCTTTCAAAACATTATATATTACTAGACAAATATGATTGTTTACATTATTCTAAACTAATAAATATATATATATTTACATTCAGCCATGAAATATAATTTTAATTCAACACCATTATCTCTAATTGCATAATTTTTACCTAATTTATAAATATTAATAAACAATTAAATTGTTTACCTAAAATTAGCAAATAAATTTTAAATTTTGGTATATCAATCCTTTTTTAGTATTATTCAGTTTACAAATCTATCTATTCAACCCAGTAGTTCTAGTAAAATTTTAATAATAAATTATATTTGATTTAATAATTTTGATTGATTAAAAAAGAAATTAATTAAACTAAAACAATATTGTTTATATGTTGCGTAATGTTTATAATTAATGAAATCTGTATAATTGCCGAGAACTATTTATGAGGTTTTTTGATAATCCACCCACAAAGTTTCATTTTTTATCCATGGATAAACCCGAGGCAATTCAATATAAAAATGACCTGGTAAAACAATATGGAAACGCAAGTATCGACCAAGCCGAAGTCATTATCTGTATTGGTGGTGATGGTTTTGTTCTAGAAACACTTCATACTTATATTAATTATCAGATTCCCATTTATTGTATCAATTTCGGTTCTGTTGGTTTCCTTACAAATCCCAAGATCAAGAAGGATCTTCCATCACTACTTCAAAAAACCCAACCAACTTGTCTTCATCCTTTGGCCATGTCAGCTAAAACAGTGGATGGTAAAACACACACAGCCCTAGCTTTTAATGATATATTTTTATACCGGCAAACCAGACAGGCAGCCAAAATAAAGGTGATAATTAATCATAAGATCAGGTTATCCGAACTGATTTGCGACGGTATCATTCTTTCAACACCCGCAGGATCGACAGCCTATAATTTATCAGCACATGGTCCAATCGTTCCCTTAAATTCTGATTTGTTACCCTTAACTCCTATTTGTCCTTTTCGGCCACGCCGATGGAGAGGCGCATTACTTCCTTCAACAACTCTTTTTCAATTCTTGACCATGGAAGAAAATAAACGCCCTATAGCAGCTGTAGCCGATTTCACAGAGATACGTGACGTTGTCGAGATTACTGTCAAAGAAAACAAATCTATAAAATCTTGTTTACTATTCAATCCAAATCAAAGCTTGTCAGAACGGATTATTTCAGAACAATTTTCCGAATAAAGATTGGTGAAACGTAATATCTATTTTCATTCACTATCCATTGTTGATTTACGGAAGATATAACCTTGTCCCCATATTGTTGAAATAAAATCTTCCGCACCAGCATCTTGTAATTTTTTTCTTAATTTACATACAAAGACATCAATAATTTTAATATCGGGTTCTACATTGCATTTGTATAAATGGTTTAAAAGTGCCGTCTTTGTAATTAAAGTGCCACGTTGTAAAATAAGCAATTCCAAAATAAGATATTCCTTGCCTGTCAAATGAACCAATGCTTTATTAACGAATACTTCATGTGTTTCCAAATTGATACTTAATGCATCAATATGAATAATTTTTTTGGAAAATACTTTTTGGACACGTCTCAAAACCGCCTTGCATCTTGCAATCAGCTCATCCTCATAAAATGGAATTAACACATAATCATCCACACCTGCCTGAAAAGCTTTTATCTTACTTTCCAGATTATTTTGTCTGGAAACAACAATAATAGAAATCTTTTCATTTAATGCGCGCAATTCTCTAATGGTCGAAAAAAACAATTTATCCAAATTATTTCCTTCAACTATAATAAGATCATATTCATACAGATGAGCCGTTGATAATACCTCAATATCAAACGATACCCTATCGATAGAAAAGTCTGTTACTTTAAGTTTTTGGTAGAATTCATGCTCTAAAAAAAAGATTTCTCCCATAAGAAGAACGTGCATACTTCTACTCCAGGTTATAAAATGAATTTAAAATACTACTATAAAGTGCATAAGTTTATAAAAAAAATCAACAAAAACTTAATAATGATAATGATAAATTTGGAAAAACAATTTTTTTTCAACAACTTCGTAAATAATGTTGAAGTATTTATTATAAAAACCTCAACATTATAAATAAAATCTATTCAGATTTTTTTTCTAAATTTCTTTTTAATAAACTGCCATATAAAACTTCGTAAATATCCACCCAACGGCCCTGTAAGTGCAGTAATTAAAGTTGTCAGGGCAATTGAATCACGCAATTGCTTTAAATTATGGTTCCGAATCACCTTGGCTTCTATCTCTTCTTCACCAATTTTTACCTGCAAGGCTAGATAGAAAAAGATACCAGCACACAAAATATCAAAAATTAGGATAATTAATGATGATCCCAAAAAACCAATATGAAACAACCAGCAACACAGCGCCGCCAAAACAGCATGCAAGGAAATTAAAACAAATAATCCAAATACTGCCCCTATACAGCATAACAGGATTTGCTTGCTTACTCTAATTGACTTTTTTTTCAAAAGCAGGAGCTCTGCATCCGCTGCTGCTTTGCCAAATTCAACAATCTTCATGTATATAGACCATTTCTGCAACAAATATTACTAGCGCGTCATCCGACCCAGTACAAAACCTATAACCGTGGAGATCAAAACCGCTTTGATCGGTTTGGATTGAACTTTTTTAGAAAGCTGCTCTACTTGTTCTTCTGCAACATCCTTCATATCATCCTTAATCTTATCTGCTTTATCTGCCATTTCAGCCAGAGCAGGATTAAGCTGTTCTTTTGAAGCCATGACATTATCTTGAACCTGATTTTTAATTTGCTTTAAATTTGTTTTTTTTTTCTTGCAAAAAAACATTTTAATTCCTTCTACATATCCGATAAAACTTGTTTTCAAGTTTAATATATATTTAAATTAATAATAATAAAAAAAGACAAGAAATATTATTTATTTTACTTTGAATAATGTAATAAGACTTAATGACAAGATCTAAACATACAATTAGATTTATTACTAATAAATGATATAACTCATAAAATGCTTTTTTTATCTATAATTGCATATTAAAATTACTTGATTTTAATATGCAATTTAATTTTTTCTATTCAAATTTTCCAATTATGGACCAAATATTTCCTTTCTATTTTAACCTAAATTTTATTTACTGCAAAACGCATTGTAAAATAAAATTAATGTACATATACAATGAAAATATCTTGACTTGAAAATAATTTAGGCATAATCCGCACGGAGAGCATTTAATAATTCTTGATTTATTCCCTTACTTAAATATGTTTTAAATGCTACCCATATCATTATCCATTTCTATCATAAATGGATTATATTATAAACAATATTAGAGTTAATTTTTTAAGATCAAATTGATTGATTCATGTTTTGTGCTTTAAAGAAAATTTTGTCCATAAAGAAAACAAATTTATATTACTCTTTTTTATTTTTCTGGGAATTTACAAACTATCCATTAAAAATTAGTAAAAATGTTTCCTTTTTTCTGAGTGCAACAAGATGATCGCAGAATTTGATTTTTTTGGTGTCTATATCGCCCCTTTTGTTGTTTATGCTTTATTTGCATTCGCCTTAACTGTTATTATCCGTTCTTTCCTGTGGAAAACAGGTTTAATAAAATTATTTTGGCATCTTGCTTTATTTGAAGTAGCTTTATATTTCAGTATCCTATGTTTGCTTATCTTATATGTATAACTTCTGACTTTAAGAATTTGTTTTTCAATCATGGCACCCATTAGTAACATCATCCGCATCATCTTGACCCTAATCATTGTAGCCATGGCTATAATTCTAGGGGTAGCCTTGTGGGACACCTACATGATTGCCCCATGGACCCGTGATGGTCGTGTCAGAGTATACGTCGTTAAAATCGCCCCGGAAATTTCGGGCACCATTGTACAGGTTCCTGTCAGGGACAACCAGTTTGTTCGCAAGGGTGATCCCCTTTTCGTAATTGACCCCTTACGTTTTAAAATCGCCATTCAACAGGCAGAGGCAAATTTGGAAAATGCGGAGGCCAATCTTGCCTTACAACATCGTAATGCAATGCGTCGCAAAGGATTGGAAGGCATTGTTTCAACAGAAGAAAAAGAAGATTTCAATACAAAGGTTAGAACCGCACAGGCAAGTGTAGATACAGCAAAAGCAGCCCTGACAGAAGCCAAGTTAAATTTGCAACGTTCCATACTTTATTCACCTGTCAATGGCTATATTACAAATCTTAATTTACGGGTTGGTGATTACGTCAATACAGGCAATTCATATTTATCCGTTATTGATGCCGATTCTTTCTGGGTCTATGGCTATTTTGAAGAAACCAAAATGTGGGGCATTCATGTCGGCGATGTCGCCCGGATCAAGTTAATGGGATATAAACAGATACTGCCCGGACATGTTGTCAGTATTGCCCGTGGTATCAATGACTCTAATGCCAACGCTGATAATTTTGGTTTGCAAAATGTTAATCCCATTTTTACCTGGGTTCGTTTGGCTCAACGTATTCCCGTAAGAATTCATATTGATCATATTCCAGACACGATCCATCTTTCCGCCGGCATGACCGCCACAATCAGTGTCGGCCCACAAACAAGTGGCAGAAAAGGAAAACTGGCCACCTGGTTACAAGATCATCTATGAGTATTTCAAACATGTTCCGTCTAAAATCTATCTGGCAGAAAGCAATTACATTTTCCTTGATTGGATTGAATGCCTGCACGGTTGGCCCCAATTTTCATCGGGATCACATGAAAATTCCGGAACAATGGACTGAAAAAGTATGGAAAAGACCAGCCACAGCCCAAGAGATTGTCCAGGCAGCGAACAACATGCGTCGTTGGTGGGAACAGTTTCATGATCCATTGTTAAATCAACTTGTTGAAAAGGCCATCCAGAACAATTATGACCTTCAGATGGCGGGACAACGGATTTTGGCCGCTCAATCCTTGCGTGATCAGCAGGCGTCAAAATGGTATCCCCAACTGGATGGTTCTGGCGGATTTGGATATCAGACATCTTCCAATACCTTATCCAGCAATATCTCGATATCAAAAGGAAATCCAAATAATGCCGTTATACGTCGTTATGGCGCGACATTCAGCTGGCAACTGGATACATTCGGTTTGATCAGACGAATGGTTCAATCCCAAGAAGAGGCTGTAAAGGCCTCGATCGAGGATAGAAGAGCCGTCCTTTTAGCCATGCTTTCTCAACTGGCCAATAACTATGTAACCCTCCGCACCATGCAGCTACGGTTACGCATAGCGGATGAAAATGTTGCGATCGCCCAGTATATCTATAATCTGGCACAAAAACAGTATATTGAGGGTACAGGCACGACTCTAAGCACTGCCCAGGCAGAAGCCGAGCTTGAAACCCAGCGAGCAAGTCGAGAGCCCTTGAAAACCAGCATTACCCAGATTACCCATACAATTGATGTTTTGCTGGGACAAACGCCGGGAACCACGGAAACACTTCTTAAGATAGAACAGCCTTTACCAGACTTACCCCCATTTCCACCCTCCATTCCTTCCATTGCCCTGGCCAATCGTCCAGACATACGTATTGCCGAAAGGCAATACGCCATGGCAACGGCAAATATCGGTGTTGCGGTTGCAGAACTCTATCCACAATTCACCATTGACATGAGTGCGATGCCAACGACTTCTTTTACCAGTCAAATGGCCAATATTGCCAGTCTGGTATCCAGCAGCTTTATCAATCTTTCCATTCCAGGTCTGCATGGTGGCCGCCTTAGTGCCGCGGTTAAGCAAGCGCAGGCTCAGGCAGAAGAGGCACGGTTAAATTACCGTCAAACAATCCTGACATCCCTGAAAGAAATCGAGGATGTTATCGCGGCCTGGGGTGATGATTCAGAACATGTTGATCTGTTGCACAAATCCAAAGTAAGCAGCCAGACCGCCCTTATCCGTGCCCAAAAACTCTATAAGGCAGGACTTACAGGATATCTGGATGTCCTGACCGCGCAACGTACAGCCACAAATGCCGCCAATGAAGAGGCTGTGGCCATTTTGGAACGTTTCCAGGATTCCATCAATTTGTTCACGGCCCTTGGAGCTGGCTGGCAGGGTGTGGATATAACAAAAACGGAACTTCCCATGACCATCGAACAACAAAATCTGTTAGCGAAACTGGTCAAACAATAAATCTTCCTTTTCTCTCCATTATCCAGCAATTGTCTGAATCTATAAAAGAAAAGTCAGATCAAACAATTTTCATTTTTATTATTTAACAATATGTTTAATATTCCAAAGATATTTTAACCATCTTTGATATAAATCCATGTTCAATTATGACAAGTGAAAATTTATTTGAAATCCCTGTACCTCTTATTATTGACGAGACCAACAAGAATGATTCCACTAAAATCACTTTAGATAAAGGGGAGGCAATTTATATTGTTGGAGCAAATGGTTCCGGTAAAACCCATCTGGCACGATATATTGAACAATATATTATCCAAAACTACGGTGAATATAAAACATATCGTATCAATGCACACCGTGCAATATTTTTAAATATTCCCCAAACTCAAATGAAAGAAGCACAAGCAAAACAAGCTTTGTTACCTAATCCAATAAGCCAATTATCAAGAAAAAATCAAGCTAATAGATTAACTAATCAATTTGATCAATTAGAATTTTACAATGATAGTGACGAGTTATTACAATACCTATTTTCACAATCACATAGTATTGCCACGAATTTTTATAATAATTACAACCCTAATCGTCCTCCTGTACAAAAACCGACAAGCAAACTTGAACAACATTTACATCCTTCCATCTTAACACCACTATGGAATGAACTGAAAAAAATACGTCCAGATTGTGCTTTTATAACCATTTCACACGATTTAAATTTTATCGCCAATCAGGCAGGAAAAAAATATATTCTCAAAAAATACCAAAGAAATTTTTCTGAATCTGATAAATGGGATATAAAAGCGCTTCCAGATAATATGCCGTTATCAGAGGAAATTGTTACTTTGATTTTGGGTAGTCGTCGTCCCATTTTCTTTGTTGAGGGACAAGAAAACAGTTTAGATCAAGCTGTTTACCGCGCATGTTATCCAGAATGGACAATTATTCCAAGCAATTCATGTACAGAAGTTATTCATGCGGTTAATTCGCTTAACAACCATCCATCTTTAACTCGTATTAATTGTGCGGGTATCGTGGATGCTGATTATCGTGGTACAGATGAAATACAAAAACTGAATAATCAAAATATTTATGTGCTCAACGTCCTTGAAATTGAAAATCTTTTCTTATTATATGATGTTCTCGAGATTATTGCTGAACTAGAGCAATATAACGATAAAACGGAAAAAGAAAATCTGATTCAAGAGATAACCTCTCAACTTCTCGATACTATCAATAAAAATAGAAATTCGTATATCGTGGAATATGGAAAATTACAATTAAGCAGATCATTTGCTAGACTTTCACCTTCTGATGATAAAATCAAGAAGCAGGAATCTTTAATTGAATTTTTTAACAAAAGCCTTGATGAATTAAAAAATTCTTTTCAAGAAGATCTACAAAAAACTAAATACAATATTAACAAAGCAATTGAGGAAAAAAATATAAAAGAGCTATTAAAATGGTATAATGGCAAAGGTGAAGGATTATCAATTATCAGCAAAATCTTAACGAAACAAAAAAAGGAAGATTTTCTTAAATGGATAAAACGCTTACTAGAAAATAGTAATGAAAATTTGATTGATGTATTAAAAAAACATTTACCAGAAATAAAAAATAATGTCTGACAGATCATTCAAATATGATTCAGGTGGTGCGAACTGTGGGACTTGAACCCACACGTCCAAAACGGACACAAGATTTTAAGTCTTGAGCGTCTACCATTCCGCCAAGCTCGCCCATATTTTGTAAAAGGATTAATAGCATGAAGAACGAAAAGGTCAAAGAGTAAATTTAAAAAAAATTGATTATTTGATAAAAGATTTCAAATCCATGTAAAATTCTCCAATACAAGTAAATATACAGCCTACCATGAAGGAAGAAAACCGCTCATTGTGTTTTTCAATCGATCCACTCCACTATATAATCCTCCAACTCCCCTGCATCATGTTCACTCACAACCTTTCCCCGCACGGAAATACCGGCTTTATGCATGGCTTCAAAATTACCGGCAATCAAATAATGCCAAGGATAAAGTGTCTTGCCTTCCGCTATTAAACGATATGCACAGGTGGAGGGCAGCCAGTCAATCCTTGATAAATTCTTTCGGGTCAATTGGATACAGTCCGGAATCCTGATTTTACGATGACAATAATCCGAACATTGCCCTGTTTTTATATCCAGCAACCAACAGGCAACATTTGTATAATAAATTTCATTCGTATCATCATCCCGCAATTTATGCAGGCAACACCGACCGCAACGGTCACATAAAGCCTCCCATTGCTCCTTGTTCATTTCTTGAAGTGACAAGTTTTCCCAATAACGATCCGTAACCATAACAACCAATATAATATTCTGATCAAAAAAATGATTTACAATATTTCAAAATTCAATTTTTCAATAAATCAACATTCATCTCAATTTATATAATTCAGGTTGCGATTTAATTAAATTGAATAATTCAACAGGATTGATTATAAACCGTTTAATCAATTTACAGATCAAAACTTTCCTGACGGTTTTCCTGCCGCTTCAAAACACGCACGTCTTTCTGCCCATCATAAAAAGTTAAGATCAAATCAGATCCAGCCCTTAATCCTCTTGCTTCAGTTACAGGCTGACCTTTCTTATTCTGTACCAAGACATATCCCCGCGCCAATACAGCCTTGGGAGAAAGGGCTTCCAATCTTGCCGTGACACTTTCCAATTTCAGCTGCCTTTCTCTCAATAAATTACGTACATTCGATATGGAGAACAGGGGTAAATTATTTTCCAACTGACGCATATAATGCAGCCAAGAAATTGCATATTGTTTTTCATTAAAGGCCAGTTGTCTCTTGAAACGATCAATCAGTCCCAAAAGATATTGATCAACAGCCTGAATGGAAGAAAGCTGATGTCTCCTTTTCAGAACCAATGCTGGAAGCGCCAAATCCAGACGATAGGAACGGTCATCCAGGCGCATACGGTTTTGCGCCAATAAAGTGGGAACATCCGGCAGTCTGGTAATGGCCTTGTTCAAACGCAGTTGATAAGATTGAATAATCTGTATTAATGCTTTATTCAAACGCGTAACCAGCTGCATTATTCCAGCAGCAAGATCAACCTGCGAAGGAACTGCCATTTCCGCAGCTGCAGTTGGAGTCGGGGCCCGACGGTCAGATGCGAAATCAATCAAGGTTGTATCTGTTTCATGTCCAACTGCTGAGATCAGGGGAATTTTCGACTCTGCTGCGGCCCTTACAACAGCCTCATCATTAAAGGCCATCAAGTCTTCCAGTGATCCACCCCCTCGTGCAACAATCAAGATATCAGGACGTGGAATTTTACCATTTACAGAAAGGGTGTTAAATCCAATAATAGCCCTGACAATCTGTTCACTTGCCCCCTCTCCCTGAACCGCCACTGGCCAGACCAGGATATCCCTGGGAAAACGTCGTTGAATTGTTGTGCGAATATCGTGCAAAACCGCGCCTTTAGAGGATGTAATCACACCTATTACTTTTGGCAATAGAGGAAAAGGACGCTTTTTTTCCTGGTCAAATAAACCTTCAGCTTCCAATTTCTTTCTTAATTTTTCGATACGGGCCAATAAAGCACCTTCGCCGGCATAATCAATCTGATCGACAATGAGCTGATATGATGAACGTTCCCCATAAGAAGAAATCTTGCCTGTTGCAATAACCTCAATACCGTTTTCGAGTTTTATAGTAAGTTTTGCCGCCTTGAACCGCCAGATAATTGCTGTCAGTTTTCCATTTTCATCTTTTAGGGAAAAATAAATATGTCCAGACGGATACTGTTTTAACTCGGTAATTTCCCCCCTTACTTTAATCCGAGAAAAATTTCCTTCCAAAACGCGCTTAATCGCTGTAGAAATATCCCCTACACTAAATTCTGGTATATTATCCGTCATTCGATCAGAAAGTTGCTCATCTATCGACATAAATATGATACAGCCTTATCCCAAAAAAGAAACATCAGTAAAGGAAATCTCTATGCGCGTTTTACTCGTCGGTTCTGGGGGAAGAGAACACGCCCTTGCCATGGCTCTTGCTTGCTCACCCAATCTTACCGAGCTTCTTATCGCACCAGGAAACCCAGGTACTGCACAATATGGTAAAAATATAAACATTAAGGTAGATAATATTACCGATTTAGTAAAATTTGCACAAGACAATCATATTGATCTTGTTATTCCCGGACCAGAATTACCTTTGGTTAAAGGATTAACCGATGCTTGCCAGCACGCCGGGATCCTCTGTGCAGGTCCCAGCCGAGCGGCTGCACAGCTGGAGGGAAGCAAGAGTTTCACAAAAATGATCAGCGATGCCGCCCGGATCCCAACTGCAGCATGGAAAGAGTTTTCAGATAGTGAACAAGCGGTTGCTTATTTGAAAACCCAATCTTTTCCAATTGTCATCAAGGCAGATGGTTTGGCGGCAGGAAAAGGCGTTATTATCGCCTATACCTTTAAGGAAGCTGAAGAAGCGATCGAAACAATCCTGCAAGATAACCGTTTTGGCGAAGCAGGCAATAAAATCGTTATCGAGGAATTTCTGA
This sequence comes from Commensalibacter sp. W6292M3, assembly GCF_016101315.1. Classification (NCBI taxonomy): domain Bacteria; kingdom Pseudomonadati; phylum Pseudomonadota; class Alphaproteobacteria; order Acetobacterales; family Acetobacteraceae; genus Commensalibacter; species Commensalibacter sp. W6292M3. The sequence continues at coordinate 79,430 of NZ_JACFQT010000002.1, forward strand.
CAGGAGAGGAAATTTCCCTATTTGCCTTTTGCGATGGAGAACATGCGGTTTTAATCGGAGCGGCTCAGGATCACAAACGCATTGGCGATAATGATACGGGACCCAATACTGGCGGAATGGGTGCAATATCCCCACCACCCTTTTTTGATCACGCAGCCCAAGAGAAAGCGTTGGATATAACAGTCAGACCCATGCTGCGCGAAATGGTAAAACGTGGAATTCCTTTCCGTGGCATCATTTTTGCCGGATTGATGATTACAAATGATGGGCCCTATCTAATTGAATATAATGTTCGTTTTGGAGACCCGGAAGCAGAAGTTCTGCTTCCTCGACTGGAAACAGATTTGTTAGACATTCTCTATAATCTCAGTCAGGGAAAATTAAAAAAATCAGAAATCAAATTCTCTGATCAAGCAGGGATTTGTATTGTTATGGCGGCAAAAGGATATCCGGGAACACCAGTTGTAGGCGGAATTATCAAAAATATTGACCAAGCTGAATCCATACCCCATGTAAAAGTCTTTCATGCTGGAACCAATTATAACGCTCAACAAGAACTTTGTGCAGCAGGAGGTCGTGTCTTATGCATTGCCGCTTTTGATAAAACACTCAAACAAGCACAGACAACCGCATATAATGCCGTTAACAAAATTAACTGGAAAGATGGTATCTGGCGCACGGATATCGGTAATAAAGCTTTAAAACAGTAGAATAATATAAAAACGATATTTCAAAACAGGTTAAATTGAATGTATCTTAAAATACGTTCAATTTTTACAATTCAGCAAATATGCATTTTATTTTCTAAAAATTATAGTAAAAAATATTGCTGTTTAATTTAACTCTATCTTCATACTCTAAATAATGATTAAGATCAAAAATCAACATTTTCAATAAAAGACTTCATTAAATCTGGTGCTTCCATTTTTTTAATTTTTGAAACCTTTGATCCTGCCCAAAATGCGGCATACTGAGGCTGTCTAGTATATTCGTAAATTTTCTTGGCAAAATAATAAGTATAAGGATAAGGTGGTGTTAAAGGCCGATCTGGTGAATCAATTTTTAAATGCCAATCATTGACCAACCCCCTGGCAGGTCGACCAGAAATGGTCGCGGTAATTTGCGTAACTTTAGAATTAAATAATGATTGTCTATAGGTTTCACTCGCTTTTGACGAACTGCATTGGACGAATGCCGTTCCTAACTGAACACCATTTGCCCCCACTCTAAGACAATCATGAATATCTCGTGCATCCATAATACCACCGGCTGCCACAACTGGTATTGATAAATTATTTTTAATCAGAAAAACCAGTTCTAGTGTTGGTATCGCCGAATCAATATTTGGATTAAAAACACCCCGATGACCACCCGCTTCTATACCCTGCGCTATTATTATATCTATACCAGACCTTGCTATGTATGAGGCCTCTATCAAATTTGTCGCAGAAGCCATCGTAACAATATTGGCTTGTTTCAATCTGTGAATTTGACTTTTGCTTGGGATTCCAAAATGAAAACTAACAGCGGGAACTTTTTCTTGAATTACTAAATCCAGAAAATTGTCATTCTCTAAAAAACTGGAATAAAGACAGGAAAAAGCCTGACTAAAATTTTTCATCAGATCTATCCTGCCAAATTTTGAACAGCAATATTGAACCCACTGATTTTCAAGTGTAGCGTCTGATTTCTCTGGTTGATGACAGAAAAAATTGACCTGAAAAGGTAAGGAGGTCAGCTGTTTCAGCTGTTCAATTTGCTTTTTCGCCTCTTCATGATTGCAGGATCCCAGTCCCAATGATCCCAATCCACCAGAATTTGAAACCTCAGCTGCCAGTTTTGGTGTTGATACACCCGCCATTGGTGCAAGAAAAATAGGATATTGAATATTCAAAAAATTTCGTAACATTTTTTATACACTTAAATACTAATAATATACTTCTTAATAAAACCAATTAAATTATAACTTTATTAGTTATTTTAATTTGTATTATATTTCGTTTCAATGTGTTATTTATTATAAAATTATAATTATATTAATAATGCATTAATTTTATTTAAAAATATTAATATATTAATAGAAGAAAAAATTATGAATAATGATTATAATAAGATTAAGGTATCTATAATAGGATTGGGATCAAGAGGCCTCAACGTACTTGAAAGAATTATATCCCATTGTATTTGGGATGAGAAACTAAAAGATAGGCAGATTATTTTACAACTATTTAACGAAAATAAAGATTATGGTGCCGGTTGTCATGATATCAATCAATCAGAAAATTTATTGGTTAACACTATTTGCAGTCAGATTACTGTTTTCCCTGATGATACGGTTAAAAACTACAAATATGCAATCCGGGGACCAACCTTTTATGAATGGTTAAAAATCAAATATAAATCACAAAATAAAACAATCAACCCTTTAAACTATTATTCACGAAAGGATCTTGGCGAATATCTATGCTGGGTCTTTAATTATTTATGTTCTATCAAGGTACAAAACCTTCAGATCATCAAAATACAGGAAAAAGTTATAAACATTTCCGGAAGTGATAAAAAAAAATGGAGTATCGTTACGAAAAATAACACTTACTCATCTGATATTATTTGTATAACCACCGGTCACGATACCCAAAATTGCGAATTTCCAAATAAGAAAAAAATATATGCATATCCTTTGGAAAAATTAGACCATATCATTACGAATAAAGAAACCGTTGCAATACAGGGGCTTGGCTTGACCACATTTGACGTTATTTCCAAATTGACTGAAGACAGAGGAGGGAAATTCATTAAGGAAAAAGATCACCTAATCTATCAACCCTCTGGAAAGGAACCTAAAATTATAGCCTTTTCCAGATCAGGATTGCCCTTGAATGCACGGGGGAGAACGCAAAAAGAATTAAGAGAACAATACAAGCCCCAAATTTTTACCAAAGAAAAAATAATTGAGTTAAAAAACAATAAAAAAATTGATTTTGAAAAGGATTATCTCCCGTTATTGATTGAAGAAATGGAATGTGTTTACAGTTTTACCTATCTCAAGAATCAGGACATAATCAAGGCTTATAATTTCCTTAATGACTATCTAAGAAACAAATCACAAAGAAACGCGATTGTAAAAGCCTATATTCCCGATGAAAAAGAAAGATTCTCATGGGAAAAAATTAGCGATCCGCTTGCCCATACTTCCTTCAAAAGTCAGGAAGAATTTCATGACTGGCTTTTAAACTATTTACAGGAAGATATACATAACGCTTTACAGGGCAATATAGACAATCCCACCAAGGCAAGCACTGATATTTTAAGGGATGTACGTGATTGGATCAGATTAACCGTTGACCATTGTGGCCTGTCGGAAAAAAGTGCTATCTGGTTCAATGAAGTATTTAAACCTATCATGATCCGAATTTGTGTTGGTCCACCCCTTGAGAGAATTCAGCAAATGATCGCTTTAATCAAGGCCAACATATTGCGCATAGATTTGGGGCCGAATGTTAAAGTAGAAGAAAAAAAGGAAAGCTTTTACCTAACAACACAATTTAACGAAGTCATTCGTGCTGATTATTATATTGTTGCCATGGTCAATGCACCCATTGCAAAGGAAAGCAAAGACATTCTTTTTCAAAATATCCTGAAAAACAATATAGGCTGTCAGTTCCATATTGGCAATTATGCTCTAGGAGAATTTAATGTCAATGCAAACTTCAATTTGATCAATCAAAACAATCAGATAATCAAGTCTATTTATGCTCTAGGTGTTCCCACTGAAGGCAGTAAATTTTATACTTATATTTTACCAAGACCTTTTGTTAATTCGACAGCTTTATTTGATGCAGAAGTCTGTACCAATAATTTGTTATCGCAAATTGCCAGATAATATTTTAACAAATATTCAATAGTTTTTTAAAAACTAGTTTAATCAAAAAATTCTAAATTATTTGAACAGTAATTTAGAATTTAACATTCGATACTGGATAAATTTATCATTAATATCCGGTTATAATTCGATCAACCAACTGTTTAACTGTTGGAATAAACCCATTATCATAAAATGGGTCAGATCCAAATCGCCACCCTGTGGTTCCACTAAACATCAAATTATGATCAACCACCTCTTTTGCGTCAGGACCATTTGCATGAGCTATTGCCTGTAATGTTTTCTGGATACAAAAAGAGCGGGGATCGGGTCGATTTCCTGTCGTATAACTGGGACCAACCTGTGACCAATTTGAAAACTGGCACATTGACAGGCATCCCATGCAGTTATTCTGATCCTGTTGTATCTCTCCTGCTTTTTCAGGAGTTACAAAAATGAATGTATGATCTGGAGTCCGGAGAGGCTGAGTAAACCCCTCGCTTTCCCATTTCTTAATATTTTCAAAACTCGTCTGGGTAACATAAATCAAACGTTTTCTAGCCCCATATTCATATGGAACATTCATCATTTCTGTAGCTTCCCTTGAAAAAGGAACTTGCCTTTGAGACCGTTCCCTCAATTCATTAAGAAAACCATTTTGAACTGCCGATGAATAAAAACCTGTAGGAGAGAAATGATTAAGATATACATCACCCTTTTTCAATGTCCGCAAACGATCTTTCCAAGCTTGAGGGATTTGGCTTTCCCTCGTTAACAAAGGTCTTGTACCGAACTGAAATGCAATCATACCCAAATCTGGATTATCAATCCAATCTTCCCATTCAGAAAGCCACCAGACATTACCTGCCATAATGATTGGAACATGATCCAGTCCATATTGGCGCATGACTCTTCTCAACTCTACAACGCGTGGAAAAGGATCCTGCGGTTCTAATGGATTTTCACTATTTGATAACCCATTATGCCCCCCAGCCCTCCATGGATCTTCATAAACCACCCCACCAAGCCATTCTGGCGTTTTTCTGTAAGATCGACGCCATAACGCATTGAATGCACGTCCAGAGGAAACAATGGGATAGTAATATAATGCATGTTTTGCAGCAATTTCTGATAAACGATAGGGCATTCCCGCTCCGCAGGTAACACCATTAATCAAGCCTTTTGATTGTTCCAAAACCTGAGATGCAATCAGTTCACTTGCTGCCATTTCCCACATAATATTGACATGAAGAGGCACTTTTGGCCCCGCAATATCACGGGCAACCCTTATTTGGGTTATTCCGCCCTTAATTGCATATTGAATGAGTTCTTCATGTCGTTCACGCCGTGTTTTTGCATGATAGATCTGGGGAATAACATTGCCATTTTCATCATAACTATCAGCATTTACAATGGAAATGGTTCCAATTCCACCCGCAGCAGACCAATGACCAGCAGATACTCCTGTAGAAACAGAAACCCCTTTACCCCCTTCAATCAAAGGGAGGACTTCTTTATTTCCCATACGAATTGAATTAACTGCTTTCATTATTACTCCTGCTCTATATGCAGTGGACTAAACAATCTAAACCAAAAAAACTTTGAATAGCCCACTTATATTTATTCCAATAAAAAAATCAAGAATCATCTTTTTATTGAAAAAATGATACACATAAAAACCTATGAGCGTTTGGACTGGTTATCATTGCGATTACGAGATGACGAGCTGTTTTTGACTCCAACGGCTTCACTGATGTCAGCACCTGTTTCCTGATCTACCTCACGCATGGAAAGCTTGATTTTTCCTCGATCATCAAAACCTACAACCTTTACCTTGACAGTATCCCCCATTTTGACAACGTCACTTGTACGACCGACACGCCCGGCTGATAATTCAGAAATATGAACCAGCCCGTCACGAGCCCCCATAAAATTGACAAATGCTCCGAAATCGGCAACCTTTACAACTTTTCCTGTATAAATGCGGCCAACTTCTGGTTCAGCAATGATTGCATTGATACGCTCCTTGGCTTTTTCCGCCTGTTCATTCGATGTAACAGCAATTTGTATTGTACCATCATCATCAATATCAATTTTACAACCTGCATATTCAACAATTTCACGAATTGTTTTACCGCCAGATCCAATAATATCCCTGATCTTTTCCTTGGGCACATTCATAATGATGACATGTGGTGCATTCTCTGCAATGTCATTACGGCTTTCTGTCAAGGCTTTTGCCATTTCACCCAAAATATGAATTCTTCCTTCACGAGCCTGTTCCAAGGCCTGTTCCATAATTGCTGGTGTAATGGATGTAATTTTAATATCCATTTGTAAAGCGGTGACACCAACTTCAGTACCAGCAACTTTAAAATCCATATCTCCCAGATGATCTTCATCACCAAGGATATCACTCAATACAGCAACACCCTTTTTCTCCTTGATCAATCCCATGGCAATTCCCGCTACAGGACGTTCCAGTGGCACACCTGCATCCATCAGGGATAAAGAGGTTCCACAAACCGTAGCCATAGAGGACGAACCGTTACTTTCCGTAATTTCAGAAACTACACGCATGGTATATGGAAATTTTTCCTTGCTTGGCAACAGAGGATGAATAGCTCTCCATGCCAGTTTTCCATGACCAATTTCACGACGCCCAGGTGAACCCAACCGTCCACATTCCCCCACAGAATAAGGAGGAAAATTATAATGCAACATGAAATTAGAACGATATTCCCCTTCTAACGCATCCACAACCTGTTCATCTTGAGTTGTACCTAAAGTTGTCACAACCAGAGCTTGCGTTTCACCCCGGGTAAAAAGAGCGGATCCGTGTGTTCTAGGTAAAACACCAACCTCACTGATAATGGGTCGAATCGTGGTTAAATCACGTCCGTCAATCCGCAATCCTGTCTTTAGCACTGAATTACGAACAATATCGGCTTCCAATTTATCAATCAAGGAACCCGCCTTGGCTGTATCAAATTCTTCCTCAACAAGCTTATCAATAATTTTGGTACGTGCCGCATCCAGTAAAGTGTAACGTTTTTGCTTTTCCTTTTCCTTATAGGCTTCCGCCAAAGGTTTGCGTCCAATCTTGTCAATACGAGTTTTTAATTTCTTCTCTTCTGCAGTAGGTTCAGACAATTCCCAAGGTTGACGGGCAGCATGCTCGGCCAAAGCGATAATTGCATCAATAACAGGCTGACAGGCCTCGTGACCAAAATTAACAGCCCCCAACATTGCTTCTTCACTTAATTCCTGGGCTTCGGATTCAACCATCAGAACCCCTTCGGAAGTACCCGCCACAACCAAGTCCAATTTGGTTTGATCCATCTCCGCCAAAACAGGATTTAGAACATATTCATTATCAATATATCCAACCCGGCAACCCGCAATCGGTCCAAAGAAAGGAATACCGGACAGGGTCAGCGCTGCAGAACAGCCAATCATGGCAACAATGGCAGGATCATTTTCCATATCATGACTTAAAACAGTCGCTATAACCTGCACTTCATTACAAAAATTATCAGGAAATAATGGACGAATAGGCCGATCAATAAGTCGAGAGATCAATGTCTCGATTTCAGAAGCGCGCCCCTCACGTTTGAAAAAACCGCCAGGAATTTTTCCAACTGCAAAAGCCTTTTCCTGATAATGCACGGTTAATGGAAAGAAATCCTGATCTGGATTGGCTTTCTTATTTCCAACAGCTGTACATAATACTGTAGTCCCGCCATAAGTGGCCATCACTGCACCATCTGCCTGACGCGCTATTTTACCTGTTTCCAGAATAAGAGGACGTCCCCCCCATTCAATTTCCTTACGATAATATTTAAACATTTTTTATCCTATGAAGTTATACGCAAGAAAATTTTTTTAACCATCATTACATTCAATGCTGTAAATAACAGCGTTTCGGACGGCATGGAGCATTTATATTTTGTTATTTTCACACCATGTGGCCTGAAACGCTGTAAAGCTGGATTTCAAAAAACTTTCCTGTTTTGATTATAATATACTCAATATTCTTAATTTATAAAATAAAGACTGGTTTAATAGATAAACCAGTCTTTATTTTTTAACGACGCAAACCTAAACGCTTGATCAGGTTTTCATAACGGCTTTTATTAACCCGACTGATGTAGGCCAGCAAACGACGACGTTGACCAACCAATTTCAATAACCCACGCCGGGAATGAAAATCCTTGGCGTGTTCTTTCATATGTTCAGTTAAATTATTAATTCTTTCTGTTAACAAAGCAATCTGAACCTCAGGAGACCCTGTATCATTTTCTTTGGTTTGGTATTCTTTAATTAGCTGGGTACGACGATCCGGTGTAATCGACATCGTATATCCTTTCATCAATTTAAATATTAAAAATACGAACAGGACGCAGCCATTTATTGTTTAAATGGCACAATCCTATAAAATGCTCCTTTTTCATTGCACGAACAATGCCATCATATGAATTCACATCCAGTGCAAAACGATTCCGTATCTCGGTCAGATCAATAGATTTGCCAAAATTCAGGGATTCAGCCTCCTCTTCAGTCATAGCTAGAGCCGGGATGTCGTCCAGCGCAGTTTGAACGGGAAGAAGCATATCTAAAGAAACAATTCCTTTTTTGCCATTTTCAACGAATTTGTCCAGTAAAAAAGCATTTGCAATATCAAATGGACCCACGCGAAGGCGGCGTAATTCAGAAACATAACCAACTGTATTACAGGCAACCGCCAAATCCCTGGCTAAAGAACGCATATAAACGCCTTTACCAGAAACAACTTCAAACTTTGCACGATCTTTATCAATCCGTTCTATCATTCGAAAAGAATCAATACGTGCCAACCGTTCTTTTAGTTGAGGTTTTTCCCCTTGACGTGCTAAGTCATAAGAACGTCTACCTTGCACCTTTACCGCTGAGTAAATAGGAGGCACCTGATATATTTCTCCTTGAAAGGACTGTAAAGCCTTATTGATTTGTTCATCACCCGGTCTGAACTCTGAATGGTCAAGAACCTCACCTTCAGCATCATCCGTTGTACGAGATTCTCCAAAAGTAAGTTCAAAATGATAAACTTTTGTCTTATCCATAATGTAAGGGATTGTTTTGGTTGCCTGGCCAAAAGCGATGGGTAACAACCCTGTCGCCAATGGATCCAAGGTACCACTATGCCCTACCTTACAGGCATTAAAAACATATTTCACCCTATTTACAACGTAAGCAGATGTCACATTTAATGGTTTATCAACAAGAAGCCATCCATCCAACTTCTGTTTACGTTTTGTATGCATCAATCAATCAAAAATCCTAATTCTCTGAAAAGTAACTTTTATATTACCAATACTTCTCTTTTTTACATAGTTACTTTTTACAAAAAAAACCATATTATATAAAAAATTAAAATGATAATAAATTCACCTACATTTCATATAAGTATATAATGTTTTATATATTTACCTTTTTAGTATAATTTTATGAAATAAAATTATTCAACATTATTCAGACAAAGCATGAGCGATATAAATTCAGATCAGCAGCCTCAGTGGAAACTAGAGCAGCAAGAAAATCATTATGTTATTTCCTTAAGTGGGCAATGGTTAGCAAAAAACAATAACATTCCCCGATTTTCTCCAAAAAATCTAGAAAGGATCCCTGCTCATCAAACGCTTTATTTTGATGCTAGAAATCTTAAAAACTGGGATAGTGGATTGATTGTCTTTCTTTGGGATATCAAATGTCAGGCCACCAAACATTCCATAAAATTCTCTGACAAGGATCTGCCTGCTTCCGCACAAGAACTTCTTTCCCTCTTGCATGAAAGCAAAGATGAGGGACCTGTTAAACATTCATCTCCCTTTCGTCCGTTATATATGATTGGTGAATGGACTATCAACGGACTGACCAATCTTGGCATAACTGTCCAGATGCTTAAGGAAGTTATTATTGGTATTTTAAAATCCCTCACCGGCCGTTCTTACATGCGAATTGTGGATTTGATTTCTGATGTCCAGAACGCTGGTCCGTCTGCCCTCTTAATCATCAGTGTTGTTAATTTTCTAGTCGGGGCAATTCTTGGTTTTGTCGGTGCAGTACAATTACGCAGGTTTGCAGCTGACGCTTATGTGGCAAACTTGGTCAGCATTGCAACTGTTCGGGAAATGGCTGCCGTCATGAGTGCTATTGTTATTTCAGGCCGAACAGGTGGGGCCTATGCAGCCCGTATTTCAACAATGCAGGGAAATGAGGAAATTGATGCGTTAAAAGTCATGGGTGTTTCCGTTATGGAATATCTTATTCTTCCATCAATGCTCTCACTTGTAATCACCATGCCGATTTTATATCTTTATGGCTGTTTTATGGGAATTCTTGGCGGATTGATTGTTTCCATTTTCATGTTAAAAGTTTCAATCATAGGATTTTTACAACAAAGTTTCGGAGCGGTTGCTTTCAACCAATTTGTGTTTGGTGGTCTCAAAACCATTTCATTTGCAATATTTATAGGGGTAAGCAGCTGTTACATCGGGTTAAAATCAGGACGAAGTGCGGTTGATGTCGGCTTGGCTGCGACCAAAGCTGTGGTTACTGGCATTGTAGGGGTGATCGCTATTGATGCCATATTTGCCGTTATTGCTGATATGATTGGAATATAAATAATGAGTAACCAATCCAGCAATATACTTCTATCCGTTAAAAATCTCACCATTGGTTACGGTACAAAGGTTATCCAGAAAAACATTAATTTTGACGTTAAGCAAGGCAGCATTTTTGCCCTAATGGGTGGTAGTGGATGTGGAAAAAGTACACTTCTTAAATCCATGATAGGGCTTTTAGAACCAATAGCGGGTGATTATCTTGTCAAGAATGAAAATTACTGGAGAGTTTCGAGAAAACATCGCATAAAAATCGCGCATAATTTTGGTATTTTGTTTCAAAATGCTGCTCTATGGAGCTCTATGACAGTAGGTGAAAATGTTGCGCTTCCATTGCAACTTTTTACCAACCTTTCTCCAGAAATGATTCATCGATTGGTAGAATTAAAACTGGGGCTGGTTGGAATGGAATATGCCATTAACCTGTATCCCTCCGAATTAAGCGGAGGAATGAGAAAACGGTGTGGCTTGGCTAGAGCTCTTGCCCTTGATCCAGAAATCCTATTTTTTGATGAACCCTCAGCCGGACTTGATCCCATCACTTCTAAGAGACTTGATGATTTAATTCTCACCTTACGAAATGGATTGGGAAGCACAATCATCATAGTCAGTCACGAATTATCAAGTTTATTTACAATTGCAGATGATGGTATATTCCTTGACGCGGAATCAAAGACACCCCTTGCCCATGGTTCACCACAAGAAATGCACGATCATCCATCCTGTCAATTGGTATACGATTTTATGCATAGACAACGTTATGAAAATGCAGAAGAGAAAGAAGAACAAAGATGACCATTAATAAACAAACCACAATCGGGGCTTTTGTATTGGGAGGAATAATTCTTGCTCTTTGTGCTGTTATTTTTTTCAGTAATTTTAATCTTTTTTCAAAAAAAGAGCATGCCATAATCGTTTTTCCAAGCTCAATATCAGGATTATCCATTGGAGCGCCTGTTACGTTCAGAGGAGTGCAGGTAGGAACCGTTGATTCCATTAATCTCCAATTCGATCAAGGCAGTCACAAAGCCTATATCCCTGTAGTAATCAATATTGATCCCAGAAAAATCCGCATAGGATATAAATATAATAATTTTAAAAAACTATTGGAAAAAATGATAGAAAATGGACTTTGTGCAGAAATTAGCACAGAAAGTTTCGTTACCGGTACGTCCAATATTTTTCTTGATTTTGATTTGCAGAATGCCCCTCACTTTCATCCTGTGATTGCAAAAAATCTTACAGAAATACCTTCCCGTCCCTCTACGTTTCAAAAAATCAAATCCGAATTAATGAATCTACAACTTGAACAACTTTCCAGAAACCTAAATGACACTGCACAAAAAATAGGACAACTTGCCGAAACTTTAAACAAACAAACTCCTGATCTTATTAATAGCGTCAAGAAAACATCAGATAGTACAAATATTCTGGTGACTCATATCAACAAAAACATAGATGGTTTATTGAAGAACTTTAATAAATTGCTTGTTGATGGAGATGTCCAACTTCGTTCACGCGGAAAAGAGCTTCACATTTTATTAAACAATTCAAACAAAGCCGTGTCATCAGCATCAGAAATGATTGATAATGTGAAAACGCTTACCTCATCCCGTTCACCTTCACGAAACAATCTTGAAATTATCCTGAAGAACCTTGCTGATGCTTCCACTTCACTTCGAGGATTTTCGCGGGAAATAGAACGTAATCCTAAATTATTACTGATTGGTCGAAAACAATGAATAAATTCATCGCTTTATCCTCATTAATTACCTTATTTATTCTCGGGGGATGCAGTGCTCCCCCTCTTAAATATTACACTTTCAATGAAAATATTATAAATCAGTCGACAAACAAAATTACACAATATTCTGAAACTTCCCCCACTATTATCATTACACCGATCACAGTACCGGATTACCTTGACACAACCGATATTGTTACCCGAGAAAACAGCAGTCTCCATCATAGTGTCAACGGAAGAATGAGTAGCGTTTTATCCGTTGCCGTAACCGATTATGTTACACATTTGCTATCCATAAAAAATCCAACTCTATTCATAACCAATCAAAGACAGGTTGGTATGCCAACAAGTCAGATCCTGATCAATATCAGCCACTTGGATGTACAAAATCTGGGGAATCAAAATGGCTCAGCAATCTTGGAAGCTGATTGGTCCATTATTCCTAGAAATGAACATCTACCCATCAACAAACAAAAAGGAACCTTTTTTGCATCGGGTTCCATTGCTTCTGACAGTGATGTGATCAAAATAGAACAGGCTCTATTAATCCAACTGGTTAATCAAATCAGTAAAAATCCTTTGTACTAACTTGATTATTGATTTTCTTTTTCAAGGTCTCTCAAAACTTCCGGACTATTCAGCACTGCATCAATCTTAGCTGCATAGTCCAAAGTTGTATCAGGCTGAAATCTCAAATCAGGTAAAAATTTAAGTCTAATTTTTTGTGACAACTGATTTCTCAAATAAGGTGCAACTCGTTTTAATGCAGGTAAAAAATCCCCTACATCACTTTTCCCTAAGTGAGAAATATATACAATTGCATGACGCAAATCAGGCGTCATGCGCACTTCCGTTATTGTAAATTTCTGTCCCTGAAGTTCAGGCACACGAAATTCGATCCGGATGAATAAATCTGCCAAAATATGCCTGATTTCTTCAGCAACGCGCAATTGCCGTTGAGAAGGGCCTTTTGAATCCTTTTTCAAAAAATCCTTCCCAGTTACTATAAATTTATCCATCAAGTCTGTACTGTTTCAATTTCATAACATTCAACAACGTCTCCCTCTCGCAAGTCATTGTATCCTGCAAAAGAAAGTCCACATTCATAATCATGTGCCACTTCTTTGACATCATCCTTGAAACGTTTAAGCTGGCTTAAATTACCCTGATGAATAACAACATTGTCACGCAACAACCGAACACCGCAACCTCGACGAACCACACCCTGTGTTACGTAACATCCTGCAACCTTACCAGTTTTACTGATGGTAAAGACTTTACGAATTTCTGCATAACCCAAGAATTTCTCACGCTGTTTTGGTGCAATACGTCCTTTAATAATCTGTTCAATATCATCAACCACCTGATAAATAATTGAATAATAATGAATATCAACACCTTCATGCTGTGCAAGTTCTCTAGCCTGCGTTGTTGCCCTTACATTAAAGGCGATAATGATAGCCTGTGATGCTTTGGCAAGTTGAACATCACTTTCCGTAATCTGACCAACTGTTGCGGATAAAACGCGAACTTTAATTTCCTCATGTTCGAGTTTCTGAACTGTTGCCTGAATAGCCTCAGCAGATCCCTGAACATCAGCCTTGATTAAGACAGCAATTTCTTTTTGCTCATTTGCTTGAATACGCGCAAGCATCTGATCCAAGGTTCCACGTGCAGCCATTCTAACCGCCGCCTGTTTTTCACGAGCCTTACGTTGCCTAAATTCAGAAATTTCACGAGCTTTACTTTCATTATCCACAACAACAAAAGGCTCACCAGCACGAGGTACACCCGTTAAACCCAAAAGCTCTACGGGTGTGGAAGGTCCAGCTTTTTTCATATTCTTGCTTTTATCATCCAGCATCGCACGAACACGACCCCATTCAGAACCAGCGACAATAACATCTCCTTTATTCAAGGTTCCTTTCTGAACCAATAAAGTCGCAACAGGTCCACGTCCCTTGTCCAAACGGCTTTCAATAACAGCACCCTCTGCCACTCTATTCGGGTTTGCTTTTAATTCCAACAATTCAGCCAGCAAAATGATTGCTTCTTCCAGTTTGTCCAAGCCGATATGTTTTTTAGCCGAAACTTCAACATCCTGAGTATCACCCCCCATTTTCTCAACGACGATTTCATGATTCAAAAGCTCCTGTCTTACACGGTCAGGATTGGCTCCAGGTAAATCACATTTATTAATGGCGACAATAATTGGAACATTTGCAGCTTTAGCATGTTTAATTGCCTCAATTGTCTGAGGCATGACCCCATCATCCGCAGCAACAACAAGCACCACGATATCCGTCACTGACGCTCCCCTGGAACGCATCGCCGTGAATGCCTCATGACCAGGCGTATCTAAAAAGGTGATTTTAGCACCTGACTGCATTCTAACCTGATAGGCGCCAATATGCTGGGTAATCCCACCAGCCTCCTTATGCGCAATATCCGTTGTCCGCAGAGCATCCAGCAAAGAGGTTTTACCATGATCAACATGTCCCATCACTGCTACAACAGGTGGACGGGGCAATTTATCCTCATCCTTATCCTCTACACCTTCAATACCAAGTTCAACATCACTATCGGCAACCCTATGCACACGATGACCAAATTCCTCGATAATCAATTCGGCCGTGTCTGCATCCAATGACTGATTAACTGTTGCCATCACACCCATTTTCATCAGGGCTTTAATAACGACTCCTTGGCGTGCCGCCATACGATTGGCAAGTTCTTGTACGGTAATTGTTTCTGGAAGAGTGACATCACGAACAACCTTTACCTGATCCGTACGTAGTTTCTCCAACTCTGCTTGACGGCGTTCACGTTCTCTTTGACGACGTACCGAAGCCAATGAACGAACTTTATTATCATCCTCGCCCTCAATCGCTGCCTGAATATCTATTTTACCAGAACGTCGACCATCCCCCTTGCCTCGACTACTGCTTTTACGATTTACACCGCTTCCACGACGGGACGAACCACGGCGACCTTCCCCTTCATCAGAATCCATATCATCCTGAACATTAATCCTACGTGAAGATTCAACAGATTTCTTATTTATTTTTCCGTCTTTTTCAGATGTTTTGACATTGAGAACAGATTCACTTGAATTTTTTACTGAGATTTTACCAGAAACGGATTCTCCATTCTTAACAGACTCACTCACCACAGGTTTTTCAGGCAAAATAGCCCTTTTTGCCAAAGGTTCCACAGGAACAGGTTCTGGTGCCAAGGTAATTTCACCAGGAATAGGAACCTTGGAAACCTTGACCCGACGTAATGGAGGTTCAGATGCAGTTTTCGTTTTTTTGGATTTTATAGTTTTTTTAGATTCTTCTTCTGTCTCAGATACAGCAATTTTTTCCTGCTCAACAGTTTCCTTGCCTTCTTCCTGCGCAGCCTTTTCAGCCTCTGCCTGTGCCTTGGCTAGAACTTTCTCTTCTTCCTGTTTTTTACGTAATCTCTCCGCTTCTGAAAGAATAGATATTTTTTCCTGTTCTTGACGTTCAAGATTTTTACGCTGCTGTTCAAGCTTTTGTTCTTCCAGAACACGCTGTCTGATGGCTAATTCTGCAGCTGTCAAGGAGCGTTTACTCGAACCAGCAGATGCTTTTTTTGCCGCAGGTTTACGGACACTATTAACCTGTTTTTCCTTACTGCCAGGCGCACTACGCTTTTTACGTACTTCAACCTGGACAACCTTGCTGCGTCCATGGCTAAAACTTTGCCTAATAGATCCGGCATCGACAGTCTGCCCCACGTCCCTTTTTACTGATGAACGTAAAGATAAACGTTTTTTACCCTGTCCTTGTTCTTGATCGTTGCCTTCGCTCATATACCTGCCTGTTCTTAAATCCATTTTCGATGGGTTGACTTATTCCATCGATTTATACCCTAATTTATTATTCCTGATAACCGTTTATTATCAAAAAGAATTTGTTTTACAAACGGTCCCCTGTAAATTGCTGCATGAACTATATATTCTCGACCAAAAATCATTCCCAATTCTTTTGCCGTAAAAACTGCCATGACAGGTAAAAGACCCGTTCCTGATAATATACGCTTTTTTTCTTCTTCACTACCATCTATAGCCTGTATAATCAATCCAGCAATATTCTGAGAAATCTTTTCTCTTACTTTTACAAAACCGTAAGTAATCTGTCCAGCACGTCTTGCAAAACCAAATGTATCCTTAATTTTATTCCGCAAACCATCCCTAATTATTGACACCAAATTTTCCGGAACCGTAACCTGACATTGCATTGCACGTGAGAACGAATGCATTTCTATCGCCTTATGTATGATATTTTTATCGGCTTTCAACCACATCCCTCTTCCAGGAAGCCGTTCTGTCAAATCTGGAACAATATATCCATCTGGCGACAAAACAAAACGAATTAAATTTTCAGGATCATCTCTTTCCCTTGTAACCACACAGAAACGTTGACGATTCGCCGAGCTATCAGGACTTTTATTCATTAGCGTAAACTATTCAAAATTAAAAGAAAATAATAAATCAAAATGATTAGGCCTCCCATGAAGCCTAATCATTTAAATATCATTATCAAATTTTATTCTTTATCTTGACTTTCCTCGCCTCCCTCTTCTTCAAACCAATGTTCTCTGGCCTGCATAATAATTGCATTGGCTGTTTCTTCATCAATTGCATCTGCACCAAGAATCTCGATCAGTTCATCACTGGCAAGGTCAGCTAAATCATCGAGCGTTTTCACCCCTTTTTCACCCAATAAGATCAACATTTGTTGTGTAAAGCAATCAAGTTCCACAAGCTCATCCGAAACCCCAAGAGCCTGCCTTTTCTCATCCAGAGAACGATGTTGTTTTTCCAAACATTCTTCTGCCCTCTGGACAAGCTCTTGCGCGATATTTGCATCAAAACCTTCAATTTCAGCCAATTCCTGGGGATCGGCAAAAGCAAGCTCCTCAATAGTATGAAAACCTTCTGTAACCAACAGGCCGGCAATCACATCATCAACATCCAGCTCTTCGGCAAAAATAGCGGATCTGCGACGGAATTCTTCTTGTCTACGATCTGATTCTTCTGTTTCGGTCAGAATATCAATGTCCCATCGTGTCAATTGACTGGCCAAACGAACATTTTGTCCACGACGTCCAATAGCTAAACTCAATTGATCATCTGGAACCACAACCTCCACACGCCCAGCTTCCTCATCCATGACAACTTTTGTAACTTCCGCCGGTGCCAAGGCATTCACGACAAAGGTGGCCGCCTGACCGCTCCAAGGAATGATATCAATTTTTTCCCCTTGCAATTCCTGTACTACAGCTTGTACACGAGACCCCCTGACTCCAACACAAGCACCAACAGGATCAATGGTACTGTCTTTTGAAATAACAGCCATTTTCGCTCGGGAACCCGGATCTCTGGCGACTGCCTTAATCTCGATAATACCATCATAGATTTCAGGCACTTCCTGTGCAAACAATTTCGCCAAAAATGCGGGGTGCGTCCTAGATAAAAAGATCTGTGGACCACGTGGCTCCTTACGGACATCACAAATATAGGCTCTTACACGCTCTGAATTCCGAAAGTTTTCTCTTGGAATCAATTCATCACGCCTTAACAAAGCTTCGACACTGCCAATTTCCACCAACAGATTGCCATATTCAGTTCGTTTCACTGTTCCATTCACAATTTCACCAATACGGTCCTTGAAATCCTCATATTGACGATTCCGTTCACATTCACGAACACGTTGCACGATAACCTGCTTTGCAGTCTGTGCAGCGATACGGCCAAAATCTATGGGTGGCAATGGATCAATAAGATATTCACCAATCTTAATATCAGGCTGTATCTTGAGCGCAATTTTATATGGAATTTGTGAAGCCTCATTTTCAACTTCCTCCACGACTTCTGTCCATCGGGAAAGGCGCACCTCTCCCGTCTTACGATCAATTATCGCACGAATGTCTTTTTCATGACCATATTTAGCGCGTCCAGCCTTTTGAATGGCCTGTTCCATCGCTTCGAGAATCTCTTCCCGGCTAATGGCTTTTTCACGTGCAACAGCATCAGCAACCAATAACAATTCAGGACGAGCAACAGACGTATCCATTTTAACCTCACAATCTATTATACCAGATTAAACCGGTTTTGATTTTATTTTCACTTATACTTTATTCAGTTTCCGACCCAGATAAAGCATTGACCATATGACTGCATGCATCAATTAAAGAATCAGTCAGCACCAATTTAGCCTTGCGTATTTCTGACAAAGGCAATTCAATTTCAGAACCTGTATCTAAACGCATACGCGCATTCTGTTCATCCGCTCCCAGGGCAATCCCGGAAAACCGTCTTCTGCCTTCAATTGGAATCATCATTTCCACTTTGGCAAGATGACCCGCAAAACGGTTCCAATCTTTTACGCGCACCAAGGGACGATCGATTCCGGCGGAGGAAACCTCCAATGTCCAGGCACCTTCCATAGGATCATGAACATCCATTACAGCACTTACAGCGTGACTGATCTGTTCACAATCCTCAACATTAATCAGACTACCATCAGCCCGATCCACCATAATCTGTAAGGTCAAAGCTTGTTTGCCCAACAAAGCCACTCTAACCAACTCATATCCCATATCAATCAAAATGGGTTCAATCAAAGCGATAACACGTTGTTCAATACGTACATCAGAAATATTTTCTACGGATTCCAAAATAAAAAAGGCGGCCGACTAAGGCCACCCCCCACATCTAACGGAAGACAATTTTGTATTAATTTAACAATCTTATAAATGCTTTACAAGTAACAAATCCAAATATTTATAATTCCATGATAATGACACGTTATGTTTGGATATATTACAAATGAAAAGTGACCTGTTTAACAAATAAACAGGTCACTTACACTTTAAAACAGATTTTAAGACTTAGGCCATTAGTCTGAGAACATAAGGCAAAATGCCACCATTACGATAATATTCCACCTCTTCTTGTGTATCAACACGACAGATCACAGGAATATCCTGATGTGAACCATCATTGCGAGTTATTCTCATAATCATTTTTTGACGCGGTTTTAAAGTTTCGATACCCAAAATATCGATTTTTTCATCACCCTTCAATCCCAACGTTTTACGTGTTGTACCCTCCTCAAATAAGAGTGGCAATACACCCATTCCAACAAGATTAGAACGATGAATACGTTCAAAACTTTCAGCAATAACGGCTTTTACTCCCAACAACGTCGTACCTTTTGCCGCCCAGTCACGGGAGGAACCCATTCCGTATTCTTTACCGCCAAAAACAACCAATGGTGTATTTTCTTTTTGGTATTCCATGGCAACATCATAGATTGCCCCTTCCTTACCATCAGGATAATGCTTGCTATATCCACCTTCAACTCCTGGAACCATTTCATTACGAATACGGATATTGGCAAAAGTGCCACGCATCATGACCTCATGATTACCACGACGTGAACCATACGAGTTAAAGTCCTCCACCCTAACTCCATGTTCAGTCAAATATCTGCCAGCAGGGGAATCTTTACGAATGGAACCAGCTGGAGATATATGATCTGTTGTAACATTATCCCCTAATAACGCCAATATTCTTGCCCCTTTAATATCATGACGGGCTTCAGGATGCCGCTTCATTCCTTCAAAATAGGGAGGATTACGAACATAGGTTGATTTTGAATCCCAATCATAAGTCTGAGATCCAGTTGCCACAGCCAATCTCTGCCATTCAACCGTACCTTTACTGATATTATCATATCCCTTACGGAATTCTTCACGCGTAATCGCTGCTGCCATTACCTCTTTGATTTCCTCTGTTGAAGGCCAAATATCATGTAGATAAATTTCCTTACCATCCTTGGAAACACCAATAGGATCCTTTGTAATATCCTTACGCAAGGTTCCCAATAAAGCATAAGCGACTACCAACGGTGGACTTGCCAGATAGTTTGCGCGAACGTTTGGAGAAATACGTCCCTCAAAGTTACGGTTTCCCGAAAGAACCGCTGTTGCCACCAAATTGTTATTTTCGATAGTGTCAACAATTTCTGGTGCCAGAGGACCAGAATTTCCGATACAGGTTGTACAACCATATCCAACAATATTGAATCCAAGCGCATCAAGAGATGGAATTAACCCGGCCTTTTCTAAATATTCAGTAACAACTTTTGAACCAGGTGCAAGAGACGTTTTAACCCAAGGCTTCCGCTTCAATCCCAAAGCATGTGCTTTTTTTGCCAATAAACCAGCAGCAATCATCACTTCCGTATTAGAGGTATTGGTGCATGAAGTAATTGCCGCAATTACAACTGAACCATGTTCGAGTTTAAAATCTTTACCGGCAACAACACAAGCGACATCTTGATCTTTACCTTCAACATGGAATCCTGAAGACAGCTCTTTGACGAATGCAGAGGTTGCATCGCTGAGGCTGATACGATCTTGTGGACGACGAGGACCTGAAATAGAGGGAACAACATTACCAATATCCAGTTCCAAAGTATCAGTAAATTCTGGTTCTTCCGCATTCGCTTCACGGAACATACCCTGTGCTTTAAGGTAAGCTTCCACCAACTTAATCTGATGATCGTCACGACCGGTTAATTTGAGGTAATCCAAAGCTTGCTGGTCAACCGGGAAGAACCCACATGTTGCGCCATATTCAGGTGCCATATTTGCAATTGTAGCCCGTGTATAAAGTGGTAAATGATCCAAAGCCGGACCATAAAATTCAACAAACTTGCCAACAACACCCTTCTTACGTAACATCTGTGTAATTGTCAGAACAAGATCTGTTGCAGTTACACCCTTTGCCAATTTTCCTGTTAACCGGAAGCCGATAACATCCGGTATTAACATTGTAATCGGTTGCCCCAACATGGCTGCTTCAGCTTCGATACCTCCAACACCCCAGCCAAGAACACCCAATCCGTTGACCATTGTTGTATGGGAATCTGTTCCAAAAAGAGTGTCTGGATAGGCATAGGTTTTTCCATCTTCATCACGAAGCCAAACAACCTTGGCAATATGTTCCAAATTAACCTGATGACAAATTCCAGTATCAGGTGGAACAACGGAAAAGCCCTTGAACGCTTCTTGTCCCCAACGAAGGAAAGCATA
This sequence comes from Commensalibacter sp. W6292M3, assembly GCF_016101315.1. Taxonomy (NCBI): domain Bacteria; kingdom Pseudomonadati; phylum Pseudomonadota; class Alphaproteobacteria; order Acetobacterales; family Acetobacteraceae; genus Commensalibacter; species Commensalibacter sp. W6292M3. The sequence continues at coordinate 100,830 of NZ_JACFQT010000002.1, forward strand.
CCGCTCAGCGTTTCGTTCAAATTCAAGCGTTATATTTTCTTTCAGTGCCGCATCAGATCCAAATTTATCGACCATTACAGAATGATCAATCACCAGATTTACCGGAATTAGTGGATTAACCTTTTGTGGATCACCTTTTAACTGGGTCATTCCTTCACGCATGGCAGCCAAATCGACAACAGCTGGAACCCCTGTAAAATCCTGCATCAAAATACGGGAAGGACGAAAAGGCACTTCGGACTGGCTATGATGATTCTTTTGCCATTCTATAATTGCCTTGGCATTGTCTACCGTAAAAGATTGACCATTTTCAAAGCGTAAAACATTTTCCAGCAATACTTTTAAGGTATTTGGTAAACGACGAAAATTACCCAATTTTTTCTCTGCTTCAACCAGTGAAAAATAATGATAGGTTTTTCCATCGACTTCCAACGTTTTACATGTTTTTAAATTATCCTGACCAATCAGTTTCATAATGATATCCTTAAATTATGTCGTTAGATAATCGTGTATAAACAACATTTTATATTTGTTATCTCGCCAATTACACTATACTTATTATATCTTGAATATCATAAAAGCAATTATTCATGGGCTTTTACAATTTCACTAAACAGTGTACTTTTGTAACTTAAAATCATTTTTGAAACCCTTTTCATGACCGTATCTATTGTCAATCTAACCACATTTCGAAATGAAAAACTGGTCCTGAACAATATCAATTTTTCTCTATCTGCAGGGGAAAGTCTCTGTATCCATGGTCCAAATGGCGTTGGCAAAAGTACGTTATTAAGAATTCTCGCAGGGTTCAGAAAACCAGATTCAGGTAATGTTTTATGGAACTCCAGAAACATCTTTGAACATCATGAAATTTATGAAAATTATCTTCAAACTATTGCTTGGTTGGGTCATTCAAACGCCTTAAAACCGATTATGACTGTGAGAGAGAACCTGCAGTTATATTCAAAATTTTACAAAACCAATCTTCACGATTGTTTGAAAAAATTTAATTTATACCATTTAATTGATACTCCCGTTCGATTATTATCCGCTGGTCAAAAACGTCGCACAGCCTTGGCCCGCATTTTGCTTAAACCTGCAACAATTTGGTTGCTAGATGAACCAACCGTTGGATTGGATAGAGAAAACATGATCAATCTTGCTGAAATATTTGCCTCTTTTCAAAAAAATGGTGGCATGATTTTAGTCAGTACACATACAGATCTTCCGTTGATCAACGCAAAATCTCTTAATCTTTCACTCCCTTCCTTACATTAAGATATCATTCCCATGCCTTTCATTCTTCTTTTACAACGAGAAATATTGCTTTCTTTCCGGCATGCCAGTGATACCGTTGGAACAATCCTGTTTTTTATTTTGACAGCGACTCTTTTCCCGCTTGCGCTTGGACCAGAACCTCAAAGACTTCAGCAAATAGCCCCTGCCATTTTGTGGGTTTGCGCCCTGTTGGCCGCTTTGTTGCCTATGGAACGCATATTCCAGCAAGATTATGAGGATGGGTCCCTGGATCAATTTTTTTTGCTTGGAATATCTCCCTCTACCTTGGCCTTCACCAAAATGACAGGTCACTGGTTATGTACAGGGATCCCTCTTCTCTGCGCCAGTATCCCCTTAACAATTTTATATAACTTGCCCATATCAATCCTGCCCATTTTTATTATCAGCCTTTCACTTGGAACCGCCTGTCAATCTCTTGTTGGGGGAATGACAAATTCTATTGCCCTTGGAGCCAAGAAAAACTCTTTTTTGCTCCCTTTATTAACTTTTCCCTTGTTAACCCCCGTCCTTATTTTTGGCACCATGCTTATTGATGCAAAATTAAATAATCTCGCATTCCTACCCAATCTTCAATTACTCGGGGCATGTTTTGCTATTGCTCTACCTTTTTGCCCACTTGCTGCTGGGGCAGGTTTACGATTGGCAATAGAATGAACAAAATCAGGGATTAACAGCCTCAAAAGGAATTTCACCTGTACTTTCCTCCCCTTTCCAATTCCAAACATGCCATTGCAAGATATATTGCCCCGCTTTTAACGGATATGATGTTTTAACTTCCCTGTGATTTAAAGCGGTTGTTGCGGGAATCAAATCAGGTTGTCCAGATTGATTTATCAACAACAAACGACTGCGGAAAGGATCAAATTCATGGTCATAAACCAAATGAATTTCTTGATTCCCGGCCTTAATTTTCTGATGTGGCTGAGGATTGGAAAACTTTAAACCGATTGCTTTAGCTGTACCAGTCGATAATAACAAGGCAGTGCAGCAGGCCATAAAAATTAATTTATTTTGTTTTTTACTCATTTTGAAAGCCCTTTTAAATTTATTCTTTCAAATCTTTCAAAAAAAACTATAGCCCTATAAAATGGTTAAAACCAGTCCTTACAATAATGACTGCGATCACTTACCTATTAATCTCAACTGGAAAGATAAATGATCTTTCATCTGCGCTCTTTGGCTGTAACCATAATTGCTGGAATTAGCCTAAATATCCTGTTTACCTGTAAAGCTGTCGCCCAATATAAACGATGCTGGCTGGAAAATGGTGTTGTTACTATCAACTGCGCCCCTGCTGATGGTTATTTTTTCATAAATAAACAAAATATATATAAAAAATGTCCAATAGTTGCAGGTAGTTTAGAAAAATCCTGCAATATAGAAGATGGTTATGGGTTATTTTATAAAAATTATCATTGGTATCAATGTCCCGTACAACAAGGTAAAAAATTGGATCATTGTACTTTGGCTTCCGGATACCAGATTATTAAACTGCATCAAACTTTTTTAAAAGACTAACAATCTTTCAACATTTTGAATGTTCAAAAATCAATGTGACGGCTGTTATCTCTTCTTACTGCTTATATAAACTCTAAAAATGATAACTGTATGGCTTATATTAAGATACCATACAGTTTGAACCCTATTTCCTATTAAAGGGGATACCGTTCTCAGGATAAGCGGTTTTCCAGGAAGGAGACTGAGGCATAGATACAGGATGATCCCTTAACTCTTTTAGCAAATAATCTATTGCCGTTTCCAATTGTCTATCATGCCCATGCTGTAATTCATCTGGAGTATTCTCAATTTCAATATCTGGATCGACCCCGTGATTTTCAATAATCCATTCTGATTGTAATCCATACAAACTTTCTTCTGGAATAGTAATATATCCTCCATCCCTAAGCGGCCAAAAACCGCGAATACCACGTACGCCACCCCAGGTTCGCTTGCCAATCAGTTTACCCAAACCATATTTACGAAAATAATAAGGAAAGATATCACCATCAGATGCAGAATACTGGTTGATTAACGTGACCTTAGGTCCAACAATCAACTGTTCAGGCAAGGAATGAGTCATTTTTTCACGGTTTGTGGTCATTCCCACTAAGATTCTCCTTAAACGCTCAAGAAGAATTTCATCGATAAAACCGCCACCGTTCCAGCGATCATCAATAATAACGGCCTGTCTATCCAGCTGGGCATAAAACTGACGGATAAACTGCTGCAATCCAAGCTCTTCCATATCTGAAAGATAGATATAGGCTATTTTCCCACCTGATAAACGATCAACCAGTCTACGATTATGTTCAATCCAGTCTTTCTCTCTTAATGACAGTTCACTTTTAATCGTATTGACTGTTACATTTTTCACGGCTTTTGTTTGCCGATCCTCAAAAGAGAGTTGGACAGGATTTTCGAGCCCGACAAAAAACCGGTAAGGGTTGGTATCACTCTTTACCTCTTGACCATTTACCCTTAACAGATAATCACCTGCATGAATATTAAATCCGGGTTCGGATAAAGGACTGCGATAGGCTTTGCGGCTATTATCCCCGGAATATATTTTTGCCAAATAATAACGCTGCTTCTGTGCATCATAGGCAAAGTCAACCCCCAATAAGGCTGTGGGAACTGTTTTTATCAAATTCTGTTGATCTCCACCTCCAACATATGTATGTGAATTACCGATTTCTCCAACCATCTGACCAATAAGATAATTGATATCCGACCTTGATCCAGCCAATGGCAATAATTTGGCATAACGATCATGAATTTCATGCCAGTTCTGTCCATTCATTTGAGGATTAACGAAAAGATCACGCTGTAGACGCCAGGCATTATCAAACATTTCCCGCCACTCTTCAGACGGAATGACAAAACTTGTTAAGGATTCAAGCTTTAATGATTTATCTTCCGTATGTTTTTCCTTGGCATCACTAATAACCCACTGGTTATTCTTGTTATATAAAAATTTCTGACCGTCATACGAAAGACTATAATTCTGAATACCCTGTTCAATTATGGTATCTTTCCTCTGTTTAACGTCATAAACATGCAACGCAGGTTTTTCACCCGGAAATTCACTAGAAATCGTTTGTGGAGGACTCATCAAGTAATAAACCTTATCCCCTGCAATCTGCATATCTATAATCATGCCACCTTCAATTGGTAGGGGAACAATTCGATCTTCCAATCCTTTTTCATCGATCTGAATTGAAGAGATCATTTTTCCATCCTTCTCTCTTATAACCCTATCTTTATCTGTAATTCCCTCATCAGAACGAGGGGCGAATAAGGATGGGGTTGCAACCTGTAGGGTTGCCACATATATTCCCGCGCTTTTAACCGTCAGGGCGTTCATTTCGTTGTCAGCAAAAACAGTATTTTCATGACGATTGGAAACAAAATATAAATATTTTCCATCAGCAGAAAATAGTGGCAAATAATCATTATTGTTTCCAGATGTTAGCTGAACAAACTTATTCGTAGCAAAGTTATAAGCCCAAATTGCCCGTTGCTGATTGGATTGAGTTAAACTATAAACCAACCAATGACTGTCAGGAGAAAAACTAAAATCATGTATTTCCGCATGAATATCGGTGGCAATTTTTTTTACGGATTTACCCTCAAAATCAACTGTCCATAAATTATGGTTGCCATCTGAAAAGGCAAGCTGTTTTCCATCGGGAGAAAAACGCGGAGCATAATAATAACCTGACTTGAAATGGGTTAAAAGCCGTTCGGCCCCTCCCAGAGATGGACGAACAGCAATATTCTGTTCACCATCACTATCTGTTGTATAGGCGATCCATTTCCCATCCGGTGACCAGACGGGATGATCTGCATCTACATTACTTGCATTAATCAAATTTCGGATAGCTCCATTTTCAACAGGAACGGTGAATATATTTCCCCTTGCGGCAAAAGCGGCCCGTTTTCCATTTGGAGCAATCGAGAAATCAGGTTGTTGGGCAGAATCAGTTTTACGTACATCATCAGTCAAAAACACATGACGACGCATGATTTTTATACCATCATCCGGTACAATAACATGGATTTCATGCAGGTGCTCCGATGGAAGATCAAGCACGTATAAATGACCGCCCTGTTGAAAGACAATGCCTTGATCACCCAATGACGGAAAATCAATATCATAATCGGTGAAATGCGTTACCTGGCGTTTTTTTCCTGTCGTTTTGTCATAAACCCATAAATTAACGCGTCGATTGGCATCCCTGTCAGATAAAAAATAAATTTTGTCCTGATACCACATCGGAATGGTATCTGTGCCTTTCCAATGAGTTATTTGTTCCAGTTTTTTTGTATCAAAATCATAAATATAAATATCCTGTGCCAGACCACCATCATAACGTTTCCAGGTTCGAAAATCACGATAGATACGGGTATAAGCAATTTTTTTTCCATCACAATCATAACTTAAAAATCCAGAACGATCCAGGGGAAGCGTTTTTGGCAGACCACCTTTTATGGATACGGAAAAAGGCAAACTCATCCAGCTGTTCCACGCATTGCGACGAGATAAAAATACGATTGATTTCGAATCCGGTGTCCAGGTGACAACCATATTATCAGGCCCCCAACGTTCCGGTGCAGAAGCAACAATGTCAGAATGATAGGTTAATCGTTTGACCTCTCCACCCGCAGCGGGCATGAGATAGACGTCTCTATTGCCTTGATAGCTTCCTGTAAAAGCTAGCCATTGACCATCCGGTGAAAATCTCGGCATCAAATCCTCACCCTGTTCGGAAGTCAACCGAACGGCCGTTCCACCTGATTTTGAAACCTGCCAAAGATTACCCCGTGCCGAAAAAACAATTTTATTCCCATGTAAAGTTGGATAACGCATGAGAACTTGATTGTTTAAAGTTTGACTTTCCTGGGCAAGACCTGGAAAAAAAGTTCCTGCACAACCGATCATTCCGACATGAAACAATATCGTATTTACTAATAACCTATTCCATCTGTTCATGCCAAATCCACGCACTTTATTATCTCCATCTGTTCATGCCCTTTTCAGCCATTAAAATCTTCAATCGCAAAATTGCTTGTCAGGCCGAATCATTTTTTTGTAATAAGTTAAAAACTTATCGCTAAAATCACAACAAGGAAACCTAAAAATGTCAGACGCGCTTCCCGATCGCCTTTCTGCCGATCCGCAAAGCCCATACTATAATGAAGAGCTTTTAAACCGTGGAGTTGGTATTCGCTTTAAAGGAGTGGAAAAAGATAATGTTATTGAATATTGTCTGAGCGAACAATGGGTCAAGGTATCCATCGGCAATACATTGACACGCAGTGGCAAGCCCATGAGCATGAAACTCAACGGTCCCGTTGAGGCATACCTCAAAGAGGAAAAATAATATTAAAAATTAAAGTAACGTAAATTTAAATATCATTCATACGTTACTTTATATCGACAGCAATCTAAAAAGAATCCATTAAAAACCGAATGACAAGCCCCATACAGGTTTGAAACAGGGCGGGATCATAGCGTGGCCCTTCATCCCTTAAAAAAGCGTGCTGGGCATTGAATTCATGCCATTCGTACTGAACCTCTGCTTTTTCCAGGGCTTCACGAATCAATTGCCGACCCGCAAAAGGGATATGGGGATCCTGTTTTCCCCATGTAAACATAACCTTTCCCTTGATATCCTTAAATCGTTTCAAGGTATCATCCCTTTGCCCCTTACCAAGGGTGGCATCATGCACATTGGTGGCATAAAAACAGACAGCTACTGATATTTCAGGGTTCAGGGCAGCTCTTAACGCTAAATGCCCTCCTAGACATACCCCCATTGATCCAATCTTGCCATTAGAATAAGGATAGGTTTTTAACCATTCAATAACTGACGTCGTATCGGAATCATAAGCGGAAACAGGTTTTTCAAATTTCAAACAGTTACCCCGATCCGTTCCTTCCTTATCATATTCCAAGGCAACACCTGGATTTTCATATTCATGATAGACTTCTGGAACAATAACAATATAACCCTGCCCTGCTATATAAGATGCCAAACGACGAATTGGCTGAGTTACCTGATAAATTTCGGAGTAAAATATGATCGCCGTATATTTTCCCTCTTTGACAGGTCGGAAAATATGACAACGCATCAAGCCTGTTGGCGTGTTAAGATCCTCTGCCTCATTCGAATAAATAATCACCCATTCATCCTTTTGTTATCATTATTTAAAATATTTTGCGGTTATTAATATCTTATTATTTTCATCAAGCAACCTTAGATATTTTCCACCAATGGAAACTGATTTAACCAATTTTAACTTGTCAAAGAAAAATTCATCCTGCGCATTAACCTGGGGATCCAAACAGGTATTTTGCTGACGTTCAATTTTACTGATTGTAATTTGGTTTCCATTGTTTTGAAAAAATCCAAGAAATTTATTACATAAACCACTTCCATTAATTCGATGTGTATAAGGATTAAAACTTAAATATGTGAATTTCTGATCATTTTGATAGGATTTAATAAATGTTTTTTGATGACTTAAATGTTCAACACGCCATATTGATTCATCAAAAGGAGCTTTACTTTTTGAATCTTGGGCAAAAGCTGAATTTATTCCTGCCCCCAATAACCCCATACCGAAAATCATTACAATAATTTTTTTCATTTAAATTTATCCTTCTATTGCGCTTTCCCATTCAAGTAAATCTACCTAATCATACGAATGAGTTGAAGTAAACAAAATGAATGCAAAACAATCAATGAAAACAAGATCTCATCATATAAATCGTTGCAATTCCGAGAATGGTCAATCCTATTGAACAAATAAGATGCGTAAACACTATAATTCCCGCCCACATAAAACGCCCTTCTTGCATGGAAAGAACAACTTCTGCAGAAAAAGATGAAAAGGTTGATAAACCACCCAAAAAACCCGTAATAATGAAGAGGCGCCATGGTAGCAGGACTGGAATTACCACAAAAATTGCCACGGCAATACCAATAAAGTAACCAGCAAGACAATTGGCAGCCAAAGTTCCAAGGGGCAAATAAGGAAAAAAAGCGTTCAAGGCAATCCCCAACCACCAGCGCAACAGACAGCCCAAGGCCCCACCTATACTGACCATCATAATTGAATTGATCATTCATTTACCTTATTCATACAATTTATTGAATCAATCCTATAAATAAATCATTCATCAAATGAAGCTTATAATATCATTTTCAATTAAAATTCTGGTTTACTTAATCAACATAATCTATTTAATGAAATAAAGATGCTATTTTTTCCTTAATAACAAAATATTCAATAAAACATTCAAAATGTTAATAATAATTTGATAATCATAAATAAAACCATTCATCAAATTGATATAATTTAATTTTTTATTATCATGTTATTACTTATTTCAATTAACTGATCATAAAAATCATGAATATTAACAATATCTTTTATATTAGTTTCAGAGATATTTCTCTCCACTTTTTTTCCCTGTATATTTGAATAAGCCTCCACAAATACCTTTAAACGACCATCCCATGATAATCTAAGCATAAATTGACCGACAAATCTGTTTACTGATATTTTCCTTTGATCTGCCTCTTCAACCTGAAGATCCTGTAAAAAAAATAACTTGTCATTATTTGGCAAGGTCTTACACAACCTTCTTAAATTCACCCAATCACTATCATTTAAAAATTCTCTCTCTTTGAAATCTTTTGAAAGATAAGGGGTATCGAATGTATTGCGAATTTCCACTTTAGAAGCATTATAATCATTAACAAGCCTATTAAATAAATCTGGCAATTCTTTCAAGTTGGACTGATATGCCATGATTATAAATTGTATTCTAATTGGATGAACAGATGTCAGGACCGCTTTTTTCAACTTCTCCATATTTTCCAAAAAAATATGTTGTTTGGCCCCTTTTCTCAATTGTTCATAAATTACAGAATCAAAGGATTCAAGGGAAATATTGATATGATCTATCCCGGAATTAACAAGCCAATTAAAAAAATGATCTGACATTCTCTTGGCCAGATTAGTTGTAAAAAAAATTTTATTTCTATAAATTTCAGGAACCTTCTCAATATAATCCATTAATTTGGGATGAAGAGTAGGTTCATGCAGACATGAAAACCAAAATTCACTGTTCCGAATATAAGGCAAAAAACGTAAAGCTGACTCTATGACCTCTTCACTCATAAAATATGTTTTATTTGTCGAGGTATAATCATACAAACAGAATGGGCAGCGTAAGTTACAATTATTAACAATATCCATTGCCATATGTACAAATGGTTGAAATTCCAATCTAATATTTGATGCAAAAGGTATTTTATAATTTGAATTTTTTACTCGAATAACAACATTTTCATGCTCTTTCACACTGAGTACACGTGGGAATTTCATATAGAATGCATAATAACAGCTCCCATCTCCAATTTCTTTGATCGTTTCATAATGCAATTTATCAGCTACAGAAGAGACCAGTATTTCATTTGTCTTCTGCAAAATTGCTTCACAAATCAAACGCTGATTAGGAAAATCCTGATTGCATACCCAACCATATGCATATGAATCACTCAATTCATCTACAAATCCTATAAAAGGCTCATGAACTGTAAATAAGGATTTTAATTTCTTTAATAGTTTTTTAGAAATATTATACATTATGCAGATTCATAAAAATGAAGGCTGGCTTTATATAATACATATTCGAAAAAATTACGATAAATAAAATATATTTGTACAGAAATAAAATTGGTGAGCCATAAAAAACAATAAATTATTTATAAAATTTCATGAACAGTTATGTATGATCTTCAGCTTGATTGATCAATCCTGTACAAAACAAGTAATAATTTCATAATGTTTATATTTATAATATGCAATATTTATGATTGAAATTCAATAAAAGAACCGCTATTAAAAACCCGTAATTAATTTATTAATAAATAATTACATATTTTAGTACTTATTTTAATATATTATTGGATTTATAATGAAAAAACTGTTTTTTTTACTAGCAACCACGGGATTACTAGCCGGATGTGCGGGTGGTAAATCACCCGTGGGACTAGCTTTAATCAGTAATGTAAAAGGCCCTATTTCAGCAACTGATCACACTGTCACCTCAAAAAAAGGTGCAAGTTGTGCCCACAATCTACTAGGTATTGTTGCAAGCGGAGATGCATCAATTGATTCTGCCAAAAAGAAGGCAGGCATAACAAAAGTTTCTTCTGTTGATTATAAAACCACAGGTATTTTCCCTTTTTATGGAAAAACCTGTGTCAATGTAAAAGGGGAATAACTTCCTTTATATAAATAATTAACTTTTTTGGAAGTTGTTTATAAATTATTAATATAAACAATTTCTAAAAAGTGTTTTTTTCGCTTTATAAATAAGAAACAACACTTTGCGATTGCTTTTAACTTACTGATAATCATGCAATTTAATCATTATCTCCGAGTGTGACAGCGATAAATATGGACTGGCCATCTCTTAAAATTCTCAATAAAACAGTTTTGTCTGTTTTTAGAGATGAACTAATCAACCGGTTCGCCATTTCCGGTTTATCAACATCTTGATTATTAACGGATACAATGACATCACCGTTCTGCAATCCGGCATGATCAGCTGGGGAATCGTTTTTAATCGAGGTAACAATTACCCCCTTGATTTTTTCATCAATACCAGCCTGTTGCCTTATTTCAGGGGTTAATAATGATAAGGAGACACCCAAACTGCCAGGAGCAGGAGCTGGTGTTTTTTTACTCTTGGTATCCTCGTTTAGATTACCAACCTGAACCTTTACAACTTTCCGCGTGCCATTTCGCAAAATATTCAGATCAATCATTGTATTTGGAGTAATAGCCGCAACCTGGTTGGCAAGATCCCTCGGATTTTCAACCTTTTTATCATTCAAAGAAAGAATGACGTCCCCAACCTTCAGTTGGGCCTTTTCAGCAGGACTATTGTTTGCAACAGATGCAATCAAAACCCCTTTTGGTGGAATACCATGCTCAGATGGAGGCAATTTTAACATTTTCACCATTGAAGGTGTGATCATCTGGCCCATAACCCCTAAATAACCACGGGTAACATGTCCTGTCTTTTCCAATTGAGTAACGACATTTTTCACCGTATTTGATGGAATGGCAAACCCGATACCGATTGATCCTCCTGATGGAGATAAAATTGCTGTATTAACACCGATAACCTTACCATCTTGAGAAAAAAGAGGCCCTCCCGAATTTCCACGATTGATTGGAGCATCAACCTGGATAAAGGAATCGTAAGGAGTATCACCGATATCCCTTCCCCGGGCAGATACAATCCCTGCGGTAACGGTACCCCCCAAACCATATGGATCTCCAACTGCAATTACCCATTCACCAGGTTCAATACCATTTGAATCTCCAAGCTGGATAAATGGCAAAGGTTTTTCAGACTGGATTTTTAACAACGCCAAATCTGTTTTTGAATCCCTTCCAATAATTTTTGCCTGATATTTCGCACCAGTCTCCAGGGCAATCGTTATTTTCTTCGCCCCTTTAACAACATGATTATTGGTTACGATATAACCATCAGGCGAAATGATAAATCCTGATCCACGTGCCTCAGCCACCTGCTTGGGCATTTGTTGTGGAAACATGGGAAAGGGAAAAGGAAACGGAAACGGATTCATATTATCATCGCCATTGGGAAATCCATTTCCCATCATTGAATCATCATTGTCTCCGACAACAACCCGTGAAGTAATGGATACAACGGCAGGTTTGACCTGTTTGACCAAATTTACAAAATTAGGCAGATTTTGCGTTGAGGTTACCGGCTTGATCGCATCAGAATGATCTTTTAACAAATCTGTTGCCTGGGCTGAATTATAACCTGTGACTGCACTGCCCAGCACTAAAGAAGCCAATAAACCCTGTTTAATTTTTTTTCCACAAACATGATTTATAAGCTCTAGAACCGTTTGCTTTTTTTTAGAATATTTATCCATAAAATTCCTCGTAATTTCTTTATTTTTACATAAAATTAATTATTTAAGAAATAATATGATGATCAATTATGGCAAAAATTAAAAATTTTTTACCGTAAATTCATAAAAAAATTTCTTAATAATTTTTGACAGGCATGCTCCCGAACACCTCCAATTATTTCGGGATGATACATCGTTTGCTGGTGTGAAAATATACGCGCCCCGTGCTCTATTCCCCCACCTTTTGAATCATATGCTCCAAATACAATTCTTGCGATCCGAGCATGCATTGCAGCAGCGGCACACATAGGACAGGGTTCTAATGTAACGACCAGACTATATCCCATAAGCCGTTTACTCTTGACTTTTAGACAAGCTTTTTTCAAAACGATCATTTCGGCATGCGCCAAAGGATTTTGATGCGCCTCTACCTGATTAAAAGCCTGCGCAACAATCTTGTTTTCCGGTGATAAAACAAGCGCTCCAACCGGAATCTCTCCCCGCTGATATGCTTTCCTCGCAAGATGCAGAGCCTGATCCATTCTCCAGTAAGATTGTTTAGGATACAATGATATCATATCTTAAAATTAATACATGTTATAATTCTATAGTAAATTTTGAATATAGAATATGTCATCTAAATCACCAATTCTTTCAATTAGAAGAACTATTTTCATCTTTAGTTAAAAGATACTTTGACAAAAATATCTTTTTCTTATTAAAAACGTCTATCCAATATATTCCCCTTAATATTCACCGTCTCCATGATTCTTGTATGACAAATTCTTCTTTACCCTTGATTGGCATCACGCTGGATAGTAGTACAATTCCCTTTACAGATAATCACAACATTTGTTCCTATATTCTGGACAGAAACTTAAAAACAAGTGTTCTTGAGGCAGGTGGAATTCCGTTGGGTATTTTTCCAGTCAATCAAAAGAATTTATCAATGATTCTTGACAAAATGGATGGGCTTGTCCTTTATAAAAATAAATTTTCCGACTCTTCAAAAAATCATGATCCCTTTGAACAAAATTTTCTTCAATATGCTTGGGAAAAAAACATTCCCATTCTGGCTATTGCAGGTGGTGCCTGTCACATGACCTTTTTTCTCCAAGGGGAATTATATAAAAATATTCAAACGGAATTGCCTGAAAGCCTTCCCCATATTCAAATAAATTCTCCCTATCAAGGAAGTCACTGCATTCAACTTCAGCCAAAAAGCTGTTTATATTCTTTAACCAAGCGAACAAAATGGATGGTAAATTCTTTTCATCAATCTGGAATAAAATCTGCAGGAAAAGGGATCCCAAGTGCCCTTGCCGAAGATAACACTATCGAAGCAATTGAAGATCCTTCAAGGGTTTTTTTTGTTGGTGTACAATGGCATCCTGAATTTGCTATTGATTATACTGATCGCAAATTATTTTCAGCACTAATTGCCAAGGCCAGAACCTATGCCCAAAACAGATCCTGATTCTCCCAATCTCTCATTTTCAAAAGGAGAACGCATTGCCAAATGGCTTGCACGTGCAGGTGTGGCATCCAGAAGAGATGCTGAGAAACTGGTTTCGGAAGGTAAAGTCTTTATTAACCAACAGCAAATCACCCAACCCGCCACCTTTGTCTCGAATAATGACAATGTCTATGTTAATGGAAAACTCATTGCTTATCCAGAACATTCTCGTTTGTGGCGATATCACAAACCTGTTGGCCTGATAACCACCCACAAAGACCCAGAGGGACGACCCACTGTTTTCGGTGCACTCCCGCCTAACATGCCACGTGTTATCAGTGTAGGTAGATTGGATTTAAATAGTGAAGGCCTTCTACTACTCACCAACGATGGCTCCCTGGCAAGGCAGCTGGAACTTCCCTCCAATCACTGGGTGCGTCGGTATCGGGTCCGGGTATTTGGTCATATCGTACAAGCAAAACTGGATCAGCTAAAAGATGGCATTACAGTTGAAGGAATACACTATTCCCCAATCATTGCCAAAATCGATTCACAAAAAGGAATGAATGCTTGGCTTACAATTTCATTACAGGAAGGTCGTAACCGGGAAATCAGACGTGTTATGCAACATTTTGATTTACAAGTTAATCGTCTAATCCGAATTGCCTATGGACCTTTCCAGCTGGGTTCATTACCAAAAAATAGCCTTGATGAGGTTTCGGGAAAAGTCATTAGAGAGCAAACGGGTAAACACATACCTTTATCCAGAAATAAATAGATACATGCGAATTATTGCCGGTAAATATAAGGGTACACATTTGTACCCCCCTGCTGGTCTGGAAACCCGTCCAACGGCCGATCGTGTAAGACAAACATTATTTGACATGCTTATACATGCAGAATGGGGAGGACAATATTTTTTGCAGGACAGCCTTGTTCTCGATGCTTTTGCCGGAACGGGTGCCTTGGGTATTGAAGCTTTGTCCAGGGGGGCAAGAAAAGGTTTTTTTTGTGAAAAAAATAAATCAACTCGTCAGGTTTTAGAAAAAAACTTGACCCGTTGTCATTGCCATTTGAATAGTGTAATTTACAGTGATTATCAGGCCCTGCCAATAACTGAACACCCCTGCAACCTAGTTTTCTTAGATCCCCCATATCGAAAAAACCTTATACCTTATACACTCCAGACGCTAGAAAATAAAAATTGGCTTTCCACCCGATCCATTATCATTACAGAAATTGCACAAGATGAAAATCTTATGCTAAATGATAATTATCATATGTTAGCTGAACGAAATTTCAAAAATACATGCCTAAAATTTTGGGTAAAAAGAAAATAACCAAGGGTATATTTCAGTTTTATAACCCTATAAAAATAAATAAACCCCTGTAAGGATTTGGATAATTACTGTGCCTAACCAGAATAAAATTGGAAAAAACACGACTTCAAAATTTCAATCTTCATTCAGTAAAAGGCTGATACAGGCAAGCGGCTGGATTCTATGGATATTTGCCTTGTTACTTATGCTGGCATTGATCAGTTACAATCCTTATGACCCTTCATTCAATACCTCGTCAAACCAGCCTCCCAGCAACTTGCTCGGTTATATTGGATCCCATTTGTCAGATATTTTAATTCAATGGGTTGGAATAGCCAGTTTTTTCCCAGTGCTCGTTTTTATTGCATGGGGTTGGCGCATCATACGGTTTCAATATTTAAAAGGAATAATTATCCGTTTTATAGCCATGATTATTGCCATACCAGTCATGGCTGCGCTAATTGTGGCAACCATCCTGCTATTTTCAGGCAACAAAGTTCCTACGCTTGTTATTCCACCTGGATTGGGGGGATCAATTGGTTACGTGATCGCGAGAACATCTTTGATAGCGGCTCAGGATACACTTGGCATTATGGGAAAAATCTTGATCTGGGTTTTAAGCGCCATATTTTGTTTGCTGTTAATCCCTCTAACAATGGGATTGTCAAAACAGGAATGGAAAAAGATCATAGGTTTTTTCAAAAAGATCTTTCAATTTTTCTATTATACTTTACTCAGGAAATCTAAACCTGCCGAACCAGAAACTGATCATTATATCAATAATTCTTATAATCTCCCTCCACGAACCTACAACCATTCGCCTTTTAAATCCAATCCAGATATCCTGAAGGAAGAACAAACCTATACCCCTCCCGCCTATCAGGATTCTGTCAGGGAAACAACCCATGCCATTCAGCCTTATGCAAAAAAACAGAAACCCTCTTCACTGGCACCAGACAACACACCTATTTTCAACCCGGAGGACGATCAGGAAGATGCCCAGAATAATTATCGGCCGGCATCGCAGTCCTTGATAACAAAGCAAGAAACAACAGTATCCACCACAGTTAATAAAAATGAGCAACCTCTGAGAGAATTAACAAAACCCACCGAATCAATAGAATATGGAGATACCCGGCAACCTGACAAACCTTATGAAAAAAGGGAAACTACGCCCATAAAAAATAAAGGTATTTTTTCCCTGCTCCATAAACCTCTTAAGGAACACTTTGTATCTTCCAATAATGCATCTGAATCTCACCCTCCCTCATTTGAAGAACAATCAGGAAACGGTTGGTCTTTTCCTTCCCTTACCCTGTTAAAACCCAATTTAAATCACGAAAGCAATAAACCTACACCTGAAATGCTTCATGCCAATGCTCGCATGCTGGAAACCATTTTGGACGATTACGGGGTAAAAGGCACTATAGGTAATATTCTACATGGCCCAGTAGTAACTTTATATGAATTGGAACCGGCTCCAGGTATCCGGTCTGCTCGTGTCATTGGCCTGTCCGATGATATCGCCCGCTCTCTTTCCGTTATATCAGTGCGCATTGCCACCGTTCCAGGCAGAAATATCATCGGGATTGAGGTTCCCAACAATATTCGTGAAATTGTATATTTTTCCGAACTGCTTAATACAGAAAACTGGCACAGAAATTCTGCGCGTTTATGTCTGGCTTTGGGGAAAAACATTTTTGGTGAGCCAATTTATGCAAATCTTGCAAAAATGCCACATCTATTAATTGCTGGAACCACCGGTTCAGGGAAATCAGTGGGCGTTAATGCCATGATTCTATCCTTATTATATCGCCTGTCTCCTGATGAATGCCGTTTGATCCTAATTGATCCAAAAATGCTAGAGCTTTCTGTATATGAAGGTATTCCCCATCTTTTGACTCCTGTTGTCACCGATCCGCACAAAGCCTTGTCTGCCTTGAAATGGGCGGTAAGGGAGATGGAAAGACGTTATCGTCTTATGTCCCAGCTTGGAGTCAGGAATATTGATGGTTATAACCAGCGCATAACCAATGCAAAAAATCAAAGCAAGGTCATGACAAGACGCATACAAACAGGCTTTGATCCTGAAACTGGTAAACCAACATTTGAGGAACAGCAAATTCCCCTTGAACATTTTCCCTATATCGTTATCGTCATTGATGAAATGGCTGATCTCATGATGGTGGCCGGCAAAGATATCGAAGCTGCCGTTCAACGTCTTGCGCAAATGGCTCGAGCTGCCGGAATACATGTTATCATGGCAACACAGCGTCCTTCCGTTGATGTAATTACCGGGACCATTAAGGCGAATTTCCCCACTCGTATCTCTTTTCAGGTAATCAGCAAATTTGATAGCCGAACTATTCTTGGTGAACAAGGAGCCGAACAATTATTGGGACAGGGAGACATGTTATTCATGCAGGCGGGTGGACGTATTGAACGCATTCATGGTCCCTTTGTTTCTGATGAAGAAGTTGAACGGGTTGTTCAGCATTTACGCACACAGGGTGAGCCGATTTATGTTGAAGATGTTACCGTTGACCCTGTGGAAGATAATAATGGACGTTCAGGCGGCAATAATGATGAATTATATAACCAGGCAATCAATCTTGTTTTAAGGGAGGGAAAGGCTTCCACCTCATTTATTCAACGTCATTTATCCATCGGGTATAATCGAGCGGCCAAAATTATTGAACAAATGGAAAAAGAACGGATTGTCAGTCCTGCCAACCATGTTGGTAAACGTGAAATCCTTATTAAAAGATCAGAATAAGGGGAAGATTCTTTATCTTGCTTCCTTTTAGAATTCTTTATCAAGATAACTATTATATTATCATTGACAAACCTGCTGGAATGCCTGTGTATTCGAGCGATAAAAATGTTTCCATTCCCTCTGTCGAAAATTTTTTTCCCCTGTTATCAAGACGAAAAGAAGGGCCGTGGCTAGTACACCGTTTAGACCAGGATACAGCAGGATGTTTATTAATAGCCCTACGCAAGCAAGCCCTAATCAAGGCCCAAGCCTGTTTTGCGCAACATAAAGTAAATAAAGTCTATTGGGCCATTGTTCAGGGTAGACCGAAAAAATATTCCGGTATCATTACATCCCCCCTTTTAAAAATAACACAAAAGGGCCAATGGAAAATGATACAAGATAATAAGGGTCAGAATGCACTGACAAAATGGAAATTTTTGAAAGGCGATAATGCTTGCAGTTTAATTGAACTTAATTTACAAACGGGTAGAACCCATCAGGCCAGAGCCCATTGTTCCATTATGGGACATCCAATTATCGGTGATACAATATATGGTGCCAAGAAATATTCATCCATTCCATTATCATTATTGAGTCGAACCCTAACGCTTCAATTGGAAACAGCCATTTCTGCTACGGCTCAGCCACCACAACATATGCTATATTACATAAATAAATTCAGCATATATAAAAAGTCTTAACCCTCAAGATCAAGACCTTTATATTTAAATTCTATGTCGAGAAAATTTTTTTAATGACATTATCAACACTTTTATGCCAATCCGGTAGCCGTATGGCAAAAGTTTTATAAAGCTTGTCCGTATTCAACCTTGAATCCTGTGGTCTTTTTGCAGGAGTTGGCCAATCTTCAGTTTTTATAGAAGTAATGGAAGGTATTTTTTGCCCATAACGCTCTGCCTGTCTCAATGCATATACAGCCAAATCATACCAAGTCGCATCACCCGTTCCAACAGCATGATAAATACCGCTCCAATTCTCCTGCCATTTTTGACCGACAATCTGTTCTGCTATTTTCATAATCGTCAAAGCCAAATCATCAGAACAGGTTGGATTTCCCTTCTGATCCCCTACAACACGAAGCGCTGGATTTTTGGCTCCCGCGTTAATCATAGTACGAACAAAATTTTTTCCGTGCGCCGAATAAACCCAAGCTGTTCTCAATATAATTGCATGAGGATGGGCCTGTAAAATAGCCTTCTCTCCTGCAACCTTACTTGCCCCATATACTGTTTCGGGAGAAATTGGATCCGTTTCAACATAGGGAGTCCCCTTTTCACCAGAAAATACATAATCCGTTGAAATATGAATCATGGGAATATTATATCCTGCACATAATTCAGCAAAATAGGCGGGCCCATAACTATTGACCAAATAGGCTTCATCTCGATGATCCTCTGCCGCGTCAACAGCCGTCCATGCTGCGGTATTTACAACAAGGTCAGGTCTATCTTGCTCAAAAACTCCGGATATCGTATTATGTTGTGTAAAATCAAACTGTGGACGGCCGATGAACTTTAAGCGTTTATCATGCAAATTCCGTAAAGATTCTGCCAATTGTCCATTTTTCCCGCCAATTACTAGAATTGTCATCAGTTTATCCTTTTATGAATATGAAAACCAATTCTTTGCTGCTGAAAATGATGGATTTTGCATATCTTTTTCTGATAAAATCGCATCATTTACAGCGATTGGCCATTCAATGCCAATTTCTTTACAATTCCATAAAACAGCACGCTCACTGGCTTTATTATATAAATTTGTACATTTATATTGTACCATAACGTTTTCTGTTAACGTACAAAAACCATGTAAAAATCCTGGTGGTATCCACAATTGAGACCAATTGTCAGCTGATAATTCCGCAGCAACCCATTTCCCATATGTCGGAGAACCCGTTCGCGCATCAATAGCCACATCCCAAATCGAACCTTGCGTACATCTTACCAACTTCCCTTGTTCATAAGGGCCCAACTGACAATGCAAACCCCTCACAACACCTTTCTGAACAGAAAGGCTTTGATTATCCTGCACAAAAGACAAATCAATCCCGACTTCTTTTAATCGCTGTGCATTATAGGTTTCTGAAAAAAATCCACGATTATCCCGAAAACGAGGAGGTGTTATCAATAATACTTCTGAAATGGCTAATTTTTCTATTTTCATGACAAATATTTCTTACTTTTAATAATTAATTACTTTTGATTAAAACCTTCGTTTGCAACATCCATCAACATTCTCCCAAGGTCTGTTTTATTCAATTTTTTTGCAATTGTACGTAATTGCTCCGCATTAATAAATCCTCTATGGTAGGCCACCTCAGCAGGAGATCCCACCAAAATCCCTTGTCTTGCCTGAATCATTTGCACAAAATTTCCCGCCTGCATCAAACTGGCGGGAATACCGGCATCCAACCAAGCACAACCCCGACCCAGACGCTCTACATGTAAATTGTCATTTTCAAAATAAATTTTATTTAAATCCGTGATTTCATATTCACCACGTGCTGATGGTTTAATTTTTTTTGCATATTCTGTAACCCTTGAATCATAAAAATACAGTCCTGTCACAGCCCAGTTTGAAGGAGGATCTTTCGGTTTCTCTACAATCTGGGTTACCTTGCCATTTTCATCGAATGTCACAACACCATACCGTTCAGGATCACTAACCTGATAACTGAATATCGTTGCACCGGATTTTCGTTGAACCGCCTTTTGCAACAACTGACTTAAATGTGAAGCAAAGATCAAGTTATCCCCCAGCACCAGGGCACAAGGGGAAGCATCCAACCACTCTTCAGCTAAAACAAAGGCTTGTGCAATACCTTCAGGTTTGGGTTGAACACAATAGTCAAACTTCATTCCAATATCAGAACCGTTTCCCAATAATCTTTTGATTTGTGGTATATCATGAGGGGTAGAGATAATCATGATTTCCCGAATACCTGCCAGCATTAATGTTGTCAGCGGATAATAAATCATGGGTTTGTCATATATAGGCAATAGCTGTTTACTGGAAACAGCTGTCAAAGGATATAACCTTGTACCTGATCCACCAGCCAGTAATATACCCTTTATTGATTTTTCATGCTGATTTGTCATTGTTTTATTCCCAACCGTTGTCCAGCATAATGTTTTTGACGAATATTCTTCCACCAATCCTCATGATTCAAATACCATTGAATCGTTTTACGAATTCCTTCTTCAAAATTGTGTTTTGCTTTCCATTTTAATTCGGTTTGGGCGTGGACTGGATTTATTTCATATCTAAAATCATGACCTGGACGATCCGTTACAAAATGAATCAACCGCTCGTATTTTCCCTGAGGATCAGGCTTCAGTTCATCAAGAATATGACAAATCGTTTGCACAACCTCCAGATTAGTTCTGGGTTGTTGGGCACCAATTGCATAAGTTTCTCCCGGAATTCCAAGCTCTATAGCTTTTACAAGCGCTTCAGCATGATCTTCAACATACAGCCAGTCTCTTATATTATCTCCCTTACCATAAACTGGTAGAGCCTTGCCTTCCAAGGCATTGATAATCATTAACGGGATTAACTTTTCTGGAAAATGCCAAATGCCATAATTATTTGTTGTGTTTGTCACAAAAGTTGGAAGTCCATATGTATGAAACCAAGCCCTAACCAGATGATCTGAAGCTGCTTTTGAAGCAGAATAAGGACTGCGCGGATCATAGGGAGTTTGTTCTGTAAATGGGGGATCTCCAGACTGTAAAGCACCAAAAACTTCATCTGTTGAAATGTGATGGAAACGGAATTTTCTTTGTCTATCTACTGACATTGCTCTCCAATATTCATAAGCAGCCTGTAATAAACAATATGTTCCATGAATATTGGTCCGAATAAACACTTCTGGCCCATCAATCGAACGATCTACATGAGATTCTGCAGCCAGGTGCATTACTGCATCAGGCTTGAATTGATTAAATATTTTTTTTAATGAAATAAAATCAGTAATATCAGTTTTGCAAAAAGAATACCGGCTATTTCCGGCTATTTCTGCCACATTATCAAGAGAAGCCGAATACGTTAGGATATCGATATTAACCACTTCATGCTGCGTATTTTTTATAAGATGTCGAATCACAGCTGAACCAATAAAACCACATCCTCCAGTGACTAAAATCAACATTATTAATGTACCTTAAATAATTTTTTTGTATTTTATATTATAAATTTATTGAATATCTTCAAAATATCTTAAAAATTTATAATAATTAAATCAAACCAATTTGCAATTTATGATATAAATACCCATATTTTTTGACTATATAAAGTATATCATTGCTTATGTCTAACAATAATTTTAGTTTCATAGACCATCCTGATTCTATTGGTGATACGACACGTTTCTGGTTTATTCGTCATGCAATTGTTAATGAAAAGGATCGTTCTTATCTTTATGGTACTAAAGATGTTCCAATCTGTCCTACACATTTAAAAAAACAACAAACATACTATCAGTTTCTGGCCAAGAAATTACCCAAGACACAACTTTGGTTCATTACCAGCCTGTCCCGTACAAGAGATACGGCCTTACAAATTCAAAAGGCGGGTTATGGATCTGAGAATTTACAAATCGAAAATGCTTTTCTGGAACAGAATCTTGGAGCCTGGCAGGGTCTATCACATGTTACAGTTGAAAAACACCGAAAATTTTCTGCGCATCCTTTTTGGCCCTTCTCAGCCGAAGAAACTCCACCCAAAGGTGAAAACATGAATGATGTCCATCAAAGAGTCAGTTGCAAAATGGAGGAATTTAGCAGAATATACACAAATAAAGATATTATTGTCATATCTCATGGCGGGGCTATTCGGGCTGCCCTTGCCTATGCCTCAAAAATCCCGGTTAATTCAGCATTATCCTTTGCCATTTATAACCTTTCCATTACTCTGATAGAAAAAACACGTGAACATTGGCATATTATTACGGTAAATGATATGATTTAGCCTTTTATTTTTCTAAAAAAAATTACTATATATTTTAACTTAAAAAAAATTGCTAAGGCATTATCTCTTTAATGCCCTGAAAAACTGAAAATAACAAAATCTGTTTACTTGAAACTATGGAATAAAGAGTGCCAAAGAATAAAATCCCTTCCTACAGAGGCAGTTTAAGGCGGTCAGGATATAACGTATTAAAATTATTAAGCGGAAAGATCATCAATGTTCCTCTTGGTTTGGCCCAAATTTATTTAACAACCCGACTCATTGGCGATAAAGGATACGGTTTTCTGGTTCTTATATACGCTTTTGGCCAGCTTGTGGGCGATGTGGCAGAATTTCAATCATGGCAGACTGTCTTGCATTACGGTCTTAAACCCTATCAAAATAAAGATCTTCCCCTTTTTCAACGAGTGTTGCGATTTTCTTTTTTACTTGATGCATGCAGTGCTACCTTTGCCTTGGTCGTCAGTGTTCTGATTGCCATAAATTTCAGCAATATTTTGGGGTGGCCGCCTGAATGGCATTATCTGGGTATCATTTTCAGTTTTTCTGTTTTATTTACGACAAGTGCAACAGCCAATGGCGTTTTATTATTATTGAACCGTTATGATTTACTGGCCATTCAAGGGACAACAACAACAACAGTTCGGTTCTTGGGCATCGCTTTTCTTACCCTTATTCATGGTGGTATGTTGGGAGCAGTTATTGTCTGGACTTTTGCCACTTTCATGAATTTCATTACTATTTTGGTCACCGCTTTGTACCAACTTTACAAGCAAGGTTTTTTAAAAGGATTTTTCAATCGTATTAATGATGGGCTTACCAAAGATTTACCCGGGATATGGAAATTTGCCTGGAATACCAATATAAACATGACTTTTTCCCTTGTTTCCGCCCATATAACCGCTCAAATTATTGGAAGTATGCTTGGTACTGTTCAAAATGCACGCTATTCGATTGCCAATAAAATTTCAGAAGCGATTGCAAAACCTGTCATTATGCTACAATCTACATTATATCCGGAAATGACCCGCTCATGGCAGGGAAGCAAACCATCGCACCTTTATAAAATGGCCTTGCAAATCACTCTTTTAACCGGCGGTATCATTTCCGTTATTTTTCTCATTCTACCTTATATTGCACCATATATCATTTCATTATTACTTCATAAATCCACCACGCCTGAAACCCTTCATTTACTTTATTGGTTGGCTGGAGCAAAAGCAATTATCCTATGGGGGATTTCCTTGGAACCCATTTTAATCACAACAGGAAATACCAAAGGGGCATCCATTTCTCGTGGAATAAACAGTTTCATTTATATACCAATGTTGATTATTTTTATTCAAAAATGGGGGATACAGGGGATTGGACCAGCCACCCTAATTTCATCTGTATTACTGGTTATTTCCCAAATCATTTTTGTTATGAAATATAAAAAGAAAACTATAACACAATAATAAATCCTGCATTATTATTCACAATATTCTTATTAAAAATCGTAATATTGTTTAATGATCATTAATTTTTTTTATTATTTAAATAACCAAAATTCAAAAACATGAATTTTAAGCTCATAATATGAGGCTTTTAACTTAAAAATGCATATTTCTCAAAATCATATTTGATAAACAAAAATTTCTGTATCAAGAAAATGGTGGGCGCACAAGGGTTCGAACCTTGGGCCCGCTGATTAAGAGTCAGCTGCTCTACCAACTGAGCTATGCGCCCCACACAGAACTTTTATCAAGAAGCGATCAAAAATACAAGATGAATTCAGTAATTAGACTGAACTTTCCTTATAAAATTTAAAAATTAAATTCGCCGCTTTTCCCACCTTTTTTAGAAACAAGATGAATATTATGCATGACCATTCTTTTATCTACCGCTTTAAGCATATCATAAACGGTTAACAATCCGACAGAAACCCCTGTCAACGCTTCCATTTCAACTCCTGTTTTGCCCTCTGTATCAACAGTAACCCGCATATGCACAATATGTTTGCTTTCATCCAATTCAAATTCCACTTTTAGATGATTTAGCGATAATGGATGACATAAAGGGATCAAATTTGAAGTCTGTTTGCTGCCCTGTATGGCGGCAATTCTTGCTATACCTAATATGTCACCCTTATGACTGTTTCCTTTTTTCAAAAGTTCAAAAGCTTCCTGAGACATCTGGATTGACCCCCCAGCCATGGCAGTTCTTTTCGAAATTTTCTTATTTGCGACATCAACCATGTGAGCTTGCCCAGACTCATCAAAATGCGTCAATTTACTCATGATATTCTTCCTATATTAATCTTTAAACTCATTCTAGCAGATGCTATATATATAATATGATAAAAATCCGTTATTTTGGTTTTCTTAAAGATATTTTACACATTGAAGAGGAAGAAATTACCTGGGACAAAGGTAATTCACAAGATTTACTTAATTTTTTAAGAAGCCGCAATGCCTCTTGGTCGGACGCCTTGGCAGAAGAAAACATTTTCCGCCTGGCCATTAATCAACGCATTATCTATCAACCCACTCCCCTTCATCCTGATGATGAAGTTGCCATTCTACCTCCTGTTACAGGAGGTTGAATTGTTCTCTGTCAAAATACAGACCCAACCTTTTTCACAAGAGGAATTCCGAAAAAAGATTCACATTTTCAATTGTGGTGCAATTGTCAGCTTTACCGGTATCGTCAGGGGGTTTGATGAAAAAGAACCGCTTGATTATCTTTATCTTGAACATTTTCCGTCTGTAACTGAACAAGAAATTGAACGAATAATTCATTTGGCAAAAAAACGATGGGATATACAGGGTTGTCAGGTTATACACCGCGTGGGGAATTTACGGGTAGGAGAAGAAATCGTTTTGGTTCTGACAGCGGCCAGTCATAGAAAGGCTGCATTTGAATCTGCTGAATTCATAATGGATTATTTAAAATCAGAAGCTCCATTCTGGAAAAAAGAATTTTTTAGAAACGGACAGTCAAGATGGGTCAGGGCTAAATCATACGATTTAAAAGAAAAAGAACGATGGTCCAGTCATGAATGATAAAAATATTGCCGCCTTTATTCTGGCAGGTGGGGAAGGTCGGCGTGTAGGACGTCAAAACAAAGGATTACTTTCTCTTAATAGTCATCCCCTTGTCAATCATGTTATCCAACGTATTCAACCGCATGTTCAAAACATTTTGATAAGCGCAAACAATCATATTGAAACTTATCAATCTTTTGGTTTTCCAGTCTACCAGGATCTCCCCCAATGGAAAGGAAAAGGTCCCTTGGCTGGCATTGTCAGTCTTTATTCCTTTATTCCCGCTCATACAGATTACATATTGGTTGTTCCCTGCGACACTCCCTTTTTACCCGCAAATCTAGTTTCCTCACTTTATCACGCATTGATATCAAATCCAGACTTGCTAATTGCGTACGCAGCGACACCAAAACAGATTCATCCAAGTATCTTCTTATGCAAACCCTGTACGAATGACTATCTTGCCAATCATTTAAATCATCAGCATTATAGCCTTAAATCATGGATATCTGCACACCCAAATATAAAAGTGAATTTTCATGATGAACATGAATTTACCAATATTAACGACCTTGACACATTAACCCGTTATCAACAAGACAGGCACCATGCTAAAAAACTATGATGAGGCCCTTGAAGAACTTCTGCAAAGAACCTCTATTAAACAACCCATAGAAGATTATCCCCTTTTAAAGGCAAATCATCTAATTCTTGCTGAAAATATTTATGTTCAATATGACACACCTTTTTTCAGCAATAGTGCCATGGATGGCTATGCTCTGGGTGGTGATCCTTGTCAATGTTCTGAATGGCAAATTACAAACCGGATTGCAGCAGGAGATTCCCTTTCCAATGTCACCCTTCAAACTGGTGAAGCCGCACGAATTTTTACCGGAGCTCCAATTCCCCCCGGAACCAGCGCTGTAATCCAGCAAGAAAATACAAAAATTGAAAACAACACCCTAACTTTTACCTCGCAGATCAAAAAAGGACAAAATATACGCTATCAAGGGGAAGAACTAAAAAAAGGTGATATACTGCTTACACAAGGCCATAGGCTTACGCCCGCAAGTGTTGCCTTACTGGCAAGTCAAGGCTATCAAAATGTCAAAATATATAAACCTTTAACCATTTGGGTTTATTCCACAGGAAATGAATTGATCAACCCAGGTCAGCCTCTATCTTCTGGCAAGATTTTTGATGCAAACCGTTATCTTTTGATAACCTGGCTTCAAAAAACCAGACATCATGTCATTGATGCAGGCATTCTTCCCGATAATCGGGATAAAACTGAAATCGCATTAAAAAAAGCCAGTAAAGAAGCAGACATCATTATCTCATCTGGTGGAGTTTCGGTTGGTGAAGAGGATCACGTTCATGCCGCCTTACAACAGCTTGGCCAACTCATTTTCTGGAAACTTGCCATTAAACCCGGCAAACCTTTTGCCTGGGGACAAATCAATAGCAAAATATTCTTTATGTTACCCGGTAATCCTGTCAGCACCCTCGTCACCTTTCAACAACTTGTTATTCCCGCTTTACGACATCTTGCCGGCGAAACATTACAGAATTGCCTGCCAAAAACTATTCTTGCTCAAGCCCAATTTGAAAAAAGGAAAACCCAAGCAAGACGGGAGTTTTTACGGGTGCGGGTTGATTATTCTCAATCACCTGCTCATGTTAGTCTTTTAAATAATCAGGGTTCTGCCATGTTGGCAACATTTTCCCAGGCAAATGGATTGGCAGAAATTCCGGAAAATACCTCTGTTCATAAAGGAGACTTTATAAAAATTTATCCACTTGACTATTCTCTTTAGACTTTATTGATAGGAAAATATAAAATGACAGCAATAAAAATTGGTTTGGTTTCTGTCAGTGATAGAGCCAGTCAGGGTATATATGAAGATAAAGGTTTACCTGCCTTGAAAAATTGGCTGGATAAAGCGGTTCTTAACGAAAAACAATATATTGAGCATTTAATTCCTGATGAACAGGATCTGATTGAAAAATCATTAATCGATCTGGTCGATCATCAAGATTGTCCCCTTGTTTTAACCACGGGCGGTACAGGCCCTTACATCCGAGATGTGACACCTGATGCAACTCTGGCCATCGCAGATAAGGTTATGCCCGGTTTTGGTGAGCAAATGCGTCAAGTCAGTTTATATTTCGTGCCAACCGCCATTCTGTCACGACAAGTGGGCGTAATCCGTAAAAAAAGCCTGATACTAAACCTGCCCGGACGTCCGAATGCCATTCGTGAAACGTTGGAAGGGGTAAAAGATCAAGATGGCAAGGTTCTTATACATGGAGTATTTGCCGCGGTTCCAATGTGTATCGATGTAATTGGTGGACCCAGGATTGAAACAGATGAAAAAGTCGTAAAAGCTTTTTTACCTAAAAAATAGGACTGTCAACCTATCCTCCTGTCTTTGACATAATACGCATAATTTTATTGGGCTGTTTTAAAAAATCATGTTCTTTTGGCTTTAGTTCTATCGCTTCTTGAATGGCCTGATCCAGTTCTTTATCACTACAATGATTTCTTAATAACGGCCTTAACGCAAAGCTGTTATCCTGTCCCAAACACATATAAAGGGTTCCATCAACCGACAATCTAACCCGATTGCATGTCGCACAAAAATGCTGTGATAACGGTGTAATTAATCCCAGACATACATTACCTGTTGATGTTTCCCAGTAACGCGCCGGACCATTTCCTATTATCTTCATCGTTGAACGCAAATCGTAATGTTTCCTTAATTCTTGTATAATGGGTTGCAGCGAGACAGTTGTCATATTTTGCCCGGTTTTTCCCATTGGCATGACTTCAATCAAACACAGAATAAACCCGTGTTCAATACAAAATTCGAGCATTCGTTCAATTTCTGCTATATTCTTGTCTGGCAATACAACCATGTTAATCTTTATTTTATGAAAACCGAGTTGTTTTGCTGTTCGCAGACCCTCCATAACCTGCTCTAGACAATCCAGACCTGTAATATCCTCTATATTTTTACGATTCAAGGAGTCAAGACTTATATTCAAACGATCTAAGCCAGCCTCAAACAATGATTTGGCATGGGATGTCAGCAAGGTTCCATTCGTTGTAATGGATAAATCCTCCACCTCATCAATCTTTTTAATTCGATGCACCAGATCTGTTAGGTTTTTGCGAACCAACGGTTCACCACCAGTCAAGCGAAAACGTTTTGTACCTAATCTTACAAACGCACGAACAACACGCATTAATTCATCAAAAGTGAGCCAATGGTCTGGAGTTTCAAAATCATTAAATCCTTTCGGAATACAATAAGAACATCTTAAATTACAGCGATCCGTAACAGAAATTCTTAAATAATCAATTGTTCTACCAAATTTATCAATCAGCATCAGAAGCTCGGCTACGTCATAATTGCAATAAAGACTTTATAGTTATGAATTTTATATATGTGTTTAAAAATCAAAAAAAAGACTTAAATATTTTTAAAAAATCATTATAGATAAAATACAATCAGACTATTATTTATTAATTCATCTAATAATTACTATTTTTTCCCAAATGTAAGATATCCTCACCAAAACACTCTACATCCTCATCATCGTGCGATATAACCATCATCAAGCATTGTAAGCGTTGTTGAATATCCCTTATTTCATACCGCAATTTGCGTCGCAAGCGACTATCGAGCATTGAAAATGGTTCATCTAGTAACAACAAATCGGGTTGCGCAACCAATGCTCTGGCCAATGCAACCCGCTGTTGTTGCCCCCCCGACAATTGATATGGATAATATTCAGCATAGCTCAGGATTTCCAAGCGATTCATCCAGTCCTTAACAATTGCAAAATCCTGACTGACACGGGGATTAAATATTCCCTTGACAAGTGAGAAGGAAATATTCTGTTTGACTGTTAAATGCGGAAAAAGACTATAACCTTGGAAAAGATAAGCAAGTTTTCTCTTCTGGGGGACCAGATTGATTTTATGTTTCTGATCAAAAAAGATTTTATTATTAATTTTTATCAACCCGCAATCTGGTGAATTTAATCCTGCTATTATTTTAAGCAATGTTGTTTTTCCAGATCCAGATGGGCCAAATATCACCACTGAACGATTTTGAGAAAAAAAATCAACATTGAGCTGAAACACATGATGATGATTTTTTATTAATTTCTTGAGATTTATTTGAAATATCATGATCAATAAATTGAATTATGCGTAATATTCAGCCGTTTAGCCATAAATAAAACAAAAATGCAAACAGCGGATAAAATCAAGACGGATATATTTGCGGCATGATCCTGTCCCGCTTCAACGGCTTCATAGATTGCCAAAGATAGGGTTTGCGTTTTTCCGGGAATATTTCCGGCAATCATCAGGGTTGCACCAAATTCTCCCAAAGCTCTGGCAAATGCCAGTAATAAACCTGCCATAATACCACGCCAAGCCAAAGGTAGGGTTATACGGAAAAAAATCGCCATATCAGAAATAGTCAATACCCGTGCAGCCTGTTCATAACAAGGATTGATTGATTCAAAGGCACTTCTTGCGGGTTTGAATATCAAAGGAAAAGTCACGACAATAGCGGCTAAAACAGCCCCCTGCCACGTAAATATAAGACTAAGATGAAAATATTTTCCCAATATTTGTCCTATCCAACCATGCTGTCCAAACAATACTAACAAATAGTATCCCAATACAGTCGGCGGCATAACCATTGGCAATGTAAAGACAATATCTAAAAATTCCTTACCATAAAAACGATATCGAGCAATAAAATATCCTGCAGGTATTGCCAGAAACATATTGATCGCGACTGCGAAAACGGCAATTTTCAAGGATAGAAAAAGAGCCGTCCAGGTAAAATTTATTCCCATGAACAATTACCGAACAGCAAAACCGTATTGTCTAAAAATTCTCTGACCTTTAACTGAAAATAACAGGTCCATGAATGCCTTAGCCTGATTTGGGTTTTGAGTATTTTTAACCAAGGCAACTGGATATTGAACGGGTTTTGGCAAAGGAAGCCGATAAAGTATTTTAACTTTATCTGAAAAAAGTTTTGCATCACTTTCATAAACAAAACCGACATCCACTTCATTACGGACAACATAATCCAGAACCTGACGGACATTTTGCGCAGGAATGAATTTATCTTGTAATTTATGCCATAAACCTGCAGCCTGCAATGCATGTTTTGTATAACGACCCGCTGGAACAGTTACAACTTGTCCCAACGCGATCCACTTAATCAAGGGTTTATCTAAATCTGCCAGTTCACGTATCTGTAACTTGCTATGAATAAAAGTCACAAGAACCAAATGATTATTAATAAAATCCTGTCTTGATCCAGGAAAAATCAATCCTTTTTGCTCTGCCATATCCATTGTGCTTTCATCGGCACATGCAAAAAGATCAACCGGGGCACCCTGTGCTATTTGATTTAACAGACTGCCCGAAGAACCAAAATTAAATAAAATTTTATCCTGAGGGTGCGATGTTTCATAGATTTTAGCTATATCTTTAAAAGCATCGCTTAAACTAGCCGCCGCAGAAACAACAATCTCTTTTGCCTGAACGGAATGAAAAAATCCAAAACAAGCCAGAACAACAGCCAATAGTTTAAGCAATCTTAATTCCGGTATTTTGGGATTTTTCATCAGTTCACATCTTCACGTTCATGAACGTGGTCTTACCAACTGCCAGCGTCGAGTTACATAACTGACCATGGCAAAGCCACTAAATACATGAACTAAACGGGTAAATGGGAAAATAGCAAATACCGTCATTCCCATAAAAAGATGGAATTTGAAGATTGGTGACGCATTCATGATATAGGCCACGGCATCACCTTGAAAGGTAATTGTATGCTGCACCCATGTCATAAGTTGAACCATTTCATGACCGTCCGTATGCTGAGCCGAAACAAAAATTGTTGATAAACCGAGTAACAAAGTCAATAATAACCAGACCAACAACAATTTATCACGCCAGGTACTATTTGCCAATATACGGGCTGAAACAAATCTTCTGTGAATAAGGATCAAAATCCCAACCAAACAGATACTGCCCATGATGCCGCCAGCCATCATGGCGAAAATCTGTTTTGCTGAATGGGTAACTCCCAGTGTATCCCAAACCCAGATGGGTGTTAAAAGACCGAAAAGATGCCCAAAAAACAGACCTAAAATACCAATATGAAAACAGATATTTCCAAATCTTAATTGTCCACGATATAAAATCTGGCTGGAATCACTTTTCCATGAATATTGTTCACGTTCAAAACGTACCAAGCATCCAACAACAAAAATTGTTAATACGATATACGGATAAATTCCAAAAATAAATTTATCGAGATAATGCATGACTTGCCCCTTTATTTTTATTGTCTACAGAACAGAGATTACAGGCATTCGTTTGTAAAAGAGGTTCAACTCCCTCAATATTTGGGCCAAATTTCTCCATTGCCTCCTCCATATCTTTAACTGGGGGAACTTTTAAAGGTTGAGGTTGAACAGAAGAATAATTGACAAGTAAAGTGAAAATACCCGCATAGACAGACTGACTTTCCCGCAATTTTGATCCGATGTGATCAATCACGTCAATTGATGCCGCCAGTAAATCCTTTGCTTCACCTTCATTACAGACAGATAAAAACTCTAAAAATAAAGGCAAATAATCTGGTAATTCATCAATTACTGAAATATCGTAACCGTTTGCCTTATATTCTGACATGAGATTGACTAGGGCTTGCCCCCTTAGACGGTCCTCACCGTGAATATGCTCAAATAAATGCAATGAACATGATGGATTACGATCGAAAAGTGAAACATACTCTTCTTGCAAATCAATCAAATCTTTTTCTTGCAAATGTTCCAATAAGGGAGAAAGCAAGCTCCATTCAATCTCAAGCGTTTTTAAACGTCCCAAAATTGAAGGGAGTGCATCAACCAATTCTTGCTCTGGATAACATAATAAAACTGAAAGTATCTTGAAAATTTCCATCAGCTATTGCTTTCTTTTGCCTTGTTCTGTTCACGATCCTCTACAGCGTCGTGAAAGATAATTGGAGAAACCTTTTTGCCAAAAAGACTTGCCTTATTCACCCCGTCAGAGCATCCATTCCCGAAAGTAAATCCACAGGAAGCCTTATCTTGGAATGCGTTTTCAACCATTTCCTTGTGGGATGATGGAATGACAAAACGATCTTCATAATTCGCAATCGCCATAATCTGATACATTTCTTCAATCTGGACTTCAGTCAAAGCCGTATCTTTCAAGACAGAACGATCAGGACATTGATTAACAGACTTGCTACGCATATAACGACGCATCGCGATCATGTTTTCCAAGGCATTAATAATGGGTTCTTCTTTCCCCGCCGTAAGCAAATTAGCCAAATAGCGAATTGGAATACGTAAATCCTTAATACCAGGAATAATTCCATTCTTGCCAATCATGCCATTCGCTACTGCAGACTGAATAGGCGATAAAGGTGGAATATACCAAACCATTGGTAAGGTGCGGTATTCTGGATGCAGGGGGAAAGCAACTTTCCATTCTACTGCCATTTTATAGACCGGTGAATTTCTTGCCGCATCCAGCCAGCTTTGGGGTATACCCTGTTTAAGAGCTTCCACAATAATTGCCGGATCATTGGGATCTAAAAAAACATCAAGTTGGGATTCATACAAATCCTGGGTATCTTCCGTAGATGCAGCCTCTTTAATTTTATCTGCATCATAAAGTAAAACACCCAGGTAACGAATACGCCCTACACATGTTTCGGAACAAACGGTTGGCTGTCCACCTTCAATACGTGGATAACAGAATATACATTTTTCTGCTTTACCAGAAACCCAGTTAAAATATATCTTTTTGTAGGGACAGCCCGAGACACACATCCTCCAGCCGCGACATTTATCCTGATCTATCAGGACAATACCGTCATCCTCACGTTTATAAATTGAACCTGAAGGACAACTTGCAACACAGGCTGGATTTAAACAATGCTCGCACAATCTTGGTAAATACATAAGAAATGTATTTTCAAAAGTTGACAGCATATCCTTTTGAATACCATCAAAAAGCTTGTCTTTTGCACGCTTTGAAAACTCTCCACCAAGATCATCCTCCCAGTTTGGTCCCCAATGTATTTTTTCCATTTTTTGTCCGGTTAGGACCGAAACTGGTCGGGCAACAGGGGGGGTTTTTACATCCGGAGAATTTTGCAAACGTTCATAATCATATGTAAAGGGTTCATAATAATCATCAATTTGCGGAAGATTGGGATTGGCAAATATATTTGTCATAATATGTAACTTGCCACCCTGACGGGGACGCAACTTGCCACCTTTTAAAACCCATCCACCATTATATTTATCCTGGTTTTCCCATTCCTTGGGATATCCAACCCCTGGTTTTGATTCAACGTTATTGAACCATGCATATTCAACACCATCTCGACTGGTCCATACATTTTTACATGTCACGGAACAAGTATGGCATCCTATGCATTTATCCAGATTCAACACCATGCCAATTTGAGCTCTAATTTTCATTGGTAATCTCTTATGCCTCAACTTTTGGGTAATTAACGCTAATAGTCTCTTCAAGCCAATCGACATGCTTCATTTTACGGACAACAACAAATTCATCACGATTTGAACCAACTGTTCCATAATAGTTAAAACCATAGGAATATTGCGCATAACCGCCAATCATATGTGTCGGTTTTAAGACTGTTCTTGTTACCGAATTATGAATGCCGCCGCGTTTTTTTGAAACTTCTGCACCGGGAACATTGATGATCTTTTCCTGAGCATGATACATCAAGGTCATTCCTTCTGGAACGCGCTGACTTACAATTGCTCTGGCCGTTAAAGTTCCATTTAGATTAAAAACCTCAATCCAGTCATTATCAACGATACCAGCCTTTTGTGCATCAATTTCGGAAAGCCAGACATGTGGCCCGCCACGGGATAATGTCAACATCCGTAAATTATCGGAGTAAGTACTGTGAATGCCCCACTTTTGATGTGGTGTGATAAAATTCAGGACTATTTCTGGATTTCCGTTACCATGCTGTCCCAAAACCTTTTGAGTTGTTTTCAAGTCAACCGCTGGACGATAGACACACAACATTTCACCAAATGCACGCATCCATTGATGATCCTGATAAAACTGCTGTCGACCGGTCAGGGTTCTCCAAGGAATCAGTTCATGAACATTTGTATAACCAGCATTGTAACTTACCGTTTCACTTTCCAGACCTGACCAGGTTGGGGAAGATATAATCTTACGTGGCTGAACCTGTATATCACGAAAACGAATGGAATCATGTTCACGAGGAGTGGCCAAATACGTATGGTCAATACCTGTTACTTTTGATAATGCCCCCCATGCCTTGACAGCGATATGCCCATTTGTTTCAGGAGCAAGATTCAGGATCATTTCAGCCGCATCAATAGCAGTATCAAGTCTCGGCTGTCCCTTTGCAATACCCTGACCAACAACCTTGTTTAAATTACGTAATTGATCAACCTCATGCTTGGTATCCCAACTTATACCTTTACCACCATTACCAAGTTTTTCAAGTAAAGGACCAATTGATGTAAACTGTTCATAAATTGCTCCATAATTTCGCTCGATAACTTTCATGGCTGGCATTGTCTTACCAGGAATAGGATCACATTCACCCTTTTTCCAGTCTTTAACGTCAAAAGGCTGTCCCAACTCTTGTGGAGTGTCATGCATTAAGGGTGTCAAGACAAGATCTTTTTGATTTCCAAGATATCCTGCGGCGAGTTCAGAAAATTTTCCAGCCAGTCCTTTGAAAATCTCCCAATCACTTTTACTTTGCCATAAAGGTTGTACAGCCTCGCTTAAAGGATGAATAAAGGGATGCATATCCGATGTATTCAAGTCATTTTTCTCGTACCAGGTGGCCGTCGGAAGAATTACATCTGCATATAAACAAGTCGTTGACATACGGAAATCCAAGACGACCAAAAGATCCAGTTTACCTTCTGCGGCTTCTCTTACCTTGATTTCCTTCGGTTTAATACAATTTTGCTCTTCACTTAAAACTGCATTCTGAGTACCCAAAAGATATTTAAGGAAATATTCATGTCCCTTACCTGAAGAACCAAGAATATTGGAACGCCATACAAACATGTTGCGTGGAAAGTTCACTGGATTATCAGGGTCATTACAAGACATGTCAATTACACCTGATTTCAACCCTTCAACCGCATAGTCAATGGGATCTTTATTTTGAGCAATTGCATTTTGTGTCAACGTCAACGGATTCATTGACAATTGCGGTGCAGAAGGTAACCATCCCATCCGTTCAGCTTTGGCATTACAATCAATCAGCGCCATACCTTCAAATTCACTCAGACTATTTTGTGAGGCAACTTCATTGATAGCCAGCTTTTCATGGCGCCATTGACTCGTATGATTGTAAAAGAAGGATGTCCCGTTCATCTGACGAGATGGACGATTCCAATCCAATCCAAATGCCAATGGAGCCCAACCGGTTTGTGGCCTCAGTTTTTCCTGACCAACATAATGGCACCAGCCACCTCCACTTTGACCTATACATCCACAAAGCATTAACATGTTGATAATGCCACGATAGGACATATCCATATGATACCAGTGATTTAATCCGGCACCCACGATGACCATGCTTTTACCATGAGTTTTATCGGCATTTTGGGCAAATTCACGAGCAACCTGAATAACCAATTCTGGATTTACACCAGTATGTTTTTCCTGCCATTTAGGAGTATAGGGAACATCATCCATATAATCTCTAGCGCCATCACCTAGACCACGGTCAATACTGTAATTGGCAGCCATTAAATCAAAAACTGTAGTAACCTTTACCTGATTGCCATCAGCCAAGGTAATGGTTTTAACCGGAACCTTTCGGAGCATCTGTTCATTTTTGCTTTCTCCAGCAAAATAATTGAACACAACCTCCGCAACATTATCATGCTTACCCAGCAGACTAAGTTGGGCCTTAACGGTTTGTCCTTTGCTATCCTGTTCCTTAAGATTCCATTGACCTGTTTCACCCCAGCGAAAACCAATTGATCCTTTGGGGGTTACAATCTGTCCCGTCAATTCATCAATAACAAGCGTTTTCCATTCAGGATTGTTTTTTTCATCAAGCTGATCTGCCAAATGACTGGCACGCAAGAAATATCCGGGAAACAGTTGGCCATTCTTTTCATCAAGCATAACCAGCATTGGCATATCTGTATATTGACGGCAATATGACGTAAAATATTCAGAGGGACGATCCAGATGAAATTCTTTGAAGATTACGTGTCCCATCGCCATGGATAAGGCAGCATCCGTACCTTGTTTGGGAGAGAGCCATATATCACTGAATTTTACCATTTCACCATAATCTGATGAAACAGCGACCGTTTTTGTACCTTTATAACGAACTTCGGCATAAAAATGAGCGTCTGGCGTACGAGTCATGGGGATATTTGATCCCCACACTAGTAAATAGGTTGAATTATACCAATCGGCTGATTCCGGAACATCGGTTTGCTCGCCCCATATTTGTGGGCTTGCTGGTGGCAGATCGCAATACCAATCATAAAAAGATAGCGGAACACCCCCAATAAGAGAAAGATAACGGGATCCGGAAGCATAGCTGACCATTGACATAGCCGGAATAGGAGAAAATCCAATAATACGGTCGGGACCATATTTTTTGATGGTAAAGTTATTTGCCGCGGCAACAAGCTCGTTGACTTCCCGCCAGGTTGATCGGACAAATCCGCCTAATCCACGTCTTTTCTTGTAAGAACTGGCCAATTCTGGTGTTTGACTGATATATTCCCAGGCGGATATCGGATCCATCTTCTGACGTGCATCACGCCATAATCTAGCCAGCTGTCCACGCAGCATTGGATATTTAACACGTTGGGCAGAATAAACATACCAGCTGTAAGATGCCCCGCGAGGACATCCCCTGGGTTCATGATTAGGTAGATCCGCACGAGTTCTTGGATAATTTGTCTGTTGGGTTTCCCAGGTAATCAATCCACTTTTAACATAGATTTTCCAACTGCAGGATCCGGTGCAATTCACACCGTGAGTTGATCTTACGATTTTATCCTGTTGCCAACGTTGTCTATACGCATCTTCCCATTTTCTGTCCTCGTTAACAACAGCGCCATGCCCGTCAGCAAAACTGCTTTTCGTTTTTTTAAAAAAGTTTAAACGATCTAATATATGGCTCATAATCAATTTCCAAATTCTAAATCAAATTTGTCTTAACAACGTATTTCCGCATTTTTGCGAAGGTAGTACCAACGATTTATCAAAAGGCAAAATACGTAAAATCCAACAAAAATATAAAAAGCTAAATTATACGATCCGGTATAACTTAAAGAGGTTCCATACAGTTTTGGAATTATAAATCCACCATAGGCACCAATAGCCCCCATAAAACCAAGAACCGCACCGGTTTCCTTGGCAGCATCCTCATTCATCTGCTCTTCAGACTCAGCTTTTTGTTTTTTAAGGTATTTCTGGTAAAATATTGTAAATATTCCGGGAACCTGGGCAAATACAGATCCATTTCCCAATCCAACAAAAATGAACAGGATCATAAAACTTATCAGGAAGCCGACAAAACTTCTTGATTCTTCCGGGGCTGAGATGAAAAAAACGATACATAAGGAAAAAACAATCATACCCAGGAAACTGATTTGAGTTACCCGTGTCGCCTTGAATTTGTCAGAGGCAATTCCCCCAACAACTCTAAATATGGACCCCAGCAAAGGACCTAAAAAAGCGTATTTTATAGGATTAACATTAACGAATTCATGCTTTATCAACAGGGGCAATGCCGCTGAAAAACCGATAAAGGATCCAAATGTACCCAGATAAAGCAAACAGGCAACCCAGGTATGTTTACGCTTGAAAATTATTGATTGCTCTGAAAAAGATGCCTTGACCGTGGCAAGGTCATTCATCCCAAACCAGGCAGCGATAACGGTTACCGCAATAAAAGGCACCCAAATATAGGTGATATTCTGTAACCAGACAAGACTCTGCTGACCGTTATGAATACGTGTTTCTGGTCCACCCCCCAAAACACCAAAGATACTGATGCCAATGACCCACAAGGTAACAAATTGTACAAACGGTACACCAAGATTTCCCAGTCCAGCATTTACCCCCGTGGCAAATCCCTTTCTTGATTTAGGGAAAAAATATCCGATATTTGCCATAGAGGAGCTGAAATTTGCCCCACCAAATCCACATAACAGGGCCAAAATCACCATTGTTGCAAAACTGGTATTTGGATTTTGTATGCATATACCAAAACCAATGGTTGGAATCAAAAGGGTGGCTGTTGAAAAAACCGTCCATCTTCTTCCACCAAAAATGGGAACCATAAAGGCATAGATGATTCTCAGGGTTGCCCCTGACAATGCAGACAATGCCGTTAAAAGCATTAGTTGATTTTGAGTATATTTAAACCCAACTTCTGGTAGATAGACAACAACGACACTCCATAATTGCCATACAACGAAAGCAAGTAAAAGAGCAGGAACGGAAATCCATAAATTCCGTAAAGCAATAACACGTCCTTGCTTTTCCCAAAACTGTTGATTTTCCGGTTCCCATTTTGTTAGTAAATGAGACATTTTTTTTCCTTGGTTGATGAACCAATACGTTTATATCTGTATTGTTTTGATCTTTATTGTATAAGTTAAATAAAACGCATAATTGTTTTAATATTATTTACATCTTCCGCAAGATCGAACCAATTAGTCAAAAGCTTATAGAAATCTGGAATAATGGCTAGGTTGTTTATAGCCATTTGGCTAAGTATAATTAGTCGTTTTTCTACTATTAATATATCATATTCATTTCCATTATTAGAATAATTTCTTGAATTATTAATCCATGAAGAATTTGCATGAATAAAAAACAAAAATATATTCTACCCCTGCTTCTTCTTTTCCCTCTTCAAACAATGGCACAAAAGATTTCAACCTCGAACAATATGGAAAGAGATGATGAAAAATCCGAAAAAATTACTGTAAGGGGACAAAGAAGGGCTGACGGATCAGTTGCGGTAATGAGTACTCCAGACGTTACCTTGGGCCCCTTGGGTTCCTTGAAATCTGAAGACGCACCTTTTTCAATCATGTCAGTTCCTCATGACGTTATTGCCAATCAACAGGCAAGAAACGTTAATGATCTAATGAAATACCTTCCTTCCGTACAACTCGAGGCCCGTGGATCTGCAGGCATGGCTAGGCCGCAATCCAGGGGGTTTGAGGGGGACGTAACAGCAAACAGCCGTATTGACGGGCTCAATATGACAACCACCACCCCCTATCCAACGGAAATGTTTGAAAATTTGCAGGTTCTGAACGGGTTGGCCGGGGCTATGTATGGCCCACAAAATCCAGCCGGCATTTTCAGTTACCAGCTCAAACGTCCCACTGACCGTCGTACGGAACATCTTTCAATCAATTACGATTCAATTGGTGCCGTGACGGAATATGCGGATGTGTCTGGTCGAGTCGGTAAAAATGGGTGGTTTGGATATCGTTTAAACCTTCTGCATGATGAAGGC
Organism: Commensalibacter sp. W6292M3; assembly: GCF_016101315.1. NCBI lineage: Bacteria > Pseudomonadati > Pseudomonadota > Alphaproteobacteria > Acetobacterales > Acetobacteraceae > Commensalibacter > Commensalibacter sp. W6292M3. The sequence goes on from NZ_JACFQT010000002.1 coordinate 141,283, forward strand.
ACCGCCTATGTGGAACACAGTCAGTTAAAACGTAATCTGGTCAGTGGTGATTTTGATATTCATCTTTCCTCCAAAACCGTTATTGAGATAGATGCCAGCCATTATACCTATAATGAAAGGGGAACAGCGACGAATTTTTCGTTTGATAATTCCATTCAGCTGCCATCCGCACCCAATATGGGCAAGGCCTATCTTGGGCAAAAATATGCCGGATTTAATACGGAAACAAATACCTTTCTCGGAAAAATCAAACACCAAATCAATAAAAAATGGAGATTTACTGCGGGAGGGCTCTATCAGGATGCCAAACGAGAGATGTTCAACAACAACAATCGACTCCTAAACAGCAAGGGTGATTATCAACAATCTATTTCGGTAGCCGGTCAGGCAAACGTTTTTCAGGTAGGGAGCAATTTTGCCTATGTGAATGGAGAAGTAAATACAGATTTTGTAAAACATGAACTTGTTTTGGGCACCAATGGATATATGAGAGGTAATTACAACCCCACTCATACTGAAACAATCAATCTTGGAACCAGCAACATACACAATCCTCGTCCATTACCGGGTCATAGACCAAAAGGATGGGGACGTTATCAATCGGCCTTAATCCAACAACAAGCCCTGATTGCAGGCGATACAATCCATTTTAATCAACAATGGGCCATTATGGGTGTTTTCAGTTGGAGCTGGTTAAGCAATGACAGCTGGAACATGAAAGGAAAGAAAACCGCACACAATTCACATGATGCGGCATTTAGTCCAACAACAAGCCTGATTTATCATCCTCTTGAAGGTCATACCGCCTATTTCACTTGGGCAAGAAGTCTGCAGGCGGGAGATATTGCCCCAGCGACGGAAGTAATTAATCCAAACCAGATCATGGCTCCCTATCGTAGTGAAGAATATGAAGTAGGCTATAAGGTCAAATTCAACCGCCTGTGGTTAAATGTTGCTGCATTCCGTATGACACGTCCATATGCATTTATCAATCCAACAACCCATATTTTTGCCGTCGCAGGACAACAGCGCAATTATGGGGTTGAATTTCAGGTCGCAGGACAGATATGGAATAGTCTGTCTATTCTTGGAGGTGTTACATGGCTTGATGCACAACTGGGAAAAACAGGAAATATTGCCACCTCTCATAAACAAATTGTTGGTGTCCCCCCTGTTCAGGCCAACCTGCTGATTGACTACCAATTACCTATCGCAAAAGATCACATCCTGTATGGTATGGCATTCAACATCAATCTTCACTATACAGATCGTCGGGCTGCCAATAATTACAATACCACTTTTGCCAAAGGGTATTTTACGACAGATGTCGGAATGCGCTACGCCTTCAATGTCTTTAACACCCCACTTGCGGCACGATTTAATGTCAATAATGTAACCAATAAACATTATTGGATGTCTGTATATCCATCCTCAATTAACGGAGGCACCGCAAATAACAGTGCTTATGCCGGATTACCCAGAACATATCAATTTTCATTGGCAGTTGATTTCTAATATTTAATTCAAATATATGTTAAAATAATCTTATCATAATATTTACGAACAATTATCAAATAATGAAAATCACGCGGTATTTTAACAAGCTTTCAACCAAACTGCTTACCTGTACTATCGCATGGGTTGTATGTGCCATATTCTTTACGGGATATGCACTCTCCCTGCTTTGGCAGCTTGAAAATGCTGGAATTGCCATCAATTATACAGGCAGTTTGCGCATGCGTGTCTATTACATGATGTTACTTTCTAATCAAAACGATTATGTAAACCTGCAGCATGAACAAACGAAATTTATTACAATCCTTAATAAATTAAAAAAATACGATAATAATACCCTAATTTTTTCAAATAATAAAAAAATAAACCTGCAAATAAAATATATTGAAAAAACCTATAATAACCAGATATTGCCGCTTATAAACCAGTCCTCTGGATATCATAGACTAACTGACAAAAATTATTATCATCTCAACACATTCGTAGAAGACATTGATCTTTTAGTCAAACTGATCGAAAATCAAAATACGCAAGACATCATTTGGCTTCGATACATAATCACAACAATTATCCTGATGATACTAATAACTGCCTTTTCGAGCATATCCCTGTTATATAAATCAGTCATCAATCCGTTGAAACATCTTGAATCAAGTATCAAAGCCCTAAGTCAAGGTAATCTATCCAGACGTATTCCTGTAAATGGCAATAGTGAATTTGATATTGTCTCCTCCGGTTTTAACCAGATGGCACATAATTTGCAGGACTTATACAATAACCTTGAACATAAAGTTTCAGATAAAACACTTGCATTAAAGAAAAAGAATCATGAATTAACTATTCTTTATGACATGATCACCTTTTTACATACCTGCCTGACTCCCAATATGGCAACCGAGAGATTCCTTGAAAAAATTATTGATTTAAGTCAAGCAGATGCCGGATTTATCGGCTTTCTTAACGAAGAGAAAGACGCCATGAATTTTATTTGTAGCCAAGGTTTTCCAGCACAATTAAACACCATCGAACAATGTTATTTTTCTGCCAACTGTTTTTTTGATATTTCTTCCCTGCCCAAAAATTCCTATCCTATTTGCGTCAAAACTGATCAGCAGGAAAACTGTCTTATACCCTCGTGCGTTAAAAAATTATTTAGTCATTTTATCATTTTTCCTATTTGGCATAATAAAAATGAAATAGGGTTAATGGTTCTATATTTTAAAAAAAGGGAATCTACTTTTTCTCCAGAAACCTACCACTTGATTGAAACATTGACCTGTCAACTTGGTGTATCCATTGAAAATTACCAATTAACCGCCAAAGAAAAACAGCTTGCCATTATGGAGGAACGCAACTTAATTGCACAGGGGTTGCATGATAGCATAGCACAAGCATTGTCCTTTCTTAACTTGCAAGCTCAAATGCTTGAAAAGGCAATCAATAAGAATGACCTTGACAAAGCCAAGCAAAATCTGGATTTTATTCAGCGTGGCGTGCAAGAATCCTATGACGATGTTCGTGAACTGTTGATGAATTTTCGAACCAAGATTGGCAAGGAAGATTTTGAGACTGTTGTTAAGAAAGTCGTGAACCGTTTCAAAGCCCAGACAAAAATACCTGTAAAATTAATTAATCTGCAAAAATTTTTATTTATTACAAAACAACAGCAATTACAGATCATTTTTATTCTTCAAGAAGCTTTATCCAATATTCGTAAACATTCAAAATGCAAGCTTGCAACAATTGAATTTAGTTATAATAATTCTTTCATGATGCGTATTCATGATGATGGTGTCGGATTTGACCTTAATACCTTGCAAAAAAAACAACAGAACCATATCGGTTTATCAATTATCCAAGAGAGGGCAGAAAATATTTCCGGAAAAATAAACATTACCTCAACACCTAATCATGGTACAACCTTGGAACTCACTATTCCGATAAACTTATAGAACGGTAGTATAAAGAAAATGCAAACAAAAATTAAAATTCTGCTTATTGACGATCATTCTTTATTTCGTTCAGGATTGAAATTTCTTCTTAACAATCAGGAAGATATAGAGGTTATTGGAGAGGCGCAAAATGGATCAGAAGGTATAAAACTGGCCCAGAAACTTAACCCTGATATCATCCTCCTTGATCTGGATATGCCAAGAATGGGTGGAAAGGAAACGCTCCAAAACCTTTTAAATATTAATCCAGACCTTAATGTCCTAATTTTAACTGTTTCGGAAGATAATGATGACCTTATTCAATGTATGACACTTGGAGCAAAAGGCTATCTTTTGAAAAATATCAATACCGATTTCCTATTGGACAGTATTCACAAAGTTTATGAAGGGAATAATATTCTCTCCCCAGCCATGATATCAACTCTTATCGATCAATTCCGACCCAATGAAAAGGAAAAGGACGAAGATCTCTATGATTCTTTAACACCAAGGGAAAAAGAAATATTGGCTTGGCTGACCAAGGGAATAAGTAATAAAGAAATTGCCCGTTTTTTGAGCGTGTCAGAAAGTACAATCAAGTTGCATGTTCAGAACATATTACGAAAACTTAATTTACACAGCAGGGTGCAGGCAGCAATTTACGCCCTAGAACATGGTTTTGACAAAACACCCTAGTTCCTCGAACAACCACATACGTTACAATGCGGATTGCGATCACATTCCAGCATATGAAAAGAAAAATTCAAAGCATTATAATGCAGTATCCTGCCCGTAAGAGCTTGACCCATCCTGGATATTACCTTCAAAGCCTCTGAAGCCTGCATAGCTGCCATTGTATTGACCAATGGGGCGTAAACACCGGTAAATGAACAACGGTCCTGTTCTGTTTCCGCTCCATCAAATAGACAGGCGTAACATGGTGATCGATCATTATTCGAGTCAAATACACTTAATTGCCCTTCAAACCGTATGGCCGAGGCATAAATTAAAGGTATTTTACTAGAATATGCAACCCGCCCGATCATTTGTCGGGTTTTTAAATTGTCACTACAATCCAAAATCACATCATAATCATGAATTAATGAAGATAATTCATCCTCGGATAAACGGTAAGGCACAGTATCAACAGTAATATCCGGATTTTGTCTATGAATGAAATCGGCCATTACATGATTTTTGAATTTACCAATATCATCAGGTGTATAGTATGTCTGTCGTTGTAAATTGGACAGTTCGACCCTGTCATTATCAACCAGCAATAAACTGCCAATACCCGCAGCAGCAAGAATAGGAATTGCTGCACAACCCAGTCCCCCGCATCCTATAACCATAGCACGGCTATTTAAAAACCGTTTTTGTCCATCCAAATCAATTTGCGGCAAAAGGATATGGCGACTGTATCTTACCAATTGATCTTCATGCATTATTTGAAATAACCCAAATAAATAACCATATAATGATAAATGTCATAAAGAATACTAGCCATAAGACTAGCAACCAAATATTCACAAAGATTAATATAATCTTATTCTTAATATAAATAATACTATACATGTGGATAATATAAATTCTTTTCTTAAAAGAATAATATAATTAAATAAAACAATAATATTAGTATGAATGATAAACTATGAATAAATCAACTATTCTGGCTAGTTTAAAAGTAGTTAATCATATTTGTTTCTCATTACTACTTTTAACTTCAATACATACTTACGCTAAAGATCAAACAAAACAAACATTACTTCCAACAGATTCAAAAATTCAAAATAAAACCGATTCTACATTTACTGATTACTCAAATCTTAATAACCGTTGTGCAAAAGTTGTCACAGCGGCTGGTAAATATGGAAATACACGACATCCGGATTGGGGTGTCTTCAACAAACACAGCGGTTTTGGACCTGTTGGTAATTATTCTTGGTATGCTTTTGGACAATATGCCCCATACGCACAAGCAAGATGGGCAGAAGACTGGAGCGGATTATGCAATGATCCCCATAAAAATGATGACTGGTTTAACCGACTCAAGTATATTCCCCTGAATGATTCTGGGGATATCTGGCTGAGTTTAAACGGCAATGAACGGTTTCGTCATGTTTTCGACAGCAAACCATATATGGGATTTGGAGCCAAAACAAATTCCAACCGTTTATTGATTCGTAGCGTTTATGGTGCTGATTTGCATATTGGTTCCCACGTAAGAGCTTATGCCGAACTCATTAATGGTGTTGCTGGTGGCAGCAACACTTTTGGCTATCAAACAGGTTTTCAACGTAAACGACTTGACATGCAGCAAGGTTTTTTAGAAATAAAGGGGAACCTGCTTGGTGCAAAAATGGGGGCAATGGGAGGACGTCAATATTTTGTTGATGCACCACTCTCCATGACTTCCGCACGGGAACTGACTAATATTCGTTACAGTTGGGATGGATTCCGAGGCTATGCTTTCTGGAAAAATTTCAGAGTCGACATTTTTGACTTCTGGCAAACTGACTTTTCCAAAGATCATGTTTTTGGTGCAGGGCCAAGTTATAATGCTCGCATGTTTGGTGGTTTGGCCAGTTATGCTCTTCCCAGCTTTAAAGTGCAGAATGTGAATAGCCAATTATTTCTTGATGCCTTTTATATTGGTTACCTTTATAACGGTAATGCTGCAGGTCTTCCCACACCAACACCCGGAAAAAACCGTCAAGGATCTACAAGACGTGATAATATCGGCGGAAGGTTGAACGGAAATATTGGCAATTTCACCATTGATGTTACAGGTATATATCAGGGTGGTGAATTCCGTCCCGCAAATTCTGGTAGTAAAACACGTCCAGTCAGAGCCTATGCATTTGATGCGATTTTTGCTTATAACTTTAAAAACGTGCCGGGAAATTTGTCATTGGGCTTGCAAAGCGACTATTTTTCTGGTGGTAACTATCACAAAGATCACGGTGCGGTCAGAAATTTTGCTGTTCCCTATTTTACAACAGCAAATTATCAGGATATGACACTATATCTGGCAACTTCCAATACAGTCAGTACAGGTCCTTTAATCACTTACAATCCAACAAAAAAAGCACTTGTCAAATTGCACGCACCTGTAATTTGGAGAGCCAATACCAATGATACGATTTACGGTGTCGGATTCAACTACCCTTTGCGTGACAATTATTCTGGTGGATTTGTTGGTGCAATTCCTCAGTTTACTCTCGCTTATGCAATTGCTCCCCATCTTGTTTTAACTGGAGACTTTGGCGGTGTTCTAGCCTCACAATCCATAAAAAAAGCTGGTGGCAATGACAGTGCTTTCCTTATGGAAACACTCGACTTCAGGTTTTAACCTTTTTCATTCTATACTTTATTTATTATTCTGTCGCTTATTTTTAATAATAAGCGACTTTTTTTATATATGGGTCTATGAAGTATCAATATTTCATTTAATTTTTTAACAACGTCAAAATCTCATCAAACTGTTCAAGGGATTTATAAAATATTTTTAAGGACCCACCTTTACCATCAAATTGAATTTTGACATTAAACCCTAATCTGCCACGCAAATCTTTTTCAAGTGACTCTATTTCAGGATCGATTGACTTTTTTTTCAAGTGTAAATTTTTATTAACCGCTTTGGCATTTTTAACTAGGGCTTCTGTTTGTCTTACTGTTAAATCATCTTGAATAATTTCCTTTGCTGCTGACACAGGATCGGGATGCATAAGCAAGGCTCTTGCATGTCCCGGGGTTAATATCCCATTTTTCAAATAATTTATAATCTCATCCGGCAATTGCAATAGGCGGATTATATTAGCAATATGTGAACGTGATTTACCCAATGCAGAAGATAACTCATCCTGAGTAAGATTGAACTCATTTAATAATCTTGAAAAACCTTCAGCCTCTTCGATAATATTTAAATCCGTACGCTGTAAATTTTCCACTAATGCGACAGCCATTGCATCTTTGTCAGTAAAAGAGCAGATCCTAACCGGCACCTCATCAATCATGGCCAGTTGGGCAGCACGCCAGCGACGTTCCCCAGCAACAATTTGGTATTGACCCTTTTGGGTATCTTTTTCCTTAACCAGCAGAGGTTGTAAAATACCATGTTGTCTGATTGAGTCCGCCAACTCTTGTAAAGCTTCAGGCTGCATAATTTGTCGAGGTTGAAAAGGACCAGGCTCAATTATGTCAATAGGTAAAATCTGCATTTTCAAATCTGAAATCCCAAGATCGGATCCGATATCTTTCTGATTATCCTCATCTTTAACCGACTCCCCTAATAAAGCGGCAAGTCCTCTTCCCAAACGAATTTTACCCTGATCCCTTTTCTTACCCTTCATATTTCCTACCCTCAAATTAAGCAAATCGACGATTCAATTCCTTAGCCAAGTTTATATAGGCTTGCGCTCCAGTTGATTTAGGATCATACACCATTATTGGCTTTCCATAACTTTGTGCCTCTGAAATACGGATATTGCGTGGAATAACTGTTTTACAGACCTTATCCCCAAAAAAATTCCTGGTATCTTCAGCAACAAGCTCTGAAAGTCTGTTGCGTTTGTCATACATCGTTAAAACAATTGCCTTTATATCCAGATCAGGATTTACCTTTTTCTGCAAATGTGTAACCGTTTTAACCAGATGACTTATTCCTTCGAGTGCCAGAAATTCACATTGCAACGGAACAATAACACCAGTAGCAGCCGCCAAGGCATTTACCGTTAACAGTCCAAGGCTTGGAGGACAGTCAATCAAAATATAATCATATATACCTATAAATTGCTTAATTGCCTCCTTGAGCCGAAATTCACGTTTTTCAATATCAATCAACTCAAGCTCTGCAGCCGCAAGGTTGCCATCAGCTGTAATCAACGATAATCCTGGAATCATGGACTCCTTGATCATTCCATCAACCACTTTGCCATTAATTAATAAATGATAGGTTCCTTTATCACGATCGCCATATTCAATTCCCAATGCAGTTGAACTATTTCCTTGAGAATCAAGATCAATTAATAGAACCTTCTTTTTTCCAGCGAATGCTGTGGCAAGATTAATTGCTGTCGTTGTTTTACCCACCCCACCTTTTTGGTTTGCAATTGCCAAAATATAAGTCTTTTTTGATTTTGTCTTTTTAAGCGCCATTTTATTCAACACGTTCAAATTGATTAATCTTAACTATTACCCCATCGGCATTCGTTTGACTGGAAAAGGTTTTATAATTTATTTTCCAATTCTTTTGTGCCTCTTCAATTTCCAGATTAACAGACCGGCCTTTCAAAAATAAACAATAACCATTTTTATTTAAAATATTTTTTGAAAATTTCAAAAGCTGAGTCAATGAAGTCAATGCCCTTGCCGTCACAACATCTGCACTGATAGCATTCACATTTTCAATCCTCTGGCAAAGCACAGTTGCTTGTGTTTTGGTCTGTCGCAGAACTTCCCTTAAAAAAATTGTCTTTCTCATATCAGATTCAATCAATATTACAGGAATATCTGTTGACAATGCCAAGATCAGACCGGGAAATCCTCCACCTGATCCAAGATCAGCAATAGATTTTACAGATGAATCAAGATACCGAATCAATTGAAAGCTGTCATATACATGACGTTTCCAGACCTGATCCATACCCTGTTGCGATACCAAATTTATTTTTTTGTTCCATTGCTGAAGTAAAGAGATATAAATTTCCAGTTTCTCTATTGTTTCACGTGAAACACTCTTTAAAAACGGATAATTTTTTATATAACCGTCAAGATTCACAACAATTATCCTTTTCCCCTTTTTGCGGGGTTCGAATATATGCCAATATAGCCATCAATGCAGAGGGTGTTACCCCCGGTATCCTTTGGGCAGCACCAAAAGAAACAGGGCGAACCGCTTCTAGACGTTCCTGCATTTCACGACTTAATCCGCCAATTTTCCTATAATCAAGATCCAGTGGCAAATTGATTCTGGACTCCTGGTCAAGCTGCCTGATTTCCCTGGCCTGTCTAACAAGGTAACCTTCATAACGGGCCTCGGTACGAATATATTGTTGAACTCTTGATGTTAATTGATGAAACCAAGGAGCGACTTTCTCAATTACCTCCTCAGAAGGGCATAATGATAAAATTTCAAATAATGACCGCCAGCGTCCATCGGACGAAATCTGCATTCCATAACCATTCAGGGTTTTAGGCAGGTATTTCTCTCCCTTCGCTCTCTGAACAGAATTTTTGATATGATCTATATCCTGAAGATATAAAGCCAATCGTTCAGCCCCCAAACACCCCAACTGTTCAGCCAAAGGGGTTAACCGTATATCTGCATTATCTGCCCGTAAAGTCAAGCGATATTCTGCCCGTGAGGTAAACATACGATAAGGTTCAGTCACCCCTTGCGTTGTCAGGTCATCTATCATGACACCAATATAACCCTGGCTACGATCAATTGTAATTTTTTCTGATCCAGAAGCATGATTTGCGGCATTAATTCCAGCCAACAAACCCTGAGCTGCGGCTTCCTCATACCCTGTTGTACCATTGATTTGTCCGGCAAGAAACAATCCGGAAAAATTTGGCAATTCCAGGGTCGGATTCAAGGATCTCGGATCAATATAATCATATTCCACGGCATAACCTGGCCTGACAATCACGGCATTTTCCAGACCTGGAATTGAATGAACCATTCGTTCCTGAACATCTTCTGCAAGACTGGTTGATATTCCATTCGGATAAACCAAATCCCCACCTTCATGTCCAGGCAATGCTTCAGGCTCAATAAAAATCTGATGACGCTCCCGATCAGCAAAACGGACAATTTTATCCTCGATTGACGGACAGTAACGAGGTCCTTTTCCAGTAATTGCACCCCCATAGACTGCAGAAGTATGAATATTATCCCTTATTATCCGATGTGTTTCAGGAGTGGTTGCAGTTATCCGGCAGGAAACAAATTCATTAAAAGCGTTATCAGTCAATCGGCTAAAAAACTCGGGAGATTTATCCCCCTTATCTTCTGTCAACCGCTCCATATCGATGCTTGATCGCAACAGCCTTGGAGGGGTTCCTGTTTTTAAGCGACCCATACGCAGTCCCATCACCTCCAATCGGTTTCCCAATATTGTGGCAGGTTTATCTCCAACTCTTCCGGCTGGCTGACTTTTATTGCCAACATGGATAACTCCGCGCAAAAAAGTTCCCGTCGTTAAGACAACCGCTCCTGACAGAAATTCACGACCATCCTCGCAAATAACACCACATATTTTATTGCCAATATCGACATTGAGATCAGCAACCGCACCCTCCATAATAGTCAGGTTGCTTAATTCTTTTAAAAATTGTTGAACCGCATTACGATATAACATCCGATCAGCCTGAGCCCTGGGTCCATGTACTGCTGGACCTTTGGAACGATTAAGCAGCTTGAAATGAATACCCGCCCGATCCGCTGCTTTTGACATGATACCATCAAAAGCATCAATCTCCCGAACAAGATGCCCTTTGCCTATTCCACCAATTGCCGGATTACATGACATGATCCCAATCGTGTTAAGAGAATGGGTCAGCAATAAAGTTCTTGCCCCCATCCGGGCAGAAGCTGCAGCCGCTTCACTTCCAGCATGTCCTCCACCAACGACAATTACATCGTATTTTACATTTATCATTAATCTTTTCTCAACTCGACCTTACTTACCGATACAAAATTGACCAAATATGGTATCCAACAGATCCTCTACACCTACAGCACCAGTTAGTCTACCCAAACTCTGCATAGCTAACCGCAATTCTTCACCACGCAATTCAGCCCATTCCATTTCTTGGGCTTTTTGCAAATGTTGAACACATTCTGTTATACCTAATCGATGTCTTACCCGTGTTAAAGGGGGTGGCCCCTGACGGGATATTAATTCTTTGGTTTTCTGAACCAATAAACTTTTGAATTTATCCATCCCCTCACCCGATTTGACGCTGATTAACACGGTTTTATCTGACTGACTTAATAATGTTTCACGTGAAACATTTAAATCAATTTTTGTTCGAACCAACAGATCACAAGATAATTCAGGGCAATCATTTTTATCCGCAGCATCCATCAAACACATTACATAATCTGCATTTTGAGCGATCTTGTAGGCTCGCTTTATCCCCTCTTTTTCAATTTCATCTTCTGTTTCACGTAAGCCTGCGGTATCCACCAAGGTTACAGGAACATCACCCAATACTACCCTGACCTCAATAACATCTCGTGTTGTTCCAGCCTGTTCGGTCACAATCGCCGCATCACGGTCAGCCAAATAATTCAATAAACTAGATTTTCCAGCATTTGGTGGCCCCACAATTGCAAAGGTCAGTCCTTTTCTCAAACGTTCCCCTCGTCCTTGATCATTCAGATGGTCAATCATTTCAGAATGCAAATCAACGATTATCCTCTTCACATTCTCCTCAATCTCTTGCGGCAAATCCTCATCCGGGAAATCAATTAACACCTCTTGAAATGCCAACACTTCGCGCAATTGTTTTGCCCAACCATGATAAAGGTCACTTAATCCACCTTCCGTTTGTTCCAAAGCCTGTTTTCTTTGCGCCTGCGTTTCCGCCTCAACAAGATCGGCAATACCTTCCGCCTGTAATAAATCAATTCGGCCATTCAAAAACGCTCGCTTGGTGAATTCACCTGCCTGGGCAGGAATGGCACCATAAGAAACCAATACCTCCGCAACAGCATCAACCACAGCAGGACCTGCATGCAAGTGCAGTTCTGCACTATCTTCACCCGTATAACTATTAGGGCCCGGGAACCACAGCAGCAAAGCCTCATCCAGTAATTCTTTCTGACCCTCCTGAATTTTCCATAATTTACGAACCGACGCCAAACGTGGTTGCGGCACTTGATGACACATTCTGTGTAAAATAGAATAAGTTAAAGGCCCACTCAAACGCATGATCGCAACAGCACCCCTGCCCATTGCGGTTGCCAAGGCAAAAATTGTCGTATTTGAATTTAATGAAATATTTTCCATACAATATTAACTTATCTACTTAAGATATATATTTTTTATATGGTCGTAACATAAAAAAATCTTTTAATACATACGAAAAGATAAATTCATTCATATAAAATCAATTTTCTTCAAATCAATAAACTAAATATTACTACACATATCATTGTACGCTACCTATAATAATTGTAATTATGCAACTAAATTGAAGGGATATAATATGCGTGACCTAACAAATAATGAAATTAACAATGTATCAGGTGCCGCTTCATTTACCGCAATTGGTTCGTTAATTGGTTCTCGAATTGGTAATGGACTAAATCAGCTGAGTAAAAATATCTCTGGAAAAGAGCCAGAGAAATCATATATAACAGGTGCAATAAATATAGGTTATGGAATCGGTGAATTTCTGGATAATCTTAATAATCGATCTGTTTGGGGGGATGCATGGAATAACACTCAAACAGGTATCACTCAACTTATTAATGCAGCCGTGACGAATAGTCTTAATGATCTGAAGATTTTACTTCCCGCTTAAATTTTAGAGACAATCCCCAATAGAATAAATTGATAAATAAAATAAATTATCTTAATTTTATAAATTGCTACATTTACAGAAATAAATTTCAGATTTTTATAACACCATGGGTTTTATATCTTTTCATTCTCCAGTCGGTGATCTTAGTATCGCTGAAAATGATAATCTTATCGTCTCAATTGATTGGGGCTGGGGTAGTCTTGAAGAAAAAACACCCTTATTGGAGGAGGCAAAAAACCAGATTGCCGCGTATTTCAATGGTAAACTAAAAAAATTTGATTTACCCATTCTATCGCCTGGAACAGCCTATCAACAACAAGTCTGGGAATTTTTGCAAACTATTCCCTTTGGTACGACAAAATCCTATTCCGAACTCGCCAAAATAATAGGAGGAAGTGCCCGTTCCATTGGAAATGCAAACGCCGCAAATCCAGTTCCCATTATCATTCCATGTCATCGTGTCATTGGTAAACGAACTTTAGGTGGATATTCTGGAGGGGAAGGGATTAAAACCAAAGAATATTTATTGAATATTGAAAAATTATTTAGCACACCTTAATCAATATCTCTATAATTCAGGAAATAGAATAAATACATAGGATTTATTCTATTTCCTAATGTTCAATACTTTTTACGATCAAGTATTCATAGCATCAAAAAAATCTTGATTGTTTTTGCTGTATTTCAACTTATCAAGCAAGAAATCCATTGCATCCATCGTTCCCATTGGCGCCAAGATACGACGAAGCACCCAAATTTTTGACAAGCTCGAACGATCCACCAATAGCTCCTCCTTACGGGTACCGCTTTTAGTAATATCAATCGCAGGAAAGGTTCGTTTATCAGCAAGCTTACGATCAAGAACAAGTTCAGCGTTACCGGTTCCCTTAAATTCCTCAAAAATAACCTCATCCATACGACTACCCGTATCGATCAGTGCCGTTGCGATAATGGTTAAGGAACCACCCTCTTCAACATTACGCGCTGCACCAAAGAAACGTTTTGGACGTTGCAACGCATTGGCATCCACACCGCCAGTCAGAACTTTACCTGATGAAGGAACAACAGTATTGTAAGCCCGAGCCAATCGCGTAATGGAATCAAGCAAAATCACAACATCGCGTTTATGTTCAACCAGTCTTTTTGCTTTCTCCAAAACCATTTCCGTAACCTGAACATGACGATGCGCAGGTTCGTCAAAGGTTGAGGAAACAACCTCACCTTTGACTGAACGAATCATATCCGTAACCTCTTCCGGACGTTCATCAATCAGAAGAACAATTAAGACAACCTCGGGATGATTGGTTGAAATTGCTGTTGCTATATTCTGCAACATCACGGTTTTACCCGTTCTCGGCGGGGCAACGATAAGCGCACGCTGCCCCTTACCAATGGGTGTTACCAAATCAATAACTCTGGGTGTAAAATCCTTATTTGGATTCTTGCTTTCCATTAATGATGGAATTTCCATCTGTAACCGTTCATTTGGAAATAGGGGGGTCAAATCATCAAAATTGATACGATGACGAACCACTTCCGGATCCTGATAATTGATTGTATCAACTTTCAGCAAGGAAAAATAACGCTCCCCATCTTTTGGAGCGCGTATTTCACCAGAAACAGTATCCCCTGTCCGCAAACTAAAACGGCGTAACTGTGCGGGAGAAACATAAATATCATCCGGTCCTGGCAGATAATTGGATTCAGAGGAACGTAAATATCCAAAACCATCTGGTAGAATTTCCAGAGTTCCCTCTCCATAAATAGCTTGATTGTTCTCAGCAAGCTTTTTAAGGATGGCAAACATCATATCTTGTTTACGGAGTGAGGACGCGTTTTCAATCTGCAAACTTTCTGCATAATTGAGCAGTTCTGCTGGAGATTGCGCCTTGAGTTCGGCAAGTTGCATAGATGGAGGCTCTATATAATAGAAAATTAAATCATATAAATAAGGAAAGGAAATATGGCGATCAAATACTTAAACATTTACCAAATTGTATATTGATCCTTTATTCATACATTTCAAAACAAAAACGTAAAAATAAAATACACATTTCATACGAAGGGAATTTTGATATATATCAAATATAAGATTGGATTTATAGATAAAAAGATCAAAAACGTCAAGAACTTTAATTTTTAAATAAAATTGAAAAATAACTGTTTTTTTTTCAAAAAGCCATTTAAGTTACAATTCCATTTATTTGCTGTAAAATCCAGAATCATTTAAACTCAACCAAACGATAATTTTGTTGATTTTTTATTTCAATCAAGTTTTTAGGAGAGAAACGTGGGGTCCCAAACTGGTTCATCCTTTAATAGTTTAAGACAGGGTCCTGATGAACATGGACATTTTGGAAAATATGGGGGAATGTTTATTGCCGAAACACTTGTCCCTTTAATCCTTGATTTGCAAAAAGCTTATCAATCCATTCAGAAAGATCCTGGATTCCAAAATGAATTGACCTACTATTTAAAAAACTATGTTGGAAGACCCAGCCCATTATGGTTTGCAAAACAATTAACAAACATTGCCAATGGTGCAAAAATCTATCTGAAACGTGAGGATCTCAACCATACGGGAGCCCATAAAATTAACAATGTCATGGGTCAAATCTTGCTGGCCAGACGCATGGGCAAAACACGCATAATCGCTGAAACCGGAGCTGGCCAACATGGCGTTGCAACAGCCACAGTCTGTGCACTATTTAATATGGAATGTGTAATCTATATGGGCAAGGTTGACATTGAACGTCAGAAACCAAATGTTTTCCGCATGGAACTGTTGGGCGCAAAAATCATTCCTGTCACCGCTGGCAATGCCACATTAAAAGACGCCATCAATGAGGGGTTAAGAGACTGGGTAACAAATGTTCATAACAGCTATTATCTTATGGGTACAGCTGCCGGACCTCATCCTTATCCCATGATGGTCAGAGATTTTCAATGCATTATTGGCAATGAAGCTAAAAAACAGATTTTGGAAGCGGAAGGGAAGTTACCCAATAAAATTATTGCTGCAATAGGCGGCGGATCAAATGCAATTGGTATTTTTCACCCTTTTCTGGATGATCCTACCGTATCCCTAATTGGTGTTGAAGCGGGAGGAAAGGGGCTGGATAGTGGAAAAACCGCAGCCTCTATTGAACGGGGATCATCAGGGGTATTGCATGGTAACCGTACGTATCTGTTACAAGATGATGATGGTCAAATTACTGAACCTTACAGTATCAGTGCCGGACTGGATTATCCCGGAGTGGGTCCTGAACATTCCTGGTTACATGATCTGAAACGAGTGGAATATGTTGCCATCAATGATGATGAAGCAGTTGACGCATTTCAGAAATGCACAACCAAAGAGGGAATCATCCCGGCCCTAGAAAGCTCTCACGCTCTTGCTCATGCCTTGAAAATTGCTCCTGCCATGAAGTCAGAAGATATCATCATTGTCAATCTATCGGGTCGAGGCGATAAGGATATTGATAATATCGCAAATTATTTAGGAGTAAAATTATGAGCCGTATTGCCACCTGTTTCAAAACTGTTAGACAAAAAAAACGTGGAGCTTTTATTCCTTATATAGAATCTGGTGACCCTGATTACCAAACCGCCTTAAATATTCTAAAGGCCATGCCACATGCAGGCGCGGATCTGATTGAAATTGGCATCCCCTTTAGTGATCCCATGGCAGATGGCCCAACAGTTCAGGCAGCTGCCAACCGTTCGTTAAAAGCCGGAACCAATATGCAAAAAACATTGCAAATGGTTCGGGATTTTCGTCAGGACAACCAAACAACCCCTATCATTTTAATGGGATATGTTAATCCAATCGAACATTATGGATACGAACGTTTTTGTCAGGATGCCGAACAGGCTGGTGTTGACGGTCTAATCATTGTTGATATGCCTCATGAGGAATTAGGCTGTATTCTACCATATACGGGAAAACATCATCTTGATGTTATTCGGCTGGTAACCCCGGTCACTCCCAAAAACCGTTTGGAAAAAATTCTTAAAGATGCCAGTGGTTTTATCTATTATGTCAGTATTACGGGAGTGACAGGCACCAAAACCGCGTCCCAGAAAGATCTGGAAAAAACCATTCCCATCATTCGTTCCGTTTCCGACCTCCCTATCGCAATCGGGTTTGGAATTTCAACAGCTGAACATGTTCAAAACGCTATAAAACATGCAGATGCTGCCGTTGTTGCCTCAGCTTTATTAAAAACACTGGAATCAACCTTAAATCAGGACTATCATTCTACTGATACAACCATTGAAAAAGTTATCCAGCATGTTGCGCTCCTGTCAGCGAATACCCTGTAAAACAGGTTTATAAATTAATCATCATCAATGAAAGATCAGTTATGAGTTGGCTTACGGAATATGTACGTCCCAGAATTCAAGGATTTTTAAAAAAAGATATACCTGATAATCTGTGGACCAATTGCGATGCCTGTGACCAAATGCTGTTAATCAAGGATTTACAAAAAAACATGAATATCTGTCCACATTGTGGACATCATATGCGTGCATCTGTGAAACAGCGTTTGGAATGGACTTTTGACCAGGATTCCTATACTTGCATAGAGCTCCCCAAAATGCCTGTAGACCCCTTAAATTTCAGGGATAAAAAACGTTATACCGATCGACTAAAGGAAAACCGCACAAAATCACAAATTGAAGAATCAATTGCCGTCGCACATGGTACCATTCTGGAACAAAAAGCAGTGGTGGCCGTTATGGCCTTTGAATTTATGGCAGGCACAATGGGAGCCGCCTTTGGTGAGGGTTTCCTTGCGGCAACCCGTCTTGCCCTTTTACAACAATCCCCTTTAATCATATTTACCGCATCAGGGGGGGCCAGAATGCAAGAGGGAATGATTAGCCTTATGCAGATGCCCCGTACCGTCATCGCTGTAGAAATGCTGAAAGAGGCCAAAATTCCCTATATCGTCGTCTTTACCAATCCAACAACAGGCGGGGTGACTGCTTCCTTTGCAATGTTGGGGGATATCCACATCGCAGAACCCAATGCATTAATCGGATTTGCAGGTCCACGTGTTATTGAAAATACTGTTCATGAAAAATTGCCAGAAGGATTTCAACGGTCAGAATATCTTCTTGATCACGGCATGATTGACATGGTTGTTAAAAGAACAGATATGCGAGAAACGCTTGCCAATCTCATCAGCCTGTTATGTAACACAAATACACAAACATCCTAGCTTTTATGAATTCTCCTGTTTTAACCGAATTTACTGGACGCTCAGGTCAAATACTCGAGCGACTTAACAAACTATATCCCTCTTTGATTGATCTATCCCTCAATCGATTGAAACGGTTGCTAAACGATCTGGAAAATCCAGAGCGGCATCTTCCCCCAACAATTCATGTGGCCGGTACGAATGGAAAAGGCAGCACCTGTTCCTTTTTGCGTGCCATAGGCGAAAAAGCGGGATGGAATGTTCATGTTTCAACTTCACCCCACCTGATCAATGTCACAGAACGTTTTCGAATTTCAGGCCATCTGGTTGATGAAGCAGAATTATCAGATACCTTGTCCTACATTGAAAAAGTTAATAATCAACAACCCATCACGGTTTTTGAAGTTCTAACAGCCGCCACTTTTTGTCTATTCGCGAAATATCCAGCTGATCTGGCAATTATTGAAGTAGGATTGGGTGGGCGCTTTGATGCAACAAATGTCATATATCCCATTGCCTGCACCATCACCTCCATCTCAATGGATCATGAAACTTTTCTTGGCAACAGTCTTGTAAAAATTGCTAGGGAAAAGTCTGGAATCATCAAAAAATCCATACCTGTTATAACTTATAATCAATCCCCAGAAGTATTGAACGTTTTACAGAAAGAAGCTCAAACCAAGAATGCCCCACTATTTATCCAGGGAAAAAACTGGACTATTGAAAGACAAGGGGATCATCTTGTCTATAATGATTCCAAGGGAACGCTTCAATTACCTCTACCCAGTCTAATGGGATTTCATCAGGTTAATAATGCAGGTTTGGCGATTGCCACTTTACGTGCAACCCAACTTGCCGTGCCAGAATATGCATGGCAAGGTATTGCAGAGGCACAATGGCCGGCACGTTTGCAACGCTTACAAGGAACATTGACCAGGTATATCACTCCAGAAACAGAGTTATGGCTGGATGGAGGACATAATGCCGATGCCGGGCAAATCCTTGCCCGATTTATAAAGTCTAAATGGCAGGACAGGCCCCTTCATCTCATTGTTGGCATGAAAAACAATAAAGATTCCAGTGCATTTCTTGCCCCTCTTATCCCGTTATGCACCTCTATACAGGCTGTAATTGAACCTGATCAACATATGGCCATGTCCATTGATAATATTATCCAGGCTTCTAAAAATCATGCCATTAGCGGTGGAACGATTAAGAATGCTTTAATTCATCTTCAACAAACAGAAAAAAAACCTTACAGAGTCCTTATTTGTGGAAGTCTTTATTTAGCAGGAAGTGTTTTACGTCAAGATGGATGGAAACCTGTTTAAGGTTTATTTATATAACTATTTATAATTAAAATTTTATTTTCTTTTAAATATATGATTTTTACTTTTAGTACAACTATACTTTACCAGAAATAGCCCAAATAGGGCCATTTCTTGCTTGATATTTCATATCTCCTGAAACCATATTAAAAAAATAAAATTAAATAAATAAAATATTCTTTCAGGAGATTACTAATGAACACCCAGCCTACAACCTATGATCTTTTAATTGTTGGTGGTGGCGTCAATGGAACAGGTATTGCTCGCGATGCGGCAGGACGAGGATTAAAAGTTTTACTCGTTGAGAAAGATGATCTGGCAAGCCATACTTCTTCTGCAAGCACAAAACTAATTCATGGCGGATTGCGTTATCTTGAATATTATGAATTTCGCCTGGTTCGGGAGGCCTTACAGGAACGTGAACGTCTTCTTAACCTGGCCTCTCATATTATACGTCCTCTTGAATTTGTTCTTCCTCATCGAAATTCCATTCGACCAGCCTGGATGATTCGAATCGGATTATTTTTATATGATCATTTGGCAAGCCACCCAAAATTGCCTAACTCCAAATTAATCTCATTACAAACCTCTCCATATGGACAACCTTTACGAAATGACATCAAAAAAGGCTTCACCTATGCAGATTGCGCCGTTGATGATAGCCGCCTTGTTGTATTAAATGCAAAAGGGGCCTCTATGCTGGGTGCCGACATTCGTACTCAAACAAAATTTGTGGATGCCAAACGTTCAACAAATGAATGGAATGCAATAATCCAAGATAATAAAACCCAGAAAAAAACAACCATAACAGCAAAAGTAATTGTGAACGCAGCCGGACCATGGGTTGCAGAACTTTTACAAGACAAACTGCATGTTCAAAGTAAAATGAATGTTCGGCTTGTCAAGGGCAGTCATATTGTTGTCAAAAAACTTTATGAAGGTCCTCAAGCCTATATTCTGCAAAATGATGACAAACGGATTGTATTTGCCATTCCCTACCACGAAGAATTCACATTGATTGGCACAACAGATATTTCCTGGGATCAATCTCCAGATATTTTACCTGGGATTGATGAAAATGAAACCGAATATCTATGTAAATCGGTGAATGATTATTTCAATAAGAACATTACTCCAAAAGATGTAATCTGGAATTATTCTGGCGTTCGTCCACTGTATGACGATGCCTCCAGCAATGCTTCAGCAGTAACCAGAGATTATCACCTCGATTTGAATGAGGAAAACAGTCAGGCACCTTTACTCTCAATCTTTGGCGGGAAAATTACAACCTATCGCCGTCTTGCAGAACATAGCATGGAAAAACTAGCCAAGTTTTTCAAATATACCCGCCAAAATTGGACGGACAAAGAACCTTTGCCAGGTGGAAATATTACCGATGGCAATTTTGATTTATTTTATAAAGATTTTCGCAATACTGTTTCCTTCCTTGATGAAATCACTGCCAAACGCATTGCACACAGTTATGGAACAGATGCCATAAACATTATTCACAATGCCAAAAGCAAGACGGATATGGGTATTGATTTTGGCCATGGTTTGACACAACATGAAGTTGATTACCTTGTCGAAAAGGAATGGGCCATGACTGTAGAAGACATTTTATGGAGAAGAACAAAACTGGGATTATATTTCACCCAAGAAGAGCAAGGAAAACTGGCTCAATATTTGCAAAAGTCTCAATAACCTCCCCCCAGAAAGTCAATAACATATGCAAAATACAAAAAATCTCATAGGAGAGCTCATTTCTGAAGCGATTGCAGTTACAATTATCATATTTATTGGTTGTTCAGCAGCAGCAATGCTTCTTATGTATGATCCAAGTCCTTATCAAAATGCCTATTGGGGTGTTGCGATTTCCTGGGGATTAAGTGTAACTTTCGCGATCTATGTTACTGGCAGCATAAGTGGCACCCATGCCAATCCTGCTGTAACACTAGCCCTTGCCTTATTCCGGAATTTTTCCTGGAAAAAAGTCCCCGCCTATATAATCGCCCAGGTTTTTGGCGGGATTTGCGGTGCAGTTCTTGTTTATTGCATGTATTATTCAGTTATTGACCATTATAATGTTGTCCATCACCTGACCCGCCCATTGGGCGGTGGGGCTGGTGTTTTTATCACAGCACCCGGATTAACAGTCACACCTATCCATGCTTTTTTTAACGAAATCCTTTTAACTGCATTTTTGGTTTTCAGTATTTTTGCCATTACTGATGAATACAATACCATTGCCCCACAAGCAAACAGTGGTGCACTGATTATCGGTTTTGTAGTTGCTGCTATTGGTGCATCGGCAGGATATCTTGAAGGATGGGCGATCAATCCCGCACGTGATCTTGGTCCTAGAATATTCATCTATTTGGCTGGCTGGGGACCTTCTGCCTTTCCCGGTTTACCTTCTTATTGGTGGGGTCCTATTTTCGGCCCACTCCTAGGCGGTGTCATGGGTGGAGGTGCCTATCAATTATTCATTAAACCCTTTTTATCTCGTATATCATAACCTAATTACAAAGCGGATATAATTTCCATGAATAAAGCTCATTATATTATTGCCCTTGACCAGGGCACAACATCTACACGTTCAATTATCTTCAACACACGGGGCCAAGAAATATCGCTCAGCCGACATGAATTTACCCAGCATTATCCTCAACTTGGATGGGTTGAACATAATCCGGAGGACATCTGGAGTGATACTGTATATACAATTAAAAACGCCATTGCCAAAGCTTCCCTTGAAGGTAAAACCAGTGAAATTGCCGCCATAGGCATTACCAACCAACGTGAAACAGTTGTTATCTGGAACCGTAAGACGGGCAAACCTGTCTACAATGCCATCGTATGGCAGGATCGACGGACAGCAAATTCATGCAGAGCTTTAAAGGAAGAAGGGCTGGAAAAAACAATCTATGAAAAAACAGGCTTACTTCTTGACCCCTACTTCTCCGCGACAAAAATTGCCTGGATATTGGATAACATCCCAAATGTAAGATCTGAAGCAGAACGCGGTGAACTGGCTTTTGGTACAATTGACAGTTTCCTTTTATGGCGTCTAACTGGAGGCAAGGTTCACGCAACAGATGCAACCAATGCCAGTCGAACCCTGCTGTTTAATATACAAACACAATCATGGGATCCAGAACTACTCAAAATCTTTAATATTCCCGCCTCTATTTTACCTGAGGTAAAAGATAACAGTACTTTGTTCGGCACAACAGACCCTGCCTTGTTTGGTAATTCAATTCCCATTATGGGAATGGCGGGGGATCAGCAAGCCGCATTAATCGGCCAAGCCTGTTTTGAACCTGGCATGGTTAAGGCAACCTATGGCACGGGATGTTTTATGCTGTTAAACACAGGGGACAAAATCGTAACCTCACAAAACCGCATGCTCACAACAACGGCCTATCGCCTAAATGGTAAACCAACCTATGCACTTGAAGGATCCATCTTTGTTGCTGGTGCTGCAATCAAATGGTTAAGGGATGGTATCGGAATCATCACCCATGCCTCACAAACCAATGATATGGCAACCAAGGTTAACGACAACCATGAAGTATATATGGTTCCAGCCTTTGTCGGATTGGGTGCCCCCCATTGGGAACCTGATGTCAAGGCAATCATTACTGGATTAACCTTCAATGCGACAGCTGCCCATATAGCCCGTGCCGCACTAGAATCCATTGCCTATCAGACCTATGATCTTGCCGAGGCAATGAAAAAGGACAGTCTTGAAGAAATTTCATCCATCCGTGTTGATGGCGGAATGTCAGCGAATGACTGGTATTGTCAATTCCTGGCCAGTATTATGAATACAACCGTCGAACGACCCGCTTATATTGAAACAACCGCAATGGGAGCTGCCTATCTTGCTGGTCTTGGATGCGGTATATGGAACAATATCGAAGATATTACGACCAACTGGTCCGAAGGTACCACTTTCAAACCGGCAATGGAACAAACAGAACGGGAAAGAAAACTCAAAGGTTGGCGACTAGCCTTTAAAAAAGCTTTACTGAAAGAATAATTTTTTCTCATGCCTTTATCCTTATAAAGGCATTTTTCATTTTTTATTATTGGGAATTGAGATACAAACCAGACATAAAAAAATTAAACCAATTCCTAACCAGCCAAAACCTGAAAATTTTTCCCCTACAATTATTACGGCAAGAAATGTTGCAATAACAGGTTCTGACAAGGTTATCAAAGTTGCCATGCTTGCTGGAACAAAGGACAGGCCGTAACCAAAACAAAGATAACCAATAAACATGGGAATAGTCGCCATATAAATTCCAACAGATAAATTGCTCCATGAATTCAAATATGTTCCACCCGTTATCAATAAAACTGGTAACAGCAAAAGACCACCAACCCCGAAAATACTTCCCATCGCTGCCTTTGATGGAATTTCATGATGTATCAAATGTCTTGCAACCCATGTATAGAATGCATAGGTAAACCCTGCCAACAATCCCAATAAAATACCCAGACTGATTCTTGCAAAGGATATTGGGTTATATACGGTATGTTGGGCAGAAAAACAGAGCAAGATGATACCCGATACTCCCATAAAGGCACCAATGACCCATTGTAGCGTGACTTTGAAATGATCCATTATGTTTTCAAATGCAGCAGAAAAAAATGGTGCTGAACCAATTGAAACAACTGTTCCAACCGTAATACTGGCAACCCGCATCGAACCATAAAAAGCCAAAGGGTAAAACATAACGGCAAGGGCACCCAATATAATCCATGCTTTTTGACTATATAATTTCCCCTGATAATTTTTTAGACATGGCAAGGCAATCACTGATTGCAACAACCCACCGATACCCATAGCACCTGACCCAATCGCAAGCGCACTCACTTCAGGTGCAAATTGAGCGGCAACCCCTGTTGTCCCCCATAAAACAGAAGCCATTAAAATAGAGATTATCCCTATATATTTTTTTCCAATATTCATATCCGTTTTTTTACCGATAACTGATTGATTTTACTATCCATTGCAATTCGGCACCTGTTCAATACAATTTTTCAAAATAAAAATAAAATTCATATGGATAAAAAAAGAGATTATCCTCTTCAGATAATCTCTAATCGCAAACCGATTTAATTCATAATAAATTTATTGCTTGCTCTTATCTACCTGAGTGTTCAATTTCTTTCCATTGGATTGATAGGTCTGAAAAGCATTTTCTGCACTCCATCCTCCTCCCAACGTTCTGTACAAAGTTGAAAGACTCTGCATATATTGAAGACGTGCCTGAATAGATGAAACTTGGGCGGTCAATAATGTTCTTTGCGCTGTTAATGTGCTGATATAACTATCAATTCCATTTCTGAACCGGGCATAGGACAAACGGTAATCTGTCTGGCTTGCCTTGACATTGTCAGATTCAGCTTTCCACTTTTCTTTTAATGTTGTTCTGGCTGCCAAAGCATCAGCAACTTCCTTGAAAGAAGATTGTATCACTTTCTGATAATGAGCGGCGGCGGCACGCACTTTAGCTTTTGCTGTTCTCAATTGTGCCAGATTTTGCCCCTCATCAATTACAGGTACGGTAATTTTCGGCATAAATGTATAAGCCGCAGAATAAGGCCCAAACATTTGTGCAAAAGTTGCTCCTGCCGTACTGCCTGATGTTGTTAGCTGAATGGATGGAAAAAAAGCGGCTCTGGCATATCCAACATTCGCATTGGCTTCTTTGAGCTGATGTTCTGCCAATAAAATATCCGGACGACGTTCGAGAAGATCCGATGGCATACCCGATGCCACCTCTGGCATTGAAACAAAATTATCCAGAGAGGGGTTAGGACCGGCCTTTTGCAAGACAGATTGTGGAATAGGCTGACCAATCAACAAAGTAAGGCTGTTCAGATCATTGGCAACCGTTTTTTGATAAACCTGCTCCTGACTTCGGGCTTCTTGCAACAATTCTGTTGCTTGTGCCACAGCCTGGGCATTTTGTTGACCATAGGTATGCATTCCTTGAATTAATTGTAAATTCCTTTCACGATTATGCAAGCTTTCCTGAACAGTACGAAGACTGTCACAATCCGCAAGCCAGGCCATATATGTATTAGCAACCTCGCTAATCAACGAAATTTGCACAGATAAAGTACTCTCTACCTGCTGCAAGTAACTTTCCCTGGCCGCTTTCGTCAAACTCCGAACATGATCGAATATATCAATTTCATAATTTGATACACCAAATCCCGTTGATAATTGGTTCCAATGCGTATAGCCCCGCATACCGCCCAAGGTTTTTCCCGGACTCGTTTGATAGGAAGCCCCCGCAGAATAATTTACTGTTGGAAATAAATCACCTCTTTGACGCATGTAACTGGCATGGGAAGCCGTAATATTCTCGATTGCCTCACGTAGATCACGATTATTAGCCAGAGCCATGGAAATTAATTCACTCAAGACTGGATCCCGAAAGAAAACCTTCCAACCGACATTATAGGCTTGTGGCAAATTTGAATCCTTGGGCAAGGGGGGCCCATAAGCGGGGCCCATCGGCCATTGCTGGGAAATTGATGCATCTGGGCGTTTATAATCTGGAACAAGATTACAGGAGGTCGTTGAAAATATCATTAAAGCTAAAGTCATGGATATAAGCGGTGACCGAAATGACTTTCTTATTTTCATCATTATTTTACTCTCCTGTCTGTCCAGCGGTTGCATCAACATTCTTATTATTTAATGGATGAGGACGCACCTTGAATAATCCCAGAACGACAATAAAAAATACAGGGACAAAATAGAGGGCCAACAAAGTGGCTGTAATAACACCACCCACCACACTTGTACCAATGGCCACGTGACTTGCAGCACCCGCCCCTTCTGCAATTGCCAGAGGAACAGTTCCGATCACAAATGCCAGCGAGGTCATCAGAATAGGCCGAATACGTTCACGTGCAGCCATTATCGCTGATTCTTCCAATGTTTTTGTACCAGTATCATAATGTTCCTTAGCAAATTCAACAATCAGGATGGCATTCTTGGCCGCAAGCCCCACGGTTGTTAACAACCCAACCTGGAAATAAATATCATTATCTATTCCACGCAGATAAACCGCTGCCGCCGCTCCAATAATTCCCAAGGGAACCACCAGGATAACGGAAAAAGGTATAGCCCAACTTTCATACAAAGCCGCCAAAGATAAAAAGACTGCCAAAATAGAAACAGCATATAGTTTTCCGGCTTGTCCAGAGGACTTTTCCTGTTCATATGACATGCCCGTCCATTCATAGCCTATTCCCTTGCCAAGTTCATTTGCATAACCCTCAATGATTTTCATCGCTGTACCATTACTGATACCAGGAGCTCCCTGCCCCATGATTTCAAAAGATGGATAACCGTTATAGGTCTCCACTTTCTGAGGAGCCATTTTCCACTCACCATCAACAAACGAGGTTAATGGAACCATCTTGCCATTGTTGTTCCGGACAAACCAACGCCTTAGATCATCAGGCTTCATTCGCGACTTGACATCTCCTTGTACAAACACGTGTTTTACACGGTCACGCAAGTTAAATAATCCCGCATCAGAAGATCCCAGAGCAATGGATAACGTTTGATTGATACTGTCAATACTAACCCCTTGGGCATGTGCTTTATCACGATCAATATTGAAATAATATTGCGGGGCAATAGGCAACCCATTCGGGCGAACGGCAACGAGACGATGATCCGCACTGGCCTTTTTTAACAAAGCGTCCCTTGCCTTCATAAAGGTAATGGTATCCAGATGTCCACGATTTTGCAATTCAAAGTCAAACCCGGTCGACGAACCTAAATCCATAACGGGAGGCGGAAGAAATGCCAACACATTGGCGCCGGGGATAGAAGACAATGCATGCATCGCCCTTGTTGCGATAGCTTGAGCGGTTGCCCTGGAATCGCTGCCCCTTTCATCAAATTCTTTCAAACGGGCAACACCAAAAGCTGCACTCTGGGCCTGACCACCAAAATTGAACCCAATCGCCGTAAAAACAAACTTGATATATTTATTCTCATGCTTAACAAAATAATCTGTCATTTTCCGGGTGACATTCGACGTCATTGCGGCTGAAGATCCAGGACTCAATGTTGCCTGCATGTAAACAACCCCTTGATCTTCATCAGGTAAAAACCCTTCAGGTAAAATATAAAAAACACATAATCCGGCAACCGTAATGAATACATAAATAATCATGGTTATACGTGAATGGTGAATCATATGCTTCACCCCTCGAATATATCCATTGACCATTTTATCAAACCCGTTATTGAATTTCGTAAAGAACCAACCGTGCCGTTCCTTTTTTTCCTTAGGTTTTAAAACCGTTGCACACAAAGCGGGGGTAAAAATCAATGCAATGACAACAGAAAGAGCCATCGCTGCAACAATGCTAATTGAGAATTGCCGATAAACCACCCCGGCAGAACCGCTGAAAAAAGCCATGGGAATAAAAACAATGGATAGAACAAGCGCAATACCAACCAGGGCCCCACTAATCTGATCCATGGAAATTTGAGTGGCCTTTTTAGGAGAACAATGTTCCTCCTCCATAACACGCTCAACATTTTCCACGACCACAATCGCATCATCCACAAGCAATCCGATGGCAAGCACCATAGCCAACATTGTCAAGGTATTGATCGAAAATCCAGAAAAAAACAGGATTGCGAATGTCCCCAGTAAAACTACCGGAACGGCAATTGCAGGTACAAACGTCGCCCTAAAATTTTGCAAGAAAACATACATCACAACAATAACCAGCAAAATCGCAATAACAAGAGTTTCAACAACCTCTTCCATTGATTCAATAATATATGTCGAGGTATCTTGTGGATATAAATAGGTTGTATTTGCTGGAAAATACTTTGATAATTCTGCAATCTTATTATGAATATCTTTTGACAGCGCCAACTGGTTGGCCCCAGAAGCAAGCTTGACACCAAAAGCAGCAACAGGCTGATTGTTAATCATACCAATTGGCTGATAAGTCATTGGTCCCAATTCAACCCTGGCAACATCTTTTAATCGGATACGTGCACCGTTTACCTGTGTTTTAACAACTATATTCTGAAATTCCTCTGGTGTGACCAAACGTCTTACACCACCTGTATAAATATCAGAACGCTGGTTAGGCAAAGCTGGCAATTTTCCAAATTCACCCAAAGGCTGTTCCGAGTTCTGGGAACCAATTTCATTCATCACATCCGTTGCATTAAGCTGATAATCATGCAGCTTATCTGGATCCAGCCAGACACGCATCGCATATTCTGATGAAAAGGCTGTATAATCTCCCAACCCGTTCAATCGGGTAACGGGGTTTTGTATATCACTTGCCAATAAATCTCCCAGAGCTCCCTCATCCATGGATTGATCAGAAGATTGAACGGCAAAAAACATCATGTAACTTTTATTGGATTTCGAAATACGAATTCCTTGCAACGCAACCGTTGATGGTAACAATGAACGGGCAACATCAATACGGTTCAGTACTTGAACCTGTGCAATATCCGGACTGGTACCCTGTGCAAAGGTGAGGGTAACTAATGCGGTTCCATCAGCATTAGCGGAAGTGGAAATATATTCTAGGTTATCCAAACCGTATAGATTTTGACTGATTGGATCAACAACCGTTCTTTGAACCGTATCTGCGGTAGCACCTGGATAGGTAAAACTTAATGTAATTGGTGGAGGGGCGATTGAAGGCCATTGTGCAATAGGCAGGCTTATAATAGAAATTGTTCCAATCAGTGAAACAAGAATAGCAATAACCCAAGCAAAAATCGGCCTGTCAATAAAAAAACGCGACAATGACATGTAAAAATTCCAATTATAACACTTTAATTAGGGACCTCTGCCGTAATCGTCCGTCCTTCTTTAGGAACGACTTTTTGACCTGGCCTGTATGAAGTTGGATTACTAACAAGAAGATGATCACCATCTACTGGACCTTTTGTGACAACCCAGTATGTATCCTGAATACGTTGTAATTCTACATTACGTCTTTCAATAACATTGTCCTTGTTAATAATATAAATATAGGGAGCATTATCCAAACCACGCATAATAGCTTCCTGAGGGATTAAAAAGGCCCCTTTCTCATATCCTTCATGCATAACAGCACGAACATACATGCCTGATAACAATAATTTATCAGGATTACGTATGATTGCCCGCTGAATAACAGATCCTGTTTCCTGATCCGTCACAACTTCGGTAAATAATAAATTCGCCTGCAAGGGATAACGAGAACCATCTTCTAAAATCAAATCAATAGGAACATGGGCTGCCCCACGTAAGGTCTGTAATTTTCCATTTTCCTGTCTTGAACGTAAACGCAACTGTTCTGCGGTAGGTTCAATAATATCAACAAAAATTGGATCAAGTTGCGTAATGACAGCGACTGGATCGGCCTGATTAACAGACATTAATGCGCCCTGCGTTTGGATAGAACGACTTATCCTTCCAGAAATGGTGGCATTAATTCCCGTATATTCAAGATTCAGTTCAGCCTGTCTTACTGTTGCTTTATCACTTTCAATATCAGCCTTAGTTGCTTCTTGTGCAGCAAGTGTATCATCATAATCCTGACGACTGACAGCATCCATATTTTTCAATGGGCCATATCTTTTTAACTTCAAAGTCTGGGTGCGTAATGTCGCCAAATCACGGTTAAGCTTACCCCGCGCCTCATTTAAAGCGGCTTGATAGGGTCGAGGATCAACCTCATAAAGCTGTTGTCCCTTAATAACATCCGTACCTTCTTCAAATAACCTTTTATAAAGATATCCATTTACCTGAGGACGAACCTGTGAAACGCGCATCGGAGAAACACGTCCAGTCAGCTCAACTAAATTCTCAACTTCTTGAGCATGAACCGTTACAAAATTCGCACTAGGTATGGGTCGAGCAGGTTGCTGTTTTTTACATGCATTAAGTGGCAATAATAAAGCAAATAATAAAGCATATTCTTTATGCCATTTTGTAAAGAAAGAATCTGTTATTGTCACTTCTCTTCCCTATTTCCTTAAAAATCAAGATAAATTTACTGTTGATTATCTATAAATAAAGTAAATTTTAAATTATAATATGAACAATTTAAGCTTATTCACTTAATAATATACATAATATTGTATATTCTTATTAAAAGCCTTCCCATAATATCGGTATGCTTCGAATAAACAACAGTTATTTTTCAACAAACAAAAAAATTGAATCCAAATTTTTCATTTTCAGCAAATTATTGGAAAACTTAACCAATAAATTTAACTATTAAAAATAATCTTATTTACCGTATATTTTTATAAGCTGTATAGCCGGTTTTGATTTTAATATTAAAACTTATAAAGTAAAAATATACAACTCCAACATTTTATTTTAAAAAAAAGAATGACCACCATTGGTAACAACGTCAAAAAAATTAGGAAATATTTAAAACTTTCTCAGTCCCAATTGGCAGAAAGAGTCAGAAAGCTAACGGGTCGATGCTCCCAACAAACCATAGCGAATATTGAAAATGGCAATATTCGTGAAAGCTCTCTTTTACCTTATGTTGCACTTGCTCTGAATGTTAAACTCGACCATCTAAACCCAAATATCGGCAAGGGGAAATTAAAAAGTCAGATTAAACTTACCCCAAAAATAACTCAATTTTTCAATTCAAATTTTAAAGTTAACTCAAAAAAAGATAGCTCTGATTTTAGTGATCATTCTTTTGATAACTTTAAACTGGATGAAGAAATACCTGTTTTCGGTACAATGAACTTGATCCATGATGATTTTATTCTGACGGATACGCCCATTGAGTATGTTAAACGTCCCCATGTTGTAACATTTGAAAAAGATGCTTTCGGTATTTCAATCGCAAACCGTAATATTGAACCTATCTTTAAAATTGGCGACATTATAATTTTACATCCCCGTAAAATTGCCAAGAAAGGAAATATCTGTCTTTTTTTAAAGGTGGATAATAATCTCCACATCTATACAATGGGAGAATTAATAGAGGATCACCAGAATTTCTGGTTAATAAAATATTACAATCCTGAAAAGGAAAGAAAAATCTGTAAAAAAACGTGGCAGAATTATTTTACCGTCGTTGCAAGATTTCTTTGATTTATTGAAACCAGAGAATCAATTCAGGTCTTAACATCTATGGTGGAGTTAAGGGGAATCGAACCCCTGACCTTCTCATTGCGAACGAGACGCTCTCCCAACTGAGCTATAACCCCCCCTAAAGTAAAATCTAATTCATTGATACTATTCCTAGAAAAACTGTCAAGAAAGAATTATATAATTCATACCATAATTTACCATCAGAATCCGTTATCAAGGAATTAGATATGTTTGAACTATATCAATTACTTCAAACCTTATTAAGCCTTTATTCTTTCATCCTGCTTGCTTATTGTATTTTCAGTTTTCTATTTGCACTTAACATCATTAATCCTAACGCACGGGCCGTTTATGTAATCGGCACTTTCCTGAGCAGGCTTTGCGAGCCGATTTTACGACCCATTCAAAGAATTTTACCGGATCTTGGTGGTATAGATATCAGTCCTATCATTGTGTTTTTAATTATTGATTATCTTATTCGTCCATTATTGTTTCGTATTTTTTTTAACTTATCAATTTTTACCCATTAAATTAAAAAATGCCGTTATTCAAAATTAAACAATACCCAATAATGAATCATTATCTTTGCTTTTCAAAAACAGCATTTCGTATCAATCTCTTTTAATTACCATGAATGAACTTTATACAGACCTAAATTCAATTTTTTTCCAGTCGAATAATTTAATCCTTTGATTTCTCCCAATAAATCGACGGAAATATTATCTTTATCCAAATACTCTTTAAACACTTTCTGATCTTTCCAATCAACCAAAGCCATTCCACACACCTTATTCTTTTCAAGAAATGCAGCTGTTTTCATCACGTTGATCAGCTGTGTCTCTTTCCCAACTAAAAAAACCAGACTTGGTTCTGAATAAGAGGCCGAGGCCAAAACCGTTTTCTGACAGGGTTTAAGAAAATGAACAGTTCGTGCGATTTTATAACTCAACCATTCTGGTTGTAAAGAAGGAATCAAGATTACGAATAGTTGAATATAAACAATTAGAGCGGCCAATATGGAAAAAAGAGAAGCCCTTTGAACATTTTGTTTGCAGAAACAGTAAATAACATACCCAATCAGACATAATACAGTGACTGCCCCGATCATCGCGGCATAATACCATTCCCCTGTCATGAAATGTGCCCAGATAACACTTCCAACAGCCAGAATGACTCCAACCAAACACCATAAAATCATATAAAAATAAAATAGTCCCTTTCCCAAGACAGAAATTGGACCATGCCACCTTTCAGAAATTTTCCATAATGCAGCAGATGTAAGAATTGCAATCGCAGGATATGTAGGCAATACATAATGGGGAAGTTTGGTTGCAATAACCTCAAAGACCATCCAATGGGGAATAATCCAACATAACAAAAATTTTACTGATTCAGTTTTTCTTTCCATCCATATAAAAGGTAACGACCATGCCGTAAACAGGGAACCCGGCCAAAATGCAATTAGAAAAACCAGAAGATAATACCCTGGTGGTAATCCATGCGCCTGTTGTCCTGACGCAACCTTCCCTAAAAAATTCGTACCAACTGCATTTGTGAAAAACTGTCCATGACTTATCAAGGCAATGGCAATACACCAGGGTAGGGCAATCATTACAGAAATTAACCAGCCATAGCCGGGCCTTAATTGTTCCCACCATGATTTATCCTTTTGAACCCAGGCTAGAGTCAAGGGAGTCAATAAGGTTGGGATGAGAATAACTGGCCCTTTCAACATCAATCCACACCCAATTGCCCCCCAATAGATTGCGGCAATGTGAAAAGGTGATTTTTCCACAGATAAACGGGATAACCACGCTTTTGCAACACTCGTTTGGGCAAGCAAAATGAAAAAAAGTAAAGTCGTATCTATTGTGGCCATACGACCTTCCGCAGTAAGTATTACCGAAACTGCCAGAAAAATACCTGCCAATAAACCAATACATGAATCAAATAATAGACTGCCTATCCATACAGTCAGTAAAACTGATCCAACCGCAGCAAAGAGGGAAGGAATGCGATATGGCCAAACCTCTTTATGACTGATGGAATATGCCGCCTTAACAGAAAACGCTTCCAACCAGTAAATCCCGGCAGGTTGCAGATAACGAGGCTTGTCCTGAAACCGAACATCAACATAATTACCGCTCTCCAGCATTTGAGATGTTGCCTGCATATACCGAGCCTCATCCCTATCCAGTGGTGGAAGGCTTGCTCTACCAGGTAAAAACAACACAAAAACAAACAAGGCAAGCCACAAATAATGACTTGCCTTCAAACGAAAAGACGGTTCCGAGAGATGAGAAATACTCATGCTTATCCCTTTTTATCTTGATCTGTTTCGGTATTAAGACTTTCTAATATTACCAGGCAAATGAATACGATTTAACAACCACATTACCCCCAGTAAATCCCTTATTCCCACAAGGGCACGATTTAAATTGGTATATTTAGAAAATCCATTCAGTCTTTGCCTATGATGGACAGGATAACATAATAGAGGAACACCATAATGGGCAAATAAAGCCGGTAAAAAACGATGTAACCCTTCAAACTGCGGTAAGGAAAGAAAATCGTTTTTCATAAACAATTTCATCGGAGCACCCGTATCTGGACAGCCATCATTCAACAAACGGCGTCGTAACCCATTTGCAAACCGCGTTGCAAACCGACGGGAAAAATTATCATGTCTCTTTAATCTTACCCCTACAACTAACGGGGGTTTTCCTTGATGTCGCTGCATTACATCCCACATTGCAACAATATCAATGGGATCATCCTGACCATCCCCATCCAGAGTTGCAATCCATTCCCCCTTTGCAACTTTGATTGCAGTCAATAATGCAGCTGATTTACCGCAACATTTGGGATGAGATAAAATAACAAGCCCGGGAAGAATCGTTTTTTTTATTTCGATTAACTGATCCAGCGTATGATCAGTACTTCCATCATTAACAAAAATAACTTCACTATCAGGCAACTTTGGCAAAACAGAAGCAATTTCCTGACAGACAGGTAAAATATTATCCGCCTCGTTTAAAACAGCAACTACAATTGAAAGTTTATAATTCATGTGCCTGAACGAGACGAATAAAATTAGGCATTATATTGATCTTTGGCCAACATCTTGGGAACTTCAGCAATTGCATGATCAATTAAGGACTTATCTTTTTCCTCAGTCATAACAGATGCAATTACTTCTCTTGCAGCTTTTACAGCAATCTCAGCGGCCTCTTTACGAACAACTGAAATGGCTTCTTGTTCAGAAGCAGCCATTCTTTGACGAATAAGCTGTTCATGACGTTCAGCCGCAAATTCTGCATCCTTTTTTGCTTTGGCAGCAATACGGGCTGCAATTTCCTTGGAATTTTGCAGCATTCTCTCTGCCTCTTCTTTGGCAGCCTCATGCTCTTTTCTGGCATTCGTATATATTTCTTCAGCTTCCCGACGCAAACGGCTGGCCTCTTCCAGTGCCGCCTGTATCTGTACAGACCGTTTATCCATCATTGCAGCCAAGGGACGCCAAATCTTTTTACCAAACAGGACAAAGAATAAAATAAATGCAATAGCAGCCCAAAAACGTGGTTCTTGTAAAAAAAGCATCATACTCTCTCTGCTTGTTTAATGTGAAGACGAAGGAACAAACTGTCTGATCTTTTGATCAATAACGCCGCTATCTATCTCTTCATTCAGCATTTTCTTCACCAAAAGATACGCAACCTCTTTTGACATTTGATCAACCTGGGTCAGGGCTTTATTTCGAGCTTCAATGATGCGTTTTTCAGTATTCTTCATTTCCTGATCAAGCTTACCTTGCAATTCCTGCATTTTTTTTGCAGAATCCGCTTTGGTTTCCTGTAAAATAGCATCAACATGTCTTTGCGCTTCCAGGGCGGCATCATGACGTGTTTTATTTAATGCAGCGACAGCTTTATCAGCCTGTGCCTTAGCCTGACGTGCGGAATTCAAGTCTTGATCAATTTTTGAACGACGATGGGAAATGACATTTTCAACCTGAGGAATTGAAAAATATTTCACCACCAGAAATAAACAAAAGAAAATAATCAATACCCAAAAAAATTGACCCATTACCAATGGGTTTTTAAAGTCCATCTGGGGCATGCCAGCAGCTCTGGCATTCGTAGCAAAAACAGGTGCCAGCAACAGGCTTGCACATCCACCCGCCACGAGAGACGCCGCCAGACGGGTAAAAAAGACTGAAAAGCGTCTCATATAAAAGAACCCTTTACATGAACAGAATAAGAAAGGCGATCAGGAGTGCGTAAAGGGCAACAGCTTCTGTGAGAGCAAAACCCAACATTCCCAAACCAAATACATGGGAACGGGAAGCTGGATTGCGAGCAATACTGCTTACCAGAGTTGCAAAAATATTACCAATACCAATACCAACACCGGAAAGAGCGATAACAGCGAGGCCGGCACCAATCTGTTTTGCAGCCAAAAGAAGCGAATGATCCATTTGTTTTTTCCTTGTTATTAAAAATAAAGTAAACGAAACCCAAAGTTAATGATGAACGGCTTCTTGTAAATACATACAGGTAAGGATTGTAAATACATAAGCTTGCAATGCACCAACCAATAGTTCAAGGGCAAATAAGGCTATATTGAGCAAAATAGGAAATATACCTAAAAAACCGCCAACAGCCAATCCCAATCCAGCAGCCAACATAATCGTGAAAGCAGCAAACATTTCCAACATGACGTGACCAGCAACCATATTCGCAAACAAACGAATAGACAGGCTGACAGGTCTCGACAAATAGGACAGGATTTCAATGGGCACCAATAACGGGGCCATTAAAATTGGCGCTCCAGCAGGCATGAAATGGGCAAAAAATTTCAGTCCCTGATTTTTGAGGGAAACAATGATTGCCAAGACAAATACCATCAAGGCCAAGCTTACCGTTACAACGATATGACTGGTAAAAGCGAAAGAAAAAGGCAAAAGCCCAAGATAGTTCCCCGTCAGGATGAAGAAAAACAATGCGAATATAAATGGGAAAAACCCTTTGCCCTTTTCACCCATGGTTCCCACAGCCATACTATATACAAATTCATATAGTATCTCTGTTGCCGCCTGATAACGACCGGGAACCACTGCCTTACGACGCATGCCAAAATAAATAGCGACCGGGACAATTACTGCTGCAATCACCATCATTAATTCTGACTGGCTGAAACGGATTGTTTCACCCAAGGTTCCAAAAACTGGATGCAACTCAAATTGACCGAGCGCGTCTATATTATGACCGGCCACTAATTTTCTCCCAATATAAACCGAATCTTACCAAAAATAGCATTTATTTTAACCTTATATCATTAGGTTTAACAAGATGCCAGATATTAAAAATGCCCGCAATCATTCCTAAAACTGAAAATATAAGAATAAAAACTGGTTTTGTTGATAACCAATAATCCAATCCATATCCTATTACAAGACCGACAATAAAGGCAGATACTACTTCTACACCAGCACGACAGGCGAAAAACCAAGGATTATCGCCATATTCTGTTTTTTTTTCTCGTTTTTTTGAAGAGCGTGGATTTAATCGATCTTCAAAACTATTCAATTTCTGATCAAAGGCATCAAACTGATTCTTTTCCTGATTCATTGTTATAGCTTCAAACCTCCAAACTGAGATCAATAACTGATCCAAACACTTCTTCAAAAACCAATTTCAAAGAAAACTACTGCGGAATATAATCATACGATGGACTTCCTGCAGGGGCACCAGCTGGTGGAACATTAAATTGCGACAATTCTACCATGGTATTTTCCGTCTTACCGATTATCCTTGCCTGTAACGCTTTACCCAGAGAATTGGCATTTCCCATCCCGCTAACATAAATTTTCTGACCTACACTCAAAATAAAATCAAGTTTTTTTACATCGGAAGAGCGAATATAAATAACTGTTCCATCCTTTAAAACAACACCCATTTTATCGCCTTGCAAATTATACAAAACTTGCTTGATTGTACCATTTACAGACAAATCTGGTCCAGTAATAGGTACAGGTGAAAAGTTTGCCTCGGGACTATCCTCCTCAATCTGTTCTCCACGTTGATTGATAATCTCAAAAGCTTGGACAAAAGGTAATGAATAGGCTTTCAACCCACGAATCACCACGTCCTGACCCGGATGAACAAAGGATTTCACAATTTCCCCAAACATTGTGGAAAACATGATTTGCGTTCCATCCGTCAATAACAATCCACCCAAATTGCCATAAGGGGTAGGAAGATATTGTGCAACATTTCCCTTAACAACAGGCAATACTGAAAAATCCAGAACAGTTTTTGCAACCCGATTATTTTTCTGAACCGGATCAACCTTCCGCATATGATGTATATTTCCATTTTCTGGCCTGGCATGGCTTTCTGACAGATTGGCATTAACAAAGACAGAACTTACCAAAAAACAGCCGGCTAATTTCCATTGATTGTTTTTCATAAACGACCACAAACCTAAATAAATCTAATAAATTTAATACGAATATACACATATTTATGGTTTTCTGTAATTATATACTGTTTACTTCAAAATGAGAAACAATCAATTTTTTTATAATGATATCCTTTTTTAAACCGAGACACATGTGCATACCTCTTCTGTAACCATCCATCCTTTCAGGGAGAAAAATAGAGCTTTCTCCGTTGTCCTTTTCATCGAATTATGGGAGCGCTTTGGCTATTACGGTATGCAAAGCATTTTAGTGCTGTTCCTCATTAACAGAATGCATTTCAATGATCAGAATGCCAATCTTCTAATCGGTGCATTTTCAGCGATGACTTATGCCGCACCAGTACTTGGGGGATGGATTGGCGATAAAATCATTGGAAACAGAAGAGCGATGCTTTATGGCAGCATAATTCTTGCAATGGGCTATCTTTTATTGGCAGAAGCAACCCATGATACAGCCATTCTATATCTTACCATGGCTGTCATCAGTACAGGAAACGGTCTTTTTAAACCCAATGCGGCAACGCTGGTTCGACGCATTTATGATCAAAACGATGATCAACTGGACATTGCCTTTACCCTTTATTATATGGCAGTCAATATTGGCTCGACCGTTTCCATGCTTCTCTGTCCAATTCTTAAAGACCATTATGGATGGTCCGCTGCCTTTATCACCTGTTTCATAGGACTTGTCCTTGGCATTCTCAATTATTTTGCCACACATAAAAGATTAAATCCCTATTTGCCCAAGAAAGATCAGGATCCATTATCCTGGCCGGTTCAAGGTCTGATTTTTCTAGGGATTGTCACCTTTATTTCCGGAATGACCTTTCTGATTCAATCGGCAACCTTGATTGCTGCATGTATGTGGGTTGCGGCTATACTGATCTTTCTTTTATGGATCATCATGTATTACAGGATTGATTCATCAAATCGTTATGGTCTAAAAATAATGTATATCCTAACTCTGGAAGGAATGCTTTACTTTATTTTCTATCAACAAATGTCAACATCTTTGACCTTGTTCGCGCAACGGAATATAAATCCCGCTTTTTATATCGGATCATATCATCTTTTCAATTGGTCTTCGGGACAGTTTCAGGCGCTCAATCCCATTGCGATTATCATTCTCAGCCCCATTCTGGCAAAACTATATGACTATATAAACAGGCAATCATATGATATTTCCATTGCCACAAAATTCATTACCGGTTTCAGTTTTGTCGCCTTCGCCTTTGGTATTTGGTGGTTTGCCTGTTTTAGAAGCACAACTCCACAATTATCCTCCTGGGTTATGATATATGGTTATTTTTTCCTTTCTCTGGGAGAACTTTTAACCAGTGGTCTCGGTTTGGCAGTCATTGCCCGCTATGTCCCGGCATCCATGAATGGGTTTATGACCGGATCTTATTTCATGGCTTCAGGTATCTCCCTTTACATAGGCAGTAAAATCGCAAATCTTGCAGCCTCAAAAAATATCAATACAGCAACTGACCATCTTACACTTCGATTATATCAAAATTTATTTTTAAATCTTTTTA
Source organism: Commensalibacter sp. W6292M3 (assembly GCF_016101315.1). NCBI lineage: Bacteria > Pseudomonadati > Pseudomonadota > Alphaproteobacteria > Acetobacterales > Acetobacteraceae > Commensalibacter > Commensalibacter sp. W6292M3. Next base: position 180,959 of record NZ_JACFQT010000002.1, read on the forward strand.
TCACTGCCATTATTGTCTTGATTTTGCTGGTTGTTTTATATCCCCTTATTCAAAAATGGGATCGTAATTTTAAAACCAATCAAATATGAAATGAGATTTCATTGATACGAAACCATGTTTATTTTAATATTACGCAAGACATAAAAAGCGCATAAAACCGCAAAAAATCCAAAAGGCATAACCCCAATTGCCTGACCAACCAATATTCCTTTCGGGCCATAGGTTGCACCAAACCAGACAAAGGGAATTGTCCCCAACGTGGCTCTACCCCAATTAAACAGGGTCGACAATAAGGGATATCCCAAATTGTTAAAAGCCGTATTGGAAACAAATAACATCCCCAAAAATAAATTGCTTAAAATAACCCAGTGACAAAATAACCGCATCAGTTCAATACCTGCCGCCTTTAACGCAAACATTTTGACGATCCATTCCTCTCCAACAAAAAAAAGGATCCATGCACATAAAACACATAAACATACCAATTTTAGCGAGACCATCAAAGTTTCACACATCCGATCCCTAAACCCGGCACCGAAGTTTTGCGAAATAATCGGCCCCACCGAACCTGTCAAAGCAAATACAAACGCAAATGCTACAGGAACGATACGATCAATCGCGGTTTGTCCCGCAATTGCATCGCTTCCAAAAGATGCCATTGTTTTGATAACAAAAGTGTTTCCTGCTGGTGTCGCTAGATTGGTTAAAATCGCAGGAAATGCAATTACAAAAACAGGATAAGAATCAGAAAAGATCTTTTTCCAAACTGGCTTATGAATTAATTGATACTTCCTCAAACTATAAAAACCAAAAACGGCAACAGCCGCTCGTGAAAAAACGGTACTTACTGCCGCTCCTTCCAATCCCCAACCAAAATATAAAATGAACAAAGGATCCAAAACCGCCGTGACCAGGGCTCCTGCAATTGTGATATACATGGATCTTTTTGCATCACCCACCGCCCTTAACAATCCAGACAATGCCATTCCCAACCCTATAAAACATAAAAAGGGGGAAGTAATAGCTATAAACTGACCGGCTTGTTCAAGCACTAAATCCTGTGCCCCTAACAAAGATAAAATTGGATATCGGAAAACCATGATCGCAACACCAATTACAATCATAATTACCGTCATCAATAATAAAAACGAATTTATAATCTGACCTGCCAAATCATGTTTTTTGGCCCCAATCAGCCGTGCAGTCACGACCGTGATTCCAATAGACATACCAATACAGATCGCCACCTGCAAAAAGTTAATTGCATTGGCAAAACCAATAGCTGCTGTGTAACGTGTATCCCCCAATCTGGAAATATAAAAAAGATTCAGAAAATCAACCAGAAAAACAGCCATTAACCCAATTGTTCCGGTTCCGGCCATAACGATCACATGCCGCATAATAGACCCTTCACAAAAACGGGGTTTATGTATTGATGGATCTTTGGCAGAAATTGTCATAATAAATCACGGTCTTAATTTTAAAGAAATAATAGAAACTTTTACACACAGATCATTGATTCATAAATCTTTTATTTATGACGATCCTGTTCCTGAAGATAAGGCAAATAGATTTTTTCCAAAAAAGAAACAGGAAACAAATCAAGGATTCTTGCGATAATGGCAAGCCAAACTGGAAAAATAACACGCCTTTTTCGCCCTTCTATCCCTTCCAATATCAATTGTGCCGCCTTATCCGCCGATATTTTCCCTGGCATATAAAATTTGTTTTTTTGTGTCATCGGTGTTTCAACAAAACCACAACAAACACTCGTTAACTGAATTCTGCATTTTTTCCACCAACCCATACCACTCGCCACCATAAACCGATCCACAGCCGCTTTTGACGCACAATAAGATGGTGCCCAGGCCGAAGTGAAAAAGCTTGCAATTGAGGCAATAGCAGCTATTCTTCCTCGTATATGTTCTGAATTGCATTCCTGTCTTTGCATCACCTCAATTGCGGGAAGAACTGTATTGAGGACACCATTCATATTGGTCTGCATGATTTTATAGCACTGTGCAATTGGTTCTGGAATAACATGCGCATGGGTCTCAACATGGGGAACGAAAGAAATTCCTGCACAAGCCAATACAAGATCAAGCTGTCCAACAGATTTAATCCATTTATCCATTTCCTGATGATTGCAAACATCAATAATTTTCGTATGAACATTGGCACCCAGTTGACAACATTTTTCAGCCAATCCTGCCAAAGCATCCGAACGCCGGCCTGATAAATGCAATGTGACCCCCGATTTGGCAAGCCGAATAGCCAAGGCATACCCAATACCTGATGATGCCCCCGTGATTAGAACTGATCGTAATTTCATATACATATATTGTTTACTTTTCTGTTATAAGCTTGAATAATTACTGCTTATCAAGGAATATCAAGGTATGTCTGAATCTAAAGCCAAATCAACATCAACTCCAAGAAAAAGAGGAATCTGTTTTGTTCTTTCCGCTCCTTCTGGTGCTGGAAAATCAACAATTGCCAATGCTCTCCGGGCGACTCAACCCAATTTGTTTCCTTCGATCTCAGTAACAACCCGTGACCCTCGACCCGGTGAGGAACACGGTGTTCATTACCATTTTATCAGTCAAGAAGAATTTGAAAAACAAGCAGAAAATAATGAGTTACTGGAATGGGCAACCGTCTTTGGTCGAGGTTATGGTACACCCAGGGCTCCTGTTGAAAAACTATTGTCGGAAGGCAAAGACCTTATCTTTGACATAGATTGGCAAGGACATCAACAGATTCGTAAGGCTTTACCCCATGATGTTGTAGGTATCTTTATCTTGCCCCCCTCACTTAATGAACTAAAAAATCGCCTTCAACTGAGAGGGTCAGACCATATTGACGAAATTAACAATAGAATGAACAAGGCAATGGATGAAATATCCCATTGGAATGAATTCGATTATGTTATTATTAATCATCAATTAAACAAGGCTATTGAAGAAATTGAATCTATTTTAGCCAGCGAACGATTAAAAACAGACAGACAATTATTTTTAGACCCTTTCATTCAAAATTTTCAACATGAGCGATAATACTAAAATGGATTTTTCAGCCTTAACCATCCTGTGCATAGGCGATATTATGCTGGACCGCTTTATTTACGGAAATGTCCAGCGTATTTCACCCGAGGCACCAGTACCTGTTCTTCATTTAAACAGCCAAAAAGAAATGCTGGGCGGTGTTGGAAATGTTGCCAATAATATTTTATCCCTAAATGGTAAGGCTGTTCTGGTTGGATTAGTCGGAAATGATGAATATGCATTGAAAATAAAAAAAATAATGCGTTCGAAATATATTCCCGAAGATTCCATTATTTCCTCTCCCTATCGTCCAACTATCTGTAAATCGCGCTTTATCGCTGCAAATCAACAAATCATTCGTGCAGATGAAGAAAGTCTTATTCCCCTTCATTCCGAAGAAATCACCCTATTGATTGAAAATATTGAAAAAAATATTCCATCTGTTCAGGCTGTTATCATATCTGATTACGGAAAGGGGGTCTGTCACCCTGAGATCATTCAGTTTATCACACAAAGGGCCAAGCATTACAGCCTGCCTGTATTTGTTGATCCTAAATCCAGGGATTTTTCCCTTTATAAACATGCCACCTGTATCACACCCAATATTGCTGAAGCAAGCCAGGCCGTGCAGATATCCCTGAAAACTGATACCGATTTTGAAAAGGCAGGACAGGAACTCTTAGATATCACCCAGGGACAAGCCATTCTGATCACACGATCAGAAAAGGGAATGACATTAGTTGAAAAAAACAGAAACACCCAACATATACCCTCCCGAGCTAGGGAGGTATTTGATGTTTCTGGCGCGGGCGATACAGTTATTGCAACCTTGGCATTGGGGGTCGCCTCGGGATTATGCATAAGGGAATCAATGCATATTGCAAATGCAGCTGCTGGTGTCGTAATCGGAAAAGCGGGAACCTCCACCGCCACCATTGCAGAAGTTCAAAATGAACTGAAAGCACAATCCTCAGAAGAGACTTTTCCTCTTGTTACACCTGAACTGATTTCACTGAATGATTTGACCCTTCAAGTCAATAAATGGAAAAAACAGGGGCTTACTATTGGTTTTACCAATGGATGTTTTGACATCCTCCATACAGGTCATATATCGCTTTTGCAATCAGCACGCACACAATGTGACCGGCTTATCGTTGCACTGAATTCAGATACAAGTATTCAACGTTTAAAAGGACCCAAAAGACCTATTAATCCGTTAAAAGAACGCGCCAGACTCATTTCTGCCATACGGTATGTCGATGCCGTTGTTGCCTTTGACGACGATACCCCCCTTAATCTTATTCAACATATAAAACCTGATATTCTAATCAAAGGGGCAGATTATATTGGAAAAGAAGTTGTTGGACAGGATATCGTTGAACAATATAACGGCAAAGTTATTTTGACAGAATTGCAGAAAGGTTTTTCAACCACCAATATTATTGATAAAATAAAACATTTATAAATCAATGTAATTTGAGTCTAAAAAGTCAAGTACTATGCCTATCTCCCAAAATATAACCCGATACTATATCCTCTTTACTTCCTGGTTATTTGATAAGGCCTTACCATATTGGGGAACAATAGGATGTGATGGAACCGCAGAAAACCCTTTTCTTTACGGAGTTCATGAACAACTAAAGCTTGATGGACAACCTGATTTTCCTGGATACAAACGAATGCGTGTTCAGGCACGTCAACTTTATACCTTTAGTCAAGCAGGACTTTTGGGATGGACAAAGGGCAACATAATTGCTGAAAGAATATATGTTTTTATGCAAAATGCCCTTCAAGGTGAGGGACATTGGGCAAAATCCCTAACACGAAAAGGAAAAATTCTTGATAAAGCTTCTGATTTATATGATCTAGCCTTTATCATTTTCTCTCTGGCCTGGTATGGAAAATTGAGTAATAATCCCAGACCCATTCAACAGGCCCGCCAGACCATACAATGGATCCTGCAATTTATGGCTTATCCTGAGGGTGGTTTTAAAAATATTCTCCCCTTGACTGCCGGATATCGTCAACAAAACCCGCATATGCATCTCCTGGAAGCAACGCTGGCCTTGTTCGAAGTTACCCAAAATGAACGAGATCTTCTTTTAGCCCACAAACTTATTTCTCTATTTAAAAATCATTTTTTTGATCATCAAGCTGGTGTTTTAGGTGAATATTATACTGAAGGGTGGTTTAATGCTCCTTGCATGGCTCGGGAAAGTATCGAGCCGGGACATCAATATGAATGGATTTGGCTGCTTTACGAATATCAACGCTTGACTGGAATCAGTTATAAAAACGAAATTGACCGTCTATTTCTTTTTAACCGTTTACATGCCATTGATCAAAAAACCGGACTCGTTGCGGATAAAGTAAGAAGAGACGGGACACTAACCCATAAATCTGCCCGATTATGGGTTCAGACAGAAGCTTTACGGGCGACAATTCATAATCAAGATGAAACAAGTTGCCGCCATCTTGTCCAAATTCTTCATAACTTATTATATCGCTATTTTACCCACTGCCCGTCAGGCACATGGCAAGATCAATTAGATGATCACTATCATTATAGAAACGATAAAATACCCACCAGTTCATTTTATCATATCATGAGTGCCTATATACAACTTCATAAAACAATCAACTTATCCACATTATCCACAGATTTCCCCACAATTAACACCCCCATTAGTCAACAAAAAGTGATACAATAAAAACGTGAGTAATAAAGAATCCAGTTCTAGTAAATCATCTTTGTTGGAAATGTCACAAAGACTGCCTCCAACCAATATTCAAGCAGAACAGTCATTGCTTGGTGCTTTACTGACCAACAATAAGGCTTATGATAAAATCGCCGATTTTTTGATTGGTGAACATTTTTCAGATCCCATCAATAAAGAAATCTACGATGCTATTGTAAAGCGTATTGAAGCCGGTCAAATAGCGGATGCCGTTACTTTGAAAGCTGAGTTTGAACATTCGGGAAAATTGGATCAGGTTGGCGGAGTAGCTTATCTAGGACAATTGTTACAATCCATGGTGGGAATTATTAATGCCAAGGATTATGGTAAAATTATTCATGATGCCTGGATAAGAAGACAGTTAATTGATATTGGCGAGGATATTGTCAACGAAGCTTTTCAATCAAATACTGAAATAAATGGCACTGATCAGATTTCTTTGGGCGAAGAAAAGCTTTTCCAGCTTGCCACGCATAAAGGGCAAGAGGGTGGTTTCGTCACCTTTGAAAATGCCTTAACAGAAGCCATTACAATTGCTGAAAAGGCTTTTACAAACAGTAGCGGAATCGCCGGACTCACCACAGGGTTACGTGACTTGGACAAAAGAACTGGGGGATTGCATCCTTCTGACTTAATTATTCTGGCTGGTCGACCTGCCATGGGAAAAACTGCCCTGGCAACTAAAATCGCTTTTAATGCGGCACGCAATCTTTTACAAGAATCACAAATTCAATCGGATACAAATCATCATAAAATAGGAACTGTTGCCATTTTTTCTTTGGAAATGTCTTCTGAACAATTGGCCACCCGTTTACTTTCCGAGGAATCACGTGTTTCAAGTGAACGCATCCGTCGTGGAGAAATTGGACAAAAGGAATTTGATCGCTTTGTTCAAGTCAGCCGAGAATTATCACAGCTTCCTCTCTATATTGATGATACACCTGCAATCAGTCTATCCGTCATGCGAACACGCTGCCGGAGATTATCTCGAACAAAAGGGTTGCGATTGGTTGTCGTCGACTATTTACAACTGATGCGTCCATCCGTTGGCAGTAAACCTGAAAGTCGGGTCTTGGAAATTTCACAAATTACCCAAGGATTAAAAGCTCTGGCAAAAGAATTTAACATTCCCGTTATTGCACTTTCACAACTTTCAAGACAAGTCGAAAGCCGAGAAGATAAACGTCCGCAACTTTCAGACTTACGAGAATCTGGCTCAATTGAACAGGATGCCGATAGCGTCATGTTTGTCTATCGTGATGAATACTACTTACAGCAACGCATGCCGAAACCGACCACATTTGAAAATGAGGATAAATATCAAATTGCCTTGGAAAAATGGCAAGCAGATATGAATAAGGTTCATAATAAAGCAGAACTCATTCTTGAAAAGCAACGTCACGGCCCAACCTGTAAAATTGACCTCTTTTTTGAAGGAGAATTTACACGCTTTACCGATCTTGACGAAATTCACGATTATTAATTCAATAAAAAAAATCAACAAAACCATTCATGTTAATGGCTGTTAACATCCCCCTGAATCAAGGGAACCTGCGTGACTTTTTGAGGGGTAAGGGTTACAATCCGATAAATAATGCCATTCCCTTCCCCAGCGACACCACTTAAATCTGATTCTTGATTGTAAAAAGAATAGTCTTCATCATTTTTAACCACAGGAATATTCATTACAAAAATCCATTTTCCTGCCGGCAAATAGGCAATGTGAAAATCACCTTCTTGATCACAAGTTACGGAAAAACGGTATTGAACAGACTGTGGATTTAAATTCTTGATATTGGTAATACCTCGCATTCTAAACTGCAACTGTTCCATTACATAATCAGAATAGGGATAATAATAGACGGTTTGTCCTGCACAACTTTTCATCGTACCATCGGATAATCGATAGATACCCATACCTGCGACCGCTGCATTTCCTGTTGTTTTAGACCATTGAACCGAAGCTGGATCAAATTGACTTTTCAAGCGATATTCTTTCGCATAAGCAAACTGCACAAACAGAAATAAAGAAGAAATACAGAACAAACCTATCCGTTTCATTTTCCCTTGACCTTTTAATGACGGAAATGGCGCATTCCCGTAAAAACCATTGCAATTCCAGCCTCATCTGCGGCCGCAATCACCTCATTGTCACGCATTGAACCACCTGGCTGAATAACCGCAGTGGCTCCTGCCGCTACGGCAGCCTGCAAACCGTCTGCAAATGGAAAAAAGGCATCTGAAGCAACAACACTTCCCCGGGTCATGGGTTTTTCTAAACCGGCGGCTTGAGCTGCTTCCGCACTTTTGTGGGCAGCAATCCTGGCTGAATCGACACGACTCATTTGACCCGCACCTATCCCTACAGTCGCTTTATCTTTAACATAAATAATTGCATTTGATTTAACATGCTTGCCAATCGTAAAGGCAAAAATCAGATCTTCCATTTCCTTTTCAGTAGGTTCGCGTTTAGTTACAACCTTAAAATCGGAAGGTCGTCCATTATCACGATTTTGTAAAAGATACCCACCCGCCAAAGTACGAACCGTCATACCTTGTGCCAATGGATCAGGCATTGCCCCTGTTTCTAAAACCCTTACATTCTTTTTCTTTGAAAGGATCTCCAATGCATCTGAATTGACCTTTGGAGCAATAATCACTTCACTAAATATAGTTATAATTTTTTGTGCGGTTTCTTTATCTAATGGACGATTGACCGCAATAATTCCTCCAAAAGCAGAAACAGGATCACACCGTAAAGCCAAATCCCAAGCTTCTGATAAAGAAGATGCGCTTGCTGCACCACAAGGGTTTGCATGTTTGACAATAACAACAGATGGTTTATCAAATTCAGCCACCGCTTCAAAAGCTGCATCTGTATCGTTAAAATTATTATAGGAAAGCTCTTTACCCTGTAATTGTTGGGCTGTTGCAACACCCGGACGTTGTTCATCATTCGTATAAAAAGCAGCCTGTTGATGAGGGTTTTCCCCGTATCGCAAAATCTGTTTCCGTTGGCCACTTAAATTTAGGCGTTCTGGAAATATATCTTTTGCCTGACCTGCAAACCAACTGGCAATCGCAGCATCATATGCAGCGGTCCGGGCATAAGCCGCCTGGGCCCATTTTCGCCGCTGCTGTATTGTTGTTCCACCATTCTGCTTCATCTCTTCTTTAAAAGCAGCATATTGATGAACATCCGTCAACACCGCGACATGACTATGGTTTTTAGATGCAGCCCTGATTAAAGCTGGACCACCGATATCAATATTTTCTATAATATCTTCTTTACCGGCGCCTGACACGACTGTTTCCTCAAAAGGGTATAAATTGACACACAACAAATCAATCGGCAAAATATTATGCTGTTTCATTTGTTCCTGATGACTGGACAGATCACGTCGTCCCAATAACCCACCATGAATTTGAGGCACCAGTGTTTTAACTCGACCATCCAGAATTTCCGGAAATCCTGTAAAATCCGAAACCTCCACCACTTTTATTCCGGCATTCCGAAGTGCTTTGGCTGTCCCACCTGTTGACAAGATTTCCACGCTGTTTTCAGCCAATAACTTGGCCAAATCAATTAAACCTGTTTTATCAGAAACAGAAATCAAAGCCCGACGAACAGGAATAATCTGTTGATCCATATTAATATTCCAAACCTAATATTCTAACAATTTACACTTATTATAATTTTTATTGAGGATGGGCAACCCATCGCCATGTCTGAATTCCCTGCCGCGCCAGTTCACGATGGATAACCAATGCAGGGAAACGCATTTCTTTATCTTTAGAATTAACAATACGACGTGCAAGGTCCTCTATAACGGTAACTGAACGATGACGTCCACCAGAACATCCTACCGCAATTGTGACGTATTTTTTTCCTTCTATCGCAAAACGGGGAAAAATCAAATTTAGCATCTGATAAATCTGATCAACAAATTTCTCATAATCAGGATCACTTTTAACATAATCCTGGATCGACGTATCCAGCCCCGTCAGTGCTGATAATTCTGATATATAATAAGGATTATGCAAAAACCGCGCATCGAATACCATGTCCGCCTCTCTCGGAATTCCAACAGGAAAGGCAAAAGACATCAAGGTTAGGGTAAAGCGGTTTTTAGTATCCAGATGATTAAAGTTATACCTTGTTTCCACAAGCAACCTTAATTCCGTAGGGGGAAGATCCGATGTATCAATAACCAGATCAGCAACATTTCGTAATGGATTCATCAAGGCTATTTCAGCATTAATCCCGTCCTTAACCGTACCATTGGCAGCCATTGGATGACGGCGACGGGTTGCTGTATAACGTCGCAACAAAACGTCCAACTCTGCCGTGGCATAAATTAGTTCAACCTTAAGGGATGAATTCTGCTTTAAACTATTTAAAACCTCTAGAAATGCATTCACCTCAAATCCATTGGTTCTGGAATCAATGCCTATTGCAATGGGCCCCTGAACACGCCCAACAACATCCGCAATAAGCTGTAAAGGCGCATTATCAACCAGTTCATATCCTAGATCCTCAAAAACCCGAAGAATGGACGCTTTACCAGCTCCTGATAATCCCGTTACAAAAATTACCAATTTCTTACTTGACGTGAAATCATGCATTCTGAAGAAATCAACTTTTTAAATAAAAATTTTCAAATACCCCATAAAGGGTTATGTTAAGCAATCCTTACTCTTTATACAATATGATATTTATAAATACTTTCGAAATGATATTTTTCTTTTGAAAAAAAGCAAACTTATTGAATAAATGACAAAACTAAAAAAGCTGATCCAAAAAGATACTGGCAAGTCTGTATACCAAGAAGCCACTATACCACTCCAGGCCTCAAATACAGCCAGGAAAACCGAAACCATAAGTGCCCGCCATATTGTCTTACCCCATTGCCTGGCAACAGCAGCAGGTCCAATCATCAAAGAAAAGGTCAAAAGAATACCGGTCACTTGAACACAAGCAACAGTTATGCAGGCAACCAGCATTAGAAAGACTATCGAAACCCATCGTAAAGAGATCCCTCTTGTCTCGGCCAAATCTGGTTGCAAGGTGGCAAATAACAAAGGTCGCATAAAAAATAGCATAACAGCCAGGCAAAATAATGCGAGACCGACAAGATCATATAAAATGACTGTATCAACCGCAAAAATATTGCCGAATAACAAGCTCGTAACTTGTGTCGCGTAATGGGTATAAAAATGAAGAAATAACAGACCTAAACCCATTGATGCTGACAGAACCAGGCCAATAGCGATATCACGATCCCTCAACTGTGGACCTATAAAACCGATCAATCCACCAGCAAATAAACTGAAAACAAGCAGTCCGGCAAAAGGGGATATTCCCAACAGTCCCGCCCCTGTCGCCCCAGCGAACCCTATATGCGATAATGCATGTCCTGCAAAGGCCTCTCTTCTCAATAAAAGAAAATAACCAATAAACCCTGTCAATAAAGCCACAATCCCTGCAGCGGCAAAAGCATGATACATAAATTCAAGGGTAAGCATCCAAGAATATACTTTCGAATTTCTTAATTAAAGGATGTTGTTACAAAACACGTATTATTTGCCTTTATCACCTGTATTGGGAAACCATAAAGCTTCGTTAAAGTCTTTGCTGTAATGACATCCTGAACCTTACCCAGAATTGCTGATTGATTACCAATACATAATACCTGATTCATAACATGAATTAACGGATTTAAATCATGCGTTGACAATAAGACAGAAATTTTTCTTTCCTGCTGTATATTTTTTATCAGGGCTAAAATAACTTTTACCCATTTGGGATCCAAGTTATTAAAAGGTTCGTCCAGTATAATAAATCTTGGCTCCCCCAAAAGGGCTTGTGCCAATAAAATTCTCTGTTTTTGGCCTCCCGACATTTCCATCAAGGATAGATCAGCCAGATCCCTTGCCTCCACATCATCCAGAACCCGATCTATTTCCTGATGGTCTTTTCTTGCTAGAAACGGTAAACCCAAACGATTCCCATGGACAGAACTTGCAATAAATGATCTTCCCGTCAAATGAAAGCTATCCATATTTTGATACTGAGGGATATAGGCTATTTCCTTCCTTACCTGTCTTGGATGTTTTCCAAAAATTTTTAAGGTTCCTTGCTGAACAGGTAAAATACCTAAAATTGTTTTCATAAAACTTGTTTTGCCCGCCCCATTAGGACCGAAAACCCCTATAAACTGGGGTTCATCAATGCTAAAGGTTAAATCTGATAAAACAAGCCGGTTACCAAACTGGATACGCAGCTTATTGCAAGCGAGGATTGTCATCAGGGGATGCTCTGTATTACCGCCTCAATTTTATCTAATGTCTGGTTAATCCATGTTTGATAAGAAAGAGAAACAGGCATAATCTCTTCAACACCAATTACAGGAATTTTATATATTGACGCCATTTTTTTCAAATGCTCTGTCGCGCCGTTACTGACCTGATTATTATAAAACAAGATTTTTATTTTATGGGTTTTAAAATCCTGGATAAATTGGGCTGTTTGCTGGGGAGTCGGTTCTCCACCGTTCATAATTACCCATTGATAGGATTCTTCCAATACCCTAAAGCCCATATGTTTGGCCATCAACCCAAAAACAGGTTCCGTAGCAGCCACGCTTAAATCAGGATGCTGAACACGAATTTTATGAATACGCTGATCTATACTGTCGATTTCATGCAAAAAATAATCACGATTATGCAAAAAAGAATTCTTGTGTTCAGGATCCTGAACAGATAATTTTTGCTCCAAATACCCAGCCAATTTCTTGACTGACTGAAGATCATACCATAAATGTGGATTACTACCATCAGAACGATTTAACAAATCCTGAATGGAGATAACCTTTCCGTTTTTTATTTCAACACGGGAAATTAGCCGATTGATCCAGTCATCATACCCTAAACCATTCATGATGATTAAATCAGCTTGACTTGTCATTCTGCTGATATGCGGGGTCAATTCAAATAGATGCGGATCTTGATCAGGATTATTTAAAATCACGTCAACCTTGACGTTATCACCCCCTATTTGTTGGGCTATGTCCCCGTACATATTTTCAGCAGCAACAATATGAACAACTTTGGCTTTTACATCATCATGACAAGCATAAAATAACAAAGCAAAAATACTGAAAAAAATACTGAAAAAAAAATTGCCCTTGATTATGTCACCATTTTTCATTATCTAGAATGCCATTCCCCAACTTAAAATTAAACTGCTCACCAATTCCTATAATTCCCAGGCACCAATAATCATAATACTAAGCAATACAATTAGGGCCAGATGAAGAATCAACAACCATTTAATGGTTATAACTGGAACATAATACTTATCTCTTGGTTGCTGTAATTCCCATTTCATCGCCCTAATCCTAACCTTATTAATATTATTATTTCCACTTAACCTTATTCATTCAATTGAAACATTGTTAAAAAATCATGCCTCAATTGAAAATCTTTTATCTTAATGCTTTAAGTTTTTCCTCTAATTGAGGGAGAATTTCAAATAAGTCGCCAACAATACCATAATCTGAAGCCTTGAAAATTGGAGCATCGGGATCTTTGTTAATTGCAACCACGATCTTACTGTCTTTCATACCCGCAAGATGCTGAATGGCACCAGAAATGGCTACTGCGATATATAATTCCGGAGCAACAATTTTCCCTGTTTGGCCAACCTGACAATCATTATTGATAAATCCGGCATCAACTGCAGCACGAGATGCCCCAATGGCGGCATTTAATTGATCCGCCACCTTTTCAATTAACACAAAGTTTTCACCGCTTTGCATACCCCGTCCGCCTGAAATAACAACACGGGCAGATTCCAATTCTGGTCTGTCCGATTGGGAAATTTGCAGTTCACAGAATTTGGATAATGATTTTACTGAACCGGGAAAATTATCCAGAATCTCAATCTCGGCACTCCCCCCATCTTCAGCAACAGGAGCAAAAGCCGTTCCACGAACAGATAAAAGCTTTTTGGAATCATGAGACTTAACCGTTGCCAAAATGCTCCCAGCATAAATAGGTCTCACAAAGGTGGAGGCATCAATAATTTCGATAACATCAGATACAGGCTGCATATCCAACAATCCAGCAACACGAGGCAAAATATCTTTTCCTTCAGCATTTGCAGGAACAATAACCGTATCATAAGAATCGGCCAGAGATGCAATCAGATCTGCGGTTGGCTCTGCCAACATATGGGCATACACCTCATGATCAGCAACCAGCACCTTTGAAACACCAGCCAGCGCCACAGCCTTTTTCGTTATTGCTTCTAGGTTTTTCCCAGCTAATAGAACATGAACTTCCCCTAGTTTGGATGCGGCTGTAATCGCTGATCGGGTAATAGAACGAATTTGATCACCTTTTTCATAACTTGCCAAAACTAAAACGGTCATTCTTAAATTACCTTTGCTTCATTTTTAAGTTTATCAAGTAATGCATCAACGGAATCAACAATGACGCTTTCACGAGATGAAGAGGATTCTTTTACGGAAATAACTTCCAAATGTTTTTTTGCCTCAATTCCCAATTCACATAAAGCGACCGTTTCCAAAGGCTTTTTACGTGCTTTCATAATATTGGGTAATGATGCATAACGAGGTTCATTCAACCGTAAATCGGTTGTAATGACTGCTGGCAATGTTAGCTCGAGAATTTCCTGTCCATCATCGACTTCCCTGGCAATTTTTGCGTGTCCATTAGATAACTCCAGTTTACTGACAAAAGTACCCTGTCCCCATCCAAGTTTGGCAGCTAATATCTGCCCTGTCGCATTCATATCATCATCTGAGGCCTGTTTACCCATTAACACAAGGTCGGGTTTTTCCCTGTCCACAAAGTATTGCAAAATTTTTGCAACGGTCAGAGACTCCACAGCCTTATCCGTTGTCACCAGAATTCCCCGATCCGCCCCCATTGCCATAGCTGTTCGCAATGTATCTTGGCATTTCGCTTCTCCTATGGAAACAACCACAATTTCCGAGACAATTTTTTTCTCCTTTAAACGAACAGCCTCCTCAACAGCTGTTTCATCAAAAGGATTCATGGACATTTTTACACCATTAATCTCAACATCAGATCCATCTGATTTTATCAGCGGTTTTATATTGGAATCAACAACCCTTTTAACCGGAACAATTACTTTCATAATGACCTTTCTCTATAATTACACATAATTAAATGATTTCTACATTCCCCCTGAATAATTGGGACCACTGCCGCCTTCAGGTGTTTCCCAATCGATATTCTGTGTTGGATCCTTGATATCACAAGTCTTACAATGAATACAATTTTGCGCATTAATCTGTAATTTGGGTTCTTGATTCTCATGATCAACATCAACAACCTCGTAAACACCGGCCGGACAATATCTTGTTTCAGGAGCCTTGAAAATATCCCAATTAACCGTTTTCCAAATTGAAGGATTTTTTAATTTCAGATGAACAGGCTGATCATCACGATGATCAATATTCGCCAAAAATACGGAAGATTCACGACTGAATGTCAATTTGTCATCGGGCTTTGGATAATCAGGTTTAACACATAAAGAAGCCGCTTTTAATTTATCGTTATCAGCCAAACGATGGCGAAAGGTCCAAGGCACTTTCCCCCGAACCAAGGAATCAAATCCCGTATACAATGTTGCAAACTTTGCACCAAATTTTGCAAATGCGGGACGAATGTTCCTCACTTGATACAATTCATCATAAACCCAGGATTTACGGATACGAAATTGATAAATCATAGGTTCTGCTTGTTGTGTATTTAATGCCTCAACAATCGACTCAGCGGCAATCATTCCTGATTTCATTGCAGTATGCGTTCCCTTAATTTTTGGAACATTCAAAAAGCCTGCTGCATCTCCGATTAATAGACCACCAGGAAAGGTCAGTTTTGGAATGGATTGGTATCCACCTTCAGATAATGCACGGGCAGAGTATCCTATTCTTCTGCCTCCCTCTAAATATTTGCGGATAATGGGATGTTTTTTTACACGCTGCATTTCATCAAATGGAGAAAGCCAGGTATTTTCGTAATCCAATCCCAAAACAAAACCACATGAAACCAGATTACTGCCAAAATGATAAAGCCATGAACCACCATAAGTGCGATTGTCCAAGGGCCAACCAAAGCTATGCTGTATATATCCAGCCGAAAATTTTTCCTGTGGAATTTCCCATAATTCCTTAATTCCAATTCCGTATGTTTGTGGGTCAACACCTTGACGTAAATTGAAAAAGCCCATGAGCTTTTTGGATAAGGAACCACGACAGCCTTCTGCAAATAACGTATATTTTGCCCTTAGCTCCATACCTGGAACATAATTGCCTCCCTGGCTGCCATCTTTTTCAAGTCCCATATCACCAGTCACTACACCCATAACTCGATTATTTTCAATTATGAGATCACTACCAGCAAATCCTGGAAAAATTTGAATGTCCATTGCTTCAGCTTCTGCGGCCAGCCACCGACAAAAATCACCCAAACTTCCCACATAATTTCCCTCATTGTCCATTTGAGGCATAATAGATTTAATAATGGGGATATTTATAGACTTGTCTTCATTCGGCAGATAAAAAAATGCCTCATGCTGAACTGACGTGTCTAAAGGGGCGTTTTTTTGCTGCCAATCTGGGATCAACTCATTAAGCGCTGTCGGTTCGATCACCACTCCTGAAACAATATGGGCACCAATTTCAGAAGCCTTTTCAATCAAACAGATCTCAAGAGATGGAAGTAATTGCTTTAATCGTATTGCCGCTGAAAGACCGGCAGGTCCTCCACCAACGATTAAAATATCGAATTCCATTTGCTCTCGCACAACCTCACCCATAATTCCTTAATCTCTCTTCTGCTGATATTTATCAAGTTGCAAATTATATATATCTTTAATCTTAATTAAAAAGACTTTATTCAATTATGAGGGAAATGCCAATTCATGTTTTGCACGCCAACTTGAATCTACATAATTTAAAATAAGGGTACGACGCACTCCCTTGATAGGTCGCGTTTCAAAACCATGCCAGGTATTTTTAGCGGGAATAAATAAAAATGCTGAATTGAAAACGCCTGAGCTTCTTCCCAAAGACTGACCTGCCTCATTCATGATATCGGTCCCCCATCCCTCGGCCCCTTCTGCAGTGGACAAAGAAAGCAAAAAGGTTAATTTCTTTGCCCCAATATCTGTATGTGGTTCCAACCAAAACCCATCAGTATCAAGGCATAATTCCAATCTTAACCAAGTATTGGAAAGGTCACCACCTGTTAAATGAGAGAAAGCAGAACGAATTTCCTCTGAATCAAAAACTTGCGCCAAAACCGCACAGGCGGGATCCTCCCTCTGTTTTTGCTGGGTTACAAATACACGATCTTTATTATGATTTTCCCTTTTGCCCTTCACATCACCGGCAATAGATCTTGAATCA
Source organism: Commensalibacter sp. W6292M3 (assembly GCF_016101315.1). NCBI lineage: Bacteria > Pseudomonadati > Pseudomonadota > Alphaproteobacteria > Acetobacterales > Acetobacteraceae > Commensalibacter > Commensalibacter sp. W6292M3. The sequence goes on from NZ_JACFQT010000002.1 coordinate 198,206, forward strand.
GGCATCCAGTTCAACAGAGAGTCACAAATAAACAAAGGCAAGACATTCGTCATTGTCCAATAGGAATATGGCAGCGAATGATAATCAGCATGATCAATTACGTTTTTGATATCTTGTTTAGTTTGCTTTATCTCTTCTACAAGTTGCATAAATTTTCTTTCACCTAAATCGCCTGCGCATGGCGATGGGGAGCTGCACGGTAATAAGCATCAAAAACCACGGCAATATTTCGTAAAAAGGGACGACCTTCTTCTGTCACTGTAATTTCATTATTACGAATAATAACCAGACCATCCTCTTCAAAACTGCGTAGCTTTTTAAGAAACTCACCTAATAAAGACGGATCTTGTTTATATTGACTAATCATTTTCTTTAAATCAACATGTAAGTCACACATTAACCGCTCAATTATTTCCCAACGGAACAAATCTGCTGTACTTCGCTGTACCCCCCTTACAACGGGCAAGATATCGAACTGCTGCATTGCCTTTTGATAGCCATAGGAAGATGGCTGATTTTGAAAAATACCTTGCGGTAAAATTGAAATTGATGAAGCACCAACCCCTAACAGTGCTTTGGCTTGGTCTACGGTATATCCCTGGAAGTTGCGATGCAGTACACCTTTTTCCATTGCCTTACTCATGGAATCATGAGGCAAAGCATAATGATCAAATCCTATAGCCCGATAACCCGCTTTTTTTAAAACTTCATCAATAATCTGTCTCTGCTCAAAACGTTCAGCCGGATTGGGTAAGATTTCCCCCTCCAACAAAGTTTGGCGTTTAAATTTCCATGGGACATGTGCATAACCAAAAACAGCCAAACGATCAGGCCTTAACGTCACAATAGCTTCTATCGTTTCTCGAACACTGGCAGCTGTTTGATTGGGCAGACCATAAATCAAATCACAATTAACCGATTTTATATTTTTCTGCCTGACACGATCAATACAATCAGAAATCATTTCAAAACTCTGGATTCGACCGCAAGCCTTTTGCACTTCAGGAGCAATATCCTGAACTCCAAGGCTAACCCGTGTAAATCCAACAGTGGGTAATAATGCAAGATAATCCTCGGAGATATGTCTTGGATCTAATTCTATCGAAATATCGGCATCTTGCTGAACATAAAATAAGGATCGTATTGTTGACATCACCTTTTTCATCGCTTCAATCGGTAATGTTGTAGGAGTACCCCCACCAAAATGAACAAAACTTACTTTACGACGCGATTTTAAAAGGGTTGCCAGTCGTTTCAATTCATCACATAGAAGATTACCATAAGCAACCCGCACATTAACTTGATGAACGACTTGTGTGTTACAGGCACAAAATTTGCACAACTCATCACAAAAAGGAACATGGATATACAAAGAAACAGGCTCTTCTTCAGGAAAAGCCTGCAACCAATGTTTATACTCATTAAACCCGACACGCTCTTCAAACTGTACAGCTGTTGGATAACTTGTATAACGCGGCACGTTCCCTTCATACCGCGCAAGACGGTCAAAGGAAACTTCGGGTTTCATGCCAATCTCCGCAATGAATTAAAAGCGATATCCAATACCCATACTTACAACGGTTGGATTCAAAGAAGTACGAGCATCAATTCTGTTGGGACTGTCATTAATGTGGGCACGTTGTTGTAAAAGAATCTGTTTTACATCAGCATTATAGAACCAGTTCCCAACAATCTGATAATCAAACCCGAAATTGAAAGATGGACCAACTGCTGTTTCCAACCCCACTTTTTTGACAATACCCCCTGCAGGAGAGATATTATGCCAGAAAGCGACTGTCAAGCCAACACCTACATAAGGATTAAAGGCCTTATGAGGACGAAAATGCCATTGTGCTGTCAAGGTAGGAGGTAAAATCCATCCACTGCCCACATCCACCTTACCAAGACCCGGAACACCCTGTGCCTTGATTTCATGACGTGTACTTGCCGCAATTAATTCAAATGACAAATTATCCGTGACAAAATAATCAAAACTTAATTCAGGCATAACCTGGTTTGTTGCATTGACATGCCCTCCAACGGATGTTTTAGAACTTGTATTATTCGTGATAACACCCAATGCACTTAATCTGATGATAAAATCACCTTTACCCAAACCAATTCTGGTTACACCAGAACATGTTTTAAATAAACCACAATGAGGTTTTGGTTTTTTAGGTGGAGCATACATTGGAACTTCACGATACTGGATTTTTCCACTCCAGCCAGAAGCCCAGATTTCTTCTCTTCTCATAGGAATTGCCGTTGCTGGGGCAGTTGTGCTTGAAGCTGGAGCCAATGCTGGATTGGCAGCAGGAGTCAGATTAGGAGAAGCATAGTGTTGTTGTGCATAGCCTGCGACTGGCGTAAACAAAAATGCACAGGTAAGAATACGACTTAATGATTTTTTCATTGTGGTGAAACCTTACTGATCAAAGTAAAGATGAAATGATCAAATTAAATAGTTAAATATTCTTTTTTATTAGGATCATAACCATTGATCAGGCAACCAGTTTCTAACAATATATACTTAAACAATACATAATGTGACCAAATAACAACAAATAAATATGTAATCTTTCGCAAAAAAAATTAATTAGTTCCTGATAAAGCTTAACAAATTAGGATAATCATTATTTTAAATAAGTATTTTTTTTACATATTATATTACAAATATATATTTGTAATATATCTTTAATTGTAATTAAATATTCGAAAATTCTTTGAGCGAATCGGTTTTTGTTTGATTAAATTTTTAAATTTAAAACAAAATCCAATCAGTTATTTTGCCCTTGGTAAAGAAACCACAAAAGAGGCGCCAATAACTTTTCCTGCATCATCATACCGGTTATAGGCACGAATTGACCCTTTCAAGGCAACCACAATTTGCCGACAAATTGATAATCCAAGACCTGAATGTTGCCCAAAATTTTCTCCTTGAGGTCGCTCTGTATAGAACCGTTCAAAGATATTGTTTAATTTGTTTTCAGGAATCCCCGGTCCCTCATCACTGACCATAATCTCCACGTTATCTTTGACTGCAACAGCCGACAAAATAATTCTTCCCTTTGATGGAGAAAAAGAAGATGCGTTTCCAATCAAATTCCTTAAAACCTGTACCAGTCTATCTTCAATTGCCAAAACAGAAAGCGGATATTTAGTATCGTCATTTTTCAGATCCACGACAATATAAGGATCATCTTCTTTCTGTGTGGCTGCATTGATATCAGCAAGCAAACGAAAAATAGGCGCTACAGCAACAGCTTTTGGAGCCACCCTTGACATTTCAGATTCAATACGACTTGAATTGGCAATATCCGTTATTAAACGATCCAAACGTTTAACATCATCGGTAATGATAAATAATAACTGTTGACGATGTTTATCGTCTTTTATTCTTGGCAACAATTCAATTGCAGAACGAATGGAAGACAAAGGATTTTTCAGCTCATGACTGACATCAGCCGCAAAACGCTCAATTGCATCCATCTTGGCCCATAACTCTCTTGCACTATCCTGAATTGCCCTTGCCAGATCACCGATAACATCTTTTCGGATCAAAAGGGAATCAGGAACCATTCTGTTTCGTCCCGTAGATTTATGAATCCTGTAAGCGGAATTAGCCAAACTCAGTAAAGGTTTTGCAATAGTCAAAGACAAATACCAAGATAATAGGACCGTTATTGCCAAGGCAACTAAAAATAGAATCAAAATTGATGCACGCACAGAAAATAGCGCCTGATCGATATCCTGTGCCTCTCTTGTCAGTTCAATAATACCTACAAGCTGGTTCTGATGGATGATAGGTTCAGATACGGTAATCAACAAACGATAATCAACCGTCCTACGAATATAAGGGGGAGCTTCATAATTATTTGATAATTCATGCAGCTTAAATGTCTGATTATCATAAGGTACACTATCTGGATCGGCACCCATTTCAAGAAACTCAATTCTTCTTGCATTCGTATAGGGAAGCCAACTTAAAAGATGATCATAAATCTGTTCTAAAAATCCGTCATAATTTAAATATTTATTTTTATTACTCTCACCAAATACGGCTATTTTTTTCTGTGTATCCTGTTCTGTATTTGAAAAAACCGAATTATCAAGTCGATTATCTTTATGAGATCTATATGTTTTTTTTCTTTCATTTTGACTGTCAATAACCAGTTTCCCATTAACGGCATAAACACGTGCACGTACACGTGGACTGGGGTTTGTTAGGCTTAACAAAAGAGGTCTGGCCAATTCAACAGATAAAGATTGATTATTCCGCTGTTCTGGTACCAAAGCATAAAAATCCAAGGATCGAAAAAAAACATCATCCTTAATCTTCTTGATTGCGCTTTGGCTGAGTGCTCCAGCATAAATTTTTGCCTGCTCCCGTAAAACATTGATTTCTGTTTCCAACAGGCTATTCTGAAATTGATTCAAATAAAGAAGTGTAACAACCAAAACCACAAGAGGAAGCGTATTAACCAATAATATCCTCTTCATCAGAGGAGAGAAAAAAAGCTTCCTGAATCTTCTATTCTCCAAAGGATGGTGACGATAAAAAAAACCAAAGAGTTTATAGACTTTTCTAATCTTCTTTGTAACGATATCCAATGCCATACAACGTTTCTATTTTATTAAATTCAGGATCAATCTGACGAAATTTCTTGCGGATACGTTTAATATGACTATCTATTGTTCTATCATCAACATAAATATTTTCACCATAGGCAGCATCAATCAACTGATCCCTTGATTTTACCAGGCCGGGCCGTGTTGCCAATGCTTTGGTCAATAAAAATTCAGTTACTGTCAATTGAATATCCTGGTCATGCCAACGACATTGATGGCGCATATCATCCAAGGTTAAAGCACCACGAACAACCAAACCGTTATTGATCCCACCATCATTTTCAGCCTTATTGACTTCATGACGCCTTAACAAAGCACGGATACGCTCCAGAAGAAGACGCTGGGAAAAAGGTTTAGTGATATAATCATCTGCCCCAAGGCGCAACCCCATTAACTGGTCAATTTCCTCATCCTTGGAAGATAATATTATCACGGGCATTTGGGAACGGTTACGCAGTCTCTGCAACAATTCTATTCCATCCATCCGAGGCATCTTAATATCCAAAACCACCAGATCAACAGGACGTGATAAAAGACCTTGCAGCGCACTTTCACCATCCGTATAGGTCTGAACAATAAAACCGTCAGCTTCCAGCATCATAAAAACAGAGGTTAAAATATTACGATCATCATCAACCAATGCTATGACATGTTTCCCTGCTTCCACCTGTTACACTCCATCAATCCATTAAAAATAAATCAAAATCTTATATAAATATGCTAGAATAAAGTTAAATAGAAAATAAATTATAAAATCAATTCCAAAGGTTAATTTCTATATCTTATTTGCTCTATTTCATTCGTATTTCTTGTAACTTTCAAAAAGTTTATTAAAATAGATCTGTCTTAAATTTTGTAAGGATACCGATCTTATCCAATATCTTTTACAATCTTTTTAACAGAATAAAACAAATTTGGTTATTATGACAAAAGAAGAAAATTTACACGCCAATCCAGAAAATAGCTCTGTTCCTGATCAGGAACAAGATTCACGGGGTCATGAAACTATTTTCCCACAAGAGGAAAACGGCACGGAATCTTCAGATTCCTCTTCCAGCCAGAATAGTGAAGTTGACAAGTTGAAAAATGAACTGCAAGCCATGAAAGATCAGTGGATGCGTTCAGAAGCCGAAAATCAGAATCTGCGCAATCGCCATAAAAAAGAGCTTGAAGATACACGCCTCTATACTGTACAGAAATTTGCTCGTGACATCGTAGAGGCAGCCGAAAACCTGCGTCGCGGCATTGATAGCTTGCCAAAACCAGCTGAGAATGAAGATCCAATGATTACAAAAATGCGTGAAGGTTTTGAAAGTACTGAACGTTCATTTTTAAAAATTCTGGAAAAAAATGGTATCAAATGCGAAGATCCGACAGGCAGTCCATTTGATGCAAATAAACATCAAGCAATGGCAGAACAACCATCTGATGAACACCCTCAGGGAACCATTATTCAAAGCTGGACACCAACATGGACCCTAAATGACCGTCTGTTAAAACCAGCCATGGTTGTCGTGGCCAAATCTCCTGAAAACACATAATGCAGATATTAAATAACTAAATTAATTAGCTGACTTCCATTAATTAAATGTGTATAATGGAGCTGTTCAAAAGGTTTCTTGAAGATTTCACTAAAGAAACTTATATAATGGTAACAAGTCATAACTGTAACCTCGCCATTATTGGGGGTTAATGTTTAATGACCATGATTTTTAGAAAAGGACTTTTAGAAGGCGCTTCGGGTCTTGTGAAAGTTGCTATTAGGAGATGAATTAATGAGTAAAGTTATTGGTATTGACCTTGGTACAACAAACTCCTGTGTTGCTATCCGTGAAGGTAATGAAACCAAAGTAATAGAAAATAGTGAGGGGGCCCGTACTACCCCTTCGATGGTTGCTTTCACTGAAAACAATGAAATGCTTGTTGGTCAGTCAGCAAAAAGACAGGCTGTCACCAATCCAACAAATACATTTTACGCCGTAAAACGGTTAATTGGTCGTCGGTTTGACGATCCGACTGTAAGCCGTGACAAGGGGTTGGTTCCCTATTCTATTGTCAAAGGTGAAAATGGCGATGCATGGGTTGAAGCCAGAGATAAAAAATACGCCCCTTCACAAATCTCTGCATTCATTTTAGGTAAAATGAAAGAAACAGCAGAAGCATATCTGGGCGAAAAAGTAACACAGGCTGTCATTACTGTTCCAGCTTATTTTAATGACGCGCAACGTCAGGCAACCAAGGATGCTGGTAAAATTGCTGGACTTGATGTTCTTCGTATTATCAACGAACCAACAGCCGCCGCGCTGGCCTACGGTTTGGAAAAGAAAAATAGCGGCACCATTGCTGTATATGACCTGGGTGGTGGTACTTTTGATATTTCTGTTCTAGAAATATCTGATGGTGTAATTGAAGTTAAATCAACCAACGGTGATACTTTTCTTGGCGGTGAGGATTTTGATGCTCGAATCATTGATTTCTTGGCTGATGAATTCAAAAAAGAACAAGGAATTGACCTTCGCAGTGATAAACTCGCCTTACAACGTTTGAAAGAGGCGGCTGAAAAAGCAAAAATCGAACTTTCCTCTTCAAAAGAAACGGAAATTAACCTTCCATTTATAACCGCTGATGCTTCCGGTCCAAAACACTTGGTCATTAAACTAAGCCGTGCAAAACTGGAAAGCTTGGTTGATGATCTAATCACCAAAACCCTAGAACCTTGTAAGGCAGCGATCAAGGATGCCGGATTATCAGCAAATAATATTGATGAAGTTATTTTGGTAGGTGGAATGACCCGTATGCCAAAAGTCATCGAGGTCGTCAAAAGCTTCTTTGGCAAGGAACCCGCCCGTAACGTTAACCCTGATGAAGTCGTTGCGATTGGTGCTGCCATTCAAGGTGCTGTTCTTAAGGGGGATGTTAAAGACGTACTGTTGCTTGACGTTACTCCTTTATCCCTTGGAATTGAAACACTCGGAGGTGTTTTCACACGTTTAATCGATAGAAACACAACCATTCCTACAAAGAAAAGCCAAACCTTTTCTACAGCAGAAGACAACCAAAGTGCTGTTACCATCAAGGTTTACCAAGGTGAACGTGAAATGGCGGCAGACAACAAGTTGCTTGGCAACTTTGATCTGACAGGAATCGCACCTGCACCACGTGGAGTCCCACAAATTGAAGTAACATTCGATATTGATGCAAACGGTATCGTTTCTGTATCCGCCAAGGATAAAGCAACCGGTAAAGAGCAGCAAATTCGTATTCAGGCTTCTGGTGGTCTGTCTGATGCCGATATCGAAAAAATGGTTAAAGATGCTGAAGCAAATGCTGAGGCAGACAAGCAGAAGAAAGAAATGGTTGAAAGCAGAAATCAGGCAGATATGATGGTCGCCCAGGTAGAGAAAAACCTGCAAGAGCATGGTGACAAGATTGATGCTTCAACAAAATCAGATATTGAAGCTGCCGTAGCCGATGTTAAAAGCAAAAAAGAAGGTGATGATTTGGAGGCCCTAAAATCATCAACTGAAAAACTTTCCCAGCTTTTAATGAAAATCGGTGAAACCATTTACAAAGCAACCAATGATGCAAATGCAGCCGCAGGGGCTGCTGGAGCAGAAACTGCAGATCAAGCGGGTTCCTCTGCAAAGCCAGAAGAAGACATTGTTGATGCTGATTTTGAAGATGTCAATCATAATGACAAAAAATCTAGCTAATGGGTCAATGCCTATTAAATAAGATATATTAACCAATTTGATATGTCGTAAGAAGTCAAGCCCGTCCTTTCAACAAGGCGGGCTGCTTTTTGTTACGATATCTATTTGAAGATAATTTGAGGACATCAATGTCTAAACGAGATTATTATGAAATTCTAGAGATTAGTCGTACGTCAAGTAGCGAAGAAATTAAAAAAGCCTATCGCAAGAAAGCAATGCAATACCATCCTGATCGCAATCCTGGCGATCAGGAGGCGGAAGCCAAATTTAAAGAAATCAATGAGGCCTATGATGTTCTAAAAGATGAACAGAAAAAAGCCGCTTATGACCGTTTTGGTCACGATGCTTTCCAAAATGGCGGGGCCGGTAATGGTTTCGGCGGTGGTTTTGGAGCTGGTGGCTTCAGCGATATCTTTGACATGTTCGGCGATATGATGGGTATGAACCGTGGCGGTAACAGTCGCAAACGTTCTGGTGCTGATATCCAAATTCAAACCGAAATCCAGTTAACTGAAGCTTTTACAGGCATTAAGAAAAAGGTAAAATATAAAACAAAAAAACCTTGCCAAAGCTGTGATGGATCAGGATCAACAGACAAAACCAATGGAAATAAAACCTGTCCGACCTGTCATGGTTCTGGAAAAATCCGTGCTCAACAGGGATTTTTTCTGGTAGAACGCCCTTGTAATACCTGTCATGGAACAGGCCAGGTCATCAGTAACCCATGTAAAAAATGTCATGGTACCGGGCTTGAAAATCAAGATAAAGAGTTGGAAATCGATATACCTGCCGGAATTGAAGATGGAACCCGTATAAGGATTTCGGGGGAAGGGGAGGCCGGCAGCAATGGAAATCCACCTGGGGATTTATACGTATATGTTTCTGTTTTACCCCATGATCTATTTCACAGAGAAGGGGCAAATATATTCTGTCGTATCCCCATTCGAATCACGCAGGCTGCTTTGGGAACAGAGCTTGAAGTACCTATCATAGATGGTGGCAGATCAAAAGTGAAAATTCCTGCCGGTACCCAAACAGGTAAACAATTCCGTTTACGGGGTAAGGGGTTTTCTGTTCTACGCTCTTCATCACGTGGTGATATGTATATTGAAGTCAAAGTCGAGATTCCTCAACATTTGACAAAACGCCAGAAAGAGCTGCTTGAAGAATTCGAGGCAGAAGCGCAAAATAAAGAAAATGAGGGAAATCCGGAAACAACAAGTTTTTTTAAGAAAGTCAAAGATTTCTTTGAAGGAAAATCCTGATTAATCTATTCTTTGATAAATGAAAGTGTTTAGAATGAATACATCTGTTTTACGTATTGGTATTGCTGGCATTACCGGACGTGTTGGACGTCTTTTGATGGAAGAAATTACCTCTAGAGATAATGCTGTTTTATCTGGAGGTACATCACTTTCAAAAGACATTCATGATATACCAGATTCTGTTCAAATCTTCTCTGACATTGCAAGTCTGGTCGAAAAAAGTGATGTAATTATCGATTTTACAAATGCTACAGCAACGGAAACACATGCAAAAGCATTAAACAATAGTAAAACAGCATGGATTTTAGGAACAACAGGCATATCTGAATCCGTCCAAAAACTTATCAAAGAAACCGCAAAAACCATTCCCGTTGTTCAGGCGGCTAATTTTTCACCTGGTGTAACCTTGATAACCCGACTGGCTTTTGAACTGGCGAAAGCTTTGCCTGCCGATCAGTATGATGCTGAAATTGTGGAAACACACCATCGTCAAAAAGTTGACGCTCCATCTGGAACAGCTTTGGCAATCGGGGAGTCCATTGCAAAAGCAAGAAAGGTGGATTTAGGATCTGTTGCAGAAATTGGCAGAAAAGGGTTTACAGGGGCCCGGAAAAAAGATGCCATCGGATTTGCTTCCTTAAGGGGCGGACAAATTGTTGGTGAACATAGTGTCATATTTCTCTCCGATGTTGAGGAAATTGTTCTTACACATAAAGCTTTTGATCGTCGCATTTTTGCAAAAGGTGCCGTTCGATCAGCTTTTTGGTGTATCAATAAACCCGCAGGTTTATATGACATGAACCATGTTTTGGGACTGGATCCGGTCAAATGATAATTTTTTTTAAATTAATACTTGACGGATAGACCACAAAAGGGTCTGTTTACAATACTTGTGTTTTTTTATTTATTAGTGAGATAGCAGAAAAATTATGCGAAACAATAGCGATTTTCTGTTCGCTTCAGAATCGGTATCAGAGGGTCATCCAGATAAAGTTGCCGATCGTATCAGCGACACCATTTTGGATACCTACCTTGCCGCAGATCCAGAAGCGCGCGTAGCTTGTGAGACTCTTGTTACAACCAATCAGGTAATTTTGGCTGGAGAACTGCGTGGCCCGAAAAGCATTACCAAAGAAATGCTCAATGAAAAAGCCCGTGAAACCATACGTGAAATTGGATACGACCAGGACGGTTTTTCTTGGAAAACCGCAAATATATTAAACCTGTTACATGCACAGTCTCCCCATATCGCAGTCGGGGTTGACAGTAATGAAAGTAAAGATGAAGGTGCTGGCGATCAGGGAATCATGTTCGGTTTTGCAACGTCTGAAACCGAAACCTTAATGCCTGCCCCAATTTATTATGCTCATAAGATCCTAAAAAATCTCAATGACCTACGTAAATCAAGTGACCCTAAGGGTAAAGGATTTCTTCCGGACGCAAAAAGTCAGGTAACCTTGCGTTATGTTCACGGTAAACCTGTTGGAGCAACATCTGTTGTTTTATCAACCCAACATGAGGAATTCATGCCACAGGGAAATATTCGTGACGTTTTAAAAGAACTGATTACGAATACATTGCCAGAAGGCTGGATGTGTCCAGACAAAGAATTTTATGTCAATCCTACAGGAATTTTTGTTATTGGAGGTCCTGATGGCGATTGTGGCCTGACAGGTCGTAAAATCATCGTCGATACTTATGGTGGAGCTGCCCCTCATGGTGGGGGAGCTTTCTCGGGTAAGGATCCAACCAAAGTTGATCGCTCAGCAGCATATGCCTGTCGTTATCTTGCCAAAAATATTGTAGCTTCCGGTCTTGCTGATCTTTGTACCCTGCAAATTTCATATGCGATTGGAGTTTCCCATCCTCTCTCTGTTTATGTTGATTTACATGGAACAGGCAAAGACATTGATGAAGCAAAACTTGAAAAAGTTTTACGTGAATTAATGGATCTTTCTCCAAGAGGCATCCGTAAACATTTACGATTAAATCGTCCCATATACAAACAAACTTCAGCCTACGGTCATTTTGGACGCCATCCAGACCCGGTAAAAGATGATTTTACATGGGAAAAAACTGATCTTGTTGATGCTTTGCGAAATGCTTTTAATCGTTAAAACTTAAGTATATGACCATAATTCAAAAAGGTTCTTGTGGAGAAAGTGCTCAAGAGCCTTTTTCCAAAACAGATTCATCCCTACCCAAAGACCGTTTGTACGGGCGTCGTCGTGCTCATCCTTTACGCGACAGACAAAAACGGCTTCTTTCAGACTATCTTCCCCGAATCAAATTCCCAACCAGAAATATCAAACACCCCTTTGAGGCTTTTGAAAGTCAGCCCAGGGCACTATGGCTGGAAATTGGATTTGGGGGAGGTGAGCACAGCCTTGCCCAGCACCAAATACATTCTGATATTGGTTATATTGCATGTGAGGTATTCGAAAACGGAATTTGTTCCCTATTATCCAATCTTGTTCGGGAAGATGTTAAGGAAACAGAAGCAACTGTTCCAAATATGCTTCGGATATGGAATGAAGATGCACGTATCTTGATCCGTGCATTACCGGAAAATTCAATTGAAAAGATTTTTCTGCTTTTTCCTGACCCTTGGCCAAAAACGAGACATGCAAAAAGACGGTTTGTCCATCCAGAACGTCTGCCTTTGCTTCATCGTATTCTAACCCCAAAAGGACAGTGGCATATTGCAAGTGATGATCCAACCTATCAGGCATGGGTTGAAGAAACCATGGAGAATCAACCCTATTTCAAGAAAATCATGCAAACGAACAAACGTCCTGAAAACTGGCCATCAACCCGTTACGAACAAAAAGCCTACAAGGCTGGAAGATCACCAATTTTCTGGATATTTGAAAAATCATGATTTTTTATTATTATCAACTTTTAGTTCCTGTTCTGCACGTTTGACAAGCCTATGCTCGTTATTACGTAAAAATATAAACACCAGAACAGCAACTACAACAAAGATAATCCCTATAACAAGGCCTATAGTCCCTTTTAGTCTAAGAAATTCCTGACCCAGGAAATATGCGGTATATGTAAAGGCACCTGCCCAACACATACCCCCCAAAGCGTTATAGATTAAAAAATCCTTCCAATGCATATGTGTTGCACCCGCCAATAAAGCCGTAAAAAACCTTAAAATGGCAACAAAACGTCCAAAAAAAACAGCTTTACCCCCATGATGCCTAAACAAATATTGTCCTAATAATAGACGATCTGGGGTCAATTTGAATTTAGGACCATATTTTTTCAATACTGGATATCCAACAATACGACCAATAAGATATCCAAAATTATCCCCCATAATCGCACCGACAATCGCGGATAAGGCAATATAATTAATATTGAGGCTACTGTAATGAGAGGCACAGTAAATGGATATGGTAATCAGCAAGCTTTCAGCTGGTAGGATTAATCCCATACTTTCCAACATAATGATAAGACCAACAATATAATAGGCATGGGATTCATAATGATGAACAAATTGTAAAATATAATCTAACAGTGTTTAAAATCCATATTGTTTCATTTCTAAAAATCTTACTATCTTTATGACCGATTCTAACCAATTAAGAAAGATTTAATTTTTATCGAGTTTGTTATGAATATGTTCAAAAAAAATGGCCCTTGTGGAAGTTGGCCCTCCCCTTTCACAACGGAAACTGTTGCAGGGAAGAACGTTATTTTTTCCGAATTACAAATAGATGAGGAAAACATATATTGGCTTGAAAGACGTCCACAGGAACAAAACAGAACCGTTCTTGTCCAATGGAATAAAAACAAGGGTATAAAGGATATAACCACACCATCATTTTCTGTTGGAAATAAGGTACATGAATATGGTGGAGGATCCTATAGCGTTCATAAAAACAGTATTGTTTTTAGCGATCTTTATACAGGTGGGATTTGGACTGTTTCACAAGATCGGCAGGCTACTTGTCTGTATCAGGACAAAGCCTTGCGTTTTGCCAGCTTTAACTTGATTGATAAACATGTTTTCTGTGTTTGTGAAGATCATTCAACAAATAATGTTAAAAACAGTCTTGTTCTATTTTCATTGGATAATCCAAATATAATGATAACACTGGATGAAAAGGCTGATTTTTATAGCACACCAACATTATCAAAGGATCAAGCGAAGCTCGCCTGGATTGAATGGTATCATCCTTTCATGCCATGGGAATCAACGTATTTATGCTGTGCCGATTTTGATATTAAGGATAAAGCGATTAAAAATAAAAGGATCTTGGCCGGTAATAAACAAATTGAATCTCTGATTGAACCAGCCTGGACAGAAAATAATCAGCTCTATGTTTGCAGTGACCGTGAAAATTGGTGGAATCTTTACCATGTAAATTTACACACTGACAAAGCTGATAACTTAAGAGCCATTACCCAGATGAATGCCGAAATTGGTAAACCACATTGGATTTTTGGCCAAAAAAACTGGTATCCGGTTTCAAATAATAATTTTGTTGTCCAGGCTATTCATCAGGGATTTCCTGAAACATTTGTCATAAGTCATAATAAAATCAAAAAAATATCCCTAGATCAACCTGAATATTGTCCTGTTCCCATAAAAAATAATGAATTTGCCTGGATAAACTGCTCAACTTCCCGACCAACGGAAATCATTTACCAGGATAATCATCACAATAGACAGGTTATTCAAATATCAAGTCTAGTTCATATACACAAGGAAGACATTTCCATTGGACATACTATATGTTTCCCAACACAGGACCATCAACATGCTTATGGTTTTTTCTATCCACCAACCAATCGGCATTTTCAACCAAATAAAAATGAATTACCTCCCTTGATGGTCATTGCTCATGGTGGACCAACAGGTCAAACTGTTAACAGTTACAATCCAAAGATACAATTCTGGACCAGTCGAGGTTTCGCGGTTGTTGATGTTAATTATCGAGGATCTACAGGTTTTGGAAAAACCTACCGGAATGCATTACAAAAAAAATGGGGAATCCTGGATGTCCAGGATTGTATTGATGCCTGTAACTATCTGATCAAGCAACAAAAGGTTGACCCAAAAAAAATCGTCATAAAAGGCAGTAGCGCAGGAGGCTTTACCGTATTATCAGCCCTAGTCAAGTCCAAGATTTTTGCTGCAGGATCATGTTTATATGGTGTGGGGGATTTAACAGCCCTGGCCGAGGAAACACATAAATTTGAATCCAACTATTTAAATGGTCTTATCGGATCTTATCCAGAAGAAAAAGAGCTTTATCATGAACGCTCCCCTTTGACCCATATTCATCAAATCGCATGTCCCCTTATTCTTTTTCAAGGCCTTAAAGATATGGTGGTCCCTCCATCACAGGCAGAAAATATTATTAAAGTTTTAAAAAACAACCATATTCCCCATGCATATTATACATTTAAAGAAGAAGGACATGGATTTAAACAAGAGGCAACCGTAAAAAAAGTTCTTGAGCTGGAGCTGGCTTTTTTTGGTAAAATTCTTGGGTTTAAACCGGATAGTGTTTCTGAAAAGGTAACATTACACACTTAGATAAAAAAGCAAATCCTTTTTTGGATTTGTTTTAATGGGTTACAAACATTTACAATAATTCAAAAAGCAATATTTCAGCAGCTTTAACTGTTGTGATCTGAATATTTTCCTCATCAAACACAGCAACGCCATCACTTGTTTGAATCAATTGTCCATTTACTCTCAATTCACCAGTAACAACTTGAATCCATACATTTCCGTATCTTTTTAAAATTGTATATTCATGATCTTCTTGTGCCTTAAATCGCCAACGCCAAAGATTCATGTCTTGGTAAATCTTTAGGGAATTTTCACGTGCGTCTGATGATAAAATGAGTTGCCTACCCTCAACCTCAGGAAAATATCTTGTTTCATACCGTGGCTTAATATTTATTTCATTTGGTTTAATCCATATCTGATAAAAATGTAACGTTTCCTGATCAGAGGGATTATATTCTGAATGATGAATTCCGGTACCGGCACTCATGATCTGAAACTCGCCGGCTTTTACCCGTTCCCTAAAACCCATACTATCTTGATGTTCAATGGTTCCTTCCAATACATAGGAAAGAATTTCCATATTCTTGTGTGGGTGCTGACCAAACCCTTTACCCACCTGTACCCGATCTTCATTAATTACCCTTAAATCTGAAAACCCCATAAAATCCGGATCATAGTAATTTGCAAACGAAAAACTGTGATAGGTTTCAAGCCAGCCATGGTTGGCATGCCCTCTTGCATTTGCCTTACGTACATAAATCATTCTATAGACTTTCAAATATTCAAGATAATGGAATCGATATTAATCAAGAATGTTTCATAAATACCATTGGTTTCCTAATTCTTAACGGAATGGTCTCTGCGAAATAATGTCCATTCCTCAATAACCTGTCCACCAGGTAAAAGACAATCATTATATTCTCCAAGATTATTTTGTCTTTTGATCAGCTTTCCCTTCAACTTTAGACAATAAACAGAGGCGGGATTGGGCATCCCTATTTTTTGGGCGGGAAATGAGATTTTATGATTACTTTTATTGGCCGCCTGGCAATTGGACAGGGTAAAAACCGATAATAATATTCCAATATTAACAAAATATTTATTCAAGTTTTACCCCTTTTGAATGTATTTACTGTTTTATAATACTATGTTTCAGATAATTTCAGAACAAATTATTTACCTCCATTCTCTCATCAAATATCAAATAAAAAAACCTAACCTCAAACAAGGTTAGGCTCCATATCAGAATTTAAACCCAATTTGTAGCTAGACTCTTCTTTTGCCTGCAATCCAAACCTGTTCAACCTGCATATTGGCATTCATCACAACAAAATCTGCCCTTTTTCCAAATGCGATCTCACCACGATCAGTCAATCCCTGATATTGGGCTGCATTTGTACTTACCAAACGTGTCGCTTCTGGTAGTGTTGCCCCATGAACCAAAGCGTTACGAAAGGCTTGATCAAGCGTTAGGACACTTCCTGCAAGATGTCCATTCATTCCCATCACACAACCATTTTTAATGATCACTTTCTGTCCACCCAATTCACTTTCACCCTCAGGCATTCCAGCTCCACGCATCGCATCTGTCACAAACAGCAAATGATCGGGTTTTTGACGATGTGCCAATCGAAAATTGACAGGATGAACATGATGGGTATCAAAAATCATCTCAGCGTATACCTTATCATCATCTAATATGGCCCCGGCAAGACCTGGAGCGCGTCCTTCAATCCCACCCATTGCATTAAATAAATGGGTTCCCCCCACAACACCATGATGTGTATGAGTTATTTGCAAAGCATGTTGGGCTTGGCTATAGCTGCATGCCGTATGTCCCAAACTGACACGAATTCCAGCCTTTGTTAATAAAGGAACAGCCTGTTCAATATATTCAACTTCAGGGGCAATGGTAATGACTCTGACAATATCCAGATCTATCATTTCCTGAAGCACTTCTGCCTTTGGCATGATATTAAATGGAGGCTGGGCACCCAGTTTTTTACTACTGATAAAAGGACCTTCCAAATGGGCACCTCGAATATCGGGAAGATCCGCCAATCCCTTCTGTCGCACCTCTTTAACTGCCCGAAGTGAATCAAGAATTTCTTTCCATGGCCGTGTTATGGTTGTTGGTAGAATGG
The DNA here is from genome assembly GCF_016101315.1 of Commensalibacter sp. W6292M3. Taxonomy (NCBI): domain Bacteria; kingdom Pseudomonadati; phylum Pseudomonadota; class Alphaproteobacteria; order Acetobacterales; family Acetobacteraceae; genus Commensalibacter; species Commensalibacter sp. W6292M3. Next base: position 215,490 of record NZ_JACFQT010000002.1, read on the forward strand.
TTGTCGTGCCATGATGCATATGAAATCTTGAAAGCTTTTCAATTGCCTCCGCACCATCCATTGTATCCGCGCCATCTCCACCATGAACATGACCATCAATAAAACCCGGCAGAATATAGTATTGTGGATCTTTATTGGATAAATTTCCAGCCTCTATATCAGAAATTATCTCACCAAAAGATATATTACCTGTAACAACCCGATCACGTAATACAATACGTCCTTGTAAATTGGTCATCCCTATGCACCCTCATTAATAATGACAGGTCGAGATGCTTTGCTTCTTTTCAGGTCAAAATAACCATAAATGCCATATAAACCCATAATCGTGTAACAAATAATGGCTATACTTGCAAAAACCGTTTGAAAATCAATAAATTTCGTATAATAACTGTAAATTTGCGGAATAACAGCACCTCCACAAATCCCCATTACCATTAAAGCTGCACCACTAGCTGTTCGTTCACCCAAACCACGTATGGCAATTGGAAAAATAGCGGGCCACATCATTGAATTGGCAAATCCCAATAGAGCGATAAAAGTAATTGAAATATATCCGGTGGTCAACCATGCACCAATAGCAAAAATAATGCCTAAAACATTGGATACAACCAGATAACTTTCTTGAGAAAGAATTTTAGGGGTAATAATAATTCCTGCAAAATAACCGGCCAACATTGCAGAAAGGGTAAAAGAAGAAAAAAACTTGGTAATATCGAGAGAAATATGAAAATCTGATCCATAAGTACCGATGGCACTTCCAGCCAAAACTTCCATACCTACATAGGTAAATATACACAAAACACCAAACCATAAACGAGGAGAGGTAGGAATTCCACCACTATTTCCTTTTTGCTGTCCATCATCTTCATTGTTGATTTCTGGTAAAGTCGAACGATAAATTCCAAAAGCAACCAAAAGCAAAATCAATGCCATTCCCATATATGGATAATAAACTTTATCAGCAAAAACAGATATAATTTGCGTTTTCTCACTAATGGATTTGGCGGCATCAATACGTTCCTGGATGCCACTGATATTTGTAACAAACATTCCAAAGATTACAGGGGCAAGAATACCAGCACCCTTATTGCAAATACCCATTATTGCCTGCCTTTGGGCACCTTTTTCAATAGGCCCCAAAATACTAACATAAGGATTTACAGCGGTTTGTAGACACGACAATCCAACCCCAATAATAAATAAACCTATTAAAACCCCAATATACCAATGAGATTTTATAAACTGGCCAAAAATTAATGCACCTATTGCCATGACAATCAATGCAATACACAAGCCATTTTTCATGCCTGTCTTTTTTAACACCCATGAGGCGGGAAGTGAAAAAACAAAAAAGGATATGTAAAAAGCAGATAAAACAAAAAAAGCATTGAAATCATCAAGCGAAAAAGCAACTTTTACAAAAGGGATTAGAGGGCTATTAATCCAAGTAAAAAATCCAATAACAAAAAAAAGAACACCTACAATAATAAGAGGTTTTGTCGTATTCTGAGGAACATTAGGCGATATCTGATCAGACATATATTTTCCTTTTATCCACGCCTTGAATTGTTATTTTTAACGATATTGGGCATATTCAGGTTCGTTTTGGAAAACCCAATCATAATATTGGCGACCTGACAATTGAGAGGCTGCCGCTTCATCAACCAGAATCCTACATGCAGAATGAAGTTGTAGTGCAGACGCACTAATCATCGAAGTGATAGGTCCCTCAACTGCCTTTGCCAAAATTGATGCTTTGCTTTCTCCTAAGGCAACCAATAGGATTGACCGCGCTTCCAAAATCGTACCAACACCCATGGTCATTGCACGACTGGGAACCTTTTCCGGATCTCCTCCAAACATTTCTGCATTTTGTTGACGTGTATGAGGGGTTAAGCTTTTATCCCTGGTTCGTGACATTAACGCGGACAAGGGTTCATTAAAACCAATATGACCGGTTTCACCAATACCTAACAATTGAAGATCTATTCCGCCCACTTTACGAATTTCTTCTTCATAACGTTTACCTTCAGAATGCACATCCTGTGCCATACCGTTTGGAACATGTGTATTTTTCAAATCAATATTCACATGCCTGAATAAATGATAATCCATATAGCTACGATAAGAATTGGGGTCTTCTGCGGACAAACCAATATATTCATCTAGATTGAAAGAATGACATCCGGAAAAGTCCAGCCCTTCATTTTTATGCATCTGGACCAAAATTGCATAAATCCGTTCCATGGTTCGACCCGTTGCCAGTCCTAAAACAATCTTTTGTTTTTCTTTGATTTTCTGGGCAATAAAAGTTGCCGCCAACTGTGCTGTTTTCTCTGCATCTGGGCGAATAATGACTTCCATTAATGTACTTCCTTATTTTTATATGCTTGAAGCGCCAGATAATAGGCACCATCTAAAGATTGACCTTGAGCAGGAATAATATGTTCACGCACTTTTGGAGATAATCGAGATAAGAAAATATTTGCCAGTCCCCCTAATAAACACAGAGGAAGATCCGCATATTCGTCTTTTAGTAATGCCAAAGCCAAATCAGATATAATTTCCGCTGCTTTATCCAAGAATAAACTTGCGTCAGAACATCCAGTTTCCGCTTGCTCAATCAGCCATGGAACCAAAGAACCAAATTTTTGTGGTTGCGCTCTTACTGCCCACAACATTGGATCCTCTCCCTGCCGCTTTAAATGGTTATATAATTTTCTGCTTAAATCGGTTTCCGGCTTACGTCCCTCTATACGTTGCAACATGTCAGATATCAATTGCAATCCCAGCCAGGCTCCACCTCCTTGATCATCCTGCGGAAAACCCCAGCCGCTTAATTTTTTATGTTTATCATTGAAAATGGCATAGGCCACTGTCCCTGTTCCAATGGCAATAACCGCGCCATTTTTACCTTTATGCGCACCTAGACATGATGTATGAGCATCTGTTTCAAAAATAAATTTTTCAAAACCTGTGCATAATTTCCTAAAATTTTCACGGGCAACAGGAACCTCTGCTCCGGCCAGACCAGCACCTCCATATAAATTAACATCCTCTGGTGTAATATCCAATTGTTTTAAACTGTTATCCAGAGTTTCTTTAATAGAAAACCAGCTTTCTTGCGTGTTACTCGCAATATTCGCTGGTCCCCCTTTATTTTCTAATAAAAATTTTCCATCAGCTGTAAAAATTTGTATGATGGATTTAGTGGCTCCACCATCAATACTGATTAATAAATCTTGTTTTTTTTTCATAGTCACCCAATCTAGATTATTCGTCGATTAAGCAAATAAAAAATTTAACAAATAAAAAAAATTTATTTACTTTATAAGCCCCTCATTTATTAATTAATTATTAACTTTTAAAATTCCAATAGAAGATAATAAATACGTTTCATTATTCTGGTTTAATTTTGCGATTTTCTTTACATCCATAAAGAATGTAATGCTGAACAGGGTTAATACCTGCCGCTTTTACATCAGGATAGGTTTCCAGATAAAAATCCTGATCAAATTCACGAATAATGTCCCATTCTTTTAAATGAACTATTTGACTTTTATCTTTTAAATCATTCAGGAATTCCTGTTTTTGATTTCGTGAAAACCAGGGGTACCGGAAAAGCGGCTCCTCTTTTAGGTCATTTAACGTTTTTTCATTATTTCTTGCTTCTTCTGGGGAACCTGTTGAGGGAATGGGCATCAATTTTAATCCACTATCCATAACCGCATAAACGATGGAATTATCTTCCCTGATAATTCCCCCAAATCCAGATTTAACATATCTTGTTGAATAATCCGTATGTTCATGTCCATAACGCCCAAAACGGTTATCCATATAACCAACCAGGGGAAAAGCCTCCCTGCTGACCGTGATACATGAACCCGCAATTAGTGGGGATATGCCCGGATTCTGCGCATTACAATCACCATAAAGCAATCTGTCCTTCCATTCTGGAACGACAAAGGTGACATGTCCATGAATTTGGGCTGCCTTTGCCCATTCCACATCCCATCCATACATCGTTGGGAAAATATCATCATCCAGTAAAATAAACATATCGGCTTGTGTATAGTTGGCCAAGTAGTAAATCCCCCTGTTTTTATTCCAGGCGATACCCTTGTTTTTTCCCGTAATGTAATTTATTTTTTCCCTGTTTAAAACATCAACCGTTTCATCTGTTGAACCATCGTCACATACAATCAGTTCATATTCATTCAAGGAAAACTTTTGGATCAGGCGTATTTGTTCTATTAAATATTCAATCCGGTTAAATGTAGTTATTGCAATACCAATTTTCATAAAATTATCAACTTCACAAAATTAAATTCATTAAAATAACCCTCAATTCTGGTGTAATTGACACTCAACAGACTTTAATGCTGGTTAAGGGTTTCGTAACTAATTATTAACTTTTTTCTGCCAATCTCTCAAATAATTAATTTTGTTGTGTAATAATTTTACAAATTCTGGTTTGCCTGCCAATTTCCCGAACAGCATTTTGTCTCCCGCATATTCCGCAACGGGGTCCCCTGCCTTGAACATTTCGTGAACAGCTTGCTGATCCATAATACCATCCTGATATTGATAGGGAATTAGATCCTTTACATAATTTTCTAGGAAAACAAAAAATAATGCTGGTAAAACGGCAGTTGCATCAGGTGTTTTACCCCGATCGTAACATTCGGTTAAGGTGGGTGTAATAAACCCCGGGATTTTGGAAAAACTGTCTGCAGCCACGCGTTGATTCGTATCTTTTATATACGGATTACTAAAACGATCCAATACAACATCCCTGTATCTGGCCAAATCAAGGGGACTTGGTGTCAGACAAGGGATAACGTCCTCTGTAACATAATTCCATGCCATTTTCCTGATCTCAGCATTGGCCACATCCTCATGAATAAAGGAGAGCCCTGCCAAGGTTCCCGCCCAAGCGACACAACTGTGACTTGAATTCAGGATACGAATTTTTGCCTCTTCCCATGGATCAACCGATTTTACCATTTCAACCCCGACTTTTTCAAGTTCGGGGCGACCATCGATAAAATGATCCTCGATAACCCATTGAATGAATGATTCCGCCATAACGGGGGCGGCATCCCTGAAATGCGTGGCCCCATATACCCGTTCCGGTAAATCGGCTGAGGGGCGGGGGGTGATACGATCCACCATAGTATTTGGAGAGGAAGTGTTTTTCCTTACCCATTCCAGCAACTGGTCTTCCCGAGACAGTTTCAGGAATTCGATAAACCCGTTTCTGAAACGTTCCCCATTGTGACGTAAATTATCACAACTTAACAGGGTGACAGGTTGGCCACCCTTTCTAATTCTTTCCTTTAGAATTGCCTTTAAGGCACCATAAATCGTGCAGATTTCACCCTTGAGTTCAGACTGGATATCCCTGCTGCTCTTATCAAGCTGATGATTGGTATCCAGATAATATCCACCTTCTGTAACGGTAAAAGCGATAATTTTTGTTTCAGGCCTGATCCCCTGTTCAACAAGGCCTTGCATTTTATCATCATAGGGCAGGATTTTTTGAATAGATGTGATTTTTTCATAATCCCGTTCACCTTTTGGGGTGACGGTTTCCAATATATACTGACCATCCTGTTTTGACAGGGCGTCCAACAACGGAGCCGTATCCTTGCGTATCCCCCCAGCCGCCACAATCCATTTTTCCCTGGTATTTTCCTGTAACAAACGATGAAGATACCATGCCTGATGGGCACGCTGAAAAGAACCAATACCAATATGCATCCATATATTTGTCATGACTGAACCCCTTGAGATGATTGTACCTAATATTGCAGGATCATTGTGAATGAGATTATGTTCTGTATTAAAACATATTATATAACCAATTGAAATAATTAATAAATATTTTAGACAATGCGAATCATAATCAATTGACCGATTATTAATAAATTAATTGATTTATCAAAATAATTTGATGGAATGGAACGATATTTACCAACAATGTTATTTCAAAAAGGTAAGCATATTTAATAATTTGAATTATTTGTTAATTTCTTTTTAGTATTCATCATTTAAAATGACCTCGGCATTACAGAATTTACTGGAACAATTCCGTCATACAACGCAAACGGAACGGGATAAGGGAACCAGTTTTGAAAACCTGATGATCAAGTATTTCAAAACTGAACCAGCTTATAAAAATAAATACAAGGATATTTTATCCTATTCTGACTGGGTATCCTGTTATGGAAAGGTCCTGAACATCACGGATAAAAAGGACACGGGTATTGATTTGGTCGGGGTCACTTTGAATAATGAACTTCATGCCTTTCAATGCAAAAACTATGATCCGGACAGGACAATCAGCAAAAATGACATAGACAGCTTCTTTACCGCTTCGGGCAAGAAATATTTTACCTATCGCTATATCATATCCACGACTGACAAATGGACAGAAAATGCTGAAAATGCCCTGGAAAACCAGAATCCCCCGGTCAGCAAGATCGATCTGCATCACTTGGAACAGAGTGTTATTGACTGGTCAAAATACTTGCATGAAGAAAAACCGGTTTTAAAACCCAAGAAAAAGCTGCTTGATCATCAGGCGTCCGCCCTGGAAGCCGTGCAACACGGCCTGAAAACCGCGGATCGCGGCAAACTGATCATGGCATGTGGTACAGGAAAAACATTTACCTCGCTAAAAATTGCCGAAACCATGGCAGGAAAGGGGAAAACCGTATTATTTCTGGTTCCAAGCCTTTCCCTGCTCAGTCAGAGCCTTACAGAATGGACGCAAGAGAGTGCCATTGAAATAAACAGTTTCGCGGTCTGTTCAGACAGTGATGTAGGCAAGAAACATGCCAGGGAGGATGACCGTGTCATTGCGGGAATCAGTGATTTGCAATATCCGGCAACAACCCATGCCGAAAGTCTGAAAAAAGCGTTTCACGTGGCCCTTGATAATAATCCCGAAGCCATGACGGTCATTTTTTCAACCTATCATTCCATCGAGGTTCTTAACCAGGCGCAACAGGGTGAAAACGCCATTCCGGCATTCGATCTGGTCATCTGTGATGAAGCGCACCGTACGACTGGTGCAACCTATGAGGGAGATGATGAATCCGCATTTGTCAGAATTCATGACAATGAATATATTCTTGGAAAAAAACGTTTATACATGACCGCAACCCCCCGGATTTATGCCGAAGCCAGCAAGAAAAAGGCCAAAGATGAATCTATTGTCGTCTATTCAATGGATGATCCGGCTATCTATGGTGAGGAATTATATGTCATCACATTTTCCCAGGCCGTATCACGGAACTTGCTGGTTGATTACAAAGTCATCGTTCTGGCCGTGGAGGAAAGCCACATCAACAGACGCCTGCAAGAATTGCTGAAGGATCAGGATAATGCCTTGAAGGTTGATGATGCGGCAAAAATTGTTGGTTGCTGGAAAGCCCTGTCTAAACAGGGTCTGTATGAAAATCCCGATAATTCGGCGGATCCCATGCAACGCGCCGTTGCCTTTTGCCAGGTCATTGAGGCAACCTATAAAGGCAGGACACACAAAGTCAGTTCCAAACTAATCGCCGAGATGTTTGGCAAGGTTGTTGAACAATATCAACATCACGAAACCGAAGAACGTTCAAAAGAAAATCCTGACGCACTTCCGGACAGGGCCTTGAGCATGACTTGCGAGGCAGAACATATTGATGGAGGAATGAACGCGGGGGAAAAGGAAACGAAACTGGAATGGCTGAAATCCGAAATACCAGAAAATACCTGTCGCATACTGTCAAATGTCCGGTGCCTGTCCGAAGGGGTAGATGTTCCGGCACTGGATGCCGTTCTTTTCCTGACAGCCCGTTCATCCCAGGTGGACGTGGTTCAATCCGTCGGTCGGGTTATGCGCAAGGCACCCGGAAAAAAGTTGGGATATGTCATACTGCCCATTGTCATACCGGCAGGCATTGAGCCTGAAAAGGCACTGGATGACAATCAGACCTATCGTGTTGTATGGCAGGTTCTAAATGCCCTCCGTTCCCATGATGACCGTTTTGACGCAACCATCAACAAGCTGGAATTCAATGGAAAGGCCCCCTCAAGAATAGAGGTGATCGCTGTTGCCGACAAGATTGGCCCCAAAAGACAAAAGCAAACCAGATCTCAGGAAATAGTGGCCAGGGCGAGAAAAAGCCATATTATTGGCCAAGCTTCCCAACCCGCATCGAACCGGCAGGGAGACCTGGTCTTCGAGGTTGGGGAAATTGAACGGGCCCTCTATGCCAAAATCGTTAAAAAATGTGGAAACCGGCATCACTGGGAGGACTGGGCAAATGATGTCGCCAAAATTGCCCAAACCCATATCGATCGCATCCAGCACATTCTGGACAACCCGAAAAATCATCAGGCCATTCATCTTTTCAACGAATTTGCCAAAGAGTTGCGGGACGATATCAACCAAAATCTCGATGATCAAGAAATCATTGAAATGCTGGCCCAGCATATGGTCACAAAACCTGTATTTGACGCCCTGTTCGGACATTACCGGTTTACCGAGCACAATCCCATCTCAAAGGGAATGCAGAAAATCCTAGAACAGCTGGACAAAGAAAAACTGGACAAGGAACGTGCAACCCTGCAGTCCTTTTACGAATCCGTAAAAATGCGTGCCACGGGCATTGACAGCGTACAGGGCAGACAACGCATCATCATCGAGCTATATGACAAATTCTTTCGCAATGCCTTTCCCCGCATGACCGAAAGATTGGGAATTGTCTATACACCGGTTGAGGTGGTGGATTTCATCATCCACAGCATCGAGCATGTCCTGAAAACCGAATTTGGAAGCAGTCTCGCCGAACCCAATGTCCATATTCTTGACCCATTCACAGGTACCGGAACCTTCATCACAAGGATGCTGCAAAGCGGCATTATCACAAAGGACAAACTACCCCACAAATATGAAAATGAAATCCATGCCAATGAGATTGTCCTGCTGGCGTATTATATCGCCACGATCAATATTGAATCAACCTATCACAGTATAATGACGCAACAAAACGATGCTGGCAAAACAGAAAAGGAGGAAGGGGGATATACACCCTTTGCCGGAATCTGTCTGACCGACACGTTCGGAATGACGAAAGGCAGGCAAAAGGATATCGGGAAAGATATCCTGCTAAAGGAAAACAATGAACGGGTTTCCCGTCAGCAGGCCCTTGACATTCAGGTTATCATGAGCAATCCGCCCTATTCCGCGGGGCAGGGATCCGCCAATGACAATAACGCCAATCTTTCCTATCCAGACCTGGATGAAAGAATTCGTGAAACCTATGCCAAATATTCAACGGCAACCAATAAAAACGCGTTGTATGACAGTTACATAAGGGCCATCCGCTGGGCATCGGATCGAATCAGGGAATGCGGTGTTCTCGGTTTTGTCAGCAATGCCAGCTTTATCGACAGCAACACTGGTGATGGTTTGAGAAAATGTCTGGCTGAAGAATTCACCAGCCTTTATATTTTTCATTTACGCGGCAATGGACGTACATCAGGAGAACGTTGCCGTAAAGAAGGACATCCCCTATTTGCCGCTCATGGTGGAAAAGGAGGCAGCTTAACGCCCATTGCCATTTCAATTCTGGTTAAAAACCCCAATCAAAACCAGAGGGGACAAATATATTTCCATGATATTGGCGATTACCTCACCCGTCGGCAAAAACTGGAAACAATACGGAAATTCGGCAATATCGATGGAATCACCCGACACAACGGCTGGAGCAATATTGTTCCTGACCGGTTCAATGACTGGATCAATCAGCGCGATCCAAATTTCAATGCCTATATTCCCATGGGTGATAAAAAAAATAGGCAAACAATAAGTATTTTTGAAAATTATTCTAACGGTATCAAAACAAATAGAGATGCCTGGGTTTATGATGCCTCATCCAAAAAATTGATTGCCAATATCCAAAATTCCATTCAGTTCTACAATGACGAGGTTGATCGCTATCTTGCCCAACCCCAATCCACCAAAATTATAAAAGCTGAAGATTTCGTCATTTTTGATTCAACCAGGTTTTCATGGGATCGTCAAAATAAAAAAGATTTAGAAAAAGGAAAAAAATATCAGTTTGATGCTTCCTCCCTATATAAATCTTTATATCGTCCTTTCACCAAATCTTACTTGTATTTTAACAAATATTTAAATAACATGACTTATCAAATGCCGCGAATTTTTCCAACTGCACAGACTGATAATAAAGTTATCAGTATTACAGGTTTGGGAGTTACAAAAAAATTCAGCTGTATAATATGCAATGTTATTCCAGATGTACAATTACAAGCCAACGGCCAGTGTTTTCCCCTATATCTCTATGACATTTCCCCCTGTGAAAATGATTTGTTGGAAAAGGAAACACCCAAAAGACGGGACGCCATCACCAATGATGCCCTAAAACATTTTCAGGCCGCCTATCCCGATCAGGCCATCACCAGGGAGGATATTTTCTATTACATTTACGGCCTGCTTCACAGTGAAGATTACCGCAACCGTTATGAGGACAATCTGACCAAGGAACTTCCCCGTATTCCCCGTGTCAAGTCATTTGATGATTTTACCGCCTTCACACAGGCGGGACGCATGCTTGCCGACCTGCACCTGAATTATGAAACTGTTGACTGTTACACCGGGGTTGAAATTGATGGGTTAAACCTTACCCCATCAGGAATTGTCGGGGGGAAAGACCATGAATTTCACGTTACCAAAATGAGATTCCCCCAAAGGAACCAGAAAACGGAAGTCATTTACAATGACTGTTTCACCATCAGAAACATACCTGAGGAGGCCTATGACTATATCGTAAATGGAAAATCGGCCCTGGAATGGGTTATGGAACGCCAATCCGTTACAACAGACAAAAAAACAGGCATTACCAATGATGCCAACGACTGGGCCATTGAAACCATGCATAATCCAAAATATCCGCTTGAACTCTTTCTTCGTGTCATCACTGTCAGTCTGGCAACAAGTAAAATTGTCAATGCCTTGCCTAAACTGAAACTGTAACAGTCAACAGAAATGATATTCAAGGAACAATCCTCATATATCATTCCGAAACCAATTGTTATAAAGATAGAATATTATCGTTGAAACTTGTCTATTAAGAAAGCGAATTTAATAATTCAAAATATTGTACCCATTTTTGTACCCACTTTTTATCGCATAGTCTGTCATGAACTGGCAAGAATATGATAGGTAAATATGTATTTTTTGGGAAAAACAAGGTATCTGTCAGGAATTGGCAATATCCAACCTATTTAAATGGTGGAGCCAAGGGGAATCGAACCCCTGACCTTCTGAATGCCATTCAGACGCTCTCCCAACTGAGCTATGGCCCCTTTTGAAAAAAATATATAACGGTTAAACCTGTAGATGGCAAGTTAAAAATGGTAACTTTTAATTTTTATCAAATGATGGAAAATTCAGACAATATTCCGGCTTTCTTTGATAAATCTCCACTTCAGGAAAGATATTCAAAACAAAATCCGAAAATATCTATCATCCGAACAGCAATTATTGATTGAACCAACAACAAACATCCCGGATTTCATCAATTATTCAGGTTTGGTCGCAAAAGCGATCGCAAAACGGTTCCAGGCATTGATAACATTAATGGTAACCGTCAACTCTACAATTTCCTGATCATCAAAATGTTTTCTGACCTGACTGTAAATTTCATCAGGAGCATGTTTTTCCGATACAAGCGTCAGTGTTTCCGTCCATAATAAGGCTGCCTGTTCCCGTTCATTGAAATAGGATGTCTCCCGCCAGGCACTGAGGGTCAAGATCCGTTTCAAATCCTCGCCCGCAGCCAGGGCATCCCTGGTATGCATATCAATACAGAAAGCGCAGCCATTAATCTGGGAAGCCCTTATCTTTACCAATTCCCTCAATGAAACGGGAAGAATTGACTTTTTTGAAGCCTCTTCCAAATTCCACATGGCCTTCATCATTTCAGGAGCGGCCTTAAAATAATTCAGTCGTTTTTCTACCATCTCAAATTCCCTTTCTAAAATAAATTTTGGTTTCCCATAATAAAAAATACCTATTATAAGATGTATTTACAATGAATTTTATTCTCGGTTTTTCCAAATCGATTCCGACAATTTTTCATCTGATTTTATGATTGGGGTACAATGAGGTACATGGGGATTAAATTTCAAGAAAAACAGTCAGGTACTGAGTACCGGGGATTGTACCCTTTTTTATTTTTCAGTGAGTTGTACACAGGTTTGGTTTAACAATATCTGGATAATCTAAATTTATTAAATGAATTCAACCTATTAAAAACTGTACACTCTGTTGGAAAAATGGGGTACATTTTTTAAATAACGGGTACCACAGTACTAACAGGATTTATAAACAAATATTAAAAAATTTAAATTTTCTTTTTATTTTAAAGGACATGAAAAAGAAAAAAAATTTTGATACTGTTTTATCAAGACGAATAAGAAAGAATATGAATGTTAAAATCTGAAAAAAAATTGATGAAAGTTCTGAAAGGGGAAAAAATATGGCCACCCCCTTTATGGATGATGCGACAGGCAGGAAGATTTTTACCTGAATTTCGAAAATTAAGGGAACAGGCTGATTTTCTTACACGTTGTCTGACACCTGATCTTGCCATTGAAATAACATTGCAACCCATAAGACGTTTTGCTTTTGACACCGCCATCCTTTTTTCAGATATTTTAATCCTGCCATGGGCGATGGGACAAAAATTACAGTTTGTTGAAGGAAAAGGCCCTATTTTACACCCTATTCATTCGGAGGAGGATCTTAAAAAACTTCATCCGGAACAGATTGATGAAAAAATTGAACCGGTCCTGATCACCTTGCAAAATCTGAATAAATTGCTTAATAATGGTGAATCGATTGGAAAAGCCTTACCTGGATCGGTAACCCTGATGGGATTTACAGGATCGCCTTTTACAGTTGCCTGTTACATGGTTGAAGGTAAATCCTCGAAAGATTTTTCAACTGTGTTTAAAATGATTTATCAAAATCCTGACTTGTTTGATAAGATCATTGATCTTCTTGCAGAAACAACAGCAACCTATCTTTGTCATCAAGTAAGGGCCGGTGCCGAAGCCATTATGCTTTTTGACAGTTGGGCAGGTCTGCTCCCTTCAACCCTGTTTCAGCGTTATGTCATTGATCCCACTCGACAAATCATTGACAGAATCAGACAGGTCTATCCTCTGGTCCCGATTATCGGTTTCCCGCGGTTGTCCGGGACACAACTGCTAACCTATATTGAACGGACAGGTTTAAATACGGTTGGAGTTGATCAGTATAACGATATATCCTTTTTAAACCGTCAGGTATCCCCCACAGTTGGATTCCAGGGTAATCTTGATCCCTTGTGTCTGTTATATGGCGGGAACATGCTTCAGAAGGAAATTCATCGCTTATGTCATGAATTGAAAAACAGGCCGCATATTTTTAATCTAGGTCATGGAATATTACCTGCAACCCCTATTGAACATGTCGAAGAATTGGTTAACACTGTACATAATTTGAAATAATTGGGAGATTGGGAATGGATGATAGAATAAAACAGGTTATTCAACAGGCACCGCAGGCAGTTCATACTAATGGATCTTTAAAACTGGTTATTTTTGATTGCGATGGTGTTCTGGTTGAAAGTGAGCATATTGTGGCAGAAATTATGGGAAAAGAAGCTCGTCAATACGGATGGAACATAACCGATAAACAGGCCCGTGAAGAATTTACCGGAGTGCAAATGGTGGATATCGGAAAAAAGATAGCCAAGCATGCAAAAATGAATTTACCGGATAACTGGGCTGAGGAAGCACATAAAAAGGTTGTCGAGGGCATGTTCGGCAATGTGGAAAAAATTCCTGGCGTTGAATCAATTCTGCAAACCCTACATGATTTGAAAATACCTTATCGTGTCGGCTCGAATTCCTCACAGGAGGAAATGAAAACAAAATTTGAGAAAACCGGATTGATGAAGTGGTTTCCCAAGGATCGTATTCATTCTGCTTATGAGGTTAGAAATTCAAAGCCTTTTCCTGACCTTTATTTGTATGTTGCTGAAAAAGAGGGGGTTAACCCTGATGAATGTCTGGTTATAGAGGATTCTGATACAGGTTTAAAAGCTGCCTATGATGCGGGGATGGCCTGTATGTTATTGAGGGATTTAAATAAAGCAGCGCCAAATTATAAAGGGGTCATCCGTGTTGATTCTCTTCAGAAAGCTATCGATATCATAAAGGAAATTGTTCAATCTCAGCATAACAGGGAACATTAGTAATGATGTCCTCTCTATTGCCTTATGTCCTGTGGATAAAAGCTTTGCATGTCATTTCAGTTATTGCCTGGATGGCAGGTCAGTTTTACTTGCCCCGGTTATTTGTCTATCATTGTCAGGTAAACAAAGAAACAGATGAAAATGAAAGATTTAAAATAATGGAGTATAAATTGCTTCGTTATATTATTAATCCTGCAATGATGGCGGCTTTTTTATTTGGAATTTTATTGGCCTTGACTCCTGGGATCATTGATTGGCATGCAAAATGGTGGGTGGTTAAGCTGGTGGCTTTATTGATCTTAACAGGATATCATGGGTTTTGTTCACGTTGGCGTCGGCAATTTGCTGCAAATAACAATCATCATTCTGAAAAATTTTATCGCTGGATGAATGAGATTCCTACAATATTAATGATTATTATTGTTATCATGGTTATTGTGCAGCCTTTTTAATATTTTAAAAATATTTTTAATTACAGCAATTGTTACAATTTATATTTGTAACAATTGCTGTTCATACAGGATCAGTCCTTAATCGTTATCTTTCTGGAAAGCGTTACAACTGACCCATTGATAGGATTTTGGAGAGGATTTGTTATAGGATAACATGAACTGATTTTTTTCTTTTTGACAGATATTGTTTTGTTTTAGCAAACCAAGAACAGTTGAATATTCTTTCTCGCAGGTTTCCCTATCATTTTTTTCCTCTTTGCATTTTCTAGCCAGTGCAGCCTGTTGTCTGAATAAGGGATATAGATCTGGAGGAACGATATTGGGTATATCCATTGTCGTGAATTCATCAATTTTTGAGGAAAATGGAGGGGGAAGAATAATGTAATGATCTTTGGCGAAATTCTCCATTTCATTTATTGCCTTATTGATTCCTGCCAAGGGAATGGTATAATTTTTTTGTTCATCAACAATTAATGTGAATATTTTTTGTTGTTTCAGATTATTGATAAATTGAACGGTACTAATAGGTTCCAGGACAGTTTTGTAAGTGCCTGTTTCCTCTTTCTTTAATTCACAGGTAAAATCACCAACATCTAGTTCAATAACTGGTTGATTACTCCGTAATTTGTTAAGGGTAATGGAAATTCTTAATGAATAGCTGTAAGGATGCAATTTTATTGTAAGATCATTATTCTGCCCGGTGGAAGTTAACCAGGTTCGAGTGTAATTTTTGGTTAGCGACCAGTTTTCATAATGATCTTCTTGAATAAAAAAAGGATCCTTTGCATTGGTTTTTGCAATGAAGTTATTGCAAATAATCATAAGAAATATAAAAATGTATAAAAATTTTTTTAACATAGAATTTCCTTTAAAAAATAACAAAAAGAATGAAATATATCAGGATTTTAATAGTATTATAAAAAATATAGAGTAATTAATCTTTATATTTTAAAAAATATTTGTTAATTAAAGTTATTGTTGTAATATAAATTAATGTTATTAATTGTTTTTTCTTTCCTTCGTAAATATATAAAGGTGAATACTACGATACAATTCTAAACTTATTATTGTGAAAGTTGCAAAATGACCAATACACGAATTCCCACATATTTACATATTGTAAGCACAATCGGAATTCTTACGGCATGTTTTATGTATGTATCTTATATTCCTCAAATTATCAATAATCTTAATGGTCATCCAACTCCGCCTTATCAGCCCGCTGTGGCTGCTTTAAACTGTATACTGTGGGTATGGTATGCTGTACGTGTCAAAAACTGGCCCGTAGCGATCGCGAATGCTCCTGGAATTTTATTTGGAATTATCGCTGCGATTACTGCATTGTTTTATCAATAAAATAATTTTTCGAACTAATTTTCGTAATAGAAAACTTGCAATAATTCTAAGGTAAAGAATAAAAATGTTAGAAAAAGATCAAATTCCCAAATACATTCATATTGTGGGTTGGATAGCCACCTTAACGGCATGTTGTATGTATGTTTCATATGTTTTTCAGATTATTGATAATCTTCATGGTCAAATTACACCTCCCTATCAACCGGCTGTGGCTGCTGTAAATGGTGCATTATGGGTTTGGTACGCTGTTAAAATCAAAGACTGGCCCGTGGCAATCTCAAACGCTCCAGGTATTGTTTTTGGTGCGATTGCTTGTATAACTGCAATACAATTCTGATCATCACATGAATTCTTGATTATATTGCTTTGTATAACTAATAAACAGCAAAGCAATATAACGTTTAAATATTAAAATTATTATAAAAAAGTATTAGCAAATATATATGGAAAATTACGAAAGTAAATCTATAATAACAATAAATTGAATTTATAATAATTCTTTAACCTTATGGATAAAGGATTATTTTTATGAATACAGAAAAGCCTTTATTTGGTTTTATGATGGTTCCTTTGATTTGGGGATATATTGCAATTGCGATATTTATGGCCGGGGATGGATTTGAGGCCGCTTTTTTATCGAAATATATAACTGATATAGGATTTTCTGAAGCACAGTCAGGTTTTGTCTTTGCTGTCTATGGGTTAATGGTTGCCTTGTCCGCATGGTGTTCTGGGGTTGTTGCGGAAATTATTACTCCACAAAAAGCGATGTGTTTGCAGGATTTGCCATTTGGGCAGCCATGCATATATTCTTCATGATATTTGGCCTCACCTATCACAATTATTGGATGATGGTGATTTTTTATGGCATTCGAGGACTTGGCTATTCTTTGTTTTTATATTCTTTTGTTGTGCTTGTTATTTACAATGTTGATAAATTGCAAATTTCTAATGCAATGGGATGGTTTTAGGCGGCATATTCTGTTGGGTTTGGTGTTATAGGTGGTTTTTTGCCAGGATTTATAAATCCGGTTATTGGGGAATATAATATTTTATGGATGTCTCTGGGTTGGCTTATTGTCGGTGGACTGATTGCATTAATTACGTTGCATAATGCAAGGACCAACAAGGAAAAAGCCAATCTGACTTTTAAAGAGAAAACAGCTGAATTAGGTCAGGCAATTACCATCTTATTCAGAAACAAGAATATATTTATGGCTGCGCTGGTTCGTATCATTAATACGACACCTTTATTTGGATTTGCCGTTGTAATGCCTTGGTTTTTAGTTGGAAAAACATCCCAGGATCATGGATTGGGATTTTCTAAAACTGAATGGCAAAATATCTGGACACTATTTTTGTTTGTTACGATTTTTACAAATATTTTATGGGGTATTTTGGCAGATTATATTGGTTGGTTACAGCAAGTACGCTGGGTTGGTTGTATTGGTGGTGTTTTTGCCTGTTTCAGTTTTTATTACATTCCAATAACATATGGTCATAATATTTGGATGGCAATGATACCGGCAATTTTGTTTGGAATTACGGTTGCTTCTTTTATGCCTATGACTGCTATTTTTACAACTCTGGAACCGCATCATAAAGGGGCGGCAATTTCAATATATAATTTGTCAGCTGGATTGAGCAATTTTCTTGGTCCGGCTATTGCCACTACAGCGGTACCTTTCTTGGGGGTTGGAGGAGCAATCGGAATTTATATGGGGCTATATGTTTTTGCCGCCTTATTAACGTTATTGATTAAAGTGAAACAGCCTTCAAAAGAGGAAAGAGTCAAATTTCAAGAAAATGGAACTGAACTAGAATATGATCAGATTATTTTGGAAAATTAGATTATGATAAAACAAAACTGTCAGTAATATTTATTTTGACAGTTTTTGTAATTAATTCATATAATTCTCGTCATCAATATTTAATGTCTGGTTTGTTATATAATTTGAGTCAGAAGATACCAGAAACAAAGCTGCTCCCATAAAATTTTCTGGTAATCCATTCGTCCCAAAGGGAGGAGCCTGAAATGACAGATTGATAATTTTTCCATCTTCATTTTGTTCTACCATTTGTTTGGCAACAGTTTGCATAAGAAAAAAATGATTCTTTTACATTAACGGTAAATAATTGATCAAAGACATCTCATGATTCATCCCATAAAGGTTGCATGTCAAAAATTCCTGCGCTATTAAATAAAATGTCAACTTTATTAAAGTTTTGGAGAGTGGTTGACAGAATTTGTTATATATCCTCTTTTTTACTGATATCAGCAGTGTAGAGTAATAAATTGATCTTCAAGTAATAAAGTGCAATTCATGAAGGTTTTTTAAATCGACAAGAACACACTTGATATCTTCTTCTAAATATTTAAGTGCGATTGCTTTACTTATACCGCTATCTGCTCCCGTAACAATAACCGTTTTGCCTTTGAGTTTTGTAAAACTACCTTTTTTTGAAATAGATATTTTATTTATAGGCAATATAATAGTGTTTTAGTTTATTTTTATTTGATTTTATAAATAAGGATTTACAAAATCAATTATATTTAATTGATACCAATAGTCTGACCACCATCCACAATCATGGCATGACCAGTAGTAAAGGCAGCTTCTTTGGAACTAAGCCATAATACAGCAGCAGCGATTTCCTCAGGTCTACCAAGACGGCCAATAGGTTCTTGAGCAATTACACGAGCTTTTCCTTCAGGCGTACCACCACTGAATCGCTCAATCATTGGCGTGTCAATAATACCAAGACAAATGGCATTGATCCGAATGTTTGATTTTGCATAATCAAGTGCGGCACATTTGGTAAGACCGATAATACCAAATTTAGTCGCGGCATAAGCAGCTTGCCCTTTAATACCAATAATGCCTGCACTGGAAGAAGTATTAACGATTGATCCTCCATCATTCCTAAGCATAACTGGAATAAGATATTTCATACATAAGAAAACACCATTTAGGTTTATATTAATATAATGGTACCAATCGTCTTCTGTAACTTCACCAATCGGTCCAACAGGTTGTTCAACACCAGCATTATTAAATGCTAGATCAATATGACCAAACGTGGCAACTGCACGATCGACAGTATTTTTTATCTGTTGGCTATTTCTTACATCAGCAGTAATAGCCAAGGCATGTTGCCCAATTTTTTCAATAAGGTTTACGGTTTCCTCCAACCTAATTTCGTCCAGATCCACTAAAATTATATTTGCTCCTTCTCTTGCAAAAGCAAGGGCTGTGGCCTTACCAATACCTCCTGCTGCACCTGTAATAAAGGCAACTTTATCAGTAAAACGTTTATTTTGATTTATAGTCATTTTTTAATTCCTTTTTCCTAGTAGCAATTTAATGAAAATTATTATTTATTCTTTTGTTTAGGGAATCAGTACAGTGGCTTTTGTGAGTTTGCGTGATTCAAGTCGCTGATGGGCTTCAGCAGCGTGTGCTAAAGATAACTGAAAAGGTGATTGAATTTTTACAATATTATTTGAAACAATATCAAAAAACTCTTTACTCATGGAAAGCACGTCGGAACGTTTGGAAAGATATGTTGTTAAGCCAGGCCAAGTTGCATAAAGCGATCCTTTTTCTAATAAAGTTAGAATATCAAAAGGCGGAATAAGTCCTGAAGAAAAGCCAAAACTAACAAAACAACCAAAAGGACGCAGGCAATCCAGTGAACCAGGAAAGGTTTTTTTACCAATACTATCATAAACAACATGACATCCCTGACCATGAGTGATGGTTTTAACTTGTGTCACAAAATCACATTCATTATAGTTTATTACATAATCACAACCATTTTGTTTGGCAATTCTGATTTTTTCCGAAGAACCAACGGTACCGATAATAATTGCTCCAAGATGTTTGGCCCATTGTGTCAGGATACGTCCAACACCACCTGCCGCCGCATGCACTAAAAGAATATGGTTTGCTTTAACTTGAAAGGTTTGTCGGATTAAAAACCGGGCTGTTAATCCTTTGAGTAAGGATGCGGCTGCAGTTTCATAAGAGATATTATCAGGCAAGGGTACAAGAAAATGTACAGGAACAATTGTTTGTTCTGCATAAGCACCCAAGGTTTCGATATAAGCTACTCGATCCCCAACGGAAAAATCTTTTACTCCCTCACCAATGGCAATAATATCGCCAGCCCCCTCTTTACCTGGAATAAATGGAAGTGGTGTATTAAAAATCCCTTTTCTTAAATAAATATCGACAAAATTGACTCCAATTGCTCGATTACGGATAAGAACCTCTCCAGCTTTGGGATGAACAATAGGTATCTCTTCATAATTTAAAACATTTGGATCACCATAATTATGAATTCGTATGGCTTTAATTATCTGTATTCCTAGATTTGTAAATGTATTTTCAATTCGTGTCGTAGATTTTTTAATAAAATCAATAGAATGGATGATTTAAAAATTGCGGATGGATTTAATTATAAAGGGAATAGATTAACGTGATTAGATTTAATAAGTTTTATGTGGTTATGAGAAAAAATCACAAATAAAAATATTGAATTTCAAGATCATCTGTATGAATTTCTTGATATTGATTCAAATTTTTCAAGTAAATTGTTAATAGAAATTGATTTAATCTCTATATCGAATAGCTTGAATAAAATTAGAAAAGGCTAACGACATATTTCTACGATTGGGATAATATAGGTGAAATCCTTGGAAAACAGGGCACCAATCATTCAATGTCTCTTGTAATTGACCATTGTGTAAATAAGGTGCAGCAAGTGGTTGGGGAATAAAGGCCAAACCTATTCCATCAAGGGCACTATTCAACATTTGTAAACTGCTATTTAAAATGAGAGGCCCATTAACTTTGACCGTGAATTTTTCATTATGTTTTCTGAATTCCCAGGCATAAATGTTTCCGGAATTATTATGTCGAATATTGATGCATTTATGATGGATCAATTCATATGGGGTTGTTGGAAATGAATTTTGTTGAAAATAATCAGGAGACCCGACTACAGCCATGCGCCAATTGGTTCCTATACGAACAGCAATCATATCTTTGTCTATGGAATTTACAAGACGAATACCGGCATCAAATTTATGTTCTATAATATTTATAAATTCATAATTGATATGTAATTCTAAGATAATATCAGGGTATTGTATAAAAAAATCTTTTAAAAGAGGTCTTAGACACATTTCAATAGAATCATCAGTACAAGTTATTCTTATAGTACCTACTGGTTTACCACGTAATTCATTGAGCTTTTCAAGTTCCAAATTTATTTGATTTAAATGAAATCCAACCGATGTTATTAATTGTTCACCAATTTTGGTTGGAGAAACATTGCGTGTCGTTCTGGCGAGTAATCGTAAACCAAGTTGTTCTTCAAGATCTTTGATTATATGGCTTAAAGCTGATGGAGTTATTCCTAATTCAGTTGCAGCTTTTGTAAAGCTTTTATTTCGTGCTACGGCTAAAAATGATTGCAATGCATTAAGTGTCGTTTTTTTCATTTTATTGTCATAGGTTTGAAAAAATAAGAATATTAAATTGAAGAATAAATTTTAAAGTTTGGTTAGAAATTAAAGAATTATTTCATATATATAGTGTATTCGAATTTCCATTCGAAACAATTTCAAATTTTGTATACAAGGAAAACCTGTAATAAATTTTATCTTTAAAAGATAAAAAATTATATGGTACTAGAATACTTCATTGATTGTTTGAACAGTTTTGAAATTAAGATAATGAGCTATGCAGTAAAAGAAATTTTTCTTACCTTGCAGGGAGAAGGCTATTTTGCAGGCAGGACAGCGGTTTTTTGCCGTTTCTCCGGTTGTAACTTGTGGTCCGGACAGGAAAAAGACCGAGCTACTGCGATTTGTCAGTTTTGTGATACAGATTTTGTCGGAATGGATGGTTCTGGTGGTGGACGATTTGAAGATGCAAATTCGTTGGCCATAGCTATTGAAAAACATTGGGGAGAAAGGGACACTTCCTATCGTTTTGTTGTTTTTACCGGAGGGGAACCTTTGTTGCAGCTAGATAAATCCTTGATTGATGTTCTGAAGAAAAAAGGTTTTTTTATTGCTGTTGAGACAAATGGAACGATGCCTGTACCAAAAGGGGTGGATTGGATTTGTGTAAGTCCCAAACAAGGGGCTGCCCTAATGCAAATGCATGGGGATGAATTGAAATTAGTGTATCCGCAAGAAGCGATGGATCCCCAGAAATTTGAATCATTATCTTTTAAGAGTTTTCGTTTGCAGCCTAGGGATGATGAGCAGAGAGATAAACATTTGCGTCAGGCAATCCAATACTGTCAGGATAATCCAAAATGGTACCTTTCATTGCAAACACATAAATTAATAGGAATTCCATAATGAAAAAAACAGCAGATTTTTCAGAAGGGGCCCTGGTTTTATTTTCGGGAGGCCAGGATTCAACAACCTGTTTGGCCTGGGCTTTGACACATTTCCCAATTGTCGAGACGCTAGGATTTGATTATGGACAACGTCATTTTGTGGAAATGGAATGCCGTTCGGTAATTCGCGAAAAGATCTTGAATATTCAACCGGAATGGAGAGAGCGTCTTGGAGAGGATCATATTTTGAAATTATCAGATTTGGGAGCGATTTCTGATACATCCTTAACGCGGGAAACCGAAATTGAATGGAATAAGCAGGGATTACCTTCGACCTTTGTTCCTGGAAGGAATTTACTTTTTTTAACTTATGCCGCGATTATTGCAAACAGAAGAAATTTGCGGCATTTGGTTGGTGGCATGTGTGAAACAGATTTTTCAGGATATCCTGATTGTCGGGACGATACGTTAAAAGCTTTGCAGGTTGCGCTTAATCTGGGAATGAATACGCGATTTGTTTTGCATACACCATTAATGTGGCTTGACAAGGCTGCAGAATGGAAATTGGCTGAAACTTTGGGAAATGATTCACTTATTGAATTAATCAATAAGGAAACGCATAGTTGTTATTTGGGCGATCGTACCCATTATCATGAATGGGGATATGGTTGTGGTCATTGTCCTGCCTGCGAATTACGTCAGGCTGGATGGGAGACCTATTTGCGGCAAAAGGAAATGTTTGGTGTTTGATTTGGTTTTTACTCGTCGTTATTCTATGGGGCATCGTTTGATTCACGGGGCTGGAGATATTTGTGCCACACCGCATGGGCATAATGAAGAGGTGAGCGTTTATTTAAAGGCTCATGAAGCGGAAAGACTGGATGGTTCTGCAAATATGGTCCTTCCTTTCTATTATGCAAAAAAGAAATGGCATCAATTTGTGGATGGTTCCATAGATCATTCTTTTCAGCTTTCAGAAGATGATCCCCTTTTGCCCTGGTTTATCAAAAATGAACCAAAACGTGTAAGGCATTTAGTCGTGACACCAGGTGATCCAACAACTGAATTAATGGCTTGTTTATTAATGATCAAGGTCAATACAATTTTGGATGCAGAAAAAACCGGCTTATATTGTTTTAAAATCGATATCAAGGAAACCCCGACAAATACGGTCAGTTTTTCGGGCAATCCTTTTGATTTTGTTCCCCAATCGAAAAATGGACAAG
This sequence comes from Commensalibacter sp. W6292M3, assembly GCF_016101315.1. Classification (NCBI taxonomy): domain Bacteria; kingdom Pseudomonadati; phylum Pseudomonadota; class Alphaproteobacteria; order Acetobacterales; family Acetobacteraceae; genus Commensalibacter; species Commensalibacter sp. W6292M3. The sequence goes on from NZ_JACFQT010000002.1 coordinate 239,211, forward strand.
GTCATTGGTGGGAACGGCCGGATATGTCAATTTCTGATTTGGAAATCTAGAGGGTGAGTTGATATAATATCGTGTGACGACTGGTACAATCTTCCAGTTCCATTGTTGTCGGAATATTATATTCATGAATAGGGAAAAGTTCTTCTTTGGGTAAATAATTACGTCCAGGATCTGCAATAATGACCTGTGCACCGGTGGCGGCACATTTTTTTAGCCAGGGCCAGATATGCCTGGTCATTGGGGCTTCATAACAAACGTCACCACAAAGAATCAGATCCCATTGACAGGGTAGTCCAACAATATTTTTGGAATTTTTATCTAGAAGAATATGATTGGCCTTTGCATTTGATGCACACGCTTGCTGTGCCAGAGGGTCAATATCTGCGACTTCAATAAATTGCGCGTTGTTTTTGCCCGCTGCAATGGCGGCAATTCCACATCCTGCTGCAAAATCCAGGACTTTTTTCTGTTTAACAAATCGAGGATGATCTATAATATACCGTGCGAGTGCTTTTCCTCCAGGCCAGGCAAAAGCCCAGAAAGGCGGTTCAATATTTTGCTCGGCAAGCCAGTTTTCAGTCGCTTGCCAAATAGGTGTAATATCACTGGCTTGATAAAGTGAAATTTCCGGAACAAAATCAACTTCTTTTAAAATGGTATAATCGGAAATAAATTTTTGGAATAGTGCCGGATTCATTGAAAAATATTTCCCATTAATAAAGCCAGGGCGATCAATATACCGGCATCACGATTGGATTTGAACAATATTAGGCAACAGGTTGGGTTGCATAAGTCAAAGTTTTTAAGCTGCCATATAAAATGGCTCAAGGGTAAGAGAAGGGCACAGAAAGAAACCCAGCTATTCTGATTTAAAATCATGGCAATCAATAACATTATGATACAAAAGCCATAATTTGTACCCACGAAAATCTTTCCTGCCTCCCCGGCCCATCGGGCGGTTGATTTGACACCAATTCGTTGATCATCTTCTATATCCTGATATCCGTAAATAGTATCAAAACCGATTTGCCAAAAAATAGTTGCGGCATATAACGCAAATTGGGACCAGGATAAACAGCCTGTAGCGGCGGTATATCCAAGGGGGGCACCAAATCCAAATGTAAATCCCAGAACAAGTTGTGGCCAAGCAAAAATTCTTTTTGCACCAGGATAGAGAGCAACAAGAATTAGGGAGGAAGCGCCCAAAAGCCATGAAAGCGGATTTAGCTGTAATAAAACGAGAAAACCAAGAGCCAAGAGAACAAGTAAAAAACAAACTGCTCTTTTTAGGGAAATTGTATTATTTGCAAGGGGCCTTTGTTGTGTTCTGGCAACCTGACGGTCAAAATCACGATCCCATATATCATTTACAACACAACCGGCGCTGCGCATGATGATACTGCCCAGCGCAAAAAGAAATATGAGTTTTAAGCGTATTGCCCAATTGATTTGATGGGGTAATAGGATTCCCCATAACCCCGGGATAAAGAGAAGCCAGTTTCCAATCGGGCGATCCAGTCTGGATAAAATGGCATAAGGTTTTAAGGAAGACGGTAAAAAATTAATCCAACTTGATAAATTGATATCAGAATATGATGATTTTTGATTCACAGTTAATTCCAAAAGGCAAATTTGTGCCTGAATATCGAGGATGGTGTAAAAGCTTTATGGATTTTATAGTATAAAACTGTTTTTTTACTAGAAAAAGATTGTTTGAATATTTTGTTACAGAATGGTGGAATGAATGTCTTTTGTACCGCGTATCTATATTGATTTAGATCAATCTATAACATTGGTTGCAAATGAACCTTGTTATTTATCCGCTACAATTGTTCATTATCTAGGAAATGTTTTACGATTGAAAAAAGGTGGCAGAGTTATTTTGTTTAATAACCGAGATGGAGAGTGGATTGGTGAAATAGAGCATATATCCAAAAACAAAGGGGTTGTTCATCTGTTGGAGCAGGTAAGGTTACCCATTCTTGCTCATGGACCAACCTTGCTTTTTGCACCCTTGAAACGAGATGCAACAGATTTGGCTGTTCGTATGGCGACTGAATTGGGGGTCAGAATTATTCAGCCTGTTCAGACATTGCGAACAAACAGTCAAAGAATTAAAGATGAAAGGTTACTGGCTATCGCCAAAGAGGCTGCAGAACAAAGTAACCGTTTGACCATTCCCGAAATAAGGTCACTTTGTTCCCTATTCGAAATTTGTGATGTTTGGCCACAGGACAAGCCTTTGCTGATAGCGCTAGAGCGTGGAAATGAAAGAAAGATTGATGCAACTTTTCAACCATTATATAATGGAAACGAAGGGCTCCTTATTGGTCCCGAAGGAGGGTTTGATGAATGTGAAATCGAAAAATTACTTTCTTATAAATTTATACTTCCTATATCCTTGGGAAATCTTGTTTTAAAAGCGGAAACAGCTATTGCTGCAGGACTTGCAAAATTATTTCCTTATGTAAAAGCTTAATATAGTATAATAATTACTTCTTTTTTAAAAATGTAAATGTAGATAGATTGTATATGTCCAGTTTAATTGATCATGATCAGACTCTAGTAACTTCCGTAAAACAATTGGCTGATTATTTGGCCGGTGGATGTAAACCTGTTCAAAATTGGCGTATTGGTACTGAGCATGAAAAATTTGGATTCATTAATTCTCAGAATGATCGTGATTATTTATTCCCTCCCGCTTATAAACCGGATGGAATAGAGGATGTTTTAAAAAATATTCAAGATCAGCATGAAAGCTGGCAGCCGCTTTACGATATGAATAACCTTATCGGATTTAATGGTGACAGGGGTTCGATTTCCCTTGAACCGGCTGGACAATTTGAGCTATCTGGGGCGCCTGTTGAAACTTTGCATGAAACGCGCCGGGAAATGGATTTGCATTTTCAGGATATGCATCGTGCTGCTGACTCTTTGGCATTGGGATTTTCTCCTTTGGGATTTCATCCGTTTGCACGACGTGACCAAATGCCCTGGATGCCCAAAAAGCGATATGAAATTATGAAAGCCTATATGCCAAAGGTTGGAAAACTTGGCCTGGATATGATGACAAGAACTTGTACAGTTCAGGTCAACCTGGATTTTTCTTCAGAAAAAGACATGGCACGTAAAATGCGTGTATCTTTGGCTTTACAGCCCATATTTACCGCTCTATTTGCAAATTCACCCTTTTATGAAGGAAAACCGAGCGGGTTGCAGTCAATGCGTGCATATATCTGGACAGATACGGATAATCAGCGTGCAGGTATGCCCGATGTTTTTTTTGACGATCATTTTGGTTTCGAACACTATATCGAGTGGCTGTTGGATGTGCCGATGTATTTTGTCATTCGTCATGGTAAGATGATTGATGTTTCCGGGGCATCTTTTCGGGCATGGATACAGGGTAGAACACCTGCGGGTTTGGAGCATGAGAAACTGACCATGGGAGATTTTAAAAACCATATAACAGTCGCCTTTCCTGATGTCCGTTTGAAACAATATCTTGAAATGCGGGGTGCGGATGCAGGATCAAGGGAAATGATGATTGCAATGTCGGCTTTCTGGACGGGATTATTGTATGATTCTTCAACGTTGCTGGCCGTGGAAAAGCTGGTCAGGGAACAGGAATGGTCTGTCTATAAAGCTTTAAGAAATAAAGTGATCGGACAGGGATTGTCAGCATCAATCGGTAGAGAAAACCTTAGGGAATTTATGAGGCGTCTTCTTCAGTTGGCTCAACAAGGATTGAAAAATCGCAATTTTAAGGATGAGAATGGTGATGATGAAACCAAGTATCTGATTCCCCTATTTGAAATTGCTGAGGGAGGTCCAACCCAGTCTGAATATTGGTTACACCGTTATGAAACGGTTTGGAGGGGAGATGTAAGGCGAATTATGAAAGAGTCTATGATTTAGGGAAGATAAAAAATTAATTTTATTGTTCTTTGAGTCATTAAGGTTGAATATTGTAAATTAATAAATTGATTTTATAAAAGGAATTTAGTCATGTCGATTCAAAATTTTGAATTTTATAATCCAACACGTATCGTTTTCGGACAAAATACAATTGAAAAATTGAACAGCTTAATTCCTAAAAATGCAAAAGTACTAATTACTATAGGAGGGGGCAGTGTTCGCAAAAATGGAACCCTTGCTGAGGTACAAAAGGCATTGGGTGGTCGTCATGTCGAGATTTTTGAAGGAATAGAAGCCAATCCTATTTTTGAAACTCTCATGAAAGCTGTTGAGAAAATTCGTCAGGAAAATTTTGATTTTATATTGGGCGTTGGCGGAGGATCTGTCATGGACGGGACCAAATTTATCGCCGGGGCAGTACATTGCAAGGATGATCCTTGGAAATTGGTACTTGATGGTGGAAAAGATATTCAGCAGATTGTTCCTTTCGGATTTGTTTTGACCTTACCGGCAACAGGTTCGGAAATGAACAGTAATGCTGTTATCTCACGGAAGACAACAGAAGATAAATTGCCGATTAAAAACGAGCTTTTATATCCTGTATTTTCTATTCTGGATCCAACGAAAACATTCAGTTTACCGAAAAAGCAAGTTGCAAACGGAATTATTGATGCTTTTGTCCATACTACAGAACAATATTTGACTTATCCAGTTAATGGATCCATTCAAGATCGTTTTGCTGAAGGGATTTTGTTAACTTTAATTGAAGAGGGTCCAAAGACCTATAATAATCCAGAGGATTATGAATCTCGCGCAAATTTTGTATGGGCAGCAACAATGGCCCTAAATGGCTTGATTGCCGCAGGGGTTCCGGAAGATTGGGCCACTCATATGATTGGACATGAACTGACAATTTTGTATGGTCTTGATCATGGGCAGACTTTGGCGATTGTACTTCCATCCTTATTAGAGGAAATGCGTCAAGATAAACGTGAAAAACTTCTTCAATATGGTAAGAGAGTATGGGGATTAACAGGATATAGTGATGAAAAGATTATTGATGAAGCAATCAGGAAAACAAGGGAATTTTTTGAAAGTTTTGGTGTAAAAACCTATTTACACGAATATGATATTGATAATAATGCTGCGGAAAAGGTAATTGAGCAATTAAAGAGACATCATATGACCGCATTGGGGGAAAGAAAAAATATTACACCTGATGTAAGTTATCGTATTGTGCAGGCAAGTCTGTAACAATAATTACATTTCTGCTAAAAGGGTTTTGCCATGCGATTGTTGAAAGTTGTTTCCATTTGCTGTTTTATTACCGTTTTGGAAATGGTTGGTTTAAGAAATCTTGCTTTTGCTCAGGATAAGACAGGGAATGCAATGACGGGTGTGACACTGACGTCCAAGCAGCTAAATAATATTCAGCAGTTGGAAAATTGGATTGATAATCTGACAATAATGAAAGCCAATTTTCAGCAGATTGCCCCGAATGGTCAACGAAGCACTGGACAGGTTTGGATCAAGCGTCCAGGGCGGATCAGGTTTGAATATGATAAACCCAGTCAATTATTGTTGGTAGCGAATGAAGGGAAAATGGTTTTTCATGATGGAGCTGTTGGTCAAACAACCACCATTCCAATTGATCAAAATCCATTAGGACTGTTATTAAAGCCGGATCTTCATTTTTCCGGAGATGTCACGATTGTTAAATATGAAAAGGAAAATGGTTTAATTCAGGTCACGGTTGTCAGGACGGCCTCTCCTTCAGAAGGAAGCTTGACGTTGATATTCAATCAAAATTATATGGTTTTAAGAGGATGGGAGGTTGTTGATGCGCAGGGTCAGGTTACCAAAGTTGACCTGTATGACCTTCATCCTAAAAAATCTGTTTCTGATGAGTTATTTAACATTCATTTTAAGGATGATGAATAAGGATTATATTTTTTGCAGTTCAAGCGCACGTTTATAAACAATTTTTTTGGGCAAGTGAAGAGCGGTGGACACAACTTGGGCAGCGTCTTTAATGGACATTGTTTTTAAGGCCTCAATAAGATTTGCATCAAGATCTATCATATCATGGTTATTTTTTTCTGAAGAGGGGGGGGCCAATAATACAATCATTTCACCTTTTGGTGAGATTTGGGAAAATTGATCAAGCAAAGATTTTAAAGTACCACGTTGAATTTCTTCGAATTTTTTTGTCAATTCTCTAGCTACGGCTGCCTCACGATTTTCGCCAAAAACCTCTTTCAAATCTTTTAGCATATCGATCAATCGATGGGGTGCTTCATGCCAGATATAGGTTGGGGTCAGTCCTATATTTTCTACTGCCTTTAAGATAGCAAAAGAATTTTGCCGAGCTGTTGATTTTGGTGGCGGAAAACCAATAAATAAATAGGGATGTGGTGGAAGTCCTGATAAAGTTAATGCCATTAAAGCTGCATTTGCGCCTGGAATGGCTGTAATTTTAATATTTTCTTTTATGACAGCATGGGTTAGTTGATATCCTGGATCAGATACCAAAGGGGTGCCAGCATCAGAAATCAATGCAATTTTTTTACCCTGGTGAAGTAAATTTAAAACATGATGGATACGATGGGTTTCATTATGTTGATGCAGGCATTCGGTTGGGGTTGTAATACCATAGGTTGATAGAAGTTTTGCACTGACCCGTGTATCTTCACACAAAATCAAATCGCATTCCTGTAAAATCATTTTGGCACGAAAACTTAGGTCACCAAGATTGCCAATTGGTGTCGAAACCAGAAAAAATCGAGCATTATTTTCAATGGTACGATTATGTAAAAGCCTGTTTGATTGGATTGTGTTAATATTTGATTGAATATTTTGTTTTTGCATTTTAATAATAACTGATAATCAGATTTTGATTAAATCAAAGGAGAATACTATTGATAGAGCAGAAAATACCTTTTAAACAAAATTGTTTGGGATTGAATTCTTTTATGGCAAATTTGTTAAAGGTCACTATCCCTGTATGCTTGCTGGCAGCTTGTTCTTCTAGTCATAGTGATAATAATACTCCTATTACGACACCTACTCAAAATTTGCAACAACCTTCCAAAAAACAAATTGGGCTTCTTCTTCCCTTGACGGGGAGAAATGGCGGATTGGGAAACAATATGTTAAAAGCCGCCCGGCTCGCCATTGATGAACCCTCTGCACTCGACGTTCATGATACGGCAGAAACGGGTGGGGCTTCTGCAGCAGCCCATAAAGCCATTGAGGCAGGTGATGGCATTATTCTTGGTCCCTTGACAGCTAAGGATACAACAGAGGTTGCAGCAGTGACAGGTGCGGTCAATATTCCGGTTCTTTCCTATAGCAGTAATGCTTCAATTGCATCTTCAAATGTGTGGATTTTTGGAATTACGCAAAATCAGCAAATTGAAACTTTGGTAAAAGCAGCCAAAAATGAAGGGCGAATGAAATTTGCAGCTTTTTTACCTGATAACAGTTTTGGTCGGGCAATGGCAGATGGATTAATTAAAAGCTGCTCTGATCAGGGATTGATGCAACCCACAATCGTGTATCATGCGGCTGACCTGTCTGACATCACACAAAAATTGAAATCAATGTCAAATTTTGATGAAAGAATGGAAGCGGCTAAAATAAACTCTCAAAACCAGAATTCAACTGATACCACTGCAGCGAATGGATCCAAGGAAGATGGAGATAGTTTACAAAATGAACTTATTCCTTCAAAACCTGAAAAAAAGGTCGAGACAAAAAAACTGAAACTGGATAAACCTCCGTTTGACGCCTTGCTTTTGGCTGATACAGGATTACAGTTGCAGTCTGTTATCAATGCGATGAATGAAGTGCAGGTTTCTACAAGCCAGGTCAGGATTATGGGACCTACTTTATGGTCATCTTTTGCCGGTAAGTTGGGAAAATTAAAAGGGGCCTGGTATGTCGCGCCCAATCCGGTCAAACGTCAGGAATTTATCCGGCAATATATGGCAAGATATGGACAAACCCCAAAACCCCTAGCGGACTTCACCTATGATTCAGCTGCATTGGCAAACAGTTTGAGAAAACGTCCAGGTGGTTTCTCAATAGAAAATCTAACGCGACCGGATGGATTTAATGGTATTGATGGCTTTTTTGCCCTGCATCCCGATGGAACAGTAAAACGTGATTTACAGATTTTTGAAATTCAGTCCTTTGGTGGAGCAAAAATGATTTCAACTCCAAAAGATAATACATCGGGCAGTATGACACATTAGGGTTTATAGTATTCTTTTGGCCATCTTTTATGCAGCCAGAGCCATTGTTCTGGTTGTTTCCTTATCCATTCTTCAATTTTGTCATTTATGCGTTGGGTTAATATTCGAACATTTTCTATATTGTTTTCGACCAGATCCGAATAATCAATGGGTGTTTCGACAATAATGCGCAGCCTTGCAGGTCCAAGTCGTTTTACATAACCGGGAATGATGGGACAACGTAATTTCAGGGCCAGGCTTGCAACAGCGGAAGAGGTCATTGCAGGTTTTCCAAAAAAATTAACCCGAATGCCATCATTCATCTTCTGATCACTTAGAACACCAAGTCTTTTTCCTTGTAAAAGGTGTCTTAATGCTTGTTTTGCCCCTTTTGCTCCCTTTGCAAACATGGGAATTTTTTGTTGCATGGCTTGATATCGTAATTGAAGGATAAGCTCATTTACATAGGGGTTGCTAGCTGCACGGAAAAAAGAAGAAAAAGGAACCCCATATTGTGCAACCCCCGGTGGCAACATTTCCCAGTTTCCAAGATGACCTGATACAAATAAAACCGGTCCTTTACGCTTTGCCTGTCCAATTAAATAATTTTCCCCAATGATTTCCCAGCCCGCACCTTGTTTGGTATTTTGTTCAAGATTAGCAAGATGTGGAAATTCTCCAACTGTTCTTCCAAGATTTTCCCATACGCCTGCTATAATTTTTTGTCTTTCCTGCAAGGACAGATCAGGCATGACAAATTTTAGATTTCTATCAGCTATTTTGGAAACGGGAAGTTTCGTGCCAATTTTTTGACAAATCCATCCACCTAGATTGGAGGCTTGTTCTGGAGAAAGTTTTTGTAACAGGTTTATACAAATTTCAGCGATCAGATATTCACCGTAATATAAACATTGTTTCAACCAATTGGAAATAATCTGACGGGATGGTAAGGGCAAGGACATGAAGGAAATTTTTATTGAATGGATTTTACTAAAACGGAATGGATGACAGTCTAAAAGATTACATAGAAAAGATATAGAGAAATCTTGAAAAGTAAATTGGTTAGAAATGAATCATATGAAATAGCTTTTGTAAAGATGCGGGATCGTGCCATGTCAAACAAACCTCTAGTGGAGTGGCCAAAGGTCTGAATTGATCTGGTAACCTCACATAGTCCTTGGGTGTTGTTACCAGGGGCAATTGATAATGGTGATGAAGTGATACAAGCTTGTTTAGGTCTTTGTTTGAGTAATGATGATGATCTGGAAATGAAATTGTTTTTGAAAGGATAAGTTGGTTATCTTTTAAGGTTTGAAAAAATTTTTCAGGTCGTCCAATGCCTGCAAAGGCGATAACAGATTGATTAGAAAACCGTCGAATGGCAGGATTCATTGTTAGATTTGCCCTGAAAACAGGTACATGGGATGAAATCATGGGTAAAAGCCCTGTTTTATCTTTGCCAATAAAAATACAGGTTTTGACTGTTTTAAGCCCTTGTATAACAGGTTGTCGTAAAGGGCCGGCAGGCAAAAGTCTTTGATTTCCAAAACCTGTTACACCATCAACAACTAGGATGGATAGATCTTTATACAGGGTAGGGTTTTGCAAACCATCATCCATGATTAGTAATTTTACAGGACTTTTCTTTATTGCTGCTTTGGCCGATGCGGCTCGATTGCCACCAATCCACGTTGGTGCAAGTCGGGCCAATAAAAGGGCTTCATCACCAACATCTTTGGCATTATGCTGATTGAGATCAACCATAAATGGTTCTGCAATTCTGCTTTTTCTTTTATAGCCACGTGTCAAAAAGGCGAAAGGAATTGATTGTTGTTGGCAATAATGACCCATTTCCAGCGCTACGGTAGTTTTTCCTGTGCCACCAATAGTCAAATTTCCACAACAGAGAACAGGAATAGGGGCATGCCAGCCTGGTTTGTTTATTTGATAACGGGTGATAAGTGAGGTTATGAACGAAAAGGGGGTTAAAATTTTTGCTGTTGATGTGGGAGGATATTGTTGCCAGAAAAAGGGAGCCTTCATATGGATTGCCTTGCTAATTTTAGAAGATGAGTGCCAATATCCGTAGCAAGATTGCTTTTTTGTTCCATGATTTCCAAGGCCAGGCAGGCTTGTTTTTTTCTCAATTGTGGGTTGGACAGCATTTTATCAACCCAGTTTGTCAGATCGTCTATGGTGTGAATTATTGTAACCGCTTTCTGCAAATGATAATAAGCCTGTCTGAAATTATGTATTTTGGGTCCAGTTGCAATGGTACAATTTAATCGCGCAGCTTCAAATGGATTATGTCCACCCCCTTTATGAACAACATCAAGACTGTTGCCTATGAATACAATGTCAGCCAATCTGTAAAATAGTCCAAGCTCTCCTAAAGTGTCACAGAGCCATAAACCGTTTTCAAAAGGAAGCTCATGTTTACTGCGTTGGGCAACCATTCCTATCTCATTAATGATTTCCTGTCCTCGTTCAGGATGGCGTGGTACAATGATTGTAATAAGGTTGGGCCATTTTTTTCTTAATACAGCATGCGTTTTGGCAATAAGGGTTTCTTCATTAGGATGGGTTGATGCTGCCAGCCAGATTGGAGAATTATTAAAATGGTTTTCTAACTCGACCAATTCTTGAGAATTAAAGTGGAGTTTTTGTGCTGTTTGTTTTAAATTGCCCAAATAATCGGTTGTAATCTGTAGATGTGCAAAATTATTTTGGTCATGTTCAGATTGGGAAACGATCCATTGAAAACGTGATAGAATGTTTTGGATAAGGGATGGACAAACTTTCCAGTTTTTTAATGAGCGATCGGAAAGGCGTCCGTTGATTAAAGCAAGTGGTATTTTTTTTTGGCAGGCCTCTTTGATAAGATTGGGCCAGATTTCACTTTCTGCCAGAACAATAAGGGATGGATGCCAATAAGTTAAAAAACGATTGATCCATTGTGGAATATCGAGGGGTATAAATTGATGAATAATATGTCTGGCTAATATTGGATGATGCGATATGAAATTTTCTAAGATACGAAAGGAGGTAACTGTTCCTGTTGTAATCAAAAAACTCTGGCTGGCATCCTGAATATGAATGGCTTGAATGACCGAAAAAATGGAAACAAGCTCTCCAACACTTGCGGTATGAAACTGTATGATTGAACCGGCAGGTCTGGATAGGGTAGGATAACCTTGCCTTTCTTTAAGGCGGTTGGGAATTTCTTTACCCTTTTTGCAACGGTTTTGAAGATAAAATGGTAAAAAGGGAGACAAACAATTCGTTAATGCTGTCCAGGCTGATAAAAGAAAATGATCCTTAATTATGATTTTCATGATTGTGCCAGCTGGTTGGCTTGATGTAGTTGGTTAATGATTTCTGTTTCAATTGTATCATAATTTTTCTTTGTGACTTCGATAGGTGTGCGACAAACCATTTTTCCTTTACCGAACGGTAAGGGGACGATCAATTTATCCCAGTTGTTTAGGCGTATTGAGCTGCAATAAGCTCCGACAGGTACGATTTTGGTTTTGGCAAGTAAGGCAAGCTTGATCAATCCCGGATGTAAATGATGGCGTGGGCCTCTTGGCCCATCGGGCATGATGGCGATTAGATGACCTGCTTTGGATAATTTTAGAAGTTTGCGGAAAGCGGTCGCCCCACCTTTATCTTGTCCGTTTTTATTGGCAGATCCTTGTACTGTCCATATTCGCCAGGGATTAACAATTTTGCTGATGAGGCGTCCATCATTATTTTTACTAATAAGTACATATAGGGTCAGATAAGGGTTCTGAGGTAAGGCCCACCACCATAAACGTGGTGAAAGGATCAGGGTTTCATGCCAAAAAATGACAAGGGCGGGTTGACCATCCCTACAAGTAAGTAAAGAGCGTGCTTGCGGGTCAATATCAAATTGCCAACATGTTGTTTGTAAGGTTAGTTTCAAATAACCTCTTAAAATAAAGATTAAACTATTTTGAATTATTTTTTTTATGGAGGCAAACATTTGAAAATGGATAAAATGCTGTTTGAAACTGATGGTGATAAAGATTTACATATGATTGATATAGGAATCTATTGTACAATTTGAACAAGATTTTATTTTATTAGTTAGATAACAGTATATTTTAAAATATATCGTTACTTGTAAGAGACCTAAAGCTTTCTTACCAAACCCTGTTTGGGCTCTTTTAAAACGGAAGACTGAAAACCGATTGTAAAATGCTGTCTATTTTCTTTCCAACTTGCTATATTGGCATTATCTGGGATCAAGATGGTTGTAAAACCAACCCTGGTTAGAAATTGATATTGATCGGGAAGAATATGCCCAATTGCCCGTAGTTCTCCTGTAAATTTTAGATGCTCTCTGATTTGGCGAGCTTGTGAAAAAGCCCTGCCATCTTTAAAAGAGGGAAATTCCAGGACAATAAGGGAGAGATTTTCAAGATAAGGTCTTAAGTGTTCAATATCTTGATCGCATGGCAATAAAACACCAAGTGGTTGATGAATTTTATCGATATTGTCAAGCGTGGATAAAAGCGTTTGCGACAGGATCGGATAATCAGGTAACGATGTTGGTAAATTATTTTCAATTACAATCCAGGGGTTATCAATAATTTCACCATCTTTAAGCAGTAGCATAGACAATTTCCTTGAATGGGCTGATACCTAGGCGGTTGTAAGTATCAATAAAATATTCATTTTCATGACGTTGCTCAAGATAAAAATCAATTAGCCTGCGAACGGCATCAACCGCTTCCTCCGCAGTAAGTGCCGCTCCTAGTATGGCACCTATTGCGGCTCTGCCTTTATAGGAAGATCCGCCAAGTTTTATTTGATAGAATTCCTCCCCCTTTTTATTAACCCCCAAAACACCAATATTCATGATATGATGATGGGCACAGGAATTGATACATCCATCGACTCCAATATGTATGGGACCTATTTTTTCCTGTAAACGGATATCCTGAAATAGAGACATTATTTCCTTGGCGACAGAGGTTGACCGCGCATTTGCCAAGGAGCAGTAATCAAGTCCGGGACAGCAGACGATATCTGTAATTAATCCCTGATTTGGCATTGCCAGCCGATATTTTTGCAAAGCCTGCCATAGAAAAAATAATTGGTCTTTTCTGACATGCCCCAAGACAAGATTTTGTAAATGAGTCACACGAATTTCCCCGAAGGAATATTCCTCCGCCAGATTGGCCAGAGCATTCATTTGATCTGCTGTCATGTCACCAGGTGTTTCCCCGATGTTTTTAAGGGAAATGACGGTTGCTATATAATCTTTATGAAAATGAGGGTGGCTGTTATGTTTTACCCATCGGTCAAATTCCGGATTGTTTTGCTGATGTTTTTTCATGGTTTCAGAAGCGTTTGGGATATCGGCAAGATTGGGATGACCAAAACGTTTGTGAATCGAATTTATGATATCGTCAGACAAACGGTATTGTTCTAAATCCATGGTATCAAATTCTTTATCAACCTGTTTGCGATAAGCATCTATACCAAGATTCTCTACAAGAATTTTGATTCTCGATTTATATAAATTATTTCGACTTCCATGCAGATTATAAACACGGATAATGGCTTCAAGATAAGCGAGCAAATGTTCAGGGGGCAAGTCATCACGGATGATTTTACCTTTAACCGGAATGCGGCCCAGGCCACCACCAACCCAGATTTCAAAAACGGGTTTATTCTGTTCATTGCGACGGGTTAATATGCCAATATCATAAAAACAAGCAGCGATACGATCATTTGAAGAGCCGCTTATAGCAATCTTGAACTTTCGGGGCAAAAATGAAAATTCAGGGTGAAGCGTTGACCATTGACGCATAATTTCTGCATAAATACGGGGATCCAAGATCTCATCTTGCGCCACACCAGCAAATTCATCACTGGTGATATTACGGATACAATTTCCACTGGTTTGGATGGTATGGATTTCAACAGATGCCAGATACGTTAGAATATCGGGGACCTCCTCTAGTTTTGTCCAATGAAATTGTATGTTCTGACGGGTAGTGAAATGACCATATCCACGATCGTAGTAACGGGCAATATATGCCAAACCGCGCAACATTCTTGATGATAAAATACCATATGGGATGGCGACACGAAGCATATAGGAATGTAATTGAAGGTATACACCATTCATCAATCGTAAGGGTTTAAATTCATCTTCAGAAAGTTCACCATTCAGCCGTCTTTCAATCTGTGACCTGAATTGATTGATTCTTTCTTTTAAAAAATCAAAATCAATTTCGTCATAGTTATAACGACCAATGACTTTTATGGTGTTTGAATCGGTATCATGGGATGGAAACTGTTTCATTGATAATCATCTTATTATAGAGCATAGAGCGTGGATTAAATTCAGGATGTGTACTGGGACCAAACGCTCTAATATTTTCACGTGCTGATGCTGGATGGAAAGGGTTTATTAATTCTACATAATGTAAATCAATTAAAAAATGGGCAGTATTGGACTGGATGATTTCCTGCAATTTTTTTTCGGCATTTTCCTTATTGGAAAAAAGTTGGGCGTCTTCCAGCATTATTCCCCAATGTTCTTGCGGGGTGAACCACACAACCCGCCCATCCAGAAGACGATTTGCGGTTAAAACATAATAATCAGATTGATCGGCCTGCCTGTCTTGAGAAACCACAACAGATAATTCCTTTTTATAACTATACAAGTATGTATATATAACATTATTTTTTATAATTACACAAAAAAATAGTAAAAGGAAAAATTATCCTTTTACCATAAGGATAAATGAAGATGATGTTTTATCGATTCATCAAGACAGATATATTGGCGTTTTCAAGCATGTAACGTGTGACCCCTCCCAGAATCAGCTGCTGCCAACGTGGGTGGGAATAGGCACCCATGCATAACATGTCCGCTCCTATCTCATTACAGGTTGAAAGGATTGTATTTCCAACATCCCTGTCATTGCCCAATTGATGGGGAGTTGCTTGAATGTTATGGAATTTGAGATAGTTAACAACATCTTGAATTTTCTTACCATGATTTTCATAATCATTCGTATATAGGATATAGACCTGTTCAGCATAATGAAGCCATCTCAAACTTGCATGCAGGGCGGCGGCTGATTCTGCGCTGCCATTCCAGCAGATACAGATTTTTTTGCCGGTTGTCAGGGGTTTTTGTTTTGGGGCGATAATGATGGGGCGGCCACTATCGAATAATAGGGTATGAAGTGCTTCGGAAGAGGAAATTTCACTGTCTGAATCGGGGTGAGAAATCACTGTTATGTCGGACAAGCGTGCCCAGTAGGTAATTAATTCATTTTCCCGTCCAACCATATTGGTGAAACTGGCCGTAATTTTTTCCTTAGCAGGTTCAGTAAGGTCTGGGTCGGTTAATTCGATATTGTATTTATCGATAAAATTATCGAATATTTCTCGGGCAAGTTTTAACCGTTTTTGATTTTCTGAGGCGGCAATATTCATGACCTCTTCAATCATGGATCCGGACAATCCCTCACTAGTAAGCGGAATGAGGTCTTTTCTATCGGGTTGAATATGGATAACGGCAAGATGAGCATTATAGTTTTTTGAGAGGTAATAGGCAGTGGTTAGAGTAGATTCAGATAAAGGGGTGCCTTGAATAGGAATGAGTATTTTCTTGACGCTAAGCATTGTTTATTCCCTTTCCTTAAAATAAACGGGGTATAATCTTGGATATTAATCGCTTATTTGATTTTTTAATAGATAAAATGAATTCTAGGCTGAAATAGAGCGCTGAAAAGAATCACATTTTTGTGACAGGAATGCTGGAGCTTAATTAAAACAAAAAGTTGAGGGGTATTATTTGATAATGTTTGGGTTTAATCT
Organism: Commensalibacter sp. W6292M3; assembly: GCF_016101315.1. Taxonomy (NCBI): domain Bacteria; kingdom Pseudomonadati; phylum Pseudomonadota; class Alphaproteobacteria; order Acetobacterales; family Acetobacteraceae; genus Commensalibacter; species Commensalibacter sp. W6292M3. The sequence continues at coordinate 255,233 of NZ_JACFQT010000002.1, forward strand.
CTAAAGATTGTATCCATAATGAAAATGATTTCTTTTCTTTTTTTTTTGTTTTAAAATGAATGCCAATTTAGGAATTGTTCTGGCTACTTTTTAATTGTCAAAAGACATACAAAAACAAAAAATCTATTAAGGGGTGTTATGATAACGAAAAATGATGTTTTGCCTGTAAAGGGAAATTTGATGCAAGGAAAACGCGGTTTGATTATGGGTTTGGCCAATAATCATTCGATAGCATGGGGAATATCGCGTGCTTGTGCGTTACAAGGGGCAGAGCTTGTTTTTACTTATCAGGGAGATGCCTTGAAAAAAAGGGTCGCCCCTTTGGCCGAAAGTTTGGGATCAACCTATCTTTTGCCTTGTGATGTCAGTAAAGATGAGGATATCAGCAACGTATTTGAAGATATTGCCCAAAAATGGGGAAAACTAGATTTTGTTGTTCATGCGATTGGATGGGCTGATAAACAATATTTGCGTGGACGTTATGTCGATACTCCTAGAGAGGCATTTTTAACAGCCATGGATATCTCATGCTATTCTTTTACTGCTGTTGCAAAAGAGGCCGCAAGATTAATGCCAGATGGTGGATCACTTCTTACCTTGACATATCTGGGATCTGAACGTGTGATGCCTCATTATAACGTTATGGGTGTAGCCAAGGCGGCTTTGGAGGCTTCCGTGCAGTATATGGCAGCAGATCTTGGACCTGATAATATTCGTGTCAATGCGGTTTCCGCTGGTCCTATCAAAACATTGGCGGCAAGTGGAATAGGCGATTTCCGTTATATCCTGAAATGGAATCAGCTTAATTCCCCTTTACAACGTAATGTTACCATTGATGAAGTTGGCGGGGCGGGTTTGTATTTCCTTTCTAATTTATCTAGAGGGGTCACAGGTGAAATACATCATGTTGATTGTGGTTATCATCTGGTTGGAATGAAAAATCCTGATGCACCTGATATTGCCTTGTCAGATAATTAATCAATTTTACAGTGAGTGAACAGTAACGTGTCGTGTAATAGTTTTGGAAGCTTGTTCAGGGTTACGACATGGGGGGAAAGTCATGGGCCTGCAATCGGTTGTGTTGTTGACGGGTGTCCTCCCTTGATTCCGCTTTCTGAGAAATTGATTCAACCTTGGCTGGATTTACGCAGACCTGGACAATCCTCATTTACAACCACGCGTAATGAGCCCGATCAGGTGAAGATATTATCAGGTGTATTTGAAGGTAAAACGACAGGCACTCCTATATCATTATTGATTGAAAACACCAATCAGCGTTCCAAGGATTATTCCAATATCGCTCAGTCCTACCGTCCAGGTCATGCAGATATTACCTATGATTTGAAATATGGTATACGGGATTATCGAGGGGGAGGAAGATCTTCAGCCAGGGAAACAGCCATGCGTGTTGCTGCTGGAGCGATTGCCCGTTTGGTTTTGGGAAATTCAATTTTTATTCGTGGGGCCCTAATTCAGATTGGGGATAAAAAAATCAATCGTGACCGATGGTCATGGGACGAGGTTAAAAAAAATGAATTTTTTTGTCCCGATGCACAAATGGTCGAGATTTGGAGGAATGAATTATCCATAATCCGTAAGGCTGGGTCATCAATCGGTGCGGTGATTGAAGTGGTGGCCGAAGGGGTTCCCGCAGGATTGGGGGCGCCAATTTATGGAAAACTGGACGCTGATATTGCCCAGGCCATGATGAGTATCAATGCCGTAAAAGCTGTTGAAATCGGTGAAGGCTTTGCCGCTGCAGCCTTACGGGGTGAAGAGAATGCTGATCCTATATATCTTGAAAATGGTATGCTTTCATTTGCCTCTAATCATGCGGGCGGTATTCTGGGCGGTATTTCCAGCGGTCAACCAATTGTGGTTCGTTTTGCAGTTAAACCGACAAGCTCAATTCTTGTCCCTCAACCCTCAATTAATTCAGAAGGTGAATCTGTTGAAGTAATTACCAAAGGTCGACATGATCCTTGTGTCGGTATACGGGCTGTTCCAGTTGGAGAGGCCATGCTTGCCTGTGTCTTGGCAGATCATTGGTTAAGGCATCGCGGTCAAATCGGAAAATTTGGGGAGATAATTCATAAATAATAGAACATTATATTGATGAACTGTATTTTATAAATAATCAGCTATTTTGATTTCAAGTTTAATGAAAATGTGGTTATACTTTTAAAAAATAAATTTTGGTTTCAAAGTTTATTGGGACTGCCAGACTATGGATGATAATAAAAAACAGAATACTGATTTTGAAAAAGAATTTGTAAGGGATCAATTAATTAAGGTGGCAAGAAACTCTGCTGCAAAAGGCATTCCAGCAGATGTGTTTGAGGCGTTGTTGATTACTTTATCCGATGAAATCGATTTCAAAGCCATAATGATAGAAAATTAAGAGAAAAGTGCAGTGAGTTTAGATCCTTATACCATTTTGGGAATATCGAAAACAGCCAGTCAGGATGAGATACGTAAAGCGTATCGAAAATTGGCCAAAAAATATCATCCTGACCTAAATCCCGGAAATAAAGAGGCTGAGGATAAATTTAAAGCAATTAGCGTTGCGAATGAATTGCTTTCAGATCCAGAAAAGAGGGCCCGTTTTGATCGTGGTGAGATTGACATTCATGGTCAGGAACAGGGCTTTCCGGGGGGAGGTGCCGGATATCGTCATTATGCTGATGGAGCGCAAGGATTTCGGTACAGTCAGGGTGAAGGAATGCACGGTAATCATTTTTCCGAGGATGATTTGCAGGATATATTGAACCGGTTTGGCGGTGGTGGCTGGGGTGGTTTCTCTGGTCGGGGTTTTTCTCAAGGAAGATCCAGTAGAGGTCCACAGAAAGGGCAGGATCGACGCTATAGTCTGAAAATTAGTTTTCTGGATGCAGTTAATGGTACAACATCGAGAATTACCTTACCTGAAGGAGGAACACTTGATGTTAAAATCCCTCCTGGAATTGATGATGGTCAGACCTTAAGGTTGCGCGGAAAAGGGGATCCTGGCTTTCAAAATGGTTCTGCCGGGGATGCCTTGATTACCATTCAGGTAATGCCTCATGCCTATTTTAAAAGAGATGGTCAGGATATAAGAATGACGTGGCCTGTTGATCTAAAGACAGCGGTTTTGGGCGGTAAGCTGACTGTTCCAACCCCTACCGGTGAGGTTGCGTTAAATGTGCCGGCTCATTCAGATAGCGGAACTGTACTAAGGTTACGTGGACGGGGTATCCCATCCCGTAAAAATCTTGAGGCCGGGAATCTGTATGTAACTTTACAAATTACGATTGGTAAAGTCGATCCCGCTTTGGAAGAGTTTTTACGTAAATCCATTGATCAATCCAATTAAATCTAAAAAATGTAAAAGGGAAAGAAAATGATAACCCTTGAAATGTTATGCTATAATTTACCTGAAATAACAGCCAATGATGTCTATCACTGGATAAATAATCAATGGTTGAGGCCAGAAAAGAAAGAGGGAAATTATTTGTTTAAGGAGATTGATGAGGCAAGGGCCAAATTAATTCTTGAATTAAGGGATCATTTGGGAGTGGCAGAAGATTCAATGTCTCTGGTTCTGCAACTTTTGGATCAGCTTTATACGACGCGACGACAAATGCGTTATTTATGTGAAGTGATTTCCACGGAGAAATATCCTGATGTTCAACAAATTTTACGTCGTATTCTAGATGATCATTCAACGATTGAGATCAATTAGTTACATAAATGAAACAGAACGATTTAATAAAGCTGAAAGTTCTGCTCTTGCATTTTGATCCTGTTGGAAAACACCAAGCAATTTTGATGTAACCATAGATACACTTGGGTTATGCACACCTCTGGTTGTCATGCATTGATGAGTGGCCTCAATGATTACAGCGACCCCTCTAGGTTGTAATACCTCTTGGATTATATTGGCGATTTCCGCTGTCATTCTTTCTTGAATTTGTAATCTTTTGGCAAAAACCTCTACAATCCTGGCCAGTTTGGAAATGCCGACGACATAGTTATTGGGTAAATAGGCAACATGAGCCTTTCCAATAATTGGAACCATATGGTGTTCGCAATGACTTTCAAAGCGAATGTCACGTAAAAGGACAATTTCCTTATATCCACCGACTTCTTCAAATGTTCGGCCAAGGATTTCTTTCGGGTTTTCCTTATAGCCAGAAAAAAATTCGGCATAGGCATTTATAACACGGCTTGGCGTATCTATTAACCCCTCACGATCCGGATCATCACCAGCCCAGCGAATAAGGGTACGCACCGCTTCTTCAGCTTCTGAACGAGAGGGGGCGGAAGTTTTTTTATCAGTCATATTCTATAAACCTTTTAAACCAGTAAAACTGTTCAATGTTTCTGTTTGGTATGAAGTAATTTTGGACAATATAAAAAGATATATATTAATTTTGTAAAGGGAAAATTAAACGGTTTTGTTTAAAATGAAACTACACGATTTTATTATATTTTCCTTCAGTATTAAAATATATGGAAAAAATTAATATATTTTCAATTTAAAAGATTACTTATTTATTGTTTGTTTTTGCAAAAAAATTGTTAATTTATCAAATCCTTTTTGCAGATCCTCAAGTAAATCCTGTGGATCCTCCATTCCTACTGAAAAGCGGATAATGCCATCAGTAATTCCGAGTTTTAAACGATCCTCTGGACTGACCTTCATATGTGTTGTTGTTGCCGGGTGCGTTACAATACTCCGACTATCACCAAGATTATTACAAATTAATATGAGCTGTAAGGCATTCATGAATGTAAATGCACCTTTTTTCCCCCCATTGACTTCAAAGGCGATCATGGCACCTGGCGCATCCATTTGTTTGCAGGCAAGGCCATATTGAGGATGTGAGTGTGATCCGGGATATCGGATAAGATTAACAACATCAGATTTTTCAATAAATTCTGCGCAGATTTTCGCATTTTCGGTCATTTTTTCCATCCGAAGTGGAAAAGTTTCCAGACCTTTCAGCAATATCCACGCATCAAAAGCTGAAATTGTAAGTCCTGTATTATGAACAAAAGGTATAATATCGGCTTCAAGCAAGTCTTTACTACCTAGAATAGCACCTCCTAGGACACGCCCCTGTCCATCCATATGTTTTGTACAAGAATAGACAACAAGATCAGCCCCTACTTTCAAAGGTTTTTGATATAATGGCGTGGCAAAAACATTGTCAATAATCAATATTCCGCCTGCCTGATGGGTCAAGTCAGCAATTTGCCGAATATCCAGAATGTCTAGCATTGGATTGGAAGGGCTTTCAATCAAAACAGCTGCTGCAGGTTTGGATAATGCTTTTTTCCATTCCTGAATATTCGTGCCTTCAACAAAAGCGGTTTCGATTCCTAATTTTGGTAAAAAATTTTCAACAATCCAGTAACTTGATCCAAAAAGCGCCTTAGATGCGATAACACGATCCCCATGTTTCAAATTGGAAAATAAGGCAGCAAAAATTGCGCTCATTCCTGTTGAGGTGGCAACACAACATTCAGCCTCTTCCAAATGAATAAGTCGATTTTCAAGGTTGGTAATGGTAGGGTTATTAACACGGCTATATTGATAATGCCTTTCTTTTTTTTGGAAAGTGCGTTCTGCTTGTTCTGCACTTTCATAAATGAACCCAGATGTTAAAAAAAGAGCTTCACATGTTTCAGCAAAGGAAGAACGTTCAATATTATCATGAAGTAAACGGGTGGCGAGGCGATGGGAAGAGGTTTTGTTCATAATATTTCTCTTTGATAACCATAAGGAGCGTTCATGATAGAGGAATGCAAGAAAAGTGGTTAGTAATTTCTTTATTTTTTAAAAATTATCAAAAAAGATATATTTTTCCATTCAATTTGGTTATTTTAATAAGAAATGTTATTTTTCAGATTTTGGCGGGTGTAATTCAATGGTAGAATGACAGCTTCCCAAGCTGTTCATGAGGGTTCGATTCCCTTCATCCGCTCCAAGAAATATTATTTATTTTAAACTATATAATATCTATAAAATTGATTATTTAGATATTCAACCTAATTTAGTAGTATTGTTTTATCTTAATCATAAATAAAACAATTAATTACTTTAATATTAAATTGAGGGATATAGTGAAAAATTATGATGTAGTTATAATTGGGGGTGGACTTGCCGGATTGACATTGGCCAGTCAATTGCTGCGTGATATACCTGATATTTCCATTTGTCTTATTCATGATGCAAAATTTCCCAATGAAGAGACAGCTTTCAAAGTTGGAGAGGCAACAATTGATTTGGGTGGGTATTATCTTAGGGAATTGCTGGGAGATGAATATCTAGGTCGGGAACATTTTATAAAAATGGGAATGCGGTTTATTTATACAAATGATGAATTCTATAAAGAAATGGGAATTAGAAATTTTCCCAAAAAAAATTCCTATCAATTTGAACGTGGCAAACTGGAAAATCATTTTTTTTCATTATTACAAGATAAAATTGATATTTTACAAAATACGCGTTTTCTTGATGTTGAAGATGAGGGGCATTTTAAAAGAATCCACGTAGTTGAATTGAGCAAAGTCCAGAAAATCATTAATTCTCGTTGGATTGTTGATGCATCCGGACGGAAAAAAGTTATTTCCAGGAAGTATAATTTATCAAGCAAAGGTAGTTTACCCAATTCTTCAGTCTGGTTTAGAGTCAAGGGGGCTGTTCTGGTAGATGAAATCTATCCGGCAGAAGAAGATAACCCTTTTTATGGCATGGATAGAAGCTACAGTTCCTTACATATTGATGGAAAGGGATATTGGATCTGGGTTCTTCGGCTTTCTGATCATACGACCAGTGTGGGAATATGTTTTAGTGAGAATATTCATCAATTTGACAGTTTATCGGATTTGGAGAAAACCTTTGAATGGTTAAAAACGCATGAAAGGGTTTTTTATGATTATTTGCTGAAGAAACAATTTTCCATCCTTGATTTTAAATATTTGAGAAAATACGCATCTATTGCGCAGCCCTGTATCTCTGAAAATCATTGGGCATTAACAGGGGATGCATGCATTTTTTTGGATCCAGTTTATTCAAGTGGTATAGATTTGATGTGCATTGAAAACACGTTTATAGTTGATGTCCTTGCACAGGAAAAAAATGGTCAAGACATAAAAGAACGTATGGCATTTTATAATTCGGTCATATCAGATCTGGTAATTGCTTATAGTAACGTATTTGATAAAATGTACGAACAAAAAGATAATTGGTATTATATTTTTGTTAAATATGTTGTTGATTCCGTATTTTATTTTGGATCAATTTGCCCCTGTTTCATGAATAAGGGAATGAGAGATTTTAAAAACGCAAAGATTATATGGGATAAAATTCATAAAATTTATATGGAATATGATAAGGTGAATTCCATACTCAAAACCAAGAAATTTTCTGAAAACAATAGGCAGAATAATTTGGACTTACCAAGATTTATCAATCTTTCTGAAAGTCTATTTGCCAAAATAAACAGTTATTTGACGGAACCTGATAATGACCTGGAGAAATTGATTAACCTGTTACAGGATAATTACCAGGTCATGTGTAAAATATGTGAATATATTTCTTCCGATAGGAATTTATATGATTTGTATATTAGAAGGGATGGACAGCCAGAAATCTTTCATACTTCATGGCGTTATGGTGAATTTTTTCCCAATCCAGAAATGGTGAATAGAAATTAATTATTTTCTGATATAGACATTTATATTTTATTATTCTGAAAGTGACATTTTTATAGAAAAAGCGTTTACGTATTGATTCTGTGAATATTTTTAATTATAAATTATTAGTTTTTGTTACTAGATTGATTGATTTTAAAATTAAATTCTTATTGTTTTGTTGAGTCGGAATGTTTGTTTTAACGCCGCCCTAAGTTAGCACTGTGTAACCAATTTTATTATTTCTGTTTTTTTAAAAAAAACAGGAACAGGATTGATGCGATCAGTCTGTTATTGATTAATTTTTCAATTTAAAAATATTTATAGGATTATAATATGTTGCTGTCTTGTAATCGACAAGATTGGTTAGGAAATATTCGTGCGGATATTCTATCTGGTATTGTGGTTGCATTGGCCCTGATACCAGAGTCAATTGCTTTTTCCATTATTGCTGGGGTTGATCCGAGTGTAGGACTTTATTCGGCCTTTGCCATTCCTTGTGTCATTTCGTTATTTGGCGGACGTCCTGGAATGATATCCTCATCAACGGGTTCAATGGCTTTACTGATGGGGCCTTTGGTAAAGACTCATGGATTGAGTTATTTACTCGCAGCATCAATTCTTGCAGGTATTTTTCAGATCATTGCCGGATATTTGAAACTTGGTGAATTAATGCGTTTTGTTTCCCATTCTGTCGTGACTGGTTTTGTAAATGCGTTGGCAATTTTGATTTTTATGGCACAGCTTCCGCAATTAGTGCATGTGACATGGCATGTTTACGTGATTGTTGGAGGTGGATTGGCAATTATTTACCTTTTCCCTTATTTAACGAAATTAATACCGTCTCCCTTGATATGTATTATTATAATGACCGCCATTTCAATCGGTTATGGCTTAAATATTCCAACGGTGGGTGATATGGGTAAATTGCCAGATTCTTTACCAATTTTGGCTATTCCAGATATTCCTTTGAACTTTCATACCCTCATGATCATTTTACCATATTCTGCTGGACTGGCAGCGGTCGGATTACTTGAAACCATGATGACAGCAACGATCGTTGATGAATTCACGGATACTTCAAGTGATAAAAATCGTGAGTGTAAGGGGCAGGGAATTGCCAATATCTGTACTGCTTTTCTGGGAGGTATGGCTGGATGTGCCATGATTGGTCAATCGGTTATTAATATCAAGTCCGGGGGAAGGGGACGATTATCTACCTTGGTGGCTGGTGTTTTCTTGCTCATTCTTGTTGTTTTTTTAAAGGAATGGGTGGCCCGGATTCCTATGGCCGCCTTGGTGGCTGTGATGATCATGGTTTCTATTAGTACTTTTTCCTGGCGTTCAATTCTTGATTTAAAAAAATATCCGCTTTCTACCAATATTGTCATGATTCTAACGGTCTGTGTTGTGGTTGGAACAAATAATCTGGCCTATGGAGTATTAACAGGCGTGCTGGTTGCCTCTCTTGTTTTCGCAAGCAAGGTTTCACATTTCATGCTGATTAAATCAGAAAAAAAAGATCAGTCTCGTATTTATAAAGTGAATGGTCATGTATTCTTTGTAACGGTTGATCGTTTTATAAATAGCTTTGATCTCAAGGAAGAGATTAAGAATGTTACAGTCGATCTAACCCATGCGCATTTTTGGGATGTAAGTTCAGTTATGGCATTGGATAAGGTTGTCATCCATTTTCGCCAACGTGGTATAAAAGTGGAGGTTCAGGGAATGAACGATGCCACGGCGACTATCATTGACCGTTTTGGCATCCATGATAAACCAGAGGAAATTGAAAAGGTTATCGGGAGTTATTAATCAGGATCATTCTTGGCGATATATATAGTTAATGTGTTTATATCGCTTATTCAGGTCTATTTTTTTGATATTTATGAATGGATTTTTTCAATCCATTTAGATTGGGTCCCTGTTGGGTTTCAACATAAGTTGTTTTATTCCATATCCAGACATCTGAACCTTCAACTATCAAATCATGCATCCCCTTGTGGGATGTTTTTTTTATTTCAATATTGCCAGTAACAGAATCGAGTATTTTTACCCAATGATTATTACGGTTAAGATAGGCTGTGGTGGTACAGCCTCCAGACCCACAAAGACTGGCGGATTGTAACTGGGTAAATAGAACAGTTTGCGGTTTTTTTGTGCTGGAGAGGTTTGCATTGCCAATAAGGATAAGCGGTTTCTCACCATGTTGAACAGCAAAATTAATATCGGTTTTATTCAAGTTATATGCAATTGTTGAAAGGTTGTTCGCAGGTTGGGGGGTTAAAACGACTCTTCCTGATTTTGGATTTTGATAATTTCTGTTTTTTTTCGTATGATGGGAAACTGCGCAAGAGGATTGGACAGTAAAAGCAAAGGCACTGATTAAACAAAATACAACAAGTTTTTTATTCATAATTATTAAGGCCTTTTTCTAAACAAGAATATTTGATATTAATAGATGAACTTTTTTAAAAAACTAACTTATACAGAGATAATATTTTTAATTTCAAATGATTATATAAGATAGTGCAGTTTATGGCAAAGAGATGATTTCTGGGATGGATTTTCATATTTTATAGTAAAAAGGATACCTGTATTATTTATGGTAACTTCAGGGATTAAACAGGTTGCAGCTGACGAAACACAAAATGAATCTATTCAGAAATTACTTTTTACTGAAGGACTTGTTTTGGAAAATGGTCAAAAACTAAATCACTTGGAAATTGCATATCAGACTTATGGAAAGTTGTCATCAGCCAAGGATAATGCAATTTTGATTTGTCATGCTTTAACTGGCGATCAGTATGTAACAGGTATTAATCCAATCAGCAAGAAACCTGGTTGGTGGAGCAGAATGGTTGGTCCTGGACTACCTATTGATACAGACAAATATTTTATAATTTGTAGTAATGTTTTAGGAAGCTGCATGGGAACGACAGGACCACGTTCCATACGAACAGATCATCAGAAAATAGGCTATTGGGGAATAGACTTTCCTGTAATTACCATTAGGGATATGGTCAATGCCCAAAAACTTCTAATCGATCATTTCAAAATTGATCAGTTATTTGCCGTTATCGGTGGTTCAATGGGAGGAATGCAGGCATTGCAATGGGCGGTAAGCTATCCAGATCAAGTTTATGCAGCTATACCAATTGCCACCTCGTCTTTTCATTCGGCACAGAATATTGCATTTAATGAAGTGGGAAGACAGGCCATATTTTCAGATCCCGATTGGCAAAATGGAGATTATTGGCGATATGGTGTTATCCCATCCAGAGGGTTGGCTGTAGCACGTATGATGGCACATATTACCTATTTGTCAGAAGATGCATTAAACCGAAAATTTGGACGGAGATTGCAAGAAACAATGATAGATTCTTCGTCACCAATTTTCGGGGAAATGTTCCAGGTAGAAAGCTATTTGCATTATCAGGGATCGAATTTTGTAAGACGTTTTGATGCAAATTCTTATGTGACAATCTCCCGGGCAATGGATTGGTTTGATTTGTCCCAAGCTTATGATGGGGATCTGGTCAAGGCATTTTCACAGGTTAAATCCAGATTTTGTGTTATCAGTTTTTCTTCTGACTGGCTTTTTCCCACTTCACGGTCAAGAGTGATAGTCAAGGCATTAAATCGTGTTGGAGCCAAGGTTTCTTTTGTTGAAATTGTAAGTGATAAAGGGCATGATGCCTTCTTGTTGGATGAACCGGATCTCGATCATGTAATCAGCGGTTTTCTGGCAGGAATTAAAAGACAGAGGCAATTGGAAAATAATGCGTCTTGATCAATGTTGTATTGTTGACATGATTCAGCAAAATTCAACAATACTGGATATTGGATGTGGTGATGGTACATTAATCGATTATCTGTGCTGTAATCATCAATGTGATGCACGAGGAATAGAGTTGGATATGTCCTGTGTTACCAAGGCAGTAAGTAAAGGCTTATCTGTAATTCAGGGAAACGCAGATTTTGACTTGCAGAATTATCCCACGGATGGTTTTGATTATGTCGTATTATCGAGGACTCTACAGGCGGTTAATCGCCCACGTGAAGTTTTGCAACAAATGTTGCGAATAGGACGGTATGCTATTGTTTCATTTCCAAATTTTGGCCATTGGACTGTAAGAATGCAACTGCTTTTTAAGGGACATATGCCCATGACAAAAGTATGGGGAACCCATTGGTTTGAGACGCCGAATATTCATCCCTGTACCTTAACAGATTTTGTATCACTATGTAAACAAGAGGGATATCATATTAGTCAGTGGATGGCTATTGATGATCATGGCGAGGGGGAAAAGGCCCCCTGGCGACGTTCAATACGTTTGGCCAATTTTTTTGGGGAACAGGCCTTATTTTTGCTGACACGTTGATTAAATGAGACAATCAATGCAACTGTTACATATCTGATATTATATTGATTATATATAAAAAAAATTGATATTCATTGGATTAGTTAACAGAGTATTTTAGATTTCTATTTTTATGTCATGAATTGGTTAATAGAATTGACGGGGTTGGATAATATTACTCTATCATTTACATTACATCATGGTTTTGTAGAGTCATATTTCTTATGGGTACGAATAAAATTTTTAGAATAATTTTTTAATATTTGATTGAGGTTTAAAAGAAGTAATGCGAGACTTGGATCGGTCTTCTGAAAGTCATATTTTTGTTGAAAAACATCATTCCCCTTTAAAGATATCATTTCACGGATGGATAAAAATTATAATGGCGACCATTCATACACTAATTGATGGTCCATATATGCTGGTCGCAGCTGGTTGCGCATTTTTTTCTACCTTGTCACTATTTCCTTCTATAAGTAGCTTGATTTCCATTTATGGGCTGGTTTTTGATCCACAAACGGTTGAGCCACAACTGGAATTTCTACAACATTTTTTCCCCCCGAATGTTTATGTTTTTTTACAGGAAATGATTAACAGTATTGTCGAGCAAACCCATTCCACTTTAACAATACAATTGGTTGTTTCCATTTTGTTCGCTCTTTGGTCTGCATCCATTGGGACAAAGGGTTTGGTTACGGGGCTAAACGTTGCCTATAATACGCATGAAACACGGAGTTTCTTGAAATTTCAGGTTCTATCTGTTGTTTTGACATTCTGCGCTATTTTGGGAACGATTATGACCCTTGCGGTTATTGTTGCTTTACCGGCAATTTTGAATATTTTGCCATATCAATTTCTAAATATTCTTACAGATTACTTTCCTGCTTACAATATGGTGAGAATAAGTAGTAACATTATTGTTTTTCTTTTTGCAACGTGGACTTTTGCTTTATTTTACCGTTTTGGGCCCTGCCGTTCCAACGTGCATTGGCGTTGGACATGTCCAGGCGCTTTTATCGCCACAATTTTATGGTTGTTGGCTGCCTTTTCTTTTTCTTATTACGTTGCCCATTTTGCAAATTTTACAAGTACTTACGGCCCATTGGGAACCGTGGTTGCTGTTATGATGTGGTTTCTGGTTTCCTGCTATGTTGTTCTGGTTGGCGCTCAGTTCAATGCCCAGATAGAAGGATATATCTTAGATAGAAGCGAGGCTTCTAACAAGATACCATAGTCATAGAAAATTATTGGGGAGTTTCAGCAACTTCGATATTATTCAGGGGTTTAATTGTTACATGGGCAGTTCCCCGGCTTAACATGCCAATTTTTGCTGCAGCAGCTTTTGATAGATCAATAATGCGATGTTTTACGAAAGGGCCACGATCGTTAATGGTGACGATGACTGAGTGCCCTGTATCTTCTGATTTAACCAACACTTTGCTTCCCAAAGGAAGGGTAGGATGAGCTGCGGTAAAATTCTGGTTGTTGAATGTTGAACCAGAGGCTGTTTTACGTCTTTGCGTATGTCGCCCACCGTACCAGCTGGCAATACCGCTTTGAAAAGCTGTTTCATCTGTACTGATGATCATGTCTGCAGGATGTCTATTTTTGTGAAGAGTGTAGGGCATCACTCTTTTCTTTAATTTTCGAATCCGGTGAGAGGTGATCTTATGAGAACCGGAGTTAGCATATACTTGCATGGATTGAACATTTAATCCGATAACAAGTGACAAAGCCAGTAATTTATTTCGACGTTTCATATACCCTGTTTATTATAGCGTTTTTTGATCATAATGATTAAGAAAACCGCCATAATTCCTTTAAGTTAATATAAACCATGTTAAAAGCTAGAGAAAAAAAATGGCAAAAAAATGAAAAGATTTGCTTTTGTAACTTTACGCTAATACAATTGACGCACATATGGCAAATAATTTGTTTAATCTATTGTTTCTGGCTGAAATGATATAAATAGACATAGTTTATCAAAAAATTAAGAGAAAATTTAATTAATTTGTTGACTGTTTATAAGAGAGGCTTTTTAAATTCATATAGTGTTAAACCTGATTAAAGGCATGAATAACTAGTGATGGAATTGCCCCTCGTATATGTTTTGAATGGTCCTAATTTAAATATGTTAGGAATGCGTCAGCCAAATGTGTATGGTCATGCAACCTTGGATGATGTAGAACAAATCTGTATTCAAAATGCAGAACAGCTCGAAATAGCAATTGATTTTCGCCAATCCAATGATGAGGGGGAACTTGTTTCCTGGATTCAGGAGTGTAGGGGAAAAGCAAAGGGAATTATCATTAATGCAGGAGCATATAGTCATACTTCTATAGCAATTTTAGATGCTTTACTGGCAGTTGATTTACCTGTTATAGAGGTACATATATCAAATATTTACCGCCGGGAATCATTTCGGCATCATTCTTATGTTTCTCATGCGGCGACAGGGGTAATCTGTGGATTGGGTATTCAGGGTTATGCCTTGGCCTTGGCTGCGTTGGCAAATCTTATATTGGAAGAGGATAGTTGATGAGCAAAATGCTCGTAGATGTAGAAGTTATTCGTAAATTGGCTGATATTTTAACTGAAACAGGGTTAACAGAAATCGAGGTTTCCGAAAAGGATCAGCATATTCGCGTCGTAAAGAATATTACCGTTAACGCAAGTCCAGTAACAGCTCCCGTTTCCATGGCTCCTGTCATGAATTCCGCGCCTGTGCCTGTAACGGTTAATAATGATGATGCCAAACAGGAAGAAGATCTCTCTAAACATCCTGGCGCGCTGCTAAGTCCAATGATTGGTGTGGCTTATTTAACGCCGGAACCTTCTGCCCCCCCTTTTGTAACTGTTGGACAAGAGGTTCAGTCTGGACAGATCATCATGCTTATTGAAGCGATGAAAACTTTTAATCAAATTCGTGCCCATAAATCAGGAAAATTGACGCGTATGCTTGTTAATTCCGGTGATCCAGTAGAATATGGTGAGGTTCTGGCGGTAATTGAATAAAATGTTTTCAAAGATTTTAATCGCGAATCGTGGAGAAATTGCTCTTCGTATTTTACGGGCATGTCGTGAAATGGGCATTAAAACCGTTGCTGTGCATTCAACTGCGGATACAGATGCAATGCATGTGCGTTTGGCAGATGAAAGCGTATGTATTGGTCCCCCTTCAGTCACAGACAGTTATTTGAATAAGAGGGCAATTTTATCTGCAGCAGCCATCACAGGAGCCGAAGCAATTCATCCTGGTTATGGTTTTCTTTCCGAGAATGCAGATTTTGCCGAACTGGTTGAAGAGCATGGGTTTGTTTTTATTGGTCCTTCTGCCCAGCATATTCGTATGATGGGTGATAAGATCCAGGCCAAAACAACCATGAAGAAATTCAATGTTCCTCTGGTTCCAGGTTCAGATGGGGCTTTGTCAGATCTTGCTACAGCAAAAGAGGTTGCAAATAAGATTGGTTATCCAGTTTTGATCAAGGCTTCTGCTGGGGGTGGAGGTCGCGGCATGAAAGTTGCCTCTACAGAAACAGAGCTGGAAGAGGCGTGGCAGGTTGCAAGGGCTGAAGCAAAAATGGCTTTTGGTAATGACGAAGTTTATATGGAAAAATATTTGGATAAACCTCGTCATATAGAAGTTCAGATTATTGGCGATCAACATGGTAATGTCTTATTTTTGGGTGAGCGGGACTGTTCTTTGCAGAGACGGCATCAAAAAGTGTTGGAAGAAGCTTTGTCTCCCTGTCTAACTGTAAAGGAACGTGATTTTATTGGTAAAGTTGCCACCCATGCCATGCAGCAATTGGAATATAAAAATGCCGGTACGCTTGAATTTCTTTATCAGGATGGACAATTTTGTTTTATTGAGATGAATACGCGTTTACAGGTTGAACATCCTGTTACCGAACTGGTTACCGATGTTGATCTTGTTGCAGAGCAAATTCGTGTGGCTTCAGGAGAAAAATTAAAATTAAGCCAAAAAGACATTCAGTTTAAAGGACATGCAATAGAATGCCGTATTAATGCCGAGGACCCTGAAAATTTTGTACCCAACCCTGGAAAAATCGAAGTTTTTCATTCTCCAGGTGGACTGGGGGTTCGTTTGGATAGCGCTTTATATGTTGGTTATACTATTCCACCATATTATGATAGTATGATTGCCAAATTAATTGCCTATGGACATGACAGGGCAACCGCAATTGCAAGAATGCAAAGAGCATTGGAGGAAATGGTTGTGACAGGTGTAAAAACAACCATTCCATTACAGCAGAAAATATTGGCAGATAAAGAGTTTCAGAAAGGTGACTATACCATACATTGGCTGGAACATTTTATTGAGAAAAACAAAGCCGAAAATAATTGAAGCTTTATTCATTATAAGTGATTGCTGAAAATAAGGGGACGTCAATTTTTTCGCGTCCCTTTAAATTTTTTAGTTCAATTAAGGCAGCTGCTCCGATGATATTGGCACCAGTTTTACGTAAAAGTTTAATAGCGGCCTGCAACGTTCCACCAGTTGCGAGCAAGTCGTCAATAATAACAACGCGCTGTCCGGGCTTGATTGCATCTTCCTGAATATGGATACAATTTTGTCCATATTCCAAATCGTAATCAATTGAAATCGTTTTTCCAGGTAATTTTCCGGGTTTACGAATCATTATCATTCCACAGCCTAATGCTGTTGCAAGGGGTGATGCACTAACAAATCCTCTTGATTCAATTCCGGCAATTAGATCGGGTTGCCAAGCTGCAATTCCATGTGCCATACGTGCAGAAGCAATCTGCCAGGCATCAGCATTGCGTAGAAGTGTGGAGATATCGTAAAATAATATGCCTTCATGAGGATAGTTAGGAATAGTACGAATATATTTTTTTAAATCTATATTGGTGGGTGGTGTGAAATCTGTTTGATTAGGTGCGTTGCTCATTTCTAACAATCATTAATAAATTTAACATAAACCATTCATGTTTTAAAAGGTTCAAATACGTCACGCAATAAATTTATTGATCTTATGAATGTAGGTTATTTTTCTGCCAGTTTTTTTTTCTTTTTTCACAAAACTTTTCCACAAAAGGCATTAATCGTAGGATAAAATATGGTTTTAGCATCAAAAGTTTAGTTTGCAATCCTGACCATTTGGGAATGTAATATTCCAATCCTTTTTTCTTGAGGGCTTTCATAATTGTTTTACAGACAATTTCGGGTTCAAGAGGTGGAGAGCAGAAATTAAGCAAAGACCCCCCATTTTGCATTTCATTATGAAGCATTTGCGTGTCAATGGCGCCAGGAAAAATGGATGAAACATATATTTTCCGGGGACGGAGCTCCATGGCCAACGCCAAGGCAAATCCACGTAAACCATATTTACTGGCAGAATATAATGCGCTGTCTTTTAGGGGGAAAATACCTCCCAATGAATTTATAAAAACAATTGAGCTTTTTTTACGCATAAGCGGAAGTAAGCCCTTGGTCAAAAAAATGGCTCCATTAAGATTTACCTGAAGTTGGTTAAGTATTAATTGATCACTTAAATTTGAAAACGAACCTGGATAAATATTTCCTGCACAATGGATTAAGGCATTAATGTGATGGAATTGTTTTTTAATATCCTCACATAAATACTGTATTTCATTAAGATGAGAAATATCGCAAATACGAATAATGACTTTATCTCCATAATGGAGAGAAATTTGTTCTAATTGCGCAAGATTTCTTGCAATCATAATAATTTTGTAATGTTCTTCTAAAAGGTAAGAAACAAGTTTTTTGCCCAACCCCCCGGTTGCTCCAGTAAGAACAGCGATTTTATTAGATTGTTTAAAAATATTTAAATTCATTTAGATAAATCTCAAACTTAAAAGGTCATTATACTAAGTTATAGAATACTATTTAATTAAGTATAACATAATATTTTAAAATATAAGATATTTAGGTTTATATAGCGTAATTAATCAAACTTGTTTATTTTTACCATAAAATAATTTTATGAATTAAATGTTATAAGAAGTATCGAGCAATGAATAAAATTGTTGTTTTAACTGGAGCCGGGATCAGTCAGGAATCGGGTCTTGATACGTTTCGTGATGCTAATGGTATCTGGGCGAAATATAATATGGAAGAAGTTTGCACCTTGGAAGGATTTAAGAAAAATCCTGAAAAATTACATGAATTTTATAATCAGTTACGTTCGAATTTGCCTAAATATTTACCCAATGCCGCTCATATTGCCTTGGCAAAACTTGAACAGGCTGTCTTGAAAAAAGAAATTGAAGCTGAATTGGTTTTGATAACGCAAAATATTGATGATTTACATGAACGTGCCGGGAACCGTTTTCTTTATCATATGCATGGAGAATTGTACAAGATAAGATGCACAACATGTGATCGACGTATGGAATGGCATAAGTCATGTTTTCCATATACATCTTGTCCATATTGTCATGCTGTGACATTACGGCCAGATATTGTATGGTTTGGGGAAATGCCTTATTATATGCAAGAAATTGGAAGGGCATTATCAGATTGTAACTTATTTGTCGCCATTGGTACTTCCGGTGTAGTCTATCCAGCTGCTGGGTTTGTAAACGAAGTACAGGGGCGAGCGAAAACAATCGAGTTAAATCTGGAACATTCTATGGGCACATCAAATTTTGATGAATCCTGGCAAGGTTCAGCAACAGAATTGGTTCCCGAATTTGTCAATTATTTATTAAACGCCTATCAGAAATAAGGGAAAAGAATGGCTGACTCTTTAAACCGTCTTTTGAAAGAGGTTCGGGCTTGTCATATCTGCAGGGATTTACCTTTGGGTCCAAAACCCATTTTGCAGGTAGGTTCGTCTAAAGTGCGGTTGTTAATCACTGGACAGGCTCCGGGTACACGTGCACATGAAACGGGAATAACGTTTAACGATCCTTCGGGGGATCGTTTGCGTGAATGGATGGGAATTAACCGATCCTTATTTTATAATGATCAATTGATCTCAATTATTCCAATGGGATTTTGTTATCCAGGCAGTTATGAAAGAGGTGGGGACTTACCTCCTCGTAAAGAATGTGCGCCACAATGGAGAGCCAAACTTTTGAAATTATTGCCTGATATTGAATTAACCCTTCTGGTTGGATCTTATGCACAAAATTATGTCTTGGGAAAAGGAAGCCTAACAGAACGAGTTAAGAATTTTCGGGATTATTTACCTAATTTTTTGCCTCTTCCTCATCCTTCATGGCGGACAAGAATTTGGGCAAAAAAGAACCCTTTTTTTGAAACGGAAGTTTTACCAGAGTTGAAAAAAAGGGTTTGCGATATTTTGAGTTTAAACATGAAATCTTAAATATTTATTTAATAACTTATCATATTAAATAAAGGAAACTGCATCTTGGCAGAAGTTGAAAATAATTATTTTATAGCCAACTTATAATTTTTCCAACATTATGTATATTTTTGGATAAAAGATTATATGCCAAGATAAAATCTGCATAGGTTATATCTTCACTATTTTGATATAAGTAATTATAAAAACTGTATAGATCATGTACAGAATCAGGTGAAACATTGAAATTAATTTCTAAATCCTTTGATTTCAGTTGAAGGTATTCCCATTCCTTACAAATGTTTTTGTTGACATCTACATCTCCAAAAAAACCTGTATCAGGATTTAACGACATAAATTTTTTAGAATAAGGTGTTTGTAATGAATGGTAAGGTGTATTATCAATTGAGCAAACTGAAAATTGATAGGTTGATGAAAATTTATTTAAAAATTTAATAATGAAAGGAATAGTAGATATGGAATTGCTTTCTTTATAGAAAAGATAAATCAAATTTGGTTTATGATTGTATATAACGCCATATATTGGTATCATGTTTTGTATATTTTCAAAATTAAATAAATATCCTTCACGCATATGTAAAGCTAGATACCGTTCTTTTGTTGAGCAAAGGCTAAAACAACTTGTTTGTTTGTTGTTGGATTTTTTCTTGTTAAAAGATCCCGTAATTTCAAATATATAACGATATACACATTCTTGTTTAAGGGTTACTAATATTTCGTTGGCTTTTTTTATAAAATCTTTTCTTTCCTGATGTTCTATATCATTTCTATTGAAATGTTTCCATCGACCTTCTGAATTTATCAAATCTGTATTTAGGCGGTATTGAATTCTAATTATATAATCTTCCATCGATCGGTTAATATAATGGTTGATACATGCATTATCCCATATAACAGTATCACTATCAGCACGTTTGTTTGAAACAGGTAATCCACAAGCATTTGCATAATTTTGAGGGATTGTTTTGAAATAATGAGGATTTTCATATTCAAACGAGTAATTGCTAGGCCTTATAAAACATTTTGTTAATAAAGTATCGGAAAAATTTTTATCACAGTGCTTAGTATAAGCTTCATAGGTTGGAATTTTGCTCTTTAAAACTCTATCTGAATTTCCATAAATTCTCCAATTTAAA
The DNA here is from genome assembly GCF_016101315.1 of Commensalibacter sp. W6292M3. Taxonomy (NCBI): domain Bacteria; kingdom Pseudomonadati; phylum Pseudomonadota; class Alphaproteobacteria; order Acetobacterales; family Acetobacteraceae; genus Commensalibacter; species Commensalibacter sp. W6292M3. Next base: position 275,756 of record NZ_JACFQT010000002.1, read on the forward strand.
GAAACACCATTATAGTGTAAGAATCTTTTAAAAAAATCCTGTATAGATAGATCGTGTTCTAGTGATACATATTCATCGGCATCCAAAAATCCAATCCAGTCATATTCTTGATTCAATGCTTTTCGACAAGCGCTTTCAAATGCATTAGCTTGTCGATCATAAAAATAAGGAATACTGACAGGATTTGTTAGTTCAATTTCAATATTATATATATTAGAAACAGTTTTTAATATTTCATATGTTCCATCTGTTGAGTGATCATCATAAATAAAAAATTTATCGATACCGATAGCAAGATGCCAAGAAATCCATGATAAAATGTTTGGATTTTCATTTTTAAGAAATAAAGCGAGACAAATTTTCATACTTAAATAACTTTTTAGAAAAATAACAATAATACGTATTTAAAATTATAAATATATCGAAATAATAATATAAAAATAGCAAAAAATTAATTATTTTTTAATTTTTCTTAATGTTAAGTTATTAATATTTATGTATATTGTCTATTTGTCACCCTTTTCTGAGGAGGGTTTGTTATTGGATAGCTGACTTATATTATTTAGATATTCAGATAAGATGTTATTTCTTACTGCATCTGTATTTGCCAGATAATTTGTATAACAAACAATGGTCATGACTAAAGAGCTTTCTGTAATGTTATCAACCCATATATAGGGTTTCGGATCATCTAGAACATCTTTTTGTTTTTCCATGATTTTCATGATTAACGTGCGTGCTTGATCCAATTGTTGAATGGTAATTACAGGTAATTTAAATGAAACCAGACCCATATGACGTCCACGGGTGGCATTCTGAACAGAAGATGTGATAATTTGTGAATTTGGAACAATTAGGGTTGAAAAATCTGACAAACGAATTTCGGTAGCTCTTACTTTGATGCTCATTACCACTCCTTTAACACCATTTATGATAACCGTATCCCCTATGCGGACGGGTCTTTCAGCGAGAAGGATAAGACCGGAAACAAAATTCTGGACAATGGCTTGTAAACCGAAACCAATACCGACAGAAAGAGCGCTGACAATCCAGGTAATGTTTTGGGTTGTTACCCCAAGGATGGATAAATCAATAATGGCGACAACGACCCAACAGCAATAATTGAAAATTGTATCAATTGAATTACAGGTTGCATTATCCAGACTGGTTTTTGGGAAGAAGTTTTTATTTAACCAGTTTCTGACAATTCTTATACAATATATACCAATGAAAAATACCAAGATTGCCTCGGCGATTGTTGAAAAGGAAAATGTAAAGTTACCTATTTTTTGGTTGGTTAGGGTGGTTGTTAAATGTTGGATGAAGACGACCAGATCAAAATTACCGGGGGAAATAATGGAAACAATTGTCAGAATGACAGTTGTTAGTGTGATGACACCGGTAATGATGGTTGATAATTGTTCCATGCTTTGAGGTTTTATGCCTAAAAGTTGTATTTTTTTACCCAGCCAGCGATCCGGATCAAAGATGAGGTTTGTTATATCATTCAAAAGTATTCTTAAAAGACTTAAAGTACTGAAAACCAGAATTACCCAGTTAAACCATACACACATTGAATAACCCAAATGGATGTATCCTGTTAGGATGGCAACAATAGAGATGATACAGAATAATGGGAGCCCGATTGCAACGACAAGAAGTGTGATATCCGGACTTTGATTATTTTGTGCTGAATGAAGTTTGATTCTTTTCTGACCCACTTCGCGAAGCTTTATGGGAATGGACAAAAAAAGGATTGAGGCGACACAGGCAAAAAAACCATTGCATAATTGCTGTGCTATAATACTTACACCACTAACATTATTGATATAACGGACAATTCCAAGAAGCAGGATAATGGCCATATAAATATTGGGTAGAATATTGATTGAATGCGCAACTTCGTCACCAATGGGCAATAACCGCCATTGTGGATTTTTTACGGCAAGGAAACCTCGATAAAGTCCAAAGATGAAACCGCAAAAATAAAGTTGGTGAATTATGTTTTGTGCAAAAGCATAGGCTTGTGGGCTGATCGTATTGTGGTTATTAATGGTTACCAAAATGAGTGTGGCAGATAATCCTGCGGTAAGAGAGGCTATTATTGCTGAACACAGCGTCATTAAACTGCGTCTAAGACGTGTGGGGGGAATGAATTTTTCTGTGAACTGTACCAGTCCCTTTTCAATAAGAGGACGTAGGATGAAAATTAACAGAATAGCGCCAAGAAAACCTGCAAGCATTGTAAGACGGCTTCCCCAGCCATCTTGCCATGTTTTGGTGAATAAACTGCCAAAATCAGAATATAGTTTATTTATGCGGGAACTGTCATCATCGTAATGAATGGCAATTTCATGCCAAAAATTATAACCTAGGGGGGAGGATATGCGGGTAAATAACTGCACCTGTTGAATCTTGGATAAAGCCTGCTGAATTTGTGCAACCTGACTATTGGCTTCCAAGGATATGATTGTTGCCTGCTGAATTTTTGCGCTAAGATCATTTCTATTTTGAATAAAGGATTTTTGTCGATCATTTAAATTTTTAATATCATCTTTATTTTTATCACTTCCTGTATTTTGGATAACGTTATCCAGTAGCTTTAAAGCCTGATTATATCCCTTCAGACGAGGGGTCAAATCAGTTACAATCGCATCTGCCGAGGTGGATATGGATCGCGCTTGATTCAGCAGATTTTTGAATTGTGTAAAATCTTCAGAATGCTGAAGGTTTTGTAAGCTTTTATTAATATTTCCCAATTGTTTTATAAGCTTATTTAAAATTGGTTGAGTTGTTGTATCGGGAATATTGAGAAAAACAGGTGTATTTGAAGGGGTTGATGAGGAAATAAGAGAGTTGGCTGCTTCTTGCGCGTGGGTATTTTGTATAGATATTATTCCAAAGGAAAGGAAAAGACTAAATAATAGGTATTGCACTATTTTCATAGAAGCAGCTCCAAGTTTAAAGGCAAATTTGTTTTATTTTATAACGACTTGGTAAAGTAAACTATAAAAATATGTAAAAATATTGTTTTTTTGTACGAAATAAGGCGAAAATGGCTTTTTTGGAATGAATTATATGGGAATTGTTAGTAAAATGTATTCTCAAACATTGCTTTATTACAATAAAAACATAATTTCTGAATGAATTAATGATAGCAAACAATCTGATTTATACGTTAACCGCCCCTTATCAGTTTCAGCAAGAAATTCGAAAAAGTATATTTTTGGCACATGCTGTGCCCGTCTATACAGAAATGCAGGTTGGGGAATGGTTGCAACGGTTAAAAATACCAGAGGCAACACATAATTGCTGGGCTTATCGTATAGGACAAAATTATAAAAGCAATGATGATGGTGAACCTTCCGGAACAGCGGGGCGACCCATTTTACAAGTTATAGAAAGACAGAATTTTGATTGTACACTAGTAATAGTTATTCGATGGTTTGGCGGTATTAAGCTAGGCGCAGGCGGTCTTATTCGGGCCTATAGTGGAACTGCGGCTGAATGTTTACGTCAGTCTTCCTCCAAATTATATATTCCTAAAAAAGAAATTATAATTGTCTGTTCTTTTTCAGATTATGCTTTGGTAAAAGTCCGTATTGGAGAATATCAAGCAGAAATTGCCATGGAAAATTTTGAATCCATGGATGTGGAGTGTCATCTTGTCGTGCCTGAAGAACAGTATTTGGCTTTGAAGCGGCGTTTACTTGATCTGACAAGGGGACAGATATTGATAGAGGATATTAATAGATAAAGATCGGTGATAAAATACAGGAGGAGAGATGATTTCCTGATCCTTGGGGTATAAGGATCAGTTACGTTTGTATTGACGCAAATTAGAAATCTGTTCCCCCGACGGTCAGGCCGGAAAGTTTAAGGGATGGCTGTCCAACTCCAACCGGTACGCCTTGACCAGCCTTGCCGCAAGTTCCCACCCCTTTATCTAATTCAACTTTATTGCCAATCATTGTGATTTTGGTAAGGGCATCTGGACCATTTCCAATCAGGGTGGCCCCTTTAACTGGATGGGTGACCTTTCCATTTTCTATCAGATACGCCTCAGAAGTAGAGAAGACAAATTTACCAGAGGTAATATCAACCTGACCACCGCCAAAATTGACAGCGTAAAGACCTTTTTTGGTGCTTTTAATCATATCGTCCAACGTATCTTTTCCAGCCAGCATAAATGTATTGGTCATACGAGGAATTGGCGCACAGGCAAAAGATTCTCTACGTCCATTTCCCGTTGATGGTTTATTCATCAGACGGGCGTTCAAACGGTCATAAAGTAATCCTGTCAAAATGCCATCCTCGATCAGGTTTGTCCGTTGAGTTGGAGTTCCCTCATCATCAATATTAAGACTTCCCCGTCGTTCAGAGAGGGTGCCGTCATCAACGACATTAACCCCTGGAGCTGCAATTCTTTTACCCATTAAACCGGCAAAAGCAGAGGTTCCCTTGCGATTGAAATCACCTTCTAATCCGTGGCCGATAGCCTCATGTAACAAAATACCAGGCCATCCAGACCCGAGAACGACATCCATTTCACCGGCAGGTGCAGATTTACTTTCCTGATTGATTAGGGATTGATGCAAGGCTTCATGAACAGCATTTTTCCAAATATTTTCCTGTGTAATATGATCATAACCATAGCGTCCACCACACCCATAGGAACCTATTTCTTGACGTCCATTTTTTTCTGTTATGATGGTAACATTAAGTCGAACCAGGGGACGGATGTCAGCAACACGGAACTGACTGGTCCGGATAATTTGAATGGCCTGCCATTCTGCCGATAGGGATGCGCTTACCTGAACGACATGAGGACTTTTTGAACGGGCATAAGCATCAATTTCATGAAGCAAATGAGCCCGATCGGCAAATTTACCTTGATGAAGTGGGTTGTCAGGGTGATAAAGCTGATGATTGGTCAAAACAGGTTTATCACTGATTATAGATTCATGATCTGATTTCAATTGGCTGACAGTTTCACTGGCACGTTTTAAGGCTTTATCACTTAATTCATTGGAAAAAGCAAATCCTGTTTGAGTATCCAAGACTGATCGTAGGCCAAATCCAGAAGTGATATCTGTTGTCGCGGTTCGGATGGTTCCATCATCAATACTTATCATTTCACTTTCACGATATTCAAGAAACAGTTCTCCATCATCCATGGAAGAAAGGGTCTGATGAATGGATTTTTCTGTCTTATCCCGATCCAGCTGGGTTTTCTGTGGATTAAAAAATATAGAATCTGTCAGGGTCAAGGCATTGATGGGGTCAGTCATAAATGATAGCTTTCAAGAGGATCAAAATAAAAAATGTTAGTTATGATAATGATTTATTTTTACGCATATGATGTAGGGCAATCGTAACTGTTGTCAATAAAACGATTGCAAAGGCTTGATGAACGGTGCCTGCCCAGACAGGAACAACAAGCAATAATGTTGTAATCCCCAGGGCGTATTGGATAAGGACAGCCCATCCCATTGCCATAAAGCTGTCCTTGGTCGTCTTGTCCAATGAGGATTTCAGACCTGTCATAACGGTTATTAGAATCATTATGCCTGTAAATGTTGCCAAGAGCCTATGATTGAATTGAATGGTTGAAATATTTTCAAACCAGTTTAACCAGAAAGGGGATAGTCTATTATAATCAGCAGGAATCAGGTGGCCGTTCATTAGGGGAAAACTGTTAAATGAATGACCCGCATGGGTTCCTGCAGTAAAACCACCGGCAACAATGGTGACTAGCAATAAAATGAAATCTGTTTTCAATAAGGTTTTAATAAATTTTACGGCTGGATTTTGGGTCAGTGGATTGGCAACAGGGTGGCGTAATGAAAGGGCTGTCCATAAAATAGCGATATAGAGAATAATGGCGCAGGCTAGATGCAAAACGAGACGGACCGGTTCAACCGCGGTACTGTTTGCTCTGAAGCCAGAATGAACCATGAACCAGCCAATACCGCCCTGTAATCCACCGAGAATAAAAAAAATGAACAGGCGCAGAGCCAGTTGTTTTGTGATCATTTTTTTATAAATAAACCAGATTAAGGGTAAAATGAGAACCAGACCTATTAATCTTCCCAGAAAACGATGGCTCCATTCAGCCCAGAAAATCTGTTTAAATCCATCCAGTCCAAAACCATTGTTAAGAATTTGATATTGTGGAATGGTTTTATAAAGATCGAATTCCCGAACCCATTCTGCGTGGCTTAGAGGAGGGATGATACCAGTGATTGGACGCCAATCCATGATGGACAGACCGGAACCCGTTAGTCGTGTATATCCCCCAAGGGCTATCATGCAAAGAAGCATAAAGCAGATGAGGAACAGCCACGTTGAAATTGATTTATTGTTTTGCATGAGTAAAGAAATTCTAAATAAATGATAAAGGGTATCGTTTTAAAGAAAAGTGAGATATTGTGTTTTTTTTTAGTCCTATAAGAAGGTTTTTGCAAGTCAAGCCTTTCATAAGGTCAATAATTTAGTTGTGTTATGAAAAGAAATAAAAATTTAACTCAATACAAAACACTAATTGGTCAAGTAATAAAACCATTATGTATGGTTTTTGGAATTGTTATTGTTCTTTTACTTGCTCGTTATTTTCACGGCTTTGATTTGTTTTTAAATGATCATACGTTATTAAGGCGCGGGATAAAAGGTCCCCTGATTTTCTTATCCATTGCCATCATTATGTGCATGGTCGGTTTTCCAAGACAGCTTGTCTGTCTGACGGCTGGGGTGGTATACGGTTTTTGGTTGGGTATTTTTTACGCCACGATTGCGACTGTCATAGGAGCGTTATTGGCCTATAACTGGGCCCGGTGGCTGGGACGTGAATGGGGGAAAAAATATCTTTCCCATGCAAAACTAAAAAAAATTCATCATTTCATTCAAACAAACCCTTTTCATACCGTTCTTATCTGCCGTTTGATGCCTGTGGGCTCTTCCGTTCTGCTGAATACCATGGCTGGTATAGTTGGTATTTCCGTTATGCCTTTTATCTGTGCGACTTTTCTGGGAAGCTTTCCACAAACGGTTGTTTTTGTTTTACTCGGCGGCGGAATTCGGATTGGCCATTTTGGGCAAATTACGTTAAGTTTACTTTTATTGGCTGTTTCAATACTTGCTGGTTTGATTTTAATGAAACGTTCTTTTAACAAAAAAGATGATTTATTATTGCCTGAATAATTATAAAAGCATTATAATTTTCTCAGGATATTTCAAGGAGACTATTGATGTTAAAGCTTTATACAATTCCAGGTGCTTGCTCAACAGGATGTCATATTGCCCTATATTGGTGCAAAGCTGATTTTGACTTTGAAATTGTTGATCATGATGGTTTAAAAAAGGATGAATTTCTTAAATTGAATCCATCAGGTCAGGTGCCCGTATTGGTTGATGATCGGTTTGTGCTGACTGAAAATGTCGCCATCATGAATTATATTGCGGATTCTTTTCCACAAGGGAAGCTGCTCGGAGATGGTAGTAAGCAACAAAGGGCAGAGGCTTTGCGTTGGTTGGCTTTTGTAAATTCCGATATTCATCCTGTATTCGGTTTGATTTTTGGAGGACAACAAATCAGCGGCGATCAAAAAGTGATTGAAATCCTTGATACTGCCGCTCGTAAAAAACTTCATAAATTATACGGTCAGGTTGATAAACAACTGGCGGAAAAGGAATGGATCGCGGGTTTCCGTAGTGTGGCAGATCCATATTTATTCATGACCTTGACCTGGGTTCAAAATCTAAAAATAGATATTTCGAGTTATAAGAATCTGTTGCAGTTTTATATGAAAATGCAAAAAGATGATGGGGTTCTTGCTGTTTTCAAGGCGGAAGGTATTCCGAATTTCGTTTGATGTCCAAATAAGGGATGATGAAAATGAAATCTCATTTTCATCATTTTGGAAAATTATTTTATCCATTATTTGACAAGATTAATTTTTGCATATTTTATAATCTTTTCATCGTTCAATAGATAAAGCTCGTCAATTAATCCGATTTGCAGACTGCCGGGGGCGTTGATATGTTGCATAGCGATATCGGCGGCAATGCCAATAAAAGCCATTGCCGCGGAACAAGCATATAGGGTGTTTTTTTCAACAGCCAGGCATGCTGCGGTGATGGCGGTTGCTGCACAACCAGATCCTGTTACTTTGGTTAAGAGAGAGTGGCTGTTTCTTACGGAGACAATCTCTTTTCCGTTGGTGATATAATCTGTTTGGCCACTGATTGACACAGTGGTTTTATAAGATAAGGCCAGTTGTTTAGCGGCTTCCAGTGCATCATGAGAGGAATCAAGACTATCCACTCCATGGCCCTGTGTTCGAGGAGATGTATTTTGATGATAATGGTAAAGACTGATAATTTCTGACGCATTTCCTCGAATGGCATTGGGGAAATTCTGTAAAAGACTGAGCGTTGTTTTAGCTCGATAAAGAGAGGCACTGATGCCCACCGGATCGAGTATCCATGGAATGTTTTGCTGGTATGCGGTACGACTGGCCAACTGCATGGAGCGTAATTGGGGTGTTGATAAAGTCCCGATATTGATAACCAGAGCGTTGGATTTTTGAACGAATTCCTCAACTTCCTCCTCCGCATTGGCCATGGCGGGTGATGCGCCAAGCCCAAGTAAAATATTTGCGGTAAATTGGGTTGCAACCTGATTGGTTATATTGAGGATAAGTGGATTTTTTGTGCGTATGGCATGAAGAGTGGAAATTAGGATATTGGGTTCGATCATGATAATACAAAGTTTTTGTTTTATAGGTTATGGTTTATGAATGGAGATTATAGACTATTTCGTTGCAAAAGATATCTGCCTTACGTATTCTAGAGATAATAATGTCTTTTAAAATTTGAGAGAATAATAAAGTGGATCTTGGTCTAAAAAATAAAAAAGTGCTTATTAGTGGCGGTTCCAAAGGAATTGGATTGGCGATTGCCCAAAAATTTATTGATGAAGGTGCGTTTGTCAGTATTTGTGCCAGAAATCAGCAAGGTATCGATAAGGCTATTCTGCAATTGGGTGACCGGGCCATGGGCATGACTGTTGATATTAACAAGGCGGATGAAGTTGAAAGATGGATCAAGGAAAGTCACAAAAAGATGGGTGGGCTTGATCATGTGGTGGCGAATGTAAGCGCTCTTGCCTCGGGACGGGATCTGCAAACCTGGAAAAAGGCGGTTGATACAGACCTGTTAGGTACCGTTGCCCTGGTTAACGAGACATTGCCTTATTTAACCAAACAGAAAAACGGATCAATTGTTATCATATCCAGTGTTTCCGCTTCTGAAATAGACGTATTTGCTGAACCATATGGTGCCTTAAAGGCTGCCTTGAATCATTATGGCAAATCGGTTGCACTAAGAGTTGCAGAACACAATGTAAGGGTTAATCTTGTTTCTCCAGGAACAATTTATTTTAAGGGAGGGATATGGGATCAAATTGAACGGGAGCAGCCTGAACTTTATAATACAGCCTTGAAGAATAACCCGTTAGGTCGTATGGGAACACCAGAGGATGTGGCCTCAACAGTTGTTTTTCTGACAAGTGAACAGGCAAGTTTTATTACCGGAAGCAACCTTGTTGTTGATGGTGGCATGACAAAACGCGTGTAAAATTATTGATAAATTGTCTGTCTCAAGCCTTTTTAAAATCAAATAGGCGGTATCGGGCAATTTAACCGGTTATATATATTATGTTCTTTAAATAAGGTTAACCAATTATTTTAATATCATATGATAGAAATAATGAATTTATCTGAACAATTTATAATATTATGAAAAATTATACATTAATTCAGCAAGTTGTTTTATTTTTAAAAAATAATCCGCGTAAACGATTTACCGCGCGTGAAATTGCAATCCAATTAGTTAAAATTTATCCTGATTATTATAAGCAAAAAAGGCTAAATAGCCAGCAGCGTTTTACCTCGGAAAATTCTTTTATTTCTCAAATTGTTGCTGAAATTAGTTCACGTATTAAAAGGTTGAAACAATCAAATGCAGGAATATTGATTCAGGACCAGCCTCGACCAAGAGTTTACGAATGGAAAGGTAATTCCAGGCTCAAGAGCAATTTTATAGATAAACTGAAAGATGAAGAAAATGCAGGTAAAGACATTTTAAATTTGCCATTAAAAAAGATGAATTATACGGAAGCTGATCTTTATCCTTTATTGATTGAGTATCTTGGTACGGAATATAGTTTAAAATGTGATAGAATCAATGAAAAAATTTCTAAAAAAGGTAAAGGGGAAAATGGCAACAAATGGTTGCATCCGGATATTGTTGCTTTGCAGGCAGTGACTGAAGACTGGAATAGTTTGGTTAAAACTTGTGTACAGTCAGGGGATGCTAAAATGGCTTATCTATGGTCTTTTGAAGTAAAAAAACAGATTTCCCGCTCAACAGTTCGTCAATATTTTTTTCAAGCCGTTAGTAATTCCAGTTGGGCAAATTACGGTTATCTGGTGAGTGCAAGCATTCCAGATGATGGAACGATGAATGAGCTAAGAATGTTATCGGCTTTACATGGTATTGGGTTAATTATACTTAAAACAGATAATGTAATTGATAGTCAGATAATGATTCCTGCGGCATTTAGAGCAGAGGTGGATTGGTGCTCGGTAAACCGGTTGGTTGAAGAAAATCCGGATATGAGATTGTTTATTCAAAAAGTTGCCAGTTATTATAAAAGCGGTTTGTTACAAAAAACTGGATGGAGTAATGATTTACTAAAAGTTGAGAGTAATTAAATATAAATTATTAATATATATTAATTTAACTATAAAAAACTGATTTAATTAAAATAATTCTTAAATAAATATATAAATATTTTCCAATATGTTATAATTTGCAGAGTAAAAATGAATTTATTCAGTGTGTTATTCATATAAGAGATTTTTCATGAATTTTTATATGTTGGTTTTTGTAAAATTTATTATCGGCTTTGCTGTTGTAATTTTTTATTTTAATCAGTCCGGCAAAACGCAGCTTTCCCAAATGACCCCTATTGATCTGATTGGAAATTTTATATTGGGTGGAATAATTGGGGGGGTTATTTATACAGATAGTATTTCTCTGTCTCGTTATATTGTTGTCTTGATAATTGGCACTCTATTAATGCATTTTCTAAATTATATTGCCAAGAAATTTGATGTTTTCCGTGCCTTGGCCTTGGGTAACACGATTGTCTTTATTAAAAACGGTTCCTTATTAATGGATAATATCCAGGATAAAAAAAATAAAATTGATATTATCAATATTATGTCCAGCCTACATTCCAGAGGCATTGGTTCAATGCAGGAAATATATTATGCCCAAATTGAGCCTAATGGATCGTTGACTGTTAAAAATAAAGAGGAAAAGGATCCTTCCGTCATTTTAATCCTTGATAGCGAGATCAAGGATTGTCCATCCCATTTGTTGGATATAAGTCAAGATACGGTCCAGCATTTACTTGATAAATATTCCTTGAAACTGGAGGATGTTTATCTAGCCGAATACTACGATAAAAAGATCATGTTTGCTTTATATGACGGTAAAAGAATAACTATTCCATTTTATTGAGCATCTATAGTGCTATATAAATTAATTTGAATATTTAAGTTTTTGTTTTTTAGTTTATTTTTGAAAAATGTTTTATTTTATTGGATTTTTAGATGTTTGAAAAACAAAGGTTCTTTGCCTTTTTTATATGTTTATTTATATGTAGTTTTTTTTTAAATTCATTATCTGTCAAAACTGTTTATGGAAATTCAAATGTTCAGAATTCGGGTAATGAACAAATTTTAAAGGTTGTTGACGTATCTGAAATAGACAGGGATGGTTGGGACTGTCTTGAGGTTACTTTTTCATCCCCCCTGAATGAAAACCAGAACTTTGAAGAGATATTGCATCTTTTTGATGCAAAAAAAGGAAAGGTGGATGGCGCCTGGATTTTATCTGAAGACCATCAGGAACTTATTTTTAATCATCTTGAGCCTAACCGGAAACTGGTTTTAACTGTTGATGCTGGATTAAAGGGTAAAGACGCAAAAATTCTCAGAAAAGAATATACGGCCAAAATCACAACAAACGATTTAAGTCCCAATATCAGCTTTGCCAGTCAGGGTTCTTTGTTTCCCGTAAGATTGGCCGAGGGTTTGCCTGTTATAACATTGAATGTAAATCAGGCAAATGTTGAATTCTTCAGAATAAAAAATGACCAGCTTGTCAATTTTTTTGAAGATAAGGAATCTTCCTCAATCTTGTCAAATGACATGATCTCGGCTTTGGTTGATAAGGCGGATCTGATATATACGGGTTCTTTTAAGCTAAATGTAGATAAAAATCATCGTCAGAAAATTTTACTGCCGATTTCTTCCATCAAATCTTTACAAAAAAAGGGTGTTTATTTTGCGGTTATGCGTTCCGCGGGAATGTATAATTACAGTTATCCTGTTACAGTGTTTACGATTTCTGATATTGGCATTTCCGTACATCGTTATCAGGATAATGATCAGGTCAGCGTTTTTACACAGTCTCTAGAAACGGGTGATGTCTTACCAAACGTAAATATCAGTGCCTTGGATAAAAAAGGGCATATCATTGCGACAGCTTTTTCAGATAAGGACGGTTATGCAAATTTGACAAATATGTCAAAAGCTAGAATTTTGCTGGCAACACAAAATGGTCAAACATCCTTTATCCAATTAAAGTCTCCAGCTTTGGATTTATCAGATTTTAAAATTGATGGAGATATTCAGCATGATTTACAGTTTTTTGTTTTTGGCCCCCGTGATTTGTATCGTCCGGGAGAAACCGTAATATTGAACGCTTTATTGAGGGATGCGGATGGGCAATCTGTTCAAAATATTCCAGTCAATGCTATTGTTTATAACGCAGAGGGAAAAAAGGCTCAAAATTTTGTTTGGAAAGCCTCAGAGACAGGATTTTATCAATATCAGTTAAAATTACCCGCCAATGCTGTAACAGGCAAATGGTCTGTCGTTGTGAAAGCGGGGAGGAAAGAATTGAATCAGTATCGATTTGCAGTTGAGGATTTTTTGCCTGAACGTATGGGTCTTACTTTACAATCGGAAAATCTGGAAAATTCGAAAAATAATGTGCCTCTGACCTCTCGGCAAGATTTGCATGTCAAGGCGAATGGCTGGTATCTGTATGGGGCGCCGGCCAGTCATAATCTTTTATCAGGTTCAATTACCATGCACTCATTGAGAAAAGCGGTTCCTCAATTAAAGGGATTTGAATTTGGTGATAGTCAAGAAAAAGGTCTTGATAAACGGATGGATTTTGACGAGATTCATCTGGATCAGCTAGGTTATGGCCAAATTAAAATGGCCAATCAATGGCAAGGGATCAGATCACCTGTTCAATTGATCACCGAGGCCAGCCTGTTTGAAACCGGAGAACGTCCAGTGGTGAGACATTTGACGCAATTTGTATGGCCAGCCAAACAATTGGTTGGTATTCGGCCCCTTTTTGATTCGGTTACCTCGCATGACAAGCCAATTCGATTTGAGGTTGTCATGGCTGATTTCGAAGGGCATAAATTACCGGCAAAAAATTTAAAAGCAAGATTTGTTCATGAACGTCATGATTATTATTGGACGTATTCTGATGATACAGGGTGGGACAGCCATTTTAATAAGAAAGATGTTATAGAGGATGAACAGCTTTTAAACATAGGCCAAAACAAAACAGCGATGCTGACATTTCCTTCCAAAGATTGGGGATTCTATCGATTGGAAGTGTTCAATCCAGATACCGGTTTGACATCCAGTTATTCTTTTGAAACGGGGGCAGTTAAAGAAGCGGGGTCAGAAGAGAATTTGCGTCCCGATCAGGTTAAGGTCATGCTGGATAAAACGGCTTACAAAGCTGGCGATATTGCCCGAATCACTTTGACCCCTCCTTCTGATGGCAAGGGTTATTTGGCGGTAGAGTCATCAGGTCAGCTATTATGGCGGCAATCTATTCAGGCTTCTGCCAAAGGTTCAAGTTTTACCCTTCCCATTAATTCAAAATGGTTACGTCATGATGTATATATTGCAACTTTGATTATCCGACCCGGTGACCGTAAGGTTGGCGCCACTCCAAAACGATCTGTGGGAATATTACACTTACCTCTTGATCGGCAGGATCGTAAGTTAAAACTTCAAATGAAAATGAATTCAAAAATCGAGCCTTTAACGGATCAGAAAGTTAAGGTCAAAGTTACGGATGCATATGGGAAACCTGTAAAGGATGCCGAGGTTTTGTTATCCGCCGTGGATACAGGTGTCTTAAATATTACGGATTACAAAACTCCAGATCCTTTCAGGGCTTTCTTTGATCGCAAAGCTTATAATGTTGATCAGTTAGATGTTTATGGCAAGTTAATCGAGGCAGGTCAAAACCCTTTGGCAAGTTTGGCTTTTGGTGGGGATGCAATGGCGAAGGGGGGGAAACTGCCCGATACCAAGATCAAGATTGTTACGTTACAACCCAAGCCTATTCATGTGAATGATCAGGGTGAAGCCGAGATTTCAATTACTGTTCCAGATTTTAACGGCGAATTAAGAATTATGGGGCAAGTTTGGACAGCTGGTCAATTTGGTATGGCAGAAAATAAAATAACAGTTGCCGCACCTATTGTTGCCGAAATGTCCACACCACGTTTCCTGGCAGGGGGTGATGAAACGGTTCTGGCACTTGATCTTACTAACATGACCAGACAGTCACAGGAATTATCTGTGCGTTTCAAGACAGAGGGATTTATTTTTGCAACGCATTCTGGGGATCAAGCTGTTATATTGGCACCAAATGAACGGAAAACACTAAAAATTCCTTTCCAGGCAAAAACAGGATCAGGAGAAGGAAAAATCAGGGTTGATGTTTCAGGAATTGTCTTTAACGGTAAAAAGCAAGTATTGAGCCGTTCATGGTCAATTGGAACACGCTCGCCTTATGCTGCTCAATTTATAATAGAACAGACTAAACTAAATAAAAAAAGTTGGCAGATATCACCATCGGTCTTGCATAATATCGGGATTTCAGGTCGTGAGGGGAGACTGAACATAAGTCCTTATCCACCCTTGAATTTATCCAGACAGATTGAGGATTTACAAACTTATCCCTATGAATGTGCCGAACAAACAACAAGTGGAATTTATCCTTTCCTCTATGTAAATAAGGATATCTTAAAACAGCTTAATATTAAAAACAAGCTAACCGATCAACAGCGTCATGATGCGATTAATGCAGCGATTTTTCATATACTAACGATGCAGCGTTCAAATGGGGGATTTGGGTTATGGAGCAGTGACAGCCCAGAAGAATATTGGTTAACCGTTTATATCACGGATTTTCTTATTCAGGCACGGGACCGGGGTTATATGATTCCTGAAGATGCCTTGCAAAATGCCTTAAAACGTTTGTTAATATATGTTCAAAACGGCAATGAGATTGACCCTTATTACAGTCGTGACTTTAATGAATCGCGTTTTACGGTTCAAGCCTATGCTGGATATGTATTGGCACGAACAAAACAGGTACCTTTAGCCGCATTAAGAAATCTTTACAATCATCGTAAACAGGCACCATCAGGATTTTCTTTAATTCAGTTGTCAGCAGCATTAAAGCTAATGGGAGATGAGGGACGTTCTGCACAGACCTTAAATGAAGGTTTACATTATGGGCAACGTGTTCATGATTGGTGGATAGGAGATTATGGAAGTGATATTCGTGATAATGCGTTAATTCTTGCACTTTTACAGGATAATCATTTGGTCAGTGATGACGTTGTTATACAAAGGCTGTTTGCTTTAAGTCATCAAATTGAAGATAAAATATATTTGTCTACACAGGAAAAGAATGCAATTTTTCTGGCAGGATATCGCTATGTTTCAAAATCCGCTAAAAACTGGAAGGTTGAGGTCGACGTGGCAGGGAATCATTATAACCTGACAAACCAAAAATCTTTTTTGCAATTCAATGATCAGGAAATGAGACAGATCAATACGCTTCGCCTTGCCAGCAAAACGGGAGATGTTGATCTATATCCAAATCTCGGTTTATCCGGTTATCCGTTACGGGCTCCTGTACAGGTTCAGAAAAAGGAACTGAACATAGAAAGAGAATTTCTTGATATTTACGGTAATCCAGTGGATTTGAAAAATGTCAAAACGGGTGATCTTATATTGGTTAGAATTAAGATATTTTCGTTTTCAAGAATGCACGACGCTTTGGTGGTTGATTTCCTGCCCGCTGGATTTGAGCTGGAAAATCAAGATCTTTCAAATGCTTCTGTCAATTTGGAAAATGCAGGGGAGGTAATTAAAAAATCTCTTGAAAAAATGCAGGAAGCATCCATTCAACATCAAGAATATCGTGATGACCGTTATGTAGCCCAATTGGATCTTACGAATAAAACTGAACTGGTTTATTTGGCCCGTGCGGTGACACCTGGAAGGTATCACATACCATCGGCAACATTACAGTCGATGTATCAGCCAGGCCGGTTTGCAAGGACCAGTGGCAATATGACATTAATAGTTAAAGCACGTTAAAAAATTAATAAAAAGGTCATAATCAGGTGTGCATCAATATATGATGGTGTACGCCTTTTTTATTAGAAATAAATGGTGTGTATAGTGCGTGTGATAGGTCAGATTTATCGAAAAGGGGTAATATTCTGTTTATTTATTTGTATTGGGTTATTTATAGCGGATAAAACCAACCCTCTTCCTTTACCAAATATCAGTTCTTCTCGTGTCGTTTTGGCAGAGGATGGAACGCCCTTATGGCGTTTTACCAATCAAAAAGGGGTCTGGCGTTATCCTGTTACCATCCAACAGGTTTCTCCATATTATATTCAGGCTTTGTTAGCCTATGAAGATCGGTGGTTTTATCATCATCCCGGCATTAATCCTGTCGCTTTGGGCAGGGCTTTTGGACAAGATATTTATCATCATCATATCGTATCGGGTGGTAGTACGCTCTCAATGCAGGTTGCCCGTATTGTTGATCCCTGTCCTCATACTTATTTGGGAAAAATTGGGCAGATTTTCCGGGCGTTGCAACTTGAATGGCATTTGAATAAAGAACAGATTCTAACCATTTATCTAAATCATGTATCTTATGGGGGAATGGTAGAGGGTATTGCGGCGGCGAGTTGGACATATCTTGGTAAACCACCGGATCAACTTACCAAAGGAGAGGCAGCCTTGCTGGCTGTTCTACCACAAGCGCCCAGCCGTTTACGACCAGATCGTTATCCTGAGCGTGCCAAGAAGGCCCGTGACAAAGTTCTGGAGCGGCTGGCTCAATTCAAGGTATGGTCAAAGAGGGATATTGAGGAAATTAAAGGGGAAAATGTTTTATTAAGTGAACGTCAGATACCACAATTGGCTCCCTTATTGGCGAGACGATTATCACTTCAGAACAAAGATGCAGTCATTCATAGCACTATCAATATAGATATGCAACGTCATTTGGAGGAACTTCTTGAAAATTGGAAAAACCGTTGGCCACCGCATAATTCCGCTGCCATTTTGGTGGTGGATTCAGAGACAATGCAGGTTAAGGCCTATCTCGGCTCTGTAGATTTACAGGATAAACAGCGTTTTGGTTATGTGGATATGGTAACCGCTATCCGTTCACCCGGTTCAACATTAAAGCCTTTTCTTTATGGGTTGGCCATGGATGAAGGGCTTATCCATTCTGAATCCTTATTGCAGGATGTACCAAGACAATCTGGTCATTATAGGCCAGAGGATTTTTCTTCTTCATTTGTTGGACCCGTTTCAGTAAGCCAGGCATTGCGACGGTCACTTAATTTACCAGCCGTACAAGTGTTGGAAGTTTATGGAGCCAGAAAATTTTACGGCAAATTAACAGGTGCCGGCATTGGATTAAAACTGCCTCAAATGGTTGAACCAAATTTGGCAATTATTCTTGGCGGGATTGGCACGTCTTTGGAAAATGTTGTTACAGCTTATAGCGCGTTCGCAAGAAAGGGGAAGGTTGCAATGTTACGTTTCAAGAATAATGGATCCATGAGTGAACGGCCATTATTGTCTGAAGGTTCAGCCTGGGTTATTCGGAAAATTCTGGAAGGGGAAAGTCCATTGGACAGTAATTTTGATCGGCAGATTTTTCAGCAGGATCATTTGGCATGGAAAACAGGGACAAGTTACGGATATAGGGATGCTTGGGCTGTTGGCGTTGGCAGACATCATATAATGGGGGTCTGGATTGGAAGACCTGATGGCACACCTGTGGCAGGCCAATATGGAATAGCTTCCGCAACCCCCTTATTATTTCAAGTATATGATATGGTCAGAAACCAAGCTTCACAGACGTTTTCATATAGTATTAAAGATTATGAGCCGGCAACAGTAAGCGTGGCACAGATATGTTGGCCATCTGGACAGATATTGCCGGATAGGGATCAAAATTGCCGACAAAAAAGGACCGCATGGATTATAAACCATATAGTTCCACCCACTTTGGAAATGGCCGATCAACCGTTAGGAACGGGTGTCAGCCAAACGGTATGGATCAATAAACGAGGATTTCAAGTATCGTCTGATTGTCCAGGAGCCATTGAAAAAAAAATTGATCTGTGGCCAATTGCACTTGAACCTTGGTTGCCCCTTACAGAACAGCGTCACAATCGTCTGCCCACACAGGATTTATCCTGTCCCTCCTTATCTTTGATGGAATCTTCTTCCTTGTCCATTATAGGTGTAAAAAACGGAGACCATTTACAGTTGCCTCCCAGTAATATGCATCCGTTAACTTTAAAATTATCTGCCCTTGGGGGGACAAAGAAAAAATGGTGGTTCCTAAATGGTTATCTTATTCAGGAAACTGATGGAAATCAAAGTTTTGATCATGTTTTTCATAATCATGGAAAGCAACAATTGACGGTAATGGATGAAATGGGAAAAACGGCTCTTGCTGAATTTACGTTGAATTAAAGGCATGAATTCATAGGATATACTATCAGGTAAAAAATAAATGGATTCATTGACGATTTGAAATCATATTTATGGCCTTGGTATAGATCATCTTCATTCAAGAAAATATCTTGTATCTTTTCATATAATCGTGGAAAACAATTGTTATGCACAGGTAATAATTTCAAAGAGAATTATTGGATATGTATCCGAATCATTTTAAAAAAAACAAGGCATCCATTATTTCATTCCTGTTTTTAATTTTGTGTTTTGCATTATTTTTATATGAAAATATAAAGGGTTTAGGTTTTTTAAGATTTACAGACGAATCAGGTCATTTTGTAGGTGCACAAGCCATTCATAAAGGGGACAAACTTTACAGGGACTATATAGATTATCATGGTCCCGTAATTTATATGCTGACATGGATGATGGGATTAATTGTTGGTTTCTCAGAAGTATGGCTGTTGAGACTTATTTCTTCGTTTAGCGCAATGTTAGCTGCCCTGTGTTTATTTTTTTCTCCAATTTTTCATTATTTTTGGCAACGTTATCTCGTAACCGCTTTGTGGTTTGGTTTCATTTCAAGTGTCTGGCTTATACAGGGTTTATATCTTGATAATTATTGGACATTAGGTGGGTGTTTTGCAGCTATTGGTTTGGTCACTCTTGTTATTCCCATGATTTATGACATAAAGCCGTCACGGATACAGGCCTTTACAGGAGGATTTTTTATCACGCTTTTGCCTTTTATTGCCTATCCTTTTGCAATAACCGCCTTTATTTTATTTCTTGTTGTTATCAATGGAATTTGTATAGATCATAGAAAATATGTTTCGATATTCGTGACAAGTTTGTCGGGGTGTTTGACATCTATCATTATGATGCTTGTCTGGTTAGGTATATATGGGGATATAGGTGGAATGGTTGCCTTTCATTTCATCACCAACCAAATGAATTATGCACGATACATTCCCTTCAATTTAAGCAATTTTTTTCTAAGTTTGATTCCATTTTTTTCCTCTAATCATATTGTTGAAACATTTGCTTTATTTTCGTTTTGTTTTGGGGGGATTATCCTGGTTGCAAAAGGAAAATATAAAATAAGTGCATGTCTTGTATTGTGCGGGATTCTGGGTTTGCAGGCTCGAGGAAGTATCCTGTTTCAAAATGGTGCTTTCCTTATTGCTTCTGTAACCTTAATAATCGTTGCTTTTATAAAATCAACGGAAGTCAAGCCGGATATTTCCCTGTTTTTCTCTGTCATTTCAACTTTTTGCATCTTTTTTATCATTGATCAATATGCAGTAACCTCTCCCAATATTTTAGACAAGCGACAACGTAATGCCTATCAATGGCATGCCTTTCGTGAAGGATATAATGAAGATACGAAAGCAATTTGGTTTTACGTTGATAAAAACGAAAGAATATTATCTATACCTTATAATCCAGATATTTATATTTTGGCTAACCGTTTGCCCATAAAAAAATATCACGCTTATTTACCATGGGAGGCAGACTACGCTTCACATCCTTGGCATCATTATGAACGGGACCTTTGTAAAGATTTGCCTAAAAATAAGCCACCACTTATTTATTATGATCCATCAATAATATGGGGCAAATATATGCCAGATCAGTTCTTGAATTGCGTATTGATAGTTTTGAAAAATGATTATACCCATATTGCAACGGATTCTTACATTTATGTTCGTAATGACCGTTATAGGGAAAGAGGTAAAATAAACTAGTCGTGTATTGTTTAACCATATTAGGGGTATTAACCTAATATGGTTATATTGTTATATAGCGTCTGGGTGATTGCTGATTGTTGTTACGTTAATTGTAATTAAAAAGGTTTATCAACACCGGGTTGTTTGAGGCGGATAAAATAGGTCATGATTGCCGCACAATAATATAAGAAACCAAAAATTATGAAGACGCTAAAATGTCCCAATCCTGTAAAAAGAATGAGAGAAACCAAAGCGGGTCCGCCAAAATTGCTTAGACCACCACCAAGATTTTGAATGGATACGGCTGCCCCTTTATGTTCAGGTGTTAACATTGGAAAAATGGCTCCCATTGGAACAAAGGCTGTAATGGTCAGGGCAAAAAACAGGATTCCGAATATGCTGGCCCATATATTTCCGGGAAACCAGACCGGAATAAAATAAAGCAGGATGGTTGCCGTTCCACATCCTATAAATCCCGCCCATCGCATTTGCTTTAACCAACCGATACGATCGCCGATAATGCCCCATAGAACATTGGTAAAAGGTTGGATAGGATATATACTAAGGCTGATAATTTTCCATTGTTCATCCGTAAAATGTCCACCATGTTCAGACGTGTAGAAAATAGGCATTACGACCGCAAGAATACCAAAAAGGGAAAAGTTGCAGATCGCACGGGTTATGAGTGCAATTGCCAGATCACGATTATAAAAAACGAGTGAGAGATCTTGGATAATACCTTTAAATTTGTGTTCGAATGAATGAATCTGATGATTTTTCTTTTCCATAACGGGTGCCTTGAGAAGGAAAAAGGCGATTGCACCACCTGCAGTTGCCCAGCCTATGGATTGCCATAAAGTGTTGATCTCGCCAAAGTAACGGACAGAATAAATCGGTAACAAATTTCCGAGAATGCCAAACCCTATGGTGAACATGGACCAGATCCACCCCACTGCCGAGGCAAGCTGGCTGTCAGGGGTTTCTTTTACAACCCAATAGAAAAATGCATAAAAGAATAAGGGATAAGCAAAACCGCGTAGACCATAGAATAGCAACATCATGTAATAGTTATGAGGTATAACTCCGAAAAGCATAAAGGCTGCGTGAAAAACAATCCATGTAATGGCACCAACCATCATGATTTTTTTTGCACCAAATGTTTCAGCTAGAACGCCAGAAAGCCAGCTTGAAATTGCAGCGGTTAACCCATAAGCAGCAAAAATAAGGCTGACTTTTTTTTCTGTGAATCCCAGTGTAACAATGTATTTGGAAAGGAAATTCAGTTCAAGACCGTCGCCAATCATGAAAAGGGCAATGGCAATATACCCCCAAAACAGAGAGACTGGCATTCCCATCATCATACGTGATTTTATTTGGATATTATTCATAAGTAATCTTTGAGCATGATAAGTTTATAAAAAAAGCCCGAATTGAATTGGTTTCGGGCTTTGTATCGGAATAAAATTCAGAAGAATCTTATTCGGGCATTTCAATTTGCAATTTTACATCAGTAGGTTGTGCTGATGCGGCCCGTTCAAAAGCCTCGATACTTTTTGAGAATGGATAAACTCCAGAAATTAATGGCTTGATATCAATCTTTCCAGAAGCAATCAGATTAATGGTCCGGTCATAAACATGTGCATATCGAAAGATTGTTTCCATATGTATTTCCTTTGCTTGTGCAGTAACAAGATCAAAGGGGATCTTGTCAACGGGCATCCCTACAAATACTATGGTTCCACCAGGGCGGACACAGGCCAATACGGTATCATAAGCGGAGGGATGTCCTGAAGCCTCAAAAACGACATCTGCCCCCCAGTCTTTACCGCATTCCGCCTTGACTCTTTCCTCTACGGATTCATTTTTCAAATTAATTGGGATAATGCCATGATATTGTTTGGCAATATCCAGTTTGGGTTGAGCAAGATCAGAGATGAAAACCTTGCTTGCGCCAGAGGCAAGTGCGGCAAGTGCGGTCAGAATACCAATTGGACCACATCCTGTCACTAAACAGATATCGCCAGGTTTTAATCGGGCTTTTACGGCAGCCTGAACGCCAATGGCAAGAGGTTCAACAAAGGCACCTTCCTCGAAAGATACGTTGTCGGGCAGTTTAAATGTAAAAGCTGCGGGATGTACCACCGTTTCCGTTAAGCATCCATGAACGGGTGGGGTTGCCCAGAACACGACGTCAGGATCAACATTGTAAATACCGAGTTTTGTTGCGCGTGAGTGTGGATTGGGTATGCCGGGCTCCATACATACACGATCCCCAACCTTTAAATTTTCAACATTTTTGCCTGTCTTAATAACAATACCAGAAGCCTCGTGCCCGAGCACCATTGGTTGATTTACGATAAAAGGGCCAATTTTTCCATGTGTGTAGTAATGTACATCACTTCCACAAATACCAACATTACGTATTTTTATTTTAACGTCATTATCCCCTACTGTAGAGGGTAAATCAATGTTACGGATACTTAATTTGCCTTTTTCTTCAAGTACAAGAGCTTGAGCCATGAAATGTTCCTTACTGGAATAAACATATAAAATACACAATTATGTTACCAATATTCCGTAAGTATGAAAAATAACAAATGTGTTATTTCAAAGTAATTTCATTCTATTTATAAAAGATTGAAATAGAAATTTTTAATAAAAAAATATTTGTTCGTAATTATAAATAGTTTTATTGTTATTACAGTTCAGTAGTTTATATAACTATTATATTTAATTGGATAATGACAGAAATATTTTATTTATTTTTTTGTCATTTTGTTTAAATAAAAAATCCAAGAAAAGAGTTCGATGATGATTAAACAAATATCAGGTAACAAAACGTTAAAGATTGGAATCATTGGTACTGGAGCTATTGGTCAGGATCATATCAAACGATGTACGAACTTTTTATCAGGAGTCGAGGTTGTTGCTGTCAGTGACATTGATAAAAAATCTGCACAGAATGCCATTTCCACATATGGATTGGATGCTAAAGCATATGAATCAGGGAACGATTTGATTCAAGCGAAAGAGGTGGATGCAATTATCATTGCCTCTTCAGGTAAAACCCATGCGGAATATATATTGTCTGGCATTGAGGCAAAAAAATTCATTTTTTGTGAAAAGCCGCTGGCAACGACAATCGAGGAATGTCAAGCGATCATCGAGACTGAGCAAACATATGGAAAACGTTTAGTTCAGGTTGGATTTATGCGCTCTTATGATCGGCGATATCAAGAACTGAAAAAAATCATTCAAGATAAAAAATTAGGCCAGATCCTGATGATACATGCGGCACATAGGAATCAGGAGTGTCCAGAGAATTTTACATCTGAAATGGTTATAACGGATACCTTAATTCATGAACTGGATATATTTCGTTGGTTGTTGAACGATGAATTTGTTACCGTAAGTATGATTCCAATCCGTAAAACATCAAAAGCGCCAAAAGGCTTGCAGGATCCTCAGTTTGCACTTTTGGAAACCCAATCAGGAATCAGAATTAATGTGGAATTATTTGTAAACTGTCAATATGGTTACGATATCAAATGTGAAATTGTGGGTGAAGAAGGTGTGGCCAGCTTACCCGCTCCTGCTGCTGTTTCAATATGCCAGCATGAAAAACAGTATGATCAAATTTTGGCAAATTGGCAGGATTGGTTTTTGGAAGCCTATAATATTGAAATACAGGAATTCATTAATGAATGTCTGGTTGGAAAATTACAAGGTCCGGACGCATGGCGGGGATATATGGCGACTTATGTGGCCGAATTCTGTATTGAATCTCAAAAAAAAGGTCAGGAAATTGCAATACCTGTCTTGAAATGTCCCGATTTTTATAGGTCTGATAATAAAATTGAGTAAATTTATAAAAAATTGGAATATATTTAAGTATAGAATCTAAATCATGATTATTTTTAATAGATAATGAGGAAATGATGAATGCTGTAAAACAGAATTATGGGGATGGTAAATTGGTTTGCTATAAAACTTTGCC
This sequence comes from Commensalibacter sp. W6292M3, assembly GCF_016101315.1. NCBI lineage: Bacteria > Pseudomonadati > Pseudomonadota > Alphaproteobacteria > Acetobacterales > Acetobacteraceae > Commensalibacter > Commensalibacter sp. W6292M3. The sequence goes on from NZ_JACFQT010000002.1 coordinate 300,451, forward strand.
AATATGGAATGTAAAAACTTTACCAAAATCTTTCAAGGAATGCCATAATACAAAAGAGGGTGTCTGGGCAAAATTAAAGATATTATCAGGATCTTTGGTAATGGAATTTTTGAATGATAAAAAAGAAATTGAGAAAGAAACTGAATATTCAGTTGTGCATCAACCTGAAATGATAAAGCCACGCCAATATCATAAAATCGCTTCCTGCAGTGAGGATATGACCTGTCAGTTATCTTTTTATACAGTTTCGTCAAATGATTGATACGGGTATCTCCTGTTCCATAGACTATTAATCGATACCAATTAATAGTCTATGGAATTATGTAGGATTACTCGGAAATTGCTTTATCTTCGTAATACGCAATTCTTTTTACCTTAGGCTCTGATCTACCTTTTTCATATTCAGAATCAAGCCAGGCCTGAAGGATTGTTTTTGCCAGTTCTTTACCGATAACACGGGCACCTAATGTGATGATTTGTGCATTATTGCTTTTTCTGGCCCGTTCGGCGGAATAGGTATCATGGCATTGAGCCGCACGAATGCCGGGTATCTTATTTGCAACAATTGCCATTCCTATTCCAGTGCCACAAATCAAAATCCCTCTTTCATGTTTGCCGGACTTGATTGCCTGTCCTACAGACCAGGCAATATCCGGATACAGATTTGAATCGCGATTGGAATCGCTACTGTAGTCTGTCACTTCAATATTGTTGGATTGAAGCCAGTCTACGATTTTATTTTTTAAGTCAACAGCAGCATCATCGCAGCCGATAGCAATAGAAGGCATTTTTATATTCCTTAAAATTTCTCAAAATATTTCATTGTATTGGTGTATTAAAAATATTTTTAAAGATTTCCATTTATAGTATGTATTTTATAAAGTTTTTCACCAATAAATATACAAGTAATTTAGATTAAAAGATCACAAGAAGTTTATTTGTTTTTGAATATATTCTGGCTGATCATCATAGTAAACATTACAGATGAGCAGAGAAAAATGATGGAAAAAAACGGTAAACCTTCTATTACAAAAATAGATAATATTCCCAAGACAATGAAAGCAATTGTTGCTTATGCGCCACATGATTACCGTTTGGAAGAGGTTCCTGTACCACAAATTGGGTCTGAAGAAATTCTTGTTAAAGTAGAGGCGTGTGGAATTTGCGCTGGGGACACCAAAGCATTTGATGGGGCACCAAGTTTTTGGGGGGATGAAAAGCAACCTGCCTATATTAAGGCTCCCATGATACCCGGTCATGAATTTATTGGGCATGTTGTTGCCTATGGCGATAAAATCAAAGATTTCAAACTGAATGACCGTATTATTTCCGAACAAATTGTTCCTTGTTGGGAATGCCGTTTCTGTAAACGTGGTGAATACTGGATGTGTGAAAAACACGATCTTTACGGTTTTCAAAACAACGTTAATGGCGGCATGGCAGAATATATAAAATTGCCTAAAGAAGCGATTAACTATCATTTGCCAGATGATCTTCCCATGAAACAGGCTGTTCTGGTTGAACCATATGCCTGTTCATTACATGCCGTGCAACGTGCAAGCGTTAAGTTGGGAGATTTTGTGGTGCTATCTGGTGCGGGCACTCTGGGTTTAGGTATGATTGGTGCATTGAAAAAATCCGGTCCCGACAAACTGGTTGTTCTTGATTTGAATGATGATCGTTTAGCATTGGCTAAGAAATTCGGTGCTGATATCGTGATGAATCCAGCCCGTGAAGATGTTGTCAAGAAAATCAAGGATATGACCGAAGGATATGGTTGCGATATTTATATTGAAGCTACGGGTGCAGGCAAATCAGTAGAACAGGGTCTGTCAATGATTCGCAAGCTTGGTCGTTTTGTTGAATTTTCTGTATTCAAAGACCCGGTATCGGTTGACTGGAGTATCATTAGCGATCGTAAGGAGTTGGATGTTTTGGGATCACATTTGGGTCCTTATTGCTATCCCATGGTGATCAAGGGAATACAAAATGGTGATTTTCCAACGGAGGGCGTTGTAACGCATGTTTTCCCATTAAAAGATTTTAAGGAAGCTTTTGACATAATGAAAAAAGGAGTGGGTTCTTTAAAGGTCGTACTCGATCCAAATTTATAATTTATTGAATTTTAGCCATCTAATTATTTGAAAGTAATTTATTTACTAAGAGGGAGGCCTGCGCGTGAACAAAGTCATAGAGAGACTTTTCATTTCTCCAAAATTGATGTTGGGTTATTTTGGAGTATTAATTTTCATGGCTGGTGAAGGGCTGGAACAGAACTGGTTGTCTCCCTTTTTACAACAGCATGGTCTAACTGCACATCAGGCTTCTACCATTTTCACGGTTTATGGATTGATGGTCGCCATTTCATCATGGCTTTCAGGTGTTTTGGCAGAGATTTTCGGGGTTCGGAAAGTGATGACCATTGGACTTGTCCTTTTTTTTGTAGGGTCATTTCTTTTTTTGGTTTTTGGTATTCCAACTTATAATTTTAGCGTCATATTACCTACCTATGCAGTGCGGGGGCTTGCTTATCCTCTGTTCGCTTATGGTTTTCTAGTTTCCGTTGCTTATGAGGCTCCTCGTGAACGCTTGGGAGGGGCTGTCGGTATGTTCTGGCTTGTTTATGCAGGAGGGATTTCCGTTCTGGGAACTGGCTATTCAAATATTATGCTTTATTATTTCCATATGGAAAATCTGCATTTATTGTGGACAGCATTGATTTTTGTTGCTGTAGGTGCTGTTATTGCATTGAGTTTAAGTGGAAAAAAATCTGCCCAAAATAATTATCCAGAAGATGATGAAACCCATTCATTAAAACATTTGTTAAAAGGTTTAACGATTGTTTATGAAAAACCAAAAGTGGGGATTGGTGGTCTTGTCCGGATGATTAATACAAGTGCCGCTTACGGTTTTTCAGTTTTTATGCCAACTTTTTTATTTGGTATGGGATATGCTGAAAATGCGTGGCTTGAGGTTGCCGTGTATTTATGGATGGGTAATGTTGTATTCAATCTTATCTTTGGAGCCGCAAGTGACAAATTGGGATGGCGTAATGTTGTTATGTGGTTTGGCTGTATAGGCTGCGCATTGAGCGTTATTGCATATACCTATTGCATTTCTATTCATGCGGATCTTTTTACCATAAAAATATGCGCCGCTGTATATGGTGCATTACTTGCAGCATTTGTCCCTTTATCAGCCATTATGCCAAATCTTGCCCCTGAAAATAAGGGTGCGGCCATGTCAATTCTTAATTTTGGTGCGGGAATGAGTTACTTTTTTGGTTATGCAATTGTCATGCTTTTTCAAGGGATCATTGGTAATTTCGGGGTGATGTATATTTATATCGGGCTCTATTTTGTTGCTGCAGCATTAATGATTTTTGTCAAGGTTCAACAATATAAAAATGAAACAATCGATCGAGAAGTCGGTGTGGCAATAGAAGAAACATTATAGCCTATTAAAGGAGAGATTTATGTCAACAAATCAAATGTTTGATTTATCAGGTAAAACTGCACTTGTTACCGGGGGGGCTGCCGGTATTGGAAACGAGATTGTTCGGACTTTTTTACAAAAAGGTGTAAAGGTAGCGTTGTTGGACCGACTTGATACCATTGACCAAGTTGCAAAAAATCTAGGTCCAGATAATGCTATTGGTATCCAGGTTGACGTAACGAATAAAAAACAGGTTGATCAGGCAGTAAAAAAAGTTGTTGATCATTTTGGTCGTATAGATATTGCTGTAAATTGTGCGGGTGTTGCTTTGCTTGATGCAGCTGAAACGCTCAGTGAGGAAATGTGGAATGCGACTATTAATATTAATTTAACTGGTACCTATTGGGTTGCCCAGGCAGTGGGAAACGTGATGTTAAAACAAAAGAGTGGATCCATTATTAATATGGCTTCACAGGCGGGGGTTATCGCCTTGCAAAAACATGCTGCTTATTGTGCCAGTAAGGCAGGTGTTATTGGATTGACACATGTATTGGCATTGGAATGGGGACCTCATGGGATCAATGTTAATGCGATTTCTCCAACCGTTGTTTTGACGGAACTTGGGAAAAAAGCATGGGCAGGTAAAGTTGGTGAGGATATGAAGGCGCAAATTCCCATGCGCCGTTTTGCTGAACCCGAACAGATTGCCGCTGCAGCTGTTTATCTTGCCAGCTCTGAAGCATCTATTGTGAATGGTGCTAATTTAGTCATTGATGGTGGATTTACCATTCAATAAAAAGAAATAAAAAATAATGAGAATAAATAATGACAATGAACAGAATTATTAATGATCCAGATTTAGTCGTTGAAGATGCAATCGAGGGATATGTCGTCGCCCATCCAGAATTTTTTGAAAAAACGGATAATTCTAGAGTTCTAAAATATTCAGGTTCAGAAAAAAAAGGTAAAGTTGGCATTATTACAGGTGGCGGTTCCGGTCATGAACCAGCCTTTCTGGGATATGTGGGTAAAAATATGGTTGATGCGGTTGCAATTGGGGAAATTTTTTCTTCTCCCACTGCTGGTGCATTTTTGGATGCAATGAAAGCCGCAGATTCAGGTGCTGGTGTTGCTTGTTTATACGGCAATTATGCTGGCGATAATATGAATGTCAAGATGGCAATAAAGAAGGCCACAGCCGCTGGTATTACAGTCAAAACAGTTGTTGCCAATGATGATGTCGCTTCCGCACCAGCCAGTGAAATAGAGAAACGCCGCGGTGTTGCGGGTGAAATCCTTATGTGGAAAATTGGTGGGGCTGCCGCTGCCGAAGGATATGATCTTGATGGTGTTATTGCCGCTGCCCAAAAAGCAATAAATAACTGTCGCTCAATTGGGGTTGGCTTGAGTTCTTGTACTATTCCTGCAGTTGGAAAACCAAATTTTCATATTGAAAAAGGAACAATGGAATTGGGTATTGGCCATCATGGTGAACCTGGAATCAAGGTTGTTCCTATAGAAACGGCAAAAGAGATGGCGGAAACCATGCTTCATCCAATCATGGAGGAAGGTCTTTTTGAACCCGGATCTGAAGTGGTCGTGCTGGTTTCCGGCCTTGGAGCAACACCTGTTATGGAGCTTTATATCTATTATGCAGAGGTTGAACGTCTTTTGAAGGCTAAAAATGTCAAGATCCATCGCTGTTATGTAGGAAATTATTTTACTTCTCTTGAAATGATGGGTGTGACGCTTTCCGTTATGAAATTAGATGCGGAATTAAAAAAACTGATTGATATTCCTGCACGTTCTTTGGGTTTGGTACAGGAGTAAATGGCATGACAGAAGTGGCTAAGATTGAAAATGGCACCGAGATTGTTGATGATCTAATCAGCTGTATCGTGAATAACCGTGATTATTTAAGTGAGATTGACGGTGCGATCGGTGATGGTGATCATGGGATCAATATGGCAAAGGGATTTAACATTTGCAAACATCGTATTGATGGGAAAAATCTTTCATTGTCAGAAGCCTTTGAAATATTAAGTGATTCCCTGATGGAGGGGATTGGTGGTTCAATGGGGCCTTTATATGGCAGTATTTTTGCTGGATGGGCTGAGGCAATTCAAGGTAAAAATACCTTGAATTCAAATGAATTCAAGGAAATGCTTTCAAAAGGGTTGCATGAATTACAGGAAATTAGTTCTGCCAAACAGGGTGATAAATGTTTGGTTGATACTTTAATGCCTGCAATTGAAGGATTCAAAAAAGCGAATGAATCCGGAAAAACATTTCATGAAGCTTTGATTATTATGAAACAGGCAGCACATGATGGTAAGGAATCCACCCGCAATCTTGTTGCAAAAATAGGTCGTGCCAGTCGTTTGGGTGAACGTTCAAAAGGCATTTTGGATGCTGGTGCAACTTCTTGCTGCTTGCTGTTAACGCAACTTGCGGACAGTATTTCGAAAAGAATTTCCTAAATTTTAAAAAAATAAAATACAAGTTATATACATTATCGATTTATCGATAATGTATATAATCTTTTTTTAAAAGTTGACCGTAGATCTCAATCCAAAAATGGCGGCATTTGGAATTTTCTTTTTACTATTTTCCTCAAGATTTAATCCTCCACCGGAACGGAAGACATATTGAAAATCAGGTTTTAGCTCTAGCCATGATGTGGCCTGTATTTGCCAGGCGAGCTCGATATGATGTTCTGTTTTTCGAACACACCAGTATGGATCCGCAAAATTGCGGTAATCACGGTCATAATGTCTGGCACGGTTGCCAGTATGGGCAAATCCCCAGCCAAAACCTAGGGAATCATGTTCCCGATTGAGAAGTCCCTTATAGACAATCCCTGCATCTCCTGCATAATTGATGGGGCTGCGGTCAGTTGGGCTGACTTGTATTCTTCCAAATATGCCAAGAGATTCTTTTTTGTTTCCCGGGTTTCTCCATATCATTTGATCCATAATTCCATAAACTGACCAGGTATGGCGATGGTTGAGCATTGTTTGGGGATTGTCCGGATTTCCTAATGGATCCCCATCCCTGTTATAACGTTGATCCGGGAATTTTGAACTATCAAAATAAGCTCCCAACCGATAAGTTCCAGGATAAGCTGTATATTTTTCATCATCTTCATTGCCAGGATTCAGATGATATTGAATTTCATTGGTTATGAATACCCCGGTAGTAAAATTGAAATGTGTTCCTGATTGATGCTTGGAATACGGATCACAGGTAAATGGTCCGGATGGATTGCAAAAAGAAACATTGTTGGGATTACTGTCCGCAACTGCAAAAAGGTCCGTCCAGTGATCATTGGGTTGAAAACTGAAACGGATTGCAGGAGAGGCAACGGGATAGTCAATTCCTCCACTATAGGTATTGACTGATGGAATCATGGGCCATCCAAAAGAGGAGTTAATGAATAGCGTTGCATAATCGCTGATGTTAAACTCCTGGTCCAAACTTAATTTCCCGATGCGAATGGTCATTTTATTATCGAAAAACCCCTGTTGATACCATAGTTCCCATAGGCGTGTCGAGCGATCGCCTTCCCAACCACTGGTAGAGTTATAGGCTCCTATATTTTCTGCCGTAAAAGCCCGTCCTCGAAGTTGCAGGGCGCTAATGTTAAAAAGACCATTCTTAATTCCTGTCACTTTCTCGGGATCCCAGTTCAAGGTAACTGTGGTCAAACCTGTATAGGCAGCACCCTGCTTGATCCCCCCATAAGGATTTCCCCATACCTCATTGACATCCACCAGGGTGAGGGTCAGACCATATTGTGCCATAAGGGAACGTAATCCCAAAATATTTCCCAATAACATATCGTTGTTTTCGGGTGCCTGACCTGTATCCTTATCAAGGATTGTGGCTGGTGGAGGGGATTTTTTTACCGGGGTTGCACCGCTAATATTTGTTGATGGAGATGCGCCCTGATTAACAATAGGGGAATTTCCAACCGCATATGCAGAATGTTGATTAATCAGCGCTTGATATATAACAAAATTAATTAAAACAATTTTGGATAAATCATTTTTTTTTGAAAAAAAAAGCTGGGAATAGGGATGAGACATTATAACACACCTCATTTCAAATGATTGTTACTAATATAAATTTTAAGTTAATCTTATTTATTTTGTATTGTCAATTAGTTGATATTATTGTGCTTATGACCTGTATCAGGATTTGACATTCTTTTTCTGTGCCAATTGTTATCCTAAGCCAGTTTTGAATTCGTGGGAGATTAAAATGTCTTACCAAAATCTTATTTTTTCTTAACTGAATTGCAAGTTTTTCACCAGATATCTCGGGATGAGATGTAAAAACAAAATTTGATTTTGAATCGAGAGTTGTGAATCCTAATTCAGAAAGGGCGTTGATCAGGTAATCTCTGTTTTTGATAATCTGTCGGGCATTATTAACAGACCATTGAATGTCTTTTACTGATGCAATCGCACCAATTTGTGCCAATCGATCTAAGGGATATGAATTAAAACTGTCCTTTACACGTTTAATACCCTCAATTAATTGTGTGTTTCCAATTGCATAACCAACCCGTAATCCTGCAAAGGCGTGAAATTTCGAGAAAGTTCGAACAACAAGAAGATTTTGTAATTGATTGATAAGGGGAATAACCGATTTTCCACCAAAATCTATATAGGCTTCATCGATAATAACAATTTGTTCAGGGTGTGTTTCAAGGTAATGCCGGATTGTCTCCTGGTCAATCAGCAAGCCAGTTGGAGCGTTGGGGTTGGCAATGACGATCCCGCAAGCATCCTCTGCATCATATTGTTCAAGGTCAATCTTGAAATTTTCGGTTAGGGGAATGGTTTTATAGTCAATATTGAAAAGATTGCAGTAAACAGGGTAAAAACTATAGGTTATATCTGGAAAGAGAATAGGTTTTTCATGTTTTAATAAGGCATGAAAGGCAAATCCAAGTACCTCATCAGAGCCATTACCGACGAAAACCTGGTCTGGTTGGACATGGTGCAAATCAGCCAAGGATTGACAAAGGGCCTGGGATGTAGGATCGGGATACAATTTTAATAAATTGTTGGTATTTGTCTGTATGGCTTTTAATACGCTGGGGGATATATCATACGCATTTTCATTTGTATTAAGTTTGATAAGATTATTTACTTTGGGTTGTTCCCCAGGTGTGTAAGGAACTAAATTTTTGACAAAAGAACTCCAATAACGATTTTGCATAAGGATATACCTATTTAAAAAATTATGAAATTTAAATGTTTTGATAGTTTTCAAGTAAGTATATTAGATGTTTATTCCCCTGTTGTTCTGCAAGTTTTAAGGGTGTAATGCCTTCCCCATCGGCGTGCAGAGGGTTCGCCCCGGCTTTTAATAAAATTTCAGTCATGTCGTTTCGGTTAAAAAGGATTGCAAACATCAAAGGTGTGCGTCCTAGATTATTGGGAATATCAACCGAGGCACCAGCCTTAATTAAAAGATTGGCCATTTCAACATGATCTTTGAAAGCTACGCCCATTAAAGCCGTTGCACCTGTTTTATCCCGCAGATCAGGATTTGCCCCGCTTTTTAATAGGAAAGCCGTTGCATCATGATGATTATTGTAAGTGGTTAAGATGAGAGGAGTATAGCCTTTTTCATTCTGATGATTGATATTCATACCCGCGGCGATGAATTCTTCAAGCAAAGGAAGTGAACCTTCTCTAGCAGAATTGAAATAAAGCGTTTCTATTTCCTGTGAAGTGAATTCAGGGGAAGAACTAGAATCAAGAGAAGATGAAACCGTCATGGTATTGCCATATTATTGAGAGTTAATGAACAAAAATCTGGTTTTTATTTTATAGTGCCGCGTATAAAAAAGAAAGATCAAGAAAAATAAGATTTCTTTTATAGGAGAAAGTTTTATAAAAGTGTATGATTTTAATATAATTTAATATAATCGATAAAATTGATTACAGATAAAATGTTTTATTAATTGAACATTTGGCAGGGGTCAGAATTTATCGGAATATTAACAATTCGATCTTAAGTTAATTGATAGCTTTGTAGGATAAAATTTTTGTAATTTGAACAATCGATTTTTTTTCCTTTTTTATTGGGTGATATAAATTGATTTAAAAAAAACGATTAAATTTATGATTAACGAAGTTATTTTAAAAGTTGTTTGATGGAGAGACTTGAATGAATATGGATAAGGTATGTATTAATACCATTCGTGGACTTGCAATTGATCAAGTGCAGAAAGCTAACTCTGGTCATCCAGGTACGCCGCTTGACTTGGCACCCGCGACATATGCCTTATGGAATAATATTTTAAATTATGATCCTGCGAATCCATTGTGGCCGGCCCGCGATCGTTTTGTTTTGTCAGGTGGTCATGCCTGTTCCCTTTTATATGCCATGATTCATTTAAGCGGTATTAAGGAAGTGACACGTCAAGGTAAAGTGGAAAACAAACCAGCCTTAACCCTTGAAGATTTAAGTCAATTCAGACAGCTCAATTCAAAAACGCCCGGTCATCCAGAGTATTTGCATACCACCGGAATTGAAACCACAACAGGACCTTTAGCTCAAGGGATTGCAACGTCTGTGGGAATGGCGATTGCCCAGGAATGGTTTGCTGCACGTTATAATCGACCAGAATTTCCTTTGTTCGATTATCACGTCTATGCCTTTTGCGGTGATGGTGATCTTATGGAGGGGATTTCCTATGAGGCGGCCTCTCTTGCAGGACATTTGAAGTTAGGTAACCTTATCTGGGTATATGATCGGAACCGTATTACGATCGAGGGCAATATCAATATTGCCTTTACAGAAAATGTTGAAAAACGTTTTGAAGCTGCAGGATGGAAGATCTATCATGTGAAAGATGGTAACGATATCAATGATTTCCAAAATAAGATTGATCAAGCGCGTCAAAATAAAGACATGCCAAGTTTCATCGTCATTGATAGTGTTATCGGGTATGGTTCTCCTAATAAAGCGGGAAAATCAGTAGCGCATGGTGAACCGCTTGGGGTGGAAGAAGTTAAGGCGACCAAAAAGAATCTTGGTTTGCCTGAAGACAAAGATTTCTTTGTCCCTGATGGTGTAATGGATCATTTTAAAGCCAATATTGGTAAAAGAGGGGCTGCAGCCTATCAAAAATGGCATACGCTGTTTGCGGATTATAAGGTGAAATATCCCGAGTTGGGTCAAGAGATCGAGGATATTTTAAATCATCGCCTACCAAAGGGATGGGACAAGGATATTCCAATTTTTGCGCCTGATGCCAAAGGGGTTGCATCGCGGGCTAGCTCAGGAAAGGTATTGAATGCCATTGCAAAGAATGTGCCCTGGTTAATCGGTGGATCTGCAGATCTTGCCCCCTCTAATAAAAGCAATCTGGATTTTGAAGGGGCTGGAGTTTTTCAGAATCCTGCTTATGGCGGTACATATGATGGACGGAATTTTCATTTTGGCGTTCGTGAACATGCCATGGGGGCAATTGTCAACGGAATGGCCTTAAGCGGTTTGCGTTCGTATGCCGCAGGATTTTTCATTTTTTCTGACTATATGAAAAATCCCATTCGTTTGTCTGCATTGATGCATTTGCCGGTCATATATATTTTTACGCATGATAGTATCGGGGTTGGTGAGGACGGTCCGACACATCAGCCAGTTGAGCAGTTGGTTCACTTTAGGGCAACGCCTAATCTTGTTGTTTTTCGTCCCGCCGATGCAAACGAGGTTGTCGAGGCATGGAAATATGCGATGCAGGAAAATTCTAAACCAGTCATTCTGGCATTAAGTCGTCAGAATTTGCCAACAATTGACCGCCATCAATATGCTTCGGCAGAAGGGCTTAAAAAGGGTGCTTATGTTATTGCGGATTGTGAAGGTAAGCCAGACTTGATTCTCATGGCGACAGGAAGCGAGGTTGGTTTGATTATGGAAGCTTATCAGGTTTTAACAAAATCCGGAAAAAAGGTTCGGGTTGTTTCAATGCCCTCATGGGAACTTTTTGAAGAACAGTCCAAGTCTTATCGTGATCAGGTTTTGCCTCCTGATATAACAGCACGTGTCGCGGTTGAACAGGGATCTCCCATTGGATGGGATCGTTATGCTGGAACAACCGGTGCAATCATCGCTATGCGTGGTTTTGGTGCCTCTGCTCCCTATGGTGATCTACAGAAAAAATTCGGGTTTACTCTTGAAGCTGTTTTACAAGCGGCACAGGAACAATTGACAAGGTAAATGTTGTGAATCCTTCTTAATTTATTAAGAAGGATTTTTTGTCGCAGCATATTTAAGGAAAGAAATAGAAATGGTTGAAAACCCTCTCATTAAATTAGAACAGTATAAACAATCACCTTGGCTAGATTTTATCCAGCGTTCATTTACACAAAGCGGTGGGTTAAAAAAACTGGTTGATGAAGATGGATTAAAGGGCGTTACTTCCAATCCTTCAATTTTTGAAAAGGCAATGGGGCATGGCACTGACTACGATGAACAATTTAAACAACTGATTTCTTCGGGAATCACCGATGTTGTTACCTTATATGAAACAATGGCGATTGATGATATCCGTGCGGCCTGTTCAGTATTGTATCCTGTATGGGAAAAAACCCATGGGCTGGATGGATATGTTAGTTTGGAGGTTTCTCCATATATCGCTATGGACGGGCATGCAACGTTGGAAGACGCACGCCGATTATGGAAAAGGGTTGCTGAAAAGAATCTTATGATCAAGATTCCAGCAACAGCACCTTGTATTCCCGCTATTGAAGGGGCCATTGCCGAGGGAATCAATGTTAATGTAACTTTACTATTTTCCTTGGATATGTACAAACAGGTTCTTGAAGCGTATATCAAGGGGCTTGAAGCGCATCTTGCCAAGGGGCATCATATTGCGCATATTGCCAGTGTGGCCTCTTTCTTTATTAGTCGTATTGATACGGCCATTGATAAGCAAATTGATCAAAGGATCGCCGCAGGGGATAAGGAAAGCGGTGCATTAAAAGCTATTCGTGGCAAGGTTGCCATTGCAAATGCAAAACTTGCTTATCAGCATTATCTTGAAGTGATGCAAAGTGACCGATGGAAAAAACTTGAGGCTGCAGGAGCGAAACCCCAACGTTTATTATGGGCCAGTACAAGTTGCAAGGATAAGACATTTCCAGACACTATTTATGTTGATCAACTGATTGGTAGGGATACTGTCAATACAATTCCACCTGCCACCATGGATGCTTTTAGAGATCATGGTACTGTGGCTGACACCCTGGAACAAAATATTGATGAAGCTAAAAAGATTCTGGCTGAGGCTGAACATTTGAACCTTGATTTAAAAAAAGTTACGGATCAGTTGTTGGAAGACGGTGTTAATTCATTTGCCGACGCTTTTGATCAATTATTGGGTTCTGTTGGTGAAAAGCAGATGATATTACAGGGGAATAAGCTAACTCATTTGCAGTTTGATTTACCTTCAGATTATGAAATCGCTGTAAAAACTGGTCTGGATAAATGGCGTAAGAATGGTACAGTCCGCAAACTGTGGGATCGTGAATCTTCTGTCTGGACGGGAAATGATGAGAATAAATGGCTCGGTTGGCTTGATATTGTTGATCAACAGGTTGAAAATCTTGCTGAACTGGAGGAATTCCAAAAAGAAGTCAGGAATAGAGGTTTTACCGATATCCTTTTACTAGGTATGGGCGGATCAAGTCTTGGTCCTGAAGTTCTGGGAGAGGTTTTTGGACATCAGGCTGGTTTTCCGCGTCTTCATGTCCTGGATAGCACTGATCCACAGCAAGTGCACAGCTTCCAGCAGAAAGTGACAATTGCGACAACCCTGTTTATTGTTTCTTCGAAATCAGGCAGCACTCTGGAGCCTAATATTCTTAAGGCGTATTTTTTCAATGAAGCCAAAAAGGTGCTGGGTGACAAAGTGGGACAGCATTTTGTTGCGGTCACTGATCCGGGTTCCCATATGGAAGATGTGGCCAAGCAGGATGGTTTCTGGAAAATCTTTTACGGCTTGAAATCAATCGGTGGGCGTTATTCCGTTTTATCTAATTTTGGAATTGTTCCCGCAGCCGCGGCGGGATTGCCTTTACAGGAAATCCTGTATTCGGCCCAACGAATGGAAAAAGCTTGTTCTGCAGGATCTCCACCGGCACAAAATCCGGGAGTTCAACTCGGGGCAATTTTCGGGGTTGGTGTTGCTGAATTCAAACGGGATAAATTTACAATCATAGCCTCACCTGATATTGGCTCCTTAGGTTCATGGCTTGAGCAACTTTTGGCAGAATCAACGGGTAAGGTTGGTAAAGGAATCATTCCTATAGATGAGGAAACCTTGACTGTACCATCTGTCTATGGAAAGGATCGTCTATTTATCTATTTACGGTTGGAGAATAAGATTGATCCTCAACAGGAAAAAGCAATTGCTGAATTAAAAGCGGCTCAACAGCCTGTTGTGACAATAAATCTACATGATAAAGCACAGATTGTTCAGACTTTTTTCCAAACAGAATTTGCAACCGCTGTGGCGGGTGCTTTCATTGGAATTAATCCTTTTGATCAACCCGATGTTGAAGCCAGTAAGATTGAAACCAAGAAAATTACAACTGCTTATAATGAAAAAGGTTCTCTTCCCGTTATTACCCCAATCGTTCAAGAGCAAGGGTTTGATCTTTATGCAGGTAAGGTTGAAATTGCAAAATTAAAAGGTCTTTCCACAATCTCCGAAGCCTTGAAAAATTTTTTCAATGAAATTGCTGCAGGGGATTATGTTGCTGTTTTGGCCTATATTGAACGTGATTTGGCAACACGGGAGTGGATCCAGAAATTACGTCTGGCTATAAGAGACAAGAAAAAGGTTGCAACAGCGGCTGAATTCGGTCCCCGGTTTTTGCATTCAACTGGACAGGCTTATAAGGGTGGACCCAATAGTGGTGTATTTTTACAGATCACTGCCGATGATGATCATGATTTGCCTGTTCCCGGTGAAAAATACACATTTGGAATTGTGAAGGAAGCACAAGCTCGTGGTGATTTCGATGTATTATCGGAACGGGATAGAAGGGTTATCCGTATTCATGTAAAAGGGAATATGAAAGTTGGATTGGATAAATTAAGCCAATCAATTTTAAATATTCTGTAGATTAATCAACGTTTATATCTTACGATTACCGCAAGATATAAACTTATTGTGATGAGAATGGAGAAATTAACTATGAAACTAGGTATGTATGGCTTGGGCAGAATGGGTGGTAACATGGCAATTCGTTTGGCTCGTCATGGTCATGAAGTTGTTCTGTTAAATCGTACGCGCAGCAAAAGTGAGGAAATTCATAATCAAGCTCCTAAAAGTACCATTGTCGATGATTTGAAATCTTTGGTAGAAGCATTGCCTTCCCCAAAAATTGTTTGGATTATGTTGCCTTGTGGTGAAGTGACAGAACAGGCAATCAAAAGTCTTGGAGATATGTTAAATAAAGGGGATATCGTTATTGACGGTGGAAACACGTTCTATAAAGATGACATACGTCGTGCAAAAATGCTGGAAGCAAAGGGTATTCACTATGTTGATGTTGGAACTTCCGGTGGCGTTTGGGGTCTGGAACGTGGATATTGCATGATGTATGGTGGCAGTAAGGAAGCTGTTGACCATATTGATCCGATTTTGGACTCTTTGGCTCCTGGAATGGGCGATATTCCACGTACAAAGGAACGTAATGCCAATTTGAATCCCCGTGCGGAAAAAGGTTACCTTCATTGTGGTCCCGCAGGTTCTGGACATTTTGTCAAAATGGTTCATAACGGTATTGAATACGGTATGATGCAGGCCTATGCAGAAGGGTTTGATATCATGCGTACCAAAGGGTCAGATCGTTTACCCGAAGATGAACGTTTTGATTTGAATATGGCAGATATTGCAGAAGTATGGCGTCGTGGCAGCGTTATTCCGTCGTGGTTGTTGGATTTATGTGCGGATGCGCTTGCAAAGGATGGTACTCTTGCAGGTTTTAAAGGTGATGTTGCAGATACGGGAGAAGGGCGCTGGACCATTGAAGCCGCAATTGAAGAGGCTGTTCCTGCCCCCGTTATAACTTCCGCTTTATTCACCCGTTTTCGTTCCCGTTCAGGAAATACGTTTGGCGAAAAGATGTTGTCAGCAATGCGTTTTGGTTTTGGTGGCCATGTAGAAAAGAAATAATATAAATTTTCCAATTTTATTGGAAAAGGCCTTAATCGTGAGGATTAAGGCTTTTTTTTATAAATTTTATACAAAATATATAAGGAATATATGGAGTTAGTGAAATAAATCAAATTTATTTTACTAACATTACATTAAACAAAATTCGCTATTGAATGGTTTATGACATAATAATTTTCTAACAACATACATAAGCATAATGGTTTTTCATAAAGATTATAAAAATCTACAAGATATAATTTAAGGGTATCATCTAATGGGAACAAAACATCACGATATGAGTCCGGTCATTGATATGACTCAACAACAGTTTGGTGGGCCGGTAAGGAAATTATATCCTGTTTATAATCGCCATTTACCACCATGTAATTATGCTTGTCCCGCCGGTGAGGATATACAAGGGTGGCTTTCCCTTGCTCAAGAGGGAAAGTTTAGAGAGGCTTGGGAACATATTCTTGATAATAATCCCATGCCTGCAGTTCACGGGCGGGCATGTTATCATCCATGTGAAGGTTCATGTAATCGTAAAGAATTGGATGGATCTGTCACCATTCACGCTGTTGAACGGTTTTTGGGGGATATGGCTAATGACCGGGGATGGCAAGTTTCCGTTGCAGATAATCCTAATCGTAAACGTATTTTAATTGTTGGAGCTGGACCTGGGGGGTTATCAGCAGCTTATCATTTGTGTCGTATGGGGCATGAAGTTGTAATACGTGAGGCTTTTCCTGAACCTGGAGGCATGATGCGTTATGGCATTCCCGCTTATCGTTTACCGAGAGATATTCTAAAGCTTGATATTCATCGGATTGAACAGATGGGGGTCAAGATCAGATGTAATGATCCAGTGAGGGACTTATTGAAAGAAAAGCAGGAGGAACGGTTTGATGCGGTCTTTTTGGCAATAGGGGCTACAAAACCAAGTTTGTTAAATATTCCAATTGATAAGGAAGCGCATCTTTTGTCAGCCATAGAGTTTTTGGGTGATGTCAGTGCTGGGAAAAATCCAAAAATCGGTAAAAACGTTTTGGTCTATGGAGCCGGAAATACAGCGATGGATGCCGCTCGAACAGCCTTTCGTGCAGGGGCGCAAAAAGTAACGGTTATTTTCTTTTGGGATCGTTCGCATATGGAGGCGCATCAATTTGAGATTAAGGATGCAGAGGCAGAAGGCACTCAATTTAAATGTATGAGGACAATTGATTCTGTTTTTAAAGACAGGGTGATTTTACGGAAAATGATCATTGGCCAGGATGCTCGTCCGGAACCATCCGAGGAGATGGAGGAAATACAGATGGATACCGTTATTATGGCATTGGGACAGCAACCTGATAATCATTTTTTGCAAAATATTGAAGGAATAGAATTTGATTCAAAGGGGACTCTGGTTATTGATGCCCAGATGATGACCGGGGTTTCTGGCATATTTGCGGGCGGGGATGCTATTGACGGTCCTCGAAGTATCACGAATGCTGTGGGTTCTGGTAAAAAGGCTGCTCGGTTCATTAATGCTTGGCTGGATAATAAACCCTTTATCGTATCCCAAAAAAATCCGATTACCTATTATACGGATTTACATCTTCCCTTATTGGAGGATACACCTCAGATCCTACAAAAGGAATTGCCTGTTGAAAAGCGTGTTGGATTTACGGAAACATTAATCGGTTTTAATGAAAAAGAAGCTCTGTATGAAGCCAAACGCTGTCTTTCCTGTGGAAATTGCTATGAGTGTGATAACTGTCTGGCAGCTTGTCCAGAGGATGCTTTAACCAAAGCCGGAGTGGGAAAAGGGTATTTACTGGATATGGATCGTTGCACGGGATGTGCGGTCTGTTTTGAATCCTGTCCATGCCAAGCAATTGATATGACAGCTGAAAATATCTAAATATATTAATATTACATGCAGATAACGTCTCAAGAGAGGATGGTTATAGATGACTAATACAATAATGGACGCCAATACTGCAGTTGCCCATATTGCTTATCGTGTTAATGAGGTTTGTGCCATATTTCCGATTACGCCCTCATCCCCGATGGCTGAGCATATTGATGAATGGGCGGCAAAGGGAATTAAAAATATTTGGGGAAATATTCCCCTTGTTCAGGAAATGCAAAGTGAGGGTGGTGCTGCAGGAGCAGTACATGGCTCTTTACAAACAGGGGCGTTAACAACAACCTTTACGGCATCACAGGGATTGTTGTTGATGTTGCCAAACATGTTCAAGATCGCTGGTGAATTGACCTCGACGGTTTTTCATGTGGCAGCACGTTCTGTTGCAACTTCTGCCCTGTCAATTTTCGGGGATCATTCTGATGTCATGGCAAGCAGAATGACAGGTTTTGGCATGTGCTGTTCTGCATCAGTCCAGGAAGCCCATGATTTGGCCTTGATTATGCATGCCGTTACATTGGAGGCACGTGTACCTTTCATTCATTTTTTTGATGGTTTTCGTACGTCTCATGAATTAAACACATTGGATATCATATCTGATGAGATTATGGCCAAAATGATCGATGATGAATTTGTCATTGCACATCGTGAACGGGCCCTAAATCCCGAAAAACCCTTTATTAGAGGAACGGCTCATAATCCTGACACATTTTTCCAGGCACGTGAAGCGGTTAATCCATATTACAACCGGGTTATCAAACTTGTTGAAAAATACGTAAAGCGTTTAGGGGATTTAACAGGGCGTTACCATGATCTGATTGAATATGTTGGGGATTCTCGGGCAGAACATGTTATCGTATTGATGGGATCCGCTGCCGAAACTGCTGACAATACAGCTGAAGCCCTCATAAAACAGGGGGAATCTGTTGGTGTTTTAAAAATTCGTCTCTATCGTCCTTTTCCTTCAGAAAAATTTCTCGAATTCCTGCCTACCTCAGTCAAACGAATTGCAGTTATGGATCGCACAAAAGAATCAGGTGCGTTGGGGGAACCTTTATATTTAGATGTGATGGCGACTTTGGCCGAGGCTGTCTCAAGGGGGAAAAGAAGGGATTTGCCCTTGATTATCGGTGGTAGGTATGGTCTTTCATCCAAGGATTTCACCCCTGCAATGGTCAAGGCCGTATTTGATGAGTTAAAGACAGAGAATCCTCGACATGGTTTTACAGTCGGTATCCAGGATGATTTAACCCATAACAGTTTAACCTATGATTCATCCTTTACAATTGATAGTGATCAAATTAAACGCGCCATGTTTTTTGGATTGAGTGCGGATGGAACCGTTGGGGCCAACAAAAATAGCGTGAAAATTATTGCTGAGGATGCAGGGGAATATGCACAGGGGTATTTTGTTTATGATTCTCATAAATCCGGTGCGCAGACTGTGTCCCATTTACGTTTTGGTAAAATTCCGATCAAGGCGGCCTATCTGGTTCAACGTGCCGATTTTGTTGGGTGTCATCATTTTCATTTTCTTTATCGTCAGGATATTCTTGAACATGTGGTGGAAGGTGGAGTTTTTCTGCTGAATGCGCATTATAATGCAGATAAAATTTGGCAACATTTACCTCGTTTGGTACAACAGCGTATTATTGAAAAGAAATTAAGATTTTACGTTGTTAATGCTTCAAAAGTTGCCCAGGCAGTTGGGTTGGGTATGCGCACCAATACGATTTTGCAAACCTGTTTTTTTGCAATTTCGGATATTCTTCCAAGGGATAAAGCGATTGAGTATATCAAACATTCGATCAGGAAAACCTATCTTGTAAAAGGTGAGGATGTTGTACAGCAAAATTACAGGGCTGTTGATGCAGCCTGCGATAGCTTACAGCAAGTAAGGGTTCCAGACCGTGTATCAAGCAATATCGATCTTGAATATTCTATTCCAGCAGATGCACCAGAGTTTGTTCATAAGGTTATTGCTCCTATGTTTGCGGGCAAGGGGGATCAAATTCCGGTAAGCTTGATCCCGGCCGATGGAACTTTTCCTTCCGGAACAGCCGTTTATGAAAAACGTAACGTTTCGGATTTTGTTCCTGAATGGCGAGAGGATCTGTGCGTGCAATGTGGTCAGTGCAGCTATGTTTGTCCACATAGTGTGATACGTTCCAAAACTTACCATGATCGTTATCTGGAAAAAGCACCAGAGGGATTTAAGACGGCACCTTTAAAAGTTAGGGGATATCCAAATATTAATTATACTTTGCAATTTTACGTGGAGGATTGCACAGGGTGTACTTTGTGTGTTGATGTATGTCCAGCGAAAAGTCCTATTGAGCCCGAAACCAGGGCAATCAATATGACAGCAAAGGAATCCCTGCTTGAAAGAGAAAAAAGGAATATTTTGTTTTTTGAAACTTTACCGGTTGATGATCGTAGCAAAGTTAATTTTTCGAATGTACGGGGTGTGCAGTTTCTGGAACCTTTATTTCAGTTTTCTGGTGCCTGTGCCGGATGTGGGGAAACGCCTTACCTGAAATTATTGACCCAGTTGTTTGGAGATCGCTTGCAAGTTGCCAACGCGACTGGTTGTTCATCAATCTATGGTGGCAATCTGCCTGTAACGCCCTGGTCTGTAAATGGAGAAGGACAGGGCCCAGCCTGGTCCAATTCTTTGTTTGAAGATAATGCCGAATTTGGATTGGGTTTTAGGATTGCTGTTGACAAACAGCTAGAAGTGGCCAGTCATTTATTGAAGCGATTGAGGGAAGAGGTCGGTACGGATCTGGCTGATGCGATTTTGAATTCATCACAGAAAGAAGAATCTGAAATTCAGGCCCAACGTTCACGGGTAAAAATGCTGAAGACACGTTTAGCTCGGCTTAACAGTGATGATGCAAAACGTTTATTGGCATTGGCTGATTACTTTATCCGTCGCAGTATCTGGATTGTTGGTGGAGATGGTTGGGCCTATGACATTGGTTATGGTGGTTTGGATCATGTTTTAGCGTCAGGTGAAAATGTCAATATCCTCGTGCTGGATACAGAGATGTATTCCAATACAGGAGGTCAGGCCTCAAAGGCGACACCGTTCGGATCAATTGCCAAATTTGCATCAAAGGGAAAAGAAACAATCCGTAAAGATTTGGCGTTAATGGCCATGACATATGATAATGTCTATGTTGCCCAGGTTGCCTTGGGTTCCAATCCGCAACATACCCTAAAAGCATTTCGCCAGGCCGAAGCTTATGATGGGCCATCGTTGATCATTGCCTACAGCCACTGCATTGGACAGGGAATAGATATGCGCCATGGATTGACCCAACAAAAATTGGCGACAGCATCCGGTTATTGGCCATTATTCCGTTTTGATCCTATGATGCGGAAAATTGGTAAAAATCCTTTCCAACTGGATTCAGCCAGACCACGTATTGCTTTAAAAGAATATGCGGGTAATGAAATCAGATATCGGAATCTAAAACGGATACGTCCGAATGATGCCGAGGAAATTATGGAAAATGCACAAAAGGCAATTGACCGTCGTTATAAACAATATGAGGCCCTGGCATCAATTGAAACGGATGAAGTCAATCCTGTTGTATTGGGATTAAAACATTGAGACTAAATTAAAATATGTGATTGATGACACTCCTTGACGATTGCGGTCAAGGGGTGTTTTTATATTTTGACAATTATATATCGTCATATTTTTATCAATTTGTGAATATAATATTTTTCCAATTGATTATTAGAAAATCAAAAATGGCTTTTTGGATGGTTCTAAAACATTTTAATACAGTTGGAAAGTGTCAATCTTGAATAAAACAACTCCAGCAATTCGGTTGT
Organism: Commensalibacter sp. W6292M3; assembly: GCF_016101315.1. Classification (NCBI taxonomy): domain Bacteria; kingdom Pseudomonadati; phylum Pseudomonadota; class Alphaproteobacteria; order Acetobacterales; family Acetobacteraceae; genus Commensalibacter; species Commensalibacter sp. W6292M3. The sequence goes on from NZ_JACFQT010000002.1 coordinate 321,831, forward strand.
TAATTTCGGATATTGATGGAACATTGATACCAAACAATAAAATTGTCACAAATGAAACCATTCATGCTGTTCATAAAATGAAACAGGCAGGGATTGGATTGTCCCTGGTAAGTAGCAGGCCTGCCTTGGGTATGCGTTTGTATTTGGAGCAATTGAAAATAGAGTTGCCTTTTGCCGCATTGAATGGCGGAGAAATTCTTGATGTAAAAGGAAATATCCTTTCCAGAATTTGCATGAATCCTGTCCTGATTCTCGATATATGCAACATGCTCCAGAAGCATAAAATTGAAATATGGCTTTATAGTAGTCTTGAATGGTTCGTATTTACTACTGAAAGCGCCTTTGTGGAGCATGAACAAAAAGCCTTGCAATTGCAGCCGAAAATTATTCAAAACATTCAAGATCATGTAACGGATACAATAAAAATCATGGGTATTTCCCAGGATACTGTTTTACTTGATAATCTAGCACAACAGATAAAACGACGTCATGGCCGGGAAGTTTCCGCAGTTCATTCTTCAAAAAATTATCTGGATATCTCTCATGTAAAGGCAAATAAAGGATTTGCAGCTCAGAAAATAGCGGAATTACTTAAAATTCCGTTAAGTAAAACGGCCTGTATAGGGGATATGGATAATGATATTCCGATGCTGAAAATTGCAGGAATGCCGATTGTTATGGGACAATCAAGTCAAAGGGTAAAACAATATGCTCATCATATTGCACGTACGAATGAGGAAAATGGATGGGCTTATGCTGTTAATCAATTTTTACTTTAATTTAAATGAAAATATTTTAAGTTGTGAAATAATGGTTTTATTTTGTAACCTGAATTGTTGAATCCCGGGAAGGGGTACATAAAAATTATAAAGAACGAGTTATCTATGACAGACAATATGGAAAAAGGGCATAATGCGAAAACCGGATATGTTCTTGTCTTACCCGATGCAAATGCACAGGCTAATTACCTGGCTGATATCATTTTGCACCAGATTGAGGAAAAAAAGGATGCGGTTTTCAGGATAGCGTTATCAGGAGGATCCACACCTAAAAAATTATACGAATTATTAGGGGGAGAGACTTACAGTCATCGACTGCCTTGGGAACGGTTGCATCTGTTTTTCGGTGATGAAAGAATGGTGCCCTATACGGATGAAGCCAGCAATTTTCGTATGGTTACCGAGGCTTTGCTTAATCATGTGAATATTCCATTTAGGAATGTTCATCCGATGCCTATTTTAGAAGATGTGGAAAAAGCTGCGCGATTATACGAAGAAAATCTACAGCATGAATATGGATCAAGGGTATTGAAGAATGGGGAACCCTTATTTGATATCGTTTTATTGGGACTGGGAACAGATGGTCATACGGCTTCACTTTTTCCTGACACAGCTGTTTTGGAGGAAAAACAGAAGTGGGTTTCTTGGTGTCAACCAAAAGACGCCCCTCATAGAAGAATGACATTGACCTATCCAGCAATTGCTTCCAGCCGTTTGGTTATATTTGTAGTGAGTGGAGAAAACAAGGTTAAGATTTTCCGTGAGGTAAGGGAAGAGAATGCAATATATCCCTCTTCAAAAATTGAAACGGAAGGAGAGGTTCACTGGATTTTGGATAAAGCGGCCGGTGGTGAATAAAAGCGGTCGGTAATTGGATAACGAAAGAATACTAGATAGAGATGGATGCACAACAAATCGTTAAATATAAAGAGCAGCTTGGAAAAATAGGGGCTTCATTAGTTTCGCAAGGGATGAAAGTCGGATTGGGAAGTGGGAGTACCGCGGCATGTGTTATCCGATCTTTAGGCAAGCGGTGGCAAGAGGAAGGGTTGCGTTTTGAAGGTGTGCCTTCCTCGATTGCGTCGGCCAAGCTGGCCGAATCTTACGGAATTGAACTGACAACATTGGGGGAATGTCCAGAATTGGATATTGCCATTGATGGGGCAGATGAGGTTACGCATCAAGGATTACAGTTAATTAAGGGGTTGGGTGGCGCTTTATTACGAGAAAAAATTGTTCGCTATGCAGCCAAAAAATTTGTTATAGTCGTTGATGAACGTAAATTAGTCGATAAGCTTGGTGAGCATACACCTGTTCCAGTTGAGGTTACCCCTTTCGGTTGGGAAGCCACAATGAAACATTTGGAAAAAATTGGAGCATCAATAAAAGTTCGGGTCAAGAATGATCATCCTGATTTTTTCCTGACGGATGGTGGGAACATGATTCTCGATTGTGATTTTGGAATTATTGACGATCCTGTGCGACTAGAGAAAGATATCATTTCGATTGCTGGGGTTATCGAAAGCGGTTTATTTATTAATTGTACGGATGAAGCTTTAGTCGCGGGCTATAACGGGATTCAGCATTTATATAAGTAAAGGAACACATCAATGTCTTTGTCCACGAATGATAATGTACAGATTAGGCCTTGTTTATTGGTGATAATGGGTGTTTCGGGATGTGGAAAAACGACATTGGCAAAAGGTTTGGATCAGTATCTTGACTGGCCTTTTCAGGAAGGGGACTCTTTTCATTCACAACATAATATCCAGAAAATGTCAGAAGGCAAACCCCTAACAGATAGCGATCGTTGGCCATGGCTGGAAAAATGTCATGCATGGTTGGAGGCATGTGCGGAAGAACATGGTGGGAAAGGGGTGTTAACATGTTCTGCCCTAAAAAGATCCTATCGTGATTTTTTGCGCAAGGGCATTGGGAAACCTTTCTATTTTGTAAATTTAAAAGTTCCATATGATGTTCTCCTTCATCGTATTGAAAAACGTGAAGGGCATTTTATGCCCGCAAGTTTACTGGATACACAGCTGAAAAGCTTTGAACCGCTCCAGGTGGATGAACCTCATATAGAAATTGACATGTCCCATCCGCTTGAAACGGTTATTCGAGATACACTAATGAAATTACAGCAACTTTAGTTAAAAGCTGGCAGTCAGGGCGATATTAAAAGAACGACCCAGACCTGGCAGGGCACGCAATTCGTTAGTTGTGATTAAATCCCCTAAGGACATTCCCCCCAAAGGAAGATAATATTTTTTGTTGGCAATATTTTCTATGCTTGCGTCCAGGCGAAGCATACGCCATGTATAACTCCCCCCGATATTGAACAAAACATACCCAGGTGTTTTCGGTTCACGACGCATAGGGTCAATCTGACTTTTTGTATTGACGAAATTTGCCTCGATCCTGCCAGCCCATGGACCAAAATATTCATTAAGGCTTAACGTTCCATTTAATGGCATCATGTGATAAAGGCTGTTGTGATTGGTTCGATCTTGACCCATAACCCAGTTGATATTTCCTTTCAATATGCCTTGACCATATTTCTTATTGTTCCATAATTTATAGGATTCAGCTGTGTTAATTCCATAGATTTGGGCGTTATGATTGTCAAACTGCAATTTTGAGACAGTTGTATTTTGACGTGTTCGCATACTCCCAAGGTAATTAACGTTGATGTAATGGTGAATATAGGTATAGAAGGGTTGAACCTTGACCTCCCATATATCCTGGTGTGGATCGTGAAAGTCAAAGGTTGTGCTGACGGTATTGCCTACTTCCGGTTTGAGGTTGAGATTGCCGATATAACCATTTCCATCACCAAACCAGCCAATCATGCGCATGGCCATTGGAGATGTGCCCCATGTATAACGTTCATATAAATTTGGAGAACGGCTTTTCCGGGCATACCCACCTTCCCAGGTAAAGGATTTATTGACTGTCCATCGTGCCATGGCTGTAACATCAAAATTGGTATCGGTATGGCCACGGTTTGCAGTATTGAAATTATGAATGGCTTTCCGTTCCTCGGCATTCATTCCATTGATGCCCTGGTATCCAGATATTCTCCCTGTATTCATCATGACCAGATCATTTCGAAAACCGAGAAGGGTTGTGACTTTTGGGGTCCATTGGGCTTCCCATTCAGCAAAATTTCCCAATCGATCCCGATGGCCATTATTGATATTGTGATAGGTATGAGGTCCCATCATCATGTTTTTTTGTAGGGGGGGCCACCAGTCATTTAAACCTGAATGATCGAAAGAGCTGCCAATCCGTAACGTGTTATGATTATCTATGAATACCGTTGCCTTAACATTATATCCAGCTGTACGACCATCAATGTTCATGGGCATTCCTTTCGTGGCGGAATGGCCGCCTTTATTGCTGAGCATATTCATGGCATGGGTGACACGTTGCCAATAGCCTCTTGCTTCAATTGTTCCCCAATCGAAGTCACCCTTATATTTTCCATTGACAAAAATGGAGCGATTATTGGTCATATCCATATATTGATTGGGAAAACCTTCATAGGGTGTGTCAGATTGTCCATAGGTCAAAGAGAATAAATAGTTATCCTTTTTATAACCTAGGGTCACATCATGATTGAATGTTTTATAAGCAGAAGAATACACTTTTCCACCTCCGCTGCCTGCATGATAATTGCGGGATTGAGACCATGACCCGTTATAGCGGAGACTTAAATGTTTATTGGCAACAGTAATGTTTCCTGCCGTTCCTACGCCTGAACCATTACTATGATAAAAGCTTGAAGCTTCTCCTTTGATGAGAATTTTTTTGTTTTTTTCTGCAAAAAGAGGATCTTTTCGTTGGATATCAATTGATCCGGCCAGGCTGTCCCCTCCCATACTTACGGGTGTGATACCGGCCATGATTTTGGCTGTTGCAACATCATGGGGATTAAGATAGGAAATGGCAGGATTCATATGGTTTGGACAATCCCCATTGATACGCATACCATCAATGAACGTGGCCACCCGATCATCCGCCATTCCGTTAATTACGGGTAAAGAGGCAATACGACCCGCACCATATTGGCTGATACCCATTTGATTTTTGAAAAGATCCATTGGGTTTGGACTGTTATTCACAATATCCTTTAATTTATCCTTTTTTAAAAAAATTGAATTGGGTGGATTTGTGGAAAAGTCTGGGATGTCTTCTGATTCAATATGTATTTCTGGAACTGGTGCAGTGGTATTGGTTCTTGAAAGAGAGGTTTTATTTTGTGTAATGTTTTTTTGTGCTTTTCCATTATAGGGGTAAAGAGAACACAATAATAAAAAAAGGTAAAATTTACATGAACAATGCCATCGATAAGACATAGATTAACCTGATATAATAATGACAAAGGAATAATTTGGTCATAATATCTGTATGACCATTAGAACTATCAGTGTTAATAAAGGGGTGGTGCACGGGGTAGCTGCGTATTCAAGGGTAATATCGGGGGAGGTTGAGCCTGATAAACCTTGCGTTTCAAAAAAAGATGAATAATTGTCAATTGGGGAAAGATAAGTAATAAATTTAACAAGGGGCTTGGAACAGCCAATCCATTACAGAGGGGACAAACAAAGATTCCATGATGTTGTTGATTGTGTTTGGAATGTTGATCCGTTTTTTTGCTTATCTTAGAGTGGGAGAAAGTGGCAGTGTCACACATCGTCATTGACATGGATGCATGCTGATTTTGCATCATTGGACAATGCCAAAGCGAGGTAAATGTAAAAGGTAAAAGAATTAAATGACTTATAAACAGAAACAGGACAATAATAACAGAATATAAAGATACAGGATAAGAATCTTTATTTTTTTTTACCCATATATTTGTTGTAGAGGATAAAATCATTAATGCCTTGGTCAAGTATTGAAGATCATTATTATTTATTTGATTAAAATTAAGAATAAAGTCAAATTTCTTTTTAGTATTTGAATGTTTTGTTTTATAGATAGAATAGAATAAAGGCTCTTTACCTCTAATATATTTGAGCAAATATGGCATCAAGGATTATGAAACAGGAACCTATCTGTCCTTCTCTGAATCAGAAAACGATTTTATCATCATTTCCAAAAAGGACGTTGGTTTTTTCCGAACATGTCAATTCAGTAGGGATAGAGCTGGCCTGTACGGTTGCTGTTCTATTTAATATAATTGTTTTCCTGCTAATGTTTTTTTGTTTACATGTAAAGAAAGAAGTTTTCCCACTCTCTTCAATGGTTGTGGTTCAATTTCAAGAAGGGATGAAATCTCTTTCCTTATTGGATGCAATTGCAGAAAATAAAACGGATGATCTGAAGGCAGTAACCATCCCCGTGGCCAGAAGTCCTGTCAATGCTTTGCCTGCCATGAACGCATTGCAAAAAATTTCAGTGCCAACCACTCAGGATCAATCGAGTAATCGCAACATTTCCAAAAATAAAATAGCTGCTCAATCAGCAATGGGACAGCAGAAAAGGCAAGATAGGGGAATGGAACAAAAAGCCAAATCATCAATACCTTTAGTTAGCCACAATTTTCCATTGCAACGCTGCTCATCACCAAAAAGCACTTATCCCTTGGCTGCCCGTAGAAGACATGAACAAGGTGTTGCAAAGGTTGCATTGCAAATTTTGTCAAATGGACAGGTTGGTCAGGTAAAAATTGTTGAGACAAGTGGTTTTGTTGATTTGGATCGGGCTGCAATCGAGGCAGTCCAACAAATAAAATGCAGTGCACTGAAAGATAATGATACGCTTGTTCAGACAACAACCACGGTTCATTTTGAGTTAAGACACAACTAAAAATATATAAGTAGTATTCATGTATAATTGAATATTATTTATGATTGGTTCAGCCGATATATATGTTTTTATATTATATAGTTTATTTGATTATTGCCATTTTATTTTTAAAATTGAAACACGTTTAAATTAAAAATACTTTTTCGGGAAGATTATCTGAAGTAAGAATATATCAAGAAAGAAAATTCTATCAATGCCTGTTTGGGGTTTATGGATTGATTATTTTCAAAATTTTGGGACCAGAAGACTATATTAAATTATTTTAATTTGAATTGAGTCATGAAATTCCATTTCATAGATATAATCTTTACTTTGAAACTGTTTGTTTGGTTTATAAAATCCTGGGTTTTAATATTTAATTGAATAAATTAATTTTTGTATCAGAAGAGTGATCATAGATGGAGATGATAAAAACGAAGGCTGCTGTTGCATGGAGAGCCAATCAGCCCCTTTCAATTGAGACAGTTGATTTAATGCCGCCACAAAAAGGGGAAGTTTTAATAAAGATAATTGCAACCAGCGTATGTCATACAGATGCATACACGCTTTCAGGAAAAGATCCTGAAGGTATATTTCCTGCAATATTGGGTCATGAAGGGGCGGGAATTATACAGGCTGTTGGTGAAGGGGTAACAAGTGTTTCTGTTGGTGATCATGTTATACCCTTATATACTCCGGAATGTGGAACATGTGAATATTGTCGTTCTGGTAAAACCAATCTCTGTCAGGCTATTCGTGTCACTCAAGGTCAAGGGTTGATGCCTGATGGTACGAACCGTTTTTTTAAAGACGGCGAACCTATCTATCATTATATGGGAACATCTACATTTTCCGAATATACGGTTGTTCCGGAGATTTCCGTAGCAAAAATCAGTAAACAGGCACCTTTGGAAAAAGTATGTTTATTGGGTTGTGGAATCACAACTGGTATGGGAGCTGTAAAAAATACGGCAAAAGTACAAAAAGGTGATAGTGTTGCAGTTTTTGGGTTGGGTGCGATTGGCTTGTCGGTCATTATGGGAGCCCATATGGCGGGTGCAGGTCGCATTGTCGCAATTGATATTGATTCAGAAAAATTTAAATTGGCTAGGAAGTTAGGTGCTACCGATTTTATAAATCCTAAAGATTATTCCGCCTCAATACAGGAAGTTGTAATTGAAAAAACAAAAGGTGGAGTAGATTTTTCATTTGAATGTATAGGAAACGTTCAGGTAATGCGTTCTGCTCTTGAATGTTGTCATAAAGGTTGGGGAGAATCTGTTATCATTGGTGTTGCCGGGGCAGGTGAGGAAATTTCCACCCGTCCTTTTCAGTTGGTGACTGGCCGCGTATGGCGAGGATCCGCATTTGGTGGGGTTAAGGGGCGTTCACAATTGCCTGTTATTGTAAATGATTATCTGCAAGGCAAATTTGTTTTGGAGGATTTTATAACACAAGACTTGGCATTTGATGAGATTAATAGGGCTTTTGATTTATTGCATCAGGGAAAAGCTATTCGAACTGTTTTACATTACTAGTTTCAGATAGGTTTGACAGGAAATATTATGAAATATGTTGAATTGGAAACTCATCAATCTTTTGGTGGACAGCAAAAACGGTTTAGACACTGGTCAGTCACACTGGGCTGCGAAATGAGTTATTCAGTTTACTTGCCACCTGATTACAGGAATACAACTTTACCTATATTATACTGGCTTTCCGGTTTAACTTGTAATGACCAGAATTTTGTGACTAAGGCAGGGGCGCAAAAATATGCTGCAGAATTGGGAATTATACTGGTTGTCCCTGATACAAGTCCCCGAGGTGATATAATTCCTGACGCGCCTTCTTATGATCTGGGACAGGGAGCGAGTTTTTATGTTAATGCGACACAAGAACCCTGGAAACAAAATTATCAAATGTTTGATTATATTTCCATTGAGCTTCCCAAATTGATCAAGCGACAATTTAAATCGAATGGCAGGCAATCTATTGCTGGACATTCAATGGGTGGTCATGGTGCTTTGATGTTTGCCCTAAAACATCCTGGTCGATTTTGTTCGGTTTCGGCTTTTGCACCAATTGTTAATCCAATGCAGGTGCCGTTCGGGCGGAAGGCATTTTGTCATTATCTTGGAGATGGCAAGGAAACTTGGCAAGTCTATGATAGCTGTTTTCTAATGGAACATTATATTGATCAACCCTTTCCCATATTGATTGATCAGGGAACAACGGATGAATTTTTATTAAAACAGTTACAACCAGAAATTTTGGAAACTGTTGCCCTCAAAAAGAATTGGCCGTTTCAATTGCGATGGCAGAAAGATTATGACCACAGCTATTTTTTTGTTTCAAGTTTTATCCGTGATCATTTGTTATTTCATTATAGATATTTAAAGTAAATATATGTGAATAATCATATCAAGAATTTATGCAGTTTCACGCTTTTTGAAATGAGGACAGTTTGTATAAACTATATTTAATGGATTATTGATTCAAGGGTCTCTACAATCTGATGCGTTTCTGTTCCTGTTTGAATGGAGGTTCTATATTTTCCCTCTGGATCCATGAGAATGAACTGATCATAAGGTTCAACAAGACTTATATCACTATTGATTGGCGCTTTTTTGATGGAAACATGATAAAGAATTGAAATATCACGAAGCGCCAGTTCACCACCGGTCAGGGCTATAATTTTATCATTATAGGTTTTCATGCTTAACATCAGACGGCTGGGTGTATCATAGTTAGAATCAAAGGATATGAAAATTGGAACAAGTTGAGATGCTTTATTCTCTAAATGGTTAATGATCTCACCCATTTTTATAAGATCCTTACGACATTGATTATGCGGGCAACGTGTTGCACCGAAATACATCAACATCCATTTTCCCCTGAATATTCCGTCATTGACGATACTTCCTGCAGGGCTGATAAGTTGAAAACCCCCTCCGATTACATTGGAATTTTCAGGCGCAACGGCTGTATGATTGGCAGTGAATTTAATCCCGAGGAACATCATGCCAATAATGAAAGCGATAAATAGGAATGAAATAATCCAAATAGATTTTTTTTGATTCTGTGGCATGGTTTAATGTGCTTCTGCCCAGTTTTTACCTATTCCAGCCTCAACAACAAGGGGAATGGAAAGATTAACAGTGTTTTCCATTGTTTGCTTTACAAGATTAACGAATGTTTCAGCATAATCTGTTCGCACTTCAAAAAGCAACTCGTCATGAACTTGTAATAACATGCTTACGGGGAGTTTTTTTTCTGTGATGATTTTGTCCATATCCCGCATTGCGCATTTTATAATGTCGGCGGCGCCCCCCTGAATGGGAGCATTTATGGCTTGGCGTTCGGCATAAGCCTTTTGTGGACCTTTGCTATTTTTAATTCCAGCAATCCAGCATTTTCTGCCAAAAGGTGTTAGAACAAATCCCTTTTCCTTTGCCTCTTCCTGGGTATTTTGCATATATGCCCTTATTTCAGGGTAACGTTTAAAATAGGTCTCAATATATTGTTTGGCATCAGATGATGAAACATTCAATTGTTTGGCTAACCCAAAGGCACTAATTCCATAAATAATACCAAAATTGATGGCTTTGGCCTGTCGACGCAGCAAAGGTTGCATTTCATTGATTGAAACGTCAAAGACCTCTGAGGCAGTACGGGCATGAATATCCTCATTATGAATAAAGGATTCTTTTAATTGGGGAATATTTGCAACATGTGCAAGAAGCCTCAATTCTATTTGTGAATAATCTGCGGAAACAAGAACATGGCCAGGCTTGGCAATAAATGCTTCCCTGATTTTTCCACCCTCTTCTGTTCGAATAGGTATATTTTGTAAATTGGGATCATTGGAAGACAAACGTCCCGTAACGGTTCCAACCATATTAAAGCTGGTATGTACACGTTTTGTTTCCGGGTTTATTTCCTTAACCAAGGCATCCGTATAGGTGGATTTAAGTTTCGCCAATTGTCGCCAAGCCAGCAGTTTTTCAGCAATCTCGTAACCCTGATCGCTAAGTTCTTGTAATACCTTGACATCTGTTCCCCATGTACCAGATTTCATACGTTTTCCACCCGGCAACTTCATCTGGTCAAAAAGGATCTCCCCAAGCTGTTTTGGTGAGGCCAAATTGAATTCTTCACCGGAAACATGATAGATTTCTTTTTCTTGTTCTGACATTTTTTCGGTGAAAGTAGTAGAAAGCTTTTGAAGAAGGGAAGCGTCAATCATAATTCCATTCTGTTCCATCCTGGTCAGGATTGGAATTAGGGGGCGTTCTATTTCTTCATAAAGACCTAGAACATGTGCGGTTCTTAATTGAGGTCGCAATATTTCCCATAAACGCAAAGTGACATCTGCATCTTCACCTGCATAGGTTGTTGCCTCTTCAATTGAAACTTGCGCAAAAGGGATACGTTTACGACCGGTTCCGGTTAATGCATCATAAGATATTGTTTGATGATTCAAATAGCGTTTTGCCAGCTCATCCATTCCATGTCTGTGCTCTCCCGCCGCCAGGTTGTAAGAAATAATCATTGTGTCATCATAGGGGGCAGGTTGCGGAAACCCGTTATGTTCTAAAACAAGAAAATCATACTTAGCATTATGAAAAATCTTGAGGATGGAAGGATCTGTCAGAATGGGGCCAAGATACTGAATGACATTTTTTAATGAAATTTGTTCTGGTTTTAATAATTCTCCATCTATTTGATGATTGATGGGAATATAACAGGCTTTACCCGGGGCTACAGCTAGGGAAATCCCGATTAGATTTGCCTGTAATGCATTAAGGTTGTCGGTTTCAGTATCCACGGCACAAAAATGGGTTGTTTGAATTCGGTGAATCCATTCCTGTAATTGCGTGTTATTGAGAATGGTCTCATACTGATGATACGGGGCGGCAAGAACCGCTTTGTTTGGTTCGGGACCGGTCTGTGTTTCCTGTCTGCGAGATGTATGAGGAATGTCGCCTGTATTATGAGAATTTTTTGTCCAGCGATTTAATATGGAGCGGAATCCATGTTTTTGAAGCCATGCGGTAACTTTTTCAGGATCAGCCTTGCAACAATTTAACTGATCAATCGGGGTGGGTAGAGGAATATCATCTTTTAGCTGAACAAGTTGGTATGAAATTCGTGCATTTTCCTTGTTGGTTTCAAGATTATCGCGCCGTTTGGAGGGCTTCATCGTAGGAATGGCAGCAAGGATATCCTCCAACTGTCCATATTCATGAATTAAAGCGGCTGCCGTTTTGGGACCTATGCCAGGAACTCCAGGGACATTATCTACCGGGTCTCCCATCAATGCTTGTAAGGAAATCATATCTGTTGGGGACACACCAAATTTAGCTTGTACCTCTTCAATCTTGATGATTTTTTCCTTGATGGGATCCTGCATTTGAATATGTTCGTTGATTAATTGCATCAGATCCTTATCGGAAGAAATAATTGTACATTTGCCCCCATCTGCCACGATTGCTTTTGCGTAACTTGCAATAAGATCATCAGCTTCCCATCCTGACATTTCAATTGTTGGTAATCCCAGAATTTCAGAGGCTTCCCGAACAAGTGAAAACTGGGGAATAAGCTCTTCAGGAGGAGGAGGTCTATGTGCTTTATAAGCTGGATAGATTTCATTCCTGAAGGTTTTTCTTCCTGCATCAAAAATTACAGCCATATGACTGGCCACATGATCACGGATTAGTTTTATCATCATGTTAGTAAAACCATAAACCGCGTTGACAGGTGTTCCTGATGGATCAGTCATTAAGGGAATGGCATGAAAAGCACGAAAAATAAACCCGGATCCATCAATGAGGATTAAGTGTTTTTGATTTGATGCAGAAAATGAAGTCATGAAAGATGTTAATTTGATTCAGATGGTTTGTAGACAAATGATTTTGAGCAATAAGGACAGGTTGCCTGTCCGTTTTTTAGTTTTAGAAAAACCCGTGGATGACCGAACAGTGTGTGATTACCCTCACAAGCAACGGTTTGGGAGGAAGTATAAATGGTTTCAATAGGTTTCGTCGGTAAGGTTGTTGTAGAATCTTTTTCTAAATTCATGAATATACCCTTGTTAAGTGGTTCAGAACTTGTCATTTATAAAAATAAAATTTATCTTGGACAAATATGTTTTTCTTAAACCGTTTAAGTTCTGTCTATTTACATAAAGCTTGCTATTTTTTTCTGATCGGAATTTATTTCCTGACCCAACATTGTAATATAGCCTATGCAGAAGTTAAAGTGAATAGTTCTGTTTTGAATACATCCTCTATCGGTTCTGATCCTTATGCACGTTATAAAAAGCTGATTCCTCCTGATTTGTGGTGGGAAATGTCGGATCATGCCCGTATTCCCGTGCGTATATGGCGGGCAAGACAACAAAAGGCAATTATCTTGGCTTTACATGGATTTAATGATAGTCGCGATGCGTGGGAAGATTCAGCAGATCATTTTGTTAAGTCAGGTGTAACTTTATATTCCCCGGATCAGAGAGGATTTGGACAAGCACCGTTAAGAGGGAATTGGGCGGGTAGCCGTCGGATGATTGACGATATTATAGAGGAAATATCATTTTTAAAAACTCGATATCCCGATACACCCTTGTATGTGATGGGAGAGAGTATGGGGGGGGCTGTCGCCATGTGTTTGGCCTCACGTCCCAATGTTCCAAAAGTCGATGGTTATATTTTACTGGCCCCAGCCGTGTGGGGTCATAAACAGCTGGGACTGGTTGCCGATGTTATCTTGCGCATGATCAATACGATCGCCCCGAATTGGCGGTTAAGTGGAAAAAGCGCCCCGGTAACCATCAGGGCAAGTGATAATGATGAATCCCTGTTACGTTTGTATTTTGATCCGTTATCATTGCACAAAGCCCGTGTAAAGGCATTGTATGGGTTGGTCAATTTGATGAGCAAGGCTGCAAAGGCTGCTCCTTATATTCATTCTCCAATCCTTGTAATATATGGTGATATGGATCAGCTCATCCCTGATTCTTCAATGAAAAAGGTCTGGCGACAATTTCCTTCTTGGGTAAGAAAGGATTATATTCCTGGAGGATATCATTTATTGTTGCGTGGTAGAAATAGAAACATTGTGGTGCAGGATATACTGAGCTGGATTTTTAGTCCGGATCAGTTTTTGCCATCAGGTGGAGATATTTCAACCTCCACATGGTTATCGATTGAGGGAAAGGAAAAAATACCGGTTTATTTGCCAAGCCAGGTTGATAATTTTATTAAAAAATAAAAGTCTCTATATCTTATGGGTGATAGTGCAATAACAGCTTGCCGGCTAGTCTTGGAGGAGAACAGCTCCAGCAGTCCGATTGGTGGCCGTATCTACCAAAATGGCTGCACCCACATCTTTTGCCTGATTATAGGGTAAAACCGGAATTGGCTGTTGCAAGGTTAGGGAAACTTGTCCAATACTGTTTTTCTGTAAATCCTTGGCAGGTTCTTTTTCCAGATTATGTATATTTAGATGATTATGAATCGATGAGATTTTCGCCTTGATCCAGCGGTGACCATGTTTCAACCAATAAAGTCTTCCAATAATCAAAGGTTCGTCATCCAACCATGCCAGGGTGGCTTGGACCTCTTTTTGTAATGGAGATATGGAAGGAGAGGTTATCCAGTCCCCTCGGGAAATGTCTATTTCCCGGTCAAGAATTAATCCAACGGATTTACCCGCTTCAGCACAGGGTATTTCGTTTTGTAGTGCATCGGCAAAAATCTTAGCAATTTTTGCTTTTAGTCCAGAAGGTTGCACAATAATTTCATTTTCTGGCTTGACAATTCCTGCCGCTATTTTCCCCCAAAAAATTCTTTGACCATGTTGGGTGGGGCTGGATTGGGTTTCAGATAGTTTTTGTACATATTGGACAGGGAAATATAAAGGACATTTGACAATATGTTGTTGGGAGGGAAGTTCGGTCAAGGCGTCTAAAAGACAGGGACCGTGATAGACATTTTCACATAAGCGATATCTTTCGTTATCGGCTATAGTGGAGATGATATTATAACCCTTTAATGCTGAAATGGGTATGATGTGCGTAACAGGTATATTTGCTTCCTGAGTGAATTTTTTCAGTGCTTTTTTAATATGCACAAAGGCAATATCAGGATTTTTGACAGCATCAAGTTTATTGATGGCGAAAAGCAGCGAGGGGACTTTTAATAGGTTGGCAAGTAATGTGTGTCGACGGGTTTGAGGCAACAAGTCAACATTTTCCATCTCCCAGTTTAATTTTGTCGCATCGACCAAAATGACGGCAGCGTCACTATTGCTGGCGGCGGTTACCATGTTTCTTGTGTATTGTTCATGACCTGGTGCGTCCGCGATAATGAATTTACGAGTTGGTGTGGTAAAATAACGGTATGCCACATCGATTGTAATACCTTGTTCTCGTTCAGCTTGTAATCCATCTGTAAGCCGGGCGAGATCATAGGAACGGTCTGTCGAAAACTGTTGTTGTATACCAGATAGTTGATCGGCAAGAATTGCCTTGCTATCGAGTAATAAACGGCCGATTAATGTGCTTTTGCCATCGTCAACGTTTCCGGCGGTCAGGAATTTTAATGTATGATGTGAATGAGAGGTGGAATTTACGGGAGAAGATATCATGATGCATTCCTTAAGAAATAAAAACGGGGATAGAGAGATCAGAAATAACCTTCAAGTTTACGTTTTTCCATTGAGGCTTCTGAGGTCTGGTCATCCATACGGGTTGCACCACGTTCACTGATCGTGACGGTAGCTGTTTCCCTGACAATATCGCGTGCTGTTTTTGCATTGCTTTCAATAGGGCAAGTACAGGTCATGTCACCGACCGTGCGAAAGCGGACAGTTTTGGTAAGAATTTCTTCATCTTGTTTAGGCTGTGTCACCTCTGTTACAGGAACAAGCAACCCTTTGCGGGGAATGACTTGCCGTTGATGAGCGTAGTAAAGGCTGGGTAAGGGAATATTTTCCTGTTCGATATAACGCCATACATCATATTCCGTCCAGTTAGAGATTGGAAAAACACGGAAATTTTCACCCGGATGAATTCTGGTATTGAATATGTTCCATAATTCTGGCCGTTGATCTTTGGGTTGCCATTGACCAAAAGAATCCCTGTGTGAAAAAATTCTTTCCTTGGCACGGGCCTTTTCTTCGTCACGGCGGGCCCCTCCAATTAATGCATCAAAACCAAATTCCTCTATAGCCTCCAACAATGTTACTGATTGATGGGGATTACGGCTTTCCAAAGGATGAGATAGCCTCACCGTACCTCGTTTCATTGATTCTTCTACTGATCGAATGATTAAATTTGCCTTTAATTCTTTTGCTCTCTGATCACGAAATTGGATGACTTCTGGAAAATTATGTCCTGTATCGATCATAAGAAGCGGAAAGGGGAAGCGTCCCTGCCCAAAGGCTTTTTCAGCCAGCCTTAATAAAATACATGAATCCTTGCCGCCAGAAAATAACAGGGCTGGTTTTTCGAAGGAACCAGCCACTTCACGCATAATGAATATGGCCTCTTCTTCCAGATCATTTAAGGCAGGGTTCGAGGATGATATGAGAAAATTCATGATAAAATGACCATAATTAAAATATGTTAAGACTGATGAGAGTTGAAAGAAATGGGTGCACTCACATGAAGACCACATTCCTTCGCTTCATCATGTTCCCACCACCAGCGTCCAGCTCTGAAATCTTCGCCAAGAGTGATGGCGCGAGTGCATGGTTCGCAGCCAATACTGACAAAAAAATGACCATGAAGCGTATTGTAGGGAACGCGATATGTTTTAACGTAGTACCACACATCTCCATTTGTCCAGTCAAGTAAAGGGTTTAGCTTTACTTCAGGTTGATCATTCCCTTTGTTTTCAGGTTCAACCGCTTGAAGATTGGCCCGGAAATTTGATTGTTCCTTGCGTAATCCTGTAATCCAACCTTTATAGTTTCGTAAAAGGTCGGTCAGGGGGACCAGTTTTCTGATGTGACAACATTCTTTACGAAGCTCAGTTGATCGATAAATCGCTTTTTCACCATTTTTTTGAACATAATTCTGGACTGTTTTTTTGTTTGGATAGTAGCTTTTTATTTTTATACTATAATGAATTTCAGCTTGTCTTTTTAAGGCTAGCGTTTGAGGATGCAGTTTTAGTGTATCCAGCATGGAAACCTGAATGGGTAAATCAAGCTGATGGATAAGATCTGTGATTACCATATCTTCCACCCCTAAACTGGTTGCCTGAACCAATGGTGAATAATCCCGATTTATTTTTTGCAGGAATGATCTTGTTTGTTCCAGCTTCTGTTCATATTGCTCGCTTGGATGTTTGGAATAGAATTCAAGTGGTGTCATCGTAAACTGTTACCTAAGTTGATATAATAATTCTGTTATTAGGAATTTGAAAAAGATGCGGTTGGAAATTCTGGTGTTAATGACTAAACAGGATAATCTGCAATAGGGGGCTGATCCATGATAAAACTATTCCTCAAATTACTTTAATTAACTGTAAAATATAGAATATTTTCAATTTAAGCAATATAATTTGTATTATTTAAGTAAATAAAGTCAATTAATAACTATAAAATATTGTATATCTTATTTGTAATTTATTGATTTATATATAAAATTTATAATTTCTTTGTATATATTCATATTTCAAAATCTAAAATTGGCTTAAAATAAATAATTTGGCCTTTTTTTAGATTATGAATTTTTGGAATTGTTTTTGGAATTTGGGCTTCAATGTGAGAGGTGCATTGTTGAGGTTTTAAAACTAGTTTCATTAAAGCACCAAGGGGTCGTATATCGATGACTTCTGCTGGATAGTATCCTATAGGGGATATATCGTTAATTTGTATATCAATTTCATAGGGGCGAAAATTAAAGCTTTTTTCCCCAATGCGTAAATTATTCGAATCGCCCAGAAAATTATAGACAAAATCATTGGCCGGATTATTGAGGATTTCAATCGGGGAGCCAATTTGTTCAATGACACCCCTATTCATGATGACAACACGATCAGCAATTTCCATGGCCTCCTCCTGATCATGCGTTACAAAAAGGGTTGTCAGTTGAATTTCTTGATGAAACCGGGTTAGCCAACGTCGTAATTCTCTTCGGACCTTTGTATCAAGAGCGGAAAAAGGTTCATCCAGTAATAGAATTTTGGGATTTATGGCTAGGGTACGTGCCAGGGCAATTCTTTGGCATTGTCCGCCGGAGAGTTCATGTGGATAATGATTGGCCACATGTTCAAGTTGTACCATTTCCAGAAGAAATTGAGCTTTTTTCGTGATCTCTTTGGGGGAAAGCCGTAATTTTTTTGGTTTAATGCGTAGACCAAACGCAATATTGTCAATAACTTTCATATGTGGGAATAAAGCGAAATTCTGGAATACATACCCAATATGTCGATTACGAATATCTTCCTTGCTTATATCCTGGTTTTCAAAAAAGATGTGTCCCGAGGTGGGCAATTCCAAACCTGCAATAATTCGTAACAGGCTTGTTTTTCCACATCCCGATGGTCCTAGGAGTGCAACAAGCTTACCTTTTTCAATGGTGAGGTTTATATCATTGAGTGCATGATAATGATTGAACCATTTATTGAGATGAGATATCTGAATACCCATTTTAACTATTTCCCTTCTTTTGGGACGGTTTAAGTTGTTTCTCACACCAATATCTTAGAATGAGAATGAATAGGGCCATGATAAGAAGGAGAATGGAAATACTGAATGCGGCCGCGGCATTATATTCATTATATAAAATCTCGATATGAAGGGGTAAGGTATTGGTCAGGCCTTGTATATGGCCTGAAACAATTGAAACGGCACCAAATTCTCCCATGGCACGGGCGGTACACATAACAATACCATATAGAAATGCCCATTTGATGTTGGGAAATGTTATTTTTTTAAAAATTTGCCATCCTGATGCACCTAACAAACGGGCGGTTTCCTCTTCTTGATTGCTCTGGGTTTGCATTAAGGCGATCAAAGAACGTGCGATAAAAGGAAAAGTCACAAAAATGGTTACAAGAATAATTCCTGGAATTGCATAAATAATTTGTAAGTGATAATGCATTAAAAAAGTATGTAAAATACCTTGCGATCCATAGAATAAGGTACAAATCAAACCTGCAATCACAGGGGAAATGGAAAAAGGTAGATCGATGAGGGTTAAAAGTATATTTTTCCCTTTGAAATCATATTTGCATAAACACCATCCAGCCATCAGTCCGAAGATTCCATTGAAAAAAACGGCGCAGGAAGTCGCTATTATTGTTAATTTTAGTGCCGCCAGGGCTTCTGACGAAGTACAGGTGACCCAGAAAAAGACAATACCCTTGCCTAAACCTTCAATTAGAATGATAGAAAGGGGTGCGATAAAAATAATTAAAAAAATAAGCCAAGTAATAAAGATAAGGCTGTTTTTTTGCCAATTTACAAAAGGTTTGGAGGAATAAAGGGGCATTTATGTATTCCTCTGAAAAATATTAAAAGGGGAAAGCCGGGATGTGGATAGAATTAGGCGGTAAGGTTTAAAATGTCTTTGGAACAGGTTGAAAAAAAATAATAAAGAAAAAGAAACCAGCAACGTTAAGAGACTGATTACAGTTGCACTCGTATAATCAAACTGGTCAAGTTTTGATACGATTAAGATAGGTAAAATTTCCGTTTTGTAAGGAATATTCGCGGCAATGAACACAACGGAGCCATATTCTCCCAAGCTTCTTGCAACAGAAAGCGAAAAACCGGTAAGCCATGCAGGAAATAAAATGGGGAGAAAGATATATATAAATGTTTGTAAACGGGTTGCACCTAGTGTGTAAGCCGCCTCTTGTAATGAGGGGGGGAACTCTTTTATAACGGGTTGCAAGGTTCTGATTACAAAGGGAATTGTAACGAATATGAGGGCAAGAATAATTCCCAGGGGTGTGTAGGCAACCTTGAAGGGTAAAATTGTACCGAATAAACCGTTGGGCGCATATAAGTCCGTTAATGCAATGCCTGCAATTGCAGTAGGTAATGCCAAGGGAAGATCAATCATTGAATCAATTATTTTTTTTCCCTTGAATTCGTAACGCATTAAATTCCAGGCCAAAAAACCGCCTAGGATAGAGGACAGTAAAGAAGCGCAGAAAGAGGTGTAAAAAGAAAGTTTTAATGCGCTTAATAAGCGTTGATCGGTTAAGATCATGACAAGCTGATGACTATTGATATGGGTGCTGTAAAGAATCAGTCCAACCAATGGTAATAAAACGATAAAGGACAACCAGAAAAGACTGTATCCAAAACTAAGCCAAAACCCTGGAAGAATTGAATATCGGGAAAAAGACATAATTTTTTCCTTATGGCTTTATTGATTAATACTGTGAATGATTTGGTCAAAAATGGCATGATCTTTGAAAAACTCTTGGTTAATCTCTGTCCAGTTTTTGAAGAAATCATTGATCTTTAAAAGATGAAGGGGACGAAACATGATGTAATGGGATGCTATACCTGGATTAATGGGACGATAATAATTTTGAGCGGCAATTTTTTGACCTTCATCGCTGTAAAGCATAAGTAAATAATCTTTTGCTACTTCCCTTGTTTTTTTTTGGTCAATAACAGTATCGATGAGTGCAACGGGGGGTTCCGTTAGGACAGATGTGGATGGGGTTATTACCTCAAATTGTCCTGTCCCTGATTCACGGGTTGCCATATAGGCCTCATTCTCCCAAGAAATAAGTACATCTCCAATGTTGCGTTGGGTAAATGTAAGACTGGCGTTCCTTGCCCCGGCATCAAGTATGGGAACATTTTTATAAAGCTGTTTGACAAAATCATAGGCCTCTTGTGGATCATGATTTTTGGTATAACTGTAAAGCCATGCAGCGAGAAAATTCCATCTTGCCCCACCAGAGGTTTTTGGATTGGGGGTAATTACAGCAATGTCAGGTTTGACAAGATCATTCCAGTCATGGATATGCTTGGGATTACCTTTGCGAACAAGAAAAACAATGGTTGATGTATAAGGAACACTATGATTGGGAAAATTGTCCTGCCAGTTTTTGGTCAGCAAGGGGTGATACTTATTGATTGCATCAATATCTCCGGCAAGAGCTAGTGTGGCAATATCGGCTTGCATACCGTCAATAATGGCCCTGGCCTGCTTTCCTGAACCACTATGGGATTGGTATATTATGACATCCTGACCTGTTTTTTGTTTCCAGTAATGTTGAAAAAAATGGTTATATTGATGAAAAAATTCTCGTGTTGGATCATAGGAAGAATTCAATAGAGTTATGGTTTTAGTACGGGCGGTGGATGTTGTGACGGCAAAAACTGCAATAATCAAAGCTATATATAAATGTAATGTTTGAGTAATATATCTGAATAAAAACATAGGGATATGGCTTTGAAAGGGGAATAATTACTTGCGTAAATGTGAATATGAACTATTTTAACAAAAAATAAAAGTTAATTTTTAAAAAATATAATAAATTACTTTTTTATAAAGTATTTTAAATCTGTGTAAATATAAATTTTCAGATTTATCTAGGAGATAAATTTGATGACATTAAATTTTGACATATATAACAATTATTTCTGTTTTACAACAAATTTCAATTTTCGCGAAAATGTTTATTTTATAATTTTAGGGGTCAATATAAAATATATTTTATATCATTATCATCATGTTGCCGCCAATTTAAATAATGATTATTTAGATTAGTATAAAATTTAGATTAATTTTATATGTTTTATAAAAATGAATAATATATCAATAACGCTTAACAAATTTATTAAATTATCAGTAAATTGGTTTGTTATTACTGTTTTTTTATCTTCAATTTCATCAATATTATTAATATTAGAATTGGTGTTGTTGTCAAAAATCATTACTTCAATCATATTTTATAAAGCGAATATTTCTTTTGTTGATAACGAAGTTATTTATTTTATATGTTGTGTATTTTTTCAAATTTGTACCAGATCTGTTTCTGATATTACTGGCATAAAAGCGGCATTAAAAATTACAAAAGCCATAAGGTTGGAGATTTATCAATCACTGTTTAGAACAGGTCCAATTTCCTACAGTCATATTTCTTTGGGGGAAATGGTTAACAGCCTAACAGAAGCCGTCGATAATCTGCTTCCCTATTTTGCACGCTATATCCCTAGTGCCGTGATGATGGTCATATTGCCCCTGTTTATTTTGGCCACTGTTTTAAACTTTGATATTTGGGGTTTTGTGATTTTGTTATGTACGGGTCCTTTAATTCCGCTTTTTATGGCTTTGGTTGGATATACGGCACAGGTGATTATGGATAGACAATGGCGGCAGTTATCCCTGTTAAGCGGAAACTTTTTTGACATGTTGAAAGGGTTGAAGACCTTACGGTTATTTGGACGGGCTGGTGAAAGTCTGAAATTTATTGAAAAACTTTCAGATGAATATCGTAAAACAACACTGTCAGTTATGAAGGTTGCGTTTTTAACGTCAGCAGTGTTGGAATTTTTTTCAAGTTTATCAATTGCAGTTGTCGCTGTGACATTTGGTATTCGTTTGTTAAATGGAACCATGCATTTTCACTCTGCTTTTCTTGTCCTGTTATTGGCGCCAGAATATTTCATGCCTTTACGAGACTTTTCATCGAGTTACCATGCCAGACAAAATGCAAATGCAGCCTTGGATCAATTAAAAAAAATATACAGTTTACCGAAACTAATTAAATTTTCTTATCAAAATAAAAGGATAGATTCATGTATTAAGGAAATCATTCTCGATCATGTAACGGTTAAGAATAAAGAAAATATAAATTTAGTGCAGGATATTACTTGTACATTTTTAAGAGATAGGCTCAATATTATATTTGGTCATAGTGGTGCAGGAAAAACGACCTTATTAAATATTCTACTTGGTTTTTTGCCTATACAATCAGGCACGCTTAAAATGATTGATTTAAAAAACCAGTCACAATCTCTAAATATGGTGGATATTGCCTGGGTTCCTCAAGAACCTTTATTGCTATATGGGACGATTAGGGATAATTTATCCCTGAAAGCTTTTGAACCTTCTCTTGATCAATTGCGTAATGTAGCCAATCAAGCCGGTATTTTGTCTTTTATAGAAACCTTACCACAGGGTTTTGAAACTCATATAGGGGAGGAAGGGCAGAATTTATCGGGTGGACAAATAAGACGCCTTATGTTGGCACGAGCGCTGTTAAAAAATCCAGATATTCTGATTCTTGATGAGCCCACTTCCGGGCTGGATCAAAAAAATGCCTTGCAGATCATTCAGACTATTCAATTTCTTAAAAAGTGCAGGATTGTTATTGTGGCAACGCACAATCCCCTTTTAATCTCTTATGGTGAGGTTTCTGTGCAAATAGACCGGGGACAACTGCTTCATAATTCAAGGGTTGATGGCAAGTCGTTATGAATTTTAATTTTTCTTTTTTTCAATTGGTTAAACCGATTAAATGGCATTTAATGCTGGGTCTATTTTTATCTTGTATCGCGGCCCTGAGTAATTTTGGGTTGCTGTTTTTATCAGGATGGCTGATAGCTAGTGCAGCCATAGTTGGATTAACCGGGATTATTGCCGTTCAGGCATTTAATATTATTGTGCCAGCTTCAGGGGTCCGTTTTTTTGCCATAACACGGATTGTGACACGATATTTGGAACGTGTGATCACGCATGATGGTGCATTAAGGGTTATAAGCCTGGCAAGAAAAAAGGTTTATGAATGTCTGATCCCCTTAACACCTGCAGGACTTGTGAATAAAAGAGGGGGTGACTTGCTGGGACAATTTGTTTCCGATTCAGAAAATATAGCAAATTATTATACTGATGCATTGCTTCCATTTATTCGGGCTTTATGTTGTGGGATTATATTTATTGTTACCTTTTATTTCTTTTTGCCTGTGGCGGCTTTTTCCTTGGCCATAGCTTTTATCATGGCAGTCGGTCTGGTTTCTGTTGGAGTTTACGGTTGTTCATACAAGTATATTTGTCATATTCTTGAATCAAGAAACAATTTACAGGCTGATCTAGGTGAGACTCTGCGTCATTTTGGTGAATTATATATTTTTAAGGTTATTGATCAGTATTTTATAAAAATTCAGACTGCTCAGAAATCTATTGATCGAAGCAGATTGATGCTGGATTGTATTGAAAGTGTGGCCAAGTCATTAATTACATTTATTATGATGCTTTGTGTTATTGCCGTTTTGTTTCAGGCCAGTAATGCTCATCATGATATGGGGCTGAATGCAGCTGAAATTCCCATGTTGGTTTTGGGTGTAATGGCAGCTTTTGATGTTGTACTTCCCTTACCACAGGCTTGTCATGCTCATATAAAAGCACGCCTGGCACAAAAAAGGTTACAGATTCTATCAAATATAGGGAAAGATGAACAAAGCAGTAGGGTCATCAATTCCGTATCCTCTTCCACCTGTCTTGTATTTGACAAAGTTCAATTCAGTTATCCCCATAACCCAAGAATGATTTTACAGAATGCATCTTTAACAATCAAACAAGGTGATAAAGTGGCGATTATTGGCGAGTCCGGGACTGGTAAAAGTAGTTTGATCAATTTGATTTTTTCGTTTTATCCAATCCAGGCTGGAGAAATTAAGTTTGCTGGTGAAGCTGTCAAGAATTTGAATACGGATAATTTATCTTCTTTTATCACTGTTGTTTCCCAGGATTTTCATCTTTTTTCTGGAAGCATCATGGATAATTTTAGATTGATTGTACCGGATGCAACTGAAAATGAAATTTATGATGTGTTAAAAATTGTGCAACTTGATGATTTTGTTAAACGACTACCAAAGAATATTCACAGTCATATAGGCAATAATGCAATAGAATTGTCGGGAGGGGAGGCAAAAAGATTGGCTATTGCTATTGCTCTTTTACGTAAAACCCCCTGGTTGATTCTTGATGAACCAACAGATGGTTTGGATCAGCAAACAAAATATACAATGATGCAGGAATTATTGAAACTATATGCTGACAAAACTCTGATAATCATTACTCATGAAACAAGTATATTATTTTTAATGAATCTTGTTTTTTCGCTGGAAAATGGATGTTTTAATAAAGTTATCATGGATGATTATAAAAAATAATCTTAATTTCAAAATCAAATTACACGAATATTTTACGTATAATTACAGTTTTTTTATCAATCGATTTTAACAGGATATGTTATTAAGGAATTAATATTGTTTTTAGCTGTCTGATAATGTATCCAAAACGGAAAATTGAAGAAAAAAACATGGATAGGGCTTGTAACTATACGGCACTGACAGTTTTGTTTTTCTTTGTTTTTCATTTATTCACTACGCCCCTGACATTTACGAAAATATGGCATTGCCCAATGCATAATGGGCAATTTGCGCCAAAGGCCATGATGCATATGCAACATATGAACAGTATGTTGAGTATGAATAACGCCATTATGCCAATGGATGAGAAAATTTCCTCTTCTCACGGTTCAACTTCTCATTCAAAACAAAAAGGGATACTTTTCTGTCTTTATTGTAGTATTTTTTGGTTGCCAATATCGATTGTTAATTATGAGCCTTTATTACCTTCGATTTTAATATCCATTATTTCATATTTATATCGGATATATCTTGCTAAGGCTCCACTCAATATTTTTTACAAGGCAAATGGGGCAAGAGCGCCTCCATTTTATGAAACATATTCATAAGTAAAATATTCAAACAATATTTGTGTTTGGCTATTATAGAAAACACCTCGTTGATAAAATAGTTTATAAAGCAATCAAATAATCATTCTTTTATTTGGTACAGGGTTTTTTGTTGTCTTTTTCTATGATTTTCTATTTTGGCCAGATATTAGACTAGAACATTTTTTTGAAAAAATGAAAGTTATATAAAATGGATGGGATACACCTTCTGGTTGTAAATCTTTCCCGCTTTCAGTTTGCTTTGACAGCTTTGTATCATTTCATGTTTGTTCCTTTGACACTGGGTCTGACATTTATCTTGGCTGCCATGGAAACTGCCTACGTCATTACTGGTAAAGAAATTTACAAGGAAATGACACAATTCTGGGGAAAATTATTTGGTGTTAATTTTGCGATTGGTGTCGCAACAGGATTAACCATGGAATTCGAATTCGGCACGAACTGGTCAATGTATTCAAGGTTCTTTGGCGATATTTTTGGAACACCTCTTGCGATTGAAGGTTTAATGGCCTTCTTTATGGAATCAACATTTATCGGACTAATGTTTTTTGGATGGGACCGGTTGAGCCGTGGTGCTCATCTGGCAATTACCTATCTTGTCGCATTGGGGTCAAATATTTCCGCCTTATGGATTTTAGTGGCAAATGCATGTATGAATATGCCTGCAGGGGCTCATTTTGATCCAGAGACCATGCGATTAACCTCAACAAGTTTTGTTGCTCTGGTTTTCAATCCTGATGCACAGGCAAAAGCTGTACACACTTCTGTGGCAGGATTTGTAACCGCATCAATGTTTGTAATGGGGATTAGCGCATTTTATTTATTACGTAAACAGCATCGTGAATTTGCCGCACGTTCTTTTCGTATGGCCGCATTATTTGGAATTATTTCAACAATTGCAGTCATAACGCTTGGGGATGTCCTTGGCCGATTGGACTATATGCATCAACCGACAAAAGTTGCTGCAATGGAAGGGTTGTGGGAAACAAGCAAACCTCCTTATGAACCATGGATTTTATTTGGTATTCCCGATGATAAAAAGCAGACAAACCATTTGGAGGTTGGAGTTCCTTTTGTTTTAACCCCTTTGTTAACCCATGATTTTACAACTTCTATTCCTGGTGTTAAGGAATTAAAAAATCAAGCGGTTCCAAGGATTGAGTCGGGCATAAAGGCGGTATCGGCTTTAAAACGTTATGGGGAAGACCATCGACAGGCTGATCTTGATATATTTAAGGCTCATCAAAAAGATATGGGATATGGTTTTCTGGCAAGTCAATATGCTCCGGATCAGGATATAGCAAAGATCACGCCAGAGTATAAATCGACTATTATTGAAAAAACCAAGAATGATATTGTCCCTAATGTCTTTGTCACATTCTGGGCCTTTAGAATTATGGTTTTCCTTGCAATTTATTTCTTTGTCATTTTTGCCATGGGATCTTATGTAAGTCTGAAAAGACAAATTGAAAAAAACCGTTTGTTTTTAAAGATAATTACATGGTCAATTCCGCTTCCTTTTATTGCATCCGAGTTCGGTTGGATCACAGCAGAGGTAGGAAGACAACCATGGTCCGTTTATGAAATTCTGCCGACAGTTGTTTCTTCGTCAACACATAGTGCGGGATATATGGTTTTTTCCTTGATCGGCTTCTTATTATTTTACAGTGTATTTATTGTTGTGGAATTTTATTTGATGTTTAAATTTGCTCGACTTGGGCCGGTAAAATATCAAGATATGGATTCTTTATCGAAAAAAGTGTTTACATATCAAGAAGGTTGGGGAGATTGATATGGAGTATTATGTAATTCTCAAATTAATCTGGGCAACATTATTATGTATCCTGCTTATTGGATTGGGCCTGATGGTCGGTATGGATATGGGTGTTGGTATGCTTCTTCGTTTCGTTGGCAAAAATGATGTTGAGCGTCGTACAGCCCTTAATATTATCGGACCCCATTGGGAAGGGAATCAGGTATGGTTTATTTTGGGAGCAGGTGCCATTTTTGCTGCTTTCCCAACCTTGTATGCCACGGCGTTTTCTGTTTTTTATGTTGTTATGGTTTTACTGTTGTTCAGCATGATTTTGCGACCTGTAGCTTTTGAATTTAGATCAAAAGTTGATGCAAAATTATGGCGTTCGAGTTGGGACTGGATTTTTTTGCTTTCTGGTTTCTTTCCAATGTTTGTCTGTGGAGCAGCCTTTGGTAATATCTTGCAAGGTGTAGGATATCATTTCATTTGGAATGGACAGTATTTTCAAGATGAATCTTTCTGGAGTTATCTGATTAATCCATTTGCTGTTTTATGTGGTTTATTATCGGTTTCGTTAAGTATTTATCAAGGTGGAGCCATGTTGATGATACGTGGTGAAGATCCCATTTATTTACGGGCAAAAAAATATGCCACTATTGCAGAGATGATTGCGATAATATTATTTGTGTTGGGAGGATTATGGATTACGCAAATTAAAGGATTTGTTTTAGTCAGTGGTCATCCCGCAATGCCTTCAAATCCATTATTTGGTCAGAATGTTGCATTATATAAAGGGGCCTGGTTACATCATTTTTATGAACATCCAATTTTATGGGGATTACCTTTGCTGGGTGTTTTATGCATGTTACTGGGAACATTAATGGTTAAATCTGATAGACCTGTTGTTGCCTGGTGGATTGGGCTTGGTTCCTGGATTGGTGTTATTGGTACGGTTGGGGCTGCCATGTTTCCGTTTTTTATGCCTTCAACAACAATTCCAAATCAAAGTCTGACAATATGGAACAGTTGCGGTAGTTTATATGGACTAATTTGCATGGCTGTTGTGGCTTGTCTTTTTGTGCCCATCATCCTTTCTTATACGTCATGGTGCTTTTATGTCATGCGGGGTAAGGTTAAAACTTCCAATATCATAAATGATCATCACAGTTATTGAATAATAAGGTGTTATTATGTCTATATTTCTACGTTTCACTGGACTTGGCTTGGTTTTAATAGTCGCATTATTAATCGCTGTTTTTGTGGGTGATCAGGGACCTTGGTATTTTGCATGGTTAATTGGTACAGTAATGATTATTCTCATATCAGTGGCAGGGGCCGTTTTATTTGATGCCCAATCAGATTTACGTGATTCAACAGGAGAATTCTAATGGGTGGTTATCTTGAATTAATCGTATTTTGCGTTCCTTTTATTTATTTGGCTGTTTATTTGATATTTTATTTTATTACTAAAAGAATTTTTCCCTAATGTAATAGATGTATTTTAAATAACAAAGCCGAGAAAAATATTTTTCTCGGCTTTGTTATTTAAAATAATTAAGTGATATATTAAAATTTGTAAATGAATAATATTGATAAGTTAATTAACTAAGGCAAATAATCCCTATTCAATCAATAAGTAATTAATTAATTTCTTATTATGATTAATTAGTTATTTTACAATAAAGTTGGTTGGGATTATATATGTCTATTCAAAGACCTGGAAAGCTTTTCTCCTCTAAATGGGCAGAAAAAGGCGAGCGTTTTGATATTGTTGAATCTGGTGCAGATCATCGAAATGGACGTGCGGATATTGAAAAAGGTTTTCCAAAACAAACTATGATTTCTGCCCTGAAAGGTGGTGTTCCACCCTGGGGACAGGATCATAACGGGATTTTATACCAGATTACAGAGGCTATACAGTGGATGCAGGCGGGAGGTCTGCCAAGTTTCAACCAGGATTTTTGTAATAAAAACAATGGTTATTCAAAAGGAACCATCGTGCAGGGGGATGATCCAAACAGGCCTTGGGTTTTATGGCAATGTTTGGAGGATAATAACAGATTTAATCCCAACCAGAATAAAGTTAACATAATCAACCCTCAAAACGGTTGGATACGATATCCTGTTTTATCAAAAATTTATGGTAATATTTTATATTATGATAAAGACGGTCAGTTATTGGTTGCATCACCATCTGTTCAGACAGAATTTTACGTTTCTTCTTCTGAAGGTAATGATAAAATGGGAGATGGCACTATGAAAAATCCTTATTTTTCTATAAGTAAAGCTCTGCAACAAGCTCCTGCAACTGGATCAATTATGATTTATTTAAAAGCTAGTGATGTTCATTATTTAACTCCAGATGGTAAGCTAAATTCAGATAAAGAAATTGATCATACTTTTGATCTTCAAACAAAAAATGTTACTTTTTTGGCTTACGGAGATGATTTTTTGGATCAGGCGACAGAGTGGCTGAACAAGCATACTAATAATATTGGTTTAAATCGGAGTTTAGTTGGCTTGACTCGACCAAAATTAATAATATGTTGGACATATACTTCTTCATTAGATAATAATAATGAATTATATATTTCAGGTATCCGATTTACTCGGTTATCTGGTACTTCAGGACAATTTTATGTAAATTTTTGGGGTATCGAAATTGAAATTGATAGAATAAATGAAATGGATAACGATCCATATCATGTTAATGTTATTGAAGGATGGTTAATTTCTGGAGGTCATTATTCGTTTACAGGATGTATATTTAACAAGTTACCTAAAAATGGATTAAATCATTTTATTGTTGGCGGTGGAGACGCAAATGGTATAATTGAGTTAAATTTTAGTTTTAGTAACTTTTTTGTAAATATATCAAATACGACATTTCTTTATATTATTGAAAATGTAAAAATTAATTCTTTTGTTGATATAGATACAGAAGTTCCAGTTATTCCAAATGCACCTTATAATCAGATGAGGTCAAATGTTATAGAGTTTTTTTCTAAACCAGCAGCATATCATGATCATGTTGAAATCATCAATAATCCTGCTCCCTCTTATAAGAATTTGACGACGAATTTTCAGATAGACATGGATGGTTAGCGATGCATTTA
>NZ_JACFQT010000015.1:0-341 GCF_016101315.1 Commensalibacter sp. W6292M3
TGTCAATACAGAGCTGCCAAATATCGGTCAGGTAATTGCTGACAAAATAGCTCCACCAGTGGAAAATCCTCTCAAACCTAATAATAATGGTGTTTCAACAAAAGAAAGAGGAAATGTCTCAGGTATAGGCAGTAAATTACAATCTAATAAGGTACAGCAAAGTAATTCTAATCAAAAGAATCCGACATATGATGAGACGAATGATTTAAACAAGCTGATTGCGGGCATGACGCAGAACGTGATAGTTGGGGGATCAGGAGCACTGGCGGGTATTGCGACCTCTGGCGACAACATGTCCCTTGACGCGACAGCGGGTGGCCTGACGGCATTGAAACAGAATG
>NZ_JACFQT010000003.1:0-186993 GCF_016101315.1 Commensalibacter sp. W6292M3
TGTCAGCCAGGGCGTCTTTGACGATATGGATGGCATAACCCGCCACATCATCGGGCCTGTTCCTGCGGACACTGTGGTGACCCGATCCGACCCAGGTCACGGGTTTGAGAACCCTCGCGGAGTCTTCATATGCGTAAACCATGTCTCCGGCACGGATCTCTTCTATGGCCTTCAATCCGTCTCTTGTCTCTATCATCGTGCCACAAAGGTAACAGGGTTCTTCCTGAGCATTATCCCTGTAATCCAAAATATATTTGCTATTACTTGATATCGTCGGATTAATTAGTTTTCCGTTACCCGCGACATGGATTTGGGTTGTACCACTGGCTACGGTAAATTGTGTATTGTTTGGAGGGTTATAGCTTTTGTCATTATAAACAACATTATTATTGCCATCAATATATCGACATTCATTATTTGCGATATTTACGAGACCTTTTACGGTTCCAGAACTCTCAAAGAATTTGTCGTCCTGTGAAGTGCCCTCCATTCGATGATCGCCCAGATTGTCCCATTCGGAATACCAGAATTCCGGTGAATAATAAGTATTGTTTATTGACTTTCCACCTTGTTCAATGCCTACATAACCATCATAAAATTTTGAATTTTTTATGGTGCCGCCATTTTGGACAAGGAGTCTCGGGATATTGTTTCCCAAAATTTGCGCGCCGTCAAGAACTGCACCTTTGGTGACAATAACCTTGTATACATTGTAAAAATTAATTTTTTTATTACCACGGTAGATTTCATGTCCGGCACTATCCCGATAGACATTTACTGTTTGGGGTACACCTGATGAGTCCAAAACAGGTTTTCCATTTTGGTCCAGAACGTTTTCTGTGTATACATAGACACAATTGTTACTGCTACCGTTATTTGGGCCAATAATGTTCAGGCTGTCATTTTGAATAACGGTACTGGCGAGATATTTATCAAGTTCTGGACCAGTAGGCACCCCCTTTGTTTCAAATTGTGCTGTATTTACCACATTTATAGTCATGGTATTACTTGAGTTGTTCAATGGAACATTCGGTATATGGGGATTTCTGACAATACTCCTGTCATTTACGTTTACATCAGCAGATCCATTATCACTGGATAGAAAGGTGTTGTCATGTTTGGTGTCAAGATAGCTTCTATTTGTATAACTGATTCCCTTTAAATCATAATATCCTGTTTTAGAGGAAAAATTGACGAAAGAATCCCCATCGGATACGGTAGTTCCACTTATGTTGACGGGGCAGGAAATAAAAGTGTTGTTATTGGAATGACTATTGCCAGTAAAAATTACGTTTTGATTGAAAATATTGGAATCTTGCAGTGTTCCACCATTATTGTATAATGTTCTGGAATTGTCACTGGCAAGGAAATTCAATCCAGAGACAACAGCCCCATTTTCAATGTAAAAATCGGAATTTATGATATTAACAGGACCTGAATAGGCTTTATTGGGATCATTGGTTAGGTGATCCTTGTCGTGTAAACTGAAATAGGGGCCATTTGTGCCGGTTCCCCGTTGATAGACCGTTTTACCATTGTCAAGTTTAACGGCATGCCATGGAATGGTTCCATCCAGGATCGGGTTATTGTTACGGACGGTATAATTTGCAAAATCGACATTGTTATCGAATTTCAATGGATTTTTACTGGTATCAGCAGATAGGTCAGGATCCACACCCGGATAATTATACTTTGGCGAACTGTTTGGATCATTATTTTCCCCCCCGCCAAAATAATCAAGATAATAACTATTGTAGCTTGATATACTTGGATCAATGAATTGCCCTCCATAACCGATATGCAGTTGCATAAGTCCATTGACAACCGAAAAGCGTTGGCTTTGGGATGGATTTTTAGTGGGATCGTTTACGGTAAAACCATTTTGATCGAAATAAACGTTGGCATTATTACTAATGTCTAAAAGATTCTGGTAAGAGTGTGCAGATTCATAGAATTTATCATTTTTGGAGATCCCTTCCATGCGGCTGGTGACATTATTTCTGCTGTACCAGAATTCGGGTGAGTAATAGGTATTATTGAGTGATTGACCCCCATTCTGAATCCCGATGTAGCTATCGAAAATATTGGAATTTTGAAGAATGCCTCCGTTTTCAACCAGGATACTGGGAATTGTTCCGCCAAAAATTTGTGCATGATCCAGTACCGCGCCTTTTCTGACAATTATTCTTGAGACATTATAGATATTGACAGGACCGTTTCCCCGATAGAGTACATTATTATTTGAATCCCGGTAAGTTGTTGCTTTCTGTGTCACTCCATTGGCGTCTGTAAATGTCTCGTTGGTGACATATACAACGTTATAATCACTGAAGCTTCCATCACCGATAATGGATTTATAG
This sequence comes from Commensalibacter sp. W6292M3, assembly GCF_016101315.1. Lineage (NCBI taxonomy): Bacteria > Pseudomonadati > Pseudomonadota > Alphaproteobacteria > Acetobacterales > Acetobacteraceae > Commensalibacter > Commensalibacter sp. W6292M3. Next base: position 2,361 of record NZ_JACFQT010000003.1, read on the forward strand.
TCATTTTTGATTGTTATGTTGTTCAAATATTCATCAATGTTGTTTCTGGAATAAAAATCCTGTTTTCCGAATCTTGCTTCTTGATCAACATTGATCACCGTACTTTTCGTGTCGGCTGGAACCTGCGTATCGGCGGTGACAGTGGGATTGGTGACTATGGTAGAGTCTTTTATATTGATTGTTGTTGTTCCACCCTGACTAAAGAAAAAATTTCCTGATGAGGGGGTCTGCTGGGAGGCTATACCCGTTAAAGTCCAGCTACCCACTGATAGGATATAGGCATTGGTAAATGAATCGTTGTCTGACTGAGTGTTGCCGGCCATTGTGGTGGGGCAGCTATAGTAATTGTTATTACTGGAAAAACCATTGTTGATGTAGACATTTTGATTGAAAATATTGGAATTTTGCAATTTACCATTTTGATCAACGGTAAGCGTATATTGATTCCCGTCAGTGGAAAAGTAATTGAGTCCTGATACTACGGCTCCATTCTCGATATGCAAATTGCTGTTGATAATGTTTACAGGGCCAGAATAGGCATAGTTTGGATCAGTGGTTGTGTGATCAGCCGTATACAGGCTAAAGTATGAATTTGTACCGCCCTGATTATATCCGCCCTTACTATATATAGTTTTTCCATTATAGTTAACGGCGTACCAATCACCGGTATTCAGGATGGGATTGTTATTGTGTATGGAATATCCTATCGAATCAAAAGTGCTTATTTGGTCTTCGGTGACGTTACTTTTATTCGCCAAATTAACAGGATAATAAATATAGTTTACAAAATGATTTGTTTTAAATCCATTTTCATCTGTTAAATCTTTGCGTTTGTCGTCTTTTACATGTTTAACCATAAGTAATCTCTTATTTTTACTTTATTTTTTCGTTCCTGAAATATTATTATTAGTATAATACAACATAATATACAAACATGTTATTTATTAATAAGTAATTTTTACATATAAAAAATGATATTTATAGTAATAACCATTAAATTTATTTAATATTATTTAATGAATTATTGATTTTTTAATTTTTTAAATTTTGGTAAAGTAGTAAATATTTTTGGTTACTTTAAAAGTTTTGCAAGGTTTGCTTTTTATTGGAATTAATTTTTTTTTATTAAAAAACTCTAAAAAAATTTAAATAAATACAAGTTAAATAAACGATGTATAAGTAACCAGTTTCATAATTTTTTGTATAAAATTTAATTATAAGGTGAATATTATGTATTTTAAATGAAAAAATCTTTGAAAAACACTTGCAATTTTTTTAATTTTTTTTAAAAACAAGATTGTCTTTTGGTGGTGTTATCTGCTAAGAGGAAATAAGCAAGCGAGAGTGACGGAACGGTAGACGTAGTCGACTCAAAATCGACCGCCGCAAGGCGTGGGGGTTCAAATCCCCCCTTTCGCACCAATTCACGTTATCTATTAACGTGCAATGAATGGTTATTAACGCTTATGTCAAGATTGTCCATATCTCCCAAACCCCAAAAAAAACCTGAAAATCCATGTTTCTCATCTGGTCCTTGCGCAAAACGTCCCGGATGGAATATCAATGTTTTGCAAAATGCCCTGATAGGACGGTCACATCGTTCCAAGGAAGGGCGGGCCAGGTTACATGATGTCATTCACCGCTCTGCTGAAATACTTGATGTTCCTGAAGGATGGAAATTGGGTATTGTGCCCGCTTCAGATACCGGGGCTGTTGAAATGGTTTTGTGGGCTTTGCTAGGGTCTCGTCCTGTTGATGTGCTTTCTTATGACAGTTTTTCTGCGGAATGGGTTACCGATGTTGTTGAACAGTTAAAACTGTCCAATACCAATATTATTTATGCAGAGTATGGTGAATTGCCAAATCTGGATGAAATTCAGTGGGATAATGATGTTGTAATGGTGTGGAATGGAACGACTTCGGGTGTTAAAATTCCCAATGGAGATTTCATTCCTGACCATCATGATGGATTGGTTATTTGTGATGCGACCTCGGCTGTTTTTTCGATGGATCTACCATGGTCGAAACTTGATGTGGTAACGTGGTCCTGGCAAAAGGTTTTGGGTGGGGAAGCCGCGCATGGAATGCTTGCTCTATCACCACGTGCAGTGAAACGTCTTGAGGAAACGGAACAGTTAAGACCCTTGCCTAAAATCTTCCGTGTATTGAAACAGGGAAAATTGAACGAAAAAATTTTTGAGGGAGATACGATCAATACCCCGTCAATGCTTTGCGTTGAAGACGCGCTGGATGGTTTGAGATGGGCTCAATCTGTCGGGGGATTGGCAAGATTGAAACGTCTTAGTGAAAATAATCTGAGGATTGTCAGCCAATGGGTTGCTAAAACGGCATGGATTGAATTTCTTGCAAAAGATGAGAAGTATCGCTCACATACCTCTATTTGTTTAAAAATTGTGGATCCTTGGTTTGTCGCGTTGGATAATAAAAGTCAGAAAACGGTTTTATCGAAACTGACTGGGCTTTTGGCTGAGGAACAGGTCGCTTATGATATTGCCAGTTATCGTGATGCTCCTCTGGGATTGAGGTTATGGGGTGGGGCAACGGTGACTGCTGCATCTATGGAGGCCCTGTTACCTTGGCTTGATTGGGCGTTTGCGATGGTAAAGGCGGATGGCTGAATCATACGGGAAGATGGTTAAAGGTAAAAAGCAACTATACATATGATTGATGATCTGGAAATAAGTAACGCATTGCTCCCCGTTGGTTTTTGCGATGTCTTGCCCTCTGATGCTGAGACAGAAGCGCATGGCTTGCAAAAAATGATGAATATTTTTGCTAATTACGGTTATGATCGGGTCAATCCACCTTTATTGGAATTCGAGCAGAGTCTTCTTGCGCATGCGGGCAAAGGAATTGCAGAGCAAACTTTTCGGATAATGGATCCAGAAACACGTTATATGATGGGCTTGCGCGCAGACATTACACCTCAGATTGCCAGAATTGCTGCGACACGATTGATCAATTCACCACGTCCTTTGCGGTTGTCGTATGCCGGTCTCTGTATCTGGGTTAAAGGGGCAAGACATTCAGCAGCCCGTCAAATTTTACAGACTGGCATTGAATTAATTGGCATCGATAATGCACAGGCTGATGCCGAGGTGATTCTTGTGACTGCACAGGCATTGCAGGCGCTTGGGATTCAGGCCTTCAGTTTTGATTTAATGATGCCGCAGCTGGTACAGGCAATTATTTGCCCGGAAAATTTTACCTCTGCACAATTGGTTGCGTTAATGCGTGCATTGGATCGTAAAGATGTTGCCGCCGTAAAATATTATGGTGGGGATTATTCGGATATTTTGACAGCTATGTTGCAGGCGGCAGGACCTGCGGATCAGGCTATTGGCGCATTGCGAAAATTAGATTTCCCAGCAGAGGCCCAACGGTTGTTTGAACGGTTGCTGGCTTCTGTAAAAGCGGTACGAAATCAAGATCCGGATATTGAATTAACTATTGATCCTGTTGAATTTAGAGGCTGGGATTATCATACAGGATTATGTATTTCCGTTTATGCTGATGGTATTAGTGGTGAAGTTGGTCGGGGTGGAAGATATCTTTCCAATAATCAGGAACCTGCTTGTGGTTTAACCCTTCGTCCAGATATTTTGTTGCAAAGAGCGGAAAGACCTTTGAGCAAATCAAGAGTTTTTGTTCCCTATGGTTGTCATAGAATTGAGGAGTTGAGCAAACTGCATGAAGAGGGATATGTGACATTAATGAGTTGTGCGGTTGAAGGCGATCCTGAAGAAGAGGCTCATCATTTAAATTGTCAATATATATACAAAAAAGGAAAGTTGTTTCCTTTGTAATTGGTGTAAGCGCTTTAATCATTTAATATTTGTGTAATTTTATAAATAAGGTTGTTTAGATAAGGAAGTCTATATGTCCAGTGTTACCATTGTCGGTTCCCAATGGGGAGATGAGGGAAAAGGAAAGATTGTTGATTGGCTGGCCAGTCAGGCAGATGTTGTAGTAAGATTTCAGGGCGGACATAACGCTGGACATACCCTGGTTATTGATGGAAAAAGTTATAAATTATCATTATTGCCTTCCGGTGTAGTCAGGCAAAAAATTAGTATTATTGGCAATGGGGTTGTTGTTGATCCACAGGCCCTGTTAAATGAGATTGCCAAGTTTAAAGATCAGAATATCGAAATTACTCCAGATATTTTAAAAGTAGCCGAGAATTGCCCTTTGATTTTGCCTTCTCATGTGGCCTTGGATCAGGCTCGTGAAAAAGCACGTGGAGAACATAAAATTGGAACAACCGGTCGAGGTATCGGACCCGCTTATGAAGATAAAGTGGCGCGTCGTGCCATTCGCTTGTGTGATTTGACAGAACCGGAAACGCTAGATTGGCGTTTGGATGAGTTGTTGGCTCATCATAATGCCTTATTGGTATCATTGGGTGAAAAAACATTTTCAAAAGATGAAATTCTATCCTATCTCAATACTATTGCCGTAAAGGTTTTACCTTTTATGGCACCCGTTTCAGAATTAATGGCAAGTTATATTAAGGATAATAAATTTGTGCTATTTGAAGGGGCACAGGCCATAATGTTGGATGTAGATCATGGAACCTATCCTTTTGTAACCAGTTCAAATACTGTGCCTGCTCAAACGGGGATTGGTAGCGGTACAGGCCCACGGACAGGCGGATACATACTTGGAATTGCCAAGGCCTATACGACAAGAGTTGGTGCAGGGCCATTTCCAACCGAGCTATTTGATGAAACTGGAAAATATTTAGGTGAAAAAGGTTATGAGTTCGGTACGGTAACAGGACGGCCAAGACGCTGTGGATGGTTCGATGCTGTACTGGTACGTCGTGCAGTTCAAGTTGGTGGATTGGATGGTTTGGCCTTGATGAAACTAGATGTTCTGGACGGCTTAAAAGAAGTCAAAATTTGTGTCGGGTATCAATTGGACGGTCAGAATATAGAGCGTTTTCCATATACTTTGGAAGCGCAAAAAAGATTGAAACCTATTTATGAAACGATGTCAGGATGGAATGAAAAGACCTCTGGTATTCGGTCAAAGGAAGAATTGCCGGCAGCAGCAAGAAATTATATTGAACGTATTGAAGCATTGACAGGGGTTAAGGTTGCTGTCATTTCAACCAGTCCTGAACGTGAAGATACAATATTATCCGAGAATTTTTTGCCAAACTAATTTTAAGATAATTTATTGTCTTTTTGTGACTCCTGACAAGGGGTCTTTTATAATTCTCATTTTACGTTTCTTAATTCGTTCTATAAATATTTATTTGTGAATAAAAGATTTTTGTTAAGAAAATTTTAATGAATTTTATTCAAAAAAAGATTTGAAAATTAATATTTATATGAAAGAGAAACAAAAACCACCTTTTAATATATGTTCAAGAAATGATTTAAGGATATATTATAGATAATTTTATTTTATTGCTTAAATATAATGATCGAAAAGATAGATTGTAACTAAGAATCATTTGAAACAAATTTATCTGGTCGTAAAATTGATAACAGTATGTTTTAAATTTTTTTGTCTTTTGAAATTTGTTGTAGATTTAATATATTCCAAAAGAAAAATTTTTAAAAAAACTGTTTTATTAACAGCTTAATAGATAATTATCAAATATTATTTTGACCAATTCAATGTGATGCACATGGTTATCCAAATATTCAATAAAAAAAATAATGGGTTAACATCTGATTCCAATAAAGAAAAACGCGTAGGATCAAATATACGCAGGGAAATTCTGAGAGCTTTAAAGACAGCTTTTCCTTTAATGTTAAGTGTCATTCCTTTTGGTTTGTTATTGGGGGCGCAGGCAAAGATACATGGATTGTCAACGCTTGAGCTCTGGTTAATGTGCAGTTTAAATTTTGCTGGCGGATCTGAATTTGTCGCGATTAATTTATGGCAAAAAACACCGCCATTATTATTGATTGTTGCGATGACCTTACTGGTGAATTGCCGTCATATTTTAATGGGCGCCACCATGATACAGTTTTGCAAGCATTTTTCATTAAAAAGGATTTTACCATCTTTTTTCTTTTTATGTGATGAATGTTGGGCATTGTCATTGCAGGACTGTTATCACAGGTTAAAAAAAGTCATTAGTCCATCTTTTAGCTATATATTTTATATGACTGTAGGAGTTTCTTTGTATCTTGTCTGGGTTACAAGTGCCGTGATAGGAATTTTATTGGGGCCTTTATTTGGTAATCTTTTGCATTATGGATTTGATATGGCGTTTGCAGCCATATTCATTGTTTTACTTCGTGGTATGTGGCTGGGATGGCGAAAAGGCATTATCTGGGCAAGTAGCCTTATAACTGCCTGTATAGTGTATATGTTTGTGCCTGGGGAATGGTATATTATTGCGGGTACTTTGACCGGAATAATATTTGTCTTTCTGGTTCCCAATCACATGCTGCAGGCATCAAAAAATGCTTAGTACCTATATTAATGAACACGCTTTTCTGACGGTTATATTCATGGGGATGGTAACATATCTGACACGAATTGGTGGATACCTTGTTTTTAGTAAATATGATCATCCCCGATTAAAGAACATATTGGAAATTGTTCCTGGATGCGTAATGATTTCCTTGATCGCACCTTATTTTGTTACAGGACGGATGGCAGATATGATTGCATTAATCTTTACGGTAACGGCGGCTATTCGATGCTCTTTTTTGGTTACACTGATTATCGCGATAGGATCAGCTGGATTATTACGATATCTTCTAGGTTAAATACGCCATAATCCAGCTTGTTGTGTTTTATATTTTTAGGCAATAGCTACCTGGTTTATTGAGTTTTTAAATCCAATATCTGAACCATGTGCTTTTTGAATAATTTCTTGCAATTTTTCAAAAGCACGGGTTTCAATCTGACGGATACGTTCTCTGGAAATTTTATAGACTTTTGAAAGTTCTTCCAAAGTTGCAGGTTTATCTTTTAACCTACGCTCTGTTAATATTTCACGTTCTCTGGGTTTTAAGCCTTCCATCGCTTTTTGTAGAATATTATGACGTTGGGATAGTTCTTCACGTTCGGCATAGCTCTCTTCCTGGTTAATGGCGTCATCAACCAACATATTCTGCCATTCGTTATAATCACTGTCGTTTCCCATAGGGGTATTTAGGCTGTGATCTTGAGCGCTTAACCGTTGATTCATACTTTGAATCTCGGATGTAGTTACCCCAAGTTTCTCCGAGATTGTTTCCAATTGTTCCGGGGTTAGATCAGTGTCACTAAAGGCCTTAATCTGGCTTTTAACGCGACGTAAATTGAAAAAAAGCTTTTTTTGAGCAGCGGTTGTCCCTATTTTAACCAAAGACCAGTTGTGAAGAATATATTCCTGAATGGCCGCTTTAATCCACCAAATTGCATAGGTTGTAAACCGGAACCCACGGTCTGGATTAAAACGTTGGATGGCTTGAAGCATACCTATATTTCCCTCACTTATCAATTCATTCAGGGGCAAGGCATAGCGTTTGTATGTTGTGGCTATTTTAACGACTAATCTTAAATGTGCATTGATCAATTTATGTGCAGCCTGTATATTTCCCTCCTCTTTCCACTGTTTCGCATAGGTGAATTCCTCTTCAGCTGTTAAGAGGGGAAATTTGCGGATATTCTGGATATATTGTGTAATGTTGTTTTCTGGCGTGATATCTAACATTGAAGGAACCATTGATTTGTACCTTTATGATGTTATGGTCTGCGTAAAACAGAACACATGTCTTGTTGATCTTTATTGTATTTTTAATTAATGCAGTTGACCCACATTTATATTTTATGAAGTTTGTTTTGTTTACGAACATTGTTATATCAGACTAATTTAGTCCTGTCAAAAAAAATAACATAAAAATAAAGTATATTTTCATCGATAAATTCGATTATAGGTAATAAAAATTGAACTGGTTAATATTTATAGAGTTTAAAACATGTATTTTACAAAATTTTAATCTTTATAATTAATAATTTATTAATAAATTTTTAACAAGTTATTTTTTTCTTTGCAAGAGTGTTTATTTCGAATCGAAAAATAAGGATTTATTATATCTTTATTTTTCCGTAGTTATTTTCTTTATTAAACGTTCCATATCCTGGGGCAATGATGTTTCAAACTCATGATATTTATTGCTTATGGGATGATTAAATCCTAAAAGTGTCGCATGCAGGGCCTGTCTGGGAAAATCAAGAAGTTCATTTCTTTGATCTATGGGTAAGATTTTTGCAATGGCGGGAATCCGCTTAAGATATACAGGATCACCTATTAAGGGGTGACCTTGTTTCGATAAATGCACACGAATCTGGTGAGTGCGTCCTGTATCAAGTTTACACTGAATAAAGCTTACAGCTGGATTTATTATTTTTTGAATTTTATAATTTGTTTTGGCATATTTCCCACCTTTTTTGACAATTGTCATTTTTTTACGATCATAGGGGTCACGACCAATATTTCCCTCAACAGACCCTAGACTGGGGTTTGGTATTCCCCAACAGATGGCATGATATAACCGGTTTATGGTTCGATCTGCAAAATCAGCGGATAGTTTGCTTAAGGCTTGTTCAGATTTTGCGACAACCATTACTCCAGAAGTGTCTTTGTCCAGTCGATGAATGATTCCGGGACGTTTTTCTCCTCCTATTCCTGACAAGCTGTCTCCACAATGCGCCAAAAGAGCATTGACCAAGGTACCATTTTCATTTCCCGGGGCTGGATGCACAACTAATCCAGCCGGTTTATTGATTACGATAATATGATTGTCTTCAAATAGAATTTCTAGGGGAATGTCCTGAGGTATTAATGAATACTCTTTTACTTCAGGGATTTGCAATTCAATTTTATCATTTGTTTTAATGGGAGTTGATGGATTTTTAATAGGGACATGATTGCGTTTACAATGTCCTTGTTCAATGAGTGCTTTAATTCTTGATCGTGAATAATTTTGATAGGTTTTGCTTAAAAAACGATCAAGTCTTAAATTATTGTATTTTTCTTGAACTGAAGTTACAAGCAAAGTTGAGTCGATCGTGTTTGAACCATTCATACAGAAAGTACCTTAATGTCAATGAATATATCCCTTGAAAACAAAGATTCTTTATCACGAAAAAATAAAGGATTGTTAGCTTTAGTTGTATTTTTGGGAATTCTGATAATAATAGCCACAACGATACTGGTTTTCGCAATTATCAGTCGTATAGCTCATAAAAAAAACGATTCTGTCATGATTTATGAAAATTCACTAAAAATTACACGTCCAATCAGTGTATTGCAAGAACCTAAAGGGACACGGATAGAAAATGTCACACGTCAGTCTGACAGGATGGTATTGATAACATTGAGAGGTGGAGGGCCTGATCGTTTGATTTTCTGGGACATTGATCAACAAAAAAAGGTGGCGGAAGTTAAAATTATCGATTCGGAGATTGATGATAAATAGTTTGTTAATTGAAAAAGAATTTTTATGAAACACCTTGCATATATTCGGATTTATAATATGAATAGTTATTTCAGTTATCAAATAAAAAAACAAGAAATAATATATGTATGGATTTTTATACTTTGTTTTACTTTATAAAAAATATAATATTTTGATATTTTAATGACAATTGAGAAAAATAGTATATAATTGAATTATAACAATCATTTAAAGGAGAATTGTTATGAGTAAACATGAAGTATCAAAAAAAGAAGCTCACAAAGCTGCCGAAACTCTAAGGGATCCTAAAGCTAGTAAATGTGATAAATCCGAAGCAGGTTCTGAATTATCAAAGAAAAAAAATCAAGGTAAAAAATAGATAACTAGATAATTAATCCAATTTATTTTGATTTTTATATGCTAAACTCTAATAACGATTGTAGGTCTTTGAAAATGGACTATTTAACAGTCGTTATTTTTTTGTGATTAATTTGGATTTTTTGGTGAGTTTTAGTTGCTTTTTAGGGCAGGATGACGTAGATAAAAGAAAAATATAGAAGGTTTCTGGTCCCGTTCGTCTAGAGGCCTAGGACACTGCCCTCTCACGGCAGCAACACGGGTTCAAATCCCGTACGGGACACCAAAAGAGAATATCAATCTAGCAATATGTTAAAATAATTATTGTTGTAAGATTATATAGATATTAAAAAAAAGTAATAGAAGATTTGCTTCAAAAATAATTGAAAATATTTTCAATACGAAATTATCTGTTTTGTTTAAATAAAATCTTTTTTCGCATTATAATATAAAAACAGTTTTTTCATATTGTGAAATGGAAAAATATTAGATTACTGAAAATAATTTTTGTAATAGATCCATATAATATTTTGGTAAAATTATGCAAAAAAAAATTATAAAGCCTAAAAGACCTTTTATAATCAAAATGGGGAAAAAACTTCGTCCTTATTTTAATAAAGTGCTTTCCCGTTATTCAGAAATTCCGGATCAACCTGTATATGATATTTCGGTTCTACCGTGGATATCTGTAATCGAAGCTAATGCAGATATAATTCGTAAAGAATGGGAACAGCTTGTTCAGAAGTATCAAAATGAATCTGTTAACGCCCCCTCACTGCGAGATATATCTCCTGACCATGCTAGAATTGCCGCGGATAAACGTTGGAAATCCTTTTTTTTGCAGGGTTACGGGTTACGGGTGATGGAAAACTGTAAGTTAATGCCTAAAACAGCAGCTTTGATAGATAAGATCCCGAATTTAAATTCAGCGTTTTTTTCTATTCTTGAACCGGGTGCCGTTATCCCCCCGCATTATGGTGTGACCAAAGGTTTGCTTACGTGTCATCTTGGGGTCGCTGTGCCGATAGATCAAAAAAATTGCTGGATTGATGTTGATACGCAACGTTTATACTGGATCCAGGATAAATGCATTCTTTTCGATGATACCTATAGACATAGTGTTGAAAATGATACAAATCAAACTCGGGTTGTTTTATTATTTCAGGTTCTAAGGCCGGAAAGAGGATTTGGTAAGGTTGTTCAAGATCTGTTTATGATGGCGATCCGTCGTTCTGCCTTTGTTAAAGAAGCCTATGATAATTTTATGAAAATCAATAAACAACAAATATTACATTAGTTATTGATTGAGGTATTTGATTTTTTATTAATGTTCAAATGCTTTAATCAATGAAATGGGGTTGCAGAAAGGATTATTGAATAATAAGTGAATTGTTATAATTTTTAATTAGGTTATAAATTATTACTGTAAATATTCTGGAGAAAGTGTAGATTTGTGAGAATCGGTTTTTTAGACTGTTTTGCTGGTATGAGTAGCAGCCGATTTATAGGGGCTTTGGCAAGTGCCGGTGTTCCTGAACAAATTTTACAAGATGCAGTTGACGCCCTTGATATAGGCGCACGTCTAGAATTAATGCATGTCAAGCGAAGCAATATTGCAACGATCAAAGCCTATATTAGTTTTGATACTTCAGAAAATGGCTTGAATTTTTCTCATGATTTCTTGCGTTCTTTTCAAGATGAAAAAGTCAATAATAAACAGTTGCTGGGAACAATTCAGGCCTTGATTTCCAATGCGTCCCTACCTGTAAAAGCGAAAAAGCTTATTTTGGAAACTTTTCAGAATTTGGCTGAAGCACAAGCCAAAATCTCAGGTCTGCCAATCGAAGAAATCAGTTTTCATGAGATTAAAGCGCTGAACACGATTGTTGGAGTAACAGTTTGTTGCGTTGCATGTGTCTGGCTGAAGATAGATCAATGGTATGTTTCTCCCTTGAATGTAGGATCGGGAATCAAAAAAGATTCCAAGGGATTTTTACCTATTCCAACCCCTGTAACGCTTGAGCTTTTGGGAAATGAGGTTCTTATTTATGCCTCGGGGCCACAAAAGGAATTGTTAACCCCAACCTGTGCCGCATTGTTGAAAGCGTTAAAGACCAGTTATCAGCCTTGCCCTCCAATCTTGATTTCTCGTATAGGGTATGGAGGGGGAAGAATGGAATATGATAATCTTCCAAATTTTTTAAGACTATGTGTGGGAACCACAACAAAAGGAAAAAATACACAATCAGTTATTGGGGAAATTGTTATTGTAGAGGCAGAATTTGCCAAATCATCGCAAGATGCATTAATTGAATTACAAACCCATCTTTATGCGAATGGGGCAAAATTTGTCTATACTGTGCCAATTTATTCAGTCTTTAATCAAATGACCGATAAGGTTGTTATTTTCTGTCTCCCGGAACATGCCGATGAGATGCGTCGTTTCTTATTTCAAAGATTAAAAACGGCATATGTGCATTGGCGTATTGAGAAATATGAAAATTTGATTCATTATGATGAAAACGTTAATACCCCATGGGGAAAAATAAAAGTTATTGTAGGACAACTGTTAAACAATCAAATTGTTTCGGTTGTTCCTGATAAAACAATATGCCGCTCTATTGCCAAAGCACATGATTTATCAACAGTTGAAATTGAGGAAACGGTTAAACGGTTGTTTTTTTCCGGGAAAAGTTGATTGAAATTATGAATAAAGATTTAAAAAACGTATAAAAATCTGTATAAGAAAACCTATTATTATTGTAATATTTCCGTTTTATTGATGTACAAAAGGCAAAATGCGAATAGGAATAAATTCACAAGCTGCCTTAATAATCATTGGAGAGGCTACATGACGAAGAATTTAATTGCTTCATTCTCTTTTTCCCGTTCTTTGGTAATGGTCAGTGCTTTAAGTCTGGGGCTTGTAGCTTGTTCCAGTCATAAAAAAGAACGGGATCTGATTTTGCCCGAAAACCATCTTGTTGGTGTGGATCGTTCAGCCACAGGTGGGGATGATAGTCTGGCAGGTGGTGTTAACGCTTATTTATGGCGTGCGGCATTGGATACGTTGGCTTTTATGCCCATGCTTTCAGCTGATGCTGTGGGGGGAAGCATTATAACGGATTGGTATCAGCCTGTTCCATCCAATCCTGAAAGATTTCAAGTTGTTTGCACTGTACTTGACCGACGGTTGAGATCGGATTCGATCAGTGTTGTTGTTCATCGTCAGATAAAGGAAAACGGACAGTGGGTCGATGCGCCTGTAACCTCTCATACAGCTTCAGATCTTACCAGTAAAATTCAGGTGCGCGCACGTCAGTTGCGTGCTGATAAACTTAAGTAAATTTAATATATTTGATAGACTAACATGAATAATTCCACTCCATCATCGTATGATTTTCAACGTGTAGAATTTTATTGGCAACAGCAATGGGCAAAACGTCATTTGTTTGATGTATCCAATGTCCCTAATTCTGAATTGCCAAAATATTATGTCTTGGAAATGTTTCCATATCCATCCGGACAGTTGCATATGGGGCATGTAAGAAATTATACATTGGGGGATGTTGTCGCTCGATACAAGCGGGCAAGAGGCTATAGCGTATTACATCCTATGGGATGGGATGCTTTTGGTCTTCCAGCTGAAAATGCTGCCAAAAGTCATGGTGTTTCTCCTGTTAAATGGACTATGGAAAATATTGCCGCCATGCGGGAAGAACTCAAAAGATTGGGTTTCTCCCTAAACTGGGACAGAGAATTTGCTACGTGTCAGCCCGAATATTATGGTCAGCAACAAAAATTGTTTTTAAGCTTGCTGGAAGAAGGCCTAGTTGAGCGTCGCGAAAGTTGGGTGAATTGGGATCCTGTTGATCAAACTGTGTTGGCTAACGAACAGGTAATTGATGGCAAGGGATGGCGTTCTGGAGCTCCAATTGTAAAAAAACAGCTTTTCCAGTGGTTTTTGAAAATTACGGATTTTGCACAGCCTTTATTAGATGGATTGAATACACTAAATGACTGGCCTGATCGTGTGAAAGCGATGCAAGAGCGGTGGCTAGGAAGATCCGAAGGGGCAAAAGTGCGTTTTGAGGTTCTGAATTTGCCAGCAGATTTTGAATCTAGTTTGAACGTTTTGGAAATATTTACAACCCGTCCGGATACCCTGTTTGGTATGGCATTCGTTGCTATTTCACCTGATCACCCGATGGCGGCTAAATTGGCAAAGACAAATCGCGGAGTGGCTGATTTCATAGCCGAATGTCATCAGTTGGGCACTTCAGAAGAGGCGATTGAGAAAGCTGAAAAAAGAGGGGTCGATACTGGCCTGAAAATTCGGCACCCTTTTATGCCTGATCAGGAATTTCCAATCTGGATTGCCAATTTCGTATTGATGGACTATGGAACGGGTGCAATATTTGCCTGTCCCTGTGGTGATCAGCGGGATTTGGATTTTGCACGCAAATATAAAATTGATTTCAAGACAGTTGTTGTTCCGAAAGGAGAAACCTCTGAAACTTTTAAGGTTACCGAGACTGCATATACAGATCAGGGAATTGCTGTAAATTCTGAATTCTTGGATGGATTGCCAACAGTCAAAGCCAAGGATGTGGCAATAGCGGAATTAGAAAAGTTGGGCATTGGTGAAAAAGTGGTAAACTGGCGTTTAAGGGATTGGGGCATTTCCCGTCAGCGTTATTGGGGCTGTCCAATACCTGTTATTCATTGTCCAAAATGCGGAATAGTCCCTGTTCCAGAAGATCAGTTGCCGGTTCAGTTACCAGAGGATGTTGATTTCTCTTTATCCGGAAATCCATTGGATAATCATCCAAGCTGGAAACATGTTGAATGTCCCCATTGTCATGGAGCTGCCCAGAGAGAAACCGATACATGCGATACATTTGTAGATAGTTCCTGGTATTTTGCACGATTTACAGCACCTCATGCCGAAACCCCGACAGAAAAGGAGGCTGTTCATCGTTGGATGCCGGTAGATCAGTATATTGGCGGAATTGAGCATGCGATATTACATTTGCTATATGCGCGTTTCTTTACACGAGCCATGAAACAAATGGGATATGTGAGTGTTGATGAGCCTTTTAAAGCTTTATTTACTCAGGGTATGGTGATGCATGAAAGTTATCAAGATGCACAAGGCGAGTGGATTTTTCCTGACCAAGTAAAAAAAACAGGGAATAAAGCTGTTTTACGTGATACCGGCGAAACTGTTAAGATTGGCCGTGTTGAAAAAATGTCAAAGTCCAAGAAAAACACGATTCCACCATCTGCAATTATTGAACGTTTTGGTGCTGATACGGCACGTTGGTTCATATTGTCAGATAATCCTCCCGAAAGGGACATGGAATGGACAGAGGAAGGGGTAATGGCCACTTCCCGTTACCTGCAACGTTTATACCGTTTGGTTTTAACGGTATCACAACAGGTTCCAGTGCTGGTTGTTTTACCTGATACATTTTCGGAAAATGCGGATCAATTGCGACGCTTGACCCACCGCACCATTGTTGCGGTAACAGAATCATTGGATAATTTTGCTATGAATGTTGCGATTGCAAGATTGCGCGAATTAACCAATGCTCTGGCTGATGCAGAAAAAAAATCGGGTGAACCGGGAATGGATTTTGCCCGTCGTGAAGCTGCCATGATGTTAAGTCGACTTTCCAGTCCGTTAATTCCGCATATGGCGGAAGAAATGATGTCTCATCTTTTTGAAGATCACAAATTGTTGGCTGAAAGTGAATGGCCTAAAGCGGATGAAGCTTTGTTAACCGCGACAAAAGTGGTTATTGCTGTGCAAATAAAGGGCAAGTTACGGGGAACGATTGAGGTTGCTCCGGATATGGAAAAAGAAAAGATAATCCAATTGGCACAGCGGGAGAAAACAGTTTCTAAATTTTTGGAAGGAAAAACGGTTTTAAAGACAATTTATGTGCCTAATAAAATCGTTAATTTTGTGGTAAACTGATGAAATCATTAACTATATTCCTTAAAAAATCCAGTGTTCCCTTGGGGTTTGCAATTTTATTGGCAGGATGTGGTTTTCATCCTGTCTATAAAAAAACGGCTACATTGGATACCAATAAGGAATTGAAAAAAGTTTATATTCCTGTTTTGAATGATCGTTTTGGTCAGCAAATTCGGCAGTTTTTACAACAGAATATGGCAGGGGATGGGCCTGAAGATCCAAAAACATATGAGTTGGATGTAACCCCGTCTTTAAGTGAAGAAGCGATTGATATTCATTATGACAATTCTTCGGGTCGGGCAAGAATGACCGGGAATGCGCATTGGATATTGAAAACCATATCTGTTAATCCAGTCATTTTGGCACAGGGTGATGCGCAGACAATGGATGGTTATAATATTACTTTTGAACAATATTTTGCTCAGACGTTGAATGACGAAACCGCGCAAACTCGTGTTGCTCAGAATTTGGCGAATGAAGTTACACAACAAGTTGCTGTCTGGTTCAGGCATAATGATTCTTTTCAAGAAACAAGTAAAGTTCCAAATACACCCAAGGCGCAGTATATGTTACCAAGCATGATGCCTGGAACAAGCGGAGCACAGACTCAATCAGCGGGAAGTGATGGAATGCCAGCAATGGCTACCGGTCGAAATACCATGATTCCTGTTGGAATGGATAACATGACAGAAGATGAAATGCCTTCAGATAAGTAATGGATAAAAGATGAAATAAGGGTATCAATATTTCATGAAAATCGATGCACGAAAAATTACAAGTATTTTTCAAGATATCAATCAATTTCGTGTATATCTGATTTATGGAGAAAATACAGGATTGGTACGAGAGCGTGCCAGCCGCTTGGTAAAAAAAATTGCCAATAGTTTGAACGATCCTTTTCTTGTCGCTGTTTTGGATAAGGAAAATCATGACCGTTTGGTTGAAGAGGCGACAGCCTTATCTTTGATGGGTGGGCAACGTGCTATATGGGTAAGAGATGCATCGGATAATTTAGCTAAAAAACTTGAAATTTTTTGCGCTTCTTATTTGAACAAAGAAAATTTATCCCATTTGGATTCAGTGATTGTTATTGAAGCGGGCAGTCTTTCCACTCGTTCTCCCTTGCGGATCTTGGCTGAAAAACATCCATTAATGGCGGCAATTGCGTGTTATGCAGAGACTGGGCGCTCACTGGAAGAAACTGTTCATTCACTATTGGGGAAAAAGAAAATTTCCCCGGATGCATTCCGATATTTATTGGCAATGTTAGGTGGAGATCGAATTCTTATTCGTAATGAGATAGAAAAACTATTACTTTTTGTTGGAGATGAGGCAGAAATTACAATTGAAGCTGTTGAACAGGTCTTGGGGGATAGTAATGAATATTCTGTAGAGGATATTTTATATGCGGTTATGACGGGGCAAACAATTGTTGCAGATCGTACGTTAAATCGGGGACTTAAGGAAGGGATTACCTTGATTGCGCTTATTCGTGGACTTTTATATTTAAATGATCGTATGATGCAGGTTAGAATCATGATGGAAGAAGATGGATTGTCCCTGAAATCTGCAATGGGAAAATTAAATCCACCAATTTTTTTCAAGCGTGCCAATGATTTTCAAAGGGCAATGACCTATTGGAATAAAGAACGATTATTGGATCTTGCCAGACAAGTTCAGTATCTGGAACTTTTAAGCAAGCAAACTGCTGTGCCGGGTGAAACATTATGTCGACAGTTTATGTTGATGATTGCCCAGATGGTTAAGGATAAAAAAATGGTAATGAATTTAAAGGAACTCTTTTCAAATTTATAAAGACAGGGTAAAAGAGGCATAGTGTCTGCGTAGCTCAGCAGGATAGAGCACAGGATTCCTAAATATTGGGCATCTTATTTGGAAACAGTAAGATGAATCCACTCTAATTCGGGGAACGCTTCGATCAAGAACGATCATGCCAATCCCGAGCCAAGTCTGTTTTGAATTTAACAGAAAGGTGTAGAGACTGTACGGGTGGTACCTACGGAAATATTTCTACGGTAAAGAGACAGTCCAGCTTACAAACATTGATTGTCAATTTCACAATCAATGGCGATGAAAATCGTGGTGAGATGAATCCTGGGGCCGTGGGTTCGAATCCCGCCGCGGACACCATTTGAATATGCCAGATGTTGCCAATTCCTGACAAATTCCTTGTTTTTCCTAAAAAATCCATATTTATCTATCATATTCTTGCCAGTTCATGACAGATTATGCGATAAAAAGTGGGTGCAAAAGTGGGTACAAATTCAAGGAAAGTGGGTACAAATTATCTTAACCGATTCAGAACGTTCAGTTGGATAGAATGGGAATTTATATCCTTGAATATTTTTTGGTTAAATAAAATTGGCAAGATTAGTTTAGTGATAATAATTATTTGATTGCCTAATGACAGCTGGTTATTATATTTTTAAAGGAATCTGTTCTTATCTGGATCAAAAAAGATTTTCTTAATATTCAAATGGAATTAACGTATAATGTAATAGTTTGAAATCAATAAATTTATATTATGCTGCTAAATTACAGAACGTTTTTAATAATCTTATTTTTTTACATAACTATAATAATAGCTATCGTTTTTTTGGGTAGTCGCAAAAAGATTGATAATGCTGATTTACTTGTGGTTTTTGGTACCAAAATTAATGAGGATGGTACTCCAAGTGCTGGATTGAAAGCACGTTTAGATGAGACGGTGTTTGTATATCGTAAACATGTGGCCTCTTTAATTTTTGTTAGCGGGGGATTGGGAAAAGAAGGATATAATGAGGCTAAGGTTATGGCCGATTACTTACTTACCCAGAATATACCCCGTGAAGCGGTTATTCTTGATGAAAAAGGGGTTAATACAAGAGCAACTGTCAGAAATGTGTCTGAATTATGCACCAAGCAACATTTTAAATCAGTTATTGCAATATCTCAGTATTATCATCTACCCAGAATACAACTGGCTTTTAAACAGGCTGGCATGCCATTGAAAGGTCAATCTGCTCCGCGTTATAATTCATGGCGGGATATTTTTTTCTTTGAATAGAGAGATAGTAGCCTATTTGTTTTACTGGTTAAAATTAAAATAATTTTTGAAAATTGCGGGTATGCAATAATGATCATCTGAAAATTTTTATAATAATTGCATTACATTTTTTCCAAACCGTTTTCGGAAGAGAAAAATTACAATAGAGCTTGTATTGCCTTACCGTCCATGATAACGCATCCTCGTGAATTAACTCTCCAATAGTGTAAATCATTAATCCATTTTCATAGCCAATAAAAATGCAGACATCATGTTCTTTTACTGTTTTCCGTGGATGAACAACAATTACATCGCCAACACGGAATAGGGGATACATAGCATGATTGCCGATTATAATTCCAAATGCATCTTTTTCAAGGTTAACCAGATGGGGTCGTGGAATATATTCTACAGGTGTATTTGTAATTAAGAAATAATTGTCAAGTTCCTTGATGGTGGCGAATATAGGAATGTCACTGTTTATTTTTTTCAAATAATTTGATGTCGATTTATGTTCATTTATGACATCATGAATATTTACCGTATTTATATCGCTATTGATATTTTCCTTGTGATTGTTGGAATGGGTCAATTCAAAGGCTCTTTTATTTTGATCTTTGTTAAGATCAGGATCCAGGTCAGCTATATTTACGCCCAATGCGCTGGCGATATATGGCAGATATTTGCTGCGTTTAATTCTGCCTTTTTCAATACTGTTAATTGTTTGCTGTTTACATCCTACAATATCAGCTAGGTTTTCTTGTGTATAGTTGTTTTTCAAACGATACCGTTCTACATTTTTACCTATAATATTTTTGTATCGTTTTTCATTATAATTGATCATAAAGATCAATTTATTTATTTTTCTCTAAAAATCTCTACTTTTTTTATTGTAAAAAACAATTTTATTTGTATTAATTACTATGTTTACTATTTAATGTTTTGTAATAATGATAATTATAAATATGTTAATAATTTAAAAGAAATATAATTATAAAAGGATATAAAATGACTGAAAAATTATTTTTAAAAAAAGTATGTATTGATTTTGACCCTTTCCAAAAAAATAACCGTTTGGCAATTGTTCCGTATATTGATGAGGATATTAACGAATTGCAAAAAGAGCTATGGATTGAATTAATGTTAGGATCCTCACCATTATATATTCATTTTAAAAATATATCTTTTTGTAATAATCAGGCTATTTATGAGGCTGATGCTTATACAAATAATCGTCCTAAGACACAGGTTTATTGTGCCTCAACGATTGGTGAATAAATTATAATATTCAAATAAACATTATTTGTATGTATAGCTGTTTTATATCAAAATCTTATACCATTCGTTGGTTGAAATAGTATATATAAAAGGTTTATTGAAAATTTATATATACTATTATTTTAATATAGTAATCTATTCTTTTTATTAAAGAATTATTAATTATAATAAACAAATAATTTATATTTTAATTTATTTTTTATTATTGATAATAATTATATTGAATATAATTTATTATTTATGTATTTCACTCTTATAATTATTGCCTCAATTAGTTTATTTACTTTTGTTAAATAATAATTTAATGCCTGAAATTATTGAGTGAATATTTTAATGAATAGACGATCGTTAGTTTTTAACGCTATATTGATCTATTGCTTAAGCTTTTTATGTTTAAATAACAAGGCTTACGGTTTTGGTAATAACCAGTATTATAATTCATTGCAATATCAAGGATATCGTCAAAGGCAGGAGTTAATGGATATGGAATTGCCTTTATCCAACGATATTTCTGTTAATCAGGGCGAGAAATTCAAGCCTCAGATCAAGGGTTGTGTAAAAATCAATAATATTGATATTGAAAATCCGTACAGTCTTTCAAAAGAAAAAATAGACCATATCATTAAAAAATGGAATCATCGTTGTTTAACTGTTTCGGATATAAATACAATCCTAAATATTTTAAATCAGGCTTATCTTAAAACCAATTTTTTGACGACAAGGGCATACCTGCCACAACAAGATTTATCTTCTGGTCATTTGCGTATTGTTATTATTGAAGGCAGGATTGAAAATTTCAATTTTACAGGAACTCCTGAACGATTTCATGAAATGACGGCTTTTCCATGGATTGCTGGTAATGTTTTGGATCTGAATGATTTGAAACAGGGACTGGATAACATGAATCGTTTACCTAATTGGAAAACCTCATTAAAAATCAATAAAGGTCATCAGGATAATACTTCTATTGTTGAGGTGAAAACTCCAAAAGCGGGTTTAATTCATGGCAAGGTGAGTACGGATAACAATGGGCAAAGCATTTCAGCCAGAACGATAGGTCGATCGAATTTTATTGTTACTGATCTTTTTGGTGTATTAGATATGTGGTCATTTGAATATGATCATTCGTTGAATAATCGACAGAGGTTGGGACATAACTCGTTTTTTTCCATGGAGGGTTCCGTTCCAATGGGTCCGTGGTTATTATGGTGTGGATGGTGGCGTTCAGATGATATGTATCATGATGGACCAAAAATCGCGCTGCATCGTGAAGATGTAACACAGAAGGATTTTCATGTTGGAATTTCCAGGGTTTTAACCAGGGATTTAATTGGTGTAACTTCTTTAATTATTTCCTATCAAACAAAATCCTTCATGAATTATAGAAATCATATTCGTGAAAATTATAAAAGCGCACGTTTGTCAATGCTAAATATAACTTTAAGTGAATATACAAAATTGTGGGATCGGGTATGGTATATTAACCTGGGAACTAAAATTGGATTAAATGGATTAATGACCAAGACCTGGATAAATAATTCAGGAAAATATGCACCACATACGCGATTTGTTAAATTTATCATGGATATACAGGGAGATCAGCCTATAACAAAATCGTTGACTTGGCACACTTTTGTGCATGGTGAATATAGCGACAAAAGTCAATATGATAACGAGCAGATGCAGATTGGGGGACCATATACAGTAAGGGGATTTATACGTCAGAATTTGGCTGGTAATGCCGGTGTTTATATTCGGAACGATCTTTCTTGGACTTTACCAACGGATGATATGCATTGTGGAGATTATCAGGCTTTTTGCGATTTTTTTCTGGATAAGTCAGAGCTTTACGGTTCTTTGGATGCAGGAATGACACGAGCCGTCTATGCTACCCCTTATCATGTTGACAAGCCAAAAGTCGGTAATATCGGGAGTGGAGGAATAGGGCTAAGAAAAAAAGATGGAATTTTTATGTGGGATGCATCGGTGACGCATGCCTTTACCCCGTCTATTCTTGCGCCAGAAGGATGGATTGCTGGTTTTGCGTTTGGTATAAGCCTTTAAATTTTTTTATAGATTAAGAATTTTCTTTAAAATATCATTGTTAAAGATGAATTTAACAAGATAAATGGATAAAGGAAATATATGTCTGCAGCCTTGACCCAGACCGAATTGATTGCTGTGTTGGTATCAATTATAGATTATATGCCTTATGTTATGACAATTCATAAGGGATCAACGCTTCCATCTGGTTCTTTTGAGCCGGGACATCAAAGTTTACAAGCTGGATTGCGCGCTTGGATTCATCAACAAACACGTTATCCCGTCGGTTTTTTGGAACAACTTTATACTTTTGCCGATCAAGACCGCATATACAATCAACCTCAAGTTCGAACCATTTCGATTAGCTATCTTGGACTTGTGCGTCATCAAGATTTCAGTCTAAACGAAACGGAATGGCATGGTTGGTATGAATATTTTCCATGGGAAAATGAATTAAAACCAGCTGTAAAAAATATACGAGAAACAATAATCGGGGCTTTATATGAATGGCAGAGCCGGAAAACGGAAGATACGGAACAAACAAAACGTCGTATTGAATTTTTATTTGGTCTCAATGGATATGTCTGGAATGAAGATCTTATTTTACAGCGCTATGAATTGTTATATGAGGCAGGCATGGTTCCGGAAGCAGGGAATAGATATCTAGAAAGGAAAGATTTTGCTGGTCAGGGTATGTTTGCTGATCATCGACGGATTTTAGCTACAGCAATTGCGCGGTTAAGGGCACAAATCAAATACAAGGCCCTGGTATTTGAACTAATGCCGACAGAATTCACTTTGTTGCAATTGCAAAAAACCATTGAACGTATCATAGGGCGTTCTTTGCACAAGTCTAATTTTAGGCGAATGATTGAACAACAGAATTTGATTGAGGAGACCGGTCATATTACTGACCAGTATCGTGGCAGACCAGCAAAACTTTTTAGGTACCAAAAGTCAATTGTTGATGCCAGAGCAATGTCCGGATCAAAATTGCCATTGGTAAGGAATTGACATTCTTTGTATTTTAGGGATAGAATGGCATATATATACTCAAGTTGAGTATAAAAGGAGAGTGACATGCGGCAGGGACTACCTGATTATTTAGAAAATAAACTGGGCAGAATTGCTGCTGCCCCGGAACGAATGAGTTTAACAAAAAAAATTCAACGTGTTAACCAGCTAAAAAAAGAACGTAATGCGGTTATTCTGGCACATAATTATCAAATTCCAAAAATTTTTCATACAGTTGCTGATATCGTTGGGGATAGTCTTGCTTTGGCACGGGAGGCTGAAAAAATTGACGCGGATGTCATTGTTGTGGCAGGCGTACATTTTATGGCAGAAACGACAAAATTACTCAATCCTGACAAAACAGTTCTTATTCCCGACTTGAAGGCTGGTTGTTCTTTGGCTGAATCTATTACGGCAGAGAATGTCATGGGATTACGTAAGAAATATCCAGGTATTCCTATTATTACGTATGTGAACACTTCAGCGGCGGTTAAAGCGGCTTCGGATATTTGTTGTACATCCGGAAATGCCAAAAAGGTTGTTGAAGCGCTTGGAGTTCCGAGGGTCATCATGATTCCTGATGAGTATCTGGCAAAAAATGTTGCAAAACAAACCAACGTCGAGATTCTGACATGGAAGGGGCATTGTGAAGTTCATGAAAGATTTACATCACGGGAAGTCAAGCAGTTGAAAGCTGAATATCCAGAGGCTGCAATTCTGGTGCATCCTGAATCCCCTCCTGAGGTGATTGAAGCGGCTGATTTTTCTGGATCTACGGCTGAGATGTCAGATTTCATCAAGCAAAAAAGATCTGATGAAGTGATTTTGCTGACTGAATGTTCAATGAGTGACAATCTGGCAGTAGTACATCCAGATATCAAATTTATTCGTGTATGTAATCTATGTCCTCATATGCAGCGTATCACATTGGATAATATTTTGACTTCGTTGGAAGAAAATAAATATGAAATCACGATTGATCCATCTATTGCTGATAAGGCACGCCTTTCCATCAAAAGGATGTTGGAAATATGAAAAACATTATGCAGTCACCTGTTGTCGTGATTGGCAGTGGATTGGCTGGATTAATGACGGCATTACAACTTGCGCCATTGCCGGTTTTGCTTTTGACGCAGGGAAAGATAGGACAGGAGACATCCAGTATTTATGCGCAAGGTGGAATTGCGGCGGCCAGTCATGAAGAGAAAGACAGCTCCGCGCATATAGAGGATACTTTAAGGGCTGGAGCGGGATTATGTGATCAAAAAGCTGTCGCCACCATATTGGACGATGGAAGAAAGGCAATTGAAGTATTGGAGAAATATGGTGTTGTTTTTGATCATGATCGCCATGGCAGGCCTAGGCTCGGGTTAGAGGGTGCACATAGTCATCGGAGAATTTTTCATATTGATGGAGACGCTTCCGGGCGGGGTATTATCAAAGCGTTGACAGAGACGGTCTTGCGAACCCCCTCAATAACTGTAATGGAAAACACCATTGCGGTTCGTCTTCTAAAGGATAAAAATAAAATAAGGGGAGTAATAACCCAAATAGAAGGTCAATTCAGGTCAATCGTGACATCCACTATTGTGTTGGCCACCGGTGGTATTGGTGGGTTATTTGAGGAAAGTACAAATCCTCTGCAAAATTATGGTCAAGGTCTGATTTTGGCGGCTGATATTGGTGCTGTATTAGCTGATCTGGAATTTATTCAGTTTCATCCAACCGCACTTGATGCAAATATTTTTCCAAAGACTTTAATCAGCGAAGCGGTTCGTGGGGAAGGGGCTGTTTTGGTTAATAGTGATAACCAACGTGTTCTGGCCAATACAGAAGGACAGGAATTGGCACCCCGTGATGTTGTGGCAAGAGCAATTTATCATCAGACTATTCAGGGTAAAAAAGTTTATCTTGATGCCAGAAAGGCTTTAGGAAAAGGTTTCAAGACACGTTTTCCAACCATTGCACGGTTATGTCATCAAGTCGGTATTGACCCTTCAATGGATTTGATTCCTGTCAAACCCGTTGAACATTTTCATATGGGGGGCATTATGACAAATTTGAATGGAGAAACAACGGTAAAAGGTTTGTGGGCAGTGGGTGAGGTTGCTTCTACGGGTTTACATGGAGCAAATCGTTTGGCCAGTAATTCACTGCTGGAAGCTACAGTTATGGCCATGCGGGCAGCCAAGGCAATTTTGGATAATCATCCTTCCACTCAAAGCAATGATAATGAGATAGGTGAAACTGGGATTGTGATTTCTGACCGTTTACCTATTGTAAAAAAGATAATGCAGAAAGATTTAAATATCATTCGAGATGAGGATGCTTTGAGATCGGCAATTCGGCAGTTTCTTACCCTGGTTAATGAACATGATGATAAATATGTACTTAATCCAGAACAAATTGCCCTGATGATAGCAGTGAGTGCGTTCTTGCGGAAAGAATCTCGAGGGGCACATTATCGACAGGATTATCCTGCTACGCTTGAAAAAGCCAATCGATCTTTCATCAGTTTTGATCAGGCATATCAGTATGCCAAGACATTGTGATGTTATTATATGAAATTTGTTTGTATATTATAGATTTATCAGAATATAGAGGTTATTATGACGATTCCAGCTTTGCCCCATATCCTAATTGAACCCATTATTCGCAATGCGTTATTGGAAGATCTAGGGTTGGCTGGGGATATAACCACTAATGCAGTTATTGATGAAAATCACCACTCCAAAGTGGCGATGGTTTCGAGAGAGACTGGTATATTGTCAGGAGTGGATATCGCTTCAATGGCTTTTACCTTAATTGATCCATTAGTTAATGTAGATTTAAAGAAAAAGGATGGAGATATATTAAAGCCGGGAGATGTGATAGCAATTATTGAAGGGTCATCCCGTGCAATTCTGACAGGTGAGAGAACTGCCTTGAATTTCATGAGCCATCTATCTGGAATTGCCTCGGTAACTCATAAGATTGTCAAATCTATTGAAGGAACCAAAACACAAGTTGTTTGTACGAGAAAAACAACACCAGGCTTACGCCTGATGGAAAAATATGCCGTGCGGTGTGGTGGTGGAATGAACCATCGTTTTGCCTTATATGATGCAGTTTTGATTAAAGACAATCATATTGCAATCGCGGGTGGAATACGTAAGACGCTTGAACAGGCTAAAAAAAATGCAGGGCATATGGTTAAAATTGAAATAGAAGTGGATACGCTGGATCAATTAAAAGAAGTCATGGCATTGGGTGTTGATGCCGTTTTGCTAGATAATATGGATCCTGAAACTTTAAAAGAGGCGGTTGCGATTGTTAATCAACGTGCCATCATAGAAGCTTCGGGGCGTATCAATCCCGATACGGCTCGGATAATTGCTGAAAGCGGTGTTGACTTGATTTCTGTAGGTTGGATAACCCATAGTGCACCTATTCTCGATATAGGACTTGATTTTATTTCGTGATAGATGAACTAACAAAAGCTTTCCAGTAATGGAAAAGGATCATTTTATGCAAATGGAGGAATTCATTACATACTGTCAGGCCGGACATTCCATTTCCACTAACGAAAAAGAATTGATGCAGCTGTTATACCAATGTGCCTTTGAAGCGCAAAAAATAATAATGGAATTAAACAATAGCTTTCATACGCAAAAAGAAATCGTTGATATTTTCAGTAGTCTGACAGGAAAAACTGTAGATTCATCTTTTGTTTGTTTTCCTCCTTTTTATACTGATTTCGGTAAAAACATTCATATTGGTAAAAATGTATTTTTTAATACAGGATGTTCTTTTCAGGATAGGGGAGGAATCTTTATTGGTGATCACAGTGCTATAGGCATGAATGTTACGATTGCTACATTAAATCATGGTTTGGATATAAGAGATCGTGGTACGACATATCCATCTCCTGTTAAGATTGGAAAATATGTTTGGATAGGCTCCAATGTCACAATTTTGCCTGGTGTTACTATTCATGATTTTTCAATAATCGGTGCCGGTGCTGTTGTAACTAAAAATGTACCCTCTAAAAGTGTTTATGCAGGTGTGCCGGCAAAATGGATAAAAAATATTTAGAAAGATATATATGATGCATCTACCGCCATTGACCATAAAATTATTGAACAAATTCAAAATAACTGAAAATTACAATTTTGTATTATTGAACAGGAACACAATTCATTCTTTTTACTTTTAGCAAATTACAAGCCTGTAAGGCTGTTGCATAGCTTAATCCTCCTAATTTGGCTCGGTATAATGTTTTTCCGTTTTTCTGAACGGTTTCAATATTTGGATACGCCAGGACCAGTAAACTGGCGGCTTTTTGTTTTGCGATTGCAATTGCGTGATTAGCTAAATCTGCAGATGTAAAAGCTCCAACCTGAATATTCCAGTTACCTTTTGTTGATATATAATAATGTCTACTGCTAGGAGAGGTTCGAATAATAGAAGGGGCTTTGGGTTTTGTTGAATAATAAGCATTGGATGAGGTTGAATTGTTATGGACATTTGCATCATATGCAGGATGATAATTGGATGGAACAATCATGATTGGAGGTTCATTGGCATTGTCTGATGCAATTGCATGTTCATTATCTTTGACAATGAATTTTTTAAGTTCGCTTTTACTTTCAGAAGGCATAACCTGTGCTGTTGTAACCATTTGAACGGGGCTATAGGTTTTCGGTGAGTAATAAGCCTCGAGTGGTAATGGGGTACGAGTATTTTTTTTGGCGTAAGGTCCGCCAAAAATTGCAAAAGGTCCACTCATAGGTACTGAATTCCCCAGATTGGGAGTGACGGAAATCATGTAGTTTTTGGTTGCCTTTGGCAATGCGGTTCCTCTTTTTAGATAGGCATCCAAAGTTCCAGGTCCACCATGGTAAGCTGCAACAAAGCCGGGGGCACCGTATTTATTATATAAGGTGCGGATATATCCTGTTCCAGCCATGATATTATCATGCGGATCATATACGTCATTTCCCAAATTATAGCGTTTTGCTAAATCTTTATAAGTTGTTGACTTGATTTGCATCAATCCCTTTGCTCCATGAGGTGAAGTGACTGGTCGTTTGTTATAATATTGATATCCTCTCGTTTCCTGTAAAATGATGGCCCGTATCCATTGATCAGGAACATTGAAACGTTGTGAGGATTGATTGATATATGGACCCCAGGGATCAAGAGGGGGACCCGGAGGGTTCCATTTTTTAGGATAGCCAGGCATGAAATTGCTATATCGTGAAGAAATGCCTCCTTTTCCATTATAAGAATGCTTTCCTCCACCACAGGCAGAGAGGCAAAGCAGGGAAAACAAAAGCAAAAATTGCATTGGAACATAAAAATTTTTGCGAATTGTTTCCTGCATGGTTTTTTGATTTCTTTGAAAAATACCGACTATAAAATTTAAGTTTCAGATGGTAACAGATATAATCATTTTTGTTAAAAACTATTCTATGATATTTAGTCAGAAATTGGAGATTATACAGTTTATTTTGAGTATTTCAGGTCGACATTGGAAAGGATATTTGTTTGGATAGCTGAATAAAAGCATCAAGATAATTAGTTAATTGGTCGGCCTTGCGTATTCCAATAAATAACTGTTTTGGAATTCCTTTTTTTCCCAGTTTGACAGGAAAGATTTCAAAGCGTTCTTTGTTTTCCTGTACCAACCAATGTGGTAGAGCCGTTACGCCTCGATTATTTTCAACCATTTGTAAAATTATATCCGTTGTTTCAATTGTTTTATGACGACGTGGCATTATACCCTTTGGTGCCATAAAGAGACTATATATGTCCAGTCGAGTTGATTCTACAGGATAAGTTAAAAGAGTTTCTGAGGACATTTGTTCTGGAGTGATATACGGTAAATTTCTGAAGGGATGTGAAGGTCCAACAATTAAGATCTGTTCATAATTAAAGACAGGTTCAAAATGGAGATCAGACTTAATAATCGGGTCAGGCGTTATTAAGATGTCTATTTCATAATTCAGTAGCGCCCCTAAACCACCGAATTTAAATTTTTGTTTGACATCGAGTTCAACCTGAGGCCACTGTTTCAAGTAGGGTGAGGTAACTTTAAGCAGCCATTGATAACAGGGATGACATTCCATGCCAATCTTTAGACTGCCAATACTCCCCTGCGCAAATTGTTTCAATTTTGATTCATTATGTTCGATCTGAGGTAATATGCGATGGGCCAGCGTCAATAATTCCTGTCCCGCCTGAGTTAGCTGCATGTATTTTCCCTCCCGTCGCCATAGGCTGACCTGCAAATTTTGTTCAAGTTTCCGAATGGCGTGGCTTAAGGCGGATTGTGTCAAACACAAATTGACAGCCGCGGCAGTCATTGATTTTTGCGTTTCGATTTCCTGAATGATTTTTAAATGAATGATCTCAATCATGAATGCAAGATTATATCCTATGAATAAAGTTAATGGATCGATGAAATAATATCATTTTATTTTATGTTGTTATCTGAATAGGGTGTTTAGAGCAAAATCTGATGTTGAATAGGCAAGTAAAGGAATAAAAAATGGTAACAGTACATAATCTAGGATTTCC
Source organism: Commensalibacter sp. W6292M3 (assembly GCF_016101315.1). NCBI lineage: Bacteria > Pseudomonadati > Pseudomonadota > Alphaproteobacteria > Acetobacterales > Acetobacteraceae > Commensalibacter > Commensalibacter sp. W6292M3. The sequence continues at coordinate 32,080 of NZ_JACFQT010000003.1, forward strand.
TCGAATTGGTGTAAAGCGTGAATTGAAATTTGCGCTTGAAGCGTACTGGCAAGGAAATATTTCCTCAGGTGAATTGGAACAAACAGCCCAAAATTTACGGCAGTGTCATTGGCAGAATCAAAGTAAACTCGATCTTGTTCCTGTTGGGGATTTTTCCTATTATGACCATGTTCTGGATACAAGTTTTCTTTTTGGTAATATTCCATCACGTATTCAACAACAGCAAGGGGAAAAATTAGATCATTATTTTCAGGTTGCACGTGGACGTTCGGGTGGAAAAAATTCTTGTCTTTGCCACGTTGCGGCAGGTGAGATGACTAAATGGTTTGATACAAATTATCATTACATTGTACCGGAATTCACAAAGGATACACGGTTTGTTTTAAATAGCCAGATTTTACTAGATCAATTGAAGGAAGCGAAAAAGAAAGGTTTAAAAACAAAAGTTGTATTGTTAGGACCAGTAACCTATTTATGGTTGGGAAAAGAACAGGATAAAAGCGACAAACTAGCTTTGTTGCCTGCACTTTTGGAACAATATCAAGCATTATTGCAAGAGTTGGCAGAACAGGGGGAAAGCTGGGTTCAACTTGATGAACCAATTTTGGTGACAGAGCTTGCAGAAGAGTGGAAAAAGGCACTTGTTTCTGCCTACAAGGTTTTGAAACAGGCACCAATCTATATTTTGTTGGCAACATATTTTGGAAAGTTAAAAGAAAATATAGCTTTATTGCCAGAATTGGGGGTGCAGGGGTTCCATATTGATGCCATAAATGCGCGTGATGAAATTCCTGCCATAATTAAACAGCTAAAAGATAAACAAGTCCTTTCATTGGGAGTTGTTAATGGGCGTAATATCTGGAAGACGGATTTGAATGCTATGCTTGAATGGCTAGAGCCTATCTATGCTATATTAAAAAAACGATTGTGGCTGGCCCCCTCATGTTCATTATTACATGTTCCTGTTGATCTGGAACGTGAAAGTAAAATGGATGCGGAAATTCGTTCATGGCTTTCTTTTGCGATACAAAAGCTTGATGAAATTATTGTTTTGGCTAAAGCTTTAAATGAAGGAAGAGAGGCAGTAAAAGAGGCGTTATCTAGTAACCAGGCTTGTCTGGATAACAGGCGTCAGTCAAATAGAGTTCATAATGATCAAATTAAAAAACTATGTCAGTCGATAACATCGGAATTGGGAAACCGGAAAGGTGCCTATGCCGATCGTATGGAATTACAGCAAAAAATCTTGAATTTGCCATTGTTGCCAACAACCACAATTGGTTCATTCCCGCAAACTCAGAATATACGCCAGATTAGAAGTCAATTTCGTAAGGGTGAACTTTCCTTGAATGATTATGGCAATCATATGAAAGAGGCGATTGCTTATTGTGTCGAACAGCAGGAATCACTGGGATTGGATGTTTTGGTTCATGGCGAGCCAGAACGGAATGATATGGTGGAATATTTTGGTGAATTGTTACAAGGATATGTTTTTAGCCAACAAGGTTGGGTTCAATCTTACGGTTCCAGATGTGTAAAACCCCCGATTATCTTTGGAGACATTAGTCGTCCTGAACCAATGACGGTTGAATGGATTACTTACGCCCAATCTTTAACGGCACAACCGATGAAGGGCATGTTGACGGGACCTGTAACCATGTTGAATTGGTCATTTGTAAGAGATGATCAACCACGTTCGGAAACCTGTTATCAATTGGCTATGGCGATACGTCAAGAAGTGTTGGATTTGGAAAAGGCAGGTATTCGCATTATTCAAATTGATGAGGCAGCTTTACGGGAAGGATTACCCCTGCGTCGTTCAGAATGGCAAAGATATCTGGACTGGGCAATTCGGTCTTTTAGAATAACAGCGAATGGAGTAAAGGATCAAACGCAGATTCATACCCATATGTGTTACTCGGAATTCAATGATATTATTGCTGCTATTGCCCAGATGGATGCTGATGTCATTACAATTGAAACCTCACGTTCTCACATGGAGCTGTTAAAAGCGTTTGAGGAATTTGAATATCCAAACAGCATCGGCCCAGGTGTTTATGATATTCATTCTCCCAATATTCCAACAGTAGAATCAATTGTTCATTTAATTCATCAGGCTGAAAAATATATTCCTGTTCAAAGGTTATGGATTAATCCAGATTGTGGCTTGAAAACACGTCAATGGTCAGAGGTTATTCCTTCATTGAAAAATATGGTACAGGCAGCGCAGATCTTGAGAGAGGAATATAAAAAAAAACACATTAATTAGTATCGAAAAGGACTGATCAATAAAAGATCAGTCCTTGATTGTTATTTAATATATTTCTAAAAATATATCGGAAGGATTGAAAGTAATTTTTTTGGCAAATTGAATAATAATAGATTTTGTTTTATGATTAACTATATTTAATGGTTCAATGTTATTTTCCTTTTTTAAGGAGGGGAGTAATTATGACTAAATTAACATCAAAACAACGTAAATCTTTACCAGATCAGGAATTTGCATTGCCTGATGAGCGTAAATATCCCTTGGATACAAAAAACAGAGCAAGGAATGCCAAAGCAAGGGCGTCTGAGGAATATCATAAAGGTAATTTAACAAAAGAACAGGAAGAAACCGTTGATCGTAAAGCTGATCAGGTTTTGAAAGAGAAATAATATACGGAAGAATAAACCATATAGGGTTATAGATATTGGTTAATTATCGATTTCCTATCCAATAGGATCAATTAATCCTAGAGTTTCCAACTCTTTTCTCAGCTTTTTAGATAATTCTTCTGATATATTTGTATGGCTTAATGGCAAATCCTTAGGCGCATCAGTGTTTTTAAGATATCGCCATCCCTGGAAAGGGCGAATTGGAATGGAAAAGGTGCGAATTATTTCTGAATCAAGAATAATTTGAATGCAGGGATTTCCGTTTTCCCGTTGACCTGGCAGAAAATCAACAATTTTCTGTCGGCAACATAAAGTTCCGTTAATAACCCGGTATAGGGAACCATTTTTTAAGATTTCATCGGCCTGCTTCGGCATAAAACGTGTTAAAGTGTATGAATTTCCATTGTTATTCACGGCCATTTGTTCATTAATAATTTTCAAATGCGCAATATCTTGGATACCAACTGCAACTTTCATCATGTGTAACAAAATAATATTCCTATTTTACCAAGATGTCTAAAATAGCATTTAATCGCATGCTTCCTGTCGGGGTTGTTTTCAACCGTTTTTGGTCCCACAAGATATAATCTTCTTCTACAAGCGTTTTTAAGATTTTCATATCGATTGCATTGGTTAAAGTCATATTGCATTTTTTTTGAAAGGCAATAGAATCAACACCTTCTTTCAAACGTAATCCCATTAATATCATTTCACGGGCTTTGTCGATTGAATTCAAGGCTTCCTTGATAATTAGGGCGTTACCATTTTTTTGCACTAATTCAAGCCAAATTTTAGGATTTTTCTTACGTTCTGTAGCATATAAAACAGCATTTTCTGTAATTCTGCCGTGTGCTCCTGGCCCGATACCAATATAATCTTGATAACGCCAATAGGCAAGATTGTGCCTGCTTTCCGCACCAATTTTAGCATAATTAGAAATTTCGTAATTATACATACCATATTGATGTGTCATTTCTTCCGTGGCAATTAATAATTCACTACTTAATTTTTCATCAGGGAGAGATAATTTCCCCTGTTTTTCATATTTGGCAAAAACTGTTCCTGGTTCTATTGTTAACTGGTAGAGTGATAAATGATCATGAGCCAAATCCAGTGCCATTTTTAATTCTTTCTGCCATTCGGAAAGGGTTTGTTCCTCACGTGCATAGATAAGATCAAAGGAAATTCTCGGAAATAGGCGTTTGGCAAGTGTTAAGGCGTCAATTGCCTGCTTTGCATCATGTTGACGACCTAACTTTTGTAGTGCTTGTTGGTTAAGGCTTTGGATACCAAGGGAAATGCGGTTAACACCTGCCTGTTGAAAATCTTTTAACTTTTGGATTTCAACACTGGTTGGATTGGCTTCAAGGGTGATTTCAAGGTCCTCAGTAACAGGTAAATGTTTGATGGCATAATCAATCAATTTATGCACTGTTATAGGATCCATTAAAGAGGGGGTGCCACCACCAAAAAAAATTGAGCTTAACTTATAATTTTCAATATTTGAAATAGCATGACGTAATTCCTGAAGCAAAGCATGTGCATAGGTTTCCTGTGGAATGATTTGAGCAACATGGCTATTGAAATCGCAATAGGGACATTTGGACAGGCAAAAAGGCCAATGGATATAAAGAGCCAAGGGATCAGGCTTATGTTTTCTTGTCTTTTTTTCCAAATTTAATAATTTTATTTCATTCATCAAACAGCAATACGGACTGAAAGTTCAACAACCCGATCAACGGGAATTCTTAAGAAATCGGTAATCGGGCTGGCATTGCGTAACATGAACATGAATATATTCATTCGCCATTTACTCATTTTAGAAATAGGGGCTCTTACAATTTGTTCCCTTGTTGTAAAATATGAAGCTTGTAAAGTATCAAAGAATTTCAGGTTGGGTTGAGTTTTCATTAGTTCAAGAGCACGGGGTAAATTAGGCATTTCCATAAATCCGTATCGAATTATCACTTGATAAATATTGGGTGCGAGTTGTCGCATTGCAATACGGTGCCCACGTTCCGCCTCTGGTTGTTTCAGATTTTCAATAGTTACAAAAAATACATGTTCATGTAAAACTTTGTTGTGCCGAATGTTATGTAATAGGGAACTTGGAACAGAAAGAGGGTCTGGTGTCATGAAAATGGCAATACCAGGAACCCTTGTTAAATGGGATTGAGGTAGGCGGTTTAAAAATGAGGCGATTGGTAAAGCACTTTGTGCCCGTTTATTATAAACCAGGGTGCGTCCTTTATTCCATGTTGTCATGAGGATGGTCAAACAAATTCCCAATAATAATGGGACCCACCCGCCTTGTGGAATCTTCAGGGCATTTGCCGAAAAGAAAGTGATATCAATGATAAAGAAAATTCCAAATGTACATGCGACTTTGTATATCGACCATTTGTAAGAACGGTTAAAAACCACAGAGGAAAGAATAGAGGTACAAGTAAAGGTTCCCGTAACTGCAATTCCGTATGCAGCGGCCAATGCATCAGAGGATTGGAAACTTAAAATCAATAAGAGGGACCCTATCATTAAGGCATTATTGACTTCAGGAATATAAATTTGTCCCTCTTCTCGTGCATTGGTATGTCGAATACGCAGCCTTGGAAAATATCCAAGTTGGGTTAATTGGCGTGCAAGTGAAAATCCTCCTGAAATTCCGGCCTGACTGGCGATAACAGTTGCAAATGTGGAAAGGATAACCAGAGGGATATTAAACCAATGAGGAGCCAAATAGAAAAACGGGTTTTCCAGAAATTTGGCATTGGAAAGAATGAGGGCACCTTGTCCAAGGTAATTTAAAGTCAGACAAGGAAGGACAAAACAGATCCAGCTGTAACGAATTGGACTTCTTCCAAAATGTCCCATATCAGCATATAAAGCTTCAGCACCTGTTACTGCCAAAACGACAGATCCAAGGGCAATAAACGCCATCCAACCGTGATGGATAATAAATAAAATCGCATGATGCGGAGAAAGAGCCAAAAGGATATAGGGATATTTCAGAACCTCATAGGCACCCAGAAAACCTATAGTCGCAAACCATATAAGCATGATTGGACCGAAAATTTTACCTATATGTTCAGTTCCCTTGCTTTGAAAACTGAATAATGCAACCAGGATTATAAGGGCAAGGGGGATGATGAAATTTTTTGTCTCTGGAAGAGAAACTTCCAGACCTTCAATTGCTGACAAAACTGAAATTGCCGGGGTAATCATTCCATCTCCAAAAAAAAGACAGGTTCCTGCAATACCGACAATTCCCAGAAATATTTTTCCTCTGGTTGTTTTTGATACACGTTGAGCCAAGGACATCAAGGCAAGGATTCCACCCTCTCCATTATGATCAGCGCGCATAACCAGCGTTACATATTTAATTGTAACGATTAATATTAATGCCCAGAAAATTAAGCTGACAACACCGAAAACCTCCCAAGACTTAATATTGCTGTGATGATTGGATACAACTAAAATTGTGGAACGTAGGGCGTAAATAGGGCTTGTCCCGATATCACCATAGACAACGCCCAGAACAGTCAACAAAATAGCCAAACTTAATGGTCTGATTTTATGTTCTGGTTGATCGGTTCCGAATTCTGTAACTTGGTTTTCCTGATCCAGTGATGGTAATACCGCAATCGTATCTTGTTTATAAAGTGTATCTGATGGAGATTCATTATCATTTTTTATTTTGGAAGGGGTTTTTCCCTCGATGATATTGATATCATCCGTACTTACGCTATCATTCTCTTCTTGGTTTGCTTCATTATCAGGGTTGATGTTTTCCTCATGAGAAGAAAGCATGATATATTACTCCACCTAGGTTGCAATTGCGGTAAATATTAAATTTGCAGCTGTTCATTATTGGAATGAATTATTTTTAGGATTTAAAGGGCGTGTTCCAAATATTCCAGTTCCCACCCTAACATACGTTGCTCCATATGTAATGGCTGTTTCAAAATCATTTGACATTCCCATTGATATTTCATTCAGACCAAATTTTCTGGCAAGATTGGCAAGTTTTCTAAAATGAGGAATAGGGTCTTCATGAACGGGGGGAATACCCATTACACCCTGAATTGATGATCCAAACCGTTTCCTGCATAATGAAATAAAATGATCCGCATCTTCGGGAAAAATTCCTGCCTTTTGCGGTTCTCTTCCTGTATTGATTTGGATGAAAAGGGTGGGGGACCGTCCTGTTTTCTGAATGGCTTTTTCAAGCGGATTGAGAATTGACAAACGGTCAACAGTTTCAATTGTATCCGCGATTTTAACGGCATCCAATAATTTATTGCTCTGGATGGGACCTATAATGTGCAGCTTAATATCTGGCTGTTCCGATAAAATGGGTGCAAATTTCTTTTTTGCCTCTTGAATACGGTTTTCACCAAATATCAACTGTTTATCCTTGAAAGCTGCATATATTGATTCCATGGGATGAAATTTTGAAACGGCAACAAGTCGAATATCATTTGGTTTACGTCCAGCTTTACAAGCAGCCTGTTGAATTTTATCCCGTATAGAATTTAAATTTCGGCTTATAATTTTTTGGATTGAATCATGCATTTAATAAATTATATAAAATTAGAAACACATTGTATCATACAGTATTGGTAAGTTATTTCAAATAGGATTATTTTCACTGAAGTATTCAAATTAATCTTCACTAATTGGATTTTATTCCCATTCCCGTTGTCTAAGCTGAAGAATGGAAGTGTTTTTCTTAATATACCTGTTTTTTAAGAAAGAATAAAAGTACCAATCCTTGAGAAAAAAAGGGGTGTATTCATATAGAAACTTTTCCATGCGGCTCCAGCGAATATTTTTATGTTTTGTGCGTCTTTCCGATGGAATACACCAATGTTTTGGAGAGTAATAAACTTTACCAATTTTTAAAAGTCTATGAATAACCTCATGATCTTCAAAGACATAAGGCCATAATTTTTGATCAAATCCCCCAATTTGCTTTAAACTTTTAGTACGAAAAGTCTGTGCATATCCTCCAGCATGACATTGCTTGGGCATTAATTTTGATTTTAAATATATTTTCCGACATCGTTTTTGACTTTTGCGATTTTTAAAGGGCTGATAAATATCACAAGCCATCACGGCAGAATATTCTGGGTGACTTTCAAAGAACTGATTACAAAATTCCAAATAATGTTGAGGATAGTAAGTATCAGCATCCATGGTTGCCACAAAAGGAGTGGTGACATGATTTAATCCAGTATGTAAGGCATTTGTTTTGCCAGGAAGTTTTTCATTAATAAACTGCACCTCAATTGCAGGATAAAAATTCATAAATTTTCTGGCTATCTTTTCAGAATTATCTGTGGAATGATTATTGATTAGAATAAGTTTAAATTTTTGATAATTTTGTAATGCTATGCTTTCAAGAGTACCTGGAAGAAAGGTTGCTTCATTATAATACGGTAAAAGAATAGTCCAATTTTTCATTTAAATATAATTTCTAGGTTTATGTTGATAAATTTTTTAAATATGAAATTTAAATTCATTCGGGATTAAATTCTTTTATATTGGATTTATTTTTTGGATAATTTATAATATTTTATTGTTAGAGTCTAAAATAAATAATTAGTTAAGATGAAATCTCGCAATTCTGGTAAAAATTGATTATCAGAAAAATAGAGCAGAGAACGTAGTAATTTTATTTATTGAAAGTGAATATATTTACTATTTAATTCATTTAAAACTATAATGATTTTAAGTAAGAAAAGTTATAATTTTTTGAAAAAAGATATATCAATTAAGAATCATCTGTCATCGAAAGAAAATATCCGATCTGACAGAAATAATGATCCTACTCGACAAATTGCTTTTGATACTGTTTGTCAGATATTTGACTGGAAACATCTTCCGTTAGAAACAGCATTAAAAAATGCTTTACCTGTTGATGTTGATCAAAGGGATAAGGCAGCAGCATATCGATTAATTGTCTGTATCTTGAGAAAAAAAGGAACATTAGAGGCGCTTGTAGAACCTTTTCTGAAACGATCGCCACCACAGCAGGTATTATGGATTATTTTGCTAGGGGTGGCTCAAATTCTTTTTTTGGAAACACCTGTACATGCCGCTATCTATACATCTGTAGAACTTGCGCGTCATAATGGATTTGCAAAGTTTACGGGTCTAGTCAATGCCGTTCTCAGGCGGATTTCTGAAAATGGACCAAGCATACTGAAGGATCTTGATCAAAATCGCTTGAATATCCCTGCATGGCTATGGAAGTCATGGAATCAGGCAGGATTTAATCCTCGTCAGTTGGCAACCCTGTTGGATAGTGAACCCCCTTTGGATATGCATTTCAAAACGAATGCCACTGTTCCAGAAGGAGGTGTGCAATTAATGAATAATCATTGGCGTTATTCTTGTCATGTAAAGGTTGAACAGCTTGACGGTTATCAGGAGGGGCAGTTCTGGATTCAGGATATGGCGGCATCTCTACCTGCCTATCTTTTGAATGTGAAGGAAAATGAAAAAGTTGCTGATTTATGTGCGGCACCCGGTGGTAAGACAGCACAATTAATTCAAGCAGGGGGAAATGTTGTTGCGGTTGAAAAAAAATCTATACGGTTAAAACGGTTGAAAGAAAATCTGAACCGGTTACAGATGGATGCAGTGTTGGTTCTTGGTGATGCTGGAAGTTTAAATTATCAAAATGAATTTGATGCGATATTATTGGATGCCCCCTGTTCTGCCACGGGTATTTTTAGACGACATCCAGATGTTTTGCATTTAAAAAAAGAAAATGAAATTCAAAGTCTTGTTAAGATTCAACGAAAGTTGATTGGTGCAGCGATCGGTTATCTAAAAAAAGGAGGACGATTAGTTTACAGCGTTTGCTCCCTACAGCGCTCCGAGGCAGAAGAGCAGGCAGAATTCTTTAGAAATTTACCTGGTGTTAGGGCTCTACCATTTACACAAAAAGAAATTCCATTTTTAACTGAAGCATTAACAGAAGAGGGATGGATTAGGACGCTTCCTTCTATGTGGCAAGAAAAAGGCGGAATGGATGGTTTTTTTATCGCACGTTTTGTAAAAGAAGACTAATTAAACATTATTTCAAGTGAAATATATCTTTGTATTGGTGGACACGATAAAATCAAATCGTGTTTTTTCTGTTCAATTCATAAATTTTATCATAAACTGCAGTTAATAGTTTGACATAATATTTGAAAATTTTAGAAAGGCTGTAAATTGGATATAAGGGTTCCCTTGATTGCTCCCAGTGTTCTTTCGGCAGATTTTGCATGTTTGGGAGAGGAAATTAGGGCGGTTGACAAACATGGTGCTGACTGGATACATCTTGATGTTATGGATGGTCATTTTGTTCCCAATATGACTTTTGGCCCAGTAGTTCTCAAATCTTTGCGATCTTATAGCAAGTTGTTTTTTGATGTGCATTTTATGATTGAACCTGTCGATCCTTTTATCGAACCGTTTGTTCAGGCGGGTGCCGATCAAATTTCTTTTCATATCGAGGCGGGGCCTCATGCGCATCGTTCCTTGCAACATATCAAATCGTTTGGAATAAAAGCCGGGATAGTATTATGTCCGGCCACACCTGCCAATGCAATTTCCGAGGTTATAGATCTTGTAGATAATATTCTAATTATGACTGTAAATCCTGGTTTTGGTGGACAGAAATTTTTATCCAGTCAATTGGCGAAAATTCGTGCAATACATGAAATGGTTCAAAAGTCGGGTCGTTCCATTCATATCAGTGTTGATGGCGGGATTAATGTTCAAACTGCACCCCTGGTGATAGAAGCGGGAGCCAATGTTTTGATAGCTGGAACTTCAATTTATGGTCAACCTGATTATGGTCAGGCAATAGATGCATTGCGGGGAACTAAAAAGTAAAAAATTTGCTAAATTATGACTTTCACCCATTAGGAGAAATGATTCAGAGAAATAGGGAGGCTTAGGATGGCTTTTCAAGAAATGGTAAAAAAAATCCGACTTTCTCTGGTACGATTACCTGCCATTGGTTATGGACAGATTCCCGAAGTTCCAGCATATATTTTGCGAGATTTATGGACCGGAAATTCTGTTTATGGCATGCATCTTGTAAAAGGGGAATTTATTTGCCAGGATTATGTTATTTCCCTATATCCCGGTCAATGGGGTGATAAAAACCTCTCCTGTGAAATTATTGGCAAACTGCATGGTTTTTCGTGGTTACGGGATATGCGAGAGCTAGGGACAGAAAATGCGCGTCTTGCAGCAAGAAATTTGGTGACGGATTGGATTGGCAATTCACCTTCATCTTATGATTCTGTTGTTTACAGACCGATTATCCTTGCAGATCGTATAGTGAATTGGTTGGGGTTCTATGATTTTTTTGCGGCATCAGCAGAAAAATATTTTCATCAACAATTTATGCGTCGAATTATGAAAGAAGGAAGATATGTTGTTGCCATGCTTCCTTTGGACAATCATACACATGAAAATTTTACGTTATTAAAGGCCGCTCTGGCTCTTGCATTATGTATGCCGGAACAATTTGATTTAATACCAAAAATCAGTAAATTCCTGCAAAGTGAACTGGCTGAACAGATTCTTGAAGATGGAATACATATTGAACGAAACCCTGAAATACAACTTTATGTATTGAGAGATCTGACCGAAATTCGTTTGATGTACCAGTTGATCAATATGCGTCCCCCTTCCGAACTTATTCTAGCGCTTGATAATGTCAGCCGTGCTTTAAGGGCATTGAGACATGGTGATGGCAGGCTTGCACTATTTAATGGTTCCAGTGAGAATGAGGCACATTTTATTGATCGTGTTCTGAGTAATTCCACACAAAAACGTGTTGCCATGACGGATATGAAAGCGGGTGGATATATTCGTTGTTTTGCCAATCGTTCAACTCTGTTAATTGACAGTGGTGTTCCACCGAAAAAGGTAGATATAAAATATCTTGGTGCTTTATCCTTTGAATTTTCTGCTGGTAAACAGAGATTAATTGTTAATTGTGGCGCTGGAGGATCATCAGCCTGGCGATCTGCGTTGGCGGGAACCGCGGCTCATTCTGTTCTAAAATTATCCAATACAGAAAGTGTTTTACTGGAGGATAATCAATTAAAAGATTTAAATTTTAAAGTTGAATCAATTCATGAAATGACTGAGGGTGCCCATTGGGTGGAATTAAGTCATAATGGCTGGCAAAAAGCATATGGTGCAATTTATCATCGTAAATTTTATCTTTCTGCGGATGGTCAGGATTTAAGAGGGGAGGAAACGCTCGATTTTGATCAGTCTTATCCTTTTACTATTCGTTTTCATCTACATCCTTCGGTTAAAGTTGAAGAAAAATTGGTTGAAATTCGGAAAAATGAGAAGGAAAAAATTTTTGTTTTATCGTTTCAACATCCTCAAGAAGGTAAACAAATTTGGTGGTTCCGTTTTTCCGATGCAGAGGGAAAAGTTGAAAATAGCGTCTACTTTGGTGAAAAAGTTCGACTTGCGACTAAACAGATTGTTTTATATAATCTGCATCAATCAAAAAAAAGTGATGTTGAAGAGAATAGAACTTCTATAACTAAATTTGAGAAACAAGACAAACAATCGGTTTTAAACGAAGAGCAAGAAGAAGGGTCTGATTATGTGGCTATTTTCCATAATCAAAACGATGATGCAAAAATATGGCAAAGAAACACTGCGGATCATGTTTCTGTTGGAATGCCTGAAGATTTGTCGGAAAAAACTTCAGAAATTCAGAGGCAATCAGAAATAAATAGTTCTCTAAATCATTCAAATATTAAGAATATTCAAAATGATAAAGAAAAAATAACTAAAATTCGATGGGCTCTGCGTCGTAAGGCATAAATGAATTTATGAAAATTTTGGAAATTGCACATGTTGATTTTGCCTTATATCAATTTCTACTTCCCTTAATGCGTAGGTTGCGTTCCTGTCACCATCAAGTCATTGGTGTTTGTGCAGAAGGAAGGTTATTGGAGAAAGTGAGCCAAGAGGGATTTCAGATTCGAACTGTTCCTTTTGTCCGTTCTTTTTCGATCATAGGTCAGTTAAAAGCTTTTTGGGTTCTTTACCGTATAATCAAACTTGAAAAACCAGATATCGTTCATGCCCATATGCCCATAAGTGGCGTATTGGCACGTATAGCCGCTTTTTTATGTGGAACGCCTGTAATTATTTATACTTGTCACGGATATCTTTTTAATCAACCCGGGAAAGGTATAAAATCATGGATAAGACGTCTATTATCCTTTGTTCTTGAATGGTGTTGTGGAAAAATTACGAATTTTTACATGACTGTCTCTCAGGAAGAGGCTCGAGATGCTAAAAGGTTGGGCATTCATTCCAATCCTATTTTTATAGGTAACGGTCGGGATCCAGCAAAATTCTTTTCTGATATTGCCCTGAAACAGAAATTTAGACAGGCAAACAAGATTCCACAGAATCATATAGTTTTTATGATAGTTTCCCGTCTTGTTCAACATAAAGGTTATCCAGAGTTAATCGTCGCTTTTTCTGCAATTGCAGAAAAGCTTCCAGAAGCTGAATTATGGATTGTAGGCGAAAGATTGTCTTCTGATTATGGTTTGGTATTGGATAAACTTTTTAATAAAGCACAAAAAAAATTGGGTAATCAAATACGTTTTTGGGGATATCGTCAAGACATAGATCAGTTGATGAAAGCTGCTGATGTTTTTGTTTTACCCAGTCATTTTGAAGGGTTACCAATGTCCATTATCGAGGCAATGTTAAGTGGTTTACCTGTTATAGGCACTTCAATACGGGGTCCCCGAGAACAAGTTCAGCATTCAGAAACAGGGCTATTGATCCCGCCAGGTTCTATATCTTTGCTATCCAGGGCAATGGCCTGGCTTGCCTTTCATCCAGAACAAAGAAAAAAAATGGGAGAAAATGGGCGGGCCAGGGCTTTATCAATGTATACCGAAGCTATCTGTCTGGATCGTGTTATGAATGTTTTTTCACAGATTGATGGGTTTGATAATCCCTTTTTATCCAAGCCTTGATCAAATCGAGGATAAAATCTTTTTCTGTCTGTGTTAAGGCCTGCCCCTTTTGAATCTTATACCATTTTTCAAGGCAGCTACGACAACAAGTTGCTGTGGCATGTTGGGCAATAAAAACAGGATGTCCTTTCCATGGCGTTTGTTTTCCATCATTTTTTGGAAAAGCAGGAGCCAGACGTTGATTGATGAAATCCGTAGCATGTTCAATTATTTTATCAAGGCCTTTATCGATTAGATATTTTCGTTCTTTTTCATGTAATGTAAATCTAGACCGGAATTTCGAATGATTAAGCCGATCCAAGATTAATTCTGTGGAAGAAGGAACCATTCTTGTGACTTTTTAATAAATAATTATTTCTGTGATTATCATAAATCAAACAAAATGAATATTATAATATTTGACAAAACTGTAAAATACGCATGATGTCATGACAATCAAAAAAAATACACGCAAAAAACGTGAACTCTTGTAAATAACCAAGGATGCACCAATCTGTCCGCCTATAAAAGAACCAATACCCATTATAAATGCACTAAAATAGTTGATTTGTCCGCCTGATATGAAGATACTGAGCGCGGTAATATTTCCAGCGATATTTAACGGTTTTGCAATCATTGTCGCAGTGTTAATACGTAATTTGTAAATCTGCATTAATGAAATTGTCCAGATCGCTCCTGTTCCAGGTCCAAAAAAGCCATTATAAAATCCAATTACAGTCCCCATCCATGGCAGTATTTTCGGTTTTATGGGCAACTGTCTTTTTTCAAGATTGAAATGTAGGTTTGGAAATAAATAATAATAAAGCAATATTGCCAATAAAAGCCATGGGACTATTTTGTTCAGGGTCTGATCAGCGCTGTATTGTAATGTAATTGTACCTATGGCAGATCCGATTACAGTGAAAAACAGAGGGATGGCAAGCCCATGAAAACTTAGTTGTCCGCTTTTCCAAAATCGTAATGTGGCCGATAATTCACCAATTGCTGATTGCAATTTATTTGTACCTAATGCAGGAATTATATTAATACCGGTAAAAAGTAGAGCGGGTACGGTTATTAAACCTCCACCACCTGCAAGGGTATCAATTGTCCCGGCTATTAAACCGATGAAAAATAGAAAACAATCATAAAAATAAAAATGCATTTAGAGATGTCTGTTTAATTGATTATAAAAAATCAATAAACTCATGGGGAATATCAAGATAGAGTGAATCAGCGTTATCAGGATCAGGATTAGTGATCAAATAGTCATCCAAGGTTCCTGTGCCAATTTTTGATCTCTGCGATTTTAGAAACCTGATTAGAACATTGTCGGATATTAAATGTGAGGTTCCCAATCCATTTTTAATATCTTCTGGGTTTCTTGGAATTCTGCGTCTGAGTTTTGAACGTTCAAGGAGGTGGTTCTGATCAGCATATTTCAAATGAAACAGCCATAAATCGTGCGCAAAAAGGGTTTCATTTTGACATCGATGAAAACCGGGTTCCCATTGCGTCGGAACTGATGAAACTGAGGGTTTGCATGACCAACTTTTAATGGTGCCCTTGGAACGTTGTTTAAAAATGGGTCTTGACCAATCAACAGGTTTTCCAATCAAAGGATCAATGATTTCCACACCTACACATCGACATGTTTTGGCAGAACATTGTGCAAGATATTCATGTAAGGAAGTCCAATGAGATGGACGGGGGATTATAAATTCGTCTGTGTCAATACAAAGAACCCAGTCATAAAGTTTTAAAAGTTTATGCTGCCATTCGCTCATTATATTGACGCTATCTTGTTCATCCAAATACTTGCGACGTGGAATGTGCTCAACATAAATGTATTGTTCAGCTTTGACAGGCGGATCGCTGCCATCATCAAGTATGAATAAGTTATCTTTTCCTACTAGTCTGGCATAATGCCTGATCCATATGGGAAGCATGGTTGTTTCTTGATAGCATTTTGTAATGGCTGCAATGCGAAGAGGTGATGTAAAATTCATAATAAAATCATATTTAAAAAAACTATTTTTTAAAATATCATTTTTCTTTTGAACTGGATAGAATTGAATGTTTGCGTCCGTAATAATAATAGCCAAAGACACCGATTACACTATAAATAAACATTAAGAGCAGTGGAAGTGGATTGTGATTAATTAGGGAATAAATCATGTCAATGACCAAGGGAAAAATCATGGTCAGGCAACATAGGATGCCGCAAACGGGAATATAGCCAATCCAGATATTCATAATTTTGAATCCACCAAAGGGTACCTGAAAGGGTCGATGAATATTGGGATGAACATTCCGCTGCCATATAACCGTGAAACAGACAATACCAAATGCCAGAGAGGTTCCAAGGCTGATTAGGTCACTTATGATATCAATAGGTAAAAAAGCTGTCGTAATGGCGATGCTGAGGCTGAGGATAATGGTTCCTATCCAAGGTGTACAATGTTTAGGATGAAGTTTGCTAAAAATTGGTGGAAGCAATCCATCCTGTGCCATGATGTAGAAAATGCGGCTTTGAGCATATAGCAAAACGAGCATTACTGAGCAAAGTCCAATAACTGCGCTAGATTTCAAAATCCAGGCCAAGTTTGGCATGTTCATATAATCAATTGCCAGGGCCAGTGGATCAGAAATGTTTAATTTTCTATAAGGAACAACCCCGACTAAAATTAGCGCTACACCAATATAAATCATGGTTGAAACAAACAAGGAAGCTATGATTCCAAATGGGACGTCCTTTTTAGGATTTTTGGCTTCTGATGCGGCTGTGGAAACAGCTTCAAAGCCTATATAGGCAAAAAAAATTGTGGAGGCTGCCCGAAAAATGCCCCTGATTCCAAAATTCATCGGACCTGTTGAGGAGGGGATAAAAGGTGTCAGGTTTTCCAGTTTAATATAGTGGAATCCCAAAATTATAAAAAGAATTAATACTCCGATTTTTAAACTGACGATTATTGCATTAATTGTTGTTGATTCGGAAACCCCATATAAGAGGAAGATGGCTGCGATCAGAACAGATCCTGCTCCAATCAGGTCAAGGGACTTAACAAATACAATTCCTTTTCCATATCCACCAATTGCAGGTTGAATCATGGGATTATGTAGCCATGAAGCGATATGAATATGGAAATCTTTTAGTAGGGAAACACTATAACTTGAAAATCCTGAGGCAACTGATACAGCCGATATTCCATATTCCAACAACAGTAACCATCCAACAATCCAAGCGAATTTTTCACCAAGTGATGTATAGGCATAACTGTATGCCGATCCTGCAGTCGGCATAGTGGATGCCAGTTCACCATAGGAAAGGGCAGTAAATAAACATGCTATTGAAGCAATAATGAAGGATAAAAGAATTGCTGGTCCAGCAAAATTAGCCGCAGCTGTTCCTGTCATGACAAAAATGCCTGCGCCAATGGTAGAGCCGACCCCAATCATTGTTAAACGCCATGGACCCAAACATTGTTTTAGACCATGTTTTTTTGAATCAAGTGTAAGTTGTTCCAGTGATTTGCGTTTAGAGAAAAAGGCCATATTTTTTATGTAAAGGGTTAGGTAATAAACCAAAAGAAAGACAACATTTTATGATAAAATAAAATTCAGATATTTTACCTAACATAAAATGTATCTAATTCGGGAAAATTAAAGAGATATAAAAAGAACAATGTTAATCTAAGGTTGATCAGATCTGTTCTTTAAAATTTTCTTAACGTAATTGGTAATTGTTTTTTCGATCTGCTCAGTTTGATCGGCAAAAATATGATCGGCATTAGGGATTGTATTATAGGCAACTTTGATGCCTTTTTGAGTGTTAAGTTTTTCAACAAGTTTGTCAATTTCCTGCAATGGGACAATGCTGTCGGATTCTCCTGCGATCATCAAACCGCTGCATGGACAAGGTGCAAGAAAATTAAAATCATAGTGGTTTGCCAATGGCGCGATGCTGATCCATCCTTGTATTTCAGGACGACGCATCAAGAGCTGCATTCCAATAAAGGCTCCAAACGAATACCCCGCGATCCATAATTCCCTGGAATTTGTATTCGCCATCTGTAACCAGTCCAGGGCCGCTGCCGCATCGGATATTTCACCAATACCACCATCATATTGTCCCTGAGACCGTCCAACACCACGAGAATTATAACGTAGTACGGAAAAATTCATTTTTTGGAATGCACAATACATTGTATAGGCAATTCGGTTATTCATTGTCCCACCTTGCAGAGGATGGGGATGTAGGATTAAGGCAAGGGGGGCGTTAGGTTGACTGGAATGGTGATAGCGTCCTTCAAGACGACCTGCTGGGCCTGCAAACATTACCTCTGGCATAGAACGATCCGTTTATCTATTAAAACTGGCACAATATGTAAGATTTAACAATAATATAAGTGAGTGTAGGAAAACAATAAAAACAGTTTATCTCTATAAAGATATTTCTTATAAAGTGAAAGTGTTTTTGTCTTATCTATAAAATATAAATGAAAAATCAATAGCGATATGGTGATCGGACAAGGTTAACATATCCTTTATCTTTGCTTATTTACCAGTAAATCTGTGAAAATATTTCTATTATAAGGTAACAGGGTTCATATTTGTATTTATATATTGTAAATTAAATACAGATTTAATTAAATTATTGTTGTAATGCAATAAATTATGCAGGTTATTTTTGGAATTCATGGTTTAATATAATAAATTGGATTATAAATGAAATGATACGACAATCTATATATCTAGATGCGAATGCCAGTGAGCCCATGCGCTCTTCAGTTATATCTGCAATGGTGGATATCATGCAGCAGACTGGTAATCCAACGTCTGTTCATCAAATGGGACGCAAGATTTATAATCAAATGGAAGATGCAAGAGAAACCTTGGTCGAATTATTCGGGGGGAGCGTTCAAAATTGTATTTTTACCTCTGGTGGGACAGAGGCAGATGTACTGGCTGTGCATGGTCAGATTGGTGAAGGCAATCAACAACGTCCTCTTTGGGTGGGAGCTACGGAACATCCTGCAATCATGCAAATTGACCTTTCAAAAAAAATTTTACCTGTAACACGGCAGGGCATTGTCGATCTTAACTTTTTAGAAGATGCACTAAAAAAAACGTCAATACCTCCCTTAGTGTGTTTAATGCTGGCCAATAATGAGACAGGTGTATTACATCCCATTCAACAGGCAGCAAAAATTTGTCATGATTATGGTGCAATTCTTCATGTAGACGCAGCTCAGGCTGCTGGACGTATAATGTTCAATTTGGAAGATATCGGAGCGGACAGCCTGATTCTTTCAGCTCACAAAATGGGAGGTCCAAAAGGGGTAGGCGCATTGCTATTGGCTGGTCATGAAAGAAATGCGAAAAAGATAAATCCTCTTTTTAGTGGAGGAGGACAGGAACAGGGAAGAAGGGGAGGAACTCTGGCTGTTCCGGCAATTATAGGGTTGATGACTGCCGCAAAAGAGGCCTGTAAAGAAGATCGTTCCAATATTTTAAAATTACGTAATTATTTGGAAAAAGAAGTGAAAAAATATGGAGCCGTCATTTGTGGCGAGGAAGCTGAACGTTTAGATAATACATCCTCTATAGCTTATGCTGGAGTTTCAGCGCAAAAATTATTTATGGCTTTGGATATGGCTGGTTTTTGTGTCTCAACGGGATCGGCATGTTTTTCAGGAAAATTATCGCGTTCACCTGTTTTATCAGCAATGGGATTGGAAGAATTGGCTGATTGTACGATCCGTGTATCTTTACCATGGAATATCCAGCAAAAAGATGTTGAAACTTTTATTCATGTTTATGGCCAGTTGATTCAAAAGTTAAAGGATTCATAATCTATAGAAAATGGATTTTTCAGGAAAAAACAAGATAAAAGAAAAGGTGATTTACCTTGATTATCAATCGACCACACCGTGTGACGAACGTGTTGTTGAAGCGATGCTACCCTATTTTGTGCATAATTTTGCAAATGCCAATTCAGAGCATATATTGGGTAAATATGTTGCTAAAACCATTGATAAGATTCGTGCCGACATTGCCGAAATGCTCGGGGTGGCTTCTCAAGAAATTATTTTTACCTCTGGTGCGACTGAATCCAATAATATTGCCTTGCAGGGTAGTGTGCGTTATCTAATTGATCATTATCCCAAGACCAAACGGATTATCACGATTGCGACTGAACATAAATCTGTTCTTGAAACAGTCCAGAATTTACAGTCTATTGGTGCTGATCCTTTTATTTTGCCAGTTCAATCCGATGGATTGATTGATCCTGATAGTTTGAAAGCGGCATTGCAGGTTCCAACAATATTAGTCAGTGTCATGGCCGCTAATAATGAAACAGGAGTTATACAGAACATTCCTTATTTGTCGGCATTGTCTCATGAATATGGCGCTCTTTTTCATTGTGATTTGTCTCAGGCTTGTGGAAAAATATCTGAAAAAATCCAGTTGCGTTCCTGGGGAATTGATCTTGCCTCAATTTCCGGGCATAAAATTTATGGGCCCAAAGGAATTGGCATTTTATATGTAAAACGTAAACCTCGGGTAAGGGTGGAACCTTTATTTTATGGAGGATATCAGGAACGAGGAATTCGATCAGGAACTTTGCCAGTTCCCTTGATTGTTGGTTTGGGTAAGGCATTTTCGCTATTTCAGAATGAGGGAAATGAAGAGATCAGGCGTTTGGCGTCTTATAAACATTTTTTGATAAATGAATTGCAAGCAAGAATTCCACAAATTAAAATTAATGGATCAATCGAATGTGCCTTGTCAAATTGTGTTAATCTACAATTTCCAGAGGTTAAGGCCCTTGATCTTTTGGCAAGAATTCCTCATTTATGTTTATCAACAGGTTCAGCATGCAATCATGTTTCTATGCCATCCTATGTTTTACAATCCATGGGATTGTCAGAACAAGAAGTTTTATCTAGTATCCGTTTTTCTTTTGGTCGGATGACAACAAAACAAGAAGTCGTTGAAACCGTTCATGACCTTTATTCAGCATGGTATGATGTAAGAAAAGGGACATGAGTTAAAATCAGAATATTAATTGGTTTTTAAATAAGGAATTCTATAAAATGCCACATATAGTTTTTATTGAACAAGATGGAACACGTCGTGAGGTGGATGCTCCTGTAGGGCTTTCAGTATTGGAAATAGCGCATAAGCATGGAATTGATCTTGAAGGTGCTTGTGAGGGATCATTGGCTTGTGCGACCTGTCATGTAATTGTTGATGAATCATGGTGGGATAAATTAAAGCCCGCCGCAGAAGAGGAGGAGGAGATGCTGGATATGGCTTTTGGGTTGGAAAGAACCTCTCGATTGGGTTGTCAGATTATTATGACAGAAGAATTGGATGGCTTAGTTGTTCGCTTGCCAAAGTTATCCTGAACCAATGCGTATTATGATTGCAATGTCGGGCGGAGTGGACAGTTCCGTTACGGCTGCTCTTCTAAAAGAACAAGGACATGAGGTTTTTGGTGCCACCTTGCAGCTTTATGATGCGCGAGGTGTGGTTAAAAAAGGTGCCTGTTGTGCAGGTCAGGACATCAGGGATGCACGTAGGGTATCAGAAAAGCTGGGTATCCCGCATTACGTTATCGATGCGGAAGACCGTTTTCAAACAACGGTAATTGAACGTTTCGCACAATCTTACCAAAAGGGAGAAACGCCTGTTCCATGTATTGCCTGTAATCAGGGAGTCAAATTTACGGATTTATTGACAATGGCGCGAGAGCTTGGGGCAGAAGCGATGGCAACAGGTCATTATGTGCGTCGAATTGTGGGAAAAAATGGTCCAGAGTTGCATCGTCCAGTTGATTTAAGTCGAGACCAATCATGGTTTTTATTCGCCACCACACTTGAACAGCTTGAATATTTGCGTTTTCCTTTAGGGGACATGCCAAATAAAGATAAAGTTCGGGAAGAAGCCGAACGTTTTCATTTGGCTGTTGCTCAGAAGTCGGATAGCCAGGACATATGTTTCGTTACAGATAATTCTTATATAAAAATTGTTGAGAAATTGGCGCCAGAAGGTGTTATGCCAGGCGAGATAGTTGACGAGCAGGGCGTTGTGATTGGTCATCATGAAGGTATTGCTAAATATACCATTGGTCAAACAAAACGGTTGGGTAATCTTGCCATGCGGGATGGGCAGCGACAAATGGTGTTACGAATTGAATCCGAAAAAAGAAGAATCGTTATTGGTCCAAAACAAAACAATATTTGTCAAACATTTTATTTACGCGATTTGAACTGGCTTATTCCTGTGCCTACTGAATTTTTATATTGTAATGTTCAGATTCGTGCGCGGGATCATGAACGACCTGCTAAAGTTATAATTGAAAAAAAGGATAGGGTAAGAGTAGAATTGGAAACGGCCGCTAACCCAGCACCTGGTCAGGCATGTGTTTTTTATCAAGGGACACGTGTTTTAGGAGGTGGATTTATTCTGTAAAAATTTAATTTGATATTACTTTAGGTTAAACTTTACTTTTAAAGTGAATTTCAGTTATTAAATCAGATATTATTTTAGTAAGTTAATAAATTATTTAACGTAGCGAGATTTTCCGTTGATGCACTGTTTTTATGTAGGTTCCAAACGATTTTCTTTGATTGTATGGCTGATAGCAATTTTTGCTTTGATATGTTTTTTCAACTTACGAAGTGCTAATGCGGAATTTCGAATTGGATGGAAAAATCAAGCCGATATCGCCAATTTTATTCAATTGGATAAAAAACATCAAAAAGTTGCCAGGGAAACAATAGCCTGGAAAAAATATGACGATGATTTTAAAGCCTTGCATAATTTGTCTATTGGTCAGGTTGATGCCGTTCCAGTAGATATGGTTACTTTTCTGTCAGTTATAACGGTTGGTTTGCAGGGACGTGTAATCGCAATTGATCGGCAATATGGTAAAGAAAGCGCCTTAATCGTAAAAAGCCAGAAACATATAGATACTCCTCAAGATCTGGTTGGTAAAAATATTGCGGTACCTTTCATGACAAGCAGTTATTATAGTCTGTTACGTTATTTGCAGCATAATGATATTCCTGTTGAAAAAATTCATCTAGTAAATATGAATTATAATGAAATTACACAAGCTTGGCAGAAAAATGAAATTGATGGGGCCTACGCTGACGGAACTACAGTTTTACCGTTCGTCAAGGATGGACATGTATTGGTAGATTCATCACAGTTGGCAAAATGGGGGTATCCAACATATCAGGTATGGGTTGTGATGGATGAGATTATTTCAGATCAACCTTTTTGGATGGAAAGTTTTGTAAAAAAAATATTGAAAAATATCGATGATAATAGGCGAAATATAGCCTATTTCACTCCTCAGTCTCCGGAGGTTGGCCAGCTTGCCCAATTATTAGATAAATCACCGGAAGTAGTTTGCAGCTTGTTAAAACAGCAGACTTATCTTGATAAAACTCAGCAATCTTTAATATTATCACGTTATTTGTCGAAGGAGTTTGATGAAATAGGTTTGTTTATGAAGGCTCAGAAAATTATGCCTGATATTTTACCTGATTACCTGATTTATGTTTATGACAGTTTTATAAAAAATAACAAAAATAATTAATTGATTTTATATTTTTTTTTACATTAAATTGAAAAATATAAAGAAATTAATGTAGGATTAAAAATTTATTAACTGTTCCAAGTGTAATATTTTAATAATAATTATCTTATTTTTGTTTTTTATCTGAATAAAATTAATAGATTACTAATTTGAATTTCATGTTTAAAAAAGAATATGTTGAGATTTAATGTTTTAAATAATATGAAATCTTTTATTATTGATGTATTTGATTTACGTTGTGATTTCCAGACTGTTATTTCATTGCGTAATGTTTTCTAATTAATTCCTGTTCTTAAACCGGAGAGCCTTTGGGTTATGGAATCTGTCCGTAAGTTTCTTAATAAGTCGACACTGTTCGCTGTTTTAATTTTGCCTGTTTTTTTAACGCACTTACGGGGTATAGCGGATGGGTTAATCAGTTATATAGCAATATGTTTTGTAATTTACTCTTTTATCAACAAACAATGGGACTGGGGAAAACAAAACTGGGTGATTATTGCATTTCTCTGGTGGGGGTGGATTTTATTGTGTACTATTCCCTTTGGATTGTTTCAATATAACATAATGATGATCCAGGCTTTAGTGTTAATTCGTTTTATTTTTTTTGCTGCGGCACTTCAGGTCTGGGTTTTAACTGATGAGAAATACAGGCGATGGCTATCTTATGTTTTGATTGCCTGTGCGACTTATATTATTTTGAATATGCTATGCCAGCTTATTACAGGATATAATATTGTAGGAGCGCCACGTTATTTCGACGGTACACTGACAGGTCCATATCATCATCCTAGAGCGGCAGGACCATTGGCCAGGTTACTGTTGCCAATTACTTTAAGTTTGAGTATTTATTGCATTTGTCGTTTAAAAGGATGGCGGGGAGATCTGGTCGCTTTATTCATTATCTTATTTGCTATACTGATGATGGCTTTTGCCGGTCAAAGAATGCCATTTATTCTTTTTGTTTTCGGAATATTTGTATCCTTGTATTGGTTACGTCCCTTACGGACAATCGTTTTGTCAATGTTAATTTGTATTCCATTGATACTGGGTGCAACATCATTTTTATCGCCTAAGAGCTATCATCATTTGGTGACTTTATTTATCCATCAAATGGCACATTTTTCCTCTGATAATTATGGATTGATCTATACACGGGCGATGATTATGGGATTGTCAAATCCCTGGACGGGTTTGGGATATGATGCCTATCGTCATTTTTGTGCCAATCCGATTTATTTTCATGGATTATCCTTTTGGGGAATTGCAATTGGACATGGGGATGGGAAAGGGGCAGAGATTTGTTTGCCCCATCCTCATAATCATTATATTGAAATGTTTGTAAATGCAGGAATTCCCGGATTAATCTTGTTTTGTTACATGGTATTTTTATGGTGGGTTAATTTGGTAAAGGGATTAACGTCCAAATTGCTATCATTGAAAGATGCGGTTAAAAATTCCTGGCGTGTTGGATTATTTGCTGCGGTTTTAGTTCACGAATGGCCATTTGCGGCTGGAGGAAGTTTCGGAAATTTACCCTTGGGAGGATGGTTTTTTCTACTATTGGGACTAGGTTTATCTTATAGTTGGGATTATGGTAATCATAAGGCAGCATTGAAGGTTTATAATGGAATTGGATCATAAAGAAAAAAATAAAATACCTGTAACTGTTCTGACGGGTTATTTAGGAGCGGGAAAGACAACTTTACTAAACCGTATTCTAACGGAACAGCAAGATAAAAAATATGCCGTTATTGTTAATGAATATGGTGAATTAGGTATTGATAATGATTTAATAGTCGATGCGGATGAAGAAATATTTGAGATGAGCAACGGATGTGTCTGTTGTACAATTCGAGGCGATTTGGTTCGTATTCTCAACAAGCTTATTCAAAGACAAAGAAGTTTCGATGGAATAATTATTGAAACCACAGGGTTAGCTGATCCTGCGCCCGTAGCACAGACTTTTTTTGTTGATGAGGATATTCGTAACAAAACTCGTCTTGACGCGGTGATTGCCGTAATTGATGCGTTTCATGTGATGAAGACATTGGATGAAAGTAAGGAGGCAGTTAATCAAATTGCTTTTGCGGATGTAATCTTGTTGAATAAAGTTGATCTGGTTGATAGGGGATCATTAATTGCTATAAAAAAAAGAATTCGTACAATCAATCCGATGGTTGCTTTATATGAAATGGAAAAAGGGAATATTTCCCTTATGAAAATTCTGGATCTTGGGGGGTTTGATTTAAATAGAGCCTTGACGTTAGAACCCAAATTCTTATCATCCCATGACCATGACCATGACCATGACCATGACCATGACCATGACCATGACCATGACCATGACCATGACCATGACCATGACCATGACCATGTACAACATTCTCATGGTGATGGTGTGACGAGTATTTCACTTATGGAAGATAAACCATTAGATGGAAAACGTTTTAATTTATGGATGTCCATGGTTCTTCAGAAATTTGGAAAGGATATATTGAGAATCAAAGGAATTATGAATTTTAAGCATGACGATCGATGTTTTGCATTTCAAGCTGTTCATATGATGGCAGAGGGAAATTTCATCCGTTCTTGGAAGACAAATGAGGATCGCTGTTCCAGATTGGTTTTTATTGGCCGGAATTTAGATGAAAAATCTCTACGTGAGGGATTTTTTAAATGTATAGATTAACAAATCTGTGACTGGAAAGTATGGAATGAATCAGCCGTTACAATTAATCGAAAGTCGGGGTTCTTTTAAAAAAGTGGAAGGCACGATTATCGCCTGTGCTACATCTTGGGATGAACAGTATAATGCTTTTGCAACGGCAGATGGAGATTTGTGGATTATTCCTTTGATTCACAATAATGATCCAGATTATTGGTATAAAGTTCAACCTCATGATGGAGGGATTTTATCTTTATCACAAGATTTGACCTTTTCAGGTTTTGTTACTTCTGGTGATGATAATAAACTAATAAGAATCATTCCCGGGAAAGAACCTCAACAATTATTAAAAACCAGACGTTGGATTGATAAAATCGTTTCTTGGACTGATAAGGAAAGGAAACAAAATAAAATCGCTTTTATTACAGGAAAAGAAATTCATTTATATAAAGATAATTTTACAGAGCCATATAGAATTTTTGAACATTCTTCTGGAGTTAGTGATTTGGTTTTCAGTTTGGATGGTGCAAAAATAGCCAGTTCTTATTATAATGGTGCCACTTTATGGTCTGCTGATTATAAAAATCCTGTAAAAATTAAGGATTTTACATGGAAAGGTAGTCATACAGGGATCACTTTACATCCTAAAGAAGAGGCGTTGGTAACATCAATGCAAGATCATGATTTACATGGTTGGCGTATTTCAGACGGACACAATATGCGAATGAGTGGATACCCAACCAAAGTAAAATCTCTAAATTTTTCATCTGATGGAAAATGGTTGGCAACCAGTGGAGCTGAACCGGTGGTTTTATGGCAGTTTTTTGGAGGCGGTCCAATGGGAAAACCTCCTGTGGAATTGCCTGGTATTCCTGGAAGTTGTTGTATGGTAGTGGCATGTCATCCTACCTATGATATGGTTGCTGCTGGATTTTTGGATGGTAGTATATTATTAATCGGAATCAGCGACGAGAAAGTTGTTCCGGTAAATTTAGGATCTAAAAAACCCATTGGAGAAATTACGGCTTTACAATTTAATAAAGAAGGCAGTTTATTAAATATTGGCACTGATGATGGCTATATTATTCTAATTGATTTATCTGAAAAAAAATAGTTGTAAAAAATAATCAGCCATATCCTTTTTTCTGTCCAGGATTTATTTATATGGATGAGATATCATGTTTCAGAACAAGTAGTTGATCAGAATTTAAAAAAATTATTCTGGTTCCACATGAATGTTTATTGAAACATTTCCAATTACTTTTTGTAAAGCGTGTTCAATACGATCACATATCTTATGGGCTTCTTTCACTCTCATGTCTCCAGACACAACCAAATGAAAATCAATAAAAATCAAATTGCCAACCTGACGAAAACGGACCATATGGAATTCTTTTGCTTCAGGGGCATTTGCCTGAATTATTTTATAAATACTGGAAATGGTTTGAGGGTCAGGAGCTTTATCCATCAAGCCATTAATAGAATTTTTTATGATGCCAAAGCCTATACGTAAAATATTAATAGCAATGAAAAAGCCCATCAGGGCATCAAGTGCAGCCCATTGAAACATTGGAATAAGTGTAAAACCTACAATTAATCCGATAGTTGTCCATACATCGGAAAGAACATGCTGTCCACCTGCTATAAGGACTGCAGAAAAATATTTTTTACCTACACGAATAAGTGTTATTGCCCAGAATAGATTAACAAGCCCAGCTGTTCCATTTAGAATAATTCCTTTTAAAGGCGCCATGGGAAATTGGGGATTTTTCCATCCTTGCCAGGCTTCGTAAAAAATTAAAATTGATGTTACTATTACTAATAAACCTTCGGCGGCGGCAGAAATATATTCGGCTTTATAGTGTCCATAAGTATGGTTTTTATCGGCTGGTTGGGTCGAAATGGTGATTGCGAATATTTCAAAAATAGCGGCTAACACATTGATTGTTGTTTCAAGCATGTCAGAATAAAAAGCAACACTGAGTGTTGTTTTCCATGCCAGATATTTAAGAAAAAAAACTACAAGACTAACCAGAAAACTCCCAAGACTGAATAGGATTTTCTTATTCTTTATTATTTTAAAGATCATAAGGTAATTATAAGTTTAAGGTTAAACAGTATTAATGTCCGCCAGATTGCAAAAACTGGCTTCATTTTTTTGTTCGATCTGGAAAGTTGAATGATTAATTCTAAATTTTTCCTTGAGGCGTTGTGCAACCATATTCAGAAACTGGTCAGAATGTTGATTGGTATTACTGACCAAATGAACAGTTAGGGCGGTTTCTGTTGTACTTAAAGCCCAGATGTGTAGATCATGTAAATCAATGATATTGGGAAGGGAGCGTAAATAGGTTTCCACGGCGAAAGCGTCAACATTGCTTGGGACACCGTCCATGGCAAGTGTAACTGAATCTTTCAATAAAGACCAAGTTCCCCAAATAATTATTGCAGCGACAATCAAGCTGGTAATGGGATCAAGCATATTCCAATGGGTGAAAAAAATAATAATCCCTGCCCCGGCAACACTCAACGATAAAAGGGCGTCATAGGCCATGTGCAAAAAGGCACCCTTAATATTAAGATCCTCTTTTTGTCCGGAATGGAACATCAATGCGGTTATTCCATTTATAACAACACCGAGTAAGGCGACTAAAATTACTGTTTTACCTGTAACAGTTGCAGGTTTGTAAAAGCGTTCAATTGATTCCCAGATAATTCCTCCCGTAACAATAAGCAATAAAATTGCATTACTTAAAGAAGCCAAGATAGAGGTTCGACGATATCCGTAGGTAAAATTGGGAGAGGGTTTTTTTTTGCTTAAATATGATGCCCCCCAGGCGGTGGCCAAGGCAAAAACATCTGATAGATTATGACCGGCATCAGCAATTAAGGCTAGGGAATTGGCAAAAATGCCCCATATGGTTTCGGCACAAATATAAATTAAGTTAAGGCTAATTCCTAGAGCAAAGGCCTTGCCAAAAGATTGTGGAACATGATGGTGATGACCGTGGATATGTTCATGTGCATGATCATGCAAGTGGGAATGATTGAATTGATGCATGTCATGCGTGGAATGATCCAAATTGCTCAAGATTAAATCCCTATAATTTTTTAGTTATAAAATAAGATTAACCATATTGTTAAACGCTTATTATAAAAAATTTAATTTGATTAGCCTAATTTTATTTTTAAAAATTTATCTAAATCATATCAAATCTGACAATCAAGTTTTAAATTGGTTTTATATGTAAATACTGTGTTTTGTTTATTATAAAAAAATCCAAATATTAATCGGGAATGAATGTTAAGAAAATTTGTGCTTCTTCGTTAACGTAACCACGATGATAGTATTCCTTATCACTATTATTTATAAAATAATGAACAATGCAATCACCCGCCTCGATGTGAACAGGTAGTCGATTATTATCAGAAATTTGTTGAATGGCAAAATCTTTTCCATGAGCGGTTATCAAGGTCTGGGCTATTATTTGTGAGGTTGGTCATAAGGAACTGTATTGGGAATCTTGTCATTAAAAAATTTGACCATTATGATTAGGAAAAGCTATTTGTTATACGACATTGTTGTTTATAAACTGCGATCATATTTCTC
The DNA here is from genome assembly GCF_016101315.1 of Commensalibacter sp. W6292M3. Classification (NCBI taxonomy): domain Bacteria; kingdom Pseudomonadati; phylum Pseudomonadota; class Alphaproteobacteria; order Acetobacterales; family Acetobacteraceae; genus Commensalibacter; species Commensalibacter sp. W6292M3. The sequence continues at coordinate 61,647 of NZ_JACFQT010000003.1, forward strand.
ACAGCTAGTTTTTCATATCAAAGAAAGATTGATAGCTGCAATATTTTCATAGATAGAAATTATCTTTCTCTTTGGTAGAATTATATAACTGTTACCATCAGGAAATTTTTGCCGTTTTTAACAACAGTAATTGCTATATATTCTGTATTTCGTAAACCTGTAGTCCTTTCAACATCAAGTTTGACCCGATCCTATCAGATAATTTTTTAGGTATGGATTTATTTTTGTGATTTTCAAATGGATAGGAAATATCTGAAAATCAGTGGAAGCAGGGGTAGGTAAAGAAATTAGACTATAAGCGCCAAATAAAAAAAGAGTATAAAAATTATAAATAATTATTGAGGGAAGGTATATCTAGAATAATGTTATTAACGTTTTTGAAAGAAAGATATAAGATATGGTTCCAGCTTAAGAAAATGTTACTTGTAATTGGTTGCTTTTGAAATTATATGATGTTTTATCGTTTAAGTTTTTGATACCTCTCCTTAAATGTTGTAAACTTCCTGAAAGACTAACTTTATTAAAGACTGAAAATAAATTATTTTCAGTCTTTTTTTAATAGTTTTATATTGAATAAATCATGTATATCAATTTTTTAGTGCCAATAATGGTTTATATTAGCGAGAATAATTAAATAAAATAAAATTCTTTATGTTATAATATTGAGCTCACGAAAAGTTTTATAGAAATAACAAAATCACTGATCTTATATGATTTACCAATTCATTAATTTGATTTAGAAAATACAGTTTGGTTTGTTTTTTCTAAATTAAAGACTTCGACAACGTTAATAATATGCAAGTTTAGAAAAAACAAACCGAAACAATATGAAAATAAATTAAAGAATGTTACTTTTCAGGCTTCCTTATTTCTAAAAATGTAGAAGCAAATTATAATTGATTAATATAAAATATTTTTTCTATTCTCCTTTTAAACTAAGATGTAAAACTGGACAGTCAAAATAAAATATTTAAAATGAAGCTAATAAAATATTCTACTATATAGAAGATTTATGTTGAATCAATTAAAAGATAAATGTTTTATATTATATTTTATTATCATGGTTAAATCACTACATTTACGAATTAACTGCCAAATAGCATTCAACAGATAAATGTTTCCACTCTTTGTACAAGTAATCATTACCAAAATAAAGCTGACTTTTTTCCACATGGTAATAAAAACCATAGTCTTATCATATAAAATATGATAAATGTCACAGACAGTCATTGCAGAAATTCCTCTTCTGTTATGATTAGGTCGGGTCAGTATGTTGCAGCATCTGATCCGGCCGCTTCGACACTATCTGTCGAATGCTGATTACAAATATACAAAGAAAATTGGATTTATGAAACTTATTTTTTTTGTCCATGTAAAAATAAGATCATTAAATTTATTCAATGTTATTAACAATTTCATATATAAAATATTATATTTGAACAATATTCATTAAAATCAAGGTTTTTTAAAGTTGGTTTTTCCCAAGTTTATTATTCCTTTATTGAAATGTAATTTTTGCATAAAGAATTGGTAAAATAATATTCGATTCGAGATTTTGGTTTTATCTTATCTCTTTCTAATATATATGCATAATTATTTATTCTTTACATATATGTTACTTGATGATAGTGAATTTATGCTAGGTTATATTAAAAAAATGTATAAGAAATTTTAAATAACTGGAATGATAACGTAATTTTTATAAAAACTTCATGATTAATTTTCATAAAACAATAACTACATATTATGTATACTCAATTAAAGTCAAGAAATATTGCGAATTTTATTCCATAAATAAAATGGATGTCTGTTTTACAAATAGATGAGAATTTTATTTTTTCATTTATCTATTTTATAGAAAAATTATAATTAAAATATAGTGATAATAAGATTTATTATTTGTAAAATTAATGCACTACTATAATTTTTATTGTGTTTATATAGCTATTGACTTAATTACAATTTAATATAAGTCAATTAATCATTATTTATATGACAAGATTATTGATATGTATAATTGATTAATATGATGGCCAGCATTAATATTTCGATACAATATGACATAATGTTTGATGTAAAGTGTGGATGAGGACTTTGTGTCTTTGATTGGACATTTACCTGTTTTGGTCAATCTGTGGAAATTGTATTGAATATGGGTATTTGAATCCTATTTTAATGATTGTCTTTTAGGGATTGTTCAGGATATAAACAGCGATATTCTGCAATCAGGGATTTAAGAGGATAAGAACAATTAGGATGAAAAGAAAATCTGGTTTTAAAGATGATTAGAGTTACAGAAGTGAAACTGCCCTTGGATCATGATGAAGCAGATTTGAAACAGGCCTTGTATAATCGTCTAAAACAATTTCCCAGCGAGTATCAGGTAATAAGGCGGGGATATGATGCACGCCGACGGGGGGACATTCAACTGGTGTATACCATTGACTGTTCCATTGATAATGAAGAGGAATTTTTACGCAATCATTCCCTGGATCGCAATTTATCAAAAACACCAGAGGTTCGGTATCAGTTCGTGATGTCCCGGCAGACTGGTGAAAAAATTGCTAATCAGGCCAGCTATGTTCGTCCCGTCGTTATTGGTGCGGGGCCTTGCGGGGTTATGGCGGGATTGTTACTGGCACAGATGGGCTTGCGTCCTTTGATTCTTGAACGTGGGAAACCGGTCAGGGAAAGGACAGTCGACACTTTTGCATTTTGGCGTCAGTCAAAATTCAATCCTGACAGCAATGTCCAATATGGAGAGGGAGGTGCGGGAACCTTTTCCGATGGCAAACTTCATACGCAGATCAGTGATCCGTATCATTATGGTCACAAGGTCTTGACAGAATTTGTCAGGGCAGGTGCGCCAGAGGAAATTCTTTACGTATCCAAACCCCATATTGGTACATTTCGGTTGGTCAGTATGGTTGAGAAAATTCGTCAGGAAATAGAATCTTTTGGTGGTCAGTACCGGTTTAATACTTATGTGCAAAAGATTTTGATGAATAAAAATCGCCAGATTGTCGGGGTTCAATTGGTGGATGGGCAGGAAATACAGACAAATCACATTATTCTTGCGACTGGACACAGTGCGCGGGAGATGATGCATGCCCTTTATGAGGATGGCGTGGAGATTCAGGCAAAACCTTTTTCTGTTGGTGTCAGAATTGAGCATCCGCAAACCCTGATTGATAAGGCCCGTTTTGGTTCACAGGCGGGACATCAGCTGTTGGGGGCGGCCGATTATAAATTGGTGCATCATGATGCAGACAAGCGGGGGGTTTATTCCTTTTGTATGTGTCCGGGGGGGACGGTGATCGCGGCAGCCTCGGAAGAGGGTGGAATAGTTACAAACGGAATGAGCCAGTATTCCAGGGCGGAAAGAAATGCCAATGCTGCAATCGTGGTGGGTGTTCAGCCGGAACGGGATTATGCAGGCCATCCCCTGGCGGGTATTGCCTTCCAGAGAGATCTGGAGCGGAAAGCTTTTCAGCTGGGGGGTGCGAATTACAAAGCACCGGTTCAGCGGGTGGAGGATTTTTTGCTTGGAAGGGCAACCCGGACATTGGGTTCGGTTGTTCCCTCTTATAAACCGGGGGTGGAACCCGATGATCTTGCGGAGATATTGCCTTCATTTGTTATCAATGGAATACGGGAGGCATTACCTGCATTTAATCGTAAATTGTCCGGATTCAATTTTGCTGATGCTGTAATGACCGGTGTGGAAACGCGAACATCCTCGCCAGTTCGTATTCCAAGAATGGATGATGGGCAAAGTGTCAATACTTCCGGACTTTATCCTGCGGGAGAGGGGGCTGGATATGCGGGCGGTATCATGTCTGCGGCCATTGACGGGATAAAGATTGCCGAAAAAGTTGCCCAGAATATCCACGACAATCATCAGTAGATTCGGGGATTACATCCCTACAGACAAACTGTTGGTTTGGGATGTGATCCGGATTCATCTTTGCAACCTTCATAATTAATGTTTCAATGTTCACTTTGATGATTTTTGAATATTGGGTTAAAGTCGGACGATGGAAATGATAAGACAATAAAGGAAAGAAATCTGCATAATGAAAATTCATGCCGCTCAATTGGCTGATCTTGATCAGATAATGGCCATTCAAATGTTATGTTATTATGCGATTGAGCCTGAATCACGGCTTTCTATGGCTTCAAAAATCATTGCCAGTCCTGATACCTGTTTTGTGGTGAAAGAGCGAGATATGGTCAGGGGGTATTTGCTGGCCATTCCCGTCATGTCGGGTGAAGCTCCCGCCCTGGATAGCGAAGTTTGCGATTTGGCAGGAGGGGCGGATTGCCTTTATCTGCATGATTTGGCCGTTCATCCAGAATCAAGAGGGCTGGGAGTTGGATGTATTTTGGTGCGGCAATTCATGAATATTGCTCATAAGAAAAAATTCCGTCATGCATCCCTTGTTTCCATTCAGGATTCCTTCCGTTTTTGGCAGAAACAGGGATTTGAGGCAATTGTTCCCCCCGAAAAGTTGCAGAGTAAATTGATGACCTATGGTCAGGATGCAGTTTATATGGAAAAACTTCTGATTGGCATTCCTCAGGAGTAGGATAATTTTATGAAATCCCTGTTTTTTTATTGTATTGCGGCCTTTGCCGAGATTGCCGGTTGCTTTTCTTTTTGGGTATGGGCACGGTTGGGGAAGTCGCCCTTGTGGCTCGTACCCGGAATGGCCAGTTTGGCATTTTTTGCCCTGATGCTGACGTTGGTGGAGGTTGATCTGGCGGGGCGTGCCTATGCTGTATATGGTGGAATTTATATTTTATGTTCCCTGTTCTGGTTATGGATTGTTGAAAATACACGACCGGATCGGTGGGATATTCTGGGAATGCTGATTTGTTTGGCTGGAGTATCCATTATCTTGTTCATGCCCAGGGGGTGATCAATCGCAGAGATCAATGGAATGTGGTTTTGGGACAAAGCGGGTTGAATATCTAAACTTAAAAAAATCCCAGGCAAATAATAATAAAATGCCTGGGTAAAAAAGTGCTTAAAATAAATATCAACGTAATAAAAGATATTTCACAAAAGGTTATTAATGAATTCAGTTATAAGAAATTTCTCGATGAAAAAATCAGCCTATAAATTTGAACTCAAACAATGAAATACCAACTACTATGAGCTAATATATGAAATCACATGACTTTTATACAATTTATGACCGGTTGCGTCAATATTGATACCCACGATTTTCCTATAAAAGATAGTAAAATAAAAGAGATAATGCTTGGAAAACAAAGGTTTTTTTTATAAAGTGGCAAAATTTCAAAAAAAATTGATCGTTTTTGAAACAATAATAAATATTTCGGAATCGAAAAATAACAGGGTCTTTTATACCATAAGATTTTATTGAAAAATGATGGGAACTGATATCCAGATTTTCAATTTTATCCAGTGACAGGATCATGTCGGATTTATCAAAATAAATTCCTTGAAAAAAAGATTTTATGAAATGAAAAGGGAAAATCTGGAGACAAAATTCTGTTCAATACAACATTTGCATGAATGAAAATAACACTGTTTATAAAAATACGGAAATAACCTGAAAATTATTGAAATATCTCATATATTCCCCCGGTAGAAAATGGCTTCTTCAGGGTCATGAAACCGGGGGAAATAAATTTTTTGTATTTTAAAAACAATTAAGCAAGGGAACGGCCATTTACGTGAATCCTGATGGAAATGGTAAATATACAAGTAAATTCATTCGTTGGTTCTCCTTAACAATTTAATGGAAATTAAATAAATGCGGCATCCAGCGAACAAACGGCCCTGTTCCCCAAATGTGCAGTAAACCGCAGAATGAGAGGGTTGGTTTCTGAATAAAATTTATTTTTGGTGATAGCGAAAGGGCTAACAGTGTGATATAAATTCAAATCAGTCATTGCAGATTCCGTTCAAAACTTGGTCTGTGATGATTAGGTTGGGTAAGATGTTGTAGCATCTTATTCAACCGCATCAAGGCATTATTCGCCGGATGCTCCTGTTACTATACGTGTAAAATTCCCTTTTGCAAATAATTTTTTAAACGAATTAAAATTTGTCCCGTTCCCTTTATTGCGGATAAAAAGGTTATTCGTATCGGAATGGATTCTATATCTGAAATTCGATTTAATGAATTATTTCAAATATATATTAAAATCCGTTTATTATTGTCCATTCAGTTTAATGGCGCAAATGTTATTTCTCTTAACAAAAATTTGATAATTTCGTGATTTGATCGTTTCATGTAGTTAATATATTGTTAAAGATCGTTATATTTATGGAGTATTTTATGATGAATAAATGGGTGGATTACGTAATTACCGAAGTAAGATACAATAATGAACGTTCACATATCGTTGCATTCAAGTGCTGGCGACATATCGGGGCCGAACTGATCGGCCCGGATATACGGTCAAGGGCTGATATCATTAATGCCATTGACAATGAGAACCTGGTTTTTATCACCGAATACAAAGGTGAGGATGGAAAATGGGAAAAGGGCGGTGATGTCGGTATTGTAACGGTTGGAAATGAAAAATTCCTGCGAACCGATACCAATCCGGAAACCAGTGACAATCTGGGAAATTTGCCCGAATTGTAATGTTCACGTAAATATGTCCAATACATCCAGTTTATCCATTTATCGGTTATTTTCATTTAAACAAATTTCATTAATTTTACCTAGTTATAATGTTAAACAGTTGTGATTAGATCGTTGCGGTAAAATAATGTATTATTTAATATCATTAATTTAAGGAGTATTTATCATGAGTAAATGTACAAACTAAATTTTTACAGCATTAAGTTACAATATTGATCATTCTCATATTGTCAAATTACAAATCTGGGAATGTGATAAAAACTTTGTAACTAAAAGATAATTTAGGTAATTTACCTGAATTTTGATTTGATTTTAATGTAATTGTAATTTATTACTTTAATTTCTTAGGTTATTTAACGTTAATTTTATATTTATAGATTCAATATTATCATTGATACAAGGGATTTGTACCTAGCATTAATGGAAATATTTTTATCAATAAATTTCAGGCTGGATGATTTTGCTTATTAGGTATTCCTGAATCAGATTCTGGAATATCGAGTGAAAAAATCATTCAGTTTTTTTTATCCTTTTTGCACGGTCTGGTTTTCGCAAACCGTTATTCTTTTGCCCCCTTTAATATTGTAATCCCATCCGGCCAATTTAAATAGCTAATATGAATATTTGGGAAAAAGGTTTGTTTTGATCTTTTGATATAGATGGATTAAAATTGATTTTTTCATTTTGAAATTTTATTACTATTGTGAGGGAAGAATTGACTGATAAGCAAAAGGATGATTCCTTGGACATGAAGATTGTCCAACGGGTCGCTAAATTATCTGCACTTGCCGTCAAGGAAAAAGAAGTGGCAACCTATGCCCGGGATTTGGGGGGTATAATACACTGGGTTGAGCAGTTAAACGAGCTGGATGTTTCCGCGGTTGAACCAATGGTTGGGGCAGAAAATGCACAATTGAGAATGCGTGATGATGAGGTTACCGATGGCAATTGCCGTGAGGCTGTTTTATCCAATGCTCCAGAACGTATCGCCGATTTTTATGCTGTTCCGAAAGTGGTTGAATAATGCTGACAGAAATGACGATTACAGACGCGGTCGAGGGCCTGCGTCAAAAGAAATTCAGCGCGGAGGAATTGACACGGGATCATCTGAAGGCGGTTGGTCAGTTAAACAGCCGGATCAATGCCTATATCACGGTAACGGAAGAGGTCGCCCTTGGTCAGGCCAGGGCGGCAGATGAAAAACTGGCTTCGGGGGATGCGCCGGTACTGACCGGTATTCCTTTGGCGATCAAGGATCTTTTTTGTACAAGGGACATTCCAACAACCGCCGCCAGCCGTATCTTGGAAAATTTTGTTCCACCCTATGAAAGTACGGTGACCTCGAATTTATTGAGGAATGGAGCCGTTTTTTTGGGCAAGACCAATCTTGATGAATTCGCGATGGGATCCGGCAACCTGAATTCGGCATTCGGTGCCGTTGAAAATCCATGGAAACGCAAAAATGATGATGCGTTTCTGGTTCCCGGCGGCTCTTCTGGTGGTTCCGCGGCTGCCGTGGCGGCGCGGATGGCTCTGGGGGCAACCGGAACGGATACGGGTGGCTCCATTCGTCAGCCGGCAGCATATTGCGGTATCACCGGAATCAAGCCAACCTATGGGCGATGCAGTCGTTGGGGCATTATTGCCTTTGCCAGCTCGCTTGATCAGGCTGGGCCCATGGCAAAAACCGTTGAGGATTGTGCAATCTTGTTGCAATCAATGGCCGGTTTTGATCCAAAAGACAGCACAAGCGTGGACAGGGCGGTTCCGGATTATCGTGCGGCCTGTAACCGTTCATTGAAGGGGTTGCGTGTGGGTATTCCAGAAGAATATCGCGCTCCTGGCATGTCATCTGAAATAGAGGCAATCTGGCAGCAGGGAATTGACTGGTTGAAAGAGGCCGGTTGCGAGATCGTGGATGTTTCCCTGCCTCATACTAAATACGGATTGGCCACCTATTATATCATTGCCCCTGCTGAAGCCTCATCCAATCTGGCCCGTTATGACGGGGTGCGCTATGGTCGCCGTGTCAGTGGAAAAAGTCTTGAGGAACTCTATGCGAATACACGCGGAGAGGGTTTTGGTACAGAGGTGAAACGCCGTATTTTGATGGGTACTTATGTGTTGTCGGCCGGTTATTACGATGCCTATTATCTCCGGGCGCAGAAGGTTCGCAAACTTATCTATCAGGATTTCATGAATGCCTATGAAAAGGTGGATGTTCTCTTGACACCAACGGCACCATCAGCCGCTTTTGCCAAAGGTGAACATCAGGATGATCCCGTACAAATGTATCTGAATGATATTTTCACCGTTCCCGCCAGTATGGCCGGAGTGCCTGGTCTGGCCTTGCCGGCCGGGTTAAATGACCAGGGTCTTCCCCTGGGTTTGCAGTTGCTGGGTCGTCCATTTGATGAGGAGACCCTGATTGCTGTTGGGTCAGCAATGGAAAAAGCTGCCAATTTCACATATAAACCCGCCATTCGTTCTGGAGTTTCCCTATGAGTTATGTGATTGAAGGGTCAACAGGATCCTGGGAAGTTGTTATTGGTCTTGAAGTCCATGCCCAGGTTATCAGTAAGGCCAAATTGTTTTCAGGTGCCTCCACGCATTTTGGTGGTGAACCCAATACGCAGGTCAGTCTTGTTGATGCCGCTTTTCCCGGTATGTTGCCCGTCATCAATCGTGAATGTGTTGATCAGGCCATTCGTACAGGATTTGGGTTAAATGCCCAGATTAATCTGGTAAGTCGTTTTGACCGCAAGAATTATTTTTATGCCGATTTGCCACAGGGATACCAGATTTCTCAATTTACGCATCCTATTGTTGGCAAGGGTGAAATCGAGATCGAACTGGATGACGGTACGGTCAAGAAGATTGGTATTACCCGTTTGCATCTTGAACAGGATGCTGGAAAATCCATTCATGACCTTGCCCCAAAAGAGACCTGTATTGATTTAAATCGCTCTGGTGTGGCTTTGATGGAGATTGTCAGTGAGCCGGATATGCGCTCACCGGAAGAGGCAGGTGCCTACTTACGCAAAATCCGTGCGATTGTGCGCTATTTGGGTACTTGTGATGGAAATATGGAGGAGGGATCAATGCGTGCGGATGTGAATGTGTCTGTCCGTAAGCACGGTGAGGAATATCGTACGCGTTGCGAATTGAAAAATATCAACTCCATTCGGTATGTCATGCAGGCAATTGAAATTGAAGCCAAAAGACATGTGGAAATTTATGAAAATGGGGGAGAGGTGGATCAGGAAACCCGTTTATTCGATGTTGCCAGGGGGGAAACCCGTACGATGCGCAGCAAGGAAGACGCCCATGATTACCGTTATTTCCCAGATCCGGACTTGCTGCCTCTGGTCGTTGAGCAATCCCACGTTGACCATCTCAAGGCAACCCTGACTGAATTGCCGGATGCAAAACGAGACCGTTTCCAGAATGAGTATGGATTGCCCCGTTATGATGCCAATGTTCTGGTAGCTGAAAAAGACATTGCCGATTTTTTTGAAATTGTTGCAAAGGGTCGGGATGGGCGTTTGGCCGCTAATTGGGTCACAGGCGAACTGTTTGCCGTACTGAATAAAAAGGGTCTGTCAATCCAAGAAAGTCCTGTAAAGGCTGAGGCAATTGGTGTTTTGCTGGACTTGATCGCTGATAAAACCATCAATGGTAAGATTGCCAAGGAGGTTTTTGAGGATATGGTTGAAACAGGTGATATGCCTGCGGATATCGTGGAACGCAAAGGTTTGAGACAGGTAACGGATACTACGGCAATTGACAAAGTGATTGCCGATATTCTGTCAGTCAATGCAGATAAGGTTGAACAATATAAATCAGGTAAAGACAAGCTTTTTGGTTTCTTTGTCGGACAGGTTATGAAGGAAATGAAGGGGAAAGCCAATCCCACAATAGTCAATGAGCTTTTAAAAAAGCATTTATCTTGATAAAAATTGAAAAAGGAAATTGACAGTCCTCGAATAAATGATTAGAAACGGTAAAAGCAAACGTCGTGTTATAGGCAGGCTCTTCTTGCGGAGGGGTGGCCGAGTGGCTGAAGGCGACGGTTTGCTAAACCGTTGTACGGTGTAAGCCGTACCGTGGGTTCGAATCCCATCCCCTCCGCCAGTTACATATGTTGAATATTGCCAATTCCTGACAAATACCTTGTTTTTCCTAAAAAAATTCATATTTACCTATCATATTCTTGCCAGTTCATGACAGATTATGCGATAGAAAGTGGGTACAAAAGTGGGTACAAATTCAAGGAAAGTGGGTACAAATCGTGTTGACAGATTCAAGGGTTAATTCCGCCAGGAAAAAAGACAAGCCATATCGCCTGAATGACGGGAATGGCCTTTATCTGAATGTATCAAGATCAGGAACAAAATCATGGCGGGTTCGTTATAAATTCAACAGTAAAGAATCCATGATCGTAATCGGGCATTATCCATCCATGTCCCTGGCAGATGCAAGATCAGCCGCACTTGATGTGAGGAACGGCATTCGTGAGGGACGCAATCCAAATACAGACAAACTGTTGAAAAAAGAGCTTGCCATATCAAATTATGAAAACACACTTGAGGTTGTGGCAAGGAAATGGTGGGACACAAAAAAAACACTTTGGTCAAAAAAACACGCGACGGATGTAATCCGCAGTCTTGAAAGGGATGTTTTTCCCTATTTGGGTGGCATACCCATTGTTGAGTTGACTCCGCAAATTATTCTGAAAAATCTGCATGATATCGAGAAAAGGGGGGCTATAGAGACAGCCCACCGCATTCGCCAGAGACTGGACGGGGTTTTCGTTCATGCCATTGCGAGCGGAATATGCAAGGACAATCCAGCGTCTATCATAGGGCCTGCCCTATTGCCGATAACAAAAGGTAAGCAACCGGCCATTATCAATTTTGATGAAGCGGTGGGCATGATAAAGCAGGTTGACAGGATACCTGCCTATCCGGTTACGAAACTGGCGATGCGTTTTCTGATACTGACAGCGGTCAGGTCATCGGAATTGAGATTTACACGATGGTCTGAATTTGAGAATCTTGAAGGTGAAAATCCTGTATGGCGTATTCCGAAAGAACGCATGAAAGGGGAAAAGGCTAAAAAGCGGGAACATCTTGTTCCTCTGTCACGTCAGGCTGTGGAGGTAATCAATCTTGTCAGACAGTTCAGTTGCCATCTTGAATATGTATTCCCAAATTATCGGCATTCTTCAAAGGCAATGAGTGAAAACGCCCTGGGATATCTAATCAACAGGGCAGGCTATTATCAAAGGCATGTACCGCACGGTTTTCGCACCCTGTTTTCCACGATCATGAATGAAAGGTTTCCACAGGACAGGTTTGTAATTGATCTCGCACTCGCACATGTCAATCCGAACCAGGTTGAGGGAGCGTATAACAGGACAACACATTTTGACCGTAGAAAAATATTGATGCAGGAATGGGCCGATATAATCACCAGGGATTTGAGGGATGCAAATGAGCTGGTTGCTGTCCGGTAAAATTCCATCATATCTTATGGCTGTCTATCCATTGCTGCACGTCATGCAATTTGCAACCCTTGTTTTTATATGACATTTGATAGATTGGCGGGAAATCGCTGTCCTTCGCCCGTCTTCTAACCTCTCTTTCACTGAAGTTGGCCATGAGGGCGATAAGGTCGAAACCGATGATTGGATTGATTGCATGACCAAGATTGTATTTTTTTAGAAGTTTGTCATACTCTTTTTGAAATCTTGTGATCTTGTTTTCTTCTCTATCGTTCATTGTATCGGCAGTCTTTTTTGTATTGTTTGATCTTTTATCTTAATGAATGGCACCAATATTTTTCATGTACTGGATACCAATATCAGTTTTTGTAACTTTGATTTTTCTATCGTCGCATAAATTTTTTCACGTTTTACAAGATGAATTTCTTCCAGATGATTGAGTGCCTTACAAACAGATGGTTTTGAAATATTGAGATCGTTTGCATAGTAATTAACACTTTCCTCAATTCCATCCATATAGACCATTGTCATTATCGCGAATTGTCTGACAGTTAAACGGAATTGTTTTCTTGCGGCGTTTTTTACGATAGATAATGAATTGTTATCCATGATTTCACCTCATTTAATCACTGGTGTTTATTTCTGTTATTCGTAACGTTTGACAATGTGTATCCAAACCATGCGGAACTGGATATCAATATTGTCAGCAACACAATCATATCCATTTGGAAAATCCTTGTGTCATCGGTTTATTTCCCTTAGTTTTTGCGGTCTCAATCTCCAGCAGCTGATTGATGATGTAAGTATCGCCACCTCGTCATAATTATCATCAAGACCGTATGAAATTGGACTGCCAAGACGGGTCAGATAAAACAGTTCATCCGTTTCGTCCCTGTAATTCGGATCATCCTCATGATAGCGGTATCCCCAGACCTCCAACTGGCTTGGCATTAATCTGTCAATCGCGAAACTGTAAAAATCCTTTCCATTGCAATCGTACCATTTATCAGGTTTTATACTGTTTTTTTCATTAATTTCCAGCATTTCAATATATCCCATGTCAATCAGCAGTCAGGCATTTCCTCAATGAAATCATCAGGACTTTCCTGATTGAGACTATCAGCCTTTTGATTTACAAGTTCATACAGCCTTTCTTTCTGTTCAGGACTTATCTCGCTACATAGATTTATGAATTTTGAATGCCGTGTAAAATCCTCAAGTTTCCTGGTTGTTTCTATTGTGTTGATATATTGTAAACAGCGTTCATATTTATCCTCAATGTCATTGCTTGACAGGTTGCCATCACCGTCATGCTCAATTTGGTTGCCCAACCTGTTATCGCCATCGCACGAATGACTGTCATCTTTCTGTCTGAAACCGTTTTCCTCATGCTGGTAATCATTTGCCTCTTCACGGGTTATCAGGCCATTCAGCAAATCAGGAAAAGCGTCCCTGAGAGCGAAACCACGGGCCCTCATTTGCAGCATTCTTTTTGGGTATGATGTCCATGCCCCCGCTTTTGTCGCAAGTCCCGCGGTTTTGGCATCTTCCCAGCTGAAAGAGCCTGTTATCCCATTTTTGAAACCTCTTCTCCTGACCTTGCATATCGCGGTCAATGTCTCGATTTGTGACTGATCCCCGTCAAGATACTCCTCTATACTTTCACAAAGAGGGGATGCCTTGCATATCGCAAGCATCGCATCGCCATAGATGGAAGGCCTGTCATTTATAACGGCTATGTTCTGCAAGGAAAGCATTGGGGAAAGTCCAAGCTCGGCACCCATCTGGATGGCGCACAATATGTCATTCGGTTTACCCCTGTAATTTTTGGGAACAAAGTTTGTTCTTGCCAGTCTATCGGAAAATAAAATCAATTCCTGAAAACTGTTTGGTTCAAACTTTGTACTCAATCCGACAGGTTGCTTATTTTGGATTGATTGAACAGGCTGGTTTTCCCTTGGAAGTATGACTACTTTACTGTTCATGGCTATTTTCTCCCGCATATGGATTTGCATTTTTACCTGCCGGCGTGATTCTCAATGTTGGTGGCCCACCATTATTCAGATACGCTCCATTGATTTCCTCACCCCTGCGAAGTCTTTTCGCTATCTCGGTCTTGTCAGGTTTGGGAGGGGACATTAATTCAGGGTGCTGCCTGGAAATAATGTCGGGATCAGATATGATGCAGGACGGAACCGGACTGACAAGGGAAACTGTCAGGTCTTCTGTCCTGTAGCTCAAGACACCATCTTTTTGCATGTTTTCAGTTAGCTTTGATTTCGCCAGTTCCGTAAACGATTTTATCGCATTCACGAACCTGTTCAATGTATACACGGATTCAGCCAACCTATGATCGTCAGGCATATCCTCTCTTTTCATGATCTGAACATACTCATTGAAAATCGGTTTGATCAGGTCGTTGTGTTTCTCTTTCAGGAAACTGTCTATATCAGTGTCATGCATGGCCATTTATGACTTTCATTCCAGAAATTGAATGATTTGCATCAAGCATCGCCTCTCTTAGGGAGATATTCTCTTGCAGTTCTTTAACCTGGCGTTCATATTCCTCACGCTGGTCACGGTAATGTTTCGCCCTTTCCTGATTGAGACCGGCTATCCTTATTTCACAACGCTCCATTTTTTTGATATTGTCTTTCAATAAACAAATCCTGTTTTTCATTCCCCGTATTTCTGATTCATAAAAATGAATGATATTCAAATGATGAATGTCATACCGTTTGTCGATCTCATTGGAAGAATTTTCTGGACAAAACAGTTTTTTGATAGTATTGATAAGATACATTGTTTTTTACTCCATTAGGGGTTAGGGAAAAGATCGAGTTACTGCTCGGTCTTTTTTTTGTTTGTACTGTAGCCAATCAAAAGGTTTTTGTTTCCTTTATGACCTTAATTTCGCATAATGCGTTATATCAGTCAAGATATTTATTTAACATCATGCGAAATTAATTTTATATATTAAGCATGATCCTGATAGATTGTTGAATATTCATGGGAGCTTTTCTGTAGTTTTCCAAAATTTTCTGTTCTTCTCTGGTATTTTTCTTTTGTCGATTCTCATTAAAAAATATAATTTCATCTAGTGTGTCATCGAAATACTCCGCAATCTTAATCAACTTTGATAATTCAGGGTTATTTCGTCCTCTTTCCCAGTCACTAATAGAGGTTATGGACGCTCCGGCAATTTCTGCCATCATCGCTTGCCCGATACCTTTACTTTTTCTGTACAATTTAAAACTATTTCCTATTTTCATATCTCCATTAGATATTAAAATTGCGAAAATTAATTAGCATTATCCGTTATTTTAATATTGACAATTAAATCGCATTATGCGAAATAAGTAATGATAACAGCTCATTGACATTGTGAATAAAACTAGGATGTGGCTTTTAGAGTCATTTCCTTTCCCTTTGCGGGGATTCCTTTTTTAGGAAAAATGTTAAATTGTTTTCGTTCCCATTCCTCAATGGCGGGAATATACCATTTAACAAAACGAACAACTTTTGCCCTGAACCCTTGAGGAAAATTATTTTCACTGATCAGATAGTCCAGGGTTGTATAATTGATGCCACCTAATCTCTGGCATACCTGTCCCTTGTTTAACCATTTGGAATCAATGTCATGTTTCATGGTTTGCCTCTTTATAGTTTTGGTTGAAGTTTGTATCAATCATTCCTGTAATCTACAGTAAGAGATTCTTACATTACTGTCAATAGGAAATGTAAGAAAAATTTACTTTTGTTGTTTTTTATTATAAAATTGGAAATTATTGGTTTTATCGGTCATAAAAAATTATGGCCAATTATGATATGAGCTTATGATAGATATGATAAATTTTTTCTATTATCAAAAGTGAGCTTTAAAATGAATATTGAAAATAAAGAAATAGAAGTGGGTGAGGTCAGTGATGATGGATTAAGGTTGTGGTGTGCAAAGCTAGTTTTGGAATATGAAAAAGATAAAGCCAATCGCTTGGATTTAGCTGTTCAAAGACTTAAAAATAGAGCAAATAATTTATTGGGATGGGTTATTACACTGATCATATTGGTGATCTCTCTTTTATTTACCCATAGAGAATTTTTTCTTCCCTTAATTATTTTAGCTTTATTATTAATGGCGGTGGGGGTTTTGTGTGTTGTAAACCTTTATTCGACACCATGGATTTACACTCATATTACTACTAAAAAAATAGATTTATTTCAGAAACGATTTACGACAGAACTGGAGATAACTGAACATCTTGCTGATGTGTATGAATCAGATAGTAAAAAAAATATGAAAAAATATAAAAAAATTCAATTGTTTATGAAGTGCGCATGGGCAATCTTTGTTAGTGCTCCATTGATTGCCTTTTTAATTGCGTTATTATGTATTTATCATATTATTTAGGGTTTGATTTTATCGCGTAAAATTTTCATTAGATATATTATCTATATCATCATCTATATCATCTATGGGTTCTTTTCGCAGTGGTGTTTTTTTTTGATCATTGGGTTTTTCTTTAGTATCAAATTGGGGTTTAGGTGGTGCTGGTTTTTTAGCCATTGATATTGCTTTCTAATAATATTTTTATGGTTTTGCTAATTACAGTTTTTCTCATTATGTTGAGCGGCATCAGTCATCAGCTTTAGAAACATATCCGCTTTTTCTGGGTTCATGTTTCTAAAGGCGAAAAGTAACCTAGCCTCTTTTTTATTGAGCGTGTAAGTGGCCTCATCTTTATTCTGGCTATTGACAAGCCAATCTACGGAAACTTCAAAAAAATTTGCCAACGCGACTAGAGTTTCCCTTCCGGGAGCCTCTCTTCCTCTTTCAATGCCGGTCAAAAATGGACGCGTAATTCCTATGGCGTCCGCGACCGTGACTTGAGAAAGGTTTCTAAGCTGTCTTAGCCTCTTAATTTTTTGACCTAAAGTTTCCATTTTTCCATAAAACTATAAATTAATAATTATTGTGACTGTTTTACTTACTTTTTATATTGATTTTTAGGTAAGAATCTCTTACAGTGATATCATGATGAATTTAAAAAAACTTATTAATAAAACAGGCGGCCCTTCTTATTGGGGGAAAAAATTAGGGATTTCACATTCTGCTGTTTGTCAATGGAAACAGGTACCACCCAAGCGGGTAGTCGAGGTTGAACATATGACAGGTATCCCCCGTGAAGAATTGCGTCCTGATATTTTTAAAAAAATACAGGGGAGTTAGAAAAAATTCTCAAGCCCATACCTTCTTCCTCCATAACTATTTTGACGAACAGTTATAGTTATGGAGGAAATTGTTGAAAATTTTTAGTCAAAAAAAGTGTAAAATTTTTACCATGGTTACCAATGAATTTTGTGTTGAGATGACTCAACGACACATACAGAAAAGATATGGAAAAGTGCGTAACGCTCCTAAGCTTGTCGCTGTTAAGCGTGGTTGGTCAATGGTCACTTTTAAGAACTGGCTATATGGTAAAAACGCACCGAGAATGCAGGACTTGATTACCCTGATGGCTGATTGTCCTGAATTGGAAAAAGAGATCATCAAAACAGTAAAGGAAACCAGAAAGTGTTTACAGGAATTATAACAGCTGCTTGGCGTGGTTTTGGATTTGACCATGGTGATGGCTTTATCGAATTGCGATTGGGTTTTCTGTCTTTTGCATTATGTAAAGGGGAAATATGGTCTCAAGTCGTTATCATGAATAATAAGGCCAGAAAATTGCTGGAGGTTAATCGTGATTTGCAGGAAAAGGTAAAACAGGATGGAAAATAGGAAGGGACTGAACCAGCGATATAAAGGAGTGGATAGACAATGGTCAGTGAACAGGAATTCAGGAAACATTTATGCGAGGCTGTCGATAAAATAGAGGATTTCGAGGTTGATAAAAAATGTATCAACGAGGATATCAAGAGAATCTATTCAAATGCGGAAAGACATGGTGTCAATGTCTATGCCCTGAAAAGACTTATCATGTGCAGAAAAAACAAGACATACGCGGAAAAGAAAAACGAGAATGTTCTTGAAAAGTACATGACAATCAAGAAAGGATACAATTTATGAACGAAACTGAAAATAAACCGGAATCCGGAGGTATCGCAGTTGATCGTCTCCGGACAATTGTTGAACGTATCGAGCGTCTGGAAGAGGAACGAAAAGGGTTGGCAAGTGATATCGGGGATATCTACGCCGAGGCAAAATCTGCGGGATTTGATGTTCCCGTGATCAGAAGGATAATCAAGGCGAGGGAAAAGACACCATCTGAGGTGGATGAACAGGAAAATCTATTTGATGTCTATCGTCGTGCGTTGGGTATGTAGATGAAAAAATATAGACAGGAAACAATCAATTGTGGGGGTCAAAGTTTGACAGCAGCGACACCCCACAATGCCCACTCTTTTGAAAGTAAGAGCGATGACAAAATTAGAGAATGATTCAAGAATTGTAAACCCGGTAAATATAAAAGGGTCTTGTTTTACAGAAAAAGTATATCCAGTAAACGATAGAGATGAAACGTCGATTTTCCCCAGGAACCATACGGAAGGGGAATTATCATGACAAATATGCCTAAAAATCATAGCTGGGTAAAGTTTTATTTCAAAGACTGGCAACTCGATATAAATCTTCAAAGCTGTTCTTATGGCGCAAGAGGTTTGTGGTTTGAGTTGATCGGTCTCATGACACGGTCTGATCGTTACGGATATCTGGAATTGAACGGACAGCCGATGACGATCACTCAAATAGCCAATTTCACAAACGGTCACAAACAATATGTCATCCGTTATCTGGCGGAACTGGAGAGGAAAGGTGTTTTATCAAAAGACGAAAACGGTGTTATCTTTTGTCGACGCATGACCAGATCTGTCACGCCTTCTGTTACCAAGACTGTTACCGACGGTGTTACCACCCCTGTTACCGGTAGTGTTACCAAAAGTGTTACACAGATTGGCGGTAAACAGCCAATAAATCAAGATTCGTCTATATATAAGAACAAGAACAAGAATAAAGAACAAGATATATCTACTAACGTAGATAATATACCCCCTTTAATTCCCCCTGATGAAAAAAAACAGGTCAAGCCAAAATCCAGAAATCCATTGTCTGGAACAATTTTGCCAGACGATTGGGAGCTGACGGATAAAAACCGTCAATGCGCGTTGGATGAGGGGATTGATCCAGAGAACACTCACAGGGAGTTCTGTGATTATTGGCGTTCAAAGGCTGGAGCGAATGCCAAAAAACGGGACTGGAACGCGACGTGGCGCAACTGGTGCAGAAGATCGTCCCAATACCGGAATATTCATCCTTTCCCAAGGAAAAACTGGCAAAATTGCAGTCAGGAAAAACCGGGAAAGTTTGACTGGATGATTGAGGAACACAATGAACGATACGGGGGTTTTTGATGAACCAGGTAAGAACGTCAGGCAATCAATCCCTGCAGATGGTTATCGCTTCCATTCCGCAATGGATCAGACAGTTTAAAAATCAGACATGTCATTCCAGATATTCACGAGAAGGCATGACTGACCTTGTGATCGCTTCAAAACCTGTCGGTATTGATGATAAATCACGTCGGGAGGCGAAAGAGCATCTTGACCGGTTGATAAACATGTCCTCAATTCCGCTGACAATGGAAACTGTCTGCAAGGTGCTGTCGATTGTGAATGTGCAAGTCGCAAATCCCTACGGAAAAAATGATTTCAGTTTCAGGGTGAAGGCGACCTATGGAACGTTCCGGAATTATCCGGATTGTATATTCAACGAGACAATTGCCTACAGGTTGTCAACCATCAGCAAATTCTTCCCGTCAGCGAACGAGATAAAGCAGGTTCTTGATGAGGAGAAAAAGAAACTGGATGACGAAATCGAAAATCTGAAATCTATTGTGAATGGCGTATTTTCATCAGGGAAAGATAGCGTTCTGGAAGAGATGGAAAGAAAACGCGTGAAAGAGGCAAGAATAAGGGAAAAAGAGGAAGAGGAATACAGTCTGAGGATAAGGGCAATCAGGGAGCGTTTGAAACCTGTCGACAATCTTGTTACCGAGATGGATGAAGTGGTTGAAAGGTATTTTCCGGATGATATCTCGAGAAGGGATCATGACCGGATCATTCAGTTCCTTACAGAGAAAATGAATGAAATTGAGGACGAGAGAATAAGGAATATTTTTCTTGAAAAAATCAGGCTGGTTGAAAGTGCAAAACGTCAGTTTGAGATAATCAGCAATGCCGGATTGATTGTGGGAGTTGCATGATGGACATAAACGCGATTAACCATGCAAAAACCATGTATGTTTCTTTACATGGATTATGTGATGTTATTTCTTTTATTGGGTTTTTTTTGATAGTAGTATTACAATTCCTTATATTTAAGGAATATTATTTCAATAAAGATAAATTTGAAATATTCCGAAAAAGAGGTTTTAAAAAGATTAATCTATTATCTACAGCGATAATAATTTTATCAATACTGATTATTCCTTCGTTAATCATCCCATCCTATTACAAAAGCCAGCTTGTCGTTTCAGGAATGAGCGACGAACAGATAGGCAAATTGTTGGGGAAATAATATGTCCGGTAGCATAAACAAGGTAATCATTGTCGGTCGTCTTGGTCGTGATCCTGAAATGAAGTCAACACAACAGGGAAACAGGATCGCCTTGTTGTCCGTTGCGACTGGTGAAAGATACAGGGACAAAAATACGGGTGAAACGAAAACGCTGACCGATTGGCACAGGATTGTTGTCTTTAGCGATAACATGGCTGGATATGCGGAAAAATACCTGAAAAAGGGTGATCAGGTCTACATAGAGGGCAGGATCAAGACCCGCACATGGGACGACAATATGGGAAACAGACGGCATGTTACCGAGATCGTTGTCAGTGATTACAAGGGAAGTCTCATAAATATCGGCAATCAGAGACGTGACCAGAATCCATCGGGAAACAATGACGGTTTTCCTGATGACGAAATACCTTTCTAGGAATTTTACATGACAGAACGTGAGAAAAATGACTGGTACGTCGAGCCCGTGGAATGTACCAGAGCACTGATCAGGGCGGAGGAAATATACGGTGGGTTGGGAAACACAATTCTTGATCCATGCTGTGGACAGGGAAACATACTCAATACCCTTTATGAACATGGTTACCATAATGTGGAGGGTGGCGATATCGAGGACAGGGGGTACAGAACAACCCGTTTCCAGCAACGTGATTTTCTTGAGTATGAAAATGAAAGGCGGTGGGATTGCATCATATCCAATCCGCCATACAAACATGCTGAAAAGATGGCATGGAAAGCGTTGAGACAGTCAAGACACCGTGTCTATCTGTTCCTCAACATAACATTCTATGCATCAATGGCACGCGAGGATCTTTTCAGTCTTGGCAAGCTTGCACGGGTTCATACATTCGTCGAGAGGATCACGATGTATCCAGGCGATTACCAGAATGTTTCAAGAAACAGTGGAACCCAGACATACGCATGGTTCGTGTTCGATCATGGATGGAAAAGACCGACCGCAGAACTGGATCGCATATCCATTAAAAACTGATCAGACAATGGAATATTTTAGAGAATGGCGAGAAAAAACAGGAATACAAGGTCAATTCCACCGATTATAAAGTTGCATAACCTTGAAAAACGGTTTACGGCACGTGAAATTGTCCTGGACATAGGTGTAAATCCGGCAAATCCAAAGCAGAAAGAGACAAGGATACGTCGTCAATGTTCGTATGACAGGCTTCTAAGTCGTTGCGTGATAACTCAGAAACAAAGGGATTGCCTGGACATGTTCGCGATATTGTGTGAACAGTCTGTTGGAAGGACAAAGAACATATATGCGACAATCAGCGATCTTTTCCATAACAAACAGATATACGGACGTGATTTTGGACCAACATTCAGGCAAAGCCGTGCATTTGAAAAGCTTTTCGAGATCAGGAATATGCTGGGCGTATTCAACAGCGATATCATTGTCATGCTTTCTATAGGGAATATGGATTGTCAGGAAATAGGGAAACGGTTAAATATTGAAAAAAATAAACTGTACGGGAATATTAATTCTGCCTGCATACGTCTGGAAGAGATAATGGAAAATGATATTGGTAAAATATATTATCCACCCATCTAATAAAATTATTAATTATTATGTCTTATAGAAAAAATATTAAACTTTATAAACGTCAAAAATTATTGCTTGCACTATTGCAGGTGTTTGATGGGTGTTTGTCTAGCTTGGAATTGCAGGAATATCTTTTTTTATATACAATTTTATATCAGGAAAATAAAAGTTATGAATTTATCCCTTCTAAATATGGTTGTTTTTCATATCAGTCTTATGCAGATCGTCGGAAATTGATTGATTTTGGACTGATCGATTCCAGTGATAAATGGAGATTGATAACAAGTAATGATTATATCAATGAGTTGGATAGTATAGAGCAAAAAAGACTTACATTATTTATAAATCGTTTTAAATGTCTTAAAAATAAAGAATTAAGCCGTTATATTTTTAAAAACTATCCTTATTATGGAATAAAAAGCCAGATCATTTCTGAAATATTGAATAAAGATGAGTTATATCTAATTAGTAAAATACTACCCAGGCAACAAGAACCCACATTTTTTACTATTGGATACGAAGGAATCACACTTGAGAATTATTTAAACAGTTTAATTAAGAATAATATAAGTGTTCTTTGTGATGTAAGAAAAAATGCAATAAGCCGTAAGTATGGATTTTCGAAAGATTCATTAAAACAAATATTGAAACAGTCAAATATTGAATATTGTCACTTGCCAGAATTGGGAATTGTTTCGGAATCTAGAAAAGAATTAAATACTCAAAATGATTATGATAATTTATTTGACTCTTATGAAAAATATATTTCTACGGAAAAGTCGGAAGCTTTGGATAAATTAAAAGTTATAATGGACAATAACAAAAGAATTGCAATAACTTGTTTCGAATCTGTATATATAAAATGTCATAGAAGTAGAGTGGCAAAGTTACTAGCATCCAGACCGGATTGGAATTACAAAATACAGCATATTTAAGAAGGTAAAAATGGAAAATGCTAAAATTTTTATTGTAGTAAAAACATATCCAAGTCGTTCTTCTAAATATATTGAAACCGTTTGTACAGCTGGATTTAGAGAGGATGGATCATGGATTAGATTATATCCTATACCTTTCCGGTTTTGCGATTATCAGAATCGTTATAAAAAGTATCAATGGATTGAAGCTAAAATAAAAAAAAATACAAAAGATATACGTCCAGAAAGTTATAAAATTGTAGATGTAAAAAATATTAAACCAGGTGAATTGATTGATACTAAAAAAGATGGATGGGAAAAGCGGAAAGATATAATATTTAAAAAAAGTAAAATTTATAAAAATAAAAATGAAATTATAAATTTAGCGTATGAAAATAAAATTTCCTTAGCGATATTTAAACCAAAAGAATTTATTAATTTCCATGTTGAAAACGTTAATATAGATGAACAGGAAATATCTTATCAGGATATGGTGAAACAACCTGATTTTTTTGATTTATCCAATACTAACAAGCGTGATTTAATGCCATTATTATCAAAAAAATTTTTTTATGAATTTATTGATGATCAGGATAAGAAAAGCACGTTAAGTATTATAGATTGGGAGGTTGGGCAATTATATCTTAATTGTTTGAAAAATTCAAATAGTGAAGAAGAAGCTGTTAAAAAAGTTAAAAAACAATATTTAGATAATTTTTTCCAAAAAAAAGATTTATATTTATATTTAGGAACAACTGATAAGTGGCATTATAGAAAACCTAAAAACCCTTTTGTAATAATAGGGGTTTTTTATCCTCCCCGATAAAAAAATAAAAATAATACTTGCACGAGTTCAACTCGTATGATACATTTTTACCAAAATGGATAATTGTATTTAAAAAAGACTAAAGTTTGTGATAAATAATTGATAAATGTATAAATTAATTAATACGTGACGGTCAGTCTTAATATTAATTTATACATTTTTATAATGACCTTTTAATAATTTTTTGCATTTAATATTTATTAACCCGCTGTTATTGGCGGGTTTTCTGTTTTGTCCATTTTAAACGATATATCTCCATATTAATATTTTATAATTTATCAAAAAGAAGATGTATAATGACATGTGTAGTCAAAAACGATAACCATGATATTATTTCCTTGTTGGAAAAAAGAGTTTCAAATGAAATTTCTCCCTATAATGAACTGAAAAAAATATCAGTGCGTGAGTTGGTTAAACTCTATCGTGAAAAAAAACTGGTATTTGATAATCGATTTGTTGGATATTACAAATGTGCGAATATCATTCATATTGATTGGTCAATTGTATATCCTTTTGATAATTATCCGTTGATAATTTCCATAGGTAATTATGGAAAAGACTATCCTTATAAAATTGATATTATAAGAGAAATCAATAAATACAATAAGGGATACGGAGCGGTTACATTATTCAATATCTTTAGATTTATGGGATTAATTAAAGATTTCAAACCTTTTATAACAAGTTGCAAAGGTAATACGATTTTTCCCAATCTTGTTTGGGACAAGAGTTTTTTTCCTGATAATGAAAAATCCATCGAATTATCAGGTTTTCTAAAAGAAAAAATACTGAATTATGAATTCTTTGTTTTTATGTGTGATGTTGAAACAAGATCAGGTGATTAGTTAAACTTTTCCAAATGCGTTCCTTAATTATGGGATGCATTTTTTATTTTCATTGGAACTCAATTCAAGATGGCCAGACCCTCTAAATATAGCCAACAAATAGCAAGGACTATTTGCCAGCAGATAAGCGAAGGTAAAAGTCTCAGGGAAATCTGCAAGGATGAACGAATTCCCCATCGTTCAACGGTGATGAACTGGTGTAAGGAAAACAGGGATTTTCACGACCAATATGCGCGCGCGCGAGAATTGGGTGCTGATTGGTATGAGGACAAGATTATTGAGGCCGTTGACGAGATCACACCGCAAAACGCGAACGCATCGAATGTGAAGATAAGCACGCTGTTTAAATTGATGGCGTTGCGTAATCCAAAAAAATATAGCGAGAAACAGCGGATTGACCATTCGAGTTCTGACGGGAGCATGAGTAACAGCAATAATGTTATAGTTACTTTTACAGACCCGCAAAAATATGAAGAAGATGATGAATGATATCATACATGTTGAGATACCGAGGGTTTTTTCCCGTTTAAAAGAGGAGGCGAGATACAAGCTGTATTATGGTGGCAGGGGGGGTGGAAAATCATGGGCATTTGCCCAGATGCTGATCCTTATTTCCCTGACGCGTCCGATACGTGTTTTATGCGCCCGTGAATTCCAGCAATCCATCAAGGAATCAGTGTATCAGC
Organism: Commensalibacter sp. W6292M3; assembly: GCF_016101315.1. Taxonomy (NCBI): domain Bacteria; kingdom Pseudomonadati; phylum Pseudomonadota; class Alphaproteobacteria; order Acetobacterales; family Acetobacteraceae; genus Commensalibacter; species Commensalibacter sp. W6292M3. Next base: position 87,180 of record NZ_JACFQT010000003.1, read on the forward strand.
TATTGGTTGACACGATTAACAAATTCAGGAAAAACCATCTTTTCAAAATTACGGATACAGAAATAAACGGGATTAACGGAAGCAATTTCTTTTTCAAGGGATTGGCACGCAATCTTTCATCCATGAAATCGCTGGAAGGTGTTGATATTGTATGGGTTGAGGAAGCTCAATCTATTAGCCAGAAAAGCATCGAGTTTCTAATTCCAACGATAAGAAAGGAAAAATCTGAACTTTGGTTCAGCTGGAATCCCGATGAACCCACTGATGCGATTGAGTTGCTCAAAAACAGTCTTTTGAACTATTCCAGGGAAAAATTCATAATTCAAAAGGTGACATGGCGTGACAATCCATGGTTTCCAAAAAGTCTTGATAATGAAAGATTGAGATGCAGAAAGGACAGCATCAGTAAATACCAGCATATCTGGGAAGGTGATTTTGTATCTTACGGGTATTTCTTCGAGATAGAAAAAATGCTTGTTGACAAAAAACCGCTAAAAATACCGGAATATGTCACATCCGTTTTTGCGACAATGGATACCACCATGAAAGGTGGCATTGACAAGGATGGAACGGCAGTATGTTTTTGGGGGCTAAATCTATACGATGAACCTAAAAATCTATACCTGCTTGACTGGGATCTGGTTGAATATGAGGGATCCATGATTGTCGACTGGATACCGAGATTGCTGGAGCAGGGCGAGGAATGGGCGGTAAAAACAAAGGCAATCAACGGTTTCATCAATATGTATATCGAGGACAAGGCAGCCGGTACCATTGTTCTTCAGGATGGTTATCGTAAAAGACACAAGGTTCGCGCGATTGATTCGAAATTAACCGCTCTCGGGAAAGACCGTCGATGTCTGCTTATTTCTGATGTTGTGGAAAATGGACAGGTAAAGATAACAGAAGCGGCTTTCAACAAGGTAAAAACATTCAGGAACGCATCGGCAAATCATCTTATAAGACAGATCACCTCTTTCCAGCTTTCAGACAAGGAGGCTGATAAAAGACAGGATGACCTTCTGGATGCTTTTGCATATGGCGTTGCGTTGGGATTGAAGGATTCAATAATAGATGTCTAATGATAATTTCGGAAATAGCGGTTATAACAATTCCGGATTATATTCAAAGTTGCTTGACAGGTTTGATGAGGATACTGACAAGGCGCAGTTTTTCGATGCAAACTATCTAAGCTATGGATTGTGTAAATCCATTTACATGTATCATCCCCTTGGCAAGCGTATTATTGACCTTCCTATTGATCTGTCCATAGGACAGGAACGGATAATCAGCGTCAAGCATGAGACAAAAAGCGATGAGTTGATTGAACAATTTATCAAGGTATGGAATGGGTACGGGTTTAAAAATATAATACGGCGTTTGGCGACAATGTCTCGATTATGCGGTATTTCAGCGCTGTTTCTGAAAGTGGATGGATATAACGACCATGAACCTCTTCCGGTAAATACAAACTGGGCAGATTTGAAAATAACCCCGATTGTTTATGACGCCATGAATATTGCAGGATCGGCATCAAACAACCAGGATTTGATGAGCGAGAATTTTCTCAAGGTTGAAGATGTGTTGCGAAGCGGTATGGCCCTGGCGAAAGACCGTTCGTTTATTCTGAGTAATGGTGATCCTCTCTATAACGAGTTCAGTACAAGCGCATTCGGTTTTACGGGACGTTCCGTTTACCAAAACTGTATTCATCTGCTCAAGGCATGGCTTTACGTCAATAATGCGGACGCCATGGTTGCAAAAAAATGCGGATTGATAATAGCCAAGGAAAACGATGTCGGTACCGCCACGGAACTCACCAGCAGATCACTGGGAATCAAACGTGAACTGTTAAGGGCAGGTTCAACGAATGACGTTCTTTCAGTCGGGGCATCGACAACCATTGAATCTCTAAATCTACAGAATATTGACGGGTCTCTTGATATGGCCAGAAACCATATTCTTGAAGACATTGCCAATGCCTCGGATATTCCAACCATAATTCTTGGACAGCAAAGATTTACCCAGGGTTTTGGTGAGGGAAGCGAGGATACGAAACATGTAGGACGTTTCATTGAATCAATTCGTGAATGGGAACGTGGGGCCTATCAATTCATTGACAATTTTGTCATGCGCATGGCGTGGAATTTCGATTATCTAAAGGCGCTTAACAAGGAAAATGGTGATATCTTCAAAAGTAAGAATGATGAGGAAATAACCATAGAACAATATTGGCAGGTTTTTTATTCCCTTAAGCAAAGTTTTTCCTACAGTTTCCCGTCATTTCTGACTGAATCTGAAAGCCAGATTGCAGAGGGTGACCAGAAGAAACTGGAAATGATCGTTGATGTATATGATCGTGTATTCCCGAAAGTGGAAGCCGATATGCAGGCGACATTGACCAATTGGCTGATTGACAGCGTCAACAACCTTCGCAGCCTGAATAAAATAAAGCTGAATGTTGATGAGGATGATCTCAGACAAAGCATAGTTGACAATTACCTGTACAAAGAATCAGAAGAACCAAAAGAAGAGAAAGATGTCGCTATATAGACAATTGCTGTATTTCTTCAGGGAGGTTGAGAATGAGGTTGTCCATAATGTCAAAATTACGGATGACATGCTGTCAAAATGGCAGGAAAGGTTGTCTGAACTTCTAAATAATGGTGTTGTCAGTTTTTCACGGCACCAGATCAACACGTTCTTTTCCAATATTCTGAAGAGGAACCTGACCGTATCCTCTTACAGGAAAAATTTCAAGATAAGGAAACTTGATTTCAACAAGGCCCAATTATCCGCCAGATCAGGAGATTTTCTAAAAGAGCATGTATTGCTTTCAGCAAATCTGATCAGACTGAAAAGGGATGAGCAGATACAGGCAACCTTGAGAAGGTTCAGTGGATGGGTGTCTTCCATACCGACGATGGGTGAGGGAAAACCGTCCCAATCAATTAAAACATTATCAAGTGATTTGTTGAAGCCCCTAAAAAGTCTTTCATTTGAAAATCGGCGCGTGTTGATTGATCAGGGTCATAAATTCACGGCGGCTGTCAATAATTCAATCGCAAGGGATCAGGGTGCAATAGCTGTCAAATGGGTAAGCCACTGGAAAGAGACAGGATATAACTATCGACTGGATCATAAGAAACGTGATGGCCATATTTTCCTGTTGAAGAACAATCCGTTTGTCCGGAATGGATATGTCAGGAAAACGAACGTTCAATATATCGAGGATGTTGACGGGTTTGGCCAGCTTCCCTTTTGCAGGTGTTATGGCGTCTATCTTTTCAGTCTACGGGATTTGCCTATTGATATGCTGACAGAAAAAGGAAAAAAATATATCAATGGTTGATTTAATTGCCTGCTCGATGATTATCTATCGTGACGAGGTTTTGCTTGTCAGACGAAAAGATAATGGTTTATGGAGCTTTCCGGGTGGCTATCTGAAAGAAAATGAAAATCCATTTATTGGAGCGTCAAGGGAAACACGTGAGGAATTGGGGATCGAACTTGAGTTCTCATGCGATTCATTTGTCAGTATATGGGAAGGAAAGAATAAATTCGTATCCATACTACCGTTTGATCTTACAAAGAAACCCGAAAATATTTCCCTCAATGATGAATTGACGGAATATGGATATTTCAAAATAGGAAAACTTCCCGACAATATCATGACGAGTGTCAGGGAGGCGCTGGAATGGTACGAATATGATGAAAATGATATAGCGAAAGCTATTGCCATGGGAAAACTGGCATCACCTCAATATTTCAACGGAAATTTCCTTTTTGACATGCGTATCACCGGTACGGAGATATCAGTCAGGGGAACGGAAAAAAGAGGGATGAAAGAGGTCACCTATCGTGATCCAAATGTTTTTCTTGGTAGAAAATTCATCAATCTATGCCAGGGTGTGAAGGTTGTTTTCGATCATCCTGAAGATGATGTAAACGCGGAATATCTTAGAAACAGGCAGGTCGGAACCATAATCTATCCATATATATTCGGGAAGGAATTATGGGGAATAGCCAAGATATTCAATATCCCGTTTGGCATATTGCTGACCAAGGAGATTTATTCCACATCACCGTCCGTTATAAACAGGAAAAACTTTCCTGTCCTTATCAATTCAAAGATCAGGGCATTATACGAGGGAAGTCCTTTTGTCGTGGATCATCTCGCAATTGTGGGAAAGGGTGTTTGGGATAAAAGCGGTAGGGCGATACCAGGAATAAACTCGCCAGTAAATCATGTAAACAAAAAAGGAACACGCATAATTATGCCCGATGAAAATTTATCAACACGGCTTGATGAGATATATGAAAAAGTCAATAAGCTGATTGATCTCAACAAGGAATACAGTCGTCGTGACGCACGACGTGACGGAACGTTTATCGCCGGTAAAAAAAGAAAATTGAGGGATGCAATCCAGGAGGCCCAGGATTACGAGGACGATGACAAGTTGCGTAACGAGGATCTAGAGAAAATAGAGGAAGCATTCGAGGATTGCGCGAAAGCCCTAAAAAATGACAAGTGTAGCGATAGCGAGGAAAACAGGGAACCTGTAAAGGAAGATAGAAAGAAAGATTCCGAAGAGGAAAAAAAGGATAGGCGTAATGATGCCGAAAATGAGGGATCCGGATCAAAAGATTATGTAACCAAGGATGATCTCGTAAATACATTAAAGGAATTTTTCGGCAATCTTACCAAGCAGAATGAAGCCAGCGTCGCTATGGATAAAAAAAAAGATGCGACGGAATCAGGAGAAGGCGCTAAAGAACCTGAAAAAAATGACGGTAAGGCTAAAAAAGATGCTGAACCAGAAGAAAAAAATGGCGAAGACGCAAAAACTGGTGAAAAAAAATTGCAAGAAGAAATAAAAGATGGATTAGCCGTGTCCAAGGAACTTTCAAACAATGATTCCTCCGGTGAAGAGGAACAGGAGAAAAACAGTATCCTGAGATCGAAATGTGACAGCGCATATATTTATCTTGGCAAGGAGACACCGCCTCCATACTCGAATGAAACATCCGAAGCCTATGCACGGAGAATTCTTGGGCCAATGATTTCATACAGCAAGGATTGGGAGGCCGTAGGATTGAAGAATATCGTCTCTAACAAGAAACTGCTGGACAAGGCAATCCCGGAAATAATCCAGTCTGTTATCGATGAAAACAAGGTGCGGGCAGAGGATTCACAGAAACTGAGAACGATCAGGGAAAGAGATAACGGAAAAATCATCGAGAGAACAATAGGTTCACCAAAAGCCTATCTTGATTCATTTGGTGGATACGATGACAGGCTGGCACGTTTTAAATAAGGGATCATAAACATGGCTAATTTAATATTGCAGGGCGTTCAAACCGCCAGAAACTCATTTTATATATCAAGTGACGGGTTATTGCAGGGAATGGCAATGGCCGAACCTGATACCCATTTCAGATACAGGGCTGGAAGAATAAAAAAATCTGATAGCAATATCTATTACGGTGGATTGCCGATCACCATTTCAGTAGCGGCCATCAATTCATCCATTTCACCAACTATAGAGCTTGCAACAACTATCGATAAAATAAACGGTTTCACTATTTTCAACCAGTCGAACAACCTGATGATCGTCGGGAATAATGATGTACAGATCATGACAGGCGGTGGAACGATCAATACGGTAAAACTGGGAAGCAGGGTGAAACTCGCCGTGAAATGCGATCCCAATCTGAGAACAAAGATTGATGGATCAGTTACCGACGTGAAGCTTTCATGGGATTTTAACAAGAATATGTTGATTGAAGCCACAGGAAGCGCGACCCCATTGAATGTTGCATTGCACAGTATCGCCCTAAGCAACAGTCGGGTCGTTTCAATCGAAAACAATGAATACAAATGGCGCGATGGTGAAACCTGCGCATTGATAGAACTTTAATAAGGAAATAGAAAATGGCTATTTTAGCACCAGCAAGACAAAGAGTGACACCTGCCTATGTCGAACCAGGCATCTTGATTGATCAGGCCCAGTCATCAGGGGCTTTCGCGGTTTTACCGGACGGGACATTCAAGCCACGATTGGGTCTTGCCGATCAGCGTGTCTATATGAACCGGATGGGGATCAAGACAAAATCGACAATATCACAGGATTCACAAAATGAGATTCCTGATCCCGATATTATCCTTGGACAATTGGAGTGTCCAACCTATCTATTGCAAAACAGGGCAATTTATAACCGGCATGAAACAGCGGCTGCGGCAACCTATGGCCTATCAACCCCTGAAATATTGAGAATTGCCCTTTTCCAGGCTAATTTCAACCAGATGCGTGACGGTTTGCTACATGGTATTCAGCCAGAATATGGCGAGGGAATTCTGAACGGGCCTAATATTCTCAACACTGCCTTGCCTGCTGACAAGAATGGCAATATCGGGATACGTGAACAGGATGCCGGAGAGATCGCGACCTTTTTGCTGAACGTGATTGCCGATATCACCGCGCGTACAAATCAATCCGGACGGGCAAATGAATTCACAATTCTCGGCCCGCAAAGATGTCTGAAAAAACTTGAAACAGCGAAAATTGTCGAGCTTACATCCTATCAGCGTCCGGGTGGTGGAACCCATACCGTAAAGGGTACCGTCAATAAAATCCTCGAGGACAGTGGTGAAAAAATATTCTGGACATATGATGACACATTGCAAAACAAAGGAACCAATGGAGCCGATGCAATCATTGTCTGTCTAAGGCAATTCAATATGAAAAACCCTTTTTTCATGCCTGCCAACACAAACTATTTCGGTGAGGGAAATGGTGGATTGCAGCCAATAAACGATTGTTCCGCGATGTACACGGATGCAGCCGCTCCGGTGCTTTTCATAACACCCCTCCCAGGAACAAGTATGCATATGCAGAGTGAAATGAAGATCACGCCAGGATGGGTTTTGCGTCCAGAAGCGTTCACGATTATCAGTGCATTTGCAGAGGCTCCAGAAAAACCATCAGACAATAATAACACTTCAAATGGTGGCGGTGGAACAAAATCGTCAGAACCTGATCCTAACACGAAATCGTCAGAACCTGATCCTAAAACAAAATCATCAGAACCTGACCTTAAAAATACAAAAAAATAATTAAGGAATAACAATGTCGGAATTATTTATTCTAAATGCTCGTCCACAGAATTTCCGGTTTACATTTTCAATGAAGGGAATTGGTGAAAGATTCCCTTTCACTTTTGATTTGCCAAGATTCTCTTATAAAAGATTTTACAAGGATACGGATACAGAAAGCCTGAAAAGTCTGTTACGGCAGATTTATGAATATGGTTTGCAGGAATATGAACCTTCATTGAAAAATACCAGGTATTCCGGTTTTACCTATCGGTTTGATCAGGATTTCACCAATGAAGAGTTGCAGAAACTGAAATATCATTATCATTTCTGCGTCAAACACACGGGTGAAGAGAGAAGAATTGAATCATTGTCAAAATATGCCAGTATCATGTCCGGTGTTGCGATCAATCTGAATAAAAACTCTCTTCTCAATGAACTTTTGAATGATCCTAAAAATCTCGGGACTTCCATTGTCCAACAAAATCCGTATGAAGATGGAAGCAATTTCGAGGCTCTTTTCTCGGTTGCCTATCAATAATGAACGATAAAAAGGCATCATTCGACGATTATCTGATGTTTTTCAAATCTCTGGGACTTACTGAGGAAGATATTGATAACAATACCAGTCTGATAAATATATTAAGATTTTATTATGATTATTCCGTTCATGCGGTGGTATTGAAAAGATTGCTGTCTATTGATCCGTTTATCTATAAATCGGCTCTATACAGTTATACAACTCATAAATTCATTATAGCATGTATTGATAACGGTTATGGTTTTATCAATAAAAATATCCTGGAAAATATGAATATCAATAAAAATCCAGTCAATGGAATTGTCCAGAACGCCAGTGACAACACAACAGCGGCTTCCATGCTGGTTCCTGATTTTTATAAAAACATCTCGTCGTTTGATCTCGATACCCTAAGAACCCCTTACGGTAGAGAGTATTTCAATATAATGCAGCAATATGGCAGCATATGGGGGCTGAATTAAGATGCTGGATGAGATTTATCTCGGTGTTCTCAATATTCCTTATGATTATAACGATAACAGTACAACGGCTTCCGTTGCCCTACTTCTTGAAAAAAAATACGGGATAATGGGAAAATTTATCGAAATCCATAATGATGAGGTGCAGGGTCATCTCAAAAACGCCCTGATCAGCAACATACAGGATGTCATTGAGGGAAATCATCCTAATAATGGCGCTTTTTACACCGCTTTTTCCAAGATAGAACATGACTTGAAAAAGTTTATCAGCTCCCGGGAGGTCGAGAGAGTGGGAATACCTGGTGTCCCGACAAAAGCGGCTCTGAAAGGTGTCACGCATCGTCTCAAACAAAAACGTCGTGGCCTGAAAAATAATGCGAAGGGACAGAGAAGGCCATCTTTTGTGGATACGGGTCTATATGAAAGTTCATTGAAGGTTTGGGGAACATTCAAATAATGTCTGATTCACCTTATGCCAATATTCTAAGGAATGGAGTGGATTTTCTAAAAGATGGCCAGACAATAAGTTTCACGACCTACAAGCGTGCGGTCTTGCCTTTTGAGGGATTTGTCTACTGGATTAAGTTGCATGGTGGAGAAAAATCCATCGAGAGCATGATCCATAAAACGGATGAATTGTACCAGGAGGAAGACAGTTTCAGGAATGAATCCACGATATTGATCACCACCAGGGAATCATTGTTCAATTTCTCTCAAGATGGAATTGATGAAATAAAGGTGTTCAATTATCAGGACAGCCTTTATGTATTGAGAAAAACGGGAGAGAACGCGGATCAGAGTGGGATATACCATAATATAGCCTATATTGTCGAACCGCAGATGCAAAACACGTTTCTCGATACGGAAGACGATTTCAGGAACAGGAATATGCAGTTCAGTTCCTCTGTTCCCCTGTTTATCATGTTCTCGATGGGTTTGTTTGATCTTTTCCAGGATCATTATGATATGTATCCAGGATGGTTGACGCCATACAATAAAAAACCGCCCTATATTTCAATAAATGTTAGTGATACAGAAGCTCTTTCATCCGCAACAGCATACGAAACCGTGGATGGAAATACATACATTGGTAAACTGGTCACCGAAAAGGTGACATTTACCCTATATGGTTATGACAATGAACAGACCATGATTTTTCTAAGTAACCTGGAAAAATGGAGCATGGTCTACAATTATGTCGGTTTTATGAGCTCACCGGCAATTGTCGATGAAATCCACAGCAAAGTCGAAACGGGAACGGTAGCTTTGAAAAAGACAATCGAGGTGGATATTTCCTATATCCAGATGGCTAAACTGTCTGAAGCGTTAAAAGAGAAAATTATTTCCACAGTTCTCATGAAATTCAATTTTAATAACGAGGTTAAAAATGTACTCAGATGTGAGCGGTAATGAAGTCGTAAATATCACCCTGTCACAAAATCAGCTTGCATTGTCAAGAAATCCCCAGCAAAAGGCTATCATATTCGCGAACAAGGCCCTGAAACTGGGTGGAGACCAGCAGGCTGTCGAGGCGGTTCTCTATTCTGCCGATGATCTTGACAAATATCTTGTTGATTCCTGGACTAATTCCGTAATGGAGATGCGATCCACAGTTGAGGGATGGTTCAGCCAGGGAAACAGAAGTGTCACGATACGTGATATAGGGAATAACAGGAACAGTCTTTCAGACCTAAACGATAATTGCTATATCGCCATATCAGGATATGTATGGTCTGATCTTACAACCGCAAATGACCTGTATGTTTTGCTGGCAAATGATTATAACAGCAATTCCAGGGCATGTTATGGGGTAGCGGCAATCCCTTTCGCCAATTTTACAAATGACAACAAGAGAAATCTGACAAATATCAAGTCACTGTTCACACTCGCCACGAATGATTCATCCACAATGGTGCAAATGGGAGTTGGTGCCATAGGATACGAATTGTCCAATTACCAGCCTTCAGTGACAAACAAGGTCAATCCCATGACCTATAGAAGACTGTATAACAGTGAACCCCTGTCCGATGATGATTATCGTGCGAACAGGCATTTGCAGGACGATTTCCACACGAATATGCTCATGTCACCCCCAAATGATGGAAGTGGAGCGAGAAGTCTTGTCTATCCTGGTATTATGACAGACGGTAATGACTTCACCTATTGGTACGGAATTGATTACATACGCTTTACCCTGATATCTAATATAACGAACTTCCTTATTGAATCGGCAAATAGCAAGATAAATCCTCTCTATTACAATCAGGACGGAATTGACAGGCTGAAGGCAAAGGTCAACCAGATTATATCCAATTGCGCGGCATACGGGATAATCCAGACAAATTACAGGATTGATGCCATTTCATATTACGAATATGTGACGCAAAATCCAGACGATTATAAAAACGAGGTTTATGGAGGGATATCCATTGAGGTAAGTCCCCTGAAGGCATTGCGAAAAATAAGGTTTTCTTTGCAGGTCACCGACCTGATTGCACAATAAGGACAGATATCATGGCATTGACACCATTATATGATGGTTTGATAAACAAATCATTAAGTAAGGTAACTTTTACGGATCACCCAAACCTGAACGCCACGGCGAAACATCTGAGCATTGAGGGAATTTCATTTTCACAGACAAGTCCCAATACAACCATACTGAGGGGGATGATGGGGATCATCCAATCGGTTGAGAACTACTATATGATCGAGGCGACAGTGAATCTTCTGAAAACATCAAATGTATATGGGGAATGGCACGATACGATCAGTAAAGCATGCTATCTTGGGGAAATGGTTCTGTATTTTGACAGTTACAACATGAAAGAGCTGACCATCAGGGAATCATGTATTTCCAGCATGGACTCTGTTTCCATAAACGGATCGACCGCTTTTGTCCCTTTCAAGCTGATTGGAAGTGTAAGTGTTAACCAGGATTATTTTGGTGATTTATAATGTATTTTGACAAAGATTTTAATCTGATCATTGATATCAATGAAAATATACAGGCTTGTGTTAAACCTATCACGAGAAAGTTTTTTGAGAGACATTACAAGATTTTCAACAGTCTGGCGATCAGGTTCAACAGGCAGGCCGATGAGGATCAGGCGCTACTTATCAACCAGACAGCACTGCTTGACCTGAAAGATGTTGCGGGAGAGGAGAAAAGCGGGGAAATCATTGATGAGATAAACAGGACAACCCTGATTTCCATCGCATGTGGTGAAAAGAGTAAAAAACCTTTAGTGCTTGATATAGCGTTTGAAAAGAAAATGATTGATTTGGATGAATTCAACGAAACCCTGAGTCTGATCATTTTTTTTACAGTAGTCTTGCTTATTGTTCCCCAGAAGAGCGAACAGGCATTGAAATCTTTTCTGGCCTGTCCGTTAATACATTCAACCTCATTAAACTATATCGATTATCTGAAATCATCAGGGACATCGAAAACAGAAGGGACTACAGACGGGAAAATGAAAATCTCTTCACTATAGTCTTCAATATACTGACGGGTGAGCGGTTTGACATTATCGCTGATATCATACAGAAAATAGAACGGAACAAAAACCCCTATACAAGCGCCGAGCATTTCAGGCAGAGATATCTTATGAGTTTAATGGGTATGTTTAATATGTGATAATATTATGGGACAAAAAAATGCCCCATATATGGAGCATTGAAACTTTTATTATTTAAGCTACTTTTCCAAGTTTGATGATTTTTTCGTTATATAGTATTTCTGCTTTCGCTTCTAATTCTTTTACAATTTTTTTTATCTTGAGAGCCTCAAGATGGAGTTCATGAAAAATTTCACAAAACTCTTTATAATGTCTATAATCCTTCTTTGATTGCATTATGATGATCCTTTTTATTACTTTTATCCTTGATATTATTATATATTATTTTTATCTAATTTATCCAGATATTCTTTACATTCCTTTCTATTATAATTTTTTATGCTAAATAAAAGATTTTCTGCATACAATAATCCCTGTTTAATATTCTGTATTCTCATGGAATTTAAGAAAATTTCGCTATCATCAGTTTTTATATCAACAAGTTTTTTTTCCAATTTTAGAACAATCTTTTGCATGTTCATAACATATTTAAGTAAATCTTCCAAAGATGGATTAACAAGTTTATGAAAATCATCCATTCCCAACGAGTTAAATTGTTTTTTTATAAAATCCAGTAATATTTTTACTATTTCTCTTGTAGAATCATAATCTGAATTTAATCTTTCTTCATCAATAGATTTTATATTATCGTCATCATCAGCCATATTTTTAAATCCTTTAATAAAAAATCATTGAATAAATATAACAAAAAACAGAACGGAACAAATTTAAAAAACCAAAATCACATAATTTTTATGCAGTAATGGCATAATATTGGAGTGGTTTATATATGAAGGTAATCCCAAATATGGGCTCACCTATGATCATACAGGGAATAGGGTCAGTCATCATATCTGATGAGTGGTAAAATTAGATAAAATGGAACCCAGCGCCACGGTGGAGCGGGTTATAAATGGCGGTAAAGCTAAAGAATATTATCTCACCGGTTTGGTGGAAAACCGCCGTTCATGTCTCCATGGGAAAACACGTGCGGGTTTGATTCGCCAGATTTGACGGATCAAAATATGGTGGTGAAGGGTGGCATATATCGGGGTGATATTTACTGTCCTATCAGATAAGTTGAGCATTCACTCATTTTATCTGTAATTTCATTAATACCATGGTTATAATAATCCATTGCGTTTGCAATATCTCCAAAGAAAGGAGTAAAATATCTTTTTTCTCTATCAGAAATATCTTGATCAGTTAGAAATGGTATTGTTATGGAATTTCCAGTTTTATTTTTGACGTAATTTACAACTTTTTGATTATACGATATCAATGAAAGGTCTTCTAACATACATTTATTTGCGGATTGGTAAATTTGACCATCATACAACATATAGCATTGCTTAACTATTTCTACTAAACTTTGTAAACCATCTTTACAAAATGACTTATCAACATCTGTTAAAGCCTCTTTAATGATATCATCAGAAACTGTGTTTGTTTCCAATTTTTTTGTAGGTTTTATTATGTTTGGTTTTAATTTTTTTGTAGTATTTTTTGGACATTTTATCCATTCTTTATCAGATTCAGGTTGATCATCATATCCAAAGCACCATCCTAGCTGATCTAGTTTTTTAACTGCGGCATTTGCGTAATTACACATGATATCGGTTTCGCCATCATTTTTTGATGAACCTTTGCAAAACTCTTGGGAAGCATAATAATTTTTGATAAGTTGTTTAATATTTCCATATTCCACAGAAACAGATGGTTCATTATTTTTATCCGCAGCTTGACTGGTGATAGGTAATGCAAAAATGATAAAGAAAACAAAAACTTTTCTAAACATAACAATTAATCCAATAAATAAAGATCATATATCAATAGCTTATGCGTGCTTTTTAAAAAAAATGACCTATAATTTTCGTGAATAACGAGTAAAACAAGTATAGATAGAAATATATAAAAATACTGCATATGAATATTATTGACTGGAAAAAACAAATGACAGTTTCACAAAGTATTGAAAATCTATCAAAGGAGGTTAATTCATAAGCCCTGTTTCTTTGCGGCTGTCCACAATGCGGACAAGCTGAAGCTGCATACGATATATCTTGTTTGCAAGCTCTGCATGGAACAATACAAACTTGATTAAAATTAATATTGGGAAGGCATTCCAATATTAAGATTACAGGATTTATGATCAAGGTTAAAAGCGTCCATAGATAATAGTTTCTGCCTTTTCGCCTGGATGCAAAAAAAGCGAAAATTGGAGTGATCAAATATAGTATTACAAAACAAAATATTAAGGTCTGACTGTTATTCAATTCTTTAAATCCAATAATGATAGGTAATTTAATTTGAATACAGTATAAGGTTATTGTATCAAAACAAATATTTAATAATTCACATACAGTTTATTGATTATGAAAAGATATTATTATTTGAATTACTGGTTTTTACTTCGATTGCGTCGGTAATACCGACATCATCCTTCAGTACTATCATTAATATATAGGGTGTACGTTTTACGTACCCCCTTTTCGTTTAAAATAAAAATTAAAGTGTCAATCCAAACTTTGGAGGATTTATTTAAAAAACATTCAAATACATTCTTATTTAGAGAAAAGCATATCGTTATCAATGAATTTAATCATCTGTATTATTTTTATTATTTTTTAATTTTTCCGTGATTATATTCAATTGTTTAATTAATTTAAATAATTCATCTAAACTTATTGGGTAATCTATTCCATGTATTGGTAGCGGGGATTCAACATTATCAAATGTTTTATAATGATTTGATAAAATATATAAAATTTCTGCATTGATCGAACGATTATTTTCTTTGGCTTTTTTTTCTATTATTTCTTTTAGATCAACAGGTAACCTCAATCTAAAATGGGAAAAATCGTTCATAATATTTTATCTCATATGAGGAGTATAAATTTAACAAGATACTATTGACAGCAATAACAATTTATGAACATTATGTATATGACGCATTTTGCGTCATAATAATAAATTAAATTACTTGAAGAAAATTATGAATAATACAAAATTTTTTCGATTAAGAATCCCGATTAAAACAGCAGAATGGATACACGAGGAGGCGAAGGAAAATAAACGTTCTTTAAATGCTCAAATAGTATTTTGTATTGAACAAGTTAAAAAAGCAGCGGCTCAGTTTGGCGACGAACCCGCTGCTTTATCTAAAAAAATCACGAAAGAAATTCTAACATGAATAATCAGAATATAGCAAGTATTTCTAATAATGCAAATACACTGCCAAAAGAGTTTTCAGAAATATCTCAATTATGTATTGCGACAGATGTTGTAATCGGTGGACAAAATGTTTTGGGAATTGCTGATGCGAGAAATTTACATGAAGGTTTGGGAGTTGGGAGAGATTATACAAATTGGATTAAAAGAAGAATAACAAGATATGGTTTTGTTGAAAAAGTTGATTATGAGGTTTTCGCCAATTTTGGCGAAAACCCTCTTGGAGGACGACCAACAAATATTTACCGTATAACTCTTGATATGGCCAAAGAATTGGCGATGGTTGAAAATAATGAAAAGGGTCGCCTAATTCGTCGTTATTTTATCTGGTGTGAAAATCAATTACGTAATCAATCAAAAACATTATCACCTATCCAATACGGCGGGATAACCAAATCGGTTGTCAACAAGGCCGTTGCAATTTTGCGGAAAGATTTCGAGAAAGTGTATCGGGATGTCGAATTCCTGAAAACAGGTTTCGATCCATCCGCCGCTTTCGTGACATACTACAAACCTATCATCGCCGTATTGAAGGAAAAGAACGTTCCCCAGAAAGGGAGACGGACATTGTCATGCAGATGTTCGGGAAGGATACACCGGTATCTTATCAGGACGGACAAGGCATCGATGATCCAGATCAGTCGAGAAACGGGTCGGTATATCTATCACATCGACGGGATCAGTGAATGGCTCGGTTATGAAGGTGAGAACATCATCCGGAACCATATCGATAAGGTGATGGGGCAGGGTCGTCTTCATCTGGTACCGACAACCAACAATTCTTTCAAGCATTAGCAAGAGACGATGAAAAAATACTCTCATTATTAATGAGGGTAAAGGAGAGCCGTTATGGATCAAAATCTAAATACAAATTCACATGAACCCTTTCATTCTTTTTCTCATCAAGAACTGATAATTGTTAACACTAAAATCAGACAAGATAAAGAAGGTCGTTATTGTTTAAATGACTGTCATAAGGCATCTGGTGGTGAAAGGAAAAATGGGCCTTCTTATTGGTTAGAAAATAAACAAACTGTTGAATTAGTTAAAGAAATCACCGATACAGGAATTTCTGTATCGCCAACAAATGTAATAAAAGGTGGAATTGAACAAGGCACTTATGTCGTCAAGGAACTTGTTTACGCCTATGCAATGTGGATCAGTCCGGCTTTTCATCTGAAGGTCATTCGTGCGTATGATGATCTTGTCCAGGGAAAATATCAGCCTGTCGTCAATCTTGATGATCCCGTCTTTCTGAGAAACACGCTATTAACCTATACGGAAAAATGCATGATGCTTGAAAATGAGAATAATGCATTGAAACCGAAGGCGGATGGATTTGATCGCATTGCAACGGCGGACGGTTCGTTATGCATCACGGACGCGGCGAAAAATCTTCAGATGGGGCCAAAGGAACTGTTTTTCTATCTCAATTCCCATGAATGGATTTACCGACGGACTGGCAACAAGAACTGGCTTGCCTATCAGGACAAGATCAAGCAGGGATTGCTTGAGCACAAGGTGACGGAGGTTTCATTGAGTGATGGAACAAGCAGGATCAGTGAACAGGTGAGGATAACGCCAAAGGGACTGACCAGATTGTCCGAAATGTTCTCGAATCATGTATAGACGTGATCGGTAACAGTAATAACCGGAATTAGTGAAGTGGATTATAATATATACACTTATTTATTAAGTAAAGAATTAATAATTCAAAGAAATAAAAGTTAATTCCTTTAAGAAATATTATCTTGATATCTTAATTTCACTGGTTAATTTTAGTTAATGAATATTAATCATATATAAACAAGCTTTATTATTTGTATCGATAAACATCGATATAATCATATTGTAGATAGTGAACCGATTGTTTGGAGAGGGTCACTATCTACGTGCCCAGTATGGTTTATGAATAATAGGCCTCTTTTATGTAGGGTTGTGTTCAATGATATCAAGACTTACAAGAAAAAATATATCGATTGTTGAATAACAATTGAATGAAAGATTGAATGGCTAGTGTTATGACCAATATAACTCTGAATATTAACGAGAGTTGCTCCCACGAGGAAAAGATACATTCTATTGAGGAAGCGGTGAAAAATTGCGTGAAAAATCTGAATGTCCATAATGAGATCATGAAGAAGGTTATCAAGAGCATTGACTGTTTGTCTCCAAAAGACCCGACTTACAAACTTGAGTTGATAAATACGTTAAAATGCATCACTTCATTACTGGGGAATATTGATGATGATATCGATTCATTGCGGAATATATGATTTTAACGATGAGCGACCAGATTTTTAACATTTATGGTGAGCTCATATCTGAGCTTACCGTATAGATAAACAGTTTTTATAAATAAACCATCAAAACGATACAAGCCATCCATCAGGGTGGCTTTTTTAATGGGTGCAATCAAAAATGGTCAAAGTTCCAGTCGTCAAGATAAATACAAATTTCAGTCAGTTCTCGAAATTCTCCAATCTGTTCAGCAATTTCAAGAGGGATATCGCGACACCAAAGAATATCGGTCTGACTGTCGACAAAAGCATATCCAACACGCTGAAGATGATTGCCCAGGACTTGCGCGTGATAACACAGGTTCAGCTCACCGTTATCGGCAACTCGAAAAAGTTCAGGGAATCAATGAAGAACCTTCATGTCCAGCCAGCTTTTGCCGGATTTCCAAAGGTCGCGCCAAAAATCCATTCCCCCACGGGAGGAAAGCTGTTCGGTGACGTGAGAAACCTGTCCAATAGCGGGTTCCAGAACATGTTCAGCCTTTCCGCGCGCGCGTTCCCTCTGCAAACATACGGGTTATGGAACATGGGACAGAAGGCATGGCAATTCGGGCAACGGTCAGGCGAGGCATTTGACAGCGCAAGGAACATATTCACCAGGGTGAACAACAATCCGCTCGTGACCGCGATCAGGAAACTGACCATGGCGATCACGAGACTGACAATAAAGGACGGATTTTCCACGGCCATAAGCGGCGTGATGGGGGCGGTACGATCCGTTCCCCTCATAGGAGGAATTGCGGCGGGTGTAGCCACGGGAGGATTGTTCGGCATAGCGGCATCGACAAGCCGGTCGTCCAATCTCAGGACACAGGCGCGTGATCTTGGTCTCACAAACGGGGAATTGCAGGCTGGAAGGAATACATGGGGACAGTATGTAAATTTCGAGGATATCGTCAGGAATATCAACGAGCAGCGGACAAAGATGGGAAGCGGTCTTTTCATGGTCGATGGAATTAGCCGAAAGGATTCCAATGCGGAAATTTTCGTGAAATTGATGAATAAAGTCGCGAGTATCGGCAGGGAGCATAAGGGAGATAATGCCCAGTATCTCGGTCAAAACCCGATATTGAAACTTTTGGGAATATCACCAAACCTTCCCCAGACACTCAGCCTGATACCAAAAAAGAATTTTGAGGAGAATAACAGGAAATTCAAGGAGTTGAGCGTCAAGCTCAACCAGCCCGATGACATACTGAAAAGATCGCAGGATCTGAATACCAGTCTTGGCGTCACGGCCGATCTTCTCAAGAACAAGTTTGGCATGGCCATCGCGGCGGCTGCACCGCAAATCGAGCAGCTTGGCAAATTCATCCAGGATATTGTCGGAAAGATTGCGAGTGAAAAAAATATTATTAACCTCATTACCGGAATTAAAAAAATCGGTAATTTTGCAAAGGATATATTCGGAAAGATTACTGGAAGTGACAATATATTCGATGGGATAAAAAAGGTATTCCAGGATAGTATCTTTCCACCCCTGAAGGATTTTTTCCAGAATAACGTGATAATTCCACTAAAGGATATATTCCAGAACAGCATGATCAATCCTCTGAGGGATCTGTTTCAGAATAATGTTATCAATCCTTTTAAGGATCTGTTCGGAAAATTGTTTCCTGATAATTCGAAAAATACTGATAACAGATCAAATGCAATATTTCCGTTATTCAAACATGATTCTCTTCCAGAATATCATCAGGCTGCCTATACGGTTCCCAATGTAAAGGGATACTATTCAGAAAAATACAAGAATGGATATCTTGATTCGATCAACAAAGCATTACATTTGCCAAACAAGTTCATGCAGGCTATCCGCTGGAAAGAATCTGGTGGAAATGATTTTGCTGTCAATCGTTCAAGTACCGCTATGGGTGCCTTTCAGATGACCGCCGCGGCAAGAAAGGATTACGGTGTCAAGAATCCTTTCGATTTTTATGACAGTGCCACAGGTGCGAGAAGGGATATCCAGCATTTGATGGAGGTATTCAAAAATCCAAGAAAGGCGGTTGTCGCCTATAACTGGGGTGAGGGAAATATGGCCAAATATCTGAGAAGGCAGCATGGAAACTGGGAAAATAATCTTCCTGCACCCCAGCATAAATATCTAAATGATATTGATAGATATTTGAAAAATTATCAGGATCCCCAGAATATCCATCTGAATGTCAATAACAACACGGGCGGGTCAACCAGCGTCAACGCGAGAATGGCATCCGGCTTTCCAAAAATCCTGAAAGGTTCATACAGTATTTGATGTTAGGTACAATATACGGACTGGCCTTTGAAAAATCCCCGATTTTCCTTACCGGTGGCATTGCCGAGCTGATGGGTGGCGTTCTTCCCATCATCGCGATAAGCGAGGGAATGAGCGTTCTTTCCAACGCCATAACGGGAAATATCGAGGGAATAACCAATGGACAGGGATTTCTCAATTTCAAGCCGATCGCCGGAGGGACGGTTATCCAGAATGCCATCGCGACAACACCGTTCTATAACCAGACCACGGCAGCGAATTCCCTGATCAGTGAGGCGAACGTCATTTCACTGATCTGCATGTGTCCTATCGGGCAAAGCACGCACGCACTC
Source organism: Commensalibacter sp. W6292M3 (assembly GCF_016101315.1). Lineage (NCBI taxonomy): Bacteria > Pseudomonadati > Pseudomonadota > Alphaproteobacteria > Acetobacterales > Acetobacteraceae > Commensalibacter > Commensalibacter sp. W6292M3. Next base: position 107,012 of record NZ_JACFQT010000003.1, read on the forward strand.
ATGAAAACGGCAAAATTCAGCAATCTCATCAATGCCCTGAACTATCATAACAATAATGGCGGCCTGTACACCGTACTGACACCGTCCTATATCTATCGGGACTGTATCCTGTTGAGGGTGTCCGATGTCAACTCGACAATTGACGGGTCAAGCCAGTTCCAGAGTGTATGGCGTTTTGATTTCATCCAGTCGCTTGTGTCCAATGCCAAGTCAAAGGTTGTCCTGAACAATTTCATGAACAAGGCTACCTCTGGAAACCTTACAAAACCGACATGGGAATCGGCAGCAAAAATATTCTCATTTCCCGGATTGGGACAATGACAATGCAAAAATATCAGTTCACACCAGACAATAACTCTGATCCCCCTTATCAGATAACGATCAATATGGATAACCGGGATTACATATTCAGGGTCATGTACAACCTTTATTCGCAACGCTGGTATTTCAGGATTTCCGACCTTCAGCAGAATGTCATCAAGATCGCGCCCCTGGTCTCTTCAACGGAAAACAGGGATATCAACCTGACATTCAACATTTTTTTCAACAACAGTCTTGTTTTCAGGAATGATCAGAACATGATCATGGTCAAATAGCGATGCGATATTACAGAATTGAGATAGCCAATCTTTTCGAGATGGAGATTGGCGACGAGAAGGAAAAGGACAGGCAGATCCAGATTGGACGCAAACCCATCACTGTATTTTCCAGCCATCTTGACAACAGGCAGATGAATACGGGCGCATTGAATATCGTTATGAACCTGTCCATGTGCTATTATCACCAGTCCCAGTTGGGGACGTCTTTTGTCCAGATTCAGGGTATCCCGTTGCAGACCCTCATGCAGGCCAATGACCTCAGGGGAAAATACATACGCATATGGGGCGGAATGACAAAGGGATATATTGTCGAAAAGGATAATTACGGTATTCTGCTCGAAGGTATTATCTGCGGCCCCTATGGAAACTGGGTAGGGACAAACCAGACGATAAGCTTTTTCATAGGGCCGACAAAACTGGTTATCGATCCAGATATTGTGTTTTCATGGAAAAGGGGACAAAGCCTCAGGGACGCCATCAGGTCGACCCTTAAAAACACTTTCCCCCATGAAAAGATAGAGATAGATATATCGCAGGATTTCCAGTGTCTTCTTGACCAGGGTGGCGTGTATAACAATCTTCAGGAATTCTCCACGGCTCTCAGCAATTTCTGCAAGTCAAACAGGAAAAGCAAACCAATCAATATCTATGAGGCGGGCGGGACACTGTATGCAACGGACAATCGGTTTGGCAGGAAAATAAAGCTGAAACCCTATGAGATGATTGGGCAACCAACCTGGTCTGACAATAACGATATCACGGTAACACTGTTGATGAGAGCGGACATAAGCCTTAACGATATCATCAATTTCCCTGATGAGGTCAGTTACTACGGTATAATCCAACCAATCGACAACGCGACCGATCTGCTGTTCAACAGGGGAAAGAATTCATCCCAGAAAAACAACGTGATTTTTCACGGTGATTTTCTCGTCACTTCCCTTCAGCACGTTGGCAATTACAAATCACCAAGTCCCAATGAATGGATAACGATCCTGACAGTATCGGCAATGGATAATGCCCTGGTTAAGTCACCGGCACCAAAAATAAACGGATTGAGTTGACATGATTGATGATGGACTAAAATATCCCATATTCGAGAGTCTGAAGCAGACGGCCGAAAACATGGTTAATATGCGGCAAAACCTAAACAGCGGCATCCTTCCAGCAATAGTGGAAAGCTTTGACGGTGTTTCCGTAACGGTAAATATAGAAGTTTCCTCAAAAACAGCCTATCCGAAAATACAGGCTCCCGTCCTGTCCCCGGAATACATACGTCTTCCCATACAGAAGGGATGCAGAGGGATACTTATCCCGTTAAGCGTGAATATAGAGCATATATGCGGTCTTGGACAGACTGCTCCGGAAAATGTCCCAACCTTCAACATTTCCAACATGGCCTTCATTCCCATCTATTACGCCACACAGGAAAAGGTGGACAATGACACGATCCATATCATTGGAGGAAAAAATGGCGCGGTTATTTGCTCGTCAGGAAAATCGTCAATTATCAAGTGCGAAAATGGCAAGATTACAATGAAGGCTGACTCCATATCGATCGATGGTGACCTGAACATCAAGGGGAAGGTCGACATAAAGGGAGGGCTCACCATTAACGGTATTGACTTCATGTCCCACACGCACAGTAACGGAAACATGGGATCCCCGACAGGAGCGGTTATACCGGCATGAGAATTTATCATAAAATCAGGGATGAAAACACGAACAGGACGAAATGGATTGTTATCACCGATCCAGACGAGATATATATTTTCTGGCTGATCGAGGTTTTGCGTCTGATCCTGGGTGAAAGTCCATTCAGTGCCGATTGGGGAATACCAGCGACCGAGACCATCGCGACGAATATATATCCGGATTATTACGTATCCATTGTCAAGGAAAAATTCGCTCCCTATTTCCAGTATCTGTCAATCGAGCGTCTTAACCACGATGTTGATCGCGAGGTTGTCTACAAGGTCGAGATAATCAAATTAAACGGGCAATCAGTAAGCGAGAATATAAAGGTTAACCTAAATGACTGATTTGACTATCAATCAAGCGGGGATTTCCCCAAAAAATCCGGTGGATATCAGGAAAGACCTCATTGCCTCCATCAAGGAGAAATCACCTGAATTCACCGCCGAATTGCCAGGGACATTGATCGAGGATATTCTTTCAACCTCGATCGGGTGTCTTTTGTTCATTGACCAGGCAAAGATCGATCTGATCAATTCCATTTCTGCGTCAACCGCGAATGAGGCGCTTCTTGACCAGATCGGGTCGGTTTACGGTATATCGAGAAAACAGAAAACCAATGCGAACGCCTATGTCGTTTTCAGAGGAACCTCAGGTTTTGTCATTCCGAAAGGACTTATTGTTTCCGACGGTGTCCACCGTTTCTATGTTAAGGAGGCTGCCGTGGTCAATTCTCTTGGAAATTCGGAACTTGTGTATGTGGTCAGTGATGATGATTCAATTTTCGACATTCCAGCGAATACGATAACCAAGATTGAATCCTCTATCAGGAGTGATCTTACCCTGACTGTCAGCAATCCTCAGGATGGCAACCCTGGACAGGAAATCGAGGACGAGGCAAGTTACAGGGAAAGACTGATGGATGCGGGACAGGTTGCCTCGATAGGGACGATCCAGATGATAAAGACAAGGATACTTTCCATCAACGGGGTTATTCCAAGACTTCTGTCCGTTGTATCAACCCTGAAAGGATATTCCGTGATTGTCGGGGGTGGTGATCCTGTCGAGGTGGCCAACGCGATATTCCAGACAATACCTACAATAGGTATCCTGCAACCATCCATCATCAATATTTCCAAGATAGACAATGGGAACCCTACTGTCATCTATACCAATCTTGCGCATGGGTTACATACGGGAGACGAGGTGTCATTTTCAGGAACCGATGAATATCCGTCACTCATAAACTCGAAATTCCCGATCACCTATATCAATGACAACAGCTTTTCAATTCCTGTCGATACATCAGGGGGTAAAAACTATGGAGGTGGACTGATACTTGACCAGAATGTCAGGAACATAAATATTATCCTGCAGGACGGGGCGGACAGCTATGGAATTCCCTTTATCGTTCCGCTGAAACAGAAAGTGTCCATTCAGCTGACATGGTACACGAATTTTGACAGCAATATTTATAACAGCCTGATTTCGACAACAATCATTCCGCTGATCACGCAATATATCAACAATATAAGGATTGGCGAACCGATAAGCAAATACAGGATCGAGAATATATTTCTTAACGAGGTAAACTCCATTTTCAACCAGAATCTTATCACCAAGATTGATATTGTCGTCTTTATCAACAATGTCGCCCAGTCCAATCTTGAAAGCAACAAGATCATCCAGGGTGATCCACAGTCCTATTTCGAGACATCTGATAGTGACATCAGTATTGTGGGGAACGGAAATGTCTGATTATGTCAATATCCCTCCATACACGCACAAGTTGTATATGTATCTGTACTGGCAATGGAAAGAGGATGAAAATCTCAACGCGTTTGTCAATGTTCATAACGAGACCACGGACAGGTATCTTGACGAGATAAGAAAGCTGAATATCCCGAATTACAAGACAAAAAACGGTAAATTTCTTGATTATGTTGCCAAAAATCTATACGGGATTTCCAGAAAACCCCTATTGAATGCGCAAACCATTGTCGAGATGGGTATCAATATTGATGACCCGAACACGATATCACCCAATGATGCGAAAATTCTGTCCAATTCGTTCCGTCACGAGATAACGGATATTGAATTCAAGAAAATAATCGAATGGAATGTCTATAGAGAGGATGGTTTTCATTTCACGATCCCATGGCTGAAACGCCGTCTTTACCGTTTCTTGAGTTATAACAGTGGCGACATGGATATGAACAGTATTTCCATTGTTGCGGAGAACAGGAAAATAACCATCAGGTTGTTGAATGATCTGCAAAAAAGTCCCTATAGAGAGCTTCTGAAAGGGGTATTGCTGAACAAGACAATCAATCTGCCATTTATGTTTGAATTTGAGTTGGAAGATATAGTCAATGTATGATTTTTTATTCGGTAACAATCTTGATACAATTCTGGCATCCGATATAGACGAAAATGCCACGGTTATCGAGATTTTATCAGGTAACGAGGGGTTTTTCCCCAATATTGAAAAAGAAAATCAGGTATTCGCCATTACCCTGTCAGAGGGAAACAACAACCAGAATACGGAAATTTGTTTTGTAACATCGAAAAACAATAACAAGTTCACGGTCTTGCGTGGTCGGGAAAATACGGTTTCAAGAAAATGGCCGCAGGGAACGACAATATCGAACAGGATTACGGCGGAACCGTTAAACCAGATAAAGGACAAGCTGAACAGGAGTGATCTGGACTGGCTTTCGAAAGATTTTATGGGACAGTTTTACAAGAAATCTGGTGACCAGCTGACCGGTGCCATGGAAACGACCGGACAGAAAATATTTGATAATGGAAAAAAGAGTTATCTGGTCGGGAACGATGGTGTATGGTCATTCAGGAATGCGGATGACAAGAATATATTTACCATTACAAATAATGGTATTCAGTTGGGAACACAGTATTCATCATTTACAGGAAATATTTTTAATTTAATCAATGGAGCGGCCAATTTCCAATTTAACGGTGGAATGGAATGTAATGGTACTCTTATTGTAAAAGACAATAATATTATCATTAATCGTGGCAATAGAGATTATGAGAATGGTGTTCTAAACCTTCCATCGGTAATCTGGCAGTTTAATGAAAACAATACCATGAGCATATTCGCGACCCATGACCTGAATGAAGGCAAGAAAATAACCATCCAGAGCAAAATCAATGGTGTGGTATACAATGCAATCGTCCTTCGAGAAAATGGAACAATAGAGTGTAAAAATATCAATTCAAGTGAATCTGTTGTCAGTAACAACATGATTTCCGACAACCTGTCTATCAATAATGGAACTATCAATAATGGAATACTGAATATCAACAGTACAAACAATAATATGAATGAAAACGGTTTAATCGTTGGAAATTCATCTATTCACTTAAACCTTGTGAACAGGCCTGGGCAAACCGGCGGGATATATCTCCAGGAGGATTTCAATAATAACAAGACCGATCTTGTTTTTTATGCGAACAGCAGTGGAGAGCAACAATTTTATACCATGGATAGCAAGGGAACCATTACGGGAAAGTATTTCAATGGTGAGTCCATGTCCGCATTTTGTGCAGACCTTGCGGAATACTATATTGCCGATGAGAGATATGATCCAGGGACGCTTGTGAGAATAGGCGGTGAGAAAGAGATAACAAGAGCCTCCATCGGGGGCTTTTTTTATGGGGTCATCTCAACATCCCCAGCCTATATAATGAATACGGCAATCAGGGATAGAAAGAACGCGTTACCTGTCGCGCTGGCAGGACGTGTTCCCGTTCTCGTGACAGGCATGATCGACAAGGGTGATCCGGTAACCATTTCGGAAATATCCGGTGTGGCCAGAAAAGCGAAAAGCGGTGAGAGACATATCGGATTTTCCCTGGAAAACAGTCACGAGACCTCAATCCGTCCTGTTGAATGCGTTATCAGGCAGAATTAGGGAAGAAGACAATGCATAACTATGAGGGAAACACCCTTTTTATCAACGGTATTTTCTATGCTGATGACTATAACGAGGTTGTCAGAAAATACCGCAGGGAGATGGACGGCTTTGACCATTACATGATCAAGAAGGGAGACCTGATAACGGCGGATATCCTGAATGACCTGAGCAACGGGGTGAGAAACTACGCGTCCCAGAACGGATACAGTATCGGGAATACACCGCGTGTGCTGGTGGCCGGCGTTGACCTGATACCGAAGATGGAATGGGGAGAGGCGATATGGACGGATCAGCCTGTCATTGAACTGACCGCCGGTCAGTATAATTACGTCATTCCAAAGGGATGCCGAAAGATGAAAATGGAATGGCTGATTGCCGGAGGCGGCGGTGGCGGTGGCGGTGAAGAGAGTGGCGGTGGCAAGTCTGGCGGTGGCGGCGGTTCCGGCGGTTACCAGCAGAACATCGTTCATGACGTGATGCCCAACCAAAAGGTTTTTTTACAAATCGGGGGCGGTGGAATTGGAAATTATGATGCCGGAGGCAATGGAGGTGACAGTTTTGTAAAGATTGATGAAACTGAAATACTAAGGGTTACAGGTGGCGGTGGTGGAAATACACCCTATGCCGGTGGCGGCATATTGGACACGGCTGGTGGCAAGGGAGGAAGTCCGAATGGTACGGACGGGGGACATGGTGTCGATAACGCTACAGAGGATGATCATCTTGGCGGTGCGGGTGGAAGCACTCCACTGGGAAAGGGTGGAACACCGGACTGGGCGGACAAGGCACAATCGGGTTCAGGTTACGGAGCCGGTGGTGCGGGTGGGTGCACCAGGGATAGGCAATCGCCACATTCATGGCAGGGAGGGGATGGAACAACAGGTTACATAAAATTTCAGTTCACACGTTAACTAGAAAATCAGGATATAAATAATGGTGTATGATTTTTCCAGAAGCCAAAAAAATACAAAATTGACTATACCTTATCCAGATGAAGCAAAAGATACTTCAACTGAGAAAGACAAACCAAACAATATACAGAATAACAAGGAAACAGATGTTTCACAGACTGATCGTGAAATATTTGAATTGCCTGGAGGATGTCTTGGAGGTACCAGACTGAGACTGTCATGCAAGGGGCCTACAGAAAAGAAATTCTACAGTTTTTCTGTAAAGAACCGCATGCTGGCTGATGACAGGATTGCATCGGTGAAAGTCGGTTCCGCAAGTGACAGCAAGGTAACAGCTGACAAATACACATTCCAGGACCAGACTTTCACGGTTCGACTGAGCGGTGGGGAGTTGAACCGGAATGTTCCCCTACGATGCGAGATAACGACAGAACAGGAGGAAACTCTTGATTTTGTCTGTATCCTTCCCATTCGCGAGGAGGGAATACTTTACGAAAATCCGGATGACGGTATTGTTGTCGTTATGGGAGCGACAGGTGTACGTGGCAACGGTATCCGTTCCATCGCGATGGGCAATGATGCAAATCTTGAATTCCAGATGGATGACGGTACGGTCATCAGTGTGGATACGGGTCTGTTCAGGGACAATAACGGACAGATCGTGGCGATGGATCAGGTCGCGTCATTGCCTGATGACTTTTCAATAAACGGAAGCGTTTTTCTTGCACCGGACAGCTATGTCAACGGTGGCAAGTCCATGCCGAAAGGATTGTCCCTGGACGGCAATATCGTTCTTACGGACGGTAGTGTCCATTACAGACACAGCATGAACAATGGCGGCGTTCTCTGCTCGCCAGAATGACAGACAGACCTAAAATCAATCAATAAAATTTAACAGGATATTAAAATGGCCAACAATTCTCCAAAAGACCTTGATCTTTCCGCATGTACCGTTTCAATTGATGGTGGCGTTACACCAAAGCAACTCTCTGAAGTCGCCAAAACGGTAAATGATATAAACGGCAATATCGCCAATATCAATGCGGCGGCTAATGAGGCGAAGAAGGGTGTTGACGATATCAACCAGAAGATAAACCCCAATACCTATTTCGCGAAGGATGGAGCGAACAAACCCCTGGGAACCACAATTCTTGATAAAACCGGTCAGTTCACCTATCCGCCTCCAAAAACCGATGACGGTTTCACCTGGATCAATGCGGGTCTGAGAGCAATAAATGATGATTATACACAGGATTATGAACCAAATCCAAATTCCAGGGAAATTCACATGCAGTATTCCGTGAACTCCGATGGAAATGAGGGAAACAACAAGACTTTTGTCAACACGATATGGTCGGACGGAACCAATGCGAATTTCGCTTTCGGGGCCATTTCCTTTCATCCCCTCAATGATGGCGGTGGTGATCTGGGACGTGGCGGAAATTCATGGAACAATATTTTCACAAAGACCGCACCAAACGTGACCTCGGACAAAAACGTCAAGACCATCACATCCATCCTTGATGAGAAAGCCGGAAATTCAGACAAAAAACTGATGGATGCCCTGTATAATGTCAATGTTGTCAATTACAGGCTGAATGACGCGATAAAAGAGAAAGGTGAGGACAAGGCACGTGTCCATACAGGTTTTATCGCGCAGGATATTGAAAAGGCGATCATGGATGCCGGACTTGACCCGTCCGATTATGCCATGTGGACGCAGGATGCATCACCTGAATTCAGGGTGGTGGATACAGGCGAGAAGGATGAAAACGGGAACCCGATTCTCAAGTCCGTCCAGGAAATTCCAAAAGATGAGAAAGGGAATGTCATTTTACGCCAGAACCTGAGATATACAGAGGTTCTCTGCATGCTTTTGGCCGCTCATAAACAGAAGATCAACGATCTCGAGGCACGTCTGGTGAAACTTGAGGGCAAATCGAAATGAGCCGGTTTGACATGACACAGGGTCTCGCGAAAGGATCGCTGGGACAGGAAATGACAGGTGGGCAGATTGTCGATCGTCTTTCTGCCGGTATACCGATCGAAAACAGGATCGTGAATGATCCGGCCATTACCCTTATGTTCCCGAAAGCGGGAGAGATCAGCTATCGTCTTCTGTTCCGGAAAGCGTGCAGGATTTCACTCGGTAAAGGGCAAGAGAGCCAGCTGCAACGCATGACAGTCATTCTCCAGCAATCCTATGAGGGTAATTGCGAGGTTGAGTTCGACGCATCTGTCAGATGGCATGGTAGACAGCCCTTTATCGATACAAGGGCGGGTTCGGTGACTATTGTCGAATTCATGTCTGACGGTAATGGAAACTATTATGGAAGGTTGATCTATGGCTGATCTATCCAAACAACCCACGACAGGATTTGTCAATAACGGCAGCCTTGTCCAGTATGGAAATGACAATACGGCGGGTGACTGGGACTATATCGTGATATCGAAACCGAACAGGCCATGGAGGGTCTCTATAAGGGGGGATATTCCGGCAAGCAAGGACGGTGTGGACATGAGTGTTTCCGTTTTCGAGGGAACAATACCCCTGTTTTCCTCCACAGGAACATGGAAACTGCAGGGACAGACAAGCCTGAACGCCACCAAGAAAAACTTCAAGATAAAGTTCAGGAATGCGGAGACAGGTAAAAAACTAAAGGTAAAAATAGGGGACTGGACACCCTTGAACGGTCTGGTTCTGAAGGGTTATGCGGCAGACAGAACCCTGTTGAGAGACACAATCACCACGGAAATATGGAGAAATCTTCATAGGGATGAAAAAGGCTACCTTGCCCCTGAATCCGCCTATTCCTATTATGACAGGGACAATCTCGGAATGAGAACATCAGTGCTGTTTTCAACGGCCGGTTTTCCCTGCGAGCTGTATCATGACGGGGAATTCCAGGGGATGTATATAATAAGGTCGGACAATGACAATGACCAGTACCTGATTGATTCATCAAACCCAAGGCATTTTCTTGCCCAGCCCGATCATGCCGGCACGTTCTGGACAGACGGGAACTACAATCCGTCAGAATGGGAAATATACTCGCCAGATCCTAACACGGATGACAGTGTCAGTTTCCTGAAAAGATTCCTGCGATGGTCTTCGGACTGTATCGCGGGCAGGGTGAGCATGAAAGAGACATATCGGGAATATATCGATCTTGAATGTTTCATTGACTATATCCTGCTCTGCGAGGTCTGTTTTTCCCCTGACAGTCTGGTGAACAATTTCATGCTATGCAGCTGGAATGCCACGCCGGCATCGGGTGTCGCGTATATATATCCCTACGATGAGGACCAGACATTCGGTATTGTCGATCAATATCTGAGTGCGGATGACAGTGATCCTTTCAGGATTGGATGGATAACCAAACGTGACAGGATGATTGATGGGCAGGATCCGGTATTCTTTGAAACCATCCATAACTGTTTCACACCGGAAATACGGGCGAGATGGCGTTACCTTAGGGACACGGGAAAGATATCCCATGAAACCTTTTCAAAAATCATCAAGGACAAATCAGACCTTATCAATCCCGACATGATGAGGAAAGACCTGGATTTGTGGATCATGAACGCGGAGGTCGGATTGGGAAATGGCAAGGTCATTTCAGATGATGGAAAGAAATGGTCGGTGAATTTCATCCTTAATTTCGCCAAACGCCGTATCCAGTGGCTGGATCAGCAATTCAGGTATTACGGATAGGAGGGAATTGCCTGGAGATATCGTCTGGTAACATTTTGTTTCCAGGAAATCATATCGGTTGTACAGGTTGTCATTTGGCAATATAATGAATGTTGTCTTGTAAACAGGTATAATAGGGATAATCAATCATGAGAAAGTCAATGGCAATTCTGTTCATGATATTATCAACATTTGTTTTCTCATCATTTACAGGTGTAAAACCAGACAATTTCTTTTTGAATACGTGTTTCACGGTTTCCGCAATAGTATTCTCTGTTGGTTTAAGTTTGATTGTAACATTCAATCTAACAGGAGTAAAAAACAGGGATTATATCAAGAAAATAAGAGATAATATCCATAATATGAGAAACAAGTTCATATCTTATTTTTTCATGGTTGTAATTATTTACCTGTTGGGTAATTACATGAATATCAATGATATCAAGATCATTTCCATTTCCGGTTTTGATATAATGTTTAATTTATCAACTTTCTTTTGCATGATGATAATATTGTCTGTTGCCTATTTTATAGTCAATTTCCTGGAAATACAAAAATTTAATGAAGATATTTTTGACAGGGTTAACAATGAATTATCTGAAAATGAAAATAAAAAGATATTTAAAGGAAATCACCTATCAACATAGTGATAAAAATACATAATTTAAAAAATTAATACTAAAAGCAAATGCTAACCACCTCAACAGGTGGTTTTTTTATGTCCGGAAAAGGAAAGACAGATGGAAAACATCATACTCATTATCAAGTCCGTATGCTCTTTTTTATGGAAAGGGAAAGGGTGGATCATGGCGGGACTGATTTACCTGACAGGTCGAAGGGCCGCGGATAGGAACAACCTGATCAGGACACAGGATGAAGTCATCAAAAATGACCGGCAGACCCTTCGGACTGTTCAGGCAATGCGGCAGGCAGCCAATCATTCACCTGGGAATAAGGAAGAGCTGGAAGATGTGCTGGAGAAAGGGAAATTCTGATGAAACCCATTATTTTACTCGCGGCGGTTTTTCTTGCGGCATGCTCGTCATCGCCACGCGTTGTCTACCGGATTGAATGCCCTCCGTTGAGGGATTACACGCCCCAGTCACAGGAAAAGCTTTCCAGAGAGATCAAGTCGTTAAAACCTGACAGCGAGATCATCCGTTACCTGCTGGATTACAAAAGACAGCGTGACATGATCATGGCCTGCCAGAACACCAGAGATACCAGCCACCGTTAGGGTGGTTTTTGCTAATAATTGTAAAATAAATTGATATTATAACGAGATAATATTGGCAAGAATATAAAAATTATATAATAAATTAAATAAAATAGATTGAAAGGGCATTCTATGAATTTACAAACTAATTTAGCGGGACGTTTGCGTAATACATCTTTGCCTAAAAATCATGGTTTAATGCCTGTTTTTGAAGCAGTTATAAATTCAATTCAATCTATTGAAGAAAAAGGAAATATTAAATCTGATGGGAAAATTATTTTAAAGATAAACCGTCGTTCTCAAATGCAGTTTAATAGTAAAAAGAAAAATATAGAGCCTATTAATGGATTTGAAATTATTGATAATGGATGTGGATTTAATGATGTTAATTTTTCTGCTTTCCAAACATTAGATACAGATCACAAAATTGCAAAAGGTTGTCGAGGAGTTGGGCGTCTTTTATGGTTAAAGGTTTTTAAAAATGTAAAAGTTATTAGCTTTTTTGTTGATGATAAGAATAAATATAAGAAACGCACGTTTGAGTTCAATATTCAAAAAAATGTTTATAATGAGAAAATCAGTGACTGTGAATCACGTGAAATTAAAACGATTATTACGTTAGATGGGTTTGATGAGAAATATAGAAGTGAAGTTGCAAAAACATTAAGTTCTATTTCGAAACAGTTATTAGAACATTGTTTATGGTATTTTGTTCGTTCTGAAGGTGTTCCAGATATAATTATTCAAGATGAAGACGAGGAATTGATTTTACATAAATTGTATAAAGAATATATGCATGAGGATGCATATACTGAAGCAATTAATATTTTAGATCATCAGTTTGATCTTATACATATTAAATTTAGAGCGTTAACTAATAAAAAGCATTTATTATCTTTTTGTGCAGCCAGTCGTTTAGTTAAAGAAGAAACGATAACAGAAAAAAAAATACCAGGTTTATTTAATGAGATTAAGGATGATAAAGGCCCTTTTATTTATACGTGTTATATAGCATCTTCATTTTTAGATGAACATGTTCGGAGTGAGAGAACATCATTCGATATTCCAGAAAATGTTGGAGGACTTTTTTCTAATTCTAAAATTAGTTTTGATTTAATTGAAAAAAAAGTTTTAGAACGGACGAAAGAATATTTATCAGCTTCATTAAAAGAAAACATCAATGCAGGGCGAGAAAGATTACTAACATTTGTTGATAAGAAATCTCCAGAATATAAATCGTTATTACGTTATGTTCCAGAAGACAAATTAAGTGTTCCACCGCAAACAGACGATAAAGATTTGGAGAAGTATATTAGAGATCTTACGCATGATGTATCAGAGCAGATTATAGATGAAGGTAAAAAAAATATGGCTCTAAAAGAAGGAGAGTCCATAGAAAATTATGAAAATCGTTTGAAAGATTATTTCATAAAAATAGGAGAGGTTAATCAGGCTGATTTAACAAAATATGTTATTCATAGAAGGGTAGTAATTGATTATTTTAAACATTTAACTGAGTTGAAAGAAAATGGTAAATATGTAAATGAAAATTTCATACATCAATTAATTATGCCATTACGTAGGGATTCTACAGAGGTTCTTTCGAATAGTTGTAATTTATGGTTGTTGGATGAAAGGCTTGCTTTTCATAATTTTTTGTCTTCAGATAAACCAATTAAATCAATGCCAATTACAGATAGTGATTCAATGAAGAGACCAGATTTATGTTGTCTACAATTATCTGATAATCCTTTATTGGTTAATGATGGATCTGCTCTATCGCTTGCATCAATTACAATTGTTGAATTTAAAAAACCAATGCGTGATGATATGCATGGAAACAAAGATAATGATCCTATACAACAATGTTATGATTATCTTGAAAATATACGATTGGGAAAAGTTAAGACTAGGAATGGTAGACCAATTCCTAAACAAGAGAATATACCTGCATTTTGTTATATTATTGCTGATTTAACTCCAAATATGATTCAACGTTGTAATGGGGCTAATTTAACACCAACTTCAGATAACATGGGCTTTTTTGGATATAATAGTAATTATAAGGCATATATAGAAGTTATGTCGTTTGATAGATTATTGTATGCTGCAATAGAACGTAATCAGGTATTTTTTGATAAATTAGGAATACATATTTTTTGATAATTTTTTAGATAAAAAAAACAAATCTCCACCACCGCTAGGGTGGTTTTTTTATGTCCATAGAAAAGGAGAGAACAGATGGATTTTTTTGCCGAGCTTCTACAATATATCATCAATGTCCTGCCCAGCAATACGGCGGGTGATGTTGTCGCGGTTGTCACTTTCATCGTGACCCTGTGCACCCTTGTCATACGGTTCTGGAAAGAGCCTGATCCAAAAAGCGGATTGCACAAGCTGTGGTCTCTCATTCATCTTCTGGCCTCTTTCAGGCTGCCAGACAGGCAGGCTGGAAAAGATGGAAAGAACGGGGATGACACCAATGGAAAACAGGCGACACCAAAAACACCGTAACCATTGCCCGGGCGAGTGGTGGAGCTCGATACTGCTGGTCATGACGGGAATATATGCACTTGCATATTTCATGGCCGGCAGCATCTTTCACTGTTCGTTCGTCAATGGGTTCAGGGCTATCCTTCCGGCCTGTATTTGGGAAGGGTCATTCATACTTACAGGGACACTGCAGCTTGTTTCATTGATGTGCGGAAGTTTCAGGTGGAGGGGTGTGGCCTCTTTTTTTGCCGCATCCCTTTTCATATGGGGGGTGCTGAACATGCTTGTCTACGAGAGGCACTGGCATTTTGGCATTGTTGCCTGGGGAACATTCGCTCTCGTGAACCTTTACACCCTGGCAAGAATACTGGCGGGGGTCATAAGGGATCATGAATACAGTCTATGAGTTTTGCAAATGGTGGTGGCTGAACAATTGTGAGTGGATCAAGATCCATGACCCATGGGTCATTCCGATCATAGCGATCTGCATACCGTTAAGCATGGTCATTCACGCCATCTGTGCCATTGTCAGGATATGGCGGGGGAAGTGAGATTAATTGTTTTTTAATCTTTCTTCTGATATTTTTTCTTCTTTTTTTCTGGAAAAATTATAGATACAATCAGGAACGGCAGGTGAATCTTTTCTAAGATTATAAATACAATCTTGTATTTCAGTAATTTTTGAAAATATTTCCTTTATAGTTAATTCTAATTGTTCAGGTTTTTCTAAATATTCATAATATTTTTTTTGTATTTCTTCAATTGTTTTTATAGTTTTATTATGTTTTGTCAAAATATTCGTGATAATTTTTAACAATGTTATAATGCAACTCCATTCTAGATTATTATTGTGATGAGCAGAAGATATGCAAGGTAATACGATAATGAAAGAACCTAAAAATATTATTATGCCTACCAATATGTTTGTATATTGTATATTTGAGTTTAAAGTCCAACATAAATTTTGTTGCTGGCATTTTAATATGGAAAATGGATATTGATAGTTCTCATTGGTAAAAGGAAGGTACCAATTTTTTAGTAGTTCTTTTTTTTGTGGGTTTTTATTTGATTTTTCATTAAGCTTTATTATCGTATCTTTAGAGATATAATTTTGGTACCTATTTTCAATTTCAAAGAGTTTTGTATCAAAAATTTGTTGGATAGAAGCGCCTGTATTTATATAATTTTGAGATTTATTTTCTAAATAAATACTGTATAAGTATGATAGTATTATTAAATATTGTAAACAATATGAATGCTCTTGAGAACACCATATATTCAGCAATCCTAGGGCTATCGGAATAATAAGATTAAAAAATATTGAGCCAAGAAAATACCGTTTTGCGTAAGTATAGGCTTGTCTTTGAGCTGTAAGATATTTAATAAACTTATCACTATTTTGTTTTTCATTAAGATCATTATTCGAAATCTGAGGCATCATTGTTAAATATCTCTGTTAAAGGTCTGATGTAATCTTGATATGGTGATGAGAAGGTCACATCATTCAGGATATTTATATGATTTTCTATAGTTTTATTAATCAATTTCATCTTGGAAGAATCTAAAGAGTTTATATTACCTTCAAAATTTTTAGGACTATTAACACATTGCCAAATATTTTCATTAAGATAATATAATCCTTTAAGAAAAAAATCATAGGTATTGTTATAAGGAACATAGTTGTGTTTAAAGAAATTAGCGATCATTATTTCAAGTAAATATGAAGGGAATTTGTTGAAATTTTGTTTGTTCCAATATTTAAAAAGACGAATTATTTCTAGTAATTTCCCCGAACAATTTTGGTTGATATTTGTAATAAAATCCTGATCTGTTTTGGGATTGGTTAACATCCAATGACCATTTCCATTGGGAATAAAATAGAATCCTGCAATAGGAATAGAATAGCACCCTTCCTTAGGAGTAAAATAGTAATTGTATAAATAGCCATAAAAACATGGAACAATATCAAACGTCCATGGATAACTATTTAATTTTAGGGTGATAGCCTGTTGATTCCGATGCATTTCTGCTTTTCCATAATGAGAAACTTTTTCTAAATTTCTTTTTAATTCTTCAAGGACTTTTCTAGAATTAAGATATGATATTCCAAAGTTATTTTTATCTATAAAATTATTCCATGTACCTAGATTACAAATATCTTTTGGACGAATTGTTACATCTTTATAATTTGTGAAAAAATGATTAAATCGATGTCCATTTAACCCTATCATTAAGTCAATATCATCAAGGGGGTTGATTTTTGTTCTTCTTGCGAAAGAACCAAAACTTGTGTCATATTTTTCCGCAAATTCAAGATTTGAAAAATTGTTTTGTGAAAAAATTTTAATTCGTTGAAGAAGAGATTTTATTTTACTTCTAGCAATAGTTACATTAGCTTGTATATTTACTTTTTTTTTAATTAATTTCTGTAAATCTGAGTTGATATTATTTTTATTAAAATGTGAAATTGAGAATAAATTATAGGGATTAGCAATTTGTGAATTAAACATTAAAAATTGATCCTTTCTTTAGAATATTCTTTTATAAATGCAAGACCTTTGGGGGTAATTTGGAATCCACCTTTAATATCGTAAACATAACCTTGAGTAATAAAATTGGTTTTATTTTTTTTATTGGATTTTAAATTTCTGACAAGTTGAGGAAACTTTGTTTCTTTACGACTTGTTGAAGTATGAGTGGAAGTTATAGGCGTTTCAATATATTGGGGGAGTTCTTTAATTAAATCTGATGTCATTATGATGCCAGCAGGCTTGGATGCCATAAGTAATAAGGCATATTTCCATAAATCTTTACTGATATTAATGATTTTTTTAGTTGGTTTTTGATGAATCTCTCCAGTAATTTTTGGTTTAATTACTTGATTTTCTATTTTTTTAATATTTTGTTCAGGTGGTAAATCTTCTGGGTAGATACCACTAAGTTGGAACATTAACTCCCTAACTTTTTGACCGACTTCATAATGTGTTTTGTTGGCTTCTTCCTTTGCAGTTACTTTATCTTTTTTTAGTTTTTCTTCTGCCTGAGTGACTCTGAAAAAATTTGCAGCAAGTTCGGTACTGCCACTATAATCGAGTAAATTTGCTTTTTTCGGAAGGTTTTTTTTTCGTTTAATATCTATAAGATTGGTTTGATATAATCCCATATATCCAGAATGATGAAATCTTGCAAAGTCCTGTCTGGTAAGAACGCCTGATTTTTTTGCTGTACTCGCTAAACTTTTATTGTGTTGTTTAATTTGTTGTCGAATGATTAGACGTTTTTGATCTTCATTTAGTTCTTGTTGATGAGATTGTTCATTTAATTCTTGTTTTCTAGTTTGAATTGCAAAATAAGTTTGTGCAAATGCAATCTCGGGTTTTCTTGGGTCACTATTCATTGCGACGAGGTATGCAGCATAACGAGAAAGCTTGAAATCTCTAGGTGTTGGGCCTTGCTTTTTATCTTTCCCGGAGCCGGGAAAGATTTTTTGAAAGTAAAGTTGTGGATCTTTTCCAAAGTTACGACAAACTTCTTGTGCTCTACCAATACTTATTTCGAATTTTTCCCATTTGTTGTATCCAAATAGTTTTTGCAAATCACGGGCATACCAAAATTCTATACCGTTTTGATCGATATGAGCTTTACTTTCAAAAGCAAGCATTAAATTATCGATTTTATTCTTTTTCATATTAGCTACACCAGCTATACCCATTTCAGTCGGGTCAGTCTGGATATAACGTTGTAAAGCTTCTTCAAAATCCATTTCTAAATATAATGAATCATTCATTTATAATATCCTTATTTATTACTTGAAAGGTCTGATTTAAAAGATGAGGTCATACGGGCATCTTGTAACATATGTAATATTGACCATGCTGTTTTTTGAGAAATGTTAAGTTCTTTTGCTAGGGCAACACTGGTGATATAATGTTCACGGTTAGTAAGCCAAATGGCTATAAACCATTTTTGTAAAGGTATTTTTGATCCTTCGAAGATCGTACCAATTCTAACTGAGAATTTTTTTCTACAAGATTTACATTTAAAGATTTGATTGTTCTTGAAATGATAAACTTCATTACATTGACAAAAGGGGCAGATAATTTTTTGTGGCCATTTTATTTTTTTAACATAATCAATACAACTCTGTTCGTCTGGGAATGCAACCAGCGGATGGTGATGAGGAATTTTTTGAAAAGTGTGGATATATTCTTTTTTTTTCATAAAACAAAAATAAATTTAAATTTGGTCAATATATTATAATAATTTATTATTTATATTTTATAAAGTCAATTTAAACAATTAGTTAACTAAATTTTATTCTTATAATTAAATTAATAAAAAATTGAAAATTTTGCATAATCTAAATTATATTGTAATTTATCTTAACTATAAGAAAAAATAAGGATTAAAAACTCTTTTGTGTCATATAGCGCGTAATTTTAAATTGAAAAATATTGGGAATTTAAAAACCTAAATATAACAGGAATTTTTTCTTTGTTTTATAATTATGTAATGAAATCCTACAGAGATAGGTTGGTATTTTGATATTTGTCAAACATCTTACTTATTTATTTAACTAAATATATTTACAAATTTAGACAAATTGTAGATCAACATTTATGCTCTGCTAATAAAAAGATATCTGTCGTGAAACCTATAATCTTTATTAGGCTATTCTCATTCAGATTGTTAATCTTTTACGTGATGGTTCATTTATTATATCCTGCATCATAATATTATAATAAAAACAAAAATTTACACATTAAAATAACTAATTTACCAGCACCCAATATTATCTATTATCCGGCACCATAATATTGCAGTAAAAACAAAGGATTATATACAGAAATAGGTGATATACCGGCACTCCTATCTTAACTATTTCTAATTGAGTCACCCACCCATTGCGGTGGGTTTTTTATTATCCGCTTCTCATTCTAAAAAGGAAAAACCAGTATGACAAAAACCACAGGTGGAATTTATCTGAACCATTTGAAACATGAGGTGATAACACCAGCCCTGAACTATATAAATCTGGGTGGTCAAAGGGCGATCAATCAGGTAACGGGAACTTTTCTGGTTGAGGGATATGCATGCAACTATACATATCTCAGGCAGCTCGGCAAGGGGCCGGCGTTGGGGCCATGTCAGATGGAGCCCGTGACCTATCACGATATCTGGGACAATTATCTCAACAATGCGAGAAGGCAACCGCTAAGAAGTCTTTTGATGCATGTAGCTGGTGATTTTAACCTGGACAACAGGGGGATACCGAAAACCGAGACATTGACAGGAAACCTTTTCTTTGCCGCGGCCATGTGCCGCGTTTTCTATATCCGGATCAGGGAGATACTGCCAGATTCCCATAATGCAACGGCAATGGCCCAGTATCACAAGAAGTACTACAATACGGCATTGGGAAAGGCGGATTGGCAAAAGAATATCGACCGTTTCCAGCAGGCCATTGATTGTTAGGATTTATATGTTAGACTCGTTATGATTTTTCTGTTTTATAAGGTATTTGGGCAGTTTGTAAAAAGTGGGTACAAAAGTGGGTACAAATCATTATTTGTGATATTGATTTTATGTTTAATCAATAGGATAAATAACGAATATGATTCCCATCCCCTCCGCCAGTCAACAAAACATTATCCCACATTACCCAACATTTCCCGCAGAAAACTGGCGTTTTTTAGTAAACTTCCAAACATTATCCCACATTATAAAACATTTGAACGCATTTGATATTGGGGTATATTCTGGGGTATATGATTTTTCATCTTGGGGTATATAGATGTTAACGGATAAAGCCATAAAAACAGCCAAATATCAGGAAAAGGGTAAAAACAAGCTTTATGAACGCGGTTTATACCTGGTTATAACAAAAACCAATTCTTAAATATGGTGTTTAAAATATAATTTAATAAAAAAGATAAACTCTTTTGTTTGAAGATGTGAAAATCTTTTATTCATTACCCATAATAATTAAACATTTGAATGCATTTAATATTAAGGTATATTTTTTCTATCTTGGGGTATATCAATTTTAATGGATAAAGTTAAAAATATAGCTAGATATTGAGAAAAGTCTATATTTGAAATAAATCATTAAAAACACTTATGTGTTTTGGCGTTAAGAAGAAAGTAGCAAAAATTTCTTTAGAGGTTTTTCTATGAGATTATTTTAGAAAACTTGATCGTTAAATAAAAAATAGTGTCAAATACAATAACAACATCTTATTAAGTTGCTCAATCACTCGTGTTTTTATCTAAAGAAAAAGTTTAAATAAAGAACCTGATCTCATTTTATATAGTTGTATTTTAAGATACTTGATATGAACTGTAGTCATCCTGTGGGTAATGATGGTGGATATGACGTCAAGATTGCGACAGAAGACAGTTATTTGAGAAGCGCTGACGGTAAGAATTAATTTAAAAACAGCAGCTTGTTGTGAATCTGTAATTTATTGATCAAAATTTAATTTAATAGGATATTTGAATGGTTAATCATTCTCCAAAGGATCTGGATCTCTCCGCATGTACTGTTTGTACTGATGGAAAGAACACATCACAAAAGTTATCAACTTTGGCTAAATCTCTTGATGAAATAACTAGCCAGATTGTTGGAATTTCCAAAACATCTGTTGATACCAAGCATTCAGTTGAAAAGGTTGCCGAAAAAATAAAAGATATTGACACAGAAGTTTATTTTAATAAAAAAGATGCGTTTACGGCGGGTAATCCTACAATATTGGATAAAAATAAATCAAATATATTCGGTATTCAGGATGATGGTATCGTTAATCTGTTTTTTAGTCATAAAATTGACGAGAACGGCAATACATTTGTTGCACCAGTCAATTCAATTTATTTTAATTATGTTCTGAATAATACGATTATTGGGAGAGAAGCCATATGGACCACTGAAGATAAATTTTATAAAGCCTTTATGGGGCATGCATTTCATGCGGATAGTGATGGAAGTAGTGATCTTGGCATGAATGACCATGCCTGGAACAACATTTATTCAAAAACCGCGGTAAGTGTCACATCTGATGCGAGTGAAAAGAAGGTTCTTGCCAACCTTGGCGATGACAGGGATGCAGACAATCAAAAATTGCTGGATGCAATCTATAATCTGAATATCCATACCTACAAACTGAATGATTCCATCAATGAGAAAGGTGAGGACAAGGCGCGTCTGCATAACGGTTTTATCGCCCAAGATGTCGAAAGGGTTCTGACAGATGCGGGGCTGAACCCATCCGATTACGGTATGTGGATTCAAGACAGGGTTTTCAGGAACATTGAGGTCGATACCGGAAAAAAGGATGCCAGCGGGAAAGCTGTAACCAGAAGCGAGTACCAACCTGTTTTGGATGAGAATGGGAAACAGGCATATCGTCAATCCCTGCGATATGAAGAAGTAATTTGCGTATTGATACAATCCATGAAACAGAAGATCGACAGACTGGAAAAACAGGTCGTATCATTACAGGTAAAGAACGGTAAATAATAACAACCATCTACAATATTTTCGGTAGGGAACCAGACATCAGTCTGGATTATCCCGATTAGGATGATATTGCCTATCATGTCCAGGTGTAGAACATATACGTGATTTCTTTTGCAAGTCAGCAAACAAGCCAGATGCAGCGTATGACTATCGTGTTGCTACAATTCGGTGACGGAAATTGTGTTGTTGAATTTGATACACCCATTTACTGGCAGGACAGGCAACCTTTTATCGACACAAGGGCATCAATAATGACCATCATGGAAATTATGTTCGATGCTACATCTCAATTTTATGGAAGACTGATTTATGGCTGATCTATCTAAACAACCCACAACAGGATTTGTCAATAACGGCAGCCTTGTCCAGTATGGAAATGACAATACGGCGGGTGACTGGGACTATATCGTGATATCGAAACCGAACAGGCCATGGAGGGTTTCTATCAGGGGAGATATTCCAACAAGCAAGGACGGTGTGGACATGAGTGTATCCGTTTTCGAGGGAACAATACCCCTGTTTTCCTCCACAGGAACATGGAAACTGCAGGGACAGACAAGCCTGAACGCCACCAAGAAAAACTTCAAGATAAAGTTCAGGAATGCGGAGACAGGTAAAAAACTAAAGGTAAAAATAGGGGACTGGATACCTTTGAATGGTCTGGTTCTGAAGGGTTATGCGGCAGACAGAACCCTGTTGAGAGACACAATCACCACGGAAATATGGAGAAATCTTCATAGGGATGAAAAAGGCTACCTTGCCCCTGAATCCGCCTATTCCTATTATGACAGGGACAATCTCGGAATGAGAACATCAGTGCTGTTTTCAACGGCCGGTTTTCCATGCGAGCTGTATCATGACGGGGAATTCTTTGGAATGTATATAATAAGGTCTGACAATGACAATGACCAGTACCTGATTGATTCATCAAACCCAAGGCATTTTCTTGCCCAGCCCGATCATGCCAGCACGTTCTGGACAGACGGGAACTACAATCCTCAAGAATGGGAAATATACTCGCCCGATCCGAACACGGATGACAGTGTAAGTTTCCTGAAAAGATTCCTGCGATGGTCTTCGGACTGTATCGCGGGCAGGGTGAGCATGAGGGAGACATATCGGGAATATATCGATCTTGAATGTTTCATTGACTATATCCTGCTCTGCGAGGTCTGTTTTTCCCCTGACAGTCTGGTGAACAATTTCATGCTGTGCAGCTGGAATGCCACGCCGGCATCGGGTGTCACGTATATATATCCCTACGATGAGGACCAGACATTCGGTATTGTCGATCGATATCTGAGTGCCAGGGATACTGATCCTTTCAAGATGGGCTGGGTGACGAAACGGGACAGGATGTTTGATCGGCAGGATCCGGTATTCTTTGAAACCATACATAACAGTTTCACACCGGAAATACGGGCGAGATGGCGTTATCTGAGAGACACGGGAAAGATATCCCATGAAACCTTTTCAAAAATCATCAAGGACAAATCAGACCTTATCAATCCCGACATGATAAAGAAAGACCTTGATTTGTGGATCATGAACGCAGAGGTCGGACTGGGAAATGGCAAGGTCATTTCAGATGATGGAAAGAAATGGTCGGTGAATTTCATCCTGAATTTCGCCAAACGCCGTATCCAGTGGCTGGATCAGCAATTCAAGTATTATAATTGATTATTCTTATTGAGAAGCCACCTCAACAGGTGGTTTTTTTATGTCTGGAAAAGGAAAGACAAATGGCAAATATCATACTCATCATCAAGTCCGTATGCTCTTTTTTATGGAAAGGAAAAGGGTTGATCATGGCGGGACTGCTTTACCTGACAGGACGAAGGGCAGCGAATAGAAACAACCTGATCAGGACACAGGATGAAGTCATCAAAAATGACCGGCAGACCCTTCGGACTGTTCAGGCAATGCGGCAGGCAGCAAATCATTCACCTGGAAACATGGAGGAATTGGAAGATGTGCTGGAGAAAGGGAAATTCTGATGAAACCCATTATTTTACTCGCGGCGGTTTTTCTTGCGGCATGCTCGTCATCGCCACGCGTTGTCTACCGGATTGAATGCCCGCCGTTGAGGGATTACACGTCCCAGTCACAGGAAAAGCTTTCCAGCGAGATCAAGTCGTTAAAACCTGACAGCGAGATCGGCCGTTACCTGCTGGATTACAAAAGACAGCGTGACATGATCATTGCCTGCCAGAACACCAGAGATACCAGCCACCGCTAGGGTGGTTTTTTTATGTCCAAAGAAAAGGAGAGAACAGATGGATTTTTTTACCGAGCTTCTACAATATATCATCAATGTCCTGCCCAGTAATGTGGCGGGTGATGTTGTCGCGGTTGTCACTTTCATCGTGACCCTGTGCACCCTTGTCATACGGTTCTGGAAAGAGCCTGATCCAAAAAGCGGATTGCACAAGCTGTGGTCTCTCATTCATCTTCTGGCCTCTTTCAGGCTGCCAGACAGGCAGGCTGGAAAAGATGGAAAGAACGGGGATGACACCAATGGAAAACAGGCGACACCAAAAACATCGTAACCATTGCCTTGGCGAGTGGTGGAGCTCGATACTGCTGGTCATGACGGGAATGTATGCCCTTGCATATTTCATGGCCGGCAGCATCTTTCACTGTTCGTTCGTCAATGGGTTCAGGGCTATCCTTCCGGCCTGTATTTGGGAAGGGTCATTCATACTTACAGGGACACTGCAGCTTGTTTCATTGATGTGCGGAAGTTTCAGGGGAAGGGGTGTGGCCTCTTTTTTTGCCGCATCCCTTTTCATATGGGGGGTGCTGAACATGCTTGTCTACGAGAGGCACTGGCATTTTGGCATTGTTGCCTGGGGAACATTCGCGCTGGTGAACCTTTACACCCTGGCAAGAATACTGGCGGGGGTCATAAGGGATCATGAATACAGTCTATGAGTTTTGCAAATGGTGGTGGCTGAACAATTGTGAGTGGATCAAGATTCATGACCCATGGGTCATTCCGATCATAGCGATCTGCATACCGTTAAGCATGGTCATTCACGCCATCTGTGCGATTGTCAGGATATGGCGGGGGAAGTAGATGGCAAGAAAACATATCAGTAGTTCCTTGCCTTAGATTATATTTTAATGATAACTAAATACAAATAGTTCCATTTTGAGGATTATAGTATAATACCCCATGATCAATTGTATTGGTTATTCTATCTCTATGATAGACAAGATTTCTGACGATTTGGGAAAAATGAGAATCATTTCTGTTTTTAAGAATGCGTCGCTAATGTTCATTGGGCTGATATGCTTCTGTTAATTGATGAATTAGTTCAGAAGTTTGCATACATCCGCCATTCGCTGTTATGATAAAGATAGCGTAAGGAAGAATTTTTTTTCCATTCTCATATTCCTTATGAAATTGACTACATAATAAATATATTGCATAATCAAAGATTCATACCGTTTTGATAACTAATTATTTTACTATGTAATCTGTTATTAAATAAATTTGTTATTAAAAAATCTCTATATAAAGGAACGGGAATTCCTTTATATAAAGTATCAATTGATTAGGAATTTAGTTTTTAACTAAAATTCTAAATGCTCGTTTGCCATAGTTTTTGGCATAACGGACTTCTCCAGTTTTGGTATCTGTTACATATGCAACAAATATGTAATGATATCCTTCTGGAGCAGGAGCATAATTTGACATTAGTCAAATTCCTTTACCACTGCTCTTAACAAACGTATTTACAAGTTTGTTAAAAAGTTGTAGGTCAACATTTATACGGTGCTAATAAGGATTCTTAAATTTTTTCGTTTTATCCTTACTAGACTATCCCCGATCAGGTCGTTAACCTTTAACCTGACGGTTCATTTAGCCTCAATTGATTACCGATTAGTGTTGGCGCACTTGGTAATCTTTTGAGGTTAAAACTCTTTTGAAATATTTATTTGCAATAACATTTTCTTCAACAGTTCTTTTTGTGAGGGCATGAAGCCATGAAGCCATGTTTAGCATAGTTATCTAAAGTGTGTTCTGCAGCCTTGTGCGATATCCCACATTTTTCTACGCAATTATGTGGAAATAAAAGTTTATTAGCATGATCTGGTGGTAGTAATAGAGCAGCAGCAGCTACATTGGCTTGCCATTCAGAGTCACAGTATGTTTTATGGTTTTGTGATGAACGGCTAAAAGCCATTTGTTCATTACTATGTAACAAAGCATGCCCTATTTCATGGGCAATAGTGAAACGTGATCTTGTATCACCATTACAAGCGGCTTCGTATACGTCATTTCTTATTGTTATTTTTATAACCTTGTTGGTATTATACGGAGCAGTTTTTCCATATTCATTAGGCATTTCGTTAATCTCAGCATAATTTACAGAGAATCTTACGGAGCCTTCCCCTAAATCTGCTTCAATATTACCAAGGTCTCTAGAAAATAGTCAATTTTTAGATATTCGGGATTATTAGGGCACATAAAGTCCCTAAAATTTATAATTTCTTTTATGATTTGTTTAAATGATCTTGGCGCTACTTGATATCCCATTTGGCGTTTTCTCCTTTATTGTCAGATGCTTGTTTAAGTTGGGTTTTTATTTCATTTAATTGCTTATCTGACATGTCAGGTATTAAGCGTGC
Organism: Commensalibacter sp. W6292M3; assembly: GCF_016101315.1. Lineage (NCBI taxonomy): Bacteria > Pseudomonadati > Pseudomonadota > Alphaproteobacteria > Acetobacterales > Acetobacteraceae > Commensalibacter > Commensalibacter sp. W6292M3. The sequence continues at coordinate 133,715 of NZ_JACFQT010000003.1, forward strand.
AAAAGTAGCTACAAATTCTTTTTGCCTTAAGTTTAGGTGGTTTGTAGGAACTTTTTGCATCGTTACAGTATAAGCATTATGAAGTTTGATTTGCTCTTCACTTGATAACTTATATTTTTCAATAATCTTTTCTACTAAGCCATCAGGAATGGGACGATGTCCATTTTCAACAGACGATAAAAAAGCTGAAGAGTAACCTGATGCTTTTGCCATATCATACATACGTATCCTTAACTGTATTCTTAATTGCCTGATGGCAATACCAAATGGGGTTAGATCATTCATGATTACAATCCTTTCCAAACTTATTAATTTATTAATGCATCATTTTTTACAAATCGCAATAGTTTTTTTTAAAAAAAATAATCATTTGATTAAATAAATTTTTATAAAGAAAATTCAATTCTTATTTAATGAATATTAATATTTAGTTATTTATCTATTACACTGTGTTTTTATTTAAAAGAAAATGGGATATTTCTATGTAGGCGTTAATGTTTAAGGCTTGGAGTTTAGGAAAAATCACCGATAGGGGGCTAAAATATTATCAGATTGAAATGTTCAGGCGTGGATATAGAAAAAATGAGCCTGTGGAATTGAATAATTTTAAAGAAATTCCTTTATCCTTAAGTCAATTAATCAAGGTGCATTTGGAACAGCTTGGGTACTCAATGGAAGATTTGTGCCAAATAACGAATATAAATGAAGACGAATTAAGAATAATGTATAGATTAACTGAAAAACCAAGAATTAAATTGAAACTGTTTGTAAATAATTAAGCTAATTGTTTATTTTTACATTTGCATCAAAAATAGAATAATTTATTTTTAATCAATTTTAAATACAAATAAAGAAAAAAATAAGATAACTTTATTTGTATTTAATCAAATCTATTTATTTTTTTTCGTTGATTTTGTCAACCAAAGGTTTATCAGGAATCAGCTTATCATTTTTATTATTATTGGGCATGTTGTCGGTTTTTTTTGAGGGGGCAATTTTATCTACTTTAGGTTTTTTATTTTTGGTCATGATTTGAACTTTCCCAACGAATTAATAGATCAAGAGTTTATTTCTGAACTAATGGATGTGTTTTAAAATCAATATCAAAGGACCAGCCATTCTCCTTTTGTGACAATGTAATTGTGGCCTTGCCCAGTCGGTAAACCAATAGAACAAATAAAGTAAACAAAATAAGTTTTTCCAGTTTTCTTAGCATAATTGAATTCCTTATATTATGATACAGTTACATTATAATGCTATTTCGTTAAATTAATAAGTGTTTTATCATTTATATCAAATGAATTACGGTTTTTAATGTAACCAATCAGATTTCTGGATTTATCAGTTTGTTGAATGAAAAATTAACATATAGCTCAAGAAAAACATAAGCAATGCAATAAATCCCTCAAGCAATTTCCAGGTCAGGGGATTTTGAAAAAAGGGTTGTAAAAACTTTGCACCATATCCAAGCAATGTAAACCAGGTGACACTTGCCATACAGGCCCCCATGCCAAAGAACCATTTGCCAATACCTGCAAAACGTGTTGAAATGCTGCCGATCAGAATCATTGTATCTAAATAAACATGCGGATTTAAAAAGGTAAACGCCAAACAGGTCAATATTATTTTATTTCGGCTTGCCGTTTTTTCTTTTGTCGGATTTAGGGTTTCAACGGTTGACAGAGCTCTTTTGGCCGCCATTAAACCATAGGCAGCCAAAAACAATGCCCCTCCATAACGGAAGAATTGAAGCTGTTGAGGGCAGGTTTGAACAATCTTGCCAATTCCTGCAATGCCTGATGAAATCAGTAAAATATCGGACAGGGAACAGATAATGATGATTAAGCCAACAAAATTCTGTTGCAATCCCTGTCGCAGTATAAAGGCATTTTGCGCACCAATTGCAATAATCAGACTGGCGGTTGTAAGGAAACCAGATATGACAGCTGATAAATTCATGAACGGTCTCTTAAGGATAATAATCAATAGATATAATGATGTATAAAATGAGGTTGGATCTGGCCAGGATTATATATATTTGGAAAATTTTATCCATGTGTCTAGGTCAAATGAATGAATAAATTTTCAATATTTAGTCGCTCTGGCAGAGGTTTCAAATAGATCAGATGGATAGGATAAAATGAAATTCAACAGTCAAGTAAAAATAGATAATTTAATAAAAAATATCTATAAATAGTTCTTTGAAAATTTTTACATACAATATATAGTATTAAAGAAAGGTTTCGAAAAATATTTATATAAAAGGGTTCAATTGTTTTTTGAGTTATTTTTCAAGTGAATTCGATAGACTTGAATATGCAAAATAAGCCTGTTTGAATTTTTAGTTTCGATCCCACAAAATAGGAATTGATTAACTGTAGAGTAAAATAAATACCAGGGAGTTGTTTGGAATATGTTAACACGTGATGAAGATGTCAAAATTGCGATGAAACCTGTTCTAAGCACTCGGAAACCTGATCCGGTGTTCTCAAATGAAACTGGATTGATGGATATTTACAAGAAATTGACTTTTACAGCGGCCCAGGATGAAGATATTAAGCGGGAAAATGCGAATATTGATGGGGATACCGCCATGGGCACAATGTTGAAATACGGTTCCGAAGGATCAAAATTCTTTATAGATCAATACATATTGCCTGAAGAAATTGCATATGCCCATCAGAATGGTGACATTCATATTCATGACAAGGATTTTTACATGTTGACCGAAACATGTTGTCAGATTGATTTGATTAAATTGTTCAAAAAAGGCTTTTCAACGGGGCATGGTTATTTAAGAGAACCTAATTCAATCGAGAGTTATTCAGCGCTTGCCTGTATTGCCATTCAGGCCAATCAAAATGAAATGCATGGAGGGCAAAGTGTTCCCAACTTTGATTATGCAATGGCGGATGGAGTTAAAAAGACATTCAGACAAGAATTTTGGAAGGTTTTTTCAATTTTTTTGCAAATTGAAACACAATTGGGAAGTGTGGAAATTGATGTTTTTCAAGATCAGGTTGAGCATCGGATAGGTGTTATTGGCCTTCAATTTTTAGAATCTTATGGAGAAAAATTATATCAACTTGAGAATTTGGGTGTTGATTTAGAAATAATAAAGAAAGCTTATAACTTTTCATGTAAAAAAGCGCTCGGTACAACAGAGAGACGCACTTATCAGGCGATGGAAGCGTTTATACATAATCTGAACACAATGAATTCACGTGCTGGGGCACAGGTTCCCTTTAGTTCAATTAATTATGGAACGGATACTTCTGAAGAAGGTCGCATGGCTATTCGAAATCTTCTGCTGGCAACGAAAGCGGGGCTTGGTAATGGTGAGACACCTATTTTCCCTGTCCAGATTTTTAAAGTAAAGGAAGGAATCAATTTTAATCCAATAGATAAAAACTATGATCTATTCAAATTGGCGATGGAAACGTCCGCTTTACGTCTTTTTCCAAATTTCAGTTTTATCGATGCTCCCTTTAATAAAGTGTTTTATAAACAGGGTGATTATAAAACGGAAGTTGCATATATGGGATGTCGTACACGTGTTTTGGGAAATGTTTATGATCCGGACAGACAAACAATATGTGGCCGCGGAAATTTAAGCTTTACGTCAATCAATTTGCCACGGTTAGCCCTGAAGGCAAAAGGTAATACAGATTTATTTTTTCAGTTGCTTGATGAAATGATTCATCTATCTTTTCGTCAACTTATACATCGGTTTCAAATTCAATGTCGTAAGAAAGTGAAAAATTACCCTTTTTTAATGGGACAAGGGATATGGATAGATTCAGAAAATTTATCAGAAAATGATGAAGTTGCTGAAGTTCTAAAGCATGGCACTTTAACGGTTGGTTTTATTGGTTTGGCTGAAACCCTGAAAGCTTTGGTGGGTTTTCATCACGGGGAAAGCGAGGTTGCGCAGGAGTTGGGGCTAAAAATTGTCAGTCATATGCGTAAAAAAACAGATGAGGCGGCAAAAAGAACAAAACTTAATTTTTCATTGATTGCCACGCCTGCCGAGGGTCTAAGTGGCCGTTTTGTCCTTATGGATCGTGAAAAATATGGTGTCATATCTGGAGTGACAGATCGGGATTATTATACGAATTCTTTTCATGTTCCTGTTTATTATCCAGTAAAAGCGCATGAAAAAATTGGACTTGAAGCACCCTATCATGAATTAACCAATGGTGGTCACATAACCTATATAGAACTTGATGGTGATATATGTAAAAATTTGGATGCGTTTGAAATAATTATCCGTTACATGAAACAATCTGGAATTGGTTATGGGGCGATTAATCATCCTTTAGATAGAGATCCTGTCTGTGGGTATGTTGGTGTTATTGATAATGAATGCCCACGTTGCGGGCGTAAAGATGGTGAGGCGGTCAGTATCGCGAAACTGAACGAATTAAGACAGATTTATTCGAATGTTCCAGATTATAATTAGAAAGGGTTAATAATGGGCAAATGCAATATGGTTAAACCTATAGAACATGTTAAAAAAAAATTCAAAATGGTGGGAAAAGATATAAGTTTTGCCAGGACACGCCGTATAACGGGATATTTGGTTGGTACATTGGACCGTTTTAATAATGCCAAACGTGCCGAAGAAAAAGATCGTGTCAAGCATGGCTGTAGCTAAACTGCGTATCAGTGGTATAGAAGCAGAATCTATCGTGGATGGGCCTGGGTTGAGGTATGTTGTTTTCACCCAGGGTTGCCCTCATCAATGTTTCGGATGCCATAATCCTGAAACACATGCACTAAACAGTGGTTATGAAATTTCTATTCAAGAAATTATCAATGACTTTTTGAATAATCCACTTTTATCAGGCATGACGTTTTCGGGTGGGGAACCGTTTTTGCAGGTGGAAAGTCTTGTTTTACTTGCCAATATTGTAAAGAAAACAGGAAAAACGCTGGTTACCTATACGGGTTATACGTATGAACGATTATTGGAACTGGGAAAATGCAATCCTTTAATTATCCATCTATTGGAATTGACTGATATTTTGATTGACGGTCCATTTCAGATCAGTCAACGGGATTTGCAATTGTCTTTTCGAGGCAGTGCCAATCAAAGAATTTTATATAGAATGGATCGGCAACGAATAAAAGATCAATTAAAATATTGATTTAAATTAATGAAAAATGATCCTCGATAGATGGGTAAAGGATCATTTATAGTATAATACTGATATTTTTGAAAAATCTAGTATTTTTTATAAGGTAAGAATTTACCGCTAAGTTGAATATTAACACGATCCCCATTGGGATTAGGTTCTCTGGTTATATTCATTGAAAAATCAATGGCGCTCATTATACCATCTCCAAATTCTTCGTGAATAAGTTCCTTGATGGCTGATCCATATACATTAATTAATTCATAAAAACGATATATTGTTGGATCAGAAGGAATGGCAGTTGGAAGACTTCCTCTATTGGGTGGAACGGTCAACCAATTGGTTTCCTCCTCTGTCAGATCAAAAATAGAAGCGATCAGAACGGCCTGTTCTTTATTTAAAGGCATTTGCCCGAGACAAGCGGCTGTAACATATTCCTTACTTAATCCTAAGGTTTCGGCGACAAAAGACCATTTAATGTCTTTACTAATTTTGGTTTGAATTATTTTTTCTGTGATTTGTAGACGGTTCATGATAATTTCCAAATAAAAAATGTTACATTGAGTTGAATATTCTTAAATTTGATAATCTAATGACATGTGATATTTGGATATTTTATTTTTACTATCAATAGTTTTAAAGTATATATTTTGTTTTTTGTTATAATTATGTGTTATAATTTTCAATCTATAATTATATAATTAATATTATTATTTTATAAAAATTTAATAATATTTAATAATAATAAAATTTTTTTAATTATTGTTCATATTCACTTTCTTGTTCCTTTTCTATTTATCCATTTCATATGATAATCAGTTGAATATTGATTATGAGATCAATTTATATAAGGTAGGATAAATGGCTTGGTCTATTCTTGGTAGTGGTGTTACAGGATTGTGTATTGCAACAGCTTTATGTGAAAAGGGTGAAAAACTAGAGGTTGTTGAAAATCCAAATATTCAAGCCGCATCATATTTTGCTGGCGGTATGTTGGCACCATTTTGTGAAGGGGAAAGTGCGCCAGATATTGTCGTAAAAAATGGACAATTATCTGTTGAGTGGTGGGATAATCATGTCAGCAATGTAAAAAAAACCGGAACCATTGTCATTGCGCCGCCTCGAGATATGTCTGAATTAAGACGGTTTGCCAATATGACCATTTGTCATGAATGGGTTGATCCAGGTAAGATAGAAAAAGATTTGAAGGGTCGTTTTTCTGAGGGGCTGTTTTTTCCTTCTGAGGCCTTTATCGATCCTCGCTTGGCCTTGCAGGAACTAAAAGAAAATTTAAAAAATAAGGGTGTTAGTTTTCATACGGGTTCGCCCAAAGGAAAGATCATTGATTGCACTGGTATGGCGGCAACCAGTTCATTAAAAAATTTACGGGCTGTTCGTGGTGAAATGCTAATTTTTGAATGCCACGAAGTTAATTTTTTACGTCCAATTCGTTTATTGCATCCGCGGTTTCCCTGTTATCTTGTACCTCGTGCAAATGGCCGATTTATGGTAGGGGCAACAATGGTGGAAAGCAATGATGATAGTCCCATAAGTGCTAGAGCCCTGATAGAAATGCTGAGTTCAGTATATGCAATTCATCCAGCCTTTGCTGAGGCAAGGATTATAGAAACAGGAACAGGATGCAGACCCTCCTTTCCTGATAATATTCCACAGATTATTGAACAGGATGGTAAATTTTATATTAATGGCATGTATCGACATGGCTTTTTACTTGCTCCGGTTCTGGCATTAGATTTTGTGAAGAAAATTTTGGGATAATGAAAATGAAGTTATATTTAAATGGAGAATTCATTACAACACAAGTAAAGACTTTGGCAGATTTGCTGAAGGAAAAAAATATGGATGTATCTTGTGTTGCCAGTGCAATCGACGGAAATTTTATTCCTCGGGCACGTTATGAGGAGACCCAGCTGCAGGAAAATATGAAAATCGAAGTTGTATCACCAATGCAGGGAGGTTAGTTGTGCAATTTTATAATCAAAATCTTCATTCAAGATTGTTATTGGGTACTGCCGGTTACCCTTCGCCAGATATCTTGATACAAGCCATTCATGCTTCAGAGGCAGAAATTATAACTGTCAGTTTACGCAGGGAAGGGGTGGGAGGTTCTGAATTTCGTCAGTTAATAGCAAAAACAAAAAAAAGGTTTCTGCCAAACACGGCAGGATGCCATACCGTGAAAGAGGCCGTGACAACAGCGCAAATGGCACGTGAAGTTTTTGAAACAAACTGGATTAAGCTGGAAATTATCGGTCATGCGGATACTTTACAACCAGATCCTTTTGCAACAGTTGAAGCTGCCAGGATTTTGTCAAAAGAAGGATTTGAGGTTTTTCCTTATACGACCGAGGATTTAATTGTTGGTGAAAAGTTATTAGAGGCAGGTTGTCAACTTTTGATGCCATGGGGGGCACCGATTGGATCTGGACAAGGTTTGCGTAATATTGAAGGATTAAAAACCATGCGTCAATATTTTAAAAATATTCCTCTTATTGTTGATGCGGGGATTGGAGCGCCAAGTCAAGCAATCGAAGCGATGGAAATAGGTTTTGATGCAATTTTACTAAATACGGCAATTGCGAAATCAAAAGATCCTATTCTAATGGCGGATGCTTTTAACAAAGCTATTTTAGCTGGACGGATAGCATATAAAGCGGGATTAATGGAAAAGCGTAATATGGCTTATGCCTCAACACCAGCATATGGATTGGCGGATCTATCATTATAATGGAAAAATTTTATTTAGTCACAGAATCTGTCTCATTAATTAAAAAATTATTGCCTGTTGGGGTTAAATTGATTCAATTGCGAATTAAAAACATGTCTCAACCGGATTTGAGGCAAAATATTATGGAAGCAAAAATCTGTTGTGAACGTTATGGTGCGCAATTGATTTTGAACGATTACTGGGAATTGGCTTTAGAATTGGGTATAAATTTTGTTCATTTAGGACAAGAAGATTTATTAAAAACAGATTTTAACAGAATACGAAATGCAGGAATTCAATACGGGATTTCCACACATGATAGATCAGAGTTGGAAATTGCGTTGAAGCTTTGCCCTGACTATATTGCATTGGGACCAATTTATCCGACTGTATTGAAGAAAATGAAATGGCACCCGCAAGGGTTATCAAAACTGAACAGATGGAAACAGAGAATAAGAAATATTCCTTTGGTTGCTATCGGGGGATTAACAGTTGAACGGATTCCTTATGTTCTGAAAGCGGGTGCAGATAGTTTGGCAGTAGTAACAGATATTAAGACTGCGTCAGATCCAATCAATCGTTATAATGCTTGGCAAAGACAGATTAAAAAGGTCATCAATTAATGGAAAAACGGTTTAAAAAACAGATAATGTTATCTGAGGTTGGTATCGAAGGTCAGGAGAGATTAAGAAAGGCCCGTCTATTAGTTGTAGGATGTGGTGGATTGGGTAATACGGTTTTACCATTACTTAGTGCAGCGGGGATAGGTTTTATAAGGGTTTATGACCATGATATTGTAGAGGAATCTAATTTACATCGACAATATATGTACTCTAAATCTGATCTTGGCAAACATAAAGCTTTGGTAATGCAGAATATTTTATATCGTCAAAATCCAGAGTGTCATATTGAGGCTTATGCTCAAAAATTAAGTTTTTCATATATTTCTGATGCAATGCGTGAAATTGATTTGGTTATAGATGCGGCTGATAATTTTATGGTGACGTATCTTCTTTCTGATAAATGTTATGAAATGAATATTCCCTTTATAAGTGCTTCTGTTCTGGAATTTCAGGGATATGTAGGGGCTTTTTGTGGTGGTGGGCCAAGCTATCGCTCGGTTTTTCCAAAACCTTCGTTTTCGAACAATAATTGTAATAACATTGGAGTAATGGGACCTGTTGTTGCGATTATGGGATCTATTCAGGCAGAAATGGCTATAAATATAATATTAAAGCTTTCCCAACCGACATTAGGAAACTTGTTCCATATAGATTGCATTAACTGGAGAGTTGGTCAGATTTGTTTTGATGATGCGGAAGAACCTGAACAAAAAACAATTATTTCATTATTGGATAGGGACAGTCTCAAAGTTGATGATTATTTGGTTGAATTACGGGATGAAATTGAAGCTCCAATCAGTGTTAATTCCCATGTTGTTCGGGTGAAACCTGAAAATATAGAAAATAATAATTTTCCGACCGATCGACGAATAGTATTTATTTGTAAGACCGGGATAAGAGCTATTAAAGCAGCATATCAGTTACAATTTAAGGGTTATACAAATTTGGGCATCATAGCGGATTAACTTTTTTAAAATATTATTTATATTAAATTCTAATAAATTGTAATTTAATAATACAAAAAACGTTATATTTTAATTCAATCAACAAAAATTTTTAGTAAATTTAACGATTATTGTTTGTAAATATAATTGTAATGATATTCTTGAATATATCGAATGTTTTTAATAATAATAATAATAATAATAATAATAATAATAATAATAAATAATAATATATCATTTTCAGTTAAATATTAAGATTTAAATATGCGTTTTTAAAATATTTTATTTAAGTATAAAGGGGGAAATATTTTACGGTAATGTATTTTTTTATAAGAGATAAAGAAGATGCGTTTAATATTATATAGTTTAATGTTTAAGGATTAACAGGCATGATACATAGAATAGGGTATAGTTTGAATTTGTTGAATATAATTCTGACCAATTAATGTTGATGAAACGATTACTTTACGTCCATCTTGTGTATCTGGTTTACGTTTAACGAGTTTTAATTCTTCTAAACGATTAATTGCCTTGGTTACAGCAGGTTTAGAAAGATTTAATGTTTTAGAATAATAATCGACACTCGCTTCAATCGCTTCGTTATAAACCAAGGATAAGATTGCAAGTTGACGAACGGTAAGTGCAAAATGACTACTGGCAGAATTTTTAATAATTTGAAAAGAAAGATTCATTTTAATTAATATCCTTTTAGAAAATAAATAAATAAGGTTTTTCAATTAAGTATTGATATAACAATGATTTTTTGTGTTATGCTTTTATTTTATAGGGAAAAAAACCGTCGTCAACAATTTTTGGTAAAAATCCCGCAAATGCAATGAAACGAATCGTTAACAAAAATAAATCTTTTAATTCTGTAATTTTATTCTTTGTATAGTGTTATGATAACAACCAATGACAAGACTTTGAATTGTTACAGATGGTGTAACATTATTTTTTGAGTGAAAAGAATTTGAGCGTGGTAAAATTATAGGGTGTGTAAAATTAGGATTGTTACTATAAGGCCAGAGAAAAATTTTACCATTTTCTTTTATTTCAACTATTTTAAGGGTTTGTTCATAACAATTTGTTAATTTATCATAACGAATTATAACAACACATTCACCATCTTTAGGGGCTCTTTCTAAATCAGAAAAATTGACAGCAATGATTATAGACCCTTTAGGGTATAACAAATTCATTGATTCATCCCTGATATTCAATGCAAAGCTATTTGCATTTTTAAATTTCGGATTCTCAGGAATGGGAAAAATAATCCATTCGGATTGTGGCCATTCTACTTTCTGAATCCATTGAGAGGCTTCTATGTTTCCTTTGATATAGATTATTTTTAGAGAAATAAAAGGGTTTTTTAAAGTTAAAGATGGAGGGAAAGATTGTGGGTTTAGGGCGTTCAGAAAATAGTCAATACTGACATTTAATGAATTTGCTAACTTGATTAACTTGTCAACTTTTGGAAAATTACCATTTCTCCGCATATCTCTAATAAAATCTGGACTTATACCAGCATTAATACATGCTTTGCGTTCACTAATATTTTTTTCTTTTATGATGTTTTCAATGTTAAATAAAAGCTTTTTTATGTTCATTTTTAAAGAATAATACCATATTAATTAATTAATTATATGTGGTATTTTAACCGGAATATAAATTATAAAGGTTAAAATACCGTACGTTTATTCATTATTGCAATTTAAATTGATGAAGGATAGTAATTTTTTATAGAGAAATTTTAATTATTCAAATTATAGGATATGATCTACATAACTTATTGATGTTAAATATTTTTAATGAATGAATCAAATAGAAGCTAAATTAAGATCTTTCATGATATTAATATAATTTATTTTATATCTAATATTTTTGAAGTTGAGCAAAAATTTCTATCATAATAAACGAGATTATCGTTTTTATTGTTGATATTAATTATATTAATATTTGTGAAAAAAAGCGAATGTGTACCGTATTCTTTAATTTCATTTATTTGACCTTTTAAATAAACCAATGCATCTTTAAGATATGGTGGGTTTTTGTCAGTTTTTTGCCATTCATCTTGTAAAAATCTATCTTGCATATTAACTTTTGTAATTCCGGCAAAATGTTTTGCTGCATCCAGATGTTTGGAAGAAAGAATATTGATACAAATATTTTGATTATCTTTAAATATTTGATTTACTTTACTTTTTTTATTGATGCAGACTAATATTGTTGGAGGGGTGTCGGTTATGGAACAAACTGATGTTGCGGTAATCCCGTGTGGACCAGTATTTCCATTAGTAGTTATAATGCAAACACCTGCAGCTAATTGCGACATAGCATCACGGAAATTTTTCTGCTCTTGATTTAAAATAGATAAGTTCATTTAATATCCTTTATATAAAATAATAATTAATTATTTCATTTATAAAAAATTAATAAAATATCTATTTAAAGGCAAATTAAATTATATATACATTTAAAATTTTAGCTAGTGTAATAAATATAATTGCATAAAAAATTTTAAAAAATAGATTGTTAATAGATTAAAAAATTAATAATTTATCAAAATATTATTTTTGCTTGATTTTTTTTTTAACAGTGTTAATTGATTGAAAAGATAAGGAAGGTGCTGTTTTAAATAATGAATATTAATAAAAATTTATGAATATGGAAAAGCAGTTATTTCTTAAAAGATGGTTTAGTATTATATATCTAAAATAATTTTAATATATAATAACAATTAACATTTTATTTGAATTAGTTATTATTAGAATAAAGGAACAGTAGTAGAATTAATAAAAGGTTTAATTACAATATATAGCCATTCATCAATTTAAATAAAATTTATGAGAATATGTCATTAATGGCAGAATTAATATGAATAGGAACTGAAATGAGTGGCTTTATAAATAAAGTTGTTTTGATTGGTATTTTAGCCAAAGACCCAGAAATAAAAATGATCCAATCTGGTGATAATATAGCGACTTTAGTCCTAATGGTAAATGATAGCTGGGAAAATCGACGTACAGCTCAACAAATTAACAAAGTTGAGTATTTTAAAGTTGTCGTTTTTAGTAAAAATTTGATTAAACAAATTGAAACTGTCATTAAAAAAGGGGATCAGCTATACATTGAAGGACAATTAAGAGTTCGGAAATGGTACGATGAACAGAAAAATAATCATTATAGCGCAGAAATTGTTCTTTTCTCTCACAACGGAATATTAGTATTGTTGAATGATAATAATATAAAAGAGGAATTATTAATTAATCAAGAGGCTTCATCATAATTAAAGAAGGCCTTTTATGAAAAAAAGTATAAAAAAACGGATTAATAAAAAAAAATTACCCTTTATTGTACGTAAACATCATCTGGAAGCACAATATAATTCAGGAAAACTAATAATTGATGTTGGTATTGATCCTCAAAATATAAATGAAAAAGTTACACGATTACGACGTAAATGTGTTTATGATGAGATGATGAATCGTGGTAGTATAAGTGTTACCCAACGTAATTGTGCTGAACGATATGCCATTTTGTGTGAAAAAGCTTTCGGACAGAGCAGTTCAATTTACGCACGTATAAGTCATTGGTTGAAAGAAGGAAAAATAAGTGGTGGAAATTGGGAACCAATACCTTCACAACATGATGCATACAGTAAATTATTATCTATATGGCAAGAAATTGGGCGTTATCATCTTGATATTTTGAATATGATTATTTTGGGAAATATGAAATGTAAAGAAATATCCCAATTACTTAAATTGAATTTGAACTATACTATGGGTCAGGTTCTATCAGCTTTTATTTTATTAGAAGAAGCTTTGGAAAAAAAATAATATTACGATAAAATTATAACGTATATAATTAGTAGTTTAATCAGATGGAAAAGTTTTAATAATTTTTTATTGGGCAGCCTTTAGGCTGCTTTTTTATGCCCAGGTATAATGATATGTGTCACAAGTTATATAATTATCATACGTGGAATAAGTTCTAATTCAATTTCTTGTCAAAGTGTATTTTTATATATTTTCGAAATGATATTGAGCTCATCTTGATTATGTAGGAAAAACATCTGGTGTTTATAAATTGTCCAGGATGAATGTAACCTTCATGGAAAGGATGGGCTGAAATAAAATGTTCTTTTCAAATTGATGGCTGGACATCAACTGGATCTGATAGTTAGTAATGATAGTTTGTATCCGGGTGGAAGAAATTCTTGTTTAAGTCAGGATATTAATACGGAAGATGCCTTTAGTTAAAATTTAAAAAAAACTATTCGTAAAAATTTCATTTTATTTATTTTGTAAAGAAATTTTGAATGAAATTATGATATCATACAAGTAATCTTAAAATTTCTGTTACGGAATTATCGATTTATGGATGGATCTTGTTAGGTCGTCTATTTAACTAAATAATATTGGCATTTATATTTTGAATGGAAATCATTATGAGATCTTTAAGTTCAGCTGATAATTTTGTTAAAGAAGCGATGAAGAAAAGGAGTGATAATTATTACCCAAAATTTCATATTGCCGCTCAATATGGTTGGATTAATGATCCAAATGGTTTAATTTATATTAACGGGAAATATCATTTTTTCTTTCAACATTATCCTTATAAACCTATATGGGGGCTTATGCATTGGGGGCACGTTGTCAGTGATGATATGGTTCATTGGGAGCATATGCCAATTGCTCTATATCCTGATCAGGAATATGATCGGGATGGTTGTTATTCAGGTTCAGCTGTAAATAATAGTGGTATACTAACCTTATTTTATACAGGTCATAGATTTTTTGAGAAAACCGGTGAAGATTCACGAATTTGTCAAGTTCAATGCATGGCGACCAGTATAGATGGAATTCATTTTACCAAACATGGACCTGTTTTATATCCTCCAGAAGGAATAGTTGATTTTCGGGATCCCAAAGTATGGCGAGCTCGGGAAAAATGGTGGATGGTTGTGGGGGCAAAAGTAAATGATTTGGGTCAAGTGAGGTTATATCAATCGGATAATTTAAAAGAATGGCAATTTAGATGTATCCTACATCAGGCAAAAGATAGCGTAGATGGTTATATGTGGGAATGTCCTGATTTTTTTAGTGTTAATAATAAAGATGTGTTAATTACTTCACCTCAAGGTATGCCTGCTCAGGAATATGATTACCGTAATTTACATCAAAGTGGTTATTGTATAGGTCAATGGGAAAAGAATGGAACTTTTTCTATTGAAACTTCATTTAGAGAAATTGATCATGGTCATGATTTTTATGCCCCCCAGACATTTGAAGCTGCTGATGGGCGTAGAATTATGGTCGGATGGATGGAGATGTGGGATGCGCCTCTTCCTAATCAATCCGAGGGTTGGAGCGGCGCGTTAACCTTGCCTAGAGAAGTTTCATGTAATGAGATTGGTAAATTATATTGTAAACCAATTGTAGAATTGGAATTACTTAGAACAGATTACAAAAAATTTGAATTGATTGCTTTAAATAATGAGGTTTATTCATTAGATGAAACATATCAAGAGCTGAAGCTATCGATTGATTTGACTGCTAGTTCAGGTAGGTGTTATGGTTTAAATATTGAAAGTGCTGGAAGAATTATTGTTGATTCAGCTTTGAAGCGATTAATATTTGAGCGACATAGTTCTGATTATGAATTACAATCCTGTCGAAGTATTTTTTTAAAGGGAATGTTACGAATAGACTTACATATTTTTATTGATGCCTCTTCTATAGAAATTTTTGTTAATGAAGGTGAATATAGTTTAACTAGCAAGATTTATCCGATTTCTGACCAAAAAAAGTTAACGTTATTTGCTGAGAAAGGGACCGCAATTTTTAAAAATATAAAACAATGGAAATTGGATTCAATTTTTAAATAATCTGAAAGTTATAATTTTGATGATGAGAATAATTTTTCAAACTATCTTCTCATCATCATGTTAAATAAAATTTGTTAAAAAATTATTATCTAATATTTTAATTTGGGTCCTGCTTGATAGATAGTTTCAGAGACGTTAAATTTTTT
The DNA here is from genome assembly GCF_016101315.1 of Commensalibacter sp. W6292M3. NCBI lineage: Bacteria > Pseudomonadati > Pseudomonadota > Alphaproteobacteria > Acetobacterales > Acetobacteraceae > Commensalibacter > Commensalibacter sp. W6292M3. The sequence goes on from NZ_JACFQT010000003.1 coordinate 149,184, forward strand.
GAAATTATCAATAAATTGTTGCGCTAAATTTTGTGCGGCTTGATCATAAGCTTGTGGATCTTTCCAACAGTTGCGTGGATTTAGAATTTTATTTTCAACATTAGGTATTGCAGTGGGAATATCCAGATTCATAATTTCAAGATGCTCTGTTTTTGTTTCGTTAATAAGGCCATTTTGTATCGCATGGATAATTGCTCTCGTTGTTGGAATTTTGAACCTTTTACCTACACCATAACCACCTCCTGTCCATCCTGTATTAACCAAATAAACATGCGAATGAAAATTCTTAATTCGTTTGATTAAAAGTTCTGCATAGACTTGTGGTGGACGTGGAAAAAAAGGTGCACCAAAACATGTTGAGAATGTGGATTTGATTCCTGAACCGGATCCTATTTCCGTTGATCCAACCAATGCGGTGTATCCAGAAAGAAAATGGTATGCAGCTTGTTCATGATTTAGAATGGCAACAGGTGGCAAGACGCCGGTTAAATCACAAGTCAAAAAGATAATTGCATTAGGTTCGCTCCCTTTGTTATTTTTTGCCCGTTTCACAATGAAATCACGAGGGTAGCAAGCTCTTGTATTCTGAGTGAATTGTTCATCATTGTAATCAGGCTCACGTGTCGCTTTATCTAATACGACATTTTCAAGAACACTTCCAAAACGGATGGCTCGCCAGATAACGGGCTCATTTTTTTCACTAAGATGAATACATTTTGCATAGCATCCTCCTTCAATATTAAAAACTGTTCCTGCACCCCAACCATGTTCATCATCTCCAATCAGGTAACGGTGTTCATCGGCTGAAAGTGTTGTTTTACCTGTTCCTGACAATCCAAAAAACAAGGTTACATCATCTTTTTCGCCAACATTTGCTGCACAATGCATGGGTAAAACGTCTTGTTCAGGCAAAAGAAAATTTTGCACAGAGAACATGGCTTTTTTCATTTCCCCGGCATAAGGCATTCCTGCAAGTAAAACTTTTTTTTGAGAAATGTTAATGATGACAGTTCCCTCAGAATTGGTACCGTCTCGTTCAGGATTGCACTTGAAACCGGGAGCGTTGATAATTTGCCATTCAGAAAGTTGTTTTGGATTATAAATATCAGGATTGATGAAAAGGCATCTTCCAAACACGTTATGCCAGGCGGTTTCGGTAATCATTTTGACGGGTAGATAATAATTTTGATCAGACCCGACATGAACATGAGAAATGAAACATGCTTGTCGATTGATATAATCCTCGACATGTTTCCATAAGGTGTCAAATTTATTTTCGGAATAAGGTTGGTTAATTTTACCCCAATTAATCGCATTTTCTGTTATGGCTTCTTTAACAATAAAACGATCAGCCGGGGACCGTCCGGTTCGTTTGCCTGTTTTTACTGTTAACGCACCATTAGCGGCTAATTTTCCCTCATTGCGTTGAATGGCTAACTCAACAAGTTCTGCGATGCTAATATCTATATAATGTTTAACGTGATTCATTCAATATTTCCAACGGCATTATCAGGTTTAAAGATAAAATTATGAATTATATGCAGTCGGTTGTTTAATCACATATATGCTATTATTTATCTATTTAAATTATCAAAAAGGGTTTGTCATGATTATAATTGTTAAAATTCTTGATCAGGATCGTTATTTTTGGAAAAAGCATATGAATGTATTCAAGGGTTATTGAAGAACGATACAAATAGATCCTTTTATCTGTTTAAATCAATATTTATTTAAAAAAATATTATTCTGATTTTATTATCACTTAAATTTGAATATATTTACGAAATTATATCGATTTTTTTAAAAAAAATTTCGATTATTCGATTCGACTTTTAATAATGATTGTTGATATTTTTGAATTGTATTACATTTATTTCATAATTTTCGATAAACAGATAATTTAACGAAAAACAAATCATCATAGATGATGATTTGGCATCATTTTTCATTTTTATATCGGATCATAAATAATGAGTAAAAATACTAATTTTGAAACCTTGGCTATTCATGCGGGGGCAACACCTGATCCAGTAACAGGGGCAAGAATAACACCGATTTATCAGACTACAGCTTATGTTTTTAAAGATGTTGATCAGGCAGCCAATCGCTTTGCCTTGACAGATGCGGGAAATATTTATGGTCGGATTACGAACCCAACCCAGTCTGTATTGGAAGAACGGGTGACAGCACTGGAGGGGGGAAGTGCAGCATTGGCAACTGCTTCTGGACATGCTGCAGAGTTTTTAACCTTTCATACCCTGATGGAGGCAGGGGATAATTTCATCGCCGCCCGTCAATTATATGGTGGTTCAATTAACCAGTTTGCCCAGTCTTTCAAATCATTTGACTGGCATGTTCGTTTTGCCGATATTGACGACTTATCCACTTTTGAAAAAGCAATTGATGGTCGGACAAAGGCGATTTTTATTGAAAGCTTTGCAAACCCTGGTGGTATAATTGTTGATATAGAGGCCATTGCAAAAATTGCTTATGCCAATCATATCCCTTTGATTGTGGATAACACCATGGCGACGCCTTATCTGGTTCGCCCTTTTGCACATGGTGCCGATATTGTGATTCATTCCCTGACTAAATTTATGGGGGGACATGGAAATTCGATGGGCGGCATTATTGTTGATGGTGGTAAATTTGATTGGAAAAAAGATAACAAATATAAAAAAATTACAGAGCCACGACATGATTATGCAGAGTTGGTTATTGCGGATGCGGCAGGTTCATCGGCTTTTGCAATTGCTGCGCGTGTATTGGGTATGCGTGATTTTGGTCCAACAATTTCTCCTTTTAATGCATTTTTGATCTTAACGGGAATTGAAACCTTACCTTTGCGTATGCAGCGTCATTGTGACAATGCAAATGTGGTAGCTCATTACTTGGCTAATCATGAAAAGGTTGCGTGGGTTTCGTATGCTGGATTGCCTGATAATAAATATCATGATTTGCAGAAGAAATATGCGCCTAAAGGGGCTGGATCAGTATTTACCTTTGGAATAAAAGGAGGATATGATTCAGCTGTCCGGTTTGTCTCTTCGTTAAAAATGTTTTCTTTATTGGCTAATATTGGAGACACGCGTTCCTTAGTCATTCATCCTGCATCGACTACACATCGTCAATTAAGTTATGAACAAAAAATTGCTGCAGGAGCGGGACCCGATGTGATTCGTCTATCGATTGGTATTGAAAATGTAAATGATATTATTCAGGATCTTGAACAGGCTTTGGCACAAAGTTAAGATAAAATATAGAATAAGAGTTATTGATTTTTAAAAATACCCCTTGTTTGATTCAGGGGTTTTCAATATATCGTGCAATCTCGATTAAATTCAGATCAGGGTCACGTAGGTAAATGGATTCAATGGACCCCTGTGCTCCTGTTCGGTTGATAGGACCCTCAAGCGGTTTAATTCCATGTTTCTGTAAATGAGCAAGAATTGTTGCTGGTTTTTCTTGAGTAACAAAACAGATATCTAAAGAGCCTGGTACGGGTAAATGTGCCTTTGGTTCAATTTCCTTACCATATTCATGAACATTGCTCTTTTGATTGCCAAATTTAAAAGCTATTCGATCTTGTCCAAAATGTTGCAGGGAAAATTGTAAAACCTGAGTGTAAAAATGGAACACGCATCAAGCCTGTATGTTGTCAGCACAATATGATCAATGGAATTAATCATAGTTTACATTGCTTTCTAAATATAACGAAAATGAAACAAAGATTATTTGGATATGGATTGTTTTGCAAGTGAAAATTGTTTTTCGTTATGGTTTTGCAGACGCTTATTATTATTTTTTGTTTTTTGGTGGATTAACTTTATAAAAACTACAAAAAAGATTTAACGATGAATTGATTTTTTTTGAAATAAATAAAAAATGAGAATTCAATTATTTAATATGGTGGAGGGGGTTGGATTCGAACCAACGTAGACGCACGTCAGCGGATTTACAGTCCGCCCCCTTTAGCCACTCGGGCACCCCTCCTTTTGAAGATGGAAAACAAATAACAGGTTCTTTTGATAGATGTCAACAGAGTTTTTAACTTTTCTTTGTAGATTTTTTTGATTTTCTCTATAATCATTTGATTTTTAAATATATAGAAAAGATTGAATCATATATGAGTAAAAAACCTGTTTCTAATTCTCATCAAAAAGAGGGGGGATATTGGTTATATGGTTTGCATTCTGTGCAAGCGGCTTTGAAAAATCCATTACGTCAAAAAAATCGTTTGTTGGCTACACAAGAGATATTTGACACTTTAATGACCAAATTGGAACGGCCTTTAAATATATCTTATGAAATTGTTGATCGTATGATGTTGGATAGGTTTTGTGGTCGGGATGCTGTACATCAGGGCGTTGCATTACAGGTTATGCCACTTCCCGACCCAGATTTAGAGGATATAGTGAAACGGCATGGACCCGTGCTCATCCTTGATCAAGTTACAGATCCTCGCAATGTTGGTGCTATTTTACGTTCGGCAATGGCATTTGGGGCAGCTGGAATTATTATGCAGGATCGTCATTCCCCAGAAGAAAGCGGGGTTTTGGCCAAAGCGGCATCGGGTGCTCTTGATTCTGTATTGGTAATGAAAGTGGTTAATCTTTCACGTATCATGAAGCAGTTAAAGGAAAAAGGTTTTTGGGTTCTTGGAATGGATGCGCAGGGTGAGGTTCTAAATGGTCAAAATTATAAGCAAAGAAAAGTGGCATTGGTGTTGGGTGCCGAAGGTAAGGGACTGCGACAGCTTGTCCGTCAAAATTGTGATGAAATTGTTTCATTATATATGGCCGGGGATATTGACAGTTTAAACGTATCAGTTGCGGGTGCTATTGCCTTGTACGAAATAATCCATTCTAATTTAATCTAGAAATTTTATGTTAGTTTATTTAAAATCGTTCTTTTTATGCAATATTAAAGGTAAAGATCAGCTTGTTTAGATTGTCTGTATCAACGCGTGAAAAAATAAAAGATTTAGTTTTTCATCAGCAAAATCGTATAAATCACCATTCTATTGAAACTGTTAAGATTGAAAAAACGATTGGATGTTATGGCAGCCCGCGATGGAAGAATATTCAGGAATTTACAAACAATCAATCATATCCTTTTTTGCGCTGGAAACATCCAGCCGAGACAATTTACCGTTATCATCTGAAAGATATAACCCTCGATGTTTATCATATGGTATATTTCAAACAAAACCGGGTAATCACCAACAGTAATTATTACTTATCGGAAAATTTGCTCAATTCCATCCACATTCAATCGGATAAACTGATTGATGCGCGAGATCAGGGAGCTGTATTCTGTTGTTCTGATCATTGGGAAAACAATTATTTTCATTGGATGATGCATGCCATTCCAGCTTATTATGCGGCAATGCAATCAGGAATAAAAGCCAAATTTCTTTTGCCTTACCCATTGATGTTATGGCGTAAACGCAGTTTGGAATTGCTGGGACTTGACTTATCCATGTGTTATCCCATTGAAAAGGAAAAACAATATAGATTTTCAGAATTTTATTATTTTGATTATCTCTCACAAAAATTTGGCTATTCCTGTTCAAAGCTTTCTGAGCAGGCATATGTCAAAATGAAACAGAATGCTGTTGTATCTATTCAGTCAATAGCGAAATATGACAAGATATATATTAGTCGCGTAAATAAGAATAATCGGCATTTACCTAATGAGGAAAAGCTTGTTGAAGCATTGGAGAAAAGAGGATATTTTATTTTAAATCCTGAATTATACAGTCTAGATGAACAAATCATGCTTTTTCATTATGCAAAAATTGTGGTTGGTTTGTTGGGTGCAGGTTTATCAAATATCGTTTTCTGTCAAAAAGACACATTGATTTATGAATTGATTCCAAGTCATCATATCAATCCATGTTTTCTGGTCTTGTCTTTACAAAGCCGATTGCGTTATTGGGCCGATCAATTTGACAGTGGTGTTGATCATGGGGCGCCAGATCATCTTAGTGCCTGGGAAAAACCAATTGATGTAGCATTTGTCATGAAAAGGCTTGATGAACTTGAACCTTATATGCGTTCTGTTGATAATGCAGTTGTTAAATAACGTAATCAATAGGGGGAAGACTTAAATCCATTGATACTCCAGGTAAATCTTTATGACGTACCCCGATTTGTCGGGCAGGGTTGCCAACTACGGTTGTGTAAGGTTTGACTGCTTCTAAAACAATTGACCCTGCACCAATCTTGGCTCCCTCTCCAATTTCCACATTTCCCAATACTTTTGCACCTGCACCGATTAAGACTCCCCGACGGATTTTGGGATGACGGTCTTTTTCATCTTTGCCCGTTCCCCCAAGGGTAACTTCTTGTAATATTGAAACGTCATCTTCTACAACAGCGGTTTCTCCAATAATAACAGAAGTGGCGTGATCTATCATGATTCGCTGTCCCAGACGGGCGGCAGGATGTATATCAACCCCAAACACTTCCGAAATACGGCTTTGTAAATGAAGTGCAAGATAGCGTCTTTGATTATGCCATAGCCAATGGGAAATGCGGTGGGCCTGAATGGAGTGGAATCCCTTGAAAAATAGAAATGGTGTAATTAAATCGGAGCATGCTGCGTCTCTCATCATAACCGCGATCAAATCGGCTGCAGCTATGGAAATGAGAGGCGGATTGGTTCTGTACACCTGTTTGATTAAATCAGTTAATGCCTGATAGGGGATGGAGGCATCCTCTAATTTGCGTCCTATCATACAAGTCAGGGCGGTTTTGAAATCATGATGGCTGTGAATGCATGTATCAAAAAAACTGGATAATAAAGGATCACAACATCCATTGCTTTCTTGAACCATTTTTTCCCATAAGGCTTGAAGGTTTATTTCGTGGCTGTCGGGGCCGCTCGCTAATAGGTTATTCGGATCATTCATTGCGTTTTGAGTAGGTGCAATTGGATGAAGAGATTGACCAAATTTTTTTTTCATCATGCCCTCATGCAAATTTATCAGTATCCTTAGGGAGAAATGTGACTTTGGTTAACAAGACATATAAGGAAACTATATTTTTATTCAAATGACCAGATTTTTTTTACATGTAAAAAAAATCATATAATTTTTTTTGCAAAGGATTGTGCTTTGTCTAACAATGTTTAATAGTTGAATAAGGACTAAAACAATAAGATTTCATTCTATGTATCATAAGCATAAACTATTGATTTGATAGAATAAAGTGGGTTTTACTTGGATTGTACGGGAATAGTTTCCAATGAAATGTAAAAATAAAAATTTTCTGAATATTCAAAAAATTTTTCTGTATCTGATGTGTATAGTTGGATTAATTCCAGACTCTGCATTAGGGGCTTTGCCAGTGATGCCTGTTTTGGATAGTGGTGATACGGCATGGATGTTAATCAGCAGTGCATTGGTTTTATTAATGACAATTCCAGGATTGGCCTTATTTTATGCAGGGATGGTTCGCAAGAAAAATGTTCTTGCAACAATGATGCAATCCTTTGCTATATGTTGTCTTGTTACTTTAATATGGATAACAGTGGGATACAGTCTTGTATTTACGACAGGGAATTCTTTTATTGGTAATTTATCACAATTTATGTTGAATGGAATTCTTGGTAACTATCACATGGGTGTTGATAAGGGGTTCATATTAGGAGCCAATGGAAACAATCCTGTCATTATGACTATCCCACAAAGTGTTTATGTTATGTTTCAAATGACATTTATCATTATTTCTGTGGCAATTTTGGTTGGATCGGTTGCAGAACGTATAAAATTTTCTGCCCTATGTATATTTTGCATATTATGGGCATTATTTTCCTATGTTCCTGTTGCATATTGGGTTTGGAATCCGACGGGCTGGTTGGCCAATCTAGGAGCAATTGATTTTGCAGGTGGAACAGTTGTTCATATTAATGCCGGTATTGCTGGTTTAATATGTGCTCTGGTTGCAGGAAAACGGTTAGGGTATGGTCGAAGTGATTTGGCACCGCATAATGTAGGTTATGCTGTTATGGGCGCTTCCCTATTATGGGTTGGGTGGTTTGGTTTTAATGGAGGATCTGCCTTGGGTGCAAATGGTCGAGCAGCCATGGCGGTACTTGTAACACAGATTGCTGCCGCTGCTGGTGGTATTGGCTGGATGTCGATCGAATGGACTATTCGAAAAAAACCAACAGTACTTGGTATTGTTTCTGGAGCAGTGGCTGGCTTGGTAGTCATTACCCCAGCAGCTGGTTTTGTAATGCCTGGCCCGGCCTTATTGATGGGATTTCTAGGCGGGTTGATTTGTTTTTGGAGTTGTTCTTATTTAAAACGAAAATTGGGATATGATGATTCTCTTGATGCTTTTGGTATTCATGGAATGGGGGGAATTATCGGGGCAATTTTAACCGGTGTTTTTGCCTTTAGTCCATTGTCCGCTACAGAGACAGATCCAGTGGGTATTAGTGCATCTTTGCATCTTGTTATTGCCCAGATTGAGGCAGTTGCTGTCACAATAATCTGGAGCAGTCTTGTTTCATTTGTTTTATTGAAAATTATTGATTGTTTGATTGGATTGCGTGTGGATACAGATTCAGAAAGGCAAGGGTTGGATATGGTTTTACATAATGAACAGATAAATTGAATATTAGTAATTATTTTTGTTTACAATTTTTAACAAAAAGCGCTTTAATACTATTGGTTTAAGAATATTAAACCTTTTATTTATGTAAGGGTATTATAAATGATAAAATCCATAGTTGCGCGCTTTCCTGTTATAGGTGCCGGTTTAGCTATTACCTCTTTTGTCGGAACCTCTTTGCTGGTAAATAATGCTGTCCATGCTGTTACATCCAAAGAATGTCATCAGCAGTTTACGGCAGCTAAAAAAGCTGGAACCGTCAAAGAAAAAACGTTTAGAGAATTCAAGGCAGCTAATTGTAAAGATGAAAAATCTGTCAAAGATGAAATGCATCAGCAAGATGCGAAAAAATCTGATACATCCCAGAATAATGCTTCTTCTAAATCTCCAGCTAAACAAGATGCTACAGCATCAAGTATAGCAGCAGGTGATGCAGTTTTTCCAAACGCGGTTGATAGTAAATATTCAAATGAGAAAGAAGGTACTGCTCGGATGCACACCTGTTTGGATCAATATAAAGCGAACAAAGCCGATAATAAGAATGGCAATTTGAAATGGATTCAAAAAGGCGGCGGTTATTATAGTGATTGTATGAAACATTTTAAATCTGGTTCAGCACAATAATTTTTCCACAGTTTATAAAAGCCTGTTTTTTTAATTAGAACAGGCTTTTTATATTTAAATAAAAAATATTCCTACTGATAAATTGAAACTTTGGGTTATCTGGTAATATTAAATTATTGAAATAAATTGTAACAGGGTTAATTTCCTAGTTTTCTAATTGTATTATAACCAAACTGATTAATATATAAAATTATGTTCTTTTAAAAAACCGTATCAGGAATTATCTTTTGAATTGAAGGTTTATGATGTTTTATGTTGTTGGTGTCTGTGAATAAGCTCTTGTCTTTCAACAATTTCAATTTTTCCAGATTGTGCATTTTCAACATCCATTACAATAACATAATCACAATGCGCAACTGTTGCAGGCCGGTGTGCCACAATAATGCGTGTTATATTCATTTCATCTAGTATTGTCGCAATATGGGCTTCTGTTGGTTCATCCAGACTGCTGGTTGCTTCATCTAAAAATAGGATTGCTGGTTGGCGATATAAAGCTCTGGCTAAAATAACCCTTTGTTTTTGTCCTCCTGACAAGGAACTTCCCATATCACCAACAAATGTTTCAAATTTCATGGGCATTGCCATTATATCTTGTAAAATTGCAGCTTTCTGGGCACATTCAATAATTTTTTCCTGATCAGGTTTATCATCAAACCCGCAAATATTATCTGCAATTGAACCAGAAAACAGTCCATCATCCTGTAAAACACCAGCAATTTCTTGTCGGTAATTGTCTAGAGATTCTTTTAATATATTTCGACCGTTAAAGTAGATATCACCTTTCTCTGGATGGGTTAAACCCATCATTGTTTTTAAAATTGTTGACTTTCCACATCCTGATGCGCCTACAATAGCAATACTTTTACCCTTTGGAATTTTCAGGTTTATGTTACGAAATATCCAAGGTTCAGCAGGAGAGTATCTAAAACCCAAATTTTTACACACAAGATGGTTTTGATCATTAATATGAAGTTGTTCCGTCAATCTGTTATTATTCGATATAGATATTATAGCATTTTCTTCACTTTCTGTAGGTGTTAAGACTATATCTGAAATACGATCACTCTGGATAGAAAGCATTTTTAGTTTGAAGGCGGCACCGATAAGATTGCCTATGCGTCCGGTGAATTGGTCTTTGTAGGATAGAAAGGCAACCAGCATTCCAACTGTCATTTTATTATCCATGACGTAATGTGCCCCGATTACCAACATTATTAATCTGTCAATAGCGAAGATGGAATCATTTATACGTCCAAAAATAAGGTCATAACGTTGTGTTTTTAATCCGACATTGATTGCATCAACCAATAAATTTAACCAGCGTGCACGTCTTCGCTCCCGCAATCCAAGTAACTTGATACTTGCCATACCTCTCAAGGTTTCAATAAGATGTGAATCCTTTTTAGCATTATAGACAATACCCTCTTCAGAGGCTTGCTTGTAAGGGCGATAAGCCATAAGACGGCTTATACCGTCAAGGATTACAGCAATTAATGTTACAAGTGCCAGCCATTTACCATAGATGATTAGCATTACAAACATACCAATTGCCATTAAACCATCCATGACTGCTTGTACCATATCAGTTGTAATGGTTTGTTGAATAATACCTAATGAACCGAAACGGGATAATATATCTCCAACATGTCTTTTCAAGAAATAATCCAGCGGTAATTTGGATAAATGTTCAAAAAGACTGGCGTTCCATTGAACAGATACACGGGTGCTGAAAAGCATGACCATCCATGTTCGGGCTGTGGAAATAAGCATTTGCAGCAAAATAAGAATGGCAATTCCAACTGTGATTGTTGTTAGCAAGCCGTTATCCAAAGTCACAATGACTTCATCAATAATGACTTGCGAGGCCATAGGCATGACAATTGAAATAGCTTCCAACCCAAGGGATGTTAATAAAAGATAAAACAGGGTTGTTTTAAGACCGTCTGTTTTTCTGAAAAGATCACGTAAATGAAGATTGTTGCGCTCATCTTTTCGGGTAAAATTTTGGTCTGGAGCAATCTCAAGTGCCACTCCTGTAAATTCATTATTGATTTCACCCCAAAGTACCTTACGTTTTCCACGGGCGGGATCATTAATCATAATTCCATTGGTTTTTACATCTGTTAACACGACAAAATGGTTTAAACTCCAATGAAGAATGCAAGGTAAACGTAATTTGTTTAGTTCTTCCATTTCCAAACGCAAAGGACGTGTTGTCAAGTTATTCCGTTGCGCAATATCAATAATATTCTGTAGGGTAATTCCCTTGATAGAAATAGATTCTCTTTGTCTAAATGTTGTTACATCAATATAATTTCCATAATAACTCATAATCATGGCAAGACATGCCAGGCCACATTCGGAAGCTTCCACTTGTAAAATTACGGGAACAGTTTGGCGAAAACCAAAATTTAGTCTTTTCAATGTATTAATCATGAGTTCGGTTTCGTTAATCTTGTTTTAATAGTATCGTTAACCTCAATAATGGGTTGGAACATCCATTGATAAAGGCGACGATAATCAACGGCAATATCAGCTTCAACTTGCATTCCGGGCTGCAAAAAATATTTTTTATTGGGATAAGCTGCAATGAAGTTTTTTTCAGGTTTTACCCGAATTCTATAAAAGTTACGATCAATCTTACTGTTTGGACCAATTATTTCATTTTTTAAATTGGGATTGCTGTCTTTACCCATTATATCCGATGTAACTGGTGTATAAGTAATTTCGGTAACAGTCCCGTTGTATAGACCAAATTTTTGATATGGAAATGCTGCATAACGTAAGATAACATTGCTATTTTTCTTTAAAAGTCCCACGGCTGAACTAGGAACATAAAGTTCAGCTTCGATTGCTTGACCTTCTGGAACTATACTTGTTAAGGCGGAATCTTGTGAAACTTGCTGACCGATATATCCCCGAAGCGCTGTTATGGTTCCATTTATGGGGGCTGTAACGAAAATAGTTTGATTACGTTCTCCCAGTATGATTTTCTGATCAATATCATTTATGCTTTTTTTAATTTCATTGAGATCATGTTGGTAATTGGTATCGTACAGTTGATATTTTGATGCATTTTCTAATATTTGGCCTTCAATCGATGTTTGATTTTGTAAGAACTGTGCATGAGTACCTAGAATTTGGGCATATGTATATAATTGATTCTGATATTCCTGATTTGTTGCCAAAGACATTTTCTTGGCTTTTTCAATCATCAGTAACGATTGTTGGACCAAGGGGATTATTTGATTGTCATTTTCGATTTGCTGGGTAACTTTGTCATGCTGTTTGTAAAGATTAGAGAGTGTTTCTTTAATATTGTTTTTTTCAATGGGAGCGGCCTTTTCTTTGAGTGCAAGCTGTTTTTCAAGAATATTTTTTTGTTTTTTCAACAAGTTATTAGTTAATTGTTGTGTGGGTCCATTGATAGAGGTGTTTTCGAGACTTATCGTGAATAATTTATCGCCTTTATGAACAAATTGGCCCTCTATAACGTTTTTTTCAATAACAATGCCATTTGTTCTTGATCCTATAGTGATTAACCCTTCTGTAGGCATAATGCTGCCGGAAGCATGTATACGACGCGTATAACCACCGAAAATAGTGTATAATATGATAATAATGACACAAATGAATGAGATAATCGCGATGATTTTTATGGGAATAGGTTGTACATCCTGTACGCGACCTAACCATGTATCTCGTTTTGCTTCTAAAACTTCATGCCTGAAAAGAGAATTCATGGATAATAATCTTGATAGATTAAATAAATTTTGTAAGAATATTGAGAAACATTACTTCAATCATAAATGTTTATGATTGAAGTATCATATATTCTCTAAAGATTTTTTATATTTATATTAATTTAGGTGAATCAATTTACACGATAAAAACAACTTATTTTAAATAATATAATGAATAGTTGCAGGAAAATATCATTATGTATGTTGAAACTAATGGAAGAGATTAGAAATTCCCTGCGATATTCCATTAATAATTCCAACTGTACCTAATCCTATCCCAGAAATTGCATTATTAACATTGCTACTTATATCGGCGGCATTTTTTGATTTGGCTGCGTCAACAATAGATCCAATACCACTTCCAAGTTTACTTCCGGCATTTGCTTCATTGTTGGTTTTAATTCCTGTTAAGCTACCATAAAGATTATCGACAATTCCTCCAATTGAAGCGCCTATGAAAGAGCCTATTAAAGCGGAAGAAACGGGAAGTGTAATATTGCCCCCGATAATATCACCCAAAAAAGATCCACCTGATACGCTATTGATTTCATGTGATGTAATTTCTCGCATTTTAATATTCCTGAATAGAAGGGGTTATAATTTATTTCAATAACCTATCATCAAATTATTAACATATCAAATCAAATATACAATTGTATTTTATTAATAATACTTAATCTTTGAAAAAGTTAAACTATAATTGCATTCTTATTAGAAGTTTGTTAATTTTTATTAAAATGGATTTCCCGTGACTTTTTGAGGAGTTCCTGTTTAACTTGTTTAAGTTTTTCTCTGAATTCTTGATTTGCATGTAAACGGGCGACGACTTCAGCTCCGATCAATCGGCCTGCGTCCACATCGCTTTGCCAGTGCGCACCACATATAACGCGACTTTGTCCGAATTCATAACCTTCCTTCAATATCTGGTCTTGTTTATCTGGAAAAATTTCGGATAGAAATAAGGCGGCGGACCATCCAAAAGCTGCGTGACCTGAGGGGTATGAACCATCTTTGCTAAGTAGCTCCTCATCCTCTGGAGTGCAGCTGTGCGTATGATAATACATAAAGGGACGAATTCTTTGATAGTGTTTTTTCGCTTTATCAGTTCCAAAATTACCGCTCATGATTAACAGATCCTCTAAAAAATCTTGAGTGATAGGGGTATTTTTCTTGGATATTTCAATACCGATGGTTTTAGAAAAGTTCTTTCCGATTGTTCCTTTAAAAATAGCGGCTTCTTCAATGGCTTGGTTCCATCGAGATGTGTTTATAAGTTTGCGTGTATTGAGATATATTTCTTTATCAATTGCGAATAGTTGACTATTTCTATCTGGTGGGGGCGGTAAAAGTTTCAAACTATTTGCGAATTGATCAGTATGCAAGGGTAATTTTTTTGATTTAGTAAATAGTCTTTTAATTTCATCTTTTTGTAAATTGCTGGATTGTCCAGTTAAGGGGAATATTAGAATATTTATTAATAATGTAAGAATAATTGTTTTTTTATAATTCATTGGTCTCTATTTATTTGTTATAAAAAAATTAAAGGTAATATATTAAGTAAATTTATCACATGTTTTATGTTTTTATTATATTTATTATTCATGATAGTTTTGATGAATATGTATGGTATTTAAAATTATGGATTGCTTTGTTATAAAAATTAAATATTATTAATATTTTTGTTTTGAAATGATTATAAGGAAAACGTTTTTTTAAAATAAATATTCACAGAGTTGAATATCGTTACTTATTTTTATAAATAATATTTTTTAAGGAATAGTTAATATAAAGAATTATCAGAGCTCACCATAATCAATTAGTTTATGATGTTTAATTTAAATTAATAAATTTAAGACTTTAAATACATTTTACGTAAAAAATTTTAAACAGTTTTTATCGCTTGCTTATGTAATAAAAACAGTATGGATAATGATATATGAAAAAAATAGATCTTATTAATATTGGTCTTTTAATGTACCCTAATGTTCAACAAGGAGCCATTTTCGGTTTAATTGATTTTTTTTCTGTAGCAAATCAGTTGGTCAAGGAGAATTGGAATTCTAATCTTCCCATACCTCAAATTAAAATTGTAAAAATTGATAAGCCAACAGTGAATTTTGACCTGCCTTCATTTATTGTTAAAAAAAATGACTTGAATTTTTCTGTTATTATTGTCCCTCCTTGTACAGATGAATGTCCATCTGGAAGTAAATATAATACGCATATTAATTTTTTAAAACATTCCTTGAAACAACCTTGTACAATTGCCTCTATTGGCAATGGCATTTTTTTATTGGCAGAGACTGGACTATTGGATGGTTATACAGTAACGACTCATTGGCAGTTAAAACATCGATTTAAAAACCAGTTTCCAAATATCTATACTGATTTTGATTCTATGGTCATTGAGGAAAGAAATATTATTACGACGGCAGGTTCATTATCTTGGATAGATCTTGGGTTGGAATTGGTGAAAAAATTTTTCGGTTCCATAGTGATGGCTGAAGTTGCACGATTTTTTTTGGTCCAACCGGCAAGACGTGCACAAAGTTATTTTAATATTTTTTCACCTAATTTAACGCATGGAGATATTCCAATAATTAAGGGACAAAAATGGATATCTAATCAAAAGAATATGAATATTACATTGAAACAGTTATCGAAAGTAACAGGATTGGAAATACGGACATTGCAGAGGCGTTTTATTAAAGCCACGGGAATGACTGTTACAGAATATATTCAACATCATCGAATTTGCCGCGCTCAATTTTTATTACAATTTTCAAAAAAATTGATTGATGAGATAGGAATCGAATGTGGCTATAAAGATTTAAATGCGTTTCGGAAGATATTTACAAAAATAGTAGGATTATCTCCCAGTCTTTATCGTCGGAATTTTACCGTTTAAAAATTTTTAATATTATGTTGAAAGTAAAATTGTTTTAAGTACAACAACAATTAATTTTATTAAATATAAATAAAAGTCAAGTAGATGTATAACAATAGGTAACATTTTAATGAGGTGATGAAATAATCATTGAAATAACCTAAAAAAAATTATAAATATATTTTATTAGAAAATTAATAAGCACATTCTTTTTTTAGTTAATATATTTTTACAATAATTTTTAATAATACTTTTAATTACTGGTTTTCCCTTAATTATGTAAATTCATAATTAAGGGAATATAAAAAACAATTAATAATATTAAACTAATATTTTACTTTTATTACATGGTCTAATATTACTAATCATTATTTTAAAATAATGATTTTTTTATTCTATAAAAATTTAATTGATATTATTAGATAATATTTTAAGCAAATAATTATGGAAAATCCTCGAGCTAGAAAAATTAAATTTTTAAAAAAACATAAGTTGCCATTAGAAATAATGATTTTAATAATGAACAAAGCTTTGGAGGAAAAAAAATATGAAACAGCTTTGGAAATTGCATATAAGACAGCACCGTATTGTCATCCAAAATTGAATGATGCAAAAGTAGAAATGACACAAATCAAAACATTAGAAGATATGTCTGAAGAAGAACTAAAAAACTTTATTGGCGAGGTCGCGTTAAAATAGTTTTATTATAAAATTATTAAAATTAATAAATGATGCAACCTTGATGAAGCAATTCTATCAAGGTTGCATAAAGGCTCTTATCTGCCAAAATGATCAACAAAACTATATTTCTCAGCAAAATAGTTGTGAATATTTTTTCCGATTGTGGCCCAATTATCACCGTTTTCTAATCCGGTTTTAATGATATTAAGTTTTGCCAAGCCATCAGCTTTACCATTATGAGGAGGATTAATAACTCTATCATGATGATTATTATGCTGTTGATTATTGTTATGATGTTGATGGTTATTATTGTGACCATGACCACCAGCAACTTTTGACAATTCGTTTGTTTGTAAAATTTTCATTTGTCTATACCTTTATAAAAAATTAATAACTTCAAAACCTTAAGGTAATTTTTAATATAATACTTTTTTCTGAATGAATCAAATTTCGGTTATATAATAATTACGATTATATGATAAAATTTTTGTTAGGTGTAAAAATATAATTTATGATTTTGCTACAAAAAGCAAAAAAATTAGCCATTGAAGAACTAAAAAAACGTCATGATGCGCGTCATTATCTTTCGGCATTTACAATTTATACAAAACCGGATTATCGTGCCGGTCTTCATCTGAATTTATTATGTAAAAAACTTGAAGCAGTTGAACGTGGTGAAGTTAAAAGACTGATGGTTTTTATGCCACCGCGCCATGGAAAAAGTGAATTAATTTCAAAACGTTTTCCTGCCTGGTTTTTAGGGCGCAATCCTACAAAACAAGTCATTACAGCCAGCTATTCAGCTAAACTAGCAGATAAATTTGGTCGTGATGTTCGTAATTTAGTGACATCAAAATATTATCGAAATATTTTTTCTGATGTTGCTCTTTCAATTGATAGCAAAGCAAAGGATTTATGGGAAACCAATCATGGGGGTGTGTTTTTAACAGCCGGTATTGGTGGAAGCATGACAGGTTATGGAGGACATCTTGCTATCATTGATGATCCTGTAAAAGATAGACATGAAGCTGAAAGTCAAATAATGCGTGATAATGTCTGGGATTGGTATAAGTCTGTATTGAGAACACGAATTATGCCTGGTGGGGCCATTATTATTGTTCAGACTCGTTGGCATGTTGATGATTTGGCGGGAAGGTTATTATCACAGATGAAAAATGATACAGGTGAAAAATGGGAGGTTATTAATTTACCAGCTATTGCAAATGAAAATGATGTTTTAGGACGGAAAAAAGGTGAGCCTTTATGGCCTGAAGCGTATGATAGAAATGAGCTTGAACAGATTCGAAAGGCAGTGGGTGAACGAGACTGGTTTGCTTTGTATCAAGGTGAACCAACGCTATCAACTGGATCAATTTTCAAAGTCAATATGCTAAATATTATTGATGCAGCACCAAAACCAGTCCAGGTTGTCAGACGTTGGGATTTTGCTGCTTCCAGAGATATTGGCAAATATGATCCTGATTGGACCGTGGGGGTAAAGATGCAACGGAATGTAGATAGTGGATATACAGTGCTTGATGTTGTGCGACTTCGTGGTTTGCCAGATGAAGTTATTAAGACTGTCAAGGCTGTCGCCAGTCAGGATGGTTTTGATGTTAAAATTGTAATTCCACAGGATCCTGGACAGGCGGGTGTGGCTCAGGTGCAATATTACCTCAAAATGCTTGCCGGGTATAAAATAAAAGCAATACGGGAAACGGGGAATAAAATTGCCAGAGCTGACCCATTTGCATCACAGGTTAACATAGGAAATGTATCTTTATTGAGAGCTAATTGGAACAGATCATATTTAGATGAACTTTCTGACTTTCCTAATGGTTCACATGATGATCAGGTTGATGCTTCTTCTGGCGCTTTTGAAGCTATTTCATTACAAAGAAAATTACCGAAAATGCCAAATTGGCAAGGAATTATGAATATTTAATTAAATTTCGTATTGATAATTAAATAAAACAGCGGAATAGCCTATAAAGCTATTCCGCTTTAATGAACTAAAATATTTAAATGATTTAAATAACTATGATTAATAAAATTATAAAATAATCTTAATTGAAATAGTCAATGATTTTAATAACATATAATTAAACATTACTGATTTCAATTATTTTAAGACCTTAAAAAAATCACAATTTTGTTATAAGCGGTAATATAATGTTAAATTTTTAAAACCAATTTAGCATAGTTACATTTTATATAAATTAGATTTAAATTTTTAAAAACAACAAAACCGATAGTTGAACAGCGTATTAAACTTTCAATCGAGATATTTAATAATGAAAGATAAATTCGGTTATGGTGAAAAAAACCAAATTAAGGAATATTAATATTCCTAGACAAAATCCAGAATTTTTTGGAAACAAACAGGATATATACATACCATATCAAGCTCCAGAGGGAGTGGTTGGCGATTCTTATAATTCTGTAACTGTTAGCGACAGCTTGTTTTTTAATCAATTTCATAATTTCAATGTTGGAAATTGTCCGACGACGACATTATTTGAAGAGGGAATTGGATTTCCCGGATATCCATATCTGGCACAATTATCCTTACGTGGTGAATATAGAATAATTATTGAAACGAGAGCAGAAGAGGCTACAAGAGAATGGATAAGGTTTAAACATATTAAAAAGGAAGGGTATAATTCATCCATTATAAATAAAATAAAAGCGGAATTTAAGCGTTTAAATATTCAAGATTTAATTAAAAAATCATTATGTACGGAAGGTTATTTTGGGCTGGTACATCTTTATATTGATTTAGAAACGGCTAATCATGATGATGAGGAAAAACAGGTTCCTTTATACCTAACTTCAAAAAAAATTAAAAAAGGTGAGCTGCGTGGGTTCAAGCTTATTGACCCGACTTGGGTAACCCCTGTTTCATATGATACAATAGATCCTTTTACAGAAGATTTTTATAAGCCTTCGATGTGGTGGGTATTGGGAAAACAAATTCATGCCAGCAGGTTGATTACAATCATTTCTCAACCAGTTCCTGATATTTTGAAACCAGCTTATAATTTTGGTGGGGTTCCATTTGCTTTTATGGCCAAACCTTATGTTGATAACTGGTTAAGGACGCGACAATCAGTATCGGATTTAATCAAGTCTTTTTCAACTATGGTTTTGAAAACGGATTTATCTCAGTTATTAAGTCCTAGTTGCGAAGAATTGACGCAAAGAGCTGCCTTAATGGCGGCTTACCGTGACAATCGTGGTTTGCAGATTGTAGATAAAGAAACAGAAGAACTTACAAATGTTGCTACACCCTTGACTGGATTGGCACAATTACAAGCTCAGGCTCAGGAACACATGGCCGCAATTTCAGGTATTCCTTTGGTAAAATTATTAGGTATAACACCATCAGGTTTGAATGCATCTTCCGATGGAGAAATACGTTGTTTTTACGATAGAATTGCCGCTTTTCAGGAAACGGTTTTACGTCAACCATTGCAGAAAATTCTTGAAATTGTTCAACTGCATTTATTTGGAAAAATAGATCCAGATATCACTTTTGATTTTAATTCCTTGTGGCAATTGGACGAATTGCAGCAATCTCAAGTTAATATGAACATAGCAAAAACGATGTGTGATTATGTTTCCAATAATATTTTAAGCCTTTCTCAAATAAAAGACTTATTAGAAAATGAAGATCAATCAGCTCTATTTTCTTTTATAAATTTTAAAAAATAGGTTTTATATAAAAAATATTAGGTGCAGTAAAATGTTCATGAATATCAAAAGTTGTATAAATCTACATTTTTTATTTTATAAGTTTTTAACCAAAAAAACCTTTTGATATCAAATATATAGGTAAAATTATGGGTAATTTATGGAACCGAACCTTGGCTTTTGATGCAAAAACAATGCGTTTTGAGGACTGGAACGGACATTTACGTGTAAAAAAAACAAATTTAACCAAGGCTAATATATGTGAGTATTATGGATTCGAGATAAAAAATCATATGAAATATGGTTTGGAACCAGAACGTAAATATCGTTTTCTTCGATCACCAGATGCTTTAAAAAAAGCGGTCTTTTCTTTTAAAGAACGTCCCATTCTTTACGTGCATAAAGCTGCAGATGCGGATCAGCTTGATAATTCAAAAGTCATTGGAACGACGGGTTCAGACCCGTCTTTTTCTTATCCTTATATTCAGGCTTCAATTACGATTTGGGACGGGGATTATATACAGGCAATTAAAAACAATACACAGGCTGAATTATCTGCTTCCTACGCTTTTACACCTGTAATGGAGACCGGAATGTTTGAAAATGAGCCTTATGACGGAATGATGACGGATATTAATGTGGATCATATTGCTTTGGTTGAACAAGGTCGTGCAGGACATGATGTTAGAGTTGCAGATGAAAGGTTGAACATACAAATGTCAAAACTTAATAATTTAGGGCAGAAATTAGCTTTAGTCCTTGCTGATTTTTTAAATCAGTCAAAATCTGATAAAGCCAATTATACACAAATTACAGATGCGGTTGCCTCTGTTAGTGGTGCACGTCGCAAATATATTGGAAAGTTATTGAGAGCGGTCCTTTCTGATTGTTCTATGGCAAAAGATTGTAAAGATGGGCAACAGGCAGAAAAAGTTGTTGGTCTTGTTCATAAGATATTATCTGAAAATGATCAGAATTCATCGGTAAATGATGATGATTCAATTGATACTATATCGACCTCAGATGATGATATGAATGCATCAGGTGGTTTTGATGTTGAGGATAGCTTAATTAAAAAAACAGGACTTAAAACCCAAGCTTATGATGCAGTTTCCCTAGAACGATTAATAGAACGTCGGATCATGACAAAAACTAAACAGGCCCAAGAAGCCAGAATTCTGGTAAAACCCTTGGTTGGTGAATGGGCTGGTACAGAAGATAGCGGGGAGGTAATTCTACGAACGGTGTTAAGTGAAGTTACAGGAAAAAATCCTCCAGAAAACATGGGATACGACCAGTTAAAATATACTGTTGATATGATGCTTGCACATAAACAACAAATCAGGGCCAATGATGCTGGATATATTCGTTCCAAAGAACAGCATCGTTTTGGTGTTACACGATTACGGAGTATTTAATTATGTCTTTTCAAAATAAAGTTAACTTGAACCCTGCCCAAGGTTGGCATGGTGATTTTGCGTCTGTAAATCCACGGGTCAGTTTATTGGGTAAAGATGGGGCCTTTCAGGTTGGAGCAACAGCAATTGAGGCTGGTTCCTTTGTATGGACTGATGAACGGGAAGGATTGATTAGCAATAAAGGAAATGCAAGTCCAATTGGTTTTGTCGGACGCGAATGGGCAGGAATCAATCTTCCAGATGCACGAGAAGGAAATATGGAAATTTCTCCGGGAACAATGGTAACTGTTTTCAGTAAGGGGGAATTTATTATTGAATTATCTGAAATGATGTCCCAGGTTCAACAAGGTGAAATGGTCTATGCGTCAAAGGAAACAGGTAAAATTGTTGTATCAGATGACAAAAATGCTGTCGCAACAAATTATAAATATGCTGAAAATGCAAAGGGCGGGGATATTGTCAAAATCTCTGCATGGATTTAAGAGGAACAATTATGACCATTCAAACGAAATCATGGGTACGTGATCGAGCAATTTTGGAAAACCAATTTGGAATTCACTTACCAAATGTTGTTGATTATACAGACAATATAAGAGTAGGGGATAGTTCGACTTCACCTGTAACAAAGGCAAATAATTCCATTCCGGGTCAATTTACGACTTATATAGATCCAAATATTATTGATGTCTTAACGGCCCCATGTAAGGCAGCTTCTATATACGGGGAAGCGAAAAAGGGGGATTGGCTACATGATACAATGATGTTTACAGTCGTTGAACCAGCTGGTGATGTTGCCGCTTATGGAGATTTTAACCAAGCAGGATATAGTGTCCTTAATACCTCATTTCCCCAGCGTCAACAATTTCTGGTCCAAACTTTTGCAGAATGGGGAGATCGTGAAGAAGGTCGGGCTGCTTTATCTAATATTGATATTGCATCACGTAAAAGAATGGCGGCCGCTTTATTATTAAATCATTGGCAGAATCAGTCTTATTTTTTTGGAGTTTCCAACCTGCAAAATTATGGTGCCTTGAATGATCCCGCTTTACTACCTCCGATTGCGCCCACAATAAAAGGTTCTGGCGGTACGGTTTGGGAGAAGGCTTCAGCTAATGAAATTTATGAAGATATTCAGAAGCTGTACAGACAATTACAGGCGCAAACAAAAGGGATGATTAATCTGGACAATGCCGTTAATATGGATAGTCCATTAAAATTGGTCGTATCTAATGAGATTCAACCCTATCTGTTAAAAACAAATGAACATGGGGTAGGGGTTATGGATTTGTTGAAGAAAAATTTCCCTAATCTTACACAAGTCAGTGCACCTCAATTATCGTTAGAAGGTGGTGAATTGATTCAGCTTTTTGTAGAGAATTATCAAGGTATTGACACTATAACCTGTGCTTTTTCTGAAAAATTAAGAAGTCATGGTATTGTTCGTAAAACTTCTTCTATGGAAGAAAAATTGACACAGGGTTCATGGGGGGCAATCATAACACGTCCTATCCTGATTGCGCAAATGATTGGGGTTTAAAATGGCGGAAACAGTCATAGTAGCCTGTAAATTACCTCATGGGATTATTTTAGAAGTAGGAAAAGAAAAAGTTGAGTTAAAAGGCAGCATGCACTTGGGGCGTCCACAGACTCCTTTTTATATGGCATCCCAAATTGTAGGGTTAACAAAAGTTTCAAGAGATTTCTGGGAGGCATGGGTCAAACAACATGAAAATTTTGCGCCCTACCAAAAAGGCTTCATATTTGCTGCAGATAAAAAGAAAAAAGTTTTAGATGAAGCCAAAGAAAAAGAAACATTGATGCATGGTCTTGAACCGATTGATTCTGCTAAAATGCCAAAGTCGCTGGAACAGGTGAAAGCAGGACAGGCAATATGAATTTACAATCTGATCTGAAACATCAGGAATGTGTGTTTGATTGGTCAGATTGGGCGGCAAGTTTTCCGGAATTGGAGAGTTTTTTTCGCCCTGAAACCATTTATAAAATCGCTGAACGAGCTGCCATTTATTTCAATCCAGGAAAATATAGCGTGGTTTGTTGTTTAAAGGAAAAGCGTATTTTAATGAATTTGCTGGTTTCTCATCTGGTCTGTTTGCAAAAAAAAACTGAAAATGGGGATCAGCTTATAGGATCAATTTCATCGGTGACAGAAGGAAGTGTTTCTCTTCATGTAGATACCAAATCTCATGCAAAAAATAAAATTGATCCTTGGTTGGCACAAACACGTTATGGATATGAATTTTGGGCTTTAACAAAAAAATATCGTAGTACTTTTTATACTAAACCCATTCCTGATCCTCGTCTGCGTATCTTTCCATAAGAGGGAATTATGACAAGGGCTAAAAATAACAATTTTGATAACAAGGAAATAAAATCCAGTTTAAAATATTATTTGCCATCATTAGACTTTAATCATTCAGAATATGAAAAGGAAAATCTTCAATTTTATTCTCTAGATCAAGACAATGCTGAAATTGATGAATCGATAGATTTAAGCAAATTTAAATTCAATGATTGCAATGCTGCTGATGATTATATGGATAAATTCTTGGACGATGCCATAGATATTAATGCTCAATCTATATTCGTTTATGATAATACTAAAGAACATAATCTAGATTATATTATTATTGGCTGTAGAATACCCAACGGTTTAGTTATTAAGGTTGATGGTCAAAACATCCTGTTACGAGGTATTCGGGATATGCCAGGTAAAGATAGCAGACGTTTTTTTGGAAATATTGGCTTTACACGTTTGCCAAGGGATTTATGGAATGAATTTTTAAAATGTCATTCTAAATGGTCTCCATTAGTAAATGGGTCTGTTTTTATTGCCAGTTATCAGGATGATTGTTCAGATGCATAGTTTCTAAGTAATTTTAATTGTATTTTGCAATAAAATTAAGATTGATTATCAATTTTACATAAAAATATAATTATTTATAGATAAAATCTATAATTTAATAAGTATATAATTTTTAAATCATCAACATTAGTCTATATAAATTTAAAGGAATAGGATTCTATGAAGCTTCATGATATGGTGCGAAGTATGATTGGAATTGTAAATCCTTCTATTACAGGATCGTTATTTCGTTCAAAAGGTTATATTCTAAAAGGAACTCGACAAGAGGCTGTTTATGAAGATCCTGAACCTATTGAATTGCAAGTTCAATCTTTAAAAGGCGATAAGCTGATTCATGGTCATTATGCCAGTGAACAAAATGAAAAACGTGTGGTTTATGCTAATGGACAACTTTACGGCATAGATCGTGTAAGAGGTGTCGGTGGTGATCTTTTGGAATTTCTGGGGCGACGCTGGTTGGTTGTTCAAAGATTAGAAGAGTGGGAAATGTCTGGCTGGTGTAAGGTTTTGGTCGTAGCTCAACTTGATCAACCTGAAAACGATCAAGGAGAACTGGTTATCTATGCTGATGAATAAAACTTAATACATTTTATTGTTATCATGTCATAAATTATTTGTAATAAAAAAGTTTGTCTAGGGTAATTTATTGGAAATTAAATTGACTTTAATTGTAAGATATATTTGTTCTACTAAAATTTATAAGAAGTATTTGCCCTTGTATCATCAATAATATTTTATTCTGAATAAAATTTATTTTTTCAATATCATATACTTATAATTGCTTTCTAAAATAAAGTTTAATAACCTTGATTATAAAACAATTTAAGCAAGGGGCAATAACATGGATGTAATTGCATTATTTAAAGCGGTTATGGTCGGTTTTTTTAGTTTTATGATAGCTGTCGGTGCTGTTTTATCTGTGGTCTCGGCGATTACGAAACAATCTATTACAATGCCTAAGCATGTAAGAAAATTACCGGCTTTTTTAATGTTTACTGTTATTTTATTGGGAGGTTGGATATTTATTTATTTGGGATTTATCTCCCTGCCGGCAGATAATAGTGTAACGACACAACAAATGATGATGATTTATGCCTATTTGTTTGCCTTAATTCCTTCTGTTGCCTTGATGCTTGCATCTTTCGTTTATTATCTTGATGTAAGAAGTGCGGCAAAAAAAGAAGGAAAATCTTAAAATAATAACAAGTTTTCCAATCTTCATGCAAACAATTGAACCACCTTTTTGGGTGGTTTTTTATTCTTAAACACATTCCAAATTAAAAATTAATTATTTCTCATAAATCATTCAAACATTCGAAGTCCAGGCATGCTTGAACCAAGCCTAAATTGCCTGAAACAGGGAATACTAAAATTGGTGTTCGATAATTTTATAAACCAATCCACTATGATAAGGATTACAAATTAATGTCTATACCATTAAATAATATTGTAAGAATTAATCCAAAGGTTTTATCCGTAGGTAACAAGGGAAATGACCTATTTGGTTTGATGCTTACAAGAAAAGAGAATGTTATTCCTGCGGGGATTACATCCATATTTGAAAATGCTGAAGAAATTGGAAAATTATTTGGTTATGATTCAATGGAATATAACCTGGCAACAGTTTATTTTGCTGGATTTACAGATTCTGATCGTGTTGCAACTCAGCTTTATATGGCTTTATACGCTGAAAACAATACAAGCGCTGGTTTGATTGGCGCAACAATGTCGGCTGTCACTTTGGAAGAGTTAAGATCTTTTAAGGGTGATTTACAGATCGTGGTTGATAATAATGAAAAAAATATAGCTGATCCAGATTTTAGCTTTATCAATAGCTTTAGTGAAGCGGCAACAATTTTGGAAAATTTGTTGGGAGTTTCTGTTGTTTATTCATCTGGAAATCAATCCTTTATTATCACATCCGGATTAACCGGACACAATTCTTATGTAAGTTTTGCAACAGGGCAATTGGCTGATCTATTGAGACTTTCAGAAAATCAAGGGGCCAGTTTATCACCCGCAATTGAATCTCCCACACCATCAAGTGTTATTAATACTTTGAGAAAAGAAAACCTAACTTTTTGTTCCGTTTTTCTGACTTGGGAACCTGATGAGGCAGAAGCTCTAACTTTTGCAAAATGGGCTGATTCTATGAAGGATGATGTATGTGTCATTCTTTCTGATAGTTCAAATAAAGCGATAACGGCCAATACCGGAACTTCATTTGCCGAAAAGGTATACTCAGCAAATTACGAGGGTGTTGTATGTGTTTATAACAGTCTTGAACTTTGTGCTTTTATCGCAGGTTATCCTGCGGCATGGGATCTTGAAAAAACCGATGGACGATATAATGCCGCTTTTCGTCGTAGCAGCTTATTAAAAGCCAATGTAACGAATGAAGACATTGCCTTGGCACTTAAAGCGAATGGTTATAATTTCTATGGCGTGTGGGCATCAGCGTCAAATGATTTTGTCTTTATGATGGAAGGTAAAATTTCAGGACAGTATTTATGGTTGGATAGCTGGTATTGTCAGGTATGGATGCGTCGTTATTTTCAAAATTGTTTTATAAAAACCCTATTAGCCAAAGGACAGATTCCATATAATAATGAAGGTAAGGGAATTTTAAGTGCGGCAATCAAACCCGCAATTGATGATTTTATTAAGTTTGGTGCAATACGTTCTGGTATTTATTTATCTGAAGATCAAACACAAAGTCTTAAACAGGCTGGTCTTAATTTATCTCAAATCAATAATATAACGGCTGTGGGTTATTATCTGAAAATTGATATGGGTAATGTAACACCACAAACCCGCGTTCGTCGTGGTTCGCCTCCCATTAATTTTTGGTATACCGATGGTCAATCCGTTCAACAAATCAACATGAACAGCATAGAGTTACAATAAAATGGCAATAAATAGAACAATTACATCAATCAATACAAAATTAACGCTCATTGCAAGTAATCCATGGGTAAATAATAATATAGCGGATAAAGTTGGTTTGGGATCAACAGCATCAGGTTTTGTTTCACCCTTGATAGGCGTACCATTAAGCTTGGAAGGGTTGACGTCAGATTCACCGTTCAAATTTTCCTCGAAAAGTTTAGTTGAAACAGTAACATCTTTTGAAGGTACTGTTTATGGAGGTTATTTGCCTGATGCGCATCAAGTTGAGCTGGAAATTAATTTTGTCGCAGCTTCCAGTTCTTTGGCAATTTTGCAATCACTGGCAAAAGTAATGCAGGTTCAAAGGGAAGCCTTGAAATTTAATGGAACAATGATTATTCCTTCTTTAGGTAAAAATTATAATTTGAATAATGGCTATCTGACTCAGTGGCAGGCTATACCCAACCATCAAAAAACATTAAGTGCCGTTCCTTGTAAATTTATTTTTGAATCTGTTGATGAAACTGTAGAGGTCTAAGTTTATGGCACGTCGCTCAGTTGAATTAAAAATCCAAGAACCTGGTCGAGATCAAGGTAAATTATTTAAAATCACCGAAATGTCTGCTTTTGATACAGAAGAATGGGCTGAACGCTCGATTAATGCGATTTTAAGAAATGCTAATAAAGAGGATATATCGTTTTTAATACCTTTAGTTTACACTTATGTGCAAGAAGCAACAATAGAATCAAGTTATGAAGAGTTAATGGAGAAAAATGATGAAGGAATGGTAAAAATTCAACAAGCTACTGAAAAATTAGCTGTATATTTGTCTTCATTGTTTTTCAGTTTGCCTTATGATGATTTAAAGATTGTAGTTAAACCCTTGTTTGATTGCTGTAGTATTTATTTGAATCCTGGTCAAAATGATTTGGTAGAGCCAATTTTGAATAATCCTAATCATTATATTGAAGAAGTTTCTACTATTATCGCTTTAAAACGGGAGGCATTTAAGTTACATACGGATTTTTTTACGAGAGACGCCAAGCGGTACTTAGACCTTTTCATAGTTTCGATGGAGCAATTACAGAGCAAAAAGGATATCGATACTACTCAAACATCCCTCAATCAATCGGAGAGGTGATTACTTCAGGTTTTGCTACGCTAAAAGAATTACAATCTGTTTATAGCGTGCGAGATTTGTACCAATTTTTAGAAATAATTTTAATTAATCAATATAATGAAATGATAGCTTCCGAATATATTAAACGGAAGAGTGAACTTGATGAAGTTCTATAGCCATTGCTATAATTTAAGGAAAAATAGGTATGGATAATTCTAATCAACCAGATAATCAGATACAACAATCCTTGTTGGATTCAGTTGCAAAGATGGATCAGGCATTAGAAAAATTTTCTTTAGCTTTTTCTACACATTCATCAGATAATCCGGAATCTTCATCAATCCTTTCAACAAATTTACAAATCATAATTGATAATCAAAATTCTGCGAATGAAAAACTTGATAACTTAAATCAGTTGAATAATTTGTCTAAATTAGGAAAGCTAGATAAACTTGATGATTTAGATATTTTGAAAAATTCATTATATGAAAAGTCCGATCATGATGGAAAGGGAGAATCATTTCTTGCTGCGGTAAGCAAATTAGAAAATTCTTTTGATAGTTTTAAGGGGGCAATTTCCGAACTGGCAGATCGTTTCTTAACGATAAGGGACATAAGTAATATTACAGATGATAATAGTGCAATGCAACAAATGGCTAGCATGACAAATTCATCTGTATCGGATGTTTATCAAGCTGTGAATGTTGGTAATCGTTATGGGGCGAATAAATCTGAAAGTTTGATGTTTTATAAAGAAATGGCGAATATAAATTCTGCCATTTCCACCAATAAAACAAATAGTTTACTTAATTATCCAGAATTACAAGAATTAGATAAGGTAGCTCCCAGTCAGCGAGTTTTACAAAGGGGTGATGACAAGGGGCATAATTTTACTGCACTTGAGCGCTTGGAAAATATTCGTAAGGCTTTAGCCACTTTACAAAAAGTTAATCCGGATCGTGCAAATATTATTGCTAGAAAATTGGCTCATGACAATGTTCATATTTATGATCAATTGACTGCGCCTGAACATGATATTATTGATGCCAAATCAAAAAGAGTTCAAACCCATGGATATCAAAATATATTTTTAGAAGAACAAAAAAATTCTAATTTAGAAGGAAATAACGAAACCAATCAAATTTTATCAGAAGCGTCAAACGCTAGTGCAAAATTAGATAATATTAAAAATCAAAATAACTTATTAGCAGCTGAAAAATCCGCCGGTTACGTTATAAATAAATCGAATTTGGAAAGTGATTTATTAAAAAGGCATGGAGATACAATCGCTTCTGCAAAATCAAAGATAGCTATTACAAATGATGTTAATGATAAGATTGATCTATTAAAAACTGTTTTTACCGCGGTTATAAGTTTTGTAGCAACAATTGCGACATTTAAAGGAGTTTTAGGAAAGGGTGGTTCAGGATTGGCAAATATTGCCAAATCCTTACTGAAGAATGGTAGTAAAGCTGATAAATTTATTTCTAAAATACCTGAAATTGGTGCGATAGGTAAAAAAGCTAGTGGATTAGGTAAAATATGGAATAAAGTTTCTGGTATAAGTGCTTTCAAAAAGGGAACTGGTTCCGTTATAGGGAGTATTGGTCATACAGCTTTGAAAATTCCGGGAATATTCGGATTAACTGGAGGAGTAAAAGCTGTTGGGGATGAGTTAGAGCATGTTGTAACTAAGATTCCTCATTTTGGTAATGCTGGTCGCATGATGGGAAAAGTTGCAGCTTTTGGTGCACGTCATATATTACCTAAAATAGCAGGTTTATTTGCTGGGCCTGCTGGGTGGGCTTTTGATGCGGTGTCATTAGGTTATGATTTGTATAGTTTGTATAACTACATGACAAGTAAAAATAGTAAGGCTGCATCTCCTTCTTTGAAAAAACCAATACTCGCTTCTTCTAAGGTTAATCAGTCAGGCAATACCATCGCGGTGGGTGTGGGTGGTACAGCTGTTGGAATCGAAGCATATAAAGCCTATCAAGGTACGATTGGTAATTCACAAAAACATTCTTTATCATCAGGTAATGATAATGTTCAAATGAGTAAACTACTGGCAAATGATGGACAAATAAATAAGGTTAATCCTTCTTTTAATAAGATAATGAATTGCATGACTAATAATAATCAGCAATATCGAATTAATATTATTGTACAACCCTCAAGTGCTGATCCCATGATGATAGCACAACAGGTAAAACAGCAATTGAGCCTTAGTTTTCCATTTTCTAACGCGGTACAATCTTACAAAGCTATCAATTGTTGAAAATTTACTTATTAAAAAACGAAAAAATATAATCTTAATTTTTATTTATTTAAGATAATTTTATAATATTTATAAATATTCTTTTAAATTTAAATAATTTATTTGTTGGTTCTAATTTAAAAGGGCCTCGATATTGGAGGATGTTATGGCTATAAAAATAGGGGCTGATAATATTTTGTCCTCTTATGCCCAGAGTGCTGGGTGGAAGCTATTAAATCAATTGGTTAATACAGATTCCAAATTCGGTTTTTTCGATAAAAATGGAAATCCATTTTATGAAACTGGATTAAAAAAAAATGAAATAAAAATCTTAAATAAAACATTAAGTTTTTCTATGGGCAATAATGTAGCCGAGGCAGGGGTTATTTATTTAAAGTATAAAAAAGAATATAAAACTTCAACTGCACCTGTCGAAGGTGGAAAAGTTGTCGCATATAATCTGGTAGAGCAACCCAGAACGGGACAAGTCACTTATGTTTCAACAGGAACTCAAAAACAACGGAAATTATTTGAGGATGCTTTGGAACATGCTGAAAATTCCACAAATGTATATATTTTGCATACAGCGGAACGTTTGATTAACAATGTTAAAATAACTGCTCATTCTGTTGAACGAAATTCATCAAAAGGTTTTCAACTTGTACGATACTTAATTGATTTTCAGGAAATTATATCCACACCAAAGAATATTACCATTAAAAATGCGCTAGCCTATTCTAACGACAGTGTAAGTCAGGGAACAACTCAACCTCATGCTTTAAATGGTAATCAGAAACAAGCGGCTAACAAAAGCCAAAAACCTTATTAGTAAGATTGATAGGTAATAATACGAAATGCAACTTATACAGATTTCACCTATTGAGGCTCAGCAGTTTATTCTTACTCTTGAGGGAATGGATTATCGTTTTCGCCTGTTGGATAGAGGAAATGTTGGTGTGTTCCTTGATGTTTATTATGGTGCAGTACCATTATTAACAGGAATTTTATGTCTGGATCGGGTTCGATTAATCCGTTCTGCTTATCTTGAATTTCCTGGAGATTTAATGTTTGTTGATCAGCAAGGATTTAATCATCCATCTTATAAAGATTTTGGTAATCGTTATTTGCTTTATTATCTCGAAAGTGGAATTGATGATGGGATAGGTATATAATGCTATCATCCTATGAAGAGAAAATTACTGTTATTGGTCATCGTCCTACTTTTACTACCTTTCATAAACGTTATTTAAAATTTGAATTTGTAATGGGAGTGGATGAAAATAAACGACAAAAAACGTTTGCAGATGGAAAATTAATTCTTTCGGTCGAACATCTTAAAGCGCAAGTTTCTATTAATTATCAGGGAGGGGAGAGTCTTCCAGAATGTCAATGCACGATTTATAATATGGATGAGCATTGGATCAATCAATTATCAACATTGGGTCAATATAAAAAAGAGTCAAATGGGTTTGGCAATTATTTGATCATATATGCAAGTCTGGAAAACAGTTCCGATAAAAAAATTATATATAATAAAATATTTGAAGGCGGTATAACAGTTGCTTATGCAGATTATGGCAGTGCACCTGATCTTGCTTTCCATGTGAATGCAATGGTTGCAGCAGGATTAAATCTGACTCCAGCTAAATCCATTTCATTCAAAAATAAAACACCTGTCGCAACTGTTGTGCAAACAATTATTGATAAATATAATGCATCTCTACCCTATTCTAATGGGATAGGAAGATTGAGTTTTAAAAATTATGGTGTTAATGCCGTTTTAAACAATCCCAATTATCATGATGATTTAATTGAACAAATTCGATTATGTACAAGAGATACGAAAACCCGTTTTACATTTCAGGATCAGATTTGCAAAATCTTTCCTGAAAATATGACATTAAATGATTATGAACGTAGACTAGAAACTAATGATAGTAATAATGATAAGATAGAAGCTGTAGAAATTTCTTCCAGGAATATTTCTGTCTATAATGGAATGATCGGTTATCCTGCCTATTCAGATAGAGGTATCACTGTTCGAAGTATTTTTAATCATTCAATTCGATTTGGAGAGGAAATAGCTCTTAAATCAGAATATATTAAAAATGTTAATGGAGTATGGCGATATATGGTTTCATTAAAACATGAATTATCCTGTTATACACCTGATGGGCCATGGTTTACAAATATTGAATTGCAAAAAGACTTTTCTAAAAAAGATAAAAAAGGACATATTGGCTAATGATGAATCCTAACAAAGGAAATAGCGTTCTTAATACGTTATGGACTATGATGGATAATGCAATCAGTCGTGTTTTTACTGCTATGCCGGTACAAGTATTATCTGTTGATACCGAAAAACGGCTTCTTGATGTAATTCCGATGCTCGCAATGTTGGATAATGAAGGAAAGGCAGTAGATCATGCGCAAATCAGTAATATTCCCTATGCAAGACAACAGGCTGGAGATTATGGAATCATTATTGATCCTCAAATAGGTGATAAGGGCATTGTTGTTTTTGCTGCTAGGGATATTTCAAATGTTGTTTCTAGTCGTAAAAAACATATCCCGGCAAGTTATCGTAAACATTCTATATCAGATGCCATTTATATAGGATCCCTTTTAAATGAAGAACCAAGAACATGGTTAAAAATCACTGATGGTAATCTGGAGATGGCCATTGCGCCTGCGTCAAAACAATCCCCCACTACTTTCGTGAATATAAGGGATCAGGACGTAGAAATATTTTTATCTAATGGTACCGATGTAAAAATAAAAGATGATAAACTTCATATCAAAGCTTCGGATATTAATATAGAAGGTAATGTCAATATAAATGGTCAGGTCAATATTTTGGGAGAAACATCCATTATTGGTGAGACTTCAATTATAGGGAACACTTTAATTACAGGTGCCGCTCAAACGACAGGAGATACTGTTATTGATGGAATTTCTTTTCTTGAACATGTTCATGGAAATGGTAATAAGGGCCAAGATACTACCCAACCTAAAAATTAGATTTAAGATTTTTAAAATATTCAAAAGACTATTTTTTATTATTAATTATCATAAATCATATTCGATTAAAAAATTAATTTGAAATATCAATAATTTTATTAACCACTCTTTTGAGTGGTTTTTTTGAGGGTGAAAATGGAATTATTATTAACTGAGGATTGGGATTTGCTGGTTGATAGAAATGGAAATATAGCAACTGTAAATGATGGGTTTGCCATTGCTCAACAGGTTGCTAACGAAATAAAATTGGAAGAGGGTGAGGGATGGTATGATGTGAACCAGGGAACACCATATTTTGCTAAAATATTGGGAGTTAATCCAAATTGGGGATTAATTAAGAATATTTTATTGGATCGTGCTGAAAATGTTGATGGTGTTATCCGTGCTGACATGGATTTGTATGTTGATAAACAAAGGGCCTTGCACGGAAACATTTATTTAATCATTGATACAAAGAGCGGGGAACAATTAAATGTCGTTTTCTGACGATGACAATATTAATGCAAGAAATATCTCACCAGTTCAGCTGAGAAATTTACCGGTTGTTAAAGATGTCGACACGAACATCCCTTCATTAAAATGGGGGGGACAATCCACATCAGACCATGACAAAGAATGGGGTAATACAGGTATCATATTGCCTGAAGAGCAGGATATTCTTGCAGGCGTTATTGAAGATTTTCAGAATGCCTTTAATAATCAATTAAAGTTTTTCAATAATCAAAATGAATTTTTATTATCAACCCCACAGGGCCAACTTGCAACCTCTATGGCCGCGATAATTTCAGATCGTAACCGTTTATTGGCATATTATGTAAATCAGGTTGATCCATCTTATGCTACGGGTCGAATGCAAGATGGTATTGGTCGGATTTATTTTATTGAACGTATAAAAGCCAAAGCGACTACTGTTACCGGGATCTGTCGAGGTCAAAAAGATGTTATGATTTCGGCAGGAACTAAAGTGCAGGATGGTGATGGAAATTTATATGAAGCGGATCAAAATTATATAATTGGTGAAGATGGCACAGTAGCTGTAAATTTTGTTTGTTTGCAAAAAGGTCCAATCAATTGTCCAGCGCATAGTTTACAAATGTATCAGCTTATTCCTGGGTGGGATAATGTTGATAATCCTACAGAAGGTATCATTGGTAATAATGTTGAAAGCCAAGCACAGTTTGAACAAAGGCGGCGACAGTCTGTCGCCTTAAATTCTGTAAATAGTGTGGATAGTATTATGTCAGCTTTACTGAATTTAAAAGATGGCAATGGTAGCAGTGTTTGTGAAGATGTTTACGTTGTTGATAATGATTCGGGAGGAGGTGTGAATAAAAACGGTGTTTTTTTAAAACCGCATAGTCTTTTTGTTTGTGTCTCTGCACCAGATGATGATTGGAGTAAACAATTAATTGCACAAACTATATGGAAGAAAAAACCACCGGGTTGTGATATGAATGGTGATCAAATAGTCGTCATTCAGGACCAGAGTGGGTTATATTCAACACCTCCGACATATACTATTTGTTACGCTAATGCAAAAAGAATTCCGATCAGGTTAAAAATTACTTTAGCAAGACCACAGTTCTTACCAAAAAATGCGGTTGATCAAATAAAAACGGCAATTATAAAAGCTTTTACTGGTAATGATGGATCGAAAAAACCTAGAATTGGAAGTGAAATTCTAGCATCCAGTTTTTATGCACCTGTGCAGAGATTGGGGAGTTGGATCAGCATCATAACCTTATTTATTGGAAGAGAAATTGCCAGTTTTTCGTTGGTTCAAATGAATATTGATGAAATGCCTACATTGAATAAAGATGATGTAGAGGTAGTGTTTAATGGATGAATCGGTATTTTTTGATGAAAATAAACCCCCTTTATGTCTTGATTATCATGAAACAGTTATTGCGCAATATGCTAATTCACCCCGTTTACTTGCATTAATAAGATCATTTAGTGAGGCGATGAAAATCTGTGTTTTTTTTAGTGATTTTTATGAAAATATTTGGGATTTGAATACTGCCACAGGTAAAGGACTAGATATTTGGGGGCAGGTGGTTGGTGTTAATCGTACTGTAAAAACTCTTACGGGTTTCTTTTGGGGATTTAATGAGGAAACTTTATTATTGGCACGTCCGTATCACGATTTAACAGGTTTTAATGACTCCTTATCTTCAATAGAAGATCGTCGTACGGCTTGGGGTATGTTTCGTGATTACCAAGAGCTGGAGGGTGAAATCACATTTACAGATAAAAACTTTAAAAAGTTAATTTTCGCAAAGGCTCATGCGAACGTGAGTAATTACAATACATCAGATCTCAATTTTATTTTGATGTATATTTTTGGATATAATGAAAATGGGGAAAAAAATAATCATGAAATATATGTTCGAGATAATTTTGATATGTCGATAACTCTTATTTTAAATTGGCTGCCTAGTACTGATGAAGTGGCTATTATCATGAATGCAGGTTTATTGTTCAAACCAGCTGGGGTCTCGTTGAAGGTTAATATTCAGCCTAAATAATTAACAAATAAATATTAAAGGACAAAAAATGTCTATTCAAAGACCTGGAAAGCTTTTCTCCTCTAAATGGGCAGAATATGGTGATCGCTTTAATATCGAAGATACTGGGGCTGATTATCAAAATGGACGTGCGGATATTGAAAAAGGTTTTCCAAAACAAACTATGATTTCTGCCCTGAAAGGTGGTGTTCCACCCTGGGGACAGGATCATAACGGGATTTTATACCAGATTACAGAGGCTATACAGTGGATGCAGGCGGGAGGTCTGCCAAGTTTCAACCAGGATTTTTGTAATAAAAACAATGGTTATTCAAAAGGAACCATCGTGCAGGGGGATGATCCAAACAGGCCTTGGGTTTTATGGCAATGTTTGGAGGATAATAACAGATTTAATCCCAACCAGAATAAAGTTAACATAATCAACCCTCAAAACGGTTGGATACGATATCCTGTGATTTCAGAACGAGAGGGTAATACTTTATATTATAATGATGATGGTAAAATGCTGATTGCATCACCTACGGTTATTACCAATGTTTACGTTTCTTCTTCTATAGGAAATGATGAAACAGGAAATGGATCATATAAAAAACCCTTTTTTTCTATTGTTAAGGCTATTTCAGTTACTCCACCTTCTGGAGGTGTAACTATATATCTAAAAGCAGGTGATTCTTTTTATTTATCTCCTAATGGTAAAATAGATTCGGTTATAAAAGATGGGCCAACGAATTATTACGTTTCAAATCGTTTTATTGATTTTAGAGCATATGATGATCCAGAGTTAGATAAGGCATCAAGATATATGGATGAAACCACTGGAGATTGGCAATGGGCAGTTTGTGTCACTAATATTAATAGACCAAAAATAATTTTATTATGGAACGTAAAGACTACTGTTAATGAAAATGGACAAAGAGTATTAAATGGGGCATTTATTTATGGTTTAGCAGGAACAGATACAGCTTATAAATTAAATTTTTTTGGTATGGTTTTCGATATAGATGATGTGGATGGTTACAGTAATGTACCTTCAGGTACATGGGGTGGTTTTATAGCACCTGGTACAAATATATTATTTCAAGGGTGTATTTTCAATAATTTACCCAATGTTAAAGGTAAATGGATAGCAGGTGGAGGACAACCAGTTGATGCAGTTTATTTATTTAAATATAGAAATCTTTTTTTAGATAATCGAAAAGGAGTACGTTTCTTTTCTACACCCTCAAAATGGAATATTTCCGCTTCTGAACCTGGTAATGAACAACCGTTTCCTTTTAAAAACTCTCCTTATCGTATTATAAAAGATAATGTTATGACTTGTTTAGGTAGAAATAGCGTTTTTAATGATACAATTGAAATCATCAATAATCCTGCTCCCTCTTATAAGAATTTGACGACGAATTTTCAGATAGACATGGATGGTTAGCGATGCATTTA
>NZ_JACFQT010000004.1:0-58099 GCF_016101315.1 Commensalibacter sp. W6292M3
TCGCATGTCCACCTCTCATATACCGTAAAAAACCAAATAAAGATCATAACTTAATAAATATAAAAATTTTTTATAGAATAATTAAATTAGATTGGCTTGTTTTCAGATCAAGATTAATATTTTAACATTAAAATAATTTCAACATATGTAATTTAAAAAATAATATTAAACTGATGTCTATAACCATTCATAAAAAACATTATGTTTTATTAACGTCTATTATTACTTTTATTTATTCTATTCCTTTTTTATTGTCTCCTTATGATTTTGTTGATGATATGTATCGGGCATCTAATGGTGACCTTTTTGTATGGTTCCTTAATGTAAGACCGTTTTCTGTTTGGTTGATTCGTTTATTAAACGGAAGTGCAATAGTTCCTGACCCTTATCCTTTTTCATTTATTATTGCTTTCTTAGCTTTGAATTTAATTTTTCTTTATACAACAGATAAAATAATTCGATCAGAGAATTATTTATTAAAATTAACTATATTTATTTTTCTTTTATGCAATCCATTTTTTTTACAAAATTTATCATATAAATATGATTGTATAATCATGACATGCAGTGTTGCATTGGCATGTCTATTTGTATTTAAAGAAAATAATCAAAATGTGTGTATTGATTATATAATTCGTTCATGCCTAATATTTTCTTTATATTGTTTTTATCAATGTGCTTTGACATTAGTTATTGGACTATTGGCTGTAAAACTATTGAATGATAGTGATCAGGTAGCATTTTCCAGATTGTTCAGGGAACTATTTCTAAGACTATGCAATATATTAACTACATTTCTCATTTATAAAATATGCGTTGTAAATTTTTTGATTACCAACGATTATGGTCCATTAGGAAAGATTATTGTTTTAAATGAACATATATTCATTCATCTTATTGAGAATATCAAAATATATCTATTACTGTTTTTATTGTATATTCAGGAAAACTATATAATAGTATCTTTGATTATTTTATCTGTATTTTTTTTATATACAGTGATAACAGATTTTTTAAAGAAAAATTATAAAAGAATTTATGTTTTATACCTGTGTTTTCCTTTATTGCTGGTTGCTTTAACGAGTTCAAATATTATATTAAATATACCCAGTGGTAATACACGTGAAATGATGGGTATATCAGCCTTTTTCATTTTTATATTTCTGTATGTTCAAAAGGCTGGTTGTCATTCAAAGATAATGCTTTTGGTTCCAATTTGTTATTTATGGACATCTTTACTTTTGTCATCAGCATTATGTAACCTGAAAAGAATAGATCATCAGAAGAATGCATTAATAGTTCAGGAAATTTTACAATCTATTTATCATTTTGGTAATAAGAAAGTGGAGGGGATTACATTTATCCGCGATGATTTGAGGTTTTCTTCTCAACAAACCATTATGAAAACACATCCATTAACAAGGAAAATTTTTGATTTTGTTGGATTGTCAAACCCTTGGTATGTAAACGGTTTATTAAATGGAGAGTATTACATGCATAAAAATGTTATTGGCAGGGCCTCTCCAGATTTTCCAAAAGATGCTAAAGATATTTTTTCTGGCTGTTATATTCAATCGACTTTATATGGTGTTATTTTGTATGTTAAAACAGGCTCTTATTGCGATAGTATTACCAAAAATTATAATCCAGGAACTTTTTAATCCATATATCAAATATTGGATAAGGATTGATTGAACAAGGGATATGTCAATTAATCCCTTATTTTAATTCTGTTATTCTTGTGCGACTGGTTTTTGATTGATTTGGGTTTCTTGATTGCCCTGAATATTGGTAATTTCCTTTTTCATGATTTCAACAGCTTGCCGATCAAGTAAGGCGTTATATCTCAATTTAAATTCAACTGTTTTTCCGGCATGAAGTTTTTTAAGTCTACCTTGTTCACGTTCAATTGTCATAGGATAGGCAAAATTGGTTCCTGGTTCTATGCCTGTGACATATCCCTGTTTTTCGGTATCTGTGTTCTTCCATAAAGTTAGAAAGGGAAGTTGCTTAGTATTGAATTCAATGGAAACTCCTTTATTTTCGCTTTTATTATGCAACGCGGCCATGGTGCTTCCATCTTTTTTGGTATAGGGAATGATATTAAATACCATTTCATCAAAATCTTTGGTAGGTTCACGATAAGTTTGCCAATTATCTAGCCTATTTTGAGCATAGTTGTTAAAAGGACTTATTTCTTTAACAGGGGCGATAAATTTTGCATCTTTTTCTAATAGAGGTTTACCGAAATTGCTATGGTAAATAATTTGATAGGGATGCGAGTAATCGGCATGATTGGTCAAGCGATCATGAAGGGTAAAACTGTGGGAGCCAGGAATATAGGATAGCTCTGTTAGAACACGTAAATCGGTTTTTTTGAAAGTGCTTTCTTTAATTAAGCCTTTTATCTTGATTTCGTATGGAAATAGAGTATCGATCTCAACAATAACTTCAGACGCTGGTGTATTTGCTGCTTTTCCATGAAGGCTATAAAGCTCACCATTGGTGTCGGTAAAAGGATGCCCAGACCATTCATAACCGCAACGTACCATCATTTCGTTAAAACCTTCCAACCATCCGGTGCCATTGCGACTTTGAAGATTTATGAAAGTGGGGTTGACTATCTCCTTTACAGGTGAATCCCAACCCAGGCGAATGCCAGGAGCTGTTGCTTCAATCACATTCATTCCTCGTGTTGGGCTCAGGGTGATGGTCAATCCATCAGGACATTTAATTATGATCAGTCTGGAACCTTCCTGTTTTCCTCCATGCAGACAGATTTGCTGAATAGAAAATAAAACATCCTCAATGCCAAGCTGGTGATTGTTAATCTCCCAATTGCCTAATTCAATGTTATGGGCTGCGCTGGTTAGTGTAAAAGATTTGGTCTGATTTTGAGATAATGAAAATTCTAGTGTCATTTTATTCTCCCGGATTTACAAACAGCACTCATGCATTATTTTGAAGATTTATATAATTAATGCAATAATAATTGAATTTGTTCCTTAAAATTATTTTCACTGATGTAGGGGGCTTGATAATAAAAATCGTTTTTTGATTTAAAATAATTGGATAGATCAAATAAATTCTCTTGATCGATATCTCTTATTACCAAATTTTTCCAGGAAGGGCGTATAAATTGCTCGACAGCTTGTGACAAAGCACATTGATCAATACACCAATTGGTAAAATTATGAGGATCATAAGCCCATTTTATATAATGTCCGATAAAATGAAGAATTTTAGGGGTGATTTCTGAATGGTTTAGATATGTAATTCCGGCTCCCAAACACCAAGGTGCCCCCACGAGCTGATCACCATTTTTATCAAAAGCAAAAAGTCTCAAACCAAAATCATAATTGCCAAATAAAGGGAATTTTTTACTGAAAAAATCCTCTGTAACGGTGAGATCAATATCAAGAATAAAGGTTTTTGTAGGATAACGTTGATAAAGTTTTTCCGCAAAAAGAAAACGTAAACAGGTAAAATAGGCTGCATCCCGATAAAGTGAGGAACCATAACCATAGGTAATATGCATATTAGGAATGGTGTTATGAATAAATTCAGAGATCTCCTTTAGAAATTCTTTTTGTTGAGATGATGGATTTTCCAATGCAAGAGCAAGAACGATTTTACTTTGAAAATCTACCCTTTTATGTGCTTTTACAAGAGTAAAGAGAAATTTGGGTAAATATTTTAAATACCGGGAATCACAACCCAGAATGAATAGTAAATCGGCCTGTTGACCTTTTAGATCAGCATATGACCATTGCCATTTTTCCAGATGAAATGGATCATCATGTTTATCAGCCTGTTCAAAATTTTGGTATCTCTTTTCTGTTAACCAACTATATACACCACTATCTTCATTGTCGAAATAAACGGAAGTTTCAGGGGCCAGTTCTTTGGATTTTTGAAAGTGATAATCTGCCGAGGGTCTATTATGGAGAAGCCACTGCAATTTTCCTGCATTTAGATGATACCAGGTTGTATCTCCATTTAATTCATATTCCTCGTCCAGTAATCCTTTTAACAGATCTCTAAAATGTTCTTGAAGTCTGTCACAATAATAGCCCAGGTAAATTGCATAACGCTGTTGAATTGTTTGATTTGCGCCGTGCATTGAATAGGGAAAAAGATAAAGGTTAAATTCGGAGGTTGGAATTGGCAATTTATATCTTTGTAAGATATTGGGTAAAAAAAACATATAATAATTGGTAATTTCACCTTTTTCCAATTCGGACATGATATCCCTTGTTAAGAGGTCAGAAGAACAAATGAAATTGAGATATTTTTCCAGTTTTTCTAAAGAAGCGTTTATATCTTTTTTCAAGAAAAGGATAGTTGCCTTAAAAAAATAGTAGTCCTTATTGTTTGAATCTATCTCTATAAGAAAATTTATTAACGCTTCAGCCAACATATAATTTTTAAAAGTAAGGCAATATTGGCAGAGCTCTTTTAATATTGTTTGGTTAGCCTGGTTATTTTTAAAATTTTCAGTAATTTGCGTTATATTTTTCAATCCGGGATATATTTTTGCTGGAATCGGTTTTGCTTGATTTTTTTTTATGAAATCTAGAACATGATATTTAAGAATAGCCATTTCCATTGGTTTTATAATCTTTCTTGTTTTAATAAATTTGTTTAAATGAGTTCGTTCGATATAGATTTTTCAAAAGAGAAAAATTAAATTCAATGATCGTTTAAAAGTTAAATGGTCTTATAAAAAATAAAATTATTATAATTAATTAAAACATGATCTATATTATATAAAGTTTTTTATAAATATTTTATATAATGATAAGCTTTATATGAATGAATTGTTTACGTAACTGGAATGGTAATAATGGATATTCTATCTGCTCGATTGAAAAAAATACAGCCTAGTCAGACACTGGTGATTAGTGCAAAGGCGCGTGCCATGAAAAGTAAGGGTCAGGATGTGATCAGCCTTTCGGCTGGTGAACCTGACTTTGATACGCCGATCAATATTAAGAACGCAGGCATAGCAGCCATTCAGTCCGGACAGACAAAATATACAGATGTTGGAGGGACCCAAGCTGTCCGCCAGGCAGTTGCCCAACGTTTGAAAGCCGATTATAATATTGACTACCAACCTGAAGAAATCATGGTTTCCAGTGGTGGAAAACAGGTTATATTCAATGCGATGATGGCCAGTCTTAATCCAGGAGATGAGGTCATTATCCCTTCACCTTGTTGGGTTTCTTATCCCGATATTGTAACATTGGCTGGTGGAACACCAGTTATCATTCCTTGTAAGGAGGAGCACGCAGGTTTCAAGTTGCAGCCCGAACAACTGAGTGCAGCAATTACGTCTAAAACGAAATGGCTGATTTTGAATTCCCCTTGTAATCCCACAGGTGCTGTATACAGTAAAGAAGAATTGCAGGCTTTATGTGATGTCCTGATGCAATATCCAAATGTATGGGTTTTGACGGATGATATTTATTCCAAGCTGGTTTACGATGGGGTGGTTGCCCCAACAGTAGTCCAGGTTGAACCACGCCTTAAAGAACGTACAATTACAATGAACGGTGTTTCAAAGGCCTATTCGATGACGGGATGGCGTATTGGATATGCTGCCGCCCCTGTAGAATTTATCAAGGCAATGATAAAGTTGCAGGGACAGTCCACAACCAATCCCTGTTCCATTAGTCAGGCGGCAACCGTTGAGGCTTTGACTGGTTCACAGGATTCAGTTGCCGATATGGTGGCTACTTATCAAAAAAGGCGAAATCTGGTTTTGGATAACCTAAATGGCGCACCGGGTCTATCCTGTTTAAAACCCATGGGGGCCTTTTACTTGTTTGTTTCAATGAAAAATTGTTTGGGTAAAACAACCAGTAAGGGGACAAAAATTAATAGTGATCAGGATTTCGTAACGGCCTTACTGGAAGAAGAGGGTGTAGCCACAGTTCATGGAGCAGCTTTTATGATGGCTGGATATTTCCGTATTTCCTATGCGACAAATACAGAGTTGCTTAAGGAAGCCTGCTTACGGATTAAACATTTCTGCATGAATTTGAGCTAGGGCTAGATATTGGTTATGAATAATGAGGAAATTGCAATTGAACCCGCTCTTGCCTCAAGAATGAGCGGGTTTGAGGCTCCTGCAACCATCGCGATGTCAATGCGGGCAAGGGTTCTGAAAGCAGAAGGAAAAAATGTTATTTCCCTGGCCCTAGGACAGCCTGATTTTTTAACACCCAAAATAGTTATTGAGGGAGGTTATCAGGCGGCTTTGGAAGGAAAAACGAAATATCCTCCTATAGACGGTTTTTTATCGTTGAAAAAGGCCATACAAAAAAAATTCAAGGAAGAAAATGGCATTGATTATGCATTGGACGAGATTATGGTTGCAAACGGGGTTAAACAGATTTTGTTCAATGCCTTGATGGCGACTTTAGATCCGGAAGATGAGGTTATTATTCCGGCACCCTATTGGACTAGTTATCCGATTATGGTACGATTTCTGGGAGGGAATCCGGTTCATGTTGTTTGTCCTGAAAAAGATAATTTTGTCTTAAAGGCAAGGCAATTAAAAGCCGCTATTACGCCTAGGACCAAATGGTTGATTTTGAATTCCCCCAGCAATCCAACTGGTGCTGTCTGGACAAAAGAAGATTTGCTAGCATTGGTTGAGGTATTGAGGATTA
Source organism: Commensalibacter sp. W6292M3 (assembly GCF_016101315.1). Taxonomy (NCBI): domain Bacteria; kingdom Pseudomonadati; phylum Pseudomonadota; class Alphaproteobacteria; order Acetobacterales; family Acetobacteraceae; genus Commensalibacter; species Commensalibacter sp. W6292M3. The sequence continues at coordinate 6,678 of NZ_JACFQT010000004.1, forward strand.
ATCCTCAGATATGGATTTTTGCTGATGAAATTTACGAACATCTGATTTTTGACGGGCAACGTCATCATTCATTGGCGGCTTTGGCACCAGAATTAAAAGATCGCATTTTAACAGCGAATGGGGTTTCTAAAACTTTTGCAATGCCAGGTTGGCGTATAGGCTATGCTGGTGGAGTAAAGCGTTTGATTAGAGCGATGCTTAAAATTCAAAGCAATTCAACCTCTGGTGCCTGCAGTGTCAGTCAGGCAGCTGCTACAGCGGCTTTGCAACATGCGCAAAAAGAAGTTGAATCAATGAAACTGGCTTATGATCGACGTCGTAAAAAAATGACGGCCGCCTTTTCAGCAATGGATGGTATAAGCTGTAATATTCCACAGGGGGCCTTTTATATATATCCAGGTATTGCCGGCTGTATTGGAAAAAAAACAGCTCAGGGAAGGTTGATTGCCAATGATCAGGATTTTGCTGAAGCATTATTGGAAGAGACTTATGTTGCGGTTGTTCCCGGATCAGCGTTTGGTTTAAGTCCCTACTTGCGTATAGCTTATGCCGCTGATGATGTCGTTCTTGAAGAGGCCTGTCAAAGAATTTCCCAGTTTGTGCAAGGGTTATCCTGATCGTATTCATTAATACTCCGGTTTTCTTGAGTATTAATGAAGGGGTTGAAAATTATTTAGATTGAATTTTGTCTTTTTCATCAAATAGTTTGGTGAGTTCGTGAATCATTGTTCCCCCCAATTCTTCTGCCTTGGTGATTGTCACGGCATGTTTGTAGTAACGTGTTACATCATGCCCAATTCCAATGGCTATAAGCTCGATTTCAGCACGATTTTCTATTTTGCGAATCATGCGTTTAAGATGATTTTCAAGATATTCTGATCCATTCGTCGATAAAGTGCTATCATCAACAGGTGCTCCATCAGAAATAACCATTAAAATTTTACGTTTTTCTACACGGGTTTTAAGTCTTTGCCACGCCCAAAAAAGAGCCTCTCCATCAATATTCTCTTTTAACAAGCCATCCTTGAGCATAAGGCCTAAATTACGTTTGGCTCGTCGCCATGGCTGGTCGGCAGCTTTATAAATAATATGGCGTAAATCATTTAACCGTCCTGGATTCTGGGGACGTTTGTCAGCCAGCCATTTTTCACGACTGTGTCCACCTTTCCAGGTCTGGGTTGTAAAACCGAGGATTTCTACCTTAACGGAACAACGTTCAAGAGTTCTGGCCAGAATATCTCCACACATTGCCGCAATGGAAATAGGGCGTCCTCGCATGGATCCAGAATTATCGATTAACAGTGTTACAATCGTGTCCTTAAAACCGGTTGATTTTTCTTGTTTAAAACTCAGAGAATTGGTTGGGTTGGTGATTATTCTTGTTAATTTGCTGGCATCGAGAAGTCCTTCCTCCTGATCAAAATTCCAGCTTCTGATTTGTTGCGACATTAATTTGCGTTGTAAACGATTGGCCAGCTTGGATATGATATTTTGTATTTCCTGTAATTGTTGATCAAGCTGGTTTCTTAGGAAGTCTAGCTCGTTTACGTCGCAAATCTGTTCAGCGGTAACTACCTCATCAAATAATTTTGTGTAAATGTGATAGGATGCATCTTCAACATCAGCTAGGATATCCGGAGGTTGTTGTGAGGGGCCACCAGCTTTTTCAGATTTATCACTTCCCATGACTGAATCCGGTTTTTCTTGATCCTCCATATTCAGGGGAATTTGTGAAAATTGCTGTTCAAGTTCGCTTTCTTGCTGTTCTTGTTTTTCTTCAGGGTAATCTGGATTGCTATCTTTGTTTTGATCCGCGGTATCTTGAGAGGATTCTTCCTTGCCATTATCGGATTTTTCCTCTTCTCCTTCTAGTAAACGATAGGCTTGAAGCAATTGTTTGGTAGCTTGTGCATAATGATCCTGGTCAGTCAAAGCCTCTTTCATGGCCTTGAGAGCTTTTTCACCCTGGGGTGTTAATTGATTGCGCCATAATTGCAGAATTTTACGAGATGCTGTTGGTACTGTTTTTCCAGTCAATGTTTCATAAACAAGTAAAGAAAGGGCTTTTGCAGGAGATAATTGTTCCGCCTTGTCCATCCTTGCATGCCCTTCTATATGACTGTTATGTTCCATAACTGCCTGCAGATTGGCGGCAACCCCTGCCATCTTTTTGCTTCCTAATGCCTCCACACGGACTTGTTCCAGGGCATTGAAACTATTTTGTGCGTCCCCTGATGTTAAGTCTGGTGGTGAAGGAAGATCATTATCATGATATTTTAGATATAGGGCCAGTGCATCAGCTTGTCCCCTAATGAATTGCAGGGTTTTTGCATCTTGTATTTCTGGTGGTTGTGGAAGATAGACGTTTTCCTTATTGTTTTTGGATTGATATTGACGATTGTTGACCGTGCTTGAACAGAAATTGATATTGGTTGCCGTATAACCACTTAAAGTATGTATGGTACTAATCAGGGCTTGTTTGAAACGTTCAGGATTATAAGCGGTTTGAAAATTGGGTAAATCAGTCTGTCTGTTCTTCTGATTTTTAGGCATTATAATCCTCTTGTTAAATCGGATAATTCAATATTGTTTAAACTGTTTTAGGATCGGTTGTTAAAGGGTCAACATTAAAACAGCGTTGGTAATATTCTGCTACAATTCCGTGTTCTGACAGGTCACATTTATTTAGGAAGGTTAGGCGGAAAGACAATGCAAGATCATGAAAGATTGTATAGTTTTCAGCCCAGCTGATGACAGTGCGAGGAGACATTACAGTAGACAGTTCTCCTTCGGCAAATCCAATTCGGGTTAAATTGGCCAATGCTACCATTGATTCAATCTGTTTTTTTGTTTCTGCGTCCTGAGGCTGTACATTCATTTTTGCCATGATTATTTTAATTTCTTGTGGAGGGGGTAAATAATTCAGTGCGGCAACAATATTCCAGCGATCCATTTGCCCCTGATTGATTTGTTGAGTACCATGATACAGCCCGGTCGTATCTCCCAATCCAATGGTGTTTGCTGTTGCAAAAAGACGAAAGAATGGATCAGGGCGGACAACTCGATTTTGATCCAGCAAGGTCAGTTTGCCTTCTGTTTCAAGCACACGTTGAATGACAAACATAACATCAGGACGGCCAGCATCATATTCATCAAAAATAAGTGCGCATGGATGCTCTAAAGCCCATGGAAGTAAACCCTCTTGAAATTGTGTAACTTGTTTTCCGTCCTTTAGGATGATGGCATCCTTTCCAATCAAGTCAATACGGGAAATATGGCTATCGAGATTGATGCGAATACATGGCCAGTTCAGGCGGGCAGCGATTTGTTCGATATGGGAGGATTTTCCCGTTCCATGAAATCCCTGTATCATGACCCGTCGATTATATCGAAATCCTGCAAGAATGGCATGAGTGGTATCAAGATCAAAAAAATAGTTTGGATCCAGATCGGGAACCAGTGAGGTTTTTTTTGAAAATCCCTTGACCTCCATATCAAGATCAATATCAAAGGTTTTTCTTACGTTAAACAATTTATCTGGTTTTGATAACATAGAAATGTCAGGTAAATCGGTTTTATCGGGATTAGTTAGGTTTGAAGTTGATCTGGACATAGAAATTATCCTGTGTAGAAGAGTTATTTTTAATGATCTAAATGATTTTTTATTTTGCTTCAATCATATTTGTCAAATATGTTCGGAGTAGGGAATAAGCTGCATTAATCTTTTTAAATTTTTCTTCCAAATCCGCGTCACCACCATTTGTATCAGGATGATATTTACGGGCAAGCTTGGTATATCTTTTTTTTAAACTGGCCAACGAAAGTGGCCAGCTAATTTCCAGTAATTGCAAAGCTTTTTGTAATTCTTGGGGGATATTGGGTTTCTGTCCGGTATCATGATGTGTTTTTGTTCTTGTTTTTTGAAAAAGCCGTAGCGGATCATGGAATGATTGCTCATTTAAAAGATTTTTTTTTCCTAATCTACCAAGCTTCCACGAAGGTTTATCCCATACAGCGGCGGAACGCATGTGTTCCTCTATTTGCGCAGTATTCATTCCCCTGAAATAATCCCAGTTTTTGTTATATTCCCGAATATGGCTAAAACAGAACCAATAATAGTCATGTAACTGGTGACGGGATTTTGGTGCCCGATATTCTGCTGGTTCTCTGCATCCTGGCATGTCACAATAACGGTGCGGTGTTGTTTTTGCATTGTTGGGATCAAACATTGTTGCCCATTTCTTTTTAAACATCATAAGTATTTTGATTTCATAAGAAATAGAATAGAAAAGTAAGGAACATTGTTCTTGGAAGAATATCACAAGAATTGGGGGAAAATGAATTATATTCCAAAAAACGGTTATAATTCAAAGGGCATATTAAAGATATTTTATAATTCTGATATAGAATTAATCATCTTGATATAAAGAGGTAAGGCGATGAGAATAGATAAAATCATGAATGGGATATGCAAAAAAATAATATTGCTTTTTCCGTTTCTATTAATGGCATGTCAGGCTAATCAGAAAGCAAGACCTACTTGCGAGCTCGTTTCAATTTCAAGGGTTGAAAGTGCCCTGAACGATCCAAGGGGATTTGAGGGACAATTCACGCAAATTTGGTCAAATGGTAATCAATCTGAAGGACGTATCGTATATATACCTGGAAAATTACGTTTAAATTATGAAACCCCTTCCACAATGATCGTTGTTGCAAAGGGTAAAAAAATGGTGGCAAAAAATTTTGACGATCATTCTGTTACACATATTGGATTGGCAAGAAACCCTTTGGGATTAATGCTAAATAGTCCTGTTCATTTATCATCACCCATTCTTGTAACGGCAATACAAAAGGGAACACAGGCTTTGCAAATTTCATTGGCAAGCGGGGATAATCCATCCCAAGGTTTGTTAACTCTACGGTTTCAAGATGTAAATGGTCAGTTAACCCTTGATCAGATGCAAGCTATAGATGTGCGTAAACGGCAAACGATCATGAATATTTCAAATGTTCATATGGGTTTAAGTGTTAAAAATAATTATTTTAACTATCCTGATCAACCATAAGGTCAGAAGGTGGTGACCGCAATTTTAAAGAATAGACAAACACTTGCTGCCAGGCTTGACAGAGGACTTGGTCTACCATATCAAATGAAGTATTAATTCCTAGTTCATGCATGCTCGTAATTCCATATTCCTTCAATCCACAGGGGACTATTCCGGAATAATTTTCCAGTTTGGGATTAATATTCAACGCAATTCCATGCCAGCTGATCCAATGGGATAGCTTAATTCCAATTGCGGCAATTTTTTTCTCTTTTTTTGTAACAGGATCGGTAACCCATAATCCGACACGCCCTTCTTTTTTTTCTGCTGCGATATTGAATTGTTGAAGGGTGAGAATGATCCAGTCTTCAAGTTTGTGAATGAATGCGCGAATATCATGATCGGGAAAAGTGGGATGGGGTTTACGTAAATCCATCATTACATAGATGATTCGCATTCCCGGACCATGGTAAGTCCATTGTCCACCCCGATTAGTATGAAAAACAGGAAAATTCTGTGGATTGAACAAATCGCTCTCTTTTGCCGATGTTCCCGCAGTGTAAAGCGGAGGATGTTCCAAAAACCATAGGCATTCTGCCGCTTTCCCATCAAATATTTTTTGAACGTAATTTTTCATCCATTGAATTGCTGTGGGATAGGGAACAACTTTTTTGCTTTTTTGCAAAAATATTGGTGTGATAGCCATTGCTAGAAACTCTTTCATCGGTTATAGAGAAAGCATATTGGATTGAATTATGAAAATCAATCCCGTGCGACCGTGGCGGAATGGTAGACGCGCAAGCTTGAGGTGCTTGTGGGGAAATACCCCGTGGAAGTTCGAGTCTTCTCGGTCGCACCACATTCTTGTTGCGACTTGAATATAGAACCTATTTTCTTTTCATTTGCCTTTGATATATAATTTTACCAATTTTACAAAGATTTATTTGTAAAAATGTCATGATTGCAATGAAGAGGAAATTATGGATCATAAATTTAAGCAAGATGCGTTGGATTATCATGAATATCCAACACCAGGGAAATTAACAATAACACCAACAAAAAGAATGGCGACTCAAACTGATTTGTCCCTAGCCTATTCCCCAGGGGTGGCGGCACCATGTTTGGAAATTAAAAGGGATCCTAGTTTGGCTAGCAAATACACGGCCAAAAGTAACCTGGTTGGGGTTATTTCCAATGGTACGGCTGTTTTGGGGTTGGGAAACATCGGGCCCTTGGCGGGAAAACCCGTTATGGAGGGCAAGGCGGTTTTATTCAAGAAATTTGCTGGTATTGATGTTTTTGATATCGAAGTTGATGCCAATGATCCGGAACATTTCTGTAATGTTGTCGCGGCGCTTGAGCCAACTTTTGGCGGAATTAATTTGGAGGATATCAAGGCGCCTGAATGTTTTATTATTGAACAGAATCTAAAATCCAGAATGAATATTCCGGTTTTTCATGATGATCAACATGGAACGGCGATTGTCGTAAGTGCGGCTACCATTAATGCCTTGCGAATTCAGAATAAGAAAATTGAAGACGTTAAATTGGTCACTTCTGGGGCTGGGGCGGCAGCTATTGCATGTGTAAATTTATTGGTAACTCTGGGATTAAAACCTGAAAATGTCATTTTAACGGATATTGATGGAGTGGTGTGGCAAGGCCGCGATCCAAATATGCCAGAAAATATGGCACGTTATGCCAAAGACACGCAGGCTCGCCGTTTGGAGGATGTTATAGCGGGTGCGGATATTTTTCTTGGTGTTTCTGTGGCTGGAGTTCTGAAAAAAGAATGGGTGGCAAAAATGGCATCCAATCCTTTGATTCTGGCATTGGCAAATCCGGAACCTGAAATCACTCCAGAAGAGGTTGGCAGTATTCGATCAGATGCGATTATGGCAACAGGTCGTTCTGATCATCCAAATCAGGTTAATAATGTTTTATGTTTTCCTTTTATATTTCGCGGAGCCCTAGATGTTGGGGCAACCGAAATAAACGAGGAGATGAAAAAAGCCGCCGCTTATGCATTAGCAAATCTGGCGACACAAGAAGCCAATGAGGTTGTCGTGGCCGCTTATGGCGGTCAGGCACCTGCCTTTGGTCCTGAATATATTTTGCCAAAACCTTTTGATCCGCGATTAATTTTGGAAATTGCGCCAGCGGTTGCAAAAGCGGCCATGCAAACAGGGGTTGCCTTACGTCCGATTGATGATTTTAATGGATATCTGGAGCATCTGATGCAATTTGTGTTCAGAACCAGTCAGGTTATGCAACCTGTATTTGCAGCTGTTCATCAACATAAAGGACTGCAAAAGGTTGTCTTTTCTGAAGGCGAAAATGATAGGGTTTTACGTGCTATTCAAACTATGGTTAATGAACAGATGGTTTTACCTTATGTTATCGGAGATCAGAAAAGGATTCATGAAAAAATTACCCAATTGGGGTTAAGCTTAAAAATTGGTAAGGATTTAACAGTTTATGATCCCCAAAAGGATAACCCATTTTTGCAAACACTGGAAAAACCTTATCAGAGATTGGTTGAAAGAACGGGTGTTCCTCCGTCTTTGGCGTATGAACAGCTCTATAGAAGAAAATCAATTCTAGCAGCGATGCTTTTAAGGGAGGGGCATGTTGATGCAGCACTTGTTGGTGGATTTGGTGAATGGTATCGTCATTTTAAGGCATTGAAAAATATTATCCCCAAACAGGATGGAGTAAAGGAATTCCATACTATTTCTGCTATGATTCAGTCAAATGTAGCGCTTTTTATGGGGGATACTTATTTACATCTGGACCCTACGGCTGAGGAAATTGCTGAATTAACTTTATTGGCTTCTGAAATGGTATCTATGTTTGGTATGGTACCAAGAGCCGCTTTATTATCTTATTCTTCTTTTGGAACGGGAAAATCTGAATCAGCATTAAAAATGAAAAAAGCCCTGGCCATAATACGCGAAAAGAATCCTTCATTGGAAATTGACGGGGAAATGCAGGGTGATGCTGCGTTAAGTGAAACCTTGCGTTCGAGATTAATTGATGATTCACCCTTGAGAGGAAATGCCAATTTGTTAATTATGCCCAGTCTTGATGCGGCAAATATTGGATTTTCCTTGAGTCGTGTGGTTGGAAATGGACTGCAGATTGGTCCTATAACGCTTGGCACAACAAAGCCGCTTCATGTTCTTACGGAAAATACAACGGCACGAGGTATCGTGAATCTGACAGCTATTGCCATTCGCCAATCATTAAGAAAAAAACAATAAATTTGATTGCAATATTAGGAAAATATTGTAATCTTGTTCAAGATTACTGAATTTACTGTGTATAAAAGAGTGAGAAATCCATTTTTTCACTCTTTATTTTTTCATTAAAAATTGCATATTCGCGATTGCTTGTAAAACACGCATTAAAATTTTGGATAAAATATAAAAATTATAATTCTACAATTAATTGTTTAACTTCAGGGGAAACAGTTAAAACTAGATTTCCGTAAGGGTTAAATGTGCCTGAATGAGATGGTACATTATAATTGAAATGAAAGTTATTGTCGTGTTTGCGTAATTCGTACAAGTGGCATTTTAAAGATTTGTAGCTATAATAAATTAAAGGAACCGGGGGAAGCGTTAATCCCATTTTTGGATCTTTATACATTGTTTTGAGTCTTTCAAAAAAACCGGGATTTATTTTTTTGATTTCCAATAATATTTTTGAAATTATAGAAGACAACGGGCTTCGTTGAGGTAGATCTATCGTATTTTTATTATTTGCTGGAAGATATTTATTTTCAAATTCATTTATTTTTTTAAATAATGAATCGAAGTCTATGATAGGTAAACGGTTAAAGCCGATTTCATTTTTAATGATCTCAAATATATCTGTTATCTTATTCTTATCTGAAATGTTGCCGCCCTCAAGCAAATTTAATGGGCTCGGTAAGGTGTCAACGGTTAATCCAGAGTGACAAAGTGGATAACATTGATATTTTTTTGCCATCCTGCCCCACATTCAAAACTGATCCAGGGACGTTGAATACTTTTGGGACTGCAAAATACAATCATGATGGCACTATTTTTTAAATTTTCTTCAATTTCATCAAACCATCTTTGACCTGGTTTTATGGAGAAACTGGACGTGAAAACATGGACTTGTCCAAAAAAACTGTCTTCGATTAATTGTTGAAATATACTTGTAAGTTCTTTTTCTTCTGTAATATGACTTAGGAAAATCGTTTTTTTGATTAATTCTGGCATTTATAAAGTGACCTTGTTATAAACCCTTTTTTAACATTATGATTAATAATGACAAATTTAGGAAAGTATACATTAATATTAACAAAATGAAATAAAATAAATTGATCAAGTGGAAGCTGATAAATTGTGTAATAAAATTATACACATGAACTAATATAAATTTTATAAAATATGATTTTCTTCATATGACCAAAAAATTGGCTAAATATATCCAGGATTTTATTCCATATATTGTTTTCACGATAGATTAGCTGTAAAAAGAAAGTATATTTAAATTATTTAAGCTTTTTTAAATAATATTATTTAAAAATAATTTAAGTTATTTAAATAGTAATGGTTTTTTAATTAAGTATAATCTTCCAAAGATGTGTATTTTATTCATCTTTGGTTTTTTTGATTCACATTATATTTAAATATTATCAATTAGATAAATTTAATTTGATATATTTGTAATAGCAATCATTTCTGGGAAGTTTGAAAAAACAAATTTTTCTGTTAAAATTTAGTTTTACTATGGTAGCATTATTGCGCGTAAATTATTAGACATAATTTGATTAAGATTCACATATAGGTATTTAATTAAAAGGGAATTCCGCGCTTAATTATTGAATGTGGCCTTCTTGTCATAATTTCTACATATTCTTATCAAATTGTGAAATAATATTTGTTTTGTTCTAAATTAGACATTAACATATTTGTTTTTTATTATTAAATTTCAAGGTAGAGTTCTGTGATTAAACCTTTAAAAAAAGCTGTATTACCTGTCGCTGGCTTAGGAACACGTTTCTTGCCCGCAACCAAATCAATGCCAAAAGAAATGTTGCCTGTTGTTGATCGTCCATTGATTCAATATGCACTGGATGAGGCGCGTGCGGCAGGAATTGAACAGTTTTGTCTGATTACAGGTCGAGGAAAAGATTCTCTAATTGATTATTTTGATGTTGCTTATGAACTTGAGGATACACTGCGACAAAGAGGTAAAAAAGAGTCTCTAGAGGCTCTCCATCCATCTAGTATTGAGGCAGGTTCTTTAACCGCTTTGCGTCAGCAGTCTCCATTAGGGTTGGGGCATGCAATATGGTGTGCTCGTACATTTGTTGGCGATGATCCATTTGCCATTTTATTACCGGATGATTTGATTATGGCAGCGCCAGGATGTTTGGCACAAATGGTTGAAGTTTATAATGAATATGGTGGAAACGTCGTCGCTGTTACCGAGGTTCCTCGTGAAAAAACATCCAGTTACGGTATTGTGGATATTGAAAAGGATGATGGAAAACTGGTCACGATTTCCGGGGTTGTAGAAAAGCCGGAGCCCGAACAGGCTCCCTCTAATCTTTCAATTATTGGACGTTATATTTTGTCACCTGAAATTATGAAATATCTTTCTAAAATGGAAAAAGGTGCAGGAAATGAAGTTCAATTGACAGATTCTATGGAAAAATTGATTGGACAAATGCCTTTTCATGGGTTGAGATATAATGGGGTTCGGTATGATTGTGGAAGCAAATCTGGATTTCTAGAAGCTCAGGTTGCCTTTGCTTTGAAACGTCCCGACCTAGCTCCGGCCATGCGTAAGATAATACAGAAATATGCCCATGAAGAGGTTAAATAATGGAACATCAACGTGTAATTAATTCGACAATCCTGCGAGAATATGATATTCGCGGCATTTATGAACAGACTTTTTTTGTCGAGGATGCCTATGCGATCGGACGGTCCTTTGGCAGTTTGGTCGCAAGGAAAAATGGAAAAAAAGTTGTTGTTGGTTATGATGGTCGGGTTAGTTCGCCTGATTTAGAGGCCGCTCTGGTAAATGGATTAAAGAAAAGCGGTTTGGAAGTTGTCCGTATCGGTCGTGGTCCGACCCCAATGCTCTATTTTGCTTCAACAGTTATGCAGGCTGATGGTGCTGTTATGGTTACGGCCAGTCATAATCCCAAAGAATATAATGGGATGAAATTCATGCTGGGTGGCAAACCGTTTTTTGGTAAGCAGATTCAGGATTTAGGGGCACAGGTTGCGGCTGGTGATGTGGTTCCAGAGGGTAATGGTACGGTTCGTAAGGTTGATGTTTCAGAAGATTATATTAATCGGCTTTTGGAAGATTTTGGGGGAACTGAACGGAAATTACGTGTTGTCTGGGATAACAGTAATGGGGCTGCTGGTGATATTCTAACCCGTTTGGTTCAGAAGTTGCCCGGTGAACATATTGTTTTGAATGGAACGATAGACGGCGATTTTCCTGCTCATAGTCCAGACCCTACTGTTCCCAAAAACCTTGTTCAGCTTCAGAAAGAGGTGGCCAATCGCAAGGCTGATATTGGTATTGCGTTTGATGGTGATGCTGATCGTATTGGCGTGATTGATGACAAAGGTAATATCCTTTGGGGTGATCAGCTTATGGTTATTTTTAGTCGTGATATTCTTGCAAGTAATCAAGGGGCAACGATTGTTGCTGATGTTAAAGCAAGCAAAATTCTTTTTGATGAAATTCAAAAAGCGGGTGGAAATCCTTTGATGTGGTGTACTGGACATTCCTTGATCAAGGCCAAAATGGCTGAATCAAAGGCTGTTCTCGGTGGGGAAATGTCTGGTCATATTTTCTTTGCAGATAAATGGTACGGGTTTGACGACGCATTATACGTTGCAGTCAGAACGCTTGATATTGTCGCCCGGTTAAAGGGTCCTTTATCAGAAGTAACAGAGTCTTTACCCAAAGCAATTTCTACTCCTGAAATTCGTTTTGATTGTTCCGATGAGCGTAAATTCACCGTTGTCCGTGAAGTGGCTGAACGGTTAAAGGAAGAGAAGGCCAATGTCGTGACGATTGATGGTGTAAGGGTGAATACAGAAGATGGATGGTGGCTTTTAAGGGCTTCCAACACTCAAGCTGCTTTAGTGGCACGAGCGGAGAGTACATCTGATGAGGGATTGGAGCGATTGAAAAATGCTTTAAAAGCTCAGTTAAAGGCTTCTGGTGTGGAATTTCCAGAAGAATAAATTGAGATTAGAATTTTAACTGGTTTCTATTTTTTTATAAAAAGGATACAGTCTAGCGATTGTATCCTTTTTGTTATCTATCAAATGATATATGCCATGAATGTTCCATTATTATTTAACCGTTCTCTTCTGAAATTGCATCGAGATAGATCTGTTTTATATCATTTTGAAATACAGGATATCTTTCAACAATGTACGGATCGGTTACTGGAACGACTTGACGATATAAATCGTTCCTTTGAATTTGCCTTAGAAATCGGAGGGCGAGGGTATGTTTCTTCCTATTTAAAAAATAGAAAAATAAAGGTGATATCGGCTGATTTGTCGGCAGGTCTGGTTTCAATGAATGTAAATTCGAAAATTTGTATGGATGAAGAATTCTTGCCTTTTAAATCAGGATGCTTTGATCTGGTTATTGCGAATTTTAACTTGCATTGGGTTAATGATTTGCCTGGTACTTTATTACAAATTCGAAGAATTTTGAAGCCTGATGGTCTTTTCCTGGCGGCAATTCCTATACTTCCGACTCTTTCTTTATTACGAACCGTAATGGCTGAAGTTGAAATGGAATATTGTGGTGCTGTTTTGCCGCATATTTCTCCATTACCTGATTTAAGATCATGTGCAAGTTTGATGCAACGGGCTGGTTTTGCCTTACCCACTATTGATAAGGAGGCGATTGAAATTGTTTATCGCTCTTCATTGGCTTTATTTCGGGATCTGCGTTGGGCAGGGGAAACAAATTCCTTGCAAATGCATCAGGCTTATTTTGCAAAAAAAACTTTATTTGCCGAATTTATTGCACGTTTGGAAACTTTTAAACCTATTAAAGTTGATATAAATTTTGCCATTTTAACAGGTTGGTCTCCCGACGCGTCACAACCTCAACCTTTAAAACCTGGTCAATTCAAAATGTCTTTGGAAGAAGCGTTGCGGAATAAATAGAATCAGTTTTAATTTACGAATAATATAAAATTGTAAAATTTTGAAAAACTTGGGAAAGATTGTTTAATTTAATTGAAAATAAAATTTTTATTTTGGAATTTAATTTTTAGATTATATGAAAAAAATCTGATTGTTAATTTTTTTAGAATAAGAAAAAGTTCTGCATAATTTTAAATTTATTGATCTATTTATTATTGAACAATAGTTGTAATAATTTAAGTTATATAAATCAAATAGTTATTAAATATACATTTTATCCATAATATTTTTTTTTAAAATTATAATTTTAGGGTTCTTGCAAATAATGATGATTTAAAAAGCTTTATATTGATGATATAACCGATCGTAATTGTAGAATTTTGATATGAAAAGTAAGCGGTATGGCACATAGGAATGTAAAAAAAGTTGTTCTGGCCTATTCGGGAGGGTTGGATACTTCTGTTATTTTACGGTGGTTACAAAAAACATATGAATGTGAGGTTGTAACCTTTACGGCTGATTTGGGACAAGGGGAAGAATTGGGTCCAGCCCGTAAAAAAGCGGAAATGTTCGGTGTTAAAGAAATTTTTGTCGAGGATTTGCGTGAAGAATTCGTAAGGGATTATGTCTTTCCAATGTTTCGTGCCAACACGCTTTACGAAGGACAATATTTATTGGGAACCTCAATCGCGCGTCCACTTATTTCTAAAAGACAAATTGAAATTGCCGAACAGGTGGGGGCTGATGCCGTTGCGCATGGGGCAACGGGTAAAGGGAATGACCAGGTTCGATTTGAGCTGGCCTATTATGCATTAAAACCCGATGTCACTGTTATTTCCCCTTGGCGTGAATGGGATCTCACTTCTCGTACCCGTTTATTGCAGTTTGCTGAAGAAAATCAGATTCCGGTTACGCATGACAAACGTGGAGAAGCTCCTTTTTCGGTCGATGCCAATCTTTTACATTCATCTTCGGAAGGGAAAATTTTGGAAGATCCTTCCCTTCCTTCTGATGAAGCTGTTTTTCAGCGAACAATTTCACCGGAAGATGCTCCAGATAAGGCGACTGAAATCAGTATTGATTTCAAAGCTGGTGATCCTGTAGCGATTAATGGAATTGTAATGTCCCCGGCAACTATACTGGCCCGTTTGAACGAGTTGGGTAAGGCCAATGGTATCGGGCGTCTTGATCTGGTTGAAAATCGTTTTGTTGGCATGAAATCCCGTGGAATTTATGAAACACCGGGTGGAACGATCTTATTATTTGCCCATAGAAACATGGAATCGATCACTCTTGATCGTGAGGCCGGGCATTTAAAGGATAGTATCATGCCTCGTTATGCGGAATTAATTTATAATGGTTTCTGGTTCTCACCAGAGCGCCGAATGCTGCAGGCCCTGATTGATGAAAGTCAGCATTCTGTTACCGGTCGTGTAAAATTGAAGCTGTATAAAGGTAATATTATCTTGATGGGACGTGAAAGTCCGAATAGTCTCTATGATATGCGTGTTGTAACATTTGAAGATGATGAAGGTGCATATAATCAAATGGATGCACAGGGCTTCATTAAATTAAATGCGTTACGACTACGTTTGGGAGCACAGGCAGGTCGACGTGGCGGTGCCTTGTAAAATTTGAATTATCAGGAGTTGAAAATGAAAAAGATGCTTTCTTGGATAGTTCCTGCGGTTTTGGCAATTCCCTTGGTTGCTTGCGCCGGTAGTAAAAAGGAGCAATTAACCCCCGAACAGTTTATGCAAAAGGTTGAGGCTGAACCGGGAGTGAAAACATTACCCAGTGGATTGGCTTACCGTATTATCCAGTCTGGAAACCCTAAGGAAGCCTCTCCTGCTCCAGGAGATCTAATTTTGGCGGAATATGAAGGTCGTTTGCCAGACGGTGTCATATTTGATTCATCAGATCGGCATGGTGGTGGTTTAATGCAAATGCCTGTCGAGGGATTAATACCTGGCTGGATGGAAGCCCTGCCTAAAATGCATCCTGGCGATGTTTGGCAGCTTTATGTTCCGCCTAAATTAGGGTATGGAGAAAAATCTATGGGGATTATTCCTTCAAATAGCCCATTAATTTTTAAGATTCATCTTGTTGGGGTAACCAAAAACCAACCGGATAACTAATAAATAAAGGATCAAGGTGATTTATGAGTGTCAAGCCGTCAGGTAAGCGCGTATTTTCAGGAATTCAACCAACTGGTATCCCGCATTTGGGAAATTATCTGGGGGCCATTCAGTACTGGGTTGATATTCAACAGGATAATGAATGTATCTATTGCCTGGTTGATATGCATGCCTTGACGGTTTGGCAGGAACCCGTATCCCTACGAAAACAGACTTTGGAACAGACAGCTGTTTTATTGGCTGCTGGTATTGATCCCAACAAGCATATCTTATTTAATCAATCAGCTGTATCCGCTCATGCGCGTTTGGCGTGGATTTTCAATTGTGTTGCGCGAATTGGCTGGATGAACCGGATGACACAGTTTAAAGATAAGGCGGGCAAAAACAGGGAGGCCAATTCTGTAGGATTGTATGTTTACCCTAATTTAATGGCCGCTGATATTTTGGCATATAGGGCAACGTGTGTACCTGTTGGTGAGGATCAGCGTCAACATCTGGAATTAACAAATGATATTGCCCAGAAATTCAATCATGACTACAAAACTGGTTTCTTTCCTGTTGTCGAGGGATTTATTCCAAAAACAAGCGCCCGTGTAATGAATTTAAGGGATGGTAGTAAAAAAATGTCCAAATCGGATCCTTCCGAACAGGGGAGGATTGAATTACTGGATGAGGATGATGCAATTACGAATAAAATTAAACGGGCAAAAAGTGATTCTGAACCCTTACCGTCTGAACAGGAAGGTTTGTCACATCGTTTAGAGGCGTTAAATTTAGTGTCAATTTATTCGGTTTTAGCCAAGCAATCGATTGAACAGGTCCTCCAGGATTTTGGCGGAAAAGGATTTAGTCCGTTTAAATCCGCATTGTCGGATCTTTTAATTCAAAAAATTGCACCAATCAGAGAGAAAACAAAGAAATTGTTGGCAGATAAACAACATCTACAGACAATTTTGAAACAGGGTGCCGAGAAGGCATCAGCAATTGCTGATCCTATTGTGTCTGAAGCGGAATATATCGTGGGGTTTTTAAAATAAAGAATGAAACAGCAGGTTGGTAAATTGAGTGTTAAAACGCAAGGTCAGGGATTAACCATGATTACGGCTGACCTGTCCAGTTGGATTTTGCGATCAGCCATCAATACTGGCCTGTTAACGATATGGTGTAAACATACTTCAGCTTCTTTAACCGTTCAGGAAAATACGGATATTTCGGTAAGAAGTGATATTCTAAATTATTTTAATGATCTCGTTCCAGAAAATCGCTCCTATCAGCATGCTGATGAGGGGAGTGACGATATGCCCGCCCATTTAAAAACGATGTTGACCGAAACCTTCTTGTCTATTCCTGTCATTGAGCGGAAATTAAGTTTAGGTCCATGGCAGGCCGTTTATTTGTTTGAACATAGAAAAAGGCCACATATTCGAGAACTGGTTTTACATGTAATGGGGAACTAGAGAATAATGATATTAAGAAAATGCTATCGAAAGCTTATCTTGATATAATTGATTTTTTATTTCCGCCACGCTGTATTTTATGCGGTGTTCATATTCAACGATCTGGATATTTATGCTCTGACTGTTTCAAACAGCTTGAATTTATTGTGGAGCCCTGTTGTGAACAATGTGGAACGCCTTTTCTTTCTGATTCAGAGGCGGGAGAGGATCATCTTTGTTTGAGTTGTCGGGAAGAGCCATGTTTATGGGAGAAGGGGCGGGCAGCTTTTGTATATAACGAAGGGATTAAAAAGTTAATTTTACCCTTAAAATATGCAGATCGGTTGAATGGCTTGAACTTTTTAGCAGGTTCTATTTGGAATATTGCCAATCCCTTTTTTGATAATGCTGCATATATAATTCCTGTTCCGTTATACAAGAAACGTTTGCGATATAGAAAATACAATCAATCGGCCCTGTTGGGAAAAAAATTGGCCAAAAGATCAAATATTCCCCTTTTATTATTGGCCTTGAAAAGAATTAGGGATACACAGTCTTTAGGACATTTGAATAAACAGGAACGACAAGATTTACTGGAAAATGCATTTCAGGTTAATCCAGCCTATTCAAAAATTCTTCAGGGTAAGACAATTATATTGGTGGATGATGTTATGACCACGGGCAGTACCCTGATGGCCTGTAGCAGAATATTACTGGAAGCGGGTGTAAAACGCATATTTGTGGTTGTTATTGCAAAAGTAAGTTATTTCTGAAAATAAAATTATTCATTTATAGTTTATAAATTATAGATTATCATAAATAAGATATATTACTTGTAATTAAATGTTTTTGGGAGAAAAACTATGGCAAAAGTTGAAATATATACACAACCAGGATGCCCTTTTTGTCAAAAAGCTCTGACGCTCTTGAATTCAAAAGGCGTGAAATTCAATCAGATTAATGCTCCTAAAGGTACGGCAGAACGAGAAGAGGCAATAAAACGTTCGGGGGGTAAGACTACTGTTCCGCAAATTTTTATAAATGGCCAGTCAGTGGGTGGATGTGATGATTTGTTAAGGATGGAAGAGACCGGGAAGCTTGATGCATTATTAAAATAAATCAATAAATACTGATTTATTTATTAATAAATGGAGATAATTAAGCAAGTGTTAAATAAAAATAAAGTTATAACCAAGATCTTAGGTGCTGTGATAGGCGGAATGTTCTTATGTTGTCCCTTTTATGAAAATTACGCGCAAAATCTGAATGAAACTAGATCCATGCCAGAAATTGGATTATGGACAACCAAGGCAGAAGACGGTGTGTTTCAGATATATAAATGTGGTGAGGGTCTTTGTGGCAAATTTGTAGGGATGCAATATAAAGGACCTGTTGCTCCCGTGAGTTCTAAAGGAACTTCCCAGTGCAATTTTTTAATGTTGCGTAATTTTATGCATAAGGAAAAAAGTAAATATTGGGTAGGAAAAATTATAGATCCCCGAAATGAAAAAAATTATGATGCCAAAATCTGGATAGATGATCATGATCAATTAAAAATCCGCGGTTTTATGGGGATCAGTCTATTTGGTGAAACACATGTTTGGCATCGGTATAATCATGTGATTGATAGAGGTTGTAGAATTAAATAATATTATTTTATTTCTACAAATAATTATTTTTTATTATTTCAATTGTTATCAAGAGCGTAATTAATAAATCGTAATGATTTATAATAATTACGCTCTTAATTATTATCATATTTTATATTTCGAATAAATTATTATTAAATCAAAGAATAGATTTTATAAATATTCGTTATATTTTATCAATAATAAATAAATCGTATTAAATTAATGATTTATTCTTTATATTTTTACTGATATTATTAAAAATAAGTTTTATTTGTTGAATCAATTACATATTTTTTATCTTATTTAAAAATCTTTTTATATAAAGATTAGGAAACTGATTTTATATAAAAATGGCGAATTAAAAGGAAATATTATGGCCTATGTATTTACCCAGGTTTTTACCGGTAGGGAAAAATGGATAAAGCTTACAAAGGCAATCAAAGAACAAGTTTTGCAACGCATGATTTCAAGTCTATCAACCTTGGCAGGTGAAAATCGAGTCCAGTTAATCGCTATTGGTGAAATAGACGGAAAAGTTCCTCGTGCAGTGGATGCGGAATTTTATGTAACCTGGTCTGTACCAATAAATGAGTTGACCTCATATATAGTTAGGCATTTTCAAGAAAGTGAATGGAATGAATATTTTGAATTGGTCAATATTGGAGGAAAAGCTTTGACTATCCCTCAATTTGCGGAAGTTATTTTAAAAGAATAATGCCAGATATATTTAACTGAATCATAGTTAATCAATTGAACAATATTTAAAAATATCATTGACTTTAATTAAGGATGAAATTAATGCAGCCTACACGTGTACAAGATGCAGCCACATTGAGAAGTGGTGAAGATTCAGTTTTCGAGTCTGACGATTCTTCAGTAACCTCTTCCTTAATTTCTTCCTCAGGTTTTGATCATACGTCAACGTTTGCCATGCTTCAGCCAATTCCCGGTGCTACAAGCAACTCTATTGAATATGATCCATCTCAGGTGCATCCTGAATGGGGGGCGGGTTATGAACCTGATCCTAATGGGTTTAATGATAATACGTTTGCCTTTAATTTTACATCTTTGACATTTTCCAAGAGATCTCCTACCGACATGATGAAGACGATTGCAGCGGCGGCTGGACAAGGCTGGGATTTGTTTGCAAACGCACCTGATCCTGATTCCTCCAGGATTGTTATTAATGATCCTGGTCAAGGTAATGATCTGTTGATAGGTAATGGGTTGCAACTTGTTGTTGGAGCCACGCTTAGGGACTTATTAAAAAAGAATGGGATTGATATCACTAATTCCGCCACTAGAAAACTTATAAAAGGACAGAGTTGGGGAAAAAAATTTCTAAGCCAGCTTGATAAGTTGATCAGTGCCCAGAATGGTCCGGGACACATGATTGTCTGGAATAAAACCGGCGTTATGGTTAGTGCGGGTAACAACAAGGCAACCATGGAAGTGGGGGCTGGCAACAAACTTTATGTGGGAGACACAAACAGTTCAGGATATGATGCCTTTGGAACGGGAAATTTACAGTTAGGTTATAATGAAAAAAGTGTAACCGGTTCCGCAGCGCTGACCCTGGATGAAGGGTCATATCTAAGTGTTAATGGATTTTTGGGTGGAGCGGCGGATAAATCCTATGCAGGTCAATCCATTGGCTCAGGTATGGAAGACCAGAGAACAGGTGCTGTTTCAACCCAAAATCATGTAAAAATGGATGTTGATGGAAATTGGGGACTTGTTGGTGATATTCGACCCGATAAACCAGCCAATTGGACACGTGTAGGCAATAATAACAAGATTAATGTCGGAGGCACGTTGGGGGTTTATATGTTGGCCTCCATGACAATTGGAAGTGATACAGAGATAAGTGTTGGATCCAATGGTTGGGCCCATACAGGAAGTGGTGTGTTTGTCGGTTCAGGTGGGTATATGTCCACTGGCTTGGGAAACAGGTTTACCATTGCTGGTGGTATGGGTGCCGGTTATATGGATCTGTCCGCTTCGGGGAAGGCGGCACAGCTGATAATTGGTGATGATAATGTCATTCATCTTACCAACAGAAATGCCGGCATATTTGCAGCTGAGGCAGGCGCATTCGTTTCAGCGGGGGATCATTTGAGCCTGACAGGGGCTGAAATATCAGTCGGTTATGGTCAAAATAGTATGGACCGAATTATTGATGGGGATTCCAAGTACCGTACTGCCTATATGTCTATCGGTAACGATGCCAACATTTCTCTAGGTTATGAGAATTTGTATCCGATGGCCAATGCTCCATCCTTTGCGGAGGATGGTGTGATAAGATTAGATGCCAGTAATTCACTTTTACAGTTTGGAACAGGACTTGCGCTTGAAGCGAATATAATTTCCCTGGGACATTATTTAAAAGATACTTCCAATTCAAATTTTATAGACAGTGATGGTAATGCCCTGGCTGAATTCAGGGTTGGTTCAAATAATAGCGTTGTCATTGGCTCAGGGGCAAATATCAGTTTGGGTTCTGGTATTGTTATTAATGAAAACCAGGGATATGTCGATTTGCAGGGAGGTGTTCTGAATGCTGGATACATTCGTATGGGTCGATATTACATTGAAAATCTGGAAGTTCCCATAAACGGATCCAGTTATATATACCAGGATAATTCAAGTGCGTCGATTCATATTGGGGACGGTTATCAAGTCAGCTTGACCCAAGATATTACCATTGATGGCAGCTTTGATCGGTTAAATATTGGTGATCATGTCGGCATTCAAGGAAGCGGGATGTATCTTGGTGATTTTAGGGGGATTGGTTCAGAGACCAATCATCCTACATCAGGATCGTTGATTTCTGCCGGCAATCTAACCTCAATGACAATAAGTGGTGACATCAATCTGAATGGTAATGCAAATTCAGTGATGTTGGGGAGCCAATCTTTATTGGAAACCACTGACGGCAATTTAAATATAGATGGAATAAACCAGCTGTTGACTATAGGAAATGGGGGGATTTTATCCGCTGCAAAAACGCTGCTTCAGAATGGTAGTAAAAGCATTATTTCTGTTGGCAATGAAGGTAGGATTGTCGCGAGTGCTATCCAGCTAATAGGTAATGGTGAAACATTCACTATCGGAGATAATGCTGGTATTTCTGCAGACCGAATTATTATCGGTTATCGCGGGGGTTCTTTAACGATAGGAAAAAATGTTGATTTTGATGTTCATAATTTTGATGTTAATGTATCCCGAACGGTAACATTAGGGGATGGAGCTACAGGATATATAGGTGATACAACCACGGTTGATAAAACGGTTTTCAATACTGGTAATGCGAATAATCTTGAGTTTGGCAATATATCCCTTGGCGATAATAACAAATTTAATGTTTCAGGATCAATCAAGGGAGCTGGTATAAACCTGGGTAGCAATACATCATTTACAGCTGCAACAAGTGCATCGGTTAACTTAGGTAGTGGTAATGTCACGTTATCAGGTACCGGTAATAATTTTACACTAAATAATAATGTTACTTTTACGGCCGGGACGGTTGTTGCTGATTTGAATATGAACAACTTTACCCTGGGTTTGAATGATATCTATGATGTGAAAAAATGGAATTTATCGAACTCTTCAAGTCTAGCCAAAACATTCACTGTCGGGAATGGAGCTACCGGCAATTTTGGTAATGTAAATTTATTGGGTGAAAATGTCACCTTCAATACGGGTAAGGCGAATAATCTTGAATTTGGCAATATATCCCTTGGCGATAATAACAAATTTAATGTTTCAGGATCAATTACAGGAACTGGGATAAGTCTGGGTAGCAATACATCATTTACAGCTGTAACGAATGCATCGGTTAACTTAGGTAGTGGCAATGTCACGTTATCAGGTACCGGTAATAATTTTATACTAAATAATAATGTTGCTTTTACGGCCGGGACGGTTACTGCTGATTTGAATACGAACGACTTCACCCTGGGTTCGAATGATATCTATGATGTGAAAGGATGGAATCTATCGAACTCGTCAAGTCTTGCAAAAAACTTTTCCATTAAGGATGATGCGGCTGGTAATTTTGGTGACGTGAATTTATTGGGAAATATCACGTTCAATACAGGTAATATGAGTAATCTGACCTTTGGCAATGTCACGTTATCAGGTGCCGGTAATAATTTTATACTAAATAATAATGTTGCTTTTACGGCTGGAACGGTTACTGCTGATTTGAATACGAACGACTTCACCCTGGGTTCGAATGATATCTATGATGTGAAAGGATGGAATCTATCGAATTCATCAAGTCTAGCCAAAACATTTGCTGTCGCGGATGGTGCTACCGGTAATTTTGGTGACGTGAATTTAACGGGAAATATCACGTTCAATACAGGTAATATGAGTAATCTGACCTTTGGCAATGTCACGTTATCAGGTGCCGGTAATAATTTTATACTAAATAATAATGTTGCTTTTACGGCTGGAACGGTTACTGCTGATTTGAATATGAACAATTTCACTTTGGGTTCGAATGATATCTATGATGTGAAAGGATGGAATCTATCGAATTCATCAAGTCTAGCCAAAACATTTGCTGTCGCGGATGGTGCTACCGGCAATTTTGGTGACGTGAATTTAACGGGTATGGTTAACTTTTCTACTGGTTTGGCAAACAATCTTATCTTAGATACAGTGATGTTGAACAAGAATGCATCCATTAATCTGGATGGGACGTATGTCACTGTTCATAAGCTGGACATGAGTAATGGTGGTGTCGCAAATCTGAATTATAACAGTGCAGAGTCCAATGTTGTTTCTTTATCCAATGTAATATTGAGCGGTAATGGTCGGATAAAAATCGCACAAAATTCTGAAGTTGATATTGGTTCTCTAACAATGGACGGTGTAAATCCGGGTGTTATAGAATTGGATAATGATGCAGTTTTGAATATCCGTTCAATCAATGCCACCAATGTTGGTACAGATATGCCGACAGTTATTATTCATAATGGTGCCCGTGTTATCGTTAATGGTCAACAAATAACAAGGTCAAGTTCTTCAAATGATTTGATTGCTGATTTTAATAATGAAGCCAATGGTGTTTACGAATATCATGGTAGTATTGAAGATGTCGATGGTCATTTGGTGATCAAGAATTTTAAACTCGATGATCATCTGTTATTTGAAAATGATACTGGATCATCGGATGTTAACACTTTTTATACAAGTTATAAGGACGGTATTTTATCCATTATTCACAATGATGGAAAAACATCCAAAACTATTGCCTCTTTTCGTTATGATGCAGGGGAAAGCAATCAGGCATTGCCTAATGTAAATATTGTTCGGGGTTCTGATGGCAATTCCTATTTTGATATAACAAAATGCTTTCTATTGGGAACAAACATTCTTACATCTAAAGGTGAAAAACCGGTAGAATCTCTTTCCGTTGGTGATGAGGTTGTGGCTATTTGTAATAATGGAAGGATAAACCGTAAAATTGTTTGGATTGGTAAAACGGATATTTCCGTGGATCAAGGTAAAAATAAAAACGATTTGTATCCAGTTTGTATCAAAGCACACGCATTTGGTCTGAATAAACCGCATCGTGATTTATATTTAACCCCTGAACATACCGTGTATATTGATGGTGGTTTGATACCTGTCCGTATGTTGGTTAATGGCCGTTCAATTGTTATTGATAAATCCCGGGACAAATTCCAGATTTATCATGTTGAAACAGAACAACACTCGATTTTGCTATCAGAAAATCTGATGACTGAATCTTATTTAAATACAGATGATAAGTATCTATTTGATAACGATATTGTTAATTTTGGTCTGGAGTTTAATGAGCATGCAGGTCATAAAAGCTGGGAAAATGACGCAGCTGCACCATTGACTGTTTCCAGAAGTAAGGTTGAACCGATTTGGAATCGTTTGGATCGCAGGGCAACTCAGCTGGGGTATAAACCTGTCATAAAAAGAGCAATAACCCGTAATCCTGATTTATGCCTTATTACTGATAAGGGGAAAAAGATTAAACCTGTTCATTTCAAGGATAATATTTACAGTTTCTTTATTCCTGATGGTACTTATGTTGTAGCCATGAATTCAAAAACATCTTTACCTTCAGATGTTATTGGACCCTTTATTGATGATAGACGGACACTAGGTGTTTTGGTTTCGAAAATTAGCGTGATTTCTAATAGAACCCTGATCATGTTCCCGACTGATATTTCGGAACTTTCAGGTTGGCATGGCATTGAGCCCGATAGAACAGATCGTTGGACAATGGGATTGGCACAATTGCCAATTGAGATAACAAGATTTGGCACTGGGAAAAAATTGATCCGGGTTGAGCTGACAGATACAGCTTCTTATTTTGTTGAAGATGATATCAATGAAATGATGAAACTGGCATAAAGCAATTTGTTGATTATCCAGTTAAATAGGGTTAATAGAGCTTTCCTTTTATTATAGCTAAAAGGGAAGCTTTTATTTAAGGGAAAAACAGACGTGTTTGATCGCTTCATAGATTATGTTGCAAAAGTTGCACCGGATAAAATTGCTATCCGTTCATTCGAAGGCTCAATTACTTTTGCGGCAATGAATAGAGACATAAATCGGCTTGCACATGCTTTATTGGACGTTATTGATAATAGTTCCAAAATTGTGGCTGTTAATTATAAGCAAGTACATATTCACTGGATGCTTTTAATGGCGCTAAGCCGAATTGGTGTCGCTTCAGCGTCAGTATCCAGTAATAGCGAGGTTGCTGAAAAGGAGATTGCCATATTGCAGCCTGATGCAATTATTAGCGATACGCTTTTTGATATTGATACGGCAGCTAAAATACACGTGCTTGATTTGAATTGGTATGATCAGGCTATGAAGCGTTTCAAACCTGACCCTATTTATACGCTCTATGAACAGGATCGTATTGTACGTGTTTCAATTGCGGCTGGAACGTCTTACATGCGGCATAGAATTGATTATACAGCCTCAATGATTGAATCATCTGTCATAAGGATGATTACCCAGGAAAAAATCAGCTGGTCTCTTATGTCGGAAATTCCGAAATATCCAACATTGCTACCCACATTAGCTTTTGGCAGTTTTCATGGATTTTTATGCTATCTAAGCATCTGGTCAATCGGCGGGACAATTATTATGGCTGATCGCGAGCAGTATTTTGCCGCTATTGCCATGTTGTCACCTGATTTGATGGTTATTTCGCCTGCACAGCTTCAATTGATTGCAGAAAATTTGCCAGAAGATATACCCAGACAGGATCATTTAAGATTAATTGTCGTTGCTGGTAATTTTCCTAATGGTTTACGTCATTTTGTTCAGCAACGTCTGACAAAAAATCTGAATGTTACCTATGCGACAAGTGAGGCAGGGGTTATCGCTTCGATCAATATTGATCAAATCAACCATGATGACACTGCGGGGTGGATCATGCCATGGATTGATGTGCAGGTTGTTGATGATCAAGACCATCCACTAAAATATGGTGAGATAGGTAATATCCGAATTAAAAGTCCAAATATCGTACAGAAATTTTTCCAAAATATTCAGGATACTCATAAACAGTTTAAAAAAGGTTGGTTCTATCCCGGCGATTTAGGAATATTGAATGAGGAAGGTCTTTTAAGGCTGATTGGTCGTGTGGATGAACTTTACAATTTTGGAGGTGATAAATTTTACGCCAATAAAATTGACGCAGTAATTTGCAGTATAGAAGGTATAAAAGATGCGGCTCTGTTTTCTATGCCTGATAACGATGGAATTCAGCAACCCTGGTTAGCTATTGTTCGCGGAGATAATTTTGATATTGATCAAATTGCCAGGATATTGGAAAAAGAATTTTATAACCTGCCCGATGTAAGTGTCTTATGGGTTAATTCCATTCCGAGGGATGAAGAGGGACATGTGTTGCGCAATCATCTAGAAAAGCTGGCAATGCAATATATTGAAACCATTTAATAAAAATTCGAGATAGAATATTTTATTAATGAGAAAATATAATAAATAATTATAGAAAAAAGAAAGTGTTATTTTATGGGAAGACTAATAAACAAATATAGTAACGAAGAAATTGCAATCGTTGGTATAGGCTGTAGATTCCCAGGAGATATTTTCAATCTTTCAAGTTTTTGGGAGGCTATTTGTCAGAAAAAAGAAACGGTTAGCCGTATTTTGCCTGATCGTTGGAACTGGCGGACGGCCTATGATCAGGATAATTCAGTTATTGCCAAAAGCTTTTTTCTAAATGCCAGTTTTCTGACACAGCCTATAGTTGAATTTGATCCCTTGTTTTTTGGTATGTCTCCTAAAGAGGCTGTACAATGTGATCCACAACAAAGAATATTACTTGAAGTTGCGTGGGAGGCGCTAGAAGAGGGGGGTCTTGTTCCATCATCCTATGCTGGACAAAAAGTGGGCGTATTTATAGGTGTCTTTGCGACGGACTGGTTAACAAAACACTCTGTTAGCGAAGCGAAAGAAGGGGATATAGAAAGAAATTTTCTTCCTACAACTTTGCCGATTACTATGCTTTCTGCCAGACTTTCTTATTTTTTTGATTTTTGTGGTCCCTCGCTTGTTCTTGATACAGCCTGCTCATCTTCTTTAACCGCAATTTATCTGGCGTGTCAAAGTCTGAGAAATGGCGATAGTGATATGGCCTTGGCCGGCGGCGTTAATTTGATGATCACAGATCAATCCGGTGCTATTGTCGCCAAGGCCAATTTCATGGCCGAAGATGGAAAAAGTAAAAGCTTTGATGCTTCTGCTGACGGATATGGCAGGGGAGAGGGTTGTGGTATTGTTGTTCTTAAACGGCTGAAAGATGCTGTGCGTGATGGAGATAAAATTCATGCAGTCATTAGCGGGGTTGGAATTAACCAGGATGGACATAATGAAGGATTAACCGTTCCAAATGCGCGTGCACAGGAAAAACTAATTCATCAAGTTGCTCAACAGGCCAATGTACAATTGGGAGATATCGTTTATGTTGAGGCGCATGGAACAGGGACACCTGTGGGAGATCCTTTAGAAGCTCAGGCAATCTCAAATACAATTGGTAAAAGCCGACCGAACGGACAACCTGTTATCATAGGATCTGTAAAGGCAAATATCGGGCATTTAGAAGCGGCGGCAGGTGTGGCCGGATTGATTAAGGCTTGTTTGTGTGTCAAGCATAGAGCCGTGCCACCACAGGCAAATTTAAAAGAGCCAAATCCTAATATCCCTTTTGCTGAGATGAATTTACGCCTGATTCAGGATAAAGTTGTTTCATTAAAATCCTTGTCAGATGATTTATATGTTGCGGTTAATTCCTTTGGTTATGGTGGATCAAACGCAAATGTTATTTTACGGGCTCCTCGTCAAAATGAACAATCATCAGGTATCTGTGGCAAAACTGCTTGTTTACCTTCAAATCGGTATATTTTATCGTTATCAACGAAACAATTGCCGTCTTTAAAATTGATGGCACAAAGTTATTGTGAGTATTTCGAGCAGGGAACCGATATATCCCTTGCGGATATCTGTTATTCAGTGGGAAAGCATCGTTCATTTTTTCAGAAACATCTGGTTGTTGTTGCAAAAAACAAAGATGAATTTATTCAAAACCTTCAGGATTTTATACAGGATAAGGTAAATTCGGATGTAATAATTGGTAATCAGCAGGTTAAAACACAAAGCAGGCCTGTTTTTGTTTTTTCTGGCATGGGTCCACAATGGTGGGGAATGGGAAAGTGGCTTTTATCGAAGGGGCCTGCTGAATGTATAACAATCGCTGGGAAATGTGATTCTTATTTTAAGAAATTGTCAGGTTGGTCAATTCTTGAAGAGATGCGGAAAATGGAAACTGAATCTCGTATTCATGAAACGGCGGTGGCTCAACCCGCCATTTTTGTAATTCAAGTTTGTATAGCGACAGCCCTGAAAATTTATGGAATTGAACCATCTGCGATTGTAGGACACAGTGTTGGTGAAATTGCTGCCGCCTATATTTCAGGTGCTTTAAGTTTGAAGGATGCCGTTACCGTCATTTACCATCGTAGTCGATTGCAACAAAAATTTTCTGGTCAGGGGGCAATGCTGGCCGTCGGTCTGCCACCTTCATTGGCGGTCAATTTAATTGAAAAATATGCCGGAGATGTTACGGTCGCCGCGATTAACAGTACGCGTTCTTTTACTCTATCTGGATCAAAAGAAAATCTAGAAAAAATTGCACTTGAACTTGATAGGCATTCAGAATTCAATCGTTTTCTTAGGGTGGAACTTGCCTATCATAATCCCATCATGGATCAGATCCGGGAAGAATTTGAGGCATCAGTGCAAGATATTTGTCCACAAATGCCTGTAATCCCCTTGTATTCGACGGTTACGGGGCGTATTTGTGATGACACCTTCTTTCATGATGAGAATTATTGGTATCGTAATTTACGTCAAACAGTTTTGTTTGCCGAGGCGGTATCCTCTCTTATTCATGATGGACACAATCTATTTTTGGAAATAGGTCCTCATCCAGTTTTATCTTCTTCTATCAAAGAATGCGCTGCAACATTAAACAGTTCGATTGCTGTTACTTATAGTTTGCACCGTTCTGAACCTGAAGAAAAAGCCATTATAAAAACGCTTGCCAATCTTTCCGCAATAGGTCTTGATCTTGACTGGGGAAAAATCACGGGTGGAAAACGGGTCGATTTACCTTTTTATCGTTGGGCACGAGAAAGTTATCTTTTTGAGAGTAAACATTCTAAAGCGACACGGTTGGCGGAACGCGTAAATCCAGTTCTAGGCAATGTTGATTGGGCCGCATCACGGGGCTGGTTGTCCGAGATGAATATCAATTTTATGCCATGGTTGCCCGACCATAAGGTTGAAGGGATGAATGTCTTGCCTGGGGCGGCGTATGTTGAGGCCGCGTTGGCAGCTCATGCCCAACTGGCAATTGATGCACCTAAAGAAATGCAGGAGCCTGCCATTATCGAGGATCTGCAATTAAAAAAGGCAATGATTATTGACCAGCATTTTTATCCGTATATGACTTGGTGCCTTGATGATTTAACAGGGCGATTACTTGCTTTTGGGCGAGTCAAAAATGATTCGCATGAATGGGAATTATATGCAACGGTTGCTCTGCGACGTACTATGCCATGGTCGGAAGATAAGGTAATTGATCTCCAGATATTAAAAGAGAAAATGTCTGAAGATATTCAGATTGAGTTCTTTTACCAGAAATTACGTGAGCATGGACTGGAATATGGCCGGACTTTCCAAACAATTAAGAGATTATATCATAATTCTGATGCCGTATTGGCCTATCTTGAAATTGCTGATACTGAACAGAATAGTATCAAGGATTATTGTATTCATCCAACCTTGTTGGATGGGGCTTTTCAACTGTTTGGAATTTTGTGTGCAAAACAACAGGTAAAAGATACCACTTTCCTTCCTGTCGCTATTGAGCGGGTTATGTATTATGGTCGACATGAGGGCAAGTTATATGCTTATGCCAATAATCCGGTAAGAGATGAAGACTTATTCACTTTCACTGGTGATATTGATCTTTATACTGAAAAGGGAGAATTGATTGCTTCTATCAAAAGGTTGACTGTTAAAGAAATAGCCAGTCAAAAGCAGAAAGAGGCCAGACAGATGGGATTGCTTTATCATCGTGAATGGCAAAAATCAAAACCTTTATCTCTTCTAGGAGAAATTGCCAAGATTGCGATATTGACAGATAGTGATCAATTTTTGGAACCCCTGAAAAAAGAACTTGAGATGCAGGGGATAACCGTTCTTGTTGGAAAGATTGGTCAGCAGTTTGGAAAAGAGACTGAAGACCTATTTCATATTCGGGAAGGTCAGGTAAAAGATTATCAGGATTTTTTTTCTTTTGTTAATATTCATCAATGTCGTGCGGTTGTTTATTTTTATACCAGAAACAACGAATTTGAAGATAGAATTGGATTGTCTCTGGTACAAGAAGCTCTGGTGCTGTCACATGGATTACCGGTAATTGAAGAAAAGAAAATTTCAGAGAATTTTCGTTTCGTGATAATTACTAATGGATCAGAACAAATTCATGAAAATAATAAATCAATTAATTTGGATCAGTCATCATTAAGAGGATTTGCGAGGGCTTTTTCCTTTGAACGTCCTGAACTGAAATTAAAATTGATTGATATTGATGCGGATCTTAAGACAGATTCAGCTATCCTTGCAGCCGAAATCCTGGATGAGGAGATGGAGGATGATGTTGTCTTGCGTGGTCAGGATCGCTACCTATCCCGTCTAACACCAATGACAAGGCGTGAGGAAGTGCAATGTGTTCCTTATGAACAATTTGATTCTCAAAAAATTGGATTTCGGCTTGTTTCTGGTTTTCCGGGTATTTTGGATAAAATCCGTTATGATGCATTTGTGCGTCAACCACCGCCTCCAGGTCATGTAGAACTTGAAATTATTGATGCTTCTTTGAATTTTAAAGATGTATTGAAAGTTATGGGCCTGTTACCGCGTTCTGTCATGAAGGATACATTTCACGGTGATGGACTGGGAATGGAAGCCTCTGCAAAGGTTGTCGCCGTTGGTAAAGGGGCGGAGGAGGCTGGCTTTTATGTTGGAGATCGCCTTGTCATTACGTTTAAGGGATGTTTAACTTCACATGTTACCCTGGCATTGAAGGATATTTACGCGGTCCATTATTCCACGCATTCCTTGTTAAGGGAATCAAAACGATATCAGTTGACCTCTGATGAAATTGATAAAATCAAGGAATATGATCAACATAAAATCCCTGATGCAGAAGCGGCTACTGTGCCCATAGTGTTCTCTACAGCTTATCATACACTGATCAATTTGGCGAATTTACAACAGGGTCAAATAGTTCTTATTCATGCTGCGGCAGGAGGTTTGGGACTGGCAGCAATTCAAATTGCAAAAATGCGGGGAGCCAGAATTTTTGCAACGGCTGGAAATGAGAAAAAACGTCAGTATTTGCGGGATTTGGGATGTGAACAGGTTTGGAATTCGCGTAATCTTGAATTTGTCGATGGGGTTAAACAGGTAACTTGTGGAAGGGGAGTGGACGTTATCCTGAATTCCCTATCAGGAGAAGCATTACATCACAGTTTGGAACTGCTTGCCCCATTCGGCAGTTTTTGTGAGGTGGGAAAGAAAGATATTGCCGAAGAACGTTGGATGCCAATGAAGGCATTCAATAAAAATATTAATTTCTTTTCTATGGATTTGGATCGGATGGGAGCTGTTTGTCCAGAAAAAGTTCTGGATATTGTGACAAAAATTGTGCGGGATATAATGAATGACAAAATTATTCTGCCACCCTGTAAGGTCTATCCTGCTGCCAAAGCGGTTGAAGCGTTCAGAACATTAGCTTCTGCCCAGCATATCGGTAAAATTGTAATCAATTTTACCGATACAAAAGATGTAATGGTTAATCCTCTTCAAAAAGAAGTTGCCTCGATTGAAGCCAATGCGCTTTATCTGGTGACAGGCGCTTATGGCGGTATGGGGCTTGAATTGGTGCAATGGCTGGCTGAAAAAGGAGCCAAACATCTTGTCTTGATAGGGCGCTCACTTAAGAAAAATGATTCATCAATTCAGAAAATTCTAAGCATCTTACAAGAGAATGAAATCAGTTTGTATCAAATGCAGTGCGACCTCACGGATCTTCATGCCCTACAACAAACAATTGGAAAAGTGCAACAGTTGCCATATCCCCTAAAGGGAATATTTCATTGTGCTGCAATTATTGATGATGGAGTGGTTGAAAATCTTGATAGGGAACGGGTTGCAAAAGTTATGTTACCCAAGGCGCAGGGTGCCTGGTATCTGCATGAGCTGACCAGGGATATTGCGTTGGATCATTTTGTTTTATTTTCATCTGCGACTCATTTGTTTGGCAATATCGGTCAGGCAGCCTATATTTCCGCAAATGCCTTTCTGGATGCTTTGGCGCAATATCGTCAAAGGATTGGTTTGCCTGCTCTATCTATTGAGTGGGGCGCTATTGATGGTGGCAATATGCTGAAAAAGGATAGTCATGTTGTCAAAACATTTCAGAATTTTGGAGTGAATCCTCTACCTGTCAAAAAGGCACTCGATGTAATGCCATTATTATGGAAACTTCACAAACCCTTCTTGGCCGTCCTTGATATTGATTGGTCAAAATGGTTCAGCGCGTTTCCTGTTACGCGAACTTATGGTCGTTTTCAGCCTTTGACCGCATTAGGGGTGTCAACAGGTGAACAGACTGAAGTCATGAAACAGTTAAATACCTTGCCTTTAGAGGGGCGTTTACCTTTTGTCATCGAGAATCTAATTCATATTTTGGAAAAAACGTTGCAATTGCCAGCAGATACAATTGATGGAAATACTCGGTTAACCGAGCTGGGAATTGATTCTTTGATTGGAGTGGAACTGCAGATTGCGATCAGTAATCAGTTGGGATGTGAAATTTCGTTGCTACAGCTTATGAAAGAGGAAAATCTTCAGGATGTTGGACGGGTATTGCTTAGAAAGTTAAAAGTTCCTTTTGAAAGTAATGAAATTTTAACACTGGAAAATGTCTGAGAATAATTCAAGTAAAAATTTGAACGTGTAGATACGAGTGATGGTATTGGTAAAGAAAAGATGATTTTGATTATCCCGAAAGACCAGACGGAAGACCGAACTTGTAAGCAACATAACGTTGTTGATTGGCGAAACGATACCCTTGTTGATATGGTGCGGCATCGTGCATGCTCATCACCCTCAATGGTTATTTATACGCTGTTGAATGACCAATGTGATCCTGTTGACACTCTGACGGCCATTCAACTTGATCATCAGGCTTCGGTTATTGCGGCAGGACTGCATCATTTTGGCAAGGAAAAAAACAGGGTTTTGATCTTATGTGAAAATGATTTGAATTATGTTTTGGCATTTTTTGGCTGTATATATGCCAATATGATCCCTGTTTCAGGAATTCATGTTGATGTTATTCGCAGTGATGAACGATTTGTAACGGTTTTAAATGATGCGCAACCAGATTTTGTTATTGGTCCACGTCATTTACTGATCGAATATAAGGATTATTTTCGGAAACTGGATTGTAATCCTGTCTGGATTCCCCTGGAGGTTTTATTAAATGTCAGGGATAAATTGGTTAAAAAGGGTGATAATAAGGATGTTGCTCTAATTCAGTACAGTTCAGGGACGACACGGAATACGAAAGGGATTTTGATTACGCATCGTAACTTGATGTATAATGTGCGACATCAGCCAGCAAGTGAAAAAATTCTTGAAAGTGAATGCAACGGATTGAGTTGGTTACCTTTCGCCCATGATATGGGGTTAATCGGGGGGATTATTGTTCCAGTAGGTTTGGGACGAAAAATTTTTCTGTTGCCTCCAAAATATTTTATTGAAAAACCGGTAAGATGGTTACAGGCGATTACCAGATATAAAATACAGGTTTCTGGCGGACCAACATTTGCCTATAATCTTTGTTTAAGGGAAACCACGGAAAATGAGATCAGGAAATTAGATCTATCGTCATGGCAAATAGCAGTGAATGGGGCAGATAATTCTCAGGCTGAGACAATAGAAAAATTTTGCAAGAGATTTTCCTCGGCAGGGTTCAGGGCTAGGCATTTCATTTTTGGATATGGTCTTGCCGAGGCAACGTTAACCGTTACCAACAGCAAGGCAAATGTTTCCCCTAAAATCAGGAATTTTTCACGAAAAGCCCTGATGACAGGTTTCGTTAGGCAGGCTTCTGATGTTAATGATCAACGCATTTTGGTTTCATGTGGTTATTCTTTGGAGGATCAAAAGATTGTTATTGTGAATCCGGAAAACGACCAAATCCTACGAGATGGACGGGTCGGAGAAATTTGCGTTTCTGGACCCAGTGTTGCGAGAGGATATTTCAATCGTCCAGAAGAAACAGAGGATGTATTTCATGCGAAATTATCTGGTTCCAAGGAATTTTATTTGCGGACCGGTGATCTGGGGTTCATTTATGAAAATGAATTGTACTTTGCTGGAAGGATCAGCAACGTCATAACATTAGGCAACAAGAAATATGATCCTGGTGATATTAGTGGCACATTGGAAAATTCCTGTCCTGATATCCGCATTAATGGAACAACCTTCTTTCTTGAAAATTTAAAGGATCCAACATCAATAACCATTCTTGCGGAAACCATACGAAATCCCGTCAAGTCATATGAAGAAATTGCCGGATATATTTATGAAAAGGTAACCAAGCTTTATATGATTTGGCCTCAGACAATTGTATTGACACGTCCGGGAGGGGTCTTAAAAACACCCAGTGGCAAAATTCAGATTGCGCGTACGCGAGAGGCTTTTTGCGAGAAGAAACTTCCTGTCATTAAGGAATTTCGATATCAGGTTCCGATCATTACAGCATTTTTGTCTTTTAAAGAGGCATATAATCAAGTAGAAGAATGGATTGGAAATGTAACGAAAGATTGGAAGGGGAATGTAAAGCAATTAACACGCAACAAATTGTTGAACAAAGAGGTTAATTATGATCTTTTGTTAGACTTACGTTATAAATTTGAAGAAAAATTTCACGTTGAGATTGACCCATCTGATTTTATGACCGCATGTCAAACATATACGGATTTATGTCATTTATTAGCAAAGCAAATTTGTAATTCTGAATTATAAAAATAATTTTAATTCTACATTGAAAGGGAACTATCTTGACCCAGAATGATAAGGTGAGAGTAGAAGGGTTTGAAAGAGTTAAATTAAAAGTTAAAGGTGAAGACAATTTATCAAGTTCTCTGGAAAACAAGCAGACTCAGGAAAGTGAATTAATTAACAAAATAAATAATTTATCACAAAACAGGCAGGTCCAAGACGCCATTCAAGCATTGGATAAACGATTTTCACCTATGATTGGTGGTGAAGAGGTGAACAATCAAACAGAACAAAAGCCGGCAAATAGCACCAAAAATCTGGTAAATCAATTTATACAGGCTTCTCCTAAGCCTACCCAAAAAGGACCCATGGGTATTTTATACGATTTTAATTTTGGAATACGCGTATATGTTCCAAAACCAGCTGCAGGGGAGGGATGGCGCGTTTGTTTAATGGATCTTGATACAGAGGTTGTCTTGCTGGATCAAACCTGCCAGGATCAGGGATATGCAACCACTGCCAAACATCATTATATGAATGGAAAAATCATTGTTTCAAAGATTCATAAGGATGGAAAGCAAGAAGAGGTTCTTGTTCATGAATATAATGCTCGGGGCAAGGAAGTTTTAATTGCCTTTCCGGTCGGATCCTTGGGGGATTCACTGGGTTGGGTGCCCTATGCAGAAAAATTTAGAAAGAAACATGACTGTAAACTGACATTGGCTTTGGGAAAAAACCTTATTGATTTGTTTGAAAAAGCCTATCCGGAAATCAGATTTGTTGACGCTTCTGTTTATGCTCAACAGAAAATTGAAAACAAATTTTATGCAGGATATTATATAGGCCTGTTTTTTGAGGATGAACAAAATAATTGGCAACCTCGTGATTTCAGGTTGGTAGGATTACATCGAACGGCAGGATATATTTTGGGTGTGGATCCTGAAGAGGTCCCCCCTCGTTTGGTTGCAAGTGAAGATACAAGACCTATTCCAGAACCTTATGTAGTCATTGCTACACAGGCCTCGACACAATGTAAATACTGGAACAATCCTTTTGGATGGCATTATGTTATTGATTTTTTGAAAAGCCTTGGATATCGTGTAATTTGTATTGATAGGGACAGGGTTTTCGGAAAGGATCTTGTTTGGAATCATATTCCAAACGGTGCGGAAGATCAAACAGGTCCGCGTCCTTTGACGGAAAGAGTACGCTGGTTGAAACATGCCGAATTTTTTGTCGGATTATCTTCTGGCCTTGCCTGGCTTGCCTGGGGCGCTGGCATTCCAGTTGTTGTTATTTCAGGATTTACCAATCCATTAACTGAATTCAATACGCCTTATCGTGTGTTCAATACGCATGTTTGTAATGGATGTTGGAATGATATTCGATATTTATTTGATCATAATAATTTCCTATATTGTCCGAAACATAGCAACACTTCCCGACAGTTCGAATGCACCAAGGCAATTTCTCATCAGCATGTTATCAAAACCATTTTGTCCATTCCAGGTTGTCGTCAGAAACCAGTAAATGAAAAAGGCAAGTAAGGTTTAATAACAGTTGGATGTAAGGGCAACGGGCAAAATTCTTTTAGGGATATGATTAAGTCAATCCAATAATGGTGGAGTGAGAGAAAAAGCTTCTAGTTTTTTCTAAAAGCTTTTTTTAATTTATTTTGTAGTTAACAAATTATGAGTTTGTTAAGCAGGCAATATAATTGATTTTTACATTCTGGGTCAGTTTCCATCCATTTGGATAGAAAGTCATTCCGGTAATAGATTTTATGCGTAATCCGGCAGAATGTGCCATTTTGCCCAATTCAGAAGGTGTGATGAATTGTCTCCAGTTATGTGTACCGACAGGCAACTTGCGTGTAATATATTCAGCTGCTACCTTGGCAAATAGAAAGGCCGGTAATGTACGGTTGATTGTTGATACAAAAATCATACCATTGGTTTGTAACAACTGGGAGATATTATGGATAAAGTTCTGAGGATCATTAACGTGCTCAAGTAGCTCTAGGGCCGTAATGACAGAAAAATGTTGATTTTCGTGAACAAGTTCCTCAATGCTCCCCACCTTATAGGTTAATGAGCCGCCATTAGGGAGCAAGGGTGTTGTATCTAGATGATATTGTGCGGCTTTGATAACTTTTTCTCCGGCATCTATTCCCAACACATTGTATCCCATATTTGCCAGGGCTTCACTGGCCAAACCGGCTCCACATCCGATATCCAGAATATTGCCGGATTTATAATATTGGTTATTATGTCTCAGGTTGCGGTTGATCCATTCAATACGAAGATCATTCATGTCATGAAGGGAGCTCATGGGCCCTTTTCGATCCCACCACTGATCTGCGAGCTGATTAAAATGATCAATTTCATTCGTGATAATTGAATTATTTTGCTTGTTGGCATTATCTGTAGTATCGATAGGCATTTATTTCACCCTCGGTGGAAGAAAAGTAATAGAAAAGTCAATTATTTGCTTATAAATGATAATTGAGTTAATTATTGAATGATATTAGAAAAATGAGATTTATGCTTCATTATATCATATTTAAATGCTGAAAATAATAGTTGTGGAGTTTATTTTTTATGTCTTGTGATATTCCCCGGATCGTAATGAAGTTTGGTGGGACGTCGGTTGCTGATTTGGACAGGATTCGTAAGGTTGCTCAAACAGTCAAAAAACAAGTTGGCGCAGGTTGTGAAGTAGCCGTGGTTGTGTCAGCTATGTCAGGGGTCACAAACCAGCTGGTTGAATATTGTCAAACTCTCAATCCCCTATATGATCCCTGCGAATATGATTCAATTGTAGCGACAGGTGAACAGGTAACCAGCGGGCTTTTGGCTATTGCTTTGCAAACAATGGGGATTAAAGCACGTTCATGGTCAGGTTGGCAAATTCCCATAATTACAGATGATGCGCATGGTAGGGCCAGAATTAAACAGATTGAATCAGCAGCCCTGATAGAATGCATGCAGGCTGGAGTTGTGCCTGTTATTGCCGGATTTCAGGGAATAGATGAAAATAAGCGTATATCAACTTTGGGACGGGGTGGATCTGATACTTCGGCGGTTGCGTTGGCTGCAAGCTTGAATGCTACAAGATGTGATATTTACACGGATGTAGATGGAATTTACACAACTGATCCCAGAATAGTAAAAAAGGCAAAACGAATAAAGGCAATCGCATATGAAGAGATGTTGGAATTAGCCTCTGTCGGTGCAAAGGTCTTGCAAACCAGAAGTGTAGAATTGGCCATGAAGGAACAGGTGCGTGTTCAGGTTCTTTCAAGTTTTGAAGATCATGACCCGTCAAAGGAGGGGTCTTTGCCAGGTTCTTTAGTTGTTAGTGAGGATGAAATTGTGGAAAAAGAACAAGTAACAGGAATCGCTTATTCCTTGAATGAAGCAAAGGTGGTTGTAAAAGGTATTCCCGACTTTCCTGGAGTGGCATCTTCTATTTTCAGGCCCTTGGCAGAGGCCAATATTAATGTTGATATGATTGTGCAGAGTAGCGGGACAAATCAAACCACAGATATGACATTTACAGTGCCTAAAACGGATTTGTTACAGGTTCAACAGCTTTTGGAACAGGCAAAAGATACAATTAAATTCTCACAATTGCTGACCGATGAGGATGTTGTAAAAATCAGTGTGGTTGGAATTGGGATGCGTTCTCATACTGGTGTCGCAAATATTATGTTTAAAACATTGGCGGAACGTTCTATAAATGTTCAAGTGATTTCCACAAGTGAAATTAAGGTTTCTGTTATTGTTGCTGCGGAGTATGTGGAATTGGCTGTACGTGCTTTACATACAGCTTATGGATTGGATCAAATGAATGACTGATAAAATGAATATGGATTTAGTTTCATATGATCAAGCAAAAAGGGAATTGAAGCGTCTGTGGAAACGTGGCACTGATTTTTTGGGAAGTGAGGTTGCCATTCTTGGCGGAGCTATGTCCTGGGTCAGTGAGCATCATCTGGTTTCAGCCATTTCCAATGCCGGGGGTTTTGGCGTGATTGCATGTGGAGCAATGGAACCCGAAATGCTAGCTGTCGAAATCGAGGCCACTCAGGCACTGACAAAAAAGCCTTTTGGGGTAAATCTGATTACGATGCATCCCAAATTGTCTGAATTGATTGATGTCTGTCTGCGTCTAAAGGTTCATTATATTGTGTTGGCAGGGGGTATTCCTTCGAGTACAGCTATCAGGCAAATCAAGGATGGGGGAGCTAGGGTTATTGCGTTTGCTCCAGCCTTGATTTTGGCAAAACGCTTGCTTAAAATGGGTGTTGATGCACTGGTGATAGAAGGGGCAGAAGCAGGGGGACATATAGGTCCTGTTTCTTTGACTGTACTTGCTCAAGAAATTTTACCTGTTATCCGTGAAATACCTGTTTTTGTTGCAGGTGGACTGGGTCGTGGCGATGCCATTGTTTCATTTCTTGAATTGGGTGCCTCTGGCGCACAGTTGGGCACGATGTTTGCTGCAGCGGTAGAAAGTCAAGCCCACGAGAGGTTTAAAAAAGCGTTTATTCACGCTTCGGCACGGGATGCAGTCGCTTCAGTACAGTTGGATGATAGTTTTCCAGTTATTCCCGTGCGTGGTCTTTCCAATCCAGGGACAAAAGCGTTCATGAAGCATCAAGCCGCCGTAATTCAAAAATATCGTAATGGTGAATTAAGTAAAGAAGATGCCCAACTGGACATTGAACATTTTTGGGCGGGGGCTTTGCGTCGTGCGGTAAAGGAAGGTGATGTGGAATATGGCTCGGTTATGGCTGGTCAATCCGTGGGAATGGTAAAGGAAATTTTACCTGTTGCCGATATCTTTCATACACTTATGCAACAGGCAATTGAGGCTTTAATAAGACGACAACAACGTATATCAGATATGTGAACATTCTATATAATGGGTTTTAAGCAAATGAGTAATGGACCTGAACAATATGCGAATAAACAATCTATTGGCGAAATGCTTCGTTCAAGAAGAGAAGAATTGCACTTGAGTTTGGAGGATATTTCTCAGAGGCTGAGAATCCGGTTGGTTTTTTTAAAGGCTCTGGAGGATGGGCAGATCGATCAGTTGCCCGGTATAGCCTATGCAGCCGGTTTTTTGCGTTCTTATGCAGAGTTTCTGGGACTGAATGTTGACGAGGTAATCAAGCGCTTTCGTTTTGAGCATCAGGGAACAGAATATAAACAGAAATTACTGTTTCCTGCTCCTGTCCCTCAATCTGGCGTTCCTGCCGCTGTAATTATTTTTGCAGGTTTACTGATTATTGCCGGGGGATATGTTGGCTGGTACAAAATGACTGATCATCGAAAGGTTCCTGCCGAAACTATTCCATCCATTATGGATAAAAATGGTAAAGATCAGGCGCAGGAAAAAATTTCACCACAGATTGCATCTGTTATGCCTTCTCAAAATGTAAATAATGCAAAACCGGATCAAAATGTTTCCAATGCTATCCATAAACTTGAATCACAGATAGCCCAGTCTCAAAAAACAAATGAACCTGCTTCGAAACCGGCAAATTATTCGCAGGGTGATAAAAACAATTCTTTACAAGAAAATAAATTGTCTTCACAAAATTCATCTATAGACAACCAACAGAAACCACAGGAACCTTCTTCTATTCAAACCAGTAAAGTATCTGATTCATCAGGTAAGGTTGATCAACAATATCCTGATTCGGTAAAAAATATTGAAAGCAAAGATAATGAGACAACAGAAAAAGTTGATAACAATATCATTATCAGGACATCCGGAGCCAGTTGGTTAAAAGTTCAGGATCAACAGGGTCGTATTTTATTGCAAAAAACATTGCAAAAAGGTGAAAGCTGGACTGTTCCATCAGATCATGCAAGGGTTGTTATGACCATTGGCAATGCCGGGGCTGTCATTATTGAAAATAATGGGAAGCAGTCAAGGCCTCTGGGTGAAAGGGGAAAGGTTTTACGGCATTTTGTTATAACGCCTGAGTTATTGGAAAAGATTGTTACAGAACCTGTAGATTATAATTCGGATGCAATGCCTGCAAAAAATAAGAAGAAAATGGTCAATGAGAATGACTTGAATTTAAATAATGATCAGGAAAAGACTGAAGGATCTGATAATCGTTAGGACAAATATTTTATGTTTAAGCGGTTATATATTGCATATTTTAATGGGGTTGGTTAGTTAAAAGAAGATGGTGTAAAATTGATCTTTTAAGATTGTTTCTTTTAAGGTTAAAGGTATTACCATAATTAACTTGGAGAAAAATTAATGAGTTTACGCCCATATCAGCAAATTATTCGTCGCAAAAGTCGACAAATTAATGTGGGGTCTGTTCCTGTTGGCGGGGATGCACCGATTAGTGTTCAAACAATGACAAATACGCTGACCAGTGATGCACAGGCAACGGTTGCACAAATTAAAAAAGCTGAAAAGGTGGGGGTTGATATTGTTCGGGTTTCCTGTCCTGATGAGGATAGTACCAGGGCGCTGAAAGAGATTGTCCGTAATGTGGAAGTTCCAATTGTTGCGGATATTCATTTTCATTATAAGAGGGCGATTGAAGCTGCACAGGCAGGCGCTGCTTGTTTAAGGATTAATCCAGGAAATATTGGTAATGCGGATCGTGTTCGGGATGTAATTAAGGCGGCAAAAGATTATAACTGTTCAATTCGTATCGGGGTTAATGCGGGTTCTCTTGAAAAACATCTTTTGGAAAAATACGGAGAGCCTAATCCGGAGGCTTTATTGGAAAGTGCGATGGAGCACGCGAAAATCCTAGAAGATAATGATTTTCGCGAATTCAAAATTAGTGTTAAGGCTTCAGATGTTTTTTTGGCGGTTGAAGCTTATCGTTTATTATCTGAAGCTTGTGACTATCCATTGCATATCGGTATTACTGAAGCGGGCGGGAAAAGAGCGGGAACTGTAAAATCCTCCATTGGATTAGGTTCACTTTTATGGGCAGGTATTGGGGATACAATGCGCGTTTCCTTATCGGCTGAACCTGAAGAGGAAGTCGTTGTAGGTTGGGATATATTGAAAACGCTTGGTTTGCGTCATCGGGGGGTAAGGGTTGTTTCCTGTCCTTCCTGTGCGCGTCAAGGTTTTAAGGTCATTCCAACGGTTGCAACATTGGAAGAACGTTTGGCTCATATTGAAACGCCAATTACGCTTTCTGTCATTGGTTGCGTTGTTAATGGTCCAGGTGAAGCCACCATGACGGATGTGGGTGTTACCGGGGGTGGATCAGGACGTCATATGGTCTATGTTGGTGGAAAGCAGGATCATACGATTCCGGCTGAAGAAATGATTAACCATATTGTGCAATTGGTTGAACAAAAAGCCGCACAGATTGAAGCAGAAAAAACTGCTCAAAAAAAAGAAAAGAATTAATTTTAAAATATAATTTCAAACATAGGATAGTTTAAAGTGAGTGTGGTTAAACCCGTTCGTGGAACCCATGATTTGATTGGTGACGAGGCAAAAAATCATCAATATGTCATGCAAACCGCAAAAAATATTACTTCATTATATGGGTTTGAAGAATGGATAACACCGGTTTTTGAAGAAACGGGTGTTTTTGCGCGCTCTTTAGGGGATACGTCGGATATTGTTTCCAAGGAAATGTATACATTCCAGGATCGTGGTGGGGATTCTCTCACCCTGCGTCCCGAAGGAACAGCTGGAATTTGCCGTGCCTTGGTTACAAATGCTTTGACCCAAACCCTTCCTCAAAAGGTTTTTTATGCCGGCCCAATGTTTCGTTATGAGCGTCCTCAAAAAGGCCGTTATCGGCAGTTTCATCAGATTGGTGCAGAATTGCTGGGTACGGCAACCCCTTTTGCAGATGCGGAAATGATTGCAATGGGGCAGCATATT
This sequence comes from Commensalibacter sp. W6292M3, assembly GCF_016101315.1. Classification (NCBI taxonomy): domain Bacteria; kingdom Pseudomonadati; phylum Pseudomonadota; class Alphaproteobacteria; order Acetobacterales; family Acetobacteraceae; genus Commensalibacter; species Commensalibacter sp. W6292M3. The sequence continues at coordinate 49,678 of NZ_JACFQT010000004.1, forward strand.
CTTAATGCCCTGGGTATTTCAGATAATGTTGTTCTTGAATTGAACACGCTGGGGGATCTGGCCAGCCGTCAAGCATGGCGAGAAGCTTTAATTGCCTATTTCAAAACTGTTAAATCTGAATTATCAGAAGATAGTCAAAATCGGTTGGAGAAAAATCCCTTGCGTATTTTGGACAGTAAAGCTGCACAGGATGGAGCGTTATTGGATCATGCTCCGTTAATGAAAGATTATATGACTCCAACAGCACTGGAATTCTGGGATAGGTTACGAAAAGCACTGGATCAGTTTAAAATTCCATTTAGAGAAAATCATTATATTGTTCGTGGATTGGATTATTATAGTCATACGGTTTTTGAATTTGTAACGACAAAGCTTGGATCACAGGGTACCGTTCTGGCGGGCGGACGATATGAGGGGCTGGTTGCAGAAATGGGTGGACCTTCTGTTCCTGCTATTGGATGGGCGGCTGGGGTTGAAAGATTGGCTCTTTTGTTGAATTCGATACCCGTCCAACCTAAATCTGTAGCAATCATTGTATTTTCTGATGCGGTTCATGAAATGGCATTTACGGTTTTACAGCTATTGAGAACGCATAAAATTGCCGCTGAAATGACCTATAAAGGGAATTTCCGTAAACAAATGGAGTGGGCTAATAAAAGGAAAGCGTCTATTGCATTGCTTATTGGTGAGGATGAGGCGACCAAACAAGTTGTTCAGTTGAAAGATTTGAATTCTGGTGAACAAGTCGAGGTTGCCTTGCATGATTTGGTTTCTCAGCTTATTTTGAAATTGGCGAAATAATTTATGTCTTCTGAAGAATTTTCTGCAAGTTTTAATGATCGTCTGGATAAAATCATAGCTCGGTCAGAAGAATTACAACACTTGTTATCCACTGAGATATCCGGGGATGAATTTATTGAGGCTTCACGTGAATATGCTGAATTGAATCCGCTTGTAGCCTTGATTGAATCTTTAAGGACGGTAGAAAAGGATTATCAGGCTGTTCAGGAAATGCTTGATGATCCTGAAATGAAAGATTTGGCGCAGGCCGAGTTACAGGGGTTGCATGAAAAACTTCCGGAAATAAGACATAAGATTCGTTTGGCAATGTTACCAAAGGACAAGGCTGATGAACGAAGTGCAATTTTAGAGCTACGTCCAGCGGCTGGGGGTGATGAGGCGGGTCTGTTTGCGGCAGAACTTTTTTCCGCTTATCAACGTTACGCGGAATCTCGAGGCTGGCGCTTTGAAATTCTGGAATATGGTGATACTGGATTGGGCGGTCTTAAAGAAGGGATTGCTTCAATCACGGGCACGGGAGTTTTTGCACGTTTGAAATATGAATCGGGTGTTCATCGCGTGCAACGTGTTCCAGCTACCGAAAGTCAGGGGCGTGTTCATACTTCAACAGTAACCGTTGCAGTATTGCCTGAGGCAGAGGAAGTGGATGTCACAATTGATGAAAGTGATCTGCGGATTGATGTCTATCGTGCTTCTGGGGCTGGTGGACAGCATGTTAATAAAACGGAAAGTGCGGTGCGGATCACTCATATTCCGACAGGTGTGGTCGTGGCGATGCAGGAGGAAAAAAGTCAGCATAAAAATAAGGCGAAAGCCATGAAGATCCTGCGTGCACGTTTATATGAACAACAACGGTTGGCCGCTCATGAAAATCGTGCGGCAGACCGTCGTTCTCAGGTGGGAACAGGAGATCGTTCTGAACGTATTCGTACATATAACTTTCCACAAGGACGTGTTACTGATCATCGGGTAAATTTGACGCTGCATAAGATTGATCGTGTTATGTTGGGGGAATTTGATGAAATTATCGATTATTTAATCCAGGAAGAACAATCCCGACTATTGGCTTCTGAAGAGAATACCTAGGAAAAAAATTCTGGTTTTGCCTTTTATTTCTGTCTAATGCCTTAGTTATATTATCGTTTAAAAGCATTAGTTGTTTTTATATTTGGATAAATTGATTTTTACTGGATTACATGGATAATAGTGTACAAATACCGTTGGCTTCATTAATTCAGGAAGGCGAGATGCTTTTTCAAAAGGCAGGAATTGAAGCACCGCGACGAGAGGCAATGTTATTAATAGCTGCGGCGTTAAAAAAAAGCAGAACCGAATTATTCTTGATGGATAAAACAGAATTGATCGATCCTGTCCTAATTCGTTCATATTTTTATAGACGAAGTCAGCATGAACCTTTCGCTTATATTGTGAGGGAAAAAGGATTTTGGTCGTTAAATTTGGAAGTGTCAGAAGCCACTTTAATTCCTCGCGCTGATAGCGAGACTTTGATCGAGGTTTTGTTGAAATTATTCCCGAAACGCCAAACTCGTTATAATTTTCTGGATCTGGGTACCGGCACAGGTTGCCTGTTGCTTGCCGCCTTGTCTGAATATACGAAAAGTTTTGGAATTGGGGTCGATTATAAAGAACAGGCTGTTAGATTGGCGAGGAAAAATGCGGAAAAATGCAAATTGGCCGACCGATCTATATTTTATACAGGTTATTGGGGTAATGCCTTAAAGGGAGAATTTGATATTATTTTATCCAATCCACCTTATATTCGTGAACATGAATTATTAAATTTAATGCCAGAGGTCAAAAATTATGAACCCATGTCAGCTTTGGCTGGGGGAAGGGACGGCCTTGATGCATATCGTTTAATCTGTTATCAAGCCGCGGATTTATTAACGGAACAGGGAGCTTTGATTTTAGAACTAGGAATTGAACAGGAAGAGCATGTTACAGAGATTGGAAGGGATGTAGGGCTGCATGTTGTGCAAAAACAACAGGATTTAAATGGTTATACAAGAGCCCTTGTTTTTTCTAATATAAAATTGTAAAAGCTTATCATATAATTTTATTTTAATTATAGTAAGAGAAGCTACTAACTCAATATAATGATTAATAGCTGTATAAATTATAGTATTAAATTGCAATTTATTTATTTCATTTAGTTTACTTGTTTCATATTAATCATTATCTATCAACCAATCAAAATGTAACCTTAGTTTCATATTTACTAATAGGAAAGTATAACAATAACTTATGAATACAAAACGTATGCGAGGTCGTTATTACCGGTCAGGCAATAACGGGGGGGCACGGCATCAAAACGGACAGGTTTCTTTTAATCGAAATCATGTGTTTGAAAGTAACGGTCCTAATGGACGTATTCGTGGAACTGCTCAACAATTACATGAAAAATATCTTCAACAGGGACGGGATGCCATAAGTTCAGGGGATCGGGTCAATGCTGAAAGTTTTTTTCAGTATGCAGAACATTATTCTCGTATTGTTAATATGATTAACCAGTCTAATCAACAAAGACATCGTCCCAATAATTTTCAGGAAACGGCAAATAATACAGAGCCTGCAAAAATGATAGAGGATGAACCGGAAACAACCGAGGCTGTCGAAATTAAGATTGATGAAACTGCAAATGAAACTCCTGTTGTTCAGGAGATAGAGGCTGAACAGCCTGCACCGGTTCGTGTGCCCCGTAGAGGAAGGCCTCCTAGAGCGCTGTCAGCAGGAAAAAAAAAGCTTTCGGAAGAAAATAGTTAAAATATTATAGAAGATGAGTGAAAAATACTTGACTTTGTCATTTAAATAAGGGTAATTAAACTCGTCTTTCAATGATTGATAAGGCGGCGTAGCTCAGTGGTAGAGCAGGGGAATCATAATCCCTTGGTCGGTGGTTCAAATCCGCCCGTCGCTACCATCTTTAAAATTTGGTTTAAATCTACAGATGGTTGTTAAAATTCAAAATCCTTAAAATCGAATAATTCTTAACAACTTATTTTTAATTTTGTCTTTAAGTTGGTATTTTGTGATTTGATTGTAATTTTATTATGATCAGACTGATGGTATGATTATTGTTGAAGTGATCAGAGTCATTGAATATGAAAATACATTTTGTTGGGAATGGAAAAATAGAACGATCTTGTAAAAAAATTTTTTTAATAATTTAACGATATTAGATGTGATATATTAAATTGTCATACATAATCAGAAATGGTGCTGCTGGCGAGGATTGAACTCGCGACCTCTCCCTTACCAAGGGAGTGCTCTACCACTGAGCTACAGCAGCTTCGATTTGCTTTATTTAGTAGCTTTTCATTCAAAATGATGCAACAAAAAAATTTATCTTTTTGCATATTTTTTATATGGCTTGTAAATCAAGGATAAATTGTTCAAAAGTTAGATGAAACATTTATACCAAATCCAAAATTCAGTTCGATTAATATTATTTTTGTCTTCTATGTAAATTCATCAAAGCGTATCTTAAATAGTATTAAAGAACCATTATGGTTCGAAATGAAAACGCCCGTTTAATGCTGTATATTAAAATAGGATATCAGGTTGTAACTATGAAATATAGCTTTTGTTTTTTATCACTTTCCTTTTTGAGTATTGCATTGACCAGTTGTGCGGTTGGACCTGATTTTAAAAAACAGACACCTTGGTACCCTTCAAAATGGTATCCAAACCATAATTCAATCCACGGTAATGTTACAAGTCAAATCAGTAAGAATAAACTGGATCCGAATTGGTGGGAATGTTTTCATGATCCGATATTATCTGATCTGGAACGTCGCACTATCGCAAATAACCTTGATATTCAAATGGCTACACAGCGAATGATTGCCAGTCGTGCCCAGTTAATCATAACAGGATCGGCACGCTTTCCCACCTTGAATGCAATGGGCACTTACAGCCGAGCACAACATAGTAGTAAAATGGCACGTCGAATTATTAACCGTGTCGAGAATCAGAAACCTGAGTTAGGTAAAATCGTTGACCCCAAGGATATTGATATTCCCACTTTTAATGAATGGGCTGATGCTCTGGATTCAAGTTGGGAAGCTGATATTTGGGGACGTGTTCGTCGTCAGTACGAGGCTGGTAAAGGTTTATGGCAAGTTTCCGAAGAGGAGCGACGAGATATTTTAACCCTCCAGTTGGCTGAAGTTGCCAATGATTATATAACTTTACGTGGATTGCAGACACAACTGGATATTGTTCGAAAAAATGCGAAAATTGCTCAGGATTCACTTGATCTAGCTCAAAAACGTTATACGGGTGGATTGGTAACAGAACTGGATGTTCACGATGCCCGTGCTCAACTGGAACAGACAAATGCACAGATCCCACAATTGGAAGAGCAGGTCATTAATTATATGAATGCCCTTGCATTGTTAATGGGGGAACCACCCCGCGCCTTGGATCAAACTTTGTCACAACAAAAACCAATTCCTCCAGTTCCCCCGCAGATTCCTGTTGGTTTGCCCTCTGAATTGCTGCAACGTCGTCCAGATGTAAGAGAGGCTGAAGCTGCCTTACATGTTGCAACCGCAGAGGTTGGTGTGGCAGAAGGGGATTTTTATCCAAAAGTAACCGTGGATGCAAAAATGGGCTTTCAATCTTTATCGATCAAGGATTTGGGATTTTGGTCAGCACGGGCATGGAATGTTGGACCGACAATATCAATTCCCATTTTTGAAGGGGGGAAATTAAAGGGTCAATTACAATTAAAAAAGGCGCAGCAGAAAGAAGCGGCTCTTGCTTATCGTAAAACTGTTTTGCGTGCTTGGCAGGAGGTTGATAACGCTCTGTCTGCTTATCAAGCCGAACAGTTAAGAAATGATAAATTAAGGGAAACTGTCAATTCAAACCAGCAATCTGTTTTTTTGGCACAGGAACAATATCGTGAGGGGTTACAAACTTTTATAAATGTTCTGGATGCAGAACGTCGACTATTGCAATCTCAGGATGATTTGGTAAAAAGTACAACACGTATTTCAACCAATTTAGTACAACTGTATAAAGCACTTGGTGGAGGATGGGAAACAACCTTTCCCGAACATACTGAATCGCTTCAAAAGAAAAGTTGATTATAAAATTGCTAGCGCATAATCAGAATAGTTGATCATTACGGTCAAATTATTTATTTCCTTATAAATAATTTATATTTTGGAGCCGTATTATTGCCAAGGAAATTTTATACCCTTCAAATGTTAAGAGGGCTTGCCGCTTTATCAGTTTGTTGGGCGCATTTTTTATCGATTAAAATAGAAGTTAAACCCATATTCGCAACGATATATACGTTTTCTGGACCTTTCGTGCGATATGGGGTGGATCTATTTTTTGTTATAAGTGGTTTTGTCATTGCGTTGAACGTTCTTGAAAACCATGAAAAAGCATCATTTAAGGAAGGATTGAAATTTTTAATTAAAAGAATTTTCCGGATTTATCCGTTATTTTGGATTACCATGATTTTCATTATCATTCTTTTTCACTGCAATGGTATTAAAACAGCTGGTTTGCATAAAATAGAAAATATTTCACATTTTTTCCTTTTAACTACTGATATGCCATTACAGAATGCTGCATGGACATTGCCCTTCGAACAGTATTTTTATCTTGTAATGTTCTGTTTTATTTGTTTGTTTCCCAGAAAATCATTGCTTCCTTTTTTTATAATCTGGGCAATTTTACATTTGGTCATTTTATATGCTTATGTGGAACATTGGATTCATCATGTTCCATTTTTTCTCGGAGATAATCAGATTTTCAACTTTTTTTTCGGGTTATGCGTTGCTTATATCTTTTTTAAAATAAAAAAACATACTGTAATGGATAAGTATATTGCTTTGTGTTTAGGTATATTGATTGGTGGTACAGGTTTTATATTAACTTATAAGAAATTATATGGATTACATTTTAATGAATGGGCCAATTTATTTTATAATGGATTATCACCAGCTCTGATTTTATATGGATGTATAGGACTTGAAATGAGCAATCATATTCAAGTTGCGAATTTATTGAAAAAACTAGGTGATGTGTCATATTCCATTTATTTGTGGCATTGTCCTATCCTTTATATTTTTATCACATTTTATCAGTTACGATTTTTTTCTAACGCTACCCATCCTTTCTTGCAGATTGCTGTAGAATTAATACTTGTCTTAATTGTAAGCTTTTACAGTTATAACTGGATTGAACGTCCGTTTATTCATTTATCAAATCGAATTGTTAGAAAATGGTTATAAAATAGAATATTTGGGTATTATCATTGAACATTATGCAATTAATAAGGTTAAAAAAAAAGGATTAACATGGCAGAAGCATTAATCCTTTTAAACTGAAATTTAACTATTTTACTAATATAACAAAATAAAGTAAATTTAAAAAATGATTAATGTTGTTATACGGTCTCCTTAAAACAATAAAGTAAAAATAAAATATCTAACAAACTAACACTTTTACTTTTTCGACATACAGAAAATGGAGAAAATTGGATTTCTGAATAGGGTTTTTATTCGTAATCATTAGTGTAAAAGTTAATATTATGATACGGGTTTACCTTAGTCATTTCAGAATTATCCTAAAAAGTCCCAGTTTGTCAGACATATTGTTATTATATAGTCAAAATTACGTTTTGAAAATAAAATTTTAATAAAATTAACTATATTTTTATAAACTATATTTCATATTTCTTAACAAGAGGATGTTTTTTCTATTTATTTATTACCCTATTATATTTTTCAAATAAATTTGAAATTAGGTTATTAGACAGTAATTCCTTGAATATTATTTCAATTTTTTTAAAATGAAATTGAACAAACATTCTATGATCAGATGAATATACTTGGGTGGTGGTTTGAATTTGTAATTGAGTGATATAGATCAATAAAATATCAGAATAAGTAATAATAATTCCAATCTTAAATCAGTACAAAAATATCAAGCCTAATTTAGATAAAACCAGATGCTATTGGAAACATTTTTTATTTTACTGTTGATGAGGTTGATATAGCGAATGATTAATTTTGGTTAAGTTATTGAAATTGTGCTGGTTGCCACCATATAAGGTTTGCATCGAGAAGGTGGGATGTTTCTTGTCTTTAAGTTGTGAATCGCTATTGATACCTTTCTTAATTTTTTCTTTCTTATTAAATTTTAATATTTTTTATTTAACTTAGCTTTGTGACACTTCTTTTCAGGGGTGAATCCGATATTTGGTAAGGTATCCTGTTCTGCTGATTATGGACGGGATACCTTATTTATTGTGATTGGGATTCTGTTTTTTTGCGGAATCGGAGATTTGGATGTATTGTTGGCTGGGTTATGGTTATTTAAGGTGTAAGGTCTTGATAACCTATTATTTTTGTTATTGGCGAGATTTTTTTGGATAATTTTGAGAGAAATCGGTTGACTGGCATGAGAGATTTCTGTAGAAGGACATTCACGGAGCGACGAGCTTGAAAGTTCTTGACTGGTTGCTTTGTGGGGATTAGATTGTAGGGCTCATTTTTGATGTGTTTTACGGTTTTGTTCATTGACAATTGTATAGGATGAGAAGGGGATATGCTGGTGGCGTATTGGTTGTAGCGTT
>NZ_JACFQT010000005.1:0-49795 GCF_016101315.1 Commensalibacter sp. W6292M3
TAGTTCTGTATTTTTTCTGTTTTTATATCAAAAATATTTTGTTTATTAAAAATTAAAAAAAAATTATTTAGTATCATTTTCTGTAGAACAATTCTTTTTTAAGAAATATTCTTATATTCTCACTTTAATATTTAAAGAAATTAGGTTGAATTAATTCTATTATTTGTAAAAGATGTTTACTTAGATGTTAAAAAGGCGCCTTGAGCCCTAAGACTTAGCTGTTTTTTTTGAAGTGTACTTAGTAAGCTTTGACGTGTTCTTGAGATATGGTTTTCAATAAGTGATATCGTTTTTTGTATTTTTCCCTTTTTTAAGGCAATCACTATTTGACGATGTTCATCCCATCCCGTGTGATCATATTTGTTTTCAAGCCAGCGGGCTCGTCTTAATCTCATCATTGCATTTTCAGTGCCTTGAATAATAAATTCATTTTCTGACAGTTTTGCAATCCATATGTGAAAATCATGGCCAATTTGATCAAGCTGTTCATGAGTTGAGGTTGGTGAAATTGAATTCAGTAGATTTTCAACTTTTGAAATATTTTTATCTATAACTATTTGTGTTGTTTCTTGAATAGCGGCAACCTCAAGTATTTTACGATAAATGCACACTTGAGAAATTTCTTCTAGATTAATCGGGGATACAATCCAACCGGATTTTTTGTGAATAACCAGTCCCTCACTAGCAAGTTTAAATAATGCGGTTCGAATGGAGGTTCTAGAAATCCCAATGAACCCTACAATATCACGTTCTGTTATACGTTCACCCGGTGCTATTTCCATATTCAGAATAAGATTTCTTAATTTTATTTCAGCATGCTGAGCTTGAGTAAGGGTTTTGTTCATAAATTTGTTTCTTATTATTGATTATATGATAGGATCATTTTGGTATACCAATTTGGTATACCAATCAAAGACAATTTTATGGTGGATTTATCATGTCCTCAACAATTGAAACAGATCAAGATGAGCCATATTGGGTTCGCAATCTTTTTGTTTGTTTATTTGGATCATTTACAACCTTTCTTGCAATGACATTAATGTTGCCTTTTTTACCGATCTATGTTCAGCAGTTGGGAGTCAAAGATCATGCAAGTATAGCTCAATGGTCAGGAATAGCCTATAGCGCAACATTTTTTATAGCAGGAATGATTGCGCCATTCTGGGGATATCTGGGGGATCGTTATGGTCGTAAACCAATGCTTCTTAGGGCAAGTCTAGGTATGGCCGTGACAATGGCATTGATGGGATGTGCGACAAATATTTGGCAATTGGTTGGATTACGATTGCTTGCGGGTTTTGCTGGAGGATATTCTTCAGGTGCAACAATCATGATTGCTGCCCAAACTCCCAAGGATCGTTCTGCTTGGGCACTTGGACTGCTTTCATCCGGTATCATGGCAGGAAATCTGATTGGTCCCCTGATTGGGGGGATATTGCCATCTTTAATAGGAATCCGTATTACGTTCATAGGGGCAGGATGTTTAATTTTCATTACGTTTCTTGTTACATTGGTTTTTATTCGAGAATCTTCAAAGTTGGTTATTCATGAAAAAACCGTTAAAGGAAATTGGTTCGATATTCCCAATAAAAGATTGATTTTCATAATGCTGGTTACGGGTATGTTACTAATGATTGCCAATATGTCTATCGAACCAATTATAACCTTATATGTTCATCAACTGGCTGTTGAGCAATCCAGAATAACTTTCTTTGCAGGTTTGATTATGTCGGCTGGTGCTTTTGGGAGTATCTTGTCTGCTTCATGGCTTGGTCATTTAGCGGATAAAATAGGTCATGCATGGATTATTATCTGGACCTTAATTATTGCCGGGATATTACTTGTTCCCCAAGCCTATGTCACGTCAGTCTGGCAACTTATCGTATTACGTTTTTTTATGGGATTGGCCCTTGGTGGTTTAATGCCCTGCATTATAACAATCATTCGACATCAAGTTCCAAATCATTTAGTGGGAACTGTATTGGGTTATATTATTTCCGTACAATATATTGGTCAGGTTATCGGTCCATTGGTTGGCGGGTTTGTCAGTGGTTATATGGGTATGTATTTCGTATTTCTCGCAACAAGTGTTCTAATGCTGATTGGTGCCATAGGCAATTGGTTTGCGCTAAAAATATTGGATTATAAATATTAATATTATATTAAAAAGGCTAATTTAATGGTTTATTTAAAAAGAATAAAGAAAAAACAGCTTTTCTATTTATGGATTTTCAAGATTTTATGTTAAATAATTTTATATCTTTTTCAGTCGCCGGACAGATTACGGCACTGGATTATAAATTAACTGTTTTAAAAGTTGCTTGTTTCAATAGTGATTCTGCAAACACATAATTTTCTGACAGATAATTTTTTTTCAAAAACTTGGTTCTGTTATATATAATGATGAATTACTAAGTCAGCTTTCATAATACTACTGATACGTCTTCCCGATAAATTAAATTAAAATATTTTTCTTTCATGGGTCTAGATAGTAAGTTGTATTTTTATTCAGAAAATCTTCTGTTACTTTTGATTCCTTTGCAAAAAACATTCTTATAAATGAAATTCGGGTTTTGATCCTATATCTGTTTTTTTTGCAAATAAAAGGTTGATTAATTCAAAAATATGTCTCATTAACAGTATCCTTTGCATAAGGCAAAGTAAATCTGTTGATAACAATGATATGTGATATTAATTTGTAAAAAATATTTTCTTAATAAAAAAAATAGTTTCTTAATAAAAATGTTTTGTTACTATAAATTTTATAAATAATGTTCTCAAAATTGTTTGTAAAATTTATTTAGATAATAAAGGCAGGCATATGAATGAGTTAGCACCGCACCAAGCTCAGTTATCTCTTTGGCGAGTTATTATCATCGGGATAGCTTACATGACTCCCATGACTGTTTTTGACACATTTGGTATCGTATCAGGTGTAACGAATGGTCGTGTTCCTATGGCTTATTTATTGGCATTGGGTGCCATCATGTTGACTGCTTTTAGTTACAGTCGACTCGCTGTTATTTTTCCTAAATCAGGCTCTGCTTATAGTTATACCAATCAAGTTTGCGGTAAAATTAGTGGTTTTATTGTCGGGTGGGGAACCCTGCTTGATTATCTCTTATTGCCAATGATTAATAGTTTACTTTCAGGAATTTATCTCAAAGCTTTATTCCCTGATATTCCCGCGTGGATGTTAATCATTCTTTATACGGCATTAGTTACGTTTATTAATTGTCGAAATATTAAATTTCTTGCCAATCTTAATGCCTTGTTCGTTGGTATTCCTTTAATTTTGATGGTTTATTTCATCTATTTGGTTATTCATGCTTTGGTCTTTAAATATGATGTATCGCACGTAATGACGTTAAAACCTTTGATGAATGGGGACAATTCTTTTATTCCCTTGGTAAGTGGTGCTGCTATTTTATGTTTTTCTTTTTTGGGATTTGATGCTGTAACCACGCTTGCAAATGAAACTTTTGATGCCAGAAAAAATATACCGCGGGCGATTATTGCTACGGTTTTAACGGGTGGTATTATCTTTTTTGTATCGGCATGGTTTATCCAGCTTTACTATCCGAATAATAGCCCTTTCAAAGATCCTATTGAGGCAATGCCTGAAATTGTTTTGTACGTGGGGGGGAAATTGTTTCAATCGATTTTTTTATTAGCTATCTTGATTAATACTTTCGCTTCGGCTCTGGCATCGCATGCCAGTGCAGCACGCTTAATTTATATTATGGGGATTGATGGGGTTATTCCATGGAAAAAATTGCAATATATTCATCCTCACTATCGCTCTCCTATTGTTTGTGTGCTGTTGGTGGGAATTCTTTCTTTAAATGCTATTTTCTTTCGGTTAGATACAGCCGTCTCATTAATTAGTTTTGGTGCAATGGTCGCTTTTAGTGCGGTTAATATTTCTGTGTTTATATGGTTTGTATGTTATAAAAAAGAGTTTTCAACGCTTAAACAAATTTTAAAAAATATTATCTGTCCTTCTTTGGGAATGTTCTCAGTAATTGTGATGTGGTCTAATTTAAAAGAAGACGCACTTTTATTGGGAGGCTTTTGGACCGCTTTAGGAATAACCTATATTTTATACTGTAAAGTTCGTAAACGGCCTTTATTTAAAAGGCATGATTTGTCGTTAACGTCTGGAACAGATATTCATGTAGCTAAATCAACATTATAAGTGTGGTCGGATGAGAATGATGAATACAGAACAAAAACTTGAAAAACCTATTTTAACAGAAGATGTTACCTTTAGAAAAACGGATGAAGGTCCTAAACAGGAAGAATGGAATTGGGTTGATTCGCGACAAGTACAAGATGAGGATGTATTAGCTAGACCCGCCAATTATTATGAGGCGACTTTATCCCCATGGAAAACATTTCCAGCCTTAGAACATGATTGTGAATGTGATATGGTAGTGGTTGGTGGCGGATTGCTTGGGGCTTCTACGGCTTTACATTTGTCAGAATCTGGGGTTGAAACAATCCTTCTTGAAAAAAATAAGGTGGGGTCAGCTGCTTCGGGAAGAAATGGCGGACAATTGACGCCTGGATTGGCACGATGGGAAGCAGAATCTATTATTGAGAATTTCGATTATGACGAAGCTTGTCGTTTGTGGAAATTTACATCCATTGAATCGTTTGATCTTATTCAAGAAATAACAGAACATTATGCCTTGGATTTGGATATGCGTCGTGGGCATTTAACCGCGGCGATTCATCCTGGTCATATTAATGCTTTGACGGTTGGGGCAGATGCACGTCGATATTTAGGTGATGATAGTGTTCGCATTTTAGGGCCTTATGAAATTCGTGATCATATCAATTCAGAACTTTATTATGGTGGTGCTTTGGATAAGATTGGAGGGCAAATTCATTCTTTAGGTTTAACGCGTGGTTTGATTTATGGTTTTGTTAAAAATGGTGGGCATGTTTATGAGGATAGTGAAGTTCTAAAAATAGAAACTGTATCAGAAGGGGTATCTATTGAAACGGCACAGGGTAAAATTCTTGCTAAAAAAGGCGTGGTATTAGCCGTTCACCATACGACCTTTCAATTATTATCAGATGTTAATTCAACCATTCCTTTTTATACTTATGTTGGTGTTACCAATCCGGTTGAGGGGGGGAGTAAAACATTACTTCCGACACAAATGGCTGTTTATGATACGCAGCTACAAATAGATTATTATCGCCCGGTTCGTAAAGAGCGTATCTTATTTGGAGGGCAAGGAACAGGAATGCGATGGAATTCTGATAAAGTTGTTGATTATTTAATGTCACGAATTAAGACCATTTTTCCTCAACGTGATGATATTCATTTAGAATTAGCGTGGAGTGGAACAACTGATTTAACCCTAAATGGGGCGGTAGATTGTCGTAAATTAGGAGAAAAAGCGCCTATTTATGCGGTTCACGGATGGAGTGGTCATGGGATTGCCCAAACGGTCCGTATAGGCAAAGCGATACGAGATGATTTCCTAAAATTAAATGATGATTTTGAAATGCTGGCCTCTATCGAGCACCGTTCAATTTTAATGGGGAGACAACTTGCACCTGTTGCAATTCCTTTAGCCAAGTCGCTGTTGGGACTTGGAAATAAAATTACACCCGGTAAAATGATTTCTTTCTGATAAAATTGCTCGTCATTATTATTTATTTATTGAATTTTGACGAGCTTTTTATAAAAGAAATAGAAATGTTATTTTTTAAAAATAGGTTTGAGTTTCACGATAAAATCCCAGCACATAATTAAAGCGCCTATAGAAAAGAAAATATCCCCGATTATACGTAACCATTGCCAAAATGTTTTGGTATCATAAAAGCTTAAGCTTCTGGCGTAAGTTAATCCGTGTTCGTAAACAGCGTTGAGTTGGGGCCAGCCGACAGGGAAAAAGGTTAATGTAGTCCATAGGACAAGTGTGATATTATAGAGGAATAAGGCAATATATCCCCATTTTTCTATAAATGGATATTTGTCACTAGCAATATATCTTAAACAGAAATAAATCATTCCCAGTCCCAAAAGACCAAAGGCTCCAAAAAGAGAGGTGTGGGCATGATTCAAGGTTAAAAATGTCCCATGTTCATAATAATTAACAAGTGGTGCATTCAATACACCTCCACCAAAGACACCCGCACCGATAAAATTCCATACTGCAGCAGCGATAATATACATATATCCCAATTTATACTGGAAAGTCTGATGGGCTGTAATGATTTTATATTCGTCAATAGATTCGATAACCAATAGAATTAGGGGTAAAACCTCGATAAATGAGAACATGCTTCCCATGGGGATCCAAATGGATGGTTCACCGGCCCAATACATATGGTGACCTGTGCCAATGACCCCACCAAGAAAGATCAGGATAAGTTCAAAATAAACTGTTCGCTCAGCAAAACAACGGGAAATCAATCCTGTCCCCATCAAAAGATAGGCGGTAACACATGCCGTGAAGAATTCAAAGGATTCCTCAACCCAAAGATGAACGACCCACCATCTCCAGAAATCGTCCATGGTATAGGACTTGCCTATTTCAAACATGGGTATCATGCCAAAAATGTACAATACAGCAATATTTAGGGTCGATAACCAGAATAAATGTTCAAGACGTATATTTCCTATACGGAATGATTTAAAGGCTCTTTGCCAGTGACGTTTATCGGGCCAGAAGGAGCGGAATACTAAATAACTCCAAAACAAAAGAGCGGCAAAAAAAGCATATTGCCAACCTCTGCCTAATTCCAGATAGGAATTGCCCTGGTTGCCGAACCAAAACCATAAATGAGGCAGGTAACCCATGATGCCCAGATAGTTGCCAATGACAATATCCGCAATAACTATCACTGATGCATAAAATAAAAGATCAACAAGTATATTCTGATATTTTGCTTCTTTTCCACTGATAATTGGCCCTAAAAACAGAGCTGAACCAATCCAGGAAAATGCAATCCATACAATCGGGGTTTGCAAATGAATACTTCGTAGAAAATTAAAAGGTAAATATTTTCCTATTTCAAATCCGTAAAAACTTGTCCGTTCAGAATAATAATGGGCCATTAATCCACCCATTAGAAGCTGGACGAGGAAAATAGCGGCAACAAATAAAAAATATTTACCGATTTTTTTCTGGCTTGGGGTCAGATTCTTAAATCCGTCGATAACCTGGTCCATCGCCTCCCTATCTTCACCAGATAGCCAGATACGATTGATCGTGATCACGGCACCAAAGCCTGCAAAGGCAAAACAGAACCCAGCCCATGTCCAGGTAAAGGTTTGGCTGGTAGGTTGGTTTCCTGCAATGGGTTCATAAGGCCAATTTTGTGTCCAGGATATGGTGCTGTTGGGGCGATGGCCTACGGATGTGAGGGCTGTATAGATAATAAATTCAGAAGTGCTTTTGGCATCCGCCTGATTTAATGCATGAGCCCGCGAGTAACCGGCCTTGAAATTATCCTGTACTAATTCTTGAGATAAATTTTTTCTGACATCGACGATTGCCTGACTAAACGCAGCAGGAAAACGTAAAGATTTCTGTGTAAGATCAACGTTATGTAACATTATTTGCATTTTCCTTTGAATAAGGAATTGTTGATCTGAAGTTAATAAATGAAAAGACTGATGAAATTTTTCTTGGGCTAGATATTCTCGAATTGCTTTGGCAAGATCCACGAGAGTTTTGGCAGTATAATCGGGTCCAAACATGGATCCCATACCGTATAATCCACCGTAATCAATCAGATCGGCTTTTTGAAAACCCTGTTTTCCAAGAAAAACATCTTTGTCTGTGAATAAAACCTGATCTTGTGATGAAATGAATTGAACTGGAATAGGTGGGCTTTGCTGATAGGTGAATAATGTTGCCCATCCCATAAATAAAAAACATAGAAAGGCTGAAATTAAAAGTAGCCATTTCAATTTTCTGTTAACAGGGTTCCTGTTAAGCTTTGTAAGTATTTCTGATGTTAGATTACTGATAACACCATCTTGATAATTACTTTTCATAGACTTATCGATTCAGTATTTTTAAATATATTTATTTGAAATAAAAGGATTCTTAATATTTAAGTAAAAGATTTATTTCAAATACATCTTATATAACGTTTAATATGAAAAGGCAATAAAGATGTATTTTAATTACATCTTTTTAATTTTTACGAATTAATAATAAAAATGACGAATAAGTTTGATTGTAATTGAAAAAAAGTTAAAAGATATTAATTGATTAGTAATAATGTTAATATATATAGAAAATTGATTTTCAATTATAAAAAAGAATTTATAATGAACTTAAATTAATATTTTAATTGTTTTTTAATTATTTTATTCAAAAAAGATGCAAGATTTTTCTCTTTAAAAAGATATCCTGTAATATTTGCATTTTCTGCAGCCTGTAAATCAGTCGATTTATCACCAATCAAAAAAGAATGCTGACGATCAATGAATAAATCATGAATTGCATGTTCAATCATTCCTGGATGCGGTTTACGATCAGGGTGATCCTGTCGATACTTTTTAATCTTGGCTTCTGGATGGTAGGGACAATAATAAAAGGCATCAATAGCGGTATTATATTTTTTTAGTTTTTCTTGAATATAGTGATGAAAGTTCTGGACATCCCGTTCTGTGAAAAAACCGCGTGCAACCCCGGATTGATTGGTTACTACGACGGTAAGGAAACCGAGTTTCTTGGCTTGACAAATAGCTTCTTCAACCCCTTCAACCAAAATTAAATCTTCCAGACGATAAGGATAGTTCGTATCGATATTGATAACACCATCCCGGTCAAAAAAGATTGCGGGTTTTATAAATTTTGATAAAAAACGGGACATTCGAGAATATTTTCTATTTCATTGACGATTGTTAAATAAAATAATTAATTCGTTTTGACCGGTTATGAAACAGAAATCAATTTAAAAGTTTTCTTATCACGTTTAAAGATTTATGATGATTTCAAATAAAGAAAGCGGTTGATTGTAAGATATAATAATAATTTATTAAAAAAATCATGTATAAAATTGCTTTTACAGAATAGTGAACTAATTCAATAGGAATTAATTTTAATCACAATTTATTTTAATTTTTTCATGCAAGGGTTAACGGATGCCTCAATATCGTTCATACATTTCTACTCATGGTCGTAATATGGCTGGTGCACGTGCTTTATGGCGTGCAACTGGAATGAAAGATGATGATTTTCATAAACCAATTATTGCTGTGGTTAATTCTTTTACCCAATTTGTTCCCGGCCATGTTCATTTAAAGGATTTGGGCCAGATGGTTGCAAAAGAAATTGAAAATGCCGGTGGCGTGGCAAAAGAATTTAACACAATTGCGATTGATGACGGAATTGCGATGGGGCATGATGGAATGCTATATTCCTTACCAAGTCGAGAGATTATTGCTGATTCAGTTGAATATATGGTGAATGCGCATTGTGCAGATGCAATGGTTTGTATTTCGAATTGTGATAAGATCACTCCTGGGATGCTAATGGCTGCAATGCGTTTGAACATCCCTGTTGTTTTTGTGTCCGGTGGTCCAATGGAAGCGGGTAAAAGTCATCTGGCTAATCATAAACTGGATCTGATTGATGCGATGATTGCCGCCGGTGATGATAATGTTCAAGATAGTCAGGTAACGGAATATGAACGAAACGCCTGTCCAACCTGTGGTTCCTGTTCTGGTATGTTTACGGCCAATTCCATGAATTGTCTAACCGAAGTTTTGGGTTTTTCCTTTCCTGGTAATGGCACTTTGTTGGCTACGCATAAAGATCGCCAGTTTTTATTCAGAAGGGCGGGCAAAAGAATTGTTGAACTTTGTAATTCTTATTATAGGGATGGTAATGATAAAATATTGCCGCGTTCCATTGCAACGAAAGAGGCCTTTGAAAATGCGATGGCCCTGGATATTGCTATGGGGGGGTCAACGAATACGATTTTACATCTTTTGGCTATAGCACAAGAAGGGGAAGTTCCTTTTACATTACAGGATATTGACCGTCTATCTCGTAAAATACCACAATTATGTAAAGTGGCCCCGAATACTCAGCTCTATCATATTGAGGATGTGCATCGGGCCGGAGGTGTTTACGGAATTCTGGGTGAACTGGCTAAAGCAAATTTATTGCATCTAAATACAATTACAGTCCATTCAGATAGTTTAAAGGATGCTATTCTTCATTGGGATATTATTTCAACACATGAAAAATCTGTTTTGGATTTTTTTAAAGCCGCTCCCGGTGGTATTCCTTCTCAACAGGCCTTCAGTCAAAATCAGCGTTGGAAAACGTTGGATCAGGATCGTGTTGGCGGCTGTATCCGTGATATTGAACATGCATATTCCAAAGATGGTGGGCTGGCTGTTTTGTATGGTAATTTAGCCGAAGATGGGTGTGTTGTAAAAACAGCCGGTGTTGATCAATCAATTTTGGTATTTGAAGGCAAGGCACGTGTTTTTGAAAGCCAGGATAGCGCAGTTGAAAGCATTTTATCAGACCAAATTGAACCTGGGGATATTGTTGTCATTCGTTATGAAGGACCTAAGGGAGGTCCGGGAATGCAGGAAATGCTTTATCCAACCAGTTATTTGAAATCAAAAAATCTTGGGAAACTTTGTGCGTTATTGACAGATGGACGCTTTTCAGGTGGAACATCCGGTTTATCAATTGGTCATGTATCTCCAGAGGCTGCCGACAAAGGAACAATTGGCTTGGTTAAAGACGGGGATACAATTAAGATTGATATTCCTAATCGCTCCATTCATTTGCAGGTATCGGATGAGATCCTGAAACAGCGCCGAAATGAACAGGATCAAAAGGGCTGGAAACCTGTCAAGGCAAGAGCACGTAAAGTTAGTATGGCCTTGAAATCCTATGCGATGATGGCAACCAGTGCGGACAAGGGGGCGGTTAGAAATAGAAAATTATTTGATTGATTAAAATAACTACGCTTTTAGTGGGATAATTGTTTCAATATTTTATTGAAAGCGTATTATTTCGTAAAAAAATGTGTTTTGAAAATGCAATATAGGATTTTATTTAAATAAGAATATTTTTAACTTTATAATTAAATCCATCTTTTAT
Source organism: Commensalibacter sp. W6292M3 (assembly GCF_016101315.1). Classification (NCBI taxonomy): domain Bacteria; kingdom Pseudomonadati; phylum Pseudomonadota; class Alphaproteobacteria; order Acetobacterales; family Acetobacteraceae; genus Commensalibacter; species Commensalibacter sp. W6292M3. Next base: position 11,109 of record NZ_JACFQT010000005.1, read on the forward strand.
TCCATTAAATAAATATCTTAAGGATTGGACTCTATTTTTTTGAATCATGCATAAAAGGAAACATGTCATAATTCTGCATAAAGTTGAAGGCAAAGTAAAAAAAGGTTTGTTCCTGTAAATTTTATGGGTAATGATCAGGTTACGTACAAGATAATATAATTTCTTATTTGAAAAAATTTGGGAATGTAAAATAACATCATGTACAAAAATAAAATCTGGAACATACAGAATTTTATTATTTTTTTGTGACAAGTAATATGAAAAAGCCAAATCGTCAAAATAAATAAACAGATCATCTATTATGATATGGGCGTATTTTTTTAAAATGTTTTTATGAATAATGGTTCCTACAAACGAAAAGGTTTGTACTTCACAGATTGCATCAGACTGTGGTAAAAACTGTTTTGGGTTTATTTTATAATGTATTGTGGCCAGTAAAGTTGAAGGTATTTTTTTAAAGGGTATGTTCATGGAACATATTTTATAATCAGGGGTTAATACCCTGCAGCAAAAAATTTGATAATTGTCTTTTTTGAACTGGATAAAATTATCAAGCAAATTCTCAGCTGGATAGGCATCATCATCAAAGAAAAAAATCCAGTCTATGTCTAAAGACGCAATATATTGGGCACCGTATTTAAATCCACCCGCACCCCCAATATTATTTTTCATGCGCAAGATTTGTAGGCGGGATTCTTTTAGAGAGGATAGCCATTGTTCTGTACCATCTGTGGATGCATTGTCAATGACTATTATTGTATCAAATTTAAGGGCAAAGGTTGCGCGTAAACATAATTGTAATTTATTCAGCCGATTGTAAGTTACAATGAGAGCAGCACATTTCATTTATGGGAGAGCCATTTAAAAGAATACATATTTCTTTATATAGCATAAAACAATAGAATAAGTTAAAATAACAAATGGTTATTTAACTTCAGACTAGATATGAATAATATTCGATGCAAATAATTTATGCAATAAATTATTGGCGTCCCGTACGGGAGTCGAACCCGTGTTGCCGCCGTGAAAGGGCGATGTCCTAGGCCTCTAGACGAACGGGACAGAGGCAATGAAGGTTTTAATACATGGGTGTGATCTCTTGGTCAAGTAAAAAATATTAATTTTTTATAAAACTTGCATCTTTTATAAAAAAAGTTGTATTTTCTTTTCCATTCCATTGATTGTTACGTAACCATCCTGCCAAATGAACAGGTCGCCGGTTTTGAGAATCTTCTAAGAATACAGTTATCGGATTCTGATCTGCACGGAAGAGAAGGGCTTTTAAGGATTGTCTTTTTTCTCCCTGAATGATTAACCGTAAGGTATTCCCATCTTTGCCTATCCTGTCCGTACGGATAATGTGTACATAAGACAGGACAATGAGGGGTTCTTCATTTCCATTTCCAAAGGGAGCCAGATTTTCAATCTGTTTGGCCAGTTCAACTGAGGCTCCTGCTGGAGTGATGACGGTTTCAATTTCTAAATCTGCGACAGTCGGATAATGAGTGGCCTGGTTTAAATAATGATTAAGAAAATCGTGTAATTTCTGGCCTTTGTCTTTATGATAGCAATAACCGGCTGCCATTGTATGACCTCCTCCCTGGATTAATAAATCAGCCTGTTTTGCTGCGATAATAGCGGCTCCCAAATCTAGGCCAGGAACAGACCGGCCAGAGCCTTTGACGGTGCCATCCTGTAGTTCTGTCCCGATTAAAATTGGACGGTTGATTTGTTCCTTGATGCGGCCTGCAACAATGCCAACGATACCGGAATGCCATTTTGGATTGCTAAGCATAATGACGGCATTACCTTGTCTATATTGTTCCATTGCTTGTTCAGTGGCCTGATCCAATACATCTTTTTCAATATTCTGCCGTTGTTTATTGATGGTATCCAGACGCTCGGCAATCAGTCTTGCATCAAAGGGGTTAGAGTTCGTTAATAGCTGTAATCCAAGACTTGCTTCGGAAATACGTCCACCAGCATTAATTCTCGGACCTAATGCGAATCCGCAACTAAAGGCGTTGGGTACTTGCGTAATTCCAGCAACATCCAATAAGGCAGCCAACCCTATACGTTCACGTTTTGCTAGGATTTTTAAGCCTTGCGTGACAAAGGCTCTATTTAAGCCTGTCAAAGGCATAACGTCACAAATTGTCGATAAAGCGACGAGATCCATTAATTTAAAAAGATTAGGTTCAGGGTTGGTTTGAAAATAATTTTTTTCCCGCAGATTTCGGGTAATTGCAATGGATGCAATAAAACTTACTCCACCGGCACAAAGATTGCCTAGTCTGGATGTGCAGTCTAAACGATTAGGATTGACGGTTGCATAAATATTGGGAACGTTCTCTGATTTATGGTGGTCAAAAACGATAAGGTCTGTTTTTTCCTGATTAATCTGATCAAAAACGGAATGAGCTGCGGTTCCACAATCGACACAGATGATAAGGGTTGCCCCTTGTTGAATAAGCTGTTCCAGCGCTTGCACATTTGGACCATAACCTTCCTTGAAGCGATCTGGAATGTATGAAATGGCTTGATTTCCCAGCATGGAAAAAAAATCGCTAAACAGGGCTGTGGCACAGCCACCATCTACATCATAATCGCCAAATATGGCAATTTTCTCATGGTTAATTATGGCATCGGCAATACGTGCTGCCGCTTTGTCCATATCTTTTAAACAAGAGGGATTGGGGAGCAATGCTTTAAGGGTTGGGGATAAAAAAAAAGGCAAATTTTCCGCGGATACCCCTCTTAATGCCATCATGCGACCAACAACCTCGAAAAGGGAAGCTTTCTGAGCAATCGCTTGTGCCTGACGATCCAGAAAATGCTGGTCCAGAGAAGAATGACGCCATACCCATTGGCGTCCTGAAAGACTTTGACTGACATTAAGGACTAGAGAAGAGGTTTCCGACATGGAGATTTGAGGAATTTAAATAGTTGTTTGAGGTTTGTTACGCGGGTCGTGGCAAGCGTTAATGAAACGGATGGTTTTTGATACTGATCTCGTAACTATTGAATTTGTCCATACATGATTTCCTTTCCAGCGTACACCTTTAAGGATATCACCATTTGTAACCCCTGTTGCCGAAAATAAGACATTTCCATTGGCCATGTCATGAAGGGAAAGTTTGCGTTGCGGATCAAGGGGATTCATCTTTCTGGCACGATCAATCTGCTCTTTATTTTCAAAAAGCAGTCTGCCCTGCATTTGCCCATCAAAACAACGTAATGCCGCAGCAGCAAGAACGCCTTCTGGGGCACCACCTGATCCTATGACAATATCAACATTACTTTTTGGGAGACAGGTTGAGATAATGCTGGCAACATCGCCATCAGACACTAGTTTGACATGAGCACCGGCTTCACGGGCTTTGGCAATAATTTCCTCATGACGCTCTCTTTCCAAAATGCTGAGAGTTAAATCAGAAACATCAACTTTTTTCGCTTTTGCAAGGTTCATTAAATTAGTTTTAACATTATTATCTATGTCAATGACACCTTCGGGGTAGCCCGGACCAATGGCAATTTTGTCCATGTAGATATCAGGGGCATGAAGAAAGTTTCCCTTTTCCGCCAATGCAACGACAGTGATCGCATTGGGCAGATTCTTGGCAACGAGATTTGTTCCTTCCAATGGATCGACAGCAATATCCATTTCGGGTCCGCCAGCCCCAACTTTTTCACCAATATAAAGCATGGGAGCCTCATCCATTTCACCTTCACCGATTACGACGGTGCCTGAAATGGCAACAGTATCAAAAGCTTGCCGCATGCCTTGAACGGCTGCTGCATCAGCTTCGTTTTTCTTGCCAAGTCCAACCCAGTGAAAGGACTTAAGTGCTGCAGCTTCCGTCACGCGTACAAGTTCAAGTGCCAAGTTTCGATCAGAGACGGTATAACCAGATTGAAAAGGAGGCTTATTCATGATTTAAAATTTCCTTGTATGTAATGATTATGGCTCTTCAATGCGGATCATGATGGGTTTTTCCAGAATTGCAGGAAGGTCATAAATTGCTTTTAATGACTTTAATAAAGAACTTTCCCTGTTTTTATGAGTCACAAGTACGATAGGAACTGTATTTTCAGAATCAGTAGTCATATGATTTTTATGTTGCAACAGGCTTCGTAGGGAAACATTGTTTTCTTTAAAAATGGTTGCAATATCAGCCACAACACCTGGTTTATCCTCAACAATAAGACGTATATAATAGGCTTTGTTAAAATCCGAGTTGGGGACAAGTGTTGCGGGACGGAGTTCATTCCAGTCCGTTCCCCACATGGGTATTGTATTGCCTCTGGCGATATCGATGATATCAGCGCAAACAGCCGTGGCGGTTGGGCCTTCGCCAGCTCCGGCACCTTCAAGCATCAGATAACCTGAAAATTCGCCTTTTGTTCTGATGGCATTAATTACGCCATTAACTCGGGCCAAGGGAGAGGACTGAGGCAAAAGTGCGGGATGAACACGTAATTCCAGTTTGTTTTCTGAATGATATTGTGCCATACCCACCAATTTAATCGTGTAACCCAATTCTTGGGCATAATGGATATCATGTGGAGAGATGTTTCGAATTCCTTCAACAAAAATATCTTTGAAATTGAAAGTATACCCAAAACCAAGGCTTGCCAGAATGGCAAGTTTATGGGCGGCATCAAGTCCATCAATATCGGTGGATGGATCAGCTTCGGCATATCCAAGTTGCTGAGTTTCCTTTAGGATGTTTTCAAAACCTCGTCCAGTTCTTGTCATGGTGGTCAACATGTAGTTACAGGTTCCGTTTAAGATTCCGCCAATTTCAATCAGGCGATCTGCCGCTAAGGCTTCTTTGATGGTTTTAATAATGGGAATTCCACCTGCAACGGCAGCTTCAAAAAGTAATGGAACATTTTGACTGGCAGCCATTTTGGCAAGTTCGTTACCGTGCAGAGCAATCAGGGCCTTATTTGCTGTAACAACAGCTTTTTTATTTTTTATTGCTTCACAGACAAGTTCATAAGCCGCTCCATTTGCACCGCCGATCAATTCAACAACAACATCTATATCAGGATCAGTTGCAAGATCTAACGGATCTTCGTACCATTTAAAAGTTGTTAAATCAATATTTCGATTTTTATGGCGGTTTTTGGCATTCACGGCATGGATGCGGATCGGGCGTCCAGCACGGTTCGTTATAGTTTTTTGATTATTTTGCAATAATCGTAACACGCCAATTCCTACGGTTCCAAGACCAGCGATTCCAAGGTTTAAGGGTTTATTAACCGAAGGATTATCCATAAAATTTCTCCGAGCAAGATATATATTTTTTCTTAAATAAAGATAGTTGGGCTATTTAGAGTAAGCCTGCATGAAATGTTTTATTGAACGGCAGGCTTGTCTCAATCTTTGGGTATTTTCCACCAGACCAATTCGAACATGATCGTCACCATATTCACCAAAACCAAGACCAGGGGCGACAGCAACCTGGGCTTCCTTGAGAAGAAGTTTGGAAAATTCAACACTTCCCATTGATTTAAACTGTTCAGGAATGGGGGCCCATGCAAACATGGAGGCTTCAGGGGAAGGAACATTCCATCCAGCTGAATGCAATCCTTTGATTATGGTATCCCTTCTTTCTTTATATAGGGTCCGAATTTTTTCTACATAATCCTGGGGATTGTTCAGGGCTGCTGTTGCGGCAACTTGAACTGGTGTGAAGGCCCCATAATCTAAATACGATTTGATTCGGGTTAGTGCAGCAATCAGTTTTCTGTTACCGGCGGCAAAACCGATACGCCAGCCAGCCATTGAGTAGGTTTTAGACATGGAAGTAAATTCGACAGCGATATCTTTTGCTCCTGGTATTTCCAAAATGGAGGGTGGAGTTTTCTCACCAAAATAAATTTCAGCATAAGCCAAATCAGAGAGAATCCAGATTGATTCTTTTTTTGCAAACTGAACGAGCTCACGATAAAAATCCAGATCTGCCAAATAGGCGGTGGGATTTGAAGGAAAATTGACGATAAGGGCGGTGGGTTTCGGAATGGAATGTTTAACAGCACGATGCAGTGCTTCCAGCATATGTTCATCTGGTTTTGCAGGAATTGAGCGAATTGCAGCACCAGCGATAATAAATCCAAATTGATGAATGGGATAGGAAGGATTGGGAACGAGAATAGTATCTCCAGGACTGGTTATTGCAGAAGCCAGGTTTGCCAACCCTTCCTTTGATCCCAAGGTCACGATTGTTTCATGTTCAGGGTCAAGGGTGACATTAAAACGTCTTTGATAATAATTTGCGAGGGCTTTGCGTAGGCCGGCAATTCCACGACTGACGGAATAACCGTGGACACGGGGGGCAGAGGTTGTTTCAATTAATTTTTGGATAACATGTTCAGGGGGACGGCTATCTGGATTTCCCATACCCAGATCTATAATATCTTCTCCACGTGCTCGTGCGGCCTTTTTAGCGGCATTTACTTCAGCAAATACATAAGGTGGCAGGCGACGAATACGATGGAATTCTTCTGTCATGACATAGGCTCGTTTGAATAGAATAAATTGAAATTAAAAAAGAAAATACTAATTGTCCATACGAATCCGAACGCCGTGTCCAAATGCATAGGCCCGGATTACAATAGCGGATTCTGGTACATTATGGGCGATTAATAATTTTGCAACTGTTTTTGCACGTAGCAAGGCAAGTGAAACCGCCGCAGTTTGTGCATCGGGGTCAAGAGAGGTTGTATCACCATATCCGTGAACAAAAACGGTTCTGCCTTTTCTTTGCCAGGCAATATTATTTATTATATCTTCTTGTTTGGCATAAGGCGTGTCGGAATCAATCGGAAAACGTATAAGCGTTCCTGTTGGTTCCTTAAAGGATAAACCTGAAGGATGGGATGGAGGGGGAAGGTTGATGTCCGGTGGGACATCAAAATCAGGGAAGTGGGATGGAGGGGGAGGATTGACGGGAATAGAGGGAATCACAACATTTTGTTCATCAATTCTTGCCCTAAGTTCTGGCATAACCACGGGTTCGGTTTTATGGGATTCGACAGTCTCGACTGGTTTAACCGATTTTTCTTTTTGATTGATCGTGTTGTGAATATTCGAGTTCTGGTTTGGTTGAGGTGGCTCTCCTGCCGCATCAAAATTCGCAGAGGATGCGAGATTTTCCGCAGGTTGCATGTTGGTGTTCTGACCAGGTTGATTATTGACAGGTTTGGTTTGAACGGACGATTTTGCAGGTGGGTTATTCTGCTGTGCAGGTAATGGAGGAATATCAGGAATAATAATTGGGTTTTTTACATTTTGCCACTGTGTCTCATTTCTATCCTGTGAGAGAGAATCTGTGATTGCATTACGTAAATCTTGGGAGGGCAGAGGAGGGGAGGCTGTTGGTGTCAACCCTACATAGGGATATTTCTGATCATTTCCCGGAACAGGCAGCCTAGGTTGAGATACAATGCCGCCTTCTATATCATGATATGCGTTTACGGGGGCTTTAATAAACACAGATTGGGAGCATCCCCCCAGACAGAAGAGATTGAAAAATAAGATATATCGTAAAATTGGCTGCTGGATGGAAGACACTCTATCTAGACCCTTAATTTATAAAATAAAAACATATTTGATGAATTTTATAGTGTTTATAGGTTTTTTCTTAATACGCTATTTTGTTTCCATAATATAGAGAAATAATCTTTTCCCCCTGATTTATAAGATAAATTGCAGATCATAATACGTGTTGTTGTAAAAATGATAATTTTACAGGCATATATAAAAAACTGATCAGTGAATAAAAAAAATTTTCATTTATCAATGTAGGGTGTATAAAAAATAGAGTAAATAAAATAAAAATTGTTTTTTTGAAAAGATAATTTGAAGGAAGATATTGGTGAAGCTTATGCAGCTTTCAGATGGTGGACAAAAACATTTCAGTGATAGTGATCCAGATGATGAAGAGAAAAAGGAGGATAAAAATTTTCCTGAGGCTGGTGCAAATAATGAATTGGAAAATAAACTTTTCAAAGAACGTACAATTCTAATTTTTGGTGAAGTGAATGACAAGCTTGCAAGGGAAATAAGCGGGCGTTTGTTGGCCCTGGCTTATGAGTCGTCTAAGCCGATCAATATTTATGTCAATTCGCCTGGCGGTCATGTGGAAAGTGGTGATACAATTCATGATATGATCCGTTTTGTGGACAGCCATGCACCGATTAACATGATTGGTACAGGATGGGTCGCATCGGCAGGGGCCCTGATTTATGCCGCAGGACGTAAAGAACGACGTTTCTGTTTAGCCAATACACGTTTCTTATTGCATCAGCCAATGGGTGGGGTCAGAGGACCGGCGACGGACATTGATATCGAGGCCAGGGAAATTATAAAAATGCGTGAACGTTTGAATGCAATTTTTGCAAAAGAGACTGGACATTCTTATGATAAAATTGCCAAAGATACCGATAGAAATTATTGGATGTCTGCCCAGGAAGCCATCAAATATGGGCTTGTTAACCGTATCATCCATAAATTATCAGAACTGAAATGATTTAAAAAATTAATGATTTTAAAAGTAAGGAGTCGATTTGGAAATGTCTGACTTGGAAGCAATTTATACGCAATTACCTGAAGATTTACATACCTTGCCTCAGCCAAAATCAGATAAAGAGCTCGAGGAGATGAATTATCGAGTGCGCCATTGGATGAGTAATATTCCAGGCTCGATTAAAATCGGTAGTAAAGAACATAGGCAAATGGTATGTCAGATGTTCCGTGAGACTTTTAATCCTTACAGACCAACTTTTATGGACTGGCCAAAGCTTACCGATCAGGAAATTGATCGTTTAAAATCTTTGCCTATTTGGGATATCGCTGTGCAGACAGAGGGCAAGGCCCGTTTGAGGATGGCTGCCTATGTCAAAGAAATTGTGGATCCAGAATGGGCTGATGCCATTGCACGGAATGCTTGGGAGGAAAATCGTCATAAGGAAGTTCTTTCTGATTTGGTCAGGTTTTATGGTATCCCCCTTGCATCAGAGTCTCCTTATTCGGTTCCAAAAGATCCGGAATGGGCCTATTTGGTAACAGGATTTAGTGAATGTTGGGATAGTTTTTATGCCTTCGGTTTGTTTGCAATCGCAGAAAAGTCTGGATTTTTCACGAAAGAACTGATTGAAACCTTTGAGCCTGTTATGCAGGAAGAATGTCGCCATATCCTTCTATTTGCAAACTGGTTGGCTTGGCATCGTGCGAATTTGCCCTGGATAAAACGTATCTTGTTTGAACTAAAAGTTATCGCAGTCCATGCATTTTTGGTTTACGAACGGATCGGTTTGATTAAAACGATGGATGCAGAGGGGGAAGAGCATTTCCAAGATAATAATTTCACGATTAACGGAGTTGCTGAGCTGGGTAATGAAAAAACGACCCTTGCTGATTTTCTTCGCTTATGTCTTTCAGAAGATGATCGTCGTTTTTCTGGTTATGACCGTCGTTTATTACGTCCAGAAACAGCACCTTTTTTGACAAAAATGGCTCTTTGGCTTCTTCCTAAAAAGCTGCTTAATAAACAATTGGTTGGCTGAACGTTGGTCTGGGTTAATGCCTCATTATTTTAAGGAGGCATTAAAGTGTTACACAAAACTGCTTGGCGATATGACCCGATTTCAGGCTGTTGGGGACTTGACCCAAAAGTTTGAATTCATCGATATATTGGGCAACCTGCTCCCACAAGTTATCATTTATTATGGCCATATTTCTGTTTTCATTCAAAAACATTTTTAATATTTCTTCAGGTCTCATTTTCTGCCATTCATCAGTTAGGATTTGACTGGCTTCCTGAATATGCTGTGATTGCCATACGGAGGCATTTCGAATTGCTGTGGCAAGATATTTGAGTGCAAGTGGATTGGATTGTTGAAAATGATTTGAGATTCCCAAAACATAATTGATTCTTTGACTCCAGCTACCTGTCTGGCTCCCGGCAAGTTGGAACAATTTTTTATTGTTATGATGAAGAATTCGCCAGATAAAAGGGTCAGAGCCAATTAATGCCTGTATTTGACCTGATAAAAGAGCGGGAAGTAATTCATCTTTTTCCAGTTCAACCCATTTAACATTCAAATCCGGATTTATACCTTTACGTCTTAGAAGAATAGAAAAGAATAGTTTTTCTTTTTCGGAATGAGGTTGAATTCCAATGGATAGATTTGCCAAATCCATCAATCTTTGGATTTTTTGTTTATGTGTAACCAATAACCGAAAATCCCCACCATTTAAACCAATCATTAATTTCCCACCTTCAGAGCGGGATTTAAGAAGTTGTGGCAGCCAGTCCAGAATGGATAAAATAGCCGCATCACACTGATTGGTCTTGAGTAGATCGAAAATCTGGGTTTTATTTTTAATATTGGCAATGGGATCAAGGTTTATTTTGTAATGTTTCAGAAAACCTTTTGTCTGGGCAATGGTGAGAAGCTGGTTTTCTTCATTCTTTAGGTATGCAATACGAATCATTTGTGGTGAGATATCCTGAGGCATTATCTCGGGATCATGTTTGTTAATGGAATGATATAATCCCATTCCTGTTAAAGAGCCTATTGCCCCTATTCCAATCAGTAAATTACGGCGATTAAAAGATTTTTTTGTTTTATTTGAAAAAGGGGTCATAGAGCAAATTCTAGAAAATGAAAAAAATTGGATTTTATATAAAAAAACACTTTACCATTAATTTTAAATTAGGTATACAAAGTCTACCAAATGATCCCGAATAGCTCAGTTGGTAGAGCAAGCGACTGTTAATCGCTCGGTCGTAGGTTCGAGTCCTACTTCGGGAGCCATCTAATTTAAAAGATGTGCAAAAAATAAGTTGATAAATTATATCACCTAATAAATATCATTCTTGTAAAATTGGCTATTGTTCTTGATGTTAATAATTTGTAGCAGAGTCAATTGTCAAATCTGTTTAAAAGTTAGCCGATAATTAATAATGATACTATTATTAAATAGTATCATTGGGTTATTGAATGCAGTGGGCATGAATTTGTATTATTCATTAATGGATATATATGGATGTTAAATGAAGACCATAAATTTAAAATATATACCCATTTATTGAATCATTGAAAGTTATTGGTGCTCTGTAACATGTATAGACATTTCTATCATGTCTTTTGTCTTGGGTTTAATAATTTGCATTTGATTCAATAGTGTTCCAACCTCAAGGCACATCACTTGATTCCATAATGATGCAGGAAATTGATCTAAGGTTTTGGCTTGTTCTTTCCAAGGTGTCCATAACACGGCAGAATGTGAGAAAGGAGCTCGGATGATAATGTTTCTTTTCCATATAGGATCAATAATAGTTATTTCAGAGGGAACATCACTGTAAATTCGATCAACGGGACCAGTTAAATGGTGAAAGAATTTTTGTATGCCTGATTTCTGCTGACCCAATTCATTTTGTTCTGTATAGGTTAGATTTTCCAATCCATGAATATGGATATTACGGATATCACTGACATGGAAATAGTTATGTAAAGCCTGAGTTATGGCTATATCCTGGTTACTCTTGTTTTCAATATGAAGTTGTATGCTTAAAATCTCATTAAAACATATAATGAATTTCAATTCCGTTTCATGTGGCCATTCCGGAGTTAATGTTGGTGAGGTTTGTAGACTATTAATGATAATGATCCCTGATTTTGATGCATCGAGCTGATGATTTTTCCATTCAATGCAACGTGCAAAACCATGCGATAATGCGGGATGAGTTAGGCTATGCATATTTTGGACTATTGAAGGATTGGCTTTAAGATGACCGAACCAGGGCCAGCATAACGGGATGCCACTTCTTATGGCTTTGCCATCCTGATAGGTAGCCTTTGAATTTCCCCATAAAATATCCGGCTTTTTAAGAGATCCATAACGTATTATCTGAGCTCTTTTAGGAATATAATCGAGAAATCTGTCTAAAAAATGTAAACGTAAGGCTTCATAGGGACCATATTGAATTTTTTCAATTTTCATTTTCTTCCATTGAAATAATATTGATGATTAAAATGACCTACTTGCTACAAAAAAACAAATAAAACAATTTAGGTTTATAGTCCTAATAAATCTATAAGCCAAAACATATAATGGTTGTTTTTTAATGATGCAGAATTTGGGTGGAATAAATGAATAAAAGAAGTGATTTGATTCCATGTTGTAAAAATCGTGTCGTTTCGTCCAGTTTTGATTACTCCTTGAATTTTGGAAAAATAGATTTTCGTAAACATCCTGAATATTATCGCATTGGCAAGGGAGAGCAAGGAGTATTGCTGGTCGAGCCATACAAGTCAGAAATATTGCCGTATTGGCAATTTGCGACTGTTGAAAAGGCAAGGGAAAGCAGTGAAAGGATATATCAATTATTTTTGCAGTATTTGAAACAAGAAGATTTTGTTGGGGCTGATATGGCGCGTAAATTTCTGCAGATGGGTTATACGCGTGCCTGACGTTACGCTAATCATAAAGGTGGCAAAAAATATAATGGATTTGTTCCCAAAGATAAAAAGGGTTTGAGTGGATCTCATGGTAGACAGGAGTTACCCAAAGGTTTTGAGGATCCGATTAAGGCAAAAGCGGCATCAGTTTTTAAACAGAAATGGAAACAGGCAAGAGAACATTTAAAATATAAAAGTTTGAAAGAGAATTTTGTAAAAAAAGTTTCAAAAACAGCGGTCAATAATTAAGGTATTATAAAAGTTTTTGTTTTAAATAGGTGTGACAATATTTTTCAATTTGGCATAATCATGGTAATTATTTGGTAAAATTTTTTACTGTGATTAAATTCAGCTGCATGGCACAGCTCATGGAGGATAACATAATCAATGGCGATGGGATTTGCATTGGTTAGATGTTGATTTAAAATAATGATCCTATTATTTTTTTGAATATAACTACCCCATTGATTTTTCAATTTTTCAATTCGTAACAAAGGTGGTTTATTTTGCCAATCAATCCAACAAATTCTTGATTTTAAAAGGGAAAGACGTTCAGAAAAAACCTCTAAAGCCTCAAATTTATACCAGTTTTGAAGCATGCTATAGATTCTTGACGGAAAATTCTCTCGAACTGTTATTACAATATGATGATCAATTAACTGGATAGTTTGTGCCTGATTGGTTATTTTAAGAATTTTTAAAGGATAAAGGCATCCTAAATAAAGATGTTTTTCATGATTGATATACTGGTAATGGGATTCTTGAAATATAGGATTGGAGAAAATCCAGTTCTTATGATAATCCAGAATTTCATGAACACGCTGATGGGAAACAGATGGATGAGCCTTTATTTTGATAATTTTATCTGTAGTGATTTCAAGGGTAATTCTGTTCCTATTATGAGTTAAATGAAGCTGACAGTTAATTTTTGATTTTTATAAGAAAAATCAAAATGTTTGACAGGATAATCCAAAATAAAATAGATTTTGAAGGGGACAATTATATCATAATACAAGATGGCTGGGGTGGGAGGATTCGAACCTCCGCATGGCGGAATCAAAATCCGCTGCCTTACCGCTTGGCTACACCCCAAGGTTTGTTAAAGCATCTTTTAAAGGAGTTATTAGGTTTCGTAAAGAGGAAAAATAAAAAAATTTTAAAATTTATTGTTGGTTTCCATCTTTATCTGAATAATAGGAAGTATCCACTTGATTCTTCTTTTTTCCATTTTGATCTGTTACAGTTCTTTGAACACAATAACGAGCAAATTTTCCAGCTTTTTTAAAACTTTTATCTAATGAAGCCATGGTTTGGGATAAATCTGAGCTTTCATCTTTTAACCAGATACGCATATTTAGCGCCCAAATGGCTGTCAGTCCCTTTATACAAGCAATTCCACGTAGGCCGCTTGTGTTGATTTCCGCTGCTTCAGCTAGCCATTTCATACTGTTTTGAATGGCTATCTGTAGAAGAAATGCTAATGGAGGGTTAAGGGGTAAGGAATGAATTGCAGAAATCAATCCTTGTCGATATTGTTGGAACGTATCAAACCGTTCCATAAAAAGATCGAATAAATATTCAGGAACGGGTTGATGCTGGTAGGATTGTTTCAATGCAGCCTGATCGGCGAGACGGTTCAGATAAAGTAAAAGGGAGGATTTGCAAGGAAATAATTTTCGTGCCATATCAAGCGAAACATTACAGCGTCGTGCCGCGTCACTTAATGACATGGCGTTCCATCCTTGTTCTGCCGCCAGATCCATGGAATTTTTTAAAATACGGTGGCGTATTTCTTCATCAGACATCATCAATCTCCTATATTGCTTTTGTTATTTTATGAAGATAAAGCCCTGGAACGATCTGCAGCTGCCTGTAGGGCTTTAGAAAGAATATGGGGCCATGCATCGGGTTGAATTAGAACATTAACAGCTTGTTCTGTTATCCCGTTAGGGGTCGCAACATTTTTTCTTAGTGTTTCCGCCTCTTCCCGGGAATGATTCAATAATGCAGCAGAGCCAATCACGGTTTGTCTGGCTAAAAGACGTGCCAGGTCTTCTGACAATCCTTTCTCTTGTCCTATCTTTTGCAACAATTCCGCTAATAGGAATATATAGGCGGGCCCACATCCAGCAATTGCTGTGGCGATGTCAATTTCCTGTTCTGTATCAAGCCATGCGGTTTTACCAATGGCATTAAACAATCGTTCTGCAATTTGTTTTTGATCCGATTGCGTTTGGGAGTTGGCAATCATGCTGGTCATACCTAATCCTAATTCCGAAGGGGTATTAGGCATAACTCTGATAATAGACTGATGATCTCCGAATTGTTGTTGTAACCAGGCAAGCGTTTTCCCGCCAAGAACGGAAATAACAGGTATATTTTTACACCATGGTTTTAAATGGGGGATAAGTTCGGCAGCTTGATCCGGTTTGACGGCAAGTACAACAGCTTCTGGTTGAAACGTTTTTGGAACATCCTGAATAGTATGTGCCAATTGATGTGGAGTAACTAGATCGAAATCATGTCGATTAACAATGAAAGAATGATTCAAGCCTTTTTTTATCCAGCCTTTTAACATGGCTTTCCCCATATGCCCGCAGCCAATCATTAAAAGGGAGGGAAGTGATGACATAATGAATTCCTCGATCAATAGTGAATAAAATAGGATTGTTTCTTTGTATATGATTGTAAGAATTCTAACATAAAAATGTCCAAATAAAAATATTTGTACATTGTCAGAAAAACCATATGTATTTAACAAAAATTAGTATTAAATAATTAGTATAAATTTTAATATTTTATTTCATGAAAGAAAATTGTTCCATCATTTTTTTTAAGTTAAGTGCGTCCCAAGGCATGTGTTCTGCAAAAGTTATTCCGGCTATATCCGTTACGAGGGAAACATCCTGGATGATTTTGCTCAATTGGGGAATGGTCATTTCTCCTTTTACGTTATTAAAGGTTTGTGGTGAGATGGGATTATTTGAAAATTGCGAATAAAAAGATCGGGGATTAAGGACATCAACGTCCACATGTATTGCAAGATGCTCAAAATTGTTTTTTCTAATCCATGCCAAAATGGCTTGATTATCTGGGGTAAGATCGGGACTGGCAATGGTTTGCAATCCTAAATCATGTACAATTTTTTTTCATAGGCATTGTTATAATTATGAATGCCAATGATTAAAACCTGGTTGGCTTTAAAAGGTAATCTGACTTCATTTGCAAGATATGGATCACCTTTTCCCAATAAATTTCCCAAAACCATTGCATGTTCTCGATCAAAATGTTTGGAAGTGGAAATATCAGGATGGGAATCAATCCATAACAACCCTATTTTTCCGTTATAATGTCTATTGAGATAGGCAAAAGGCGCCTGGCTAACAATACAAGTACCGCCGAATGTAATAATCCGATCAGGTTCGTGTTCATCTATAATTTTTTGCGTTGCTTTTAATTGATGAATAATGACATCTTGCCAAACAACACCATTTTCCCTGGTTCTTTGTTGTTGATGATAAGGTTCAATGGGAACTTCAACAATCGGGGATGTATTATTTTGGGGAGCTAAGAAAGCTAACAGACGAGCTCCCAGGGGGTAGATCTCGCCGGAGGGTTGACTGTCATAATCTCCACTTTGCCATTCTGGAATTAGAAGTCTTAGGGTTTTGCAACGTTCAGTTTTATAAATCATAATTATTTTTCTTGTCTGAAAATTCAATGGAATTAAATTATTGAGCAAAAAGGAATTATGGATCAACAAGATAGCTAGAATTCAAGTTATTTTTGTACCGTTAGGCACGGGACGTTCCACGGTTGTAATAACGATTCCATCTTCTGTTTCAAAACCTGTTAGTAAGAATTGCGAACGAAAAGGACCAATTTGTTTTTCAGGAAAATTAATAATTCCTATAATTTGTTTATGAATCAAATCCTCGGGCTGGTAGAGTTTAACCAGTTGAGCGCTTGTTTTAAGCTTGCCATAGTGTCCAAAATCAACCCATATTTTATATGCAAGTTTACGGGCTTCAGGAAATTTTTCTATTTTTATAATGGTTCCAGTTACCATTAAAATTTTTTCAAAATCTTTCCATTCTATTAAATCCATCAATAAAATTTCCCTGGATTGATCAATATAAAAGGGGTTTGAAATATCCCCCTGTTAAAATATTTACGATTAAATATTTGCTTTTTTTTCTAATTCTGCGATTTTTTCCTCAAGTTTTTTGACATGTTCTTCTAATTTTTCTTGAGCGGCACGGGTACGGCTGGCAATTTCTGTAACAATTTCAAATTCATCACGTCTGACCAGTTGAAGGGTTGACAAAACCTCATCAACCCGTCCCTTGACAATGGCAGCAATCTCTTCCTTGATACCACTGAAAACAGAAAATACACTGCCAGAAGCATGAGAGGCATCGTCAAATATTTTTTTTGGATTAGGCATGATTTTTCCTTATTATTATTTCAAAATTAGTAAATTAGTATAAGTTAATCTAATACGTTATCAAAGTTATAATATAGCATGTTTTTTTTAATTTATAATTTATGTGTATGAAAACAATATGATTATTATCACTGGTGCAACAGGGTTTATCGGTTCTTGTTTACAGGCCAGACTCTATGATTTGAAAGAGAAGACGGTTGTAATTGACTGGTTGGGGGATGAGGGAAAATGGCGCAATATTGCAAATCATGTGCCAACAGATTTAATTTTTCCTGAATATATTGATGATTTTCTGGTGCAGCATTGCAAAGTAATAAGGGCTGTCATTCATTTGGGTGCAATTAGTGAAACAACGGCCCGTGATGGGGATCTGGTTTGGAAAACCAATGTCAATTTGTCAAAAAAATTATGGCATTGGTGCGCTTTGAATCAGGTAAGATTTATTTATGCTTCATCTGCCGCAACCTATGGGGGAGCCAATCAGCTGGAGGAATTTACAGATGAACCCAACCATATTGCAGATTTAAAACCCTTGAATTTGTATGGGTGGTCCAAACAGGTTTTTGATCGATTTGTATTGGAACAGGTTAGGAATCATCAACCTGTCCCCCCGCAATGGGCCGGATTAAAATTTTTTAATGTATATGGACCAAATGAATATCACAAGGGCAAGATGATTTCAGTTGTAAAGGTCAAATTTGATGATATTCAGAAGGGAGGTGTTCCCCGTTTATTCAAGTCTGATCGCGATGGTTTGACAGACGGTGCCCAGGCCCGTGATTTTATCTGGGTTGGGGATGTTATTGAAATTATTTTATGGCTTTTAAACAATCCCGATGTAAATGGAATATATAATTGTGGTACCGGACAAGCTAGAACCTATCTTGATTTGGCATATGCCGTCTGTGATGCGGTTGGCTGTAAAAGAGAGGTTGAATTTATAGATATGCCCCAGAGTTTGCAGGGACAATATCAATATTTTACCCAAGCTGACATGACACGTTTGAAAGTTGCCGGATATCAACGGGCATTTACCTCATTGGAAGAAGGTATTTCAAAATATATTCAGGGTTATCTTTTACGGCCAGACCCTTATTTATAAGGTCATATTTTTTAATGAAAGACAGGTTTTATGTCATCTCCCTTGTATTATCCTAATTTTGATCCTGTTATGTTGCATATCGGCCCCTTATCGATACGTTGGTACGCTATGGCCTATATAGCAGCATTGCTTGCCGGTTGGTTTTTGGTAAGACGATTGGTTCAAAGGGAACCCGTGGTTGCAACTGTTACACAAGTTGATGATTTTTTAACTTGGGCGACGTTGGGCGTTATTTTGGGGGGACGTTTGGGATATGTTTGCTTTTATCAGCCTGCTTATTATTTAACGCATCCATTACAGATCATTCAGGTATGGCATGGAGGAATGTCCTTTCATGGTGGTGCTTTGGGGGTTATATTCGCCTTAATAATATTCACCCGTTATAACCGTTTAAGTTTTCTTGGTTTTTCTGATCGTGTCACAACCGTAGTGCCTATGGGACTAGGATTTGGAAGATTGGCAAATTTTATTAATGGGGAGCTAGTGGGTCGTGAAGCTCCGGACTGGCTACCCTGGCGTATGATTTATCCCGGTGTTGAAGGTGCAAGACATCCATCTGAATTATATGAATGTTTTTCAGAAGGTGTGTTGCTATTTTTTATCATGCTTTGCTTGATTCAATGTAAAGCCATTCGAGAGCGGCCAGGATTTCTTTCCGGTGTGTTTCTATTGGGGTATGCCATGGCACGAAGTGTTTGTGAGTTGTTTCGTGAGCCAGATGCTTTTTTGGGTTACTTTGCTTTTGGTTTGACGATGGGGCAAATTTTATGTATCCCAATGGCGATTGCCGGGATATATTTCATTTGGCAGTCTTATCAATTGCCGAAATTGCAAAATTTGACAGTTTCTGAAAAGTAAAGGCAGAAATGAAGAATTGTTCAGAAATGCGATTGGATCAATTTATGGAAAAGGCAAATGCCGCCTATTATGAAAAAAGAGATCCATTTTCTGATTTTATTACTGCACCTGAAATTTCACAGATTTTTGGTGAATTGATCGCGGTTTGGATCATTACGGTCATTCGGTCCATGTCCAAACCAGACAAATTGGCAATCGTGGAGGCCGGGCCGGGCCGGGGGACGCTCATGATGGATATTCTAAGAGTTTTATTCCGTTCGGCTCCTGATATCTGCCAATATTGTACGGTTTTTCTGATTGAAACCTCGTCGCGTTTACGTCAAATTCAAGAAAATACATTGAAAAATTATGAAATTGAAATTCAATGGCTTGATTCTGTTTATGATATCCCGACTTTACCCCTGATTATGGTGGCGAATGAATTTCTTGACGCTTTACCCATTCGTCAGTTTATTTACAGGGGCGGAAAAAAATGGGATGAGAATTATGTTTCCCAAGGAAATATGTTTCATAAGCCTATATCCCAATTGCCTTTTTCACCTGTATTCCAGCGTCCTATAAAGGTTGGTGACACTGTAGAGGTAAATGAAGCTGGACAGGATATTGTACAATATGTTTCAGCACATATCTGTCATTATGGGGGGGCGGCTTTATTTATTGATTATGGGTATTCTTCCCAGGTTTGGGGAGACAGTTTACAGGCAATTGCAAACCGAGAAAAAGTCTCTCCTTTTGTTCCGCCCGGAGAGGCTGATCTAACTGCTCATATAGATTTTCCTTCCTTGAAAGAAATTGCAGAAAAACAGAATGTGACTGTTTACGGGATACAAACACAAGGTGCTTTTTTAAAGCAGCTTGGCATACTGATACGGGAAAAAATCTTATTGGATCATGTACCGATAGAACAACGAAATGAAATTCGGTCTTCTGTACAACGTTTGATTGACCCTACAGAAATGGGGGATTTGTTTAAAGTTATGGCAATTTGTAACGCTGAGTTATGTGCTCCACCGGGTTTTTAGGAAAACACACTATACTTTTTTATATTTCAAAAACAAGGTTAATTTAAAAGGGTTATAAATTTCATGAACTGTAAACCATTGGCCATTCAGCATTCCTTATTGTCGAATATTGTTCGGCATGGTTTTTTTACAAGAATAGGTGGGGTTTCTCAAGGAGAATATACTTCGTTAAATTGTGGTTTGAAATCAGGTGATAACCCTCATTTAATTATGGAGAACCGTAAAATTGTTGCTGAGTATATGAAGGTATCCTCGAATTATTTGTGGGGGGGGGTACAGATTCACAGCAATAAAGTTTTATGGATTACAAAATCGAATTGTATACCTGTTGAGGGGGATGGAGCCGTGACGACCGATCCTGATATTGCTATTAGTGTTGTTACAGCTGACTGTGCCCCTGTATTATTTAGTACAAAAACTGGTGATATTGTTGGAGCAGCCCATGCAGGCTGGCGGGGCGCAGCATGTGGAATTTTAGAAAATGTCGTGGATCAAATGGAGGCTTTGGGTGCGGATAGACAGGATATCATTGCTGTTGTAGGACCCTGTATTGCCGTGACACATTATGAAGTGCGGGAAGACATGCGTAATGAGGTTTTGAGACAGGATCCAGATGGAAGAGTTTTTTTTACCCCCGTTCGTGAAGGATATTATTTGTTTGATTTGGGTCGTTATTGTATTGACCGGTTAAGACGTAAACATGTGGGTATTGCGGCTATAACAGGAAGGGATACATTTATGGATACCACTCATTTTTTTAGTAATCGTAGACGTGTCATGGAACGGAAAGCGGTGTTTGGACATCAAATTTCAACAATTGCCTGTCGTTAATATTCGTAAGGGAAATCATAAAGATGCAATTTAAAAGTTTAAAGTCTTTTAAGATTGGATTCAGTTTTTTAGGTGTTTTATCTTTAATAGGTTGCATCCAGGTTCCACATCCATTTGAAAAAAACAAAACCACATCATTGACGACACCTCCTCCGTCAAGGTTAATTGTTCCACCACCTTCTAATTCAATGTTAAATGATAAAAACGCCCAGGGATTTGCCGAGGAAATGGCAAAGGCAATGTTGGAACAGACGGTTCCCGCAGTTGCACGACCTGCTCAAAAGGGGGACTGGATTTTATTGACCAAGGTGAGATCAGAAGAAGATATGATTATTCCTTCTTTTACAATTATTGCCCCTAATGGAAAAGTCGAAGCGGTGAGAAAAGGAATGCCCGTTTCAAAAAAGGATTGGATAAGTGGACAGCAGAGCATTTTTCATGATGTTTCAGAACAATCTGCGCCAATAATCAATCAGGTATTAACAGGATTACAAGCTCGGCAGATGGCAGCTGATCCACATAGTTTAAAACATCGGGCAGCCAAAATTTATTTCAAGGGTGTTTTTGGGGCTCCTGGAGACGGAAATAAAATTATTGCTCAGCAATTTGCTATTTCGTTTGCGGACAAGGCAAATGCTATTCAATATAAACCTGACCAGGCAGATTATACTGTGGATTGTCATGTCAGTGTAACAGATGGTGCGCAGGGGACACGTGGTAATCCGGTACAACATGTTGAAATTATTTGGCGGGTGACCGATAATAAGGGAAAAGAGGCGGGTAAAGTTTCACAAATCAATGATGTTCCTGCGCATCGTCTTGATCACTATTGGGGTGATATTGGCTCTGCGGTTGGAGAAGAGGCTGCTGGTGGGGTTAGGCAGGTCATCACTAATTATTCTGGTCGTGATAATCAGCCTTTGCCTGCAAATAATGCAAAAGAGTCCGCTTCTTCTAATGCACCAGAATTGAAAAATATTCAGATGCAACATAAATAATATGTTTTTTATGGTATAGATCGTTTTAACTGGTTCTGTGTGTTGGAGTTCGTTGATGAAAATTATTGCAGGGAATAGTAACCGTCCATTGGCAGAGGCGATTGCGGCAGAGTTGAAAATGCCTTTATGTGATGCGTCCGTACAACGTTTTTCGGACAAGGAAGTTTTTGTGGAAATCTACGAAAATGTAAGGGGTGAAGATATCTTTGCTGTACAAAGCACGAGTTATCCAACCAATGATAATCTTATGGAATTATTGATTATGTTGGATGCCCTGCGTAGAGGGTCTGCACGACGAATTACAGCTGTTATGCCCTATTTTGGCTATGCCCGGCAAGATCGTAAATCAGGTCCAAGAACGCCCATAAGCGCCAAGCTTGTTGCCAATCTTTTGGTTGAAGCAGGAGCGAATCGTATTTTAACACTTGATTTGCATGCAGGACAGATTCAGGGTTTTTTTGATATTCCTGTAGATAATTTATATGCGGCACCTCTATTCACACGTGATATTAAACACAAACATGCTGGTAAATCGAATTTAATGGTTGTTTCTCCTGACGTTGGCGGAGTTGTAAGAGCACGTCAATTGGCAAAAAGACTTGATGTTGATTTGGCAATTATTGATAAGAGACGTGAGCGTGCCGGTGTTTCCGAGGTTATGAATGTTATTGGTCGCGTTAAGGGACGTCACTGTCTATTGGTCGATGACATTATTGATAGTGGCGGTTCCCTTTGTAATGCGGCACAAGCTTTGATGGATGCGGGGGCAACTGGAATTGACGCATATGTGACCCATGGGGTTTTATCCGGCAGTGCCGCACAACGTGTTGAAGATTCCGTTATTGGAGAGTTAGTCATCACCGACAGTATTAAAATGACAGATGCAGTGCGTTCCGTTCGTAAAATTCGTCAGATTAGTTTGAATAATTTGATTGGTCGGGCCATTCGTGCCGTAGCGGATGAAAGCTCCGTTTCTTCTTTATTTGATTAATTATTTGAAAGGTATATCATTATGTCTCCTTTACTGCATCGGCCCTACTGGTATCTTCGTCATGGGCAAACAGATTGGAATGTATTAAATCTGTCTCAGGGTAGAACAGATATACCTTTGAATAATACCGGCATTAAACAGGCCATAACCGCAGGGAATGCGTTGGCTAGAAACTGGAACAATTTAGAATTATCCATTACTCAGATTATAAGTTCACCTCTTGGAAGGGCAAGACGTACAGCAGATATTGTGAAATCAATCATTCATGACAAAGTTGGTGTCCAATTACCATTGGAATTGGATGATGGGCTCAAGGAGGTGTGTTTTGGTGAAGAGGAGCAAAAACCTATGGGGCCATGGTATGACAAATGGATTTCAGGTGAATTTACGCCAAAAGGTGCCGAGCCTTTTTATGTTTTATGTAAAAGGATTAGCGACGCTGTAAATCGTTCTATACTGAAAGCTGGTGATGGTCATGTTTTGATTATTGCGCATGGAGGTGTTTTCCGTTCCTTGCGTTATATGATGGGATTAAAACCTAATGTAAGATTGGCCAATGCACAACCTTTATGTGCTTGTCCTCCCTTTCAGGGAGGTAAGTCCTGGTCTTTGGATCCTGTTTCTCTGGAAGCCTGATAGAGTTGGACTGGAAAGGGTGATACAATTTTTCTCTTTCCTGGATAGGGTTATTTATTGTGCAAATGATCGAAAGATGATTGCAACGGCTCGCCCGATTGACGCGGGAATTACACTTTGATGATCTTCATTTTCAAATTTTGTGCATGTTGTTGAAAGATCATCTATTTTTTTAAATGTTTCACAAGCTGCCAGAATACGAGAAACTTGCTGTTTTCTAAGAAGCTGCTGTTTTATTTTTGCGACTTGAGGAATTGATTGCCAATAATCAGGAAATTTCTGTTCATACTCTCCAACGGATAGGGATAGGGTTGGATGTAGTTTATGAACGTCAAGACTGGATTTAAAAGATTGGGTATGCTTGTCAATAATGCTTGGATCAAGCCATAAAGAAGGACTTGCGGCTATATAAATCTGATAGGAATCTGGATGATAGATAAGATTATATATTGTAAATAATCCACCAAAAGAGTGACCGAAGATGGCTTGTTTATGGTGATTAATTTTAAGATGTTTATCCAGTAGGGGTTTCAGATCATCTTGGATGAAATGATAAAAATAATCAGCCCCTCCAGTTTTGTATAAAATGGGGATCAAGGTATTTTGCGGTGGTGTTAAATCATAAGTTCGCAATTTAAGAATATTTTGATCTGGAGGATAGCCAATTCCAACAAGAACAGCATGATTTTTATGGATGTTATCCGGACGCTTTTCATAGGATCTTATTGTTTCCCGAACCGTGTCAAAAATACTGTTGGCATCTGTGATATAAATGATTGGATAACCATCTTCTGGGGGTGGTTCTTTTGGAATAGAGGCAAAAATCTTATAAATTTGTGATGTCTTTTTATTTTGCAGGTTAAAAGTGATAGTATCGTTGATTGTTAAGGGTTCGGTGGAAAGGCCAGCAAGGGGAGAACTACTGTTAATTGCCTTTACCGGACTGAATAACAGGAAATCCAGACAGACTAGTGTCAGATAGAACCAGAGGCGTATCATAAGATTATATCCATTATATTATTTGATAATGAAAAGAACATATTACCATTGTGCTCTTACCTGTCCCATTATAACGCGACGTGTTCCATAAAAACAGTTAACTTTTGATGCGCAAGCAACAACATATTTTTTATCAGCAATATTGGTTATATTCAGCTGTAATAAGGTGCTGTTAATTGTGGGAAAGCTGTTTTTAAGGTCATAATGTACCTGCATATCACCAATGACAAAGCTTGGGACCTTAAAACTGTTGGCATTATCCCCGAATGTATAACCATTGTAACGAATGCCACCGCCAATTCCAACACCCTTGAACATACCCTGTTGCAGATCATATGTTATCCATCCAGAAACCAGATTGGCAGGAGCTCCCAAAGGGCGGTTACCGATATTGTTTTTATTTGTGTCCGCACGGATCTGGATATCATTATAGGCATAGCTGGCGATAAGATTCAGTCCCGGCAATAATATTGCGCGAGCTTCCAATTCAAAGCCGCGGGATCGTGTTCTGCCTGTCTGAATATTGTAGGTTGTATGTTCCGGATCGGTTGTGGTTACATTCTCTTGTGAAATGGTATAGGCAGAACCTGTCACCATGATATTGTTATTAGGCTGGTATTTGATCCCGACTTCATATTGATCTCCCTTAGTAGGTTTAAAAGCCTTACCTGCAAAGGTTGTCCCGGGTGTAGGCATGAAAGAGGTGGAATAGGAGAAATAGGGTGAAATTCCATTTTGAAAATTGTAAACGATACCGCCGCGATAGGTTACAGCTCGATCAAAATTAGAGGCTGATTTTCCGCCATATTTGAAATTGGTCGAGGTGCCGACCCAGTCATATCGCCCACTCATAATAAACGACCAGTTTCTATAATTTGCTTGATCTTGAATGTAAACACCCAACTGGTTCTGGGATTGTGTTCCGTATGAAGTGATTAGGGGTGTAAAACGTGCGCCATAAACAGGATTGAACAAATCAAGGCTTGGAATGGCCGTATTGCCCAAGGCACGTTTGGAATCTGCAAGCAGATAATCAATTCCTGTAATCAGTATATGTTTTACATTCCCTGTATCAACATGAAACTGAAGGTTACTGTCGATATTATAACTGTTCAAATGTTCATTTGATATTGTCGCCATTCTTGATACAGTTGCCTGATCACTGGCAAGTCCCTTGATAGAAATGGATCGGAAATCTGAATCAAGATGCAGGTATCTGAACTTCTGATTGAATTGAATAAAATCCGTAAAATCATGGGTTAGATTGTATTCAAACATATATTGAGAACGATGATACTGATCAAAACCAGGTTCACTGGTGTTAAGATGTGTTGAAATCTTTCCATGTCGATTTGGCAGAACTGTACCTGACGCGGGAAGTGCGATACCATAAAGGCTATTTGGATCATACTGATATAAGAAACGCATGGATACAGAAGTATCATCAGTGGCTTGCCAACTGATCTGGGGCATAATGGCGATATGGCGTTCCTTGGCAAAATCAACCTGTGTATCTCCATACCGTCCCACAGCTGTTACCCTATAGGAAAGTGTCTTGTCTTTGTTTAAAGAACCGCCAGCATCACCCATAATGTCTCCATAATTAAAGGAGGCACCACTTGCCCTCACTTCATAAGAGTCTACGGGACGAGCTTGTTTCATGGTCATATTTACAAAACCGCCTGGGCTGGCCTGTCCATAAAGTACGGAGGCGGGTCCGCGCAGGACTTCAACGCTTTGCATTAAATATTCATCAAAGGAAGGAACGGCATATGACATGCCACGTAAAAGACGAAGACCATCAAGGAACTGGACATAATTGGCATTTCCCCCAAATCCTCCAAACCCTCTTAAATAGATACTATCAAACCGT
Source organism: Commensalibacter sp. W6292M3 (assembly GCF_016101315.1). Classification (NCBI taxonomy): domain Bacteria; kingdom Pseudomonadati; phylum Pseudomonadota; class Alphaproteobacteria; order Acetobacterales; family Acetobacteraceae; genus Commensalibacter; species Commensalibacter sp. W6292M3. The sequence goes on from NZ_JACFQT010000005.1 coordinate 37,343, forward strand.
CCGCCTGGCCGACTTCCTGCAGAAATACCCGCACTGTATGCAAGTGCATCTGAAACGGTCCTGGCATTTTGGTCATCCATCTGTTTGCGGGTGATGATGGTAATGGATTGGGGAACTTTTCTTAATGGACTGTTTGTCTTGGTAGCAACATCAGAATTGGTTTCAACGAATGGATTGTAATTGCGTTTGCCAACGACGGTTATTTTTTCATTATCCTTGTTTTCTTGATCTTCCTTGGAATAGGCTATTGGGTCTGCAAAAATTGTTGTAGAAACGATTAATAAAGAGAATGTTACGGTAAAATGAGTAAATCGCATAGATCAGATTTTCTTGCATAATTTGAGAATGATTGTAATTATTATTTTCAACAAGAAAGAAAATCAATTTGTATTTTACTTAAAATCTTCAATTAATTTAGAAAGATATTTGCACTTTTCCAGTTTATTAGGTAAAGAGGATAGTGCATCAACACCCCTGGAGGTTGATGTTTCAGTTTTGCCTTATTTACTAGGAGTTATAACGTGGCAAGAAATTTTGTTGAATTAAAAGTATCGATGCGTGCGAAGGCTGGTAAGGGGGCAGCGCGCGCAACCCGTCGTGAGGGACTGGTTCCTGCTGTTGTATATGGTGGCAAATCAGAACCGGCCATGATTGCCCTTGATCCGCGTCTTGTTATGCGTGAATTGGGAAAATCAGGATGGCGCTCTCAACTGTATCAATTGATGGTTGATGATAAGAGAACAGTTGCCTTGATGCGTGCCGTGCAATTACATCCCGTAACCGATCGACCATTACATGTGGATTTCCAACGTATGGTTGCTGGTCAGCATATTCGCGTTGAAATACCGGTCACTTTTGAAGGTGAAGAAATCGCCCCTGGTGTAAAACGTGGTGGTGTTGTAAATATCGTTCAACATTCTGTTGAAGTAAACTGTGACGTTGAACATATTCCAGAAGCCTTTATTGCTGATCTTTCCAAATTGGATATTCACGATAATATTCGTTGGTCTGATTTAAAAGGTGCGGATAAAGTTACGCATACAAATCAGCATGAAGAAGATTTTGTAATTGCAACTATTGCGCCGCCAACCGTTGCAGTTGAAACAAGTGAAGAAACTTCGGAAGAAACATCTGAAGAAAAAACGGCCGAAGTTTCTACTGAAGAATAGTTTAACGAAAGAATAGATCATGTTACTGTGGGCTGGGCTTGGAAATCCCGAGCCTGGGATGCAGGCAAATCGTCATAATATCGGTTTTATGGCGTTAGATCGAATTGCTGAACGTCATGGATTTTCTCCATGGCGTAAGCGGTTTAAGGGCGAAATTGCCGAAGGTATTATAAAGGGTGAAAAAATTCTTTTACTAAAACCTATGACCTATATGAATCTTTCTGGTGAAAGTATTCAGCCTTGTATCGCTTTTTATAAAATTCCACTTGATAACCTTTTTGTATTTCATGATGAAATGGATTTGGTCCCTGCCAAGATACGGATTAAAAAAGGGGGAGGGGCGGCTGGTCATAATGGTTTGCGTTCTACGGATAAAATGCTTGGCAGTCAGGACTATTGGCGTGTGCGCTTGGGAATAGGGCATCCAGAAGACAGATCTCAAGTTGTACGTTATGTTTTGGGAGATTTTTCAAAACAGGATAGGGAATGGCTTGATCCATTTATTGATGCAGTTGCGGAAAAGGCATCATTGTTAACTGAACGAAAAATGGACGCTTATCTATCCAAAGTGGCTTTATTGTTAAAAGGATAAAAAAAGATATGGGGTTTAATTGCGGTATTGTTGGATTGCCTAATGTTGGAAAATCAACATTATTTAATGCGTTAACGGCAACGGTTGCCGCTCAATCGGCGAATTATCCATTTTGCACCATTGAACCTAATGTTGGACGGGTTGCTGTCCCCGACCCGCGTTTGACTATTTTATCAGAAATTACGCATTCTCAAAAAATTATTCCCACAAGCTTGGAATTTGTTGATATTGCAGGTCTGGTTAAGGGAGCTTCACGTGGAGAAGGGCTCGGAAACCAGTTTTTGGCGAATATCCGAGAGGTTGATGCAATTATCCATGTTCTGCGTTGTTTTGAAAACGATGATATCACGCATGTTGAAGGGTCTGTGAATCCTATTCGGGATGCTGAAATTATCGAGACAGAGTTGATGATTGCAGATTTGGAAAGTTTAGAAAAAAGAACGGTTGCTTTACAGAAAAAAGCCAGAGGAAATGATAAAGAGGCTCAGGCCACTCTTGAATTAATTGAACCTTTGATCAAGGCCCTGCAGGATGGTAAGCCGGTTAGGGATGTCATTCCTGTTGGCGAGGAGAAGGCCATCGCCCGATTACAGCTTCTAACGAGCAAACCTGTTTTATATGTGTGTAATGTTAACGAAGAAGCCGCCGCAACTGGAAATGGGTATTCTCAGCAGGTTATTGAAATGGCAAGAAAACAGGGGGCTGAAGTCGTTATTGTTTCTGCTGATATCGAGGCAGAGGTCAGTCAGTTGGGTAAAGAGGATCAGACAGAATTTTTATCGGGTCTGGGCTTGGAAAATAGTGGTCTCGATCGTGTTATTGCTGCAGGATACAGATTGTTAAATCTGATTACCTATTTTACATGTGGTCCAAAAGAAACCCGTGCTTGGACAATTTCAGAAGGAACCAAGGCCCCGCAAGCGGCGGCAGTTATTCACAATGACTTTGAACGGGGATTTATTGCCTGTGAAACGATCGCTTATGATGATTATGTTAAATATAAGGGGGAAGCTGGAGCAAAAGAGGCCGGTAAAGTTCGAATTGAAGGAAAAGACTATATCGTTCATGATGGAGATATTTTATTGTTCAGATTTAATGTATAATCTGCAATAATGTATTTGTTCAAAATTATAAAGGAGTAGGTGGAGTGAATCGTAATTCTGCCTTATCTCAATCGAACTCGATCCAACAATTGGCTAGAAAGGTTAAAAAAGCTTCTTATTTATTGGCCCACAGCTCACTTCAACAGCGTAACAAAGCTTTGCTTTGTGCAGCAGAAGCGCTGCGTGCTTCAATGAATGCCATCCTGTCTGTTAATTCTGAGGAAGTGGAGAAAACAGAAGTTGGTGAAGCCTTTAAGGATCGTATGACATTGAATGAAAATCGATTGGAGGCAATGGCGCAGGGCTTGGAGGCGATTGCGACGTTACCTGATCCTTTAGGAAAAGAGCAGGCTTGCTGGACAAGACCAAATGGACTGGAAATTAGACGAGTTACCGTTCCTCTGGGTGTTATTGGCATGATTTATGAAAGTCGTCCCAATGTTGGTGCTGATGCGGCAGGTATTTGTATCAAATCTGGTAATGGTGTTATATTACGAGGTGGTTCCGAATGCTATCAAACGGCAATTCTAATCCATCAGGCCATGCAAAAGGGTGTTCAGGAGGCCGGCCTTGATCCTGATATAATAGCCATGGCACCGGATAATAATCGTCAACATGTGAAAGACATGTTGCAGGCCGTTGGATTAATTGATGTTTTAATCCCTCGTGGGGGACGATCCCTTGTTGAATTTATTCAGAAAGAGGCCCGTATACCTGTTTTGGCTCATGCAGCTGGATTATGTCACACCTATATACATGGGTTGGCGGATTTCGAGAAAGCACGTGCTGTTTTAATAAATGCAAAAATGCGTCGAACAGGGATTTGTGGTGCCACTGAAACTTTATTGATTGATCAAGCTGTAGCCAGACAATATTTACCCAAATTAGCCGATGATTTAATTGAGTTGGGATGCCGTCTGGTCGGAGATACTATGGCAGTGAAAATTGATTCCCGTATCGGTGTGGCAAAGGAAAATGATTTTGCCACAGAATGGCTGGATTCGGTGTTATCAGTTAAGGTAGTTAAAAATATTTATCAGGCAATTCAGCATATATTAAAATATGGTAGTGGACATACCGAGGCTATTTTAACCGAGGATAAAGAGGTTGCCCGTTATTTTATGGATCATGTTGAGAGTGCTGTTGTTATGTGGAATGCCTCCACGCAATTTTGTGATGGAGGTGAATTTGGGTTTGGGGCCGAAATTGGCATTGCTACAGGTCGTTTACATGCACGAGGACCTGTTGGAGTTGAACAATTAACAAGTTATCGTTATGAAGTTATTGGAAATGGACAGGTGAGACCTGTATGATATCAATACCGACATGGGGTGATCAGAGAAATATAAAGGTTGGATTATTAGGCGGATCCTTTAATCCTGTTCATAGTGGTCATTTACAACTGGCTCGTCGGGCTTTTACCATTTTACAATTGGATCAGGTATGGTTGATGGTATCTCCGGGAAATCCTTTGAAAACCGGAAAAGAAATGGCTTCTTTTTCGGAACGTTTTCAAGGGGTACAAAAATGCGTTGATGGTCGGCATATCATTGCGACAGATATAGAAAGTCGGTTACATACACGGTATAGTTACGATACGTTGAAAAAATTATATCAGCGCTTCCCAAATTGTAAATTTGTTTGGCTGATGGGCGCTGATGGATTGTCACAAATGGCATTCTGGTCAAGATGGCAAAAGATTTTACGGCTCGTGCCTATAGCAATTTTTCCACGCCCTCCTTATATTTATAAGGCTTTAAACGGAAAGGCTGCACAATGGGCCCGCTCATATCGGTTGTCCTCACAGAAAGCTTCGGTTTTGGCAAGTTATAAGCCGCCAGCTTGGGTATTTGTTCCATCTCCAGAAAACAAAATTTCAGCCACAGCTTTAAGGGCTCAAGGAAGATCAGGTTTATAACGGTTACATGTAAATATTAAACAATAGAAATAGGGTTATTAATGAATCAAAATAATTTATCGGAAATATTACAACAAAACAGACAACAACATGATATCAATGACAAAACGATTGTAGATATCAAAAAATTGCAGAAATGCGTCAATTTGATTATTGAATCTTTGGAAGGAGATAAGGCGGAGAATATTGTTGTCATTGATTTGGTGGGAAAAGCTTCATTTGCAGATCGTATGGTTATTGCAACAGGTATGGTGGATCGCCAGATCATGGCAATGGCTGAACATCTTGACAAGATTTTGTATGAACAGGGAATTAGAAAGATCGCAATAGAAAAAAGCAGTGATTGGGTTTTATTAGATACAGGAGATATTATAGTTCATTTGTTTCGAGCAGAGGCAAGAGAATATTATAATATTGAACGTATTTGGGGGGTTGAAATTCCTGAATTTTCTGAACCTGATCAAGTCTAATTTTTCTATGTTTTCAATTATTGCCATTGGCAAAATGCGGGATAGGGCAGAACTGGATTTATTCAATCGTTATGCCAAACGTATTCGTCCCAGTTTGGATCTAATCGAAATTAATGAAAGCAAAGGTCAGCCTATTGAGACCAAGATAAAGGACGCTCAAAATCTTTTGAAGGCAGTTCCAGAAAAATCCTTGATCATTAGTTTGGATGAGGGTGGAAAACGTTATAACAGTTTTGATTTTGCAATGCATATGCAAAAGTGTTTGGAATTATCTAAATCAATTTCATTTTTAATTGGCGGGGCAGAGGGATTGCACGCTTCTGCAATCAAGACCTCTCACTCTGTTATTTCATTGGGAAAGTTAACCTGGCCTCATATGATCGCCAGAATCTTGTTAACTGAACAAATCTACAGGGCTCAAATGATCTTGTCGAGACACCCCTATCACCGACAGGGTCGTCCGTAGGCTATTTTAAAGAGCGGTTAGGGGCGTCAGATCCAAAGAGATCACTGTCAGAAATGTTTGGCGCCAATGCAACTTCAGTTGTTGTTTTTGCTGTAGCGGCGTCAGCTGTCCACGTCCGTATATTTCCTTTTGTATTTTCACGAATAATAGGACGGGTTGTTTCCTGAGTGGATGGATATATAAATCCATGAGTAGGATAGATACTTCCAAAGGCATTTTTATTGCCATTTAAAGCCACACGAACGGCTGACCAGTCATTGTTTGCGGATACATCTATGACAGGTGTATTATGACTGATGCCTCTTTGCGCCCAATGAGATTGGTCGATTATGATTGTTCGCGAATCAACCACTTGTTTTACGACGGCAACATGTCCCAGGGGCATTCTTCTGGTTGGACGAAAACTCAAAACACTATTTGCTTCCGGAGTGTTTCCACGTTTATAGACGCCTTCCGCATTATTCCACCAGTCCCTTGCATTTCCCTTTAGTTGAATGTCAGAAGCGGATCGGGCAAAAGCGACACACTGAATGACATGACCATAAGATTTGTGTTTGAATTTATAGGGTCGGGTTCTGAAATGTGAATTTCTTGTATGATGAGTGGCAGAAACCTTGTGAACATTTGCTTTTTTATGGATTCTTTTATGTGTATGATGAACAGGGGAACGTGCCTCTACATTTGTTGACACAGTGTAAAAAGATACAAGGGAAAAAAGTAGAATTTTAATTCTTCTGGGAATAACTGGTTGAATCTTTTCCATTGGAATCCTGGTAGGTTAGGGCTTGGATTTTACGACGAACAAAATTTACTTATACTGATCTGTATATCAAGGGCAATATTAATTTGGCAGTTTTTTATTTTTTTAGAAAAATTTCTCCAAATGTGTTTTGTTATGGTGCAAAATAGCAACGATCGTATAGTTAAGGTTATTATTTGAATATTTATTTATATTTGTATAAAGAATGAATATTGTTGAAGTAACAAGCTATAAATATTGAGGGTGAACACGCTTTGTTTTTAGAAATGTCCAGTTTGAAAATAGAAATTATTCCGGTTACACCCATCTATCAAAATTGTACACTAGTCTGGAACAAGGATAATAATATCGGAGTTGTAATAGATCCGGGTGCATATGTTGATACGATTCTTTCTGCAATTCAAACCAATCATATAGATATACAGGCTATTTTGTTAACGCATGGTCATTTTGATCATGTTGGTGGGGCTATGTTGTTACAGGAAAAACTTGTGCAAATATATAATAGAGCGGTTCCTCTTCTTGGTCCATTAAAAGAGGATTTGTTCTTGTTAAGTAAAGTTGTTGAAAACTGTAACCATTTTGGTTTTCCCACTTCAGAGATTCGAGATGTTAAACCATCGCGTTTTTTAAAGGATAAAGAGCGTTTGACATTTGATGGAATAAATTTTGAAGTTATTCATATTCCTGGTCATACGCCAGGTCATATAGTTTATTTTGAACCTTCTGCACGTTTGTTAATTACCGGAGATACTCTTTTCAAGGGCACGATAGGACGTTCTGATTGGGAATATGGTAATGGAGCTCTGCTGATCAAAAGCATCAAAGAGCGTTTATTAACATTGGGAGATGATATTTACTTTATACCCGGGCATGGAATGGGTAGCACCATTGGTGTTGAAAAAAAGACTAATCCATTATTAACTTAAAAATTCAGGATGTCTAAAATGAAAAATTTTTTTTTCCGCTATAGTTCAGTATTAGTAGGAATTGTAGGATTATTTACAGGAATGAGCCGGGAGGTTGTTGCAGAAAATCCCGATCATGTAATAAATAAAGCGCAGGCTGAATTGGCAAAAGAACCTCTGACAATTTCCTCTAAAGATGGAAGAAAGCATAGTTTTATAATAGAAGTTGCGAAAACCCCTAAAGAGCAAGAGATAGGGGAGATGTTTAGAACTTCAATTCCTGAAAATGGCGGAATGTTGTTTATGTGGCCAGCCCCGCAACGTAGCATGATGTGGATGAAAAATACACTTGTTTCCCTGGATATGGTTTTTATTGGTGCGGATCATCATATTCAAGCAATTGCTGAAAATACGGTTCCATATAGTTTGGCTCCTGTCAGTAGCCAGGGTCCGGTCATCGCCACCTTGGAGTTGAAAGGTGGGATAACAGAAAAATTGGGGATCAAGGTAGGGGATGTGGTTGATAGTGCAATTTTTGATAATTCCATATCAAATGAAAAAAAATCTGTACAAAATCAATAATAACAGTTTAGAAAATAAAAAAATCTGCTGGAAAAAAATACCAGCAGATTATAAAACAAATTATGTAAAACAAAATTTCAGACAAAAGCTACTTGGCGTGTAACTTGGATGGATAGGGTTTATGTGCCTCCAGGAACCATAGTTGTTGATCCATTGCACGGGACACCTCGGTAAACAAGTCAGAAGTATCCGCATCACCAGCCTCATCAGCTTCATCAATAGCTTTACGAAGGGCATTGGCATAGATTGCAAATCGTTCAGAAAGTGCGGTCAAATGGTCATCGACACTGATGATATCTGTTGGATATTCAGCAATGCTTGAATTCTTGGCGATTTCCTGAGTTGTTCCCAAGGCTGTTCCACCGATGGCGGCAATTCTTTCAGCCATTTTATCATTCAGCTCGTTTTGTTCACTGCGGAAATCATCCATCATTTTATGAACGCCTATAAAATTGTGTCCTTTCATATTCCAGTGGGCCTGTTTGGTAATAAGTGCGATATCAAGACCATCCGCAAGACGGGCATTTAATAGTTGGATAACAACGGTTTTAGTATTGGAATGCAAATTATTACGAGTAGGATGTAGCGGGTATTTTGTTTTGGTCATTAGACTATCTCCTAAAATAATTATTTGTAAGAATTATAAAATATTTTAAGTAATGATACAATAATAGTTTATTTTTAATTATGAGTTGTCGATTTTATTTAATAATTAATTAATATTTATTTATGGTAAAGTTAAGTTTTTAGAAAATAATTAAGCAGGGCTTCAGACTTGAAGATCTGGGATAATTCTGATTATAATCCGTTTTTTATAATTTTAAGTGACAAGAGCTCAAAAGTGATTTTTTTGATTACGGGTGCGGCAGGATTTATCGGTTTTCATATTTCAAAAAAATTGTTAGAACGTGGTGAAACGGTTATTGGTTTGGATAATCTTAATGATTACTATTCCATCGATTTAAAAAATGCTCGATGTGACAGATTAAAAGAATATAAAAATTTTATTTTTCATCAAGTTGATATTTCTGATCAAGAGGCGGTAACCTCATTATTCAATAAATATAGAAATATTAATTATATAGTTCATTTAGCCGCACAAGCGGGGGTAAGATATTCCCTGAAAAATCCTTTTGCCTATATCCAGACCAATGTTACAGGACAGTTGGTTATATTAGAGGAAGCACGTAGATTGGAAAAACTGGAGCGCATTTTTTACGCTTCATCTTCTTCCGTCTATGGGTTGAATAAAAAGATTCCTTTTAGTGAAAAAGATCGCGTCGATAAACCGGGTTCGGTTTACGCGGCTTCCAAAAGGTCTGCCGAATTATTGTCCTATAGTTACAGTCATGTTTATGGCCTGAAACAAACGGGATTACGGTTTTTTACAGTATATGGTCCATGGGGTAGACCTGATATGGCATACTATATATTTGCAAGGGCAATTGAACATCAACAGCCAATCACATTATATACAGGGGATAATCTTTCACGTGATTTTACCTACATTGATGATGTAGTGGGTGCATTAACAAGTTTATTTGATTGTTCTACCTTGGAGGATTATGACGTATATAATATCGGGAATAATTGTCAGGAACGGGTTGAAAAACTTATTGTATATTTGGAAAATTTTCTCGGTAAGAAAGCATTGATCAATTATGTAACTCGCCCTAATACGGATATTGAGGCGACACTTTCAGATATCAGCAAAATCAAACAAAAAACGGGCTGGTTACCTAAAACAAACTTAAAAAACGGTGTCGAATATTTTGTCAGATGGTTCAAGGGGTATATTTAATATCGATTAAGATCTGGACTGATTATTGTCCAAATCTTAAATTCTAAATAAATCAGGCTATATGTAATTGTTGTTGATACTCTGATTTTTCATTAATATAATAATCATGGGATAGTACTTGGATTATCAATATGCCCGGTTTGTCAGCTTTGCTATTGTCAATATTTATTACAGCATTACCATTAGTCCAGCGAGCATTGGCATTTTCCCGTGTATGCCAGCCATCCAAGGTATGAGAGGAGAGGTGCTCTGTTAGGGAGAATGCTTGGTTTTTACGCAAAAGCGTCACATTTCCAATTAAAACACCGAGTATGCGACGGTCATCAATGTAGGGACCGATAACCCGGTTTGGGCAGCTCGCACGAGAAACTAAACGTACATATACGGTGTCTGGTGGAATCTTAAAAGCAACATATCCTTCTTTTTGATATAGTTTGGTCAAAGTTATTCCAGTATTGGTTACTAGGCGCAATGCACTGTCATTGGTGATGCTTTTTTCAGGCAGTTCAATTTTATAACCTAAATCTTTAGCCCTATCCATTAAGTGACTGAAAATAGGCTCAACCAATTCCTTTGTTGTTCCCAAGGGAGCTGCTGAATCAATATTCCAGCTTTTTCCCCGATTGATAATGCTGATCACTTTTTGGTCGTGATTGAATACGGAGCGATGTCCTGTATCCAGATAGCTTTCAGTCAGAGCGCCATCAGCTTTGATGATCGCGTGTTTTTCAGTTTCAATGTGATAATAGGTATATTCTTTAATTGAATGATCATAAAAGATGGTGGATCCATTAACCAGCATGCGGACCGGAATGAAATGATTCTTAAAGAACATGCAATGTTCGGCTGTAATCAACATATCCTTAAAAGGAACACCATCAGCGATCGCATTTTTGATAATACGTACAGGATATCCGGCATTCTCGTCATTAAGGGTTGTTTTGACTTTGATTGTACGATGACCTACCCAAATAACAGAAGACGGTTTTTCTTTACCGTCAAGATAGGTGATTATCTGGTCCCCCTCTTTAATATGTTCAACGGCTATTAAACCCTTGAGGCTGGCTATCATCGTGCCTTCCAAGAAACAAGGATCGGAATTGTCCTGGTTGTTGATTATACCACCGTTTACCAATACCTGGTATGTTCCGGCACCCTTGTCAACACCAACATAAGATCCATCAAAAACACCCCCTTGGGTTAAATCGACAACTCGGTTCTGACCGCTCGAATTTGATGCGCAAAAAGGAGCGGTGGCAGATTGATAGAAAAAATCATGCTTCGTAACAGAGCCTTTTGCGCCATTGTAATTAATGGAATAAAAGGTGTTATTTTCTGTTACTGCGCCAACGTGATTATTAATGGTGCTGTTTGATAATATGGAATCCTTAAGAGTCCCATAATTATTAATAGTGGAATCAGCTGATCTTGTATTTATTGTTACCCTGAGATGTTCAACAACAGCTCCTTTATTGATGGTCAAGGAATTAATGTCCACAAGATTGATAGGGCCTTCAACGATAATTTTCGTGATATTATTTGTATAAACTGTTCTACCAGTTTCCGGATCCAGGCTTGCAACCCAGTCTCCACCGATAAAAACAGGATTTTCATTCGATCTTACCAATGTTTGGTTTATATTATTTATATAATTATTTTTTACATCTATGTTACCAAATTCTGTACCGCCATTTAATGTGAAATTACCAACTGTTGGTTCACCTTTGATAATAGGATTTATTATTTTGGCATTATTCAGTAAATTGAAGCCACTGACAATGCCATTGTCAGGTGTAAAATGATAGGCACCATTAGCAGAGATAAGATGTGAATCATAAATCTGCCCGTTATTATATCCACCAAAAGTATCATTTTTTGAAATGCCTTGGATACCCTTGCATATGTCTGCCATATTTATTGATGTATACGTGTTGTTTTGAGATAAACCACCATCTTCAATATTTAACCAGGCGTTATAAACATTTGAATTTTGAAGTATTCCACCATTTTGAATGTCAACGGTTGGCCATTGTCCATCACTGGTAATTACTATCAAATCAGTGGCAACCGCACCATTCTCTACAATTAATTTACCTCCAGATATATTGATGGGTCCTTCATAAATACCATCAGGTGCGCCAAAACAAGTATCAGCACCGGTGACTTTGTACATTGTTTTGCCGGTTGCCTGGTCATAATAAGCATGAATTGTCGCATTGACGAAGGTGGTATTCTGGTTATGAATGGTTACCATTCTACGAGTAATATGATAATTTCTATCTTGTATAATTTCTTCCTCTATTTTTGAGGATTTATTATTGTCTGCCATTATATATTAATTCTTTCTAAAATGTTTCGAAACAATTTCCGCAATATCGTTGCAGTTTATTTAATATTTATAATTCTTTATAAGTAATATTTACGTATTTATAACATTTTGTAAACAGAATAATAATTATTAAAGGCATATATATTTAAAAAAACATGGTTACTTTATAAAAGGCTTGGTATTTATTTGATTCTGTAAGTGTAGTTTCTTATAACATTATGAATATTAATAAAATTTTTAAAAAAATAATTTAACAAAATTAAAAATGATGGAATCGGAGATTTGGATGTATTGTTGGCTGGGTTATGGTTATTTAAGGTGTAAGGTCTTGATAACCTATTATTTTTGTTATTGG
>NZ_JACFQT010000006.1:0-48321 GCF_016101315.1 Commensalibacter sp. W6292M3
TCGTCAGGCTCATAACCTGAAGGTCAGAGGTTCAAATCCTCTCCCCGCTCCCAATAACTTCCACTCAAAATTGCTATATCATCACTTAAACGAATTTTACTCGTTATATCAGTTTAAAATTTAATTTAATATTTATATATTGCTTGTTAATTGCTTTTAATTTGCAGGTCTGGTTCATTAAAAGAAATATTATTTTTCTGCAATGTCAATTCTATGAAAGGAGATTATGACACAAAAAAAAACTTACAATTCTATTAATCAGACTTGGTTTAAAATTCTTTTTTTGTTTCATTTTAGTTTTTTTTACAGTGTTTACTATTCTAAATGCGTTTTTTCACAGACTTATTCTGATCATGAAATTGATACATTAGACCAAAATGGTAAAAGTGTACCTTACGATTCAGATGGTGAATTATTTTTCCACAAATTAAATGAAAAGTTGGATCCTCATGGTGTGCAGTTTGCTTTAAGCTGGACAGGTGAAACAGCAGGTATTGTAAGGGGAGGACGTAGAAAGGGTGTTGATTATGCACATCAGATTGCTTTTTCAGTTGATATGGATTGGGAGAAAATCGCCGGCTTAAAGGGATTTTCTACTCATGCGATGATTTTAAATCTAGCTGGGCGCAATGCCAGTTCCGATTATGTTGGGGATTCACAAATTCAGGCCCAGGAAATATATGGGGGTGGATATGACCGATTATTTCATATGAATTATATTTATATTGAACAACAGTTATGGAAAGATCAGGTTAATATTCGTGCAGGACGGTTAAGTGTTGGAAATGAATTTGCATCAAGTCCATTCGCATGTCAGTTTATGTTAATTGCAACTTGTGGTCAACCCAGGAGTATTCAGTCCCAACAAGGTTTCACACCCTGGCCTGGAACTGTTTGGGGGATTAGATTTTTATTTCATTTAACAAAACAAAGTTACTTCCAATTGGGTGCTTATGAAAGTTCTCCATGGGGAACCGGTAAAGGGGGTGTCGCAGGTTTTGACTGGAGTACGAATGCTGCAACAGGTGTTTTTATGCCAATTGAATACAGTTATAACCCTGAATTTGGTAAAGATAAGTTAACGGGATATTATCATATAGGTGCTGGTCTTGATACCAGTCGTTTTCAAACCTGGTCTGCACAGGCTGTAAATGGAAATAAAAAAGATCATCGCAGTCAATTTTGGGTTATGATGGATCAGATGATTTTTCGTAATGACCCCAAGAAAGATCATGGATTATATTTAATTTTGAATTATGGACATGATTCAACAACAACTTCTACATTTAAGGATCTTTATAATGTAGGTTTTATTAATAAGGGATTTTGGAAGAAAAGACCCTATGACCAAATAGGTTTCATGTTTACCTATTATACAGTGCCTAAGAGTTTAAAACATGCTCAAAAATATCAAATGACGCAATTGTCTTCCCCTTTTAATGCAAAGGTTTTGTCATTATTGAATGGTGCACCCGCAGCACAGTCAAATTCTGCTTTGTTTGAATTGAATTATGGTATTTCTGCTTATCGGGGTGTTATGGTCATGCCAGTTGTCGAATATTTTCATCATGTTGCTGCCACTAAAGCCTACAAAGATGCTTTTGTTATTGGATTAAAAACCAATATTAATTTTTAGAAAATTTATTCAGAGGTTTTTGTTCAATCTATACTTATAAGATGTGAAATCCTTGTATCATTTCATTATATTGTAAATTAATGAATAAATAGGTAATAATTTGTAGTGCGTATTTTTATTTTCCCTTTTATATAATGTATAATTAATACAGTTTAAAATTTACTGAAAAAAGGTGGTTTTTCTTTAATGAAACAAAAAGGAAATAGATTGATTTTGGGGATAATTGGGGGATTGATGGTAAATTCAATGATTCCGTTCTTATCTTGTTTCGCACGTCACCACCATCATCACCATGTTCCCCCTCCAAAGACGGTTGAAAAAAAAGAAGATGAAAACACGCCGCAACAAACGATTAAAGACGCGGATTCTATTCCTTCAACCATCAGGCAAAAAATGCAGGAGAATCAGAGGGTTGAACATTATCAATCTTTAAAACAAGAAAACAAGCCCGCCTTGTTACTTCCCAATCATTATACAAGGGGTGATAAAGGCCATTTGAATGCTGAACAAGGTTGGGTGAACAGTAAACGTCAACGTGGTCATCATGATATTGGTATTAATGCACCTCTTCCTCAAACAGCGGATCCAACTCAAAATAAAACACGTAACGTTTTTCGTAGAGCAATGCCGATATATGAACCAAATTATTAAACGTTCATGAAACAATATTTAATTTTTCGGCAATTGCTTTTTTAGCCTGATTAATGGTTTCTTCAATGGGTTGTGTATTATTGTCAATATCAATAATGGGGGCACCATTATAGGTTAACTGTTGTAATGTTCCAATTTTTTTGATCATTGATTCAAGGCGATGATCAGGTTTTCTCTGTTGGGCTGTTTCAACGGTTACGTTTAGCCGTATAACCAGATCGGGTGTATGGTTGATCATCCAGTTATAAAGTGATCGTTCAAGCTTTGAGAGCAGGCGTGTTATGGACGACGCTGGGTTTTCTGTTGTCAGATCAGGTCCATCCAGTCCACCAATAACGGCAACTTGGGGAAATCGGTCAGTAAGAATGTAAAAGCCTTGCTTACGCAGGGAAAGCATCCTGTAAAAGCGATAAACGCGACGCAGAGACATTATGAATATTCCCAATGCCAATAATGCGTTCGGTCCTTCTTTTGATTTAGCCTGTTTATTGGTCTTGGTAATATTTTTATCAAGTTTTTTCCCTAGAAACGGAAGTTTAATCAGACGTCTTCTTATATTTCCCGTTTGTCTGCCCAAGTGGCATAATTTTGTAGGATGAACTGAATTCAACCAGCGTTCCAATTCCAGACAGACTGTTGTTTTGCCAGATCCGTCGCACCCAATAATAGCAATAATCGGTGGCGTAGAAGATTGTGTCATAAATTATATATCTCTTGGTTATTTAAATGGGATATCGTAATCTTTCTATATTTCAATAGATTACGGTCAAATTTGATTTGTTAGTCAATGAAAACTGTATTATAAGACAACCTTTCCTAGTCTGTTAGGTTGGAAATTCCTTGGAATTTTTCAGTATAGAATCAGTAACTTAAAGCAAATCAGGCTTTAAGTTAAAACTTGTGTTCCAAAGATATCCATAATTATATACATAAATCTGTTATATTTTAGAAGATTATATATGCATAAAAAAAGATCAACTGAAAATCAGGGCCCATTAATTGCATTAGTCGGTTGTGATGGATCAGGAAAATCAACATTAAGTTTTGATCTTGCTGAAGCATTAAATCAAGAGCGACCTGCAAAGTGCTGCTATTTGGGCCAAGGATCAGGAAATATTGGTCGAAAGATCAGCCAATTCAGATTTGGGGGAAAAATACTTGGACGTATAATCGATAAGAAAGCGGGAACGGCCCGTACCAAGGGGAAAAAAATTCCTGGTGTTTTAACGGCCTTGGTTATTTTCTTTTTTTCCTGTGTTCGTTTTCTTAATTTTATAAAAATGTTGAAATTAAGAAAACAGGGGGTTTTGATCATTGCGGATCGCTATCCTCAGACAGATGTTGTAGGATTTTATGACGGACCCGGTTTGTCAGCTGCACATACGCAAAACCGTTTTATCCAGTTTCTTGTTAAAACAGAATACAGGCTTTATGATTACATGGCTTCCATAAAACCGGACTTGATAATTCGGTTGAACATTGATGTTGATACCGCATATCAACGTAAACAGGATCACGATTATAATTTGTTAAAAATCAAAGTGGAAGCCACTCAAAAATTAAAATTCAGAGGGGCACCAATTGTTGATATTGATGCTTCTTTGCCTTATAAAGAAGTTTATGAAACAGCTATGCGGGCAATTAGGAAAGTAGAAATTGCATATAGCGAAGGGAAAATAAGGAATTAATTATTGTTCAATCATAAAATGCTATTTTTAATAGGTTTTATTTTTCTTTTATTTGCTGTTTTTTTATTCCTTTGCACAGATCTGGATCAGAAACTCAATGGTGTTTTGCTTTCTGATCATGACAGTAGCTTGATTTATTGGAATAGACTTGTATCTAAATCGGGTTCATTTGCGGTTGTTCTTCCCTTAAGCTTAATATTCATATTATGGGTCTGGATTTATCGTTCGCATCGAGACGCGGTTTGGCTGTTTGTAATCTTGATTTCAGCGCGTCTGGTTTTTCTTTTAATGAAAAATATAATTGTTAGAGCAAGGCCCGCTTTTCCATTTTCTCATATTCATGCGACAACAGCCAGCTTTCCAAGTGGACATGCAGTCAATGGACTGATGTTTGTGTTGATTATATTATACTGTTTAAGAAATTACAGTTTGGTTTGTTGGATATCATTGATATGGGTTTTTTTAGTGGGATGGTCGCGTTTGGCATTGGGGGCACATTGGATAAGTGATATACTGGCAGGATGGGGATGTGCGATCATGTGGTTTGCTTTTATGATGGGGATTAGAAATACTGTATTTGTTCAAAAATTGCTAGATTATATTTTATAATCAGGCAGGTTTTTACTGTATTAATTTTATAGCGGAAATATCGTGAATTTTAAATTTTTTACCAAGCCACAGAATATTATACAATTTGAGGGTTTCCATTTTTCTCGTTTTCAATGTGATCAGCTATATGAAATGATTTTGGTGGATGATGAAATTCACCTCAATGTTTCATTACCTGACAAACTTGTATTTGATTATACACAGGATCAACTGATTGACGGTTTTATGATTAGTCGTCAATTATGGGTGGAAGGGGTTATGGAACCCGCATTTATGAATATTTTGCATTCCTTGAGATACTCTTGCCATTTATCCAAGGAAAATAAAGCCGTTTACAAGAAGGTAAGGGCCAAATTCAAACATTTGTGCTATGCATATAGGGCTTTTGATGAACGCCATTGTAGACCGTACTGGCTTGGCAAGATGACGGGTTTATTAGGCAAATTACAGGATGGCTTCAAAAACAGGAAATCTTTCATTGTAAAACCAAGGGCGGTATTTCTGGATTATATTTGGCATGAAAAAGGGTTGTATTTATTAAAACGGGAAGTAAATTGCTTTTTTCCCTGCAACTTGAAAAGCTTTGTAAAATATTTTCGAAAAAGACTGGAAATCATTAAGAAAGAGCTTGAAACACATGTAACTATAACAGCTCATGAGTTTCATAACATGAGAAAAACAATCAGTATGATTGCAGCCACCTATGGTACTTTTGATGTTTTGTTTCCATCAGATTATCATCATCAGACTTTTCAATATTTATCGACAATTAATGGTATGATGGGCGATTATCATGATGAATTGGTGGAAAAAAAATTGAATAAAATTCAAAATTACTATTTTGATCGATTTATGATACCTGAAGAAATTAAGAACAGGTTAAACACTTTTGCAGGTCGTTTTATAGACGATAGTAATGATTTTTGTTGATCTTGTTTCACTTTATTGACAGAAAAACCCATTTTAAAATGAACCACCAAGCGTAAATGGATGCTGATAATGATGCTTTATTATCCTCTAGTAATCCATGAGCGGTATTATTACGAAGATTAAAGCCTATTGGATCAATAAATAAACTTTTAAATTCAAAAAGTAAATTTACATCTAAAATTTTTTCTATTTCAGGTAATTTTAAAAGAGTATTCAGGCTATTATATGTTTCAATATTATTTTTATCCAAATTGCTGGTACGAACTTTAATTTTTTTAAGTTGATCTCTTATAATATTTTCGACTTGCGGGCAAAGTAGATAAATAGCAGCTATAAAATCCTTTTGAAAACCTGACCACAGGGCGTTTGCCATGATTTTTTCCCGATTTTTAGGAACAATAAGAGATTTATGACAGATATTTTCAAAAATTTCTTTTGAAAATTTATCTTCTTTATGAAGTTGGTTCAGCCCTGCATTAATCAATGGTATGTTTATATAAATATTTAATCTATATTTTTCTTGGTTTTTTTCATTTAATTTATTTTCTTCATCGTCAGGTGAGATTTTTGCGATTAAACGTCCATCATCACCTCTATAATCTTTTCTATAAAATTTTGAAAGTATATTAGAGTAAAAAAAATCATTTGATAATATTGCAGTATCATGAACAAAATCTTGATAAGCAATAGGCAAATCGGTAAAATATTTGAGAGTTTCGATAGGATCTGTTTTGTTTGAAATGCGTTGTACAAATGCTTGAACTAAATTTGTAATATCAAAGGGGCCTATATGTATTTTATCCATATTTGCTAACACTATTTGGTTAGATTCTTCCAATTTAGCATGAAGGTTGTGTATTTTATTATCCACATCGTAATCGTTTCGATTTTTTTTAGGTATTTTATTATATGTTTGTAAAGCTGCGTCGTAAAAATAATAAGCGTTACAATCATTATTTTTATATCTAAAATCTCCATGATATTCATGATATTCGGCTATGTTGAAAAGAGATTTTATTTCATTTTCTCTATCGTGAAACTGTTTATATTTACTATTTAGAAATGTTAAAATAATTGTTGCTAAATGAAAATTATTTTTATTTTTAAGTTGAATTGCCTCTTGATATAATTTAGGCATTACAATTTTTTGTAATACATCCTTATTTTTTGTTTTATCTATTAATTTTGCCAATATTAATATTAGTCCACGGTCATTTTCACTTTTAAAAACATCTGTCAATTTAGATAGTATTTTATCTAATTGATTACTATCATTTATCTGTTGACACAAATAAATCGCACGTTCGTAGTATTTGTTCAAATCTTGGAACAAAAAAATTATATTTTTTTTGTTGTCAAAAGTGTAATAAGTGTATGAATCAATTGCGATTTGGGCATATTTATAATTTTTTGGTTCTTGAACAAGCCATAAAATATCGGCTATTCTTGCTTTTAACGATGGTTCAGGAATGTCATTTAATATAAGGCTTAAGAATTCAAGCTCTTCTTTTGTAAGATCTGAAGGTTCTTTAGTACGTTGTCTTAGTATTATATTTGTATAAAAAGCCCTAAAAGGTTTATCTTTATTATTGGCATCTAAATACATTAAAGAAATTTCCGCTAACAATTCAAATATTTCATATTGTTCTTGCTGTCCAATATCTAGTTTTTCTTTTGCAATTTTTTTTAAACTGGAGTGAAGTTTATCGTAAGAAACAGGATTTTGTTCCGGTTCATATTTCCAATTACATTCAAGAAATGCCTCTCGCGTTAGTTTTGGCGAGTTTTTCATTGTTTTAAATTTCTTTTATGATTTTAAATCAAGGTTAAATTCGTTTCGAATAAAATATAATAAACGAAATGAAATTTAATGAAATTAAATTAAAATTGAAAAGAGATCAGCGTTTTGTGGCAAATCACTGCAAACTACTAAATAATATATTTATATATAATTAATTTTTATGGTGCCCAAGGGCGGAATCGAACCACCGACACAGCGATTTTCAGTCGCTTGCTCTACCGACTGAGCTACTTGGGCATCTTGATATTCGCTTTCGGTATTTGACGCGAATCAATGTATACAAAGCATTTACCCTACATTGGGATCAGGATCAAGTCTTTCTTTTATGGAATTTAGCAATTCTTTTTCTTCCTCTTCATTTTGTGGAGGGGATGCAATGCGATAATCCTCGTAAAACCAACGACCTAGATCAATATCGGCGCATCGTTTAGAACAAAATGGTTTGAATTTTTCTTGGGCCGGTTTTTTACAGATAGGACAATGTAACGCAGGTTTATTCATAAGAAAAATCCCATTCTTGAGGTTTAAACGTTAAATCCGCTTTTAGTTGTAGCGATATAGAACATCGTCGTTCAAAATCTTTAATGGCATATTCATCCTTTAGTAATGCCTGATATAAATGCGGGTGAAGTTTCAATTTTAAAAGATGATAACGGTAATGGTGATTGACTGAATTGAATTCCAGCATGACCTTCGCAAGGATCTTAACAGCTTTTCCGTGATCCGAGGTTAACAGTTCATGAAGGGGTGGGCGTTTTCTCATTCGAACGATTTCGGCCAATCCCAGGTGCGTAAATCCCAATAATCGGGGGGATAATGGATCATTGGCCAATGCGTCATTGATGTCCTGTTGTAATAAACGTCTTTTTTTGATTGGCAGACCTATTAGATCAATAAAAATTGCACCTGATAGATTACGCAATTTTATTTGATGCAATAATGGTGGCAAAGCGATACGGTTTGCGTCAAATTGCGCCTTTATTTTTGTTTGATTTTCTTGGCTATGGCTTACACTATCCATATCAATAGCGACGAGAGCCGGGGTCGGGGTAATTGATGCTTGAATTCCTTTTGGTAATTTAACGGATGATACCATTAATGTCTCAATCTGTTCCGATATAATGCTTGGACAGGAAGTCTGCGCAATTTGAACACGATTATGCAACGAACTTGGTATGATATGAATAAGGTGCGGATCATCAATTATGATTGGTAAATTTTCCCAAAATCTTGAAAGATCTTCTAAAGGAGACGGTCCTTGTTGGATCAGATGTATTTCAGTGCTTTTCTGGATATTGATGGATAGGTTTTTGGTATCCAAACGGACATTTTTTCCATTCTGGGCACTTCGTGAGACTTTGACAATTATTTTATCGCCATTGTGCAGATTTTTGGCACCTGCATTATCAGGCAAAAAACCGGATATGTTTTTACCCAGAAGAATAAAGGCTCCACCTAATGCAGGTAAATGGGCGGTAACCCGACCATAGTAAATGTCCCCGAAACCATCAGGAAATCCAGGATACCACAAGGCATAATCTAAGAGAGTGTCATGATGGGTAACGGCAATATGTATTAGACCAGGCGCTGAAATAACCCAGATTTGAGGCATCAGGGGATTAATCCTTGACCGCGTATAAGCTGGGCTGTCTCAAATAATGGAAGACCGACAACATTACTGTAGCTCCCATTTATGGATTTGATAAAACTGGCGGCATAACCCTGAATGGCATAGGACCCAGCCTTGTCTTTCCATTCATCGGTTTCTAAATAAGAAAAGAGTTGTTTATCAGTCAATCGTGAAAAATGCACGATAGTACAGACAAGACGTGAGGAGATCCGTTGTGTCTTTGCATTATACAATATAACAGCTGTATAAACTCTATGTCTTCGACCAGACAGTAAACGTAATTGTTTTTCCGCGATTTTTACATCTTGCGTTTTATTTAAAATACGTCGTCCTGCTGCCGCAACCGTATCAGCGGCTAAAATCATGGGTGATTCAAGAGAGAGTTCCCTGCCAGCCGATAGTTTTTCCTGTGCAAGGCGCTGAACATACTGTCTGGGCAATTCTTTTTTTTGGGGCGTTTCATTAATTCGAGGATGAACGATTTTTTCAGGATTAATGCCGATTTGTTCAAGCAGTTGTAAACGTCTTGGTGATGCGGAGGCCAGTGTAATTGGAAAATCAGAATTTTCCATCAAGAAAGAGGAATGATGCATTATTATTTAAAGCGGAACGTGATGCGACCTTTGGTTAAATCATAAGGGGTCATTTCAACGCTTACGCGATCACCCGCCAAAACACGAATACGGTTCTTGCGCATTTTACCGCTGGTGTGGGCCAAAATAACATGTTCATTATCCAATTTTACACGAAACATTGCGTTCGGCAAAAGTTCAGTAACAGTTCCGTTGAATTCGATCATATCTTCTTTAGACATTTTTAGTATATATATCCTTCAAGTTAAAACAATTAATTTTGTTCTTACCATAACGATGAATATTGAAAAATGTCCAGTTTTATTTATGCAAACTGTCCAAACGGGAGGAAATACTTAAGGCATGTGCGGTTAAACCCTCAGTTTTTGCTATCGCCACTGCAGCAGGTCCCACTTTTTCAATACCCTTTTCATCGCTTTTAAGGAAAGTCGTTCGTTTAAGAAAATTAAAAACCGATAATCCGGATGAAAAACGTGCAGTACGATTGGTTGGCAAAACATGATTGGGACCGCCAACATAATCTCCAATTGCCTCAGGACACCATTTTCCAATGAATATCGTGCCGGCATGTTTGATTTTGCTGAATAGGTCATCTGGATTTTCAAGCATGAGCTCCAGATGTTCAGGGGCAATCCGATTGATAAGGGGAATGGCTTCTTCCCAAGATTTCACAATAAGAATAGCACCATGATTTTTCCAGCTTGTTTCCGCTATTTCTTTTCGTGAAAGACTTTTCAATTGTTCATTGACAGCTAGCGAAACTTGATGGGCAAATTCCTCATTATCAGTAATAAAGATTGATTGTGCCATGGTATCATGTTCCGCTTGTGCCAAAAGATCCAGGGCGATATGCGTTGGATTATTATGCCGGTCAGCAACAACCACAACCTCGGAGGGGCCTGCGACGCTATCAATTCCGACCAAACCGAAAACCTGTCTTTTTGCTTCGGCGACATAGGCATTGCCAGGACCAACAATATAGTCAACGGACTCAATGGTTTGTGTCCCGAAGGTCAGGGCGGCAATGGCTTGTGCTCCACCAACACGGTAAATTTCGGTAACACCTGCCCTATAAGCCGCAGCCAAGACGAGAGGGTTTAGATGGCCATCCGGGGTCGGGACACACATTGCCAATCGTTTGACTCCAGCAACCTTGGCCGGGATAGCATTCATTAAAACGGATGAAGGATAGGCAGCGGTACCTCCTGGAACATATAATCCGGCGGAATTCATGGCATTCCAGCGATACCCAAGATTAAATCCACAATCATCCCGGTAATCAAGATCGGGAGGCAATTGTTTTTCATGGAATTTTTGAATTCGTTGGGCGGCTAGATCAAGTGCATCAAGCAATTCCGGATCAATTTTCTTGCAGGCTTGCTTTATTTCCTGTTCTGTGATCCGTAATTCCGTAGGAGACAGTACCAAGCGGTCAAAGCGTTTGGTATATTCACAAAGTGCATCATCGCCATCATTTTTTACAGCCTGTAGAATCTCTGTTACGGGTTTTGTTGCTTGTGAAGTGTCTGCTGTTCGCGCGGCAAGAAGATTACAGAAAAATGTTTTAAAATCCGGTTGATTTGTTGATATGATTTTCATGATATATCTTCATTGTTTGGAAGGGTGACAAGTTGGCGAAACCGTTCAATTAATGCATTAACGCGGGCAGATTGTGTTTTTAAGGCGGTGCGATTGATGATGAGACGGCTGGAGATTTGTGTAATCATTTTAATTTCCTGTAGACCATTGGCCCTTAGGGTTGATCCTGTATCGACAAGATCCACAATCAAGCTGGATAATTTCAAGACAGGCGCAAGTTCCATGGCACCATGCAAATTAATGATATCTGCTTGCACGCCTTTACTGGCAAAATAACGTTGGGTGATATTCGGATATTTGGTTGCAACACTTATCTGTGACCAACGCGCGGGGTCTTCCAGATTTTTATTTTTTGTATCCGCTAATTGCGCGATAGATAAACGACAGCGTCCTATATTGAGATCAAGAGGTGCATAAATATCCGAATAATCAAATTCCATCAGGACATCGGAACCACAAACACCCAGAGAAGCCGTGCCAAAAGCTACAAATGTTGCGACATCGAAAGAACGGACGCGGATAATGTCAAGCCCAGGGTCATTTGTCTTAAAGCGAAGAAGGCGGCTGTCTTTATCAAAGAAAGCGGGTTCTGGTATAATATTGGCTGTTTCAAGAAGAGGGAGACAATCCTTTAGTATCCTTCCTTTAGGAAGGGCTAAAATAAGAGGGTTTGATTTCACGCCAGGTACAGACATTTAAAGTGTAAGCAAAAGTGGATCTGATTATAATAAAATTGTTAAATAATTTAAGGTTTAACTATAATCAGATCATTGGTATAAAACAAGTTCTCTTCTATGAGGAATGAAAATATTATTTAGTCTTGATTCTTTCAATTTGAGCACCGCAGGCAGACAGTTTTTGATCAACTGCTTCATAACCGCGGTCTAGATGATAAATCCTGTTCAGGCTTGTTTCTCCCGCTGCGGCCAGACCGGCTAGGATTAACGAAAACGAAGCCCGTAGATCCGTTGCCATAACAGGCGCGCCGGATAGGGAATGAACACCACGAATAATTGCTGAAGAACCATGAACATTGATTCTTGCACCCATACGGTTCAGTTCTGGGACATGCATGAAACGGTTTTCAAAAATTGTTTCCGTAATCATGCTCGCTCCTTCAGAAATTGAAAGAAGGGCCATGAATTGGGCCTGCATATCCGTCGGAAAACCTGGATAGGGTTCTGTCATGATATCAATGCCTCTTAAATCACCCGTGCGCCGGACAAGAATGGCGTTTTTTTCTGGAAACACCTCTACCCCAGCCTCTTCCAACGCATGAATAACAGATCCCATGGCATGAATGTCGGCTCCGATCAGGCGCAGTTCTCCACCTGTAATACCGGCTGCACAGGCATAGGTACCGCATTCAATTCGATCAAACAGGATGGAATGTTCCGCGCCATGTAAATGATCCACGCCATCAATGATCAGATGACTTGTTCCTTTACCCTCTATTTTGGCGCCCATCGCGATCAAGCAGTCGATAAGATCGCAGATTTCAGGTTCACGGGCTGCATTCAGCAGTTCCGTTCTGCCTTTGGCAAGGCAGGCAGCCATGATTGTATTCTCTGTAGCGCCAACAGAAACAAATGGAAATACAAAGCGACCACCACGTAATCCCTTGGGTGCAGTTGCAATAACATATCCCTGATCAATTTCGATTTCAGCGCCCAAGGCTTTGAGTGCATCCAGATGAAGATTAACAGGACGGGTTCCGATTGCACATCCTCCCGGCAGGGAGACCTTGGCCTTACCACAACGTGCAAGAATGGGCCCTAGAACAAGGATAGAGGCCCGCATTTTCGAAACGATATTGTAGGGAGCTTCGGTATTTGCAATATCCCCTTGAAAAGTGATATGATGTGGATCCTTGTCATTATAAGTGACGGTAAGACCATGTTGTTGCAGAAGTGCGCACATGGTCCGTATATCAACAATACTTGGAACATTTCTTAGTGATAAAGGTTCAGGGGTAAGCAAGGCACATGCCATGATTGGCAAAGCTGCGTTTTTTGCCCCCCCAATGACGATATCACCATATAAGGGTCTGCCCCCACGGATTAAAAAGCGATCCATTCTTTTTTTTTCATTTATAAGCGAGGGGTAGCGACACCCATCTGTTTCATGTATTTGCCATTTTTATCGGCATAACTGACTTCACAAGGTTCACTGCCCTTGAGGAAAAGAAGCTGGCAGATTCCTTCATTCGCGTAAATTTTGGCAGGAAGGGGAGTGGTATTACTGATTTCAATCGTAACCTGCCCCTCCCATTCAGGTTCCAGAGGAGTGACATTTACAATTATGCCACAGCGTGCATATGTTGATTTTCCCAGACAGATAACCAAGATATCTTTTGGAATACGAAAATATTCCACGGTTCTGGCCAGAGCAAAGCTGTTGGGCGGAATCACGCATACATCTGTTTTACGGGTTACAAAGCTGCTTGGCGTAAAATTTTTAGGATCTACAATGGCATTGTCGACATCTGTAAAGATTTTGAACTCGTCTGCAACGCGGGCGTCATATCCGTAAGATGATACACCATAAGAAATTATTCCCTGACGATGCTGTTTATCAGCGAAAGGTTCAATCATTCCTTTTTCATTAGCCATCTCTTTAATCCAGCGATCAGGCATAATTGGCATAAAGCTACTCCCTACCCTTTATATCTTTGCATTTTAATTAAATAAATTTGAAATGATAAACAAGTATTTTGTAAACAAACCTTTACAAAAAGCATTTTACGTTAGTGGTTCTCGCTCTTTTCTTTCACGCTGTTGCTTTTTTCTGCGTTTTAGATTCTCGCGTAACGCCGCGGCTTCCTTGTCGCGACGTTGAGTTATAGAATCTTTCAAAATTATTTTTTTTGGCTCACTATTCATAATGAATCAATTTACCTAATTTTTTGAAAGAATCAACAAGGCTTATTTTAAATGTTGGACTGCAAAAGCCGCAGCCGCTCCTAAAAGTCCAGGTTGTGGATAGGTCAGAATTTCAACAGGGATATCAGCCAGCATTCTTTCAAAGCGACCCTTATCAACAAACCGTTCTGCAAAACCCGAATGGGGAAGATAATCGGCTATAAGAAGACCGATGCCACCACTAATTACAACACGGTTGGCCAATTGTACCAGAGCCATGTCGGAGCAGAAAGTTCCCAAATTCAGACAAAACCGTTCCAGTGCAGCCGTGGCAAGATGGTCGGTACCCTTTAATGCGGCCTCCCATAGATTGCTATCGCTGTGATGGGTAACAGGCAGTCCGGCATTTGCGCCAAGCGCATCATAGATATTACCCAATCCGGGACCAGAAATGATCCGTTCTGCGGAAACCCTGCGATAATGTTGTTTCAGGTACCGTAAAATACTGATTTCGATATTGTCACAAGGGGCATAAGAGGAATGTCCGCCTTCACTTGGAATAACGGTATATTTGTCTGTATCGAATGCAAGAGAAGCCACTCCCAGTCCTGTTCCAGGACCGACAACTGTGGTTATTCCTTGAGGACTTTCTTTTCTTCTTGGGCCACAAACATGTTTAAGATGGTCCTCTTGACAGTTGGCGATCGCATGTCCAATTGCTTCAAAATCATTTATCAGAACAAGCTTTTCCAGATTTAGCTGTTGGGGAATAAGGGCGGGCCGAATGATCCATGGACTGTTTGAAAATTTGAGAATATCACCTCGAATCGGACAGGCAATTGCCATGGAGGCTTGTTTAGGCAAAGGACGGCCAACCTTTTGTCCAAAGGCATCCCATGCAAGTTGCAAAGTTGCATAATCCGCTGTTTTTAAAATGGTTTCGCTGTCAATGGTAACGACCTGTCCATTTTGTATCCTGGCAATTGCAAAACGTGCATTTGTCCCCCCGATATCTGCAACGACAATTTCAATGGGAGCATCAACAGGAGTGGAGTTATTCTTGGAGTTGGACATAATAAAAATCTCCATTTAAGAGGATTAAAACAAATAATATTAACAATATTTTTGTTCACATAAATTTGAATTTAATTTAAGGATTTTTAATATTTTTTTCAACTTTTTGTTAAATTCGTTAAGGCATTTTTTGGGTAAAGATTAAAAACAATCTCTTTAGATCATTGCGAAGCGGTTGTGCTCGGTAAGGTTAAGTTAATCTCTGGATGTGTTGTTATTATAAGCTGCATAGCTTGATTGACTTGTTTCAGGGATAAAGATTGCGATGAAATGGGTGTGATCAGACGAGCCTTACGTACAGTAACAAGATTATTCACAAATTTTTGTCGGTTTTCCAAATCTATTGTCGCGGAATAATAGCAGTTTTCCTGATCTCTTTTCTGAAGAATGAGATTGATGCCCTGTTTTTCTGTTTTATCATTCAGGTAGAAAATAATTCCCGTATTTGGCCAAAGTGGCGTTACGGCATTGAGCGTGATTTTTTCAGCTGAAAAGGAAATATATAAGATTGGTGCAGCTCGGGACATTCTCTCATTCCACCAGGCAAGTGTCGGTGGATTAGATTGGGGATAATATAACCATTCCCCAAATTTTATGTTTTCGCTGGTTTGCCGGGTTATTTTTCGTGTTTTCAGAGTTTCAGAATATGTTGTCACAGAATAGGATGTTGTAAATAAACTCACACCCAGAACAAATAATTGACATGTTTTTGATAAAGAAATCATGGAATACGTTACCCTTCATAAATTAATTCTAGAGTAAAGGTTTAAAACCGAAGTTTAAAGCAAAAACTATGATTTGTTCTGGTTTATGTAAATTAAATTTGATCCTTCATCATGGATTGAGCCTTTTGCAAATCCTCCTGGACCTTTTCTTTCAACTTGGGAACGCTTCCTTTAGGACTCATGATGCATAGTCGCCAATTTTTATTTTTATCATGTTGGTCAGGGTCACCGCTTCCCCAGCACCAGCCTTTATCTTTCATCTTTTTTAAATAATCATTACGTGTTGTACACACTGATTTTCTGGTTGGACTATTTAATGGTTCTGAGGCGTGATCAATACATTTTTTGACATAATAATCAGCCTGTTGAAAAAGAGGCACTAAATCTGGAGACATCCCGTCAGGAGGGCTAACAGGTTCAGGATTTGTTTTTCTTGTGACTAGGGGAGGGGGGGCTTCCAGATTTTTTTCCTTGATTACATTCATGAAAGAATTCAATGCAGATCGTTCACCATTCATGTCAATTGGAATTGAGGTTGAAATCGAAAGATTCAAAATCATTGGTGAACTGTGTTGCAAAGCATTAATGAATTTTGTGATGTTATCTGTGTAGATAGCGGTAGAATAGGTTACCCAGCCATTATGATCCCTTGTCTTGTTTAGGGTTACGGAAACTTCCCTGATGTTCCAGGTTATGTAAGAAAGCTTGAATTCCCGATAAGTATTTTTTTTGGCTGTTACATCAAGGGTTATTCTGTGTTCGGAAGGTGTAATATATAAATTTAAATTGGAAGTTGAATTTCTGTTCCAGTTAAGGGAGGCATGATTTTTACCGACAATCACATTCCAGTCATGAAAATCTTTTTCTTTAATGATGGAATGAATTTTCTCATTTTTTATTGTGGAAGGATAAGTTTTGGGATCGGGGGAGGATGAGGCCGTTGAAACATTGGCAAATGTTGAGAGTGGAAAAAAAGTTAAAAGGTAAAATAATTTACGCATTGGAATACCTGATTGCCTCGAAAAAGAATTAATTGCATTATAATATGAAAGTGGTAAAGCAAAGCAAAGAATATTTTTATTAAATAATGTTTTATAACTTCCATTATTTTATTACAAGTAAGGAACAGTAAGATATAATTCGTATTTTTTCTAAATTGTATTCTGTAAGGATGGTATTGTTAAAGTGAAAGCACAAAGTTTAAAAGATCTGGCGGCACGTTCCCCAGTGACTGAAAATTTATATAATCAGCATGGCTGTAACGATGTCATGACGGCATTTAATATCGCTAATCACTTACATTTATACGGTTTTTTAGAAGAGGCAGCAGCTTTTTATCAAGAGGCGATTAATTATCGTAAATTAGAAGCCGAAGCACATCCACGCGAAGCTATATTATTGCAGGTTAAACTGTTGTGTTTGGTAAAGGCCGGTATAGCTCTGGATGAAAAAGATTGCCAAAGGTTGCATGAGCTTTCCCCATCCTTGATGAATTATATTAGGGGTGTTGAAGAATATAGATGCGGAAAAATTGATGCTTTACAGGCGATAAAGAAAATTGATCATACTTTTGAACAATTTCATACAGGTGAAGAAATTGATGCTATTAATGTTGGTTTAATTCATGATGCATTGAAATCTGATATTTTCCCTGAGAGAATGGTTAAGAATAAGATTCCTCAATCTATTTTTTTTTACTGGGATCAGAATTTACCGGAGGATGTTAAGGAAAATATTGAGTATCATCAGAAGTTCCAGCATTTTAAAGTAGAGGTTTTTGACAGGGATAGGGCTTGTGAATGGTTATATGGCTATTACGGGCGTGATGCCAGGGAACTTTTTCTAAAATCCAGACATCCTGCAGAGGCTGCGGATATTTTGCGCGTTCATGTCATTAATCTATTGGGTGGGTTTTGGGTAGATGCGGATTTGAAAATTGTTTCTGAAAATCAGTTTATTGAAATGATTCCGGCAAATTATGATGCGATTTTTTTTCTGACTGAGGGAAATTTTGTTCATAATGATCTTTTTGGAGCCCAACCGCATAACGTTTTTTTAGAAGATTGTTTGTTGTCTATCTATCACAATTGTTATAAATATGATGGTTTATTTATTTCTTATAAAACAGGTCCGGGTGTTTTTATGAGAGCATTAAATAGAATTTATTCGCGTTGTATAAAAGAAAGAAAATTGAAATATCCTTCTTTGAAAATTATGGATTCTTCATTTTTTTCCAAATTAACTGAACAATATCCAGTTGCATACAAACAAAAAGGGACCTGGAGTTCAGTTTGATAGTCAATAGTGGTCTCATATTTGAAATATTAAGCAATTTTAGAATTGAATATATAATTAAGGTAAAGTTAAAATTATGACTGATGATATGAATTTGGATGTTGGTTATGAGGAGATTTTATCTGTTTGTCCCCAAGCTTTGGATGTTTTCAAACATCATGGGGCAAAAGATTTAAATCCCTTGTTTGATATTGCAAACATTCTCTCGACAAATCATTTTTATTCCGAGGCAGCTTTTTTCTATAAAATAGCGTTTGATACCCACTCCAAAAGTCCAACCCAATATCCATTGGCTCATGTTTTACTTATGGCCCGTCAGGTTGCTTTACTGAAAGCAAGTTTGCCGTTAAAGCGAGAAGAACTTGAACAGTTAAAAAATCTATGTATTCCTTTATATAATTTTGTGGTTGGATGGAAACAATATAGAGAAAACAATGATGCTTTTAATGCCATTCGAATTATGCAAAATTGTTATGAGGAATTTCATACCGGTGAGGAAGCCGATACAATCTATCTTACAATTATGATGAATATCTTTAATCCTGTATCATCGATAGGGATTAAAAATAGAGAAGTGGGTAGGGCCGATTTTAGTGTTATTCCCAATAATTTATTTTTATATTGGGATCAGAATCCTCCGGAGGAAATAAGTAATAATTTTAAATTTCTAAAAGAACTTGGTCATTTTAACCTAAAAATTTTTGATAAGGCGGAAGCAACAGAGTGGTTATATCAAAATTACGGTGTTGAAGCACGGCAAATCTTTCTTTCTGCTCGTCATCCAGCTGAAGCGGCGGATTTTCTAAGGGTTCACGTTATTAACTATTATGGTGGCTGGTGGCTGGATGCTGATATTCAGATTCAATCTGTTGAAAAATTTTACTTAATAACTCCTGCTATTTATGATCATGTATTCTTTCTAACGCATAATAATGTAGTTCATAATGACTTTTTTGGTTCTGTTGCGAAAAGTCCTATTCTAGAAGAATGTATGTTGAGTCTTTACCGGAATAGTTATTTGCATCAGGGTTTATTCATTGCCTACAAGACAGGCCCAGGAGTGTTCGCGCGTGCACTGAACCGTCATTTTTATCGTGCTTTGCGTGGAGAGGCAAAATATCCATCCTGTATATTATTGGATCATCAAAAATTTGCCGAGGTTATAAGGGAGTTTGATACACCTTATAAAGGAACAACTACAAGCTGGATGGCTGTTTGAAGAACAGTTGATTGTTTATCAAAATTCAATGACAATGGGGGCGTGGTCAGAAGGTTGGGTTTTGGCTCGTTCCTCTTTATCAATCCAGCAATTTTTTAATTGTTCAGTTATTTTTGCTGACAATAGAACATGGTCAATTCGAAGACCTGCATTTCGTTGCCATGCAGCTTTGGTGTAATCCCAAAAACTATATTCGATTGTATCAGGATGGAGAATGCGAAATGCATCCGACAGACCCAACCATAAGAGCGTATAAAAACCTTTTCGGCTTTCCGGACGGATCAATGCGTCATCGGAAGAAAGTATATTGGTGGTTAAATCACTGTCGGTGGGGCAAATGTTGAAATCACCTGCAAAAATACAGTTTTGTTTGTCGTTCAATAAGGATTGGGCATGTTTGATTAATGCATTAATAAAATCCATTTTGAATTGAAATCCCTCTTCGCCGCCGGAATTACCATTTGGTAAATATAGATTGCAGAGATGAATTCCTTGACTCTCAATCTCGAGATATCGAGCATGGTCTTTTGTATTCTGTAGATCAGGTAAATCCGTATGAAGCAATTTATAGGGATGGCGGCTTAAGGTGGCAACCCCGTTATAGGCTTTTTGTCCATGCACGATAACATGATAGCCTAAGGCTTTAAAACTTTCCGATGGAAACTGTGCGTTCTGGCATTTGATTTCCTGTAAAAAGAGCCAGTCAGGTTGTTCTTTTTGAAGCCATTTTTGAACATGGGAAAGTCTTTGGCGAATAGAGTTAACATTCCAGCTAGCAAGCTTCATCAGGATAATCCTTGGTATGAAAAGATACAAATTGAATTCCAGTCAAATTAATCTCATTATATCTTGATGGCAAGGGTGGACAGATTATCCTTTTTGTCTCTAAGCTTTGATTTTTTGTGATTGGAAAAAAGTAAAATTCCGGATGATTGAATTATGTAAAATCGAAAGTGCTGTATTTTAATCTAACACATATATGATTGTAGTCATTGAATTTTGGTCGTATTTTAAAATAAATTGAGAGCTATATACCATTACAATTTTATAATGATATAATTAGAATAATAAATGATCAGGATAATTTAAATTGATTATGTTGGATAAATTTAGGCGTGGCAATCATGAATCTAGCACCTTATGCCGTTCAGGAAAAAACAGCTCGGGGACGATTTTATCCTGAAACGGAGGCACAAGGTCGTAACCCCTGGCAAAGAGATCGGGATCGTGTAATCCATTCTACAGCTTTCCGTGTATTGCAATATAAGACACAGGTTTTTATCAATCACGAGGGTGATTTTTTTCGAACTCGTTTGACGCATTCGTTAGAGGTTGCGCAAATTGCCTGTTCTGTTGCTCGCGCTTTGAAATTAAATGTGGATTTGACAGAATGTTTGGCGCTGGCACATGATTTGGGACATTCACCCTTTGGACATGCTGGAGAAAGGGCTCTAGCAAAGATGATGCAGGATTATAACGGTTTCAGTCATAATGACCAGTCATTAAGACAGGTAACGTTATTGGAGCAACAATATATTGCCTTTAATGGACTCAATTTGACTTGGGAAAGTTTAGAGGGATTAGCTAAACATAATGGGCCGGTTGACAATCCCGACCCTTATTTAGAACGGATTAATCGGTCATATCCCTTGGATTTGTTCAATTATGCATCAGCGGAAGCCCAAATAGCATCAATTTCCGATGATATTGCCTATCATAGCCATGATTTGGATGATGGTTTACGTGCGGGATTGATAGAATTTAAAGATTTGGAAGATCTTCCCGTTGTTGGAGAGGCTTTATATGAAGCAAGAAAACAAATGGAGCAATGTAAATTTAAGGATAGTCTTCAAAAGCGTTTGAGATATGAAGTAATAAGACGGGTTATCGATTGTCTGGTTCGTGATTTGAAAAAACAGACTGCTGATAACTTAAGCGGTTTGAACCCGAAGACGCCAGAGGATATCAGGAATTGCACATATGGGATCGTGCAATTTAGTCCTAAAATTATGGAAGGCAATCAAAAAATTCGTAAATTCTTGTATCAGAATTTATATTCGCATTGGCGTGTCAATCGTATGAGTCGAAAGGGGGAATTGTTGGTTCAGCATTTATTCGAGATTTTATCTGAAAATGTTGATTTGTTACCCAAAAAATGGCAAATACGTGCCTTGGAGGCAGGAAAAAGAAAACAGAAATCAGGTATTTTACGGGTTATTACGGATTATATTGCTGGTATGACAGATCGTTATGCAATAGAAGAGTATCAAAGACTGACCGATTTATCTATTTTGTCGTAAAAATCTAAATAATTTGTTGTATGGTTCAAAGTCTTGTTTAGGGTATGGTCAATTTTATTTTCAGGATTGCTGAATAATTGGGTATGGATAAGGTGTTTATAAAGAAAGATAATTTTTGTATGGCTGAGCAGAATTTATATGTTTCCTTTTATCATTGTGTTATAAAGGCCTTGCGACAAATTTTACCTGATTTGTCAGAAGATTTGATAAAAAGAATTGAATTGACACCTACACGTGATGTTTCACATGGGGATATGGCGACGAATGCAGCCTTGATTACGGCAAAAATTGCCAAGCGTCGGCCACAGGAAATTGCCAAGGAATTGGCTGAACGCCTGCAATCTGTTTCTGGTATTGAAAAGGCTGAACCTGCTGGGCCGGGATTTGTGAATTTGAAATTGGCCCCTTCTGTTTTTCAAAATCTTGTTTCAACGATTTTGCAGATACAGGAAGCGTATGGAAACAGTCAGATTGGAAATAATATCAAAACCAACATTGAATATGTATCTGCCAATCCGACAGGGCCAATGCATGTAGGTCACTGTCGTGGCGCGGTCGTTGGGGATGTGTTGGCCAATTTGATGGCTAAGGCTGGTTTTGACGTTACCAAGGAATATTATATCAATGATGCGGGTAATCAGGTTGTTGCATTAACATGGGCAGCCTATTGGCGTTATGTTCAGATTCTTGAAGGAGATTGTTCCCCGACTGATTTTGAAGAGCGTTACAAGACGTACATGCCAACTGGTTTACAATACCAAGGAGATTATCTTATTCCAGTTGGACAGGATCTTGCTCAGCAATATGGTAAGACATTATTAAAGGGCATAGAACAAAAACCGTTTCCAGCATGGTTTGAAAAAGTTAAACAGTGCGTTTTGACTCATATGATGCGTGATATCCGTCAAGATCTGAAAGCTTTAGGTGTTTTGCAGGAAGAATTCATCTCAGAACGTGCAATTCTTGAATCTGGTATAGCCGATCAGGCAATTCGGATATTGGAAAAAAAGGGACTGGTGTATACAGGTATACTGGAACCTCCCAAAGGGAAATTGCCAGATGACTGGGAAGTTCGTCCACAAACACTTTTTAAATCAACGGCTTATGGTGACGACGTGGATCGTCCCTTACGGAAATCTGATGGCAGTGCAACATATTTTGCTAATGATATAGGTTATCATTATGATAAAATAAAAAGAGGTTATCAGATTCTATTGGATGTATGGGGTGCAGATCACGGTGGGTATGTTTCCCGTATGAATGCGGCAGTAAAAGCTCTAAATCCAGTGGATGTGTCAACTGATTTTGAAGTTATTTTATGTCAGATCGTTCGAGTTGTTCGTAATGGTGAGGTTGTAAGGATGTCCAAACGGGCAGGCACTTTTGTAACATTACGCGATCTGATCGATGAAGTTGGAAAAGACGCGGTGCGGTTTACCATGTTAACACGTAAATCTGATGCGCAAATGAATTTCGATCTTGAACAGGTTGTTGCTCAAACCCGTGACAATCCTGTTTTTTATGTTCAATATGCGCATGCAAGATGCCGTTCCGTTTTGCGTTCTGCTGAAGAGATTTTTGGTCAAGAGCGATTAACGGCCTCCGCTCTGGCAAAAACGGATCTATCCAATATCAGAAATGAAGAGGAATTAGCGATTATGCGGCGACTTGCACAATGGCCCCGTACAGTTGAAAGCGCCGCTTTGATGCGTGAACCACATCGTATTGCCTATTATTTGATGGATCTTGCATCAGATTTTCATGCATTGTGGAATGCCGGACGGGATGATGCGACTTTACGCTTCATCCAAAAAGGTGATGTTCATGGCACGTTGGCCAGAATGGCGTTGATTGAAGCTATTGCAAGTGTAATTCGTTCTGCTATGCAGGTCTTGGGAATAGAACCAGTTGAGGAAATGAGATGATGGATCAAAATTCACCTGAACCCCCTAGAAAAAGATCATTTTTTGATGATGATTCCATGGAAGCCTCTCGTTCGGGTCAGGGTAGAGAGAATATGATGCGTGGACAAGACCCACATATGAATCCTGCCCGTGAAGATGATGGACGATTGTCTCCACGTCAAAATCATCCTGATCCAAATGGCAGGGAAAGAATGGCATCACGTTATCATGAAGAAGACGATGAAGAAGACGAATATGATGAGGATTATGATCGTCGCGGACAGCCACGTTTCGCATTTATGCAGAATTTATTTCATGGAGATTCCTCGACACGTCGATTAGCCTATGCCGCAGCGGGAATTGGCGGTATTTTATTGCTTTTCATTGGAGGGTGGATGATGTCTCATGCAGGACATCAGGGTATTCCCGTTTTTGAACCGCCTCAAATTGCTGCCAAGGAAAAACCTTTACCGGAAAACAACACAGAAACTATTGGTATGGATAAGGCTGAAGGTCAAATGGAAGCGAATGGAAAACCTGTTCTTGCGCCTGGACCTGAACAGGCTGACCCATCGGCATTAGCTGCACAATATGGGACAGGCAATTCAATAGCCTCTAATAATCAGACTCCCGCAATGACCAATGTGAATGGCAATGTTACGGATAATGGAGTATCGTCTCCCAATAATGTACCTTCGGGTGCAGTTCCATCGACGACAACATCATCAATGGGTAATGACTTGCCAGAGAATAAAAATAAAAAGCAGGCACAATCAAAGGAAGATGAGGGTAATGTCTCTGATGAACAATCGGATGAGGCAGAAAAATCTGTTGCGCCTGTTCCTTCAAAAAAACATATTCAGCATCATCGTCAAGATAACGGTAAAAGAGTCCCTTCTGTAAAATTGGAAGAAAAACGCGTAGGAAATGGTCATTTTATTGTGCAGTTGGCTGCATTAGGGTCAAATGCTGCAGCACAAAAACAATGGCAGGTCATGCGCAAAAAAGCTCCAGAGTTATTGGGGCAATATTCTCCCACCATTCAAAAGGCTAATGTTAAGGGTAATACGATTTATCGAATAAGAATTAAGGGTTTTACCTCCAAGACTCAGGCAAATAGTTTTTGTAGCCAATTGAAAACGAAAAGTCTTTCTTGCACGTTGGCCAATTTTTAATCTGGTTTTCATAAATCTGGTATAATAATGCGGCAATCGGATCTTGTTCATGAGATGGAAATGGAAAATCATTCTTCTTCATGGAATGATGAGACTTTCATTGTTCGGCTTGATGGATTTGAAGGGCCGTTGGATATGTTGTTGCAATTGGCTAAAACCCAAAAAGTTGATTTAACTCAGATATCAATTTTGCCACTGGTTGAGCAATATCTACAAATTATTGAATCTGCAAAAAAAATAAGATTGGAGTTGGCAGCCGACTGGTTGGTTATGGCGAGTTGGTTGGCATGGTTGAAATCATGTCTGTTATTGCCGCAAAAAACTGATCATTTTGGTGATACTGAACAGGCGGTTGATTTACTTCAAGAACGTTTGCAAGGGCTGGAACAAATCAATAAAGCGGCATTGTGGATGCAGGAGCGACCTTTATTGGGGAGCGAGGTTTTTGCCAGGGGATATTATGAAGATCTTACTTCAGTGGATTCCTCTGGATTGATATTGGATAGTGCACGTTTTATTGACGCATATATTCGGATATTCCATCGTAAAAATAAAAAAAGGGAGTGGCGAATTCGATCGTTTCATTTTTGGACGGTCAAAGATGCTCTAAATCGTTTGAAACATTTACTCAAATCTCATCATGTACCTGGATGGCATGCGTTGGATGCTTTTCTACCCCGTTGGGAGGCGGTTAATAAAAAGGATCAATCACCTGTCCAACAACAGCAACAATGGAAAGCTGCCTGGTGCGGAATGTTACTGGCCGGATTGGAACTGGCAAAGCTTGGTGAAATAAAGCTTGATCAGCAAGAGCAGTTTGGTCAAATTCGATTGCAATCACGAAATGACGGCCAATCCTATCATCAAAATTTGGAAGTGGAATGAGGACGGACTTGGAAGATTTAAAAGGGTTGATCGAAGCATATATATTTTCGCAAACGGAGCCTGTTTCAGAACAATCAATTGAATCTTTGCTGGAAAAAAATTCAATAAATTTAAATCCTGAAGGAAAGGCAACTGTTAGCATCCTTGACATTATTCATTCACTTCAAGAGGATTATGCGTATCGTGGCATTCGTTTATGTAAAGTTGCCGGTGGATGGCAATTTCGGACAGCTCAGGAATGGACGGCATATCTGGTAAAAATCATTGCCAGGCCAAAGCGTTTATCTCGTGCAACAATGGAAACCTTGGCCGTCGTTGCTTATCATCAGCCTTGCACTCGGACAGATATCGAAAAAATTCGAGGGGTCGGTTTAAGCCAAACTGTTTTGGAAACTTTATTGGGATATGGTCTTATCAAACCTTGTGGATATAAATCTGTACCAGGACGACCAACTTTATGGAAAACATCCAAAGAATTTTTAACTTATTTGGGGTTAAATGATTTAAATGATTTGCCAAAAAAAGAGGAGTTATTTGGAGATATTCCGTACCATTCTTTAAATGATGAATAAATAAGTGGTAATTCTTTGCTAAACAAATCATATAAAACCAAATCATGATGCATATTATGGAAATAGAGGGGGAAATATAAAGCATGTTTGATTTTTCTTGGGCAGAACTGATATTGATTGGGATTGTCAGCATGATATTTATAGGACCAAAAGATTTTCCAAAAATTGTCCATTGGTTTAGTGACGTAGTGAAAAAATGCAGGGGCATGGCACGTGAATTTCATAGTCAGGTGGATGAGATGGTTAAGGATCCAGACCTTAAGGAAGCCAAAGATCAGTTGATGAAATTACGTCGTATGAATATTAAAAGTGCAATATTGGATGTAATCGATCGAGATAGAACACTTCAGGAGAATTTAAATTCCCCCTTGAATCAAACATCTATTCAATCTTCGAAACCTTATGAAATTCCTTTTTCAAATAAAGAGCCTGAGATTATTCCCGAATATTCAGTGTCAACCGATCATAAGGAACCTGATCTGGAAGCTTTGGCAAAAAAAGATCCAGCTCCAATTTTTTTTCCTCCTGCAATTGCGCAGCGTTTACAGGTTAAAAGATCGGCTCCACCTGTTCCAGCGATGATTCCACCACAAATTGTCAATTACAGGGAACAGGGATGGCCATGAATATTCCCGAAGAAGAGTTGATCAATGATAAATCAATGTCTCTGATGGAACATTTTATTGAGTTACGTCGTCGAATGATTGTCTGTCTGGCAACTTTTTTGATTGCTTTTGGGTTTTGTTATTACTATTCGGAACAAATCTATATGTTCTTGGCCCACCCCTTGGCGCAAGCCATGCGACAACAGGGAGAACAACCCCATCTTATTTATACGGCCTTGTATGAGGCATTTTTCACTTATATCAAGTTGGCATTTTTCGGTGCAATTTTTTGTTCATTTCCTATGTTTGCCATTCAAGCATGGATATATATCGCCCCGGGATTATATCGAAATGAAAAAAGGATATTTGCGCCTTTTTTGGTTGCAACACCGATTTTGTTTTTACTGGGTGCAGCGCTCGCTTATTTCTTTGTCTTTCCTTTTGCCTGGAAATTCTTTTTATCTTTTCAGGTTGGGGGGGATCATAATATGCATATTGAATTGCAAGCCAAGGTTTCCGAATATCTTTCGTTAGTTATGCGGTTAATCATGGCTTTTGGTATTGCATTTGAGCTTCCTGTCATGTTGACATTGATGACAAAAATAGGTTTTGTGACTTCATTAAAGTTAAAGAAATTCAGAAGATATGCATATGTTATTGCTTTTGTAATTGCTGCAGTTCTTACACCTCCCGATGTAATTACACAAACTTCCTTGGCTATCCCTTTAATTATTTTATATGAGATTTCAATTTTATCTGCCCGAATGGTGGAACCCAAACCAGAAAAGGAATTATTATAATGCATGATTTTCGTGCTCTGCGTTCTGATCCTGTGGCTTTTGATAACGATTTGGCCCGTCGTGGATTATCGGCAGTTAGTCAGACATTATTATCGTATGATGAGGAACGGCGCTCATATTTGAATGAGCTGCATCAAAAACAAGCTGATCGAAATAACATTTCAAAACAAATTGGTCAGTTAAAACGGAATAAAGAAAACAGTTCCGTTTTGGAAGCGCAAGCCATAAGGTTGCGTCAGGAAATAGATTCATTGCAGACGCGTGCGGATAAACTGGATCAACAAATTTTTGAGGTTCTGGCAAGTTTGCCTAATCGTTTGGCTGTGGAGGTTCCGACGGGAAAAGATGAAACTGAAAATGTTGTTGTACATTATTGGGGAAAAATACGTGAATTTGGTTTTACTCCATTGCAGCATTTCGAGTTGGGCGAAAAATCAGGGTTGATGGATTTTAATGCAGCTACCAAGTTAGCGGGCGCACGGTTCAGCATTTTACGTGGAGCGTTGGCAAGACTTGATCGTGCCCTGGGACAATTTATGCTGGATTTTCATACAACTGAACATGATTACGAGGAATATGTCGTTCCATTACTAGTTAATGAACAGACCATGTTTAACACGGATAAATTGCCTAAATTCGGGGATCAGTCTTTTTGTACAAAAGATGATCGTTGGCTAATTCCAACAGCAGAGGTCCCTCTGACAGGAATACAGGCAGGTGAAATAATCAATTATGATCAATTACCTGTTCGCAGAACTGCTTTAACCGCCTGCTTCCGAAGTGAAGCAGGAGCTGCTGGTCGTGATACAAGGGGATTAATTCGACAGCACCAATTTTATAAGGTTGAAATGGTCAGTGTGACCGCACCTGAAGAAAGTGAAAAAGAGCATGAGCGGATGACCCGTTGTGCCGAAATGGTTCTTGAAAAATTGGAATTACCCTATCGTCGTGTCTTGTTATGTTCTGGTGATACTGGATTTGGGGCAGCAAAAACCTGGGATCTGGAAGTTTGGCTGCCAGGCCAACAAGCCTGGCGCGAAATTTCATCTTGTTCCAATACACGTGATTTTCAGGCGCGTCGCATGAATGCTCGCTATCGCCCACAACCTGAAGAGGGTAGAAAAACGCCTCCGGTATTTCTGCATACTTTAAATGGATCTGGTGTTGCAGTTGGACGGGCTTTGGTTGCTGTTATGGAAAACTATCAAAATGAGGATGGTTCAATATCTATTCCTGAAGTGCTTCGATCTTATATGGGTGGTATTGAAAAAATCGGATAATGAAATATAACAAAAGGGGATAAAATTCACCCCCTTTTGTTTTTGGACTGTCAAATTGTAAAAAGAAAAAAGTATTATCCACTGGATAATTTGGCCGTTAAATCCTCTATAAATTGCCAGGCAACACGGCCATTTCTGGCACCACGAGTAACTGACCATTCGTTGGCCTGTGCTATGAGATCCTCTTTTGAAATGGGTAATTTTCTTGCCTTTGCATATTCTGTTACAATCTGATCAAATAAATCTTTGGAACAATTATGAAATCCGATCCATAATCCAAAACGATCAGAAAGAGATATTTTTTCCTCAATGGCTTCAGAAGGATTAATGGCGGAAGAGGATTCATTTTCAATCATATTCCTTGGCATTAGATGTCTACGATTGCTTGTGGCGTAAAATAACACATTTTCTGGGCGTCCGGCAATTCCACCATCTAATACGGATTTGAGCGCTTTATAATCACGGTCTTCTGATTCAAAGGAAAGATCATCTGAAAAAATGATGAATTTGTAAGACAGAGGTTTCAATAACCGTAAAAGAATGGGAAGGGAGTAGATATCATCCCTGGGAATTTCAATAATTTTCAAAAGAGGGCAAATGTTTGATAGTTTGCTGTTTACTTCATGATAAACCGATTTGATCAATGAAGATTTTCCCGTTCCCCTTGCCCCCCATAAAAGAACGTTATTGGCGGGAAGATTTTTGGCAAAATGATATGTATTCAGAAAAAGTGTTTCTTTTTGGTTTTCGATCCCTTGTAACAGATGAAAGTCGATAAAAGGCATATTCTGAATGGGTGTCAATTCATTATTCTGGGCGGACCAGATAAAACAGTTATGTTTATCAATATTTTCAATTTTTGGCTGAGGAGGGGCAAGTCTCTCTAGGGAAATCGCGATACGTTCCAGTAAGGGGATAAGGGATTGAGTCATCTTTTTTCCGGTTTTCATGATCTTGTAGTATGCGAGATACTTTATATAGTGTATGAAGGTGCCTATAATGATAGATGATCAATATACGTAATGTGAATAAGATAGGAAAGCAGTTTGATGATCAATTTTATGGATTTATTTATTACTCCTGCCTATGCACAAAGTGCAGGTGGTGGTGGAGGTGGTACTGCCACAATCATGAGTTTACTGCCTTTTATTGGAATATTTCTGGTATTTTATTTTATTGTTATTATGCCGCAGCAAAAAAAAGCCAAGCAAGTTCGTGAAAAAATGAAAGCATTGCGACGGGGTGATAAAATTGTAACCGCGGGTGGTATTGTTGGTAAAATTGTACGTAACCAGGAAGATTCAGATCAAATGGAAGTGGAAATTGCGTCAAATGTCCGAGTAATGGTTGTTCGTAGTACTGTTACGACTGTTTTGGAAAGTAAGGCCCAAACAGAAAATACCCAATCCAAGATAAAAAACCAAGGTAAAAAAGAAGCCAAAGAAAATAAGGCTGTTACATTGGATAAAGCTGATGAAACGGTAAAAGCGGAATAAAAAACCGGCGGAATGCCGGTTTCCTTGATACAGTTTATTTTGCGTTTATTTGGGCTTCTGCAAAATCATAATTTGCGAGATTATTAAGGAAATTATCCACAAAATCAGGGCGGCGATTACGGAAATCAATATAATATGCATGTTCCCATACATCAATGGTTAATAGAGGTTTTCCCTGGCCCTCGGAAATCGGGTTTTTACCATTTGGTGTTTTGGTAACGATTAATTTATTGTCAGAAGTCAAAACCAGCCAAGCCCATCCCGAGCCAAATTGCGTGGTAGCGGCCTTTTTGAATTCAGCTTTGAAATTTTCAACTGAACCAAAATTTTTACGGATTAACTCTTCAAATGCAGGAGACATTGAACCACCATCAGGACTTAGGGAATTCCAGAATAAAGAATGGTTGTAATGTTGACCTGCATTATTCAAAACAGGTGTTAAGGATTCATCCTTTGCTGCCGTTACAATTAATTCTTCTAATGATTTCCCTTCAAGTGCAGGGTTTGCTTTGATAAGATCATTCAGGGTATTAACATAAGCTTGATGATGCTTGTCATGGTGAAA
Organism: Commensalibacter sp. W6292M3; assembly: GCF_016101315.1. Taxonomy (NCBI): domain Bacteria; kingdom Pseudomonadati; phylum Pseudomonadota; class Alphaproteobacteria; order Acetobacterales; family Acetobacteraceae; genus Commensalibacter; species Commensalibacter sp. W6292M3. The sequence goes on from NZ_JACFQT010000006.1 coordinate 30,894, forward strand.
TTGCATGGTTTCTTCGCTCATTCCTGAACGAGCCAGAGCATTATAGGGAAAGGGAAGTTGTGGTAATTCAAAAGACATTTGGTTCCTCGATATATTGCAATAATTTTAAAAAATTATATAAGACCTTTTTGGTTCTTAATTCTCTTATATAGAGATTATGCGGAATTTTACAGAGATTAATTGATAAATTTTTTAGGCACATCTCCTTCATAAATTATATATATCTTTTGGAAATGATTAAAGAAAAATCTAAACCCCTTTCTTTTTGCGGCCAATATGTAAGAAAGTCTGATCCAGATCACTTCTTTTGCGCGCTTTTTATGCCTTCTGATTTACGAGAACAATATTTTCGTTTATTGGCATTTTATACCGAGATTACTCGGGCCGTGACCCTATCCTCTTCATGGGATGTGGCAGGGCCAATGGCGGGTTATATCCGTTTGCAATGGTGGCGGGACTTGTTGGCAAACAAATCCGACCGGGATCATGAAATTGCGCCTTATATCAAGGATTCTCTGGATCGAAATTTGTTTTCTGCTGAAGATCTTTTAAAAATCATTTCCGCTCGCGAAGAAGAATTAGAGGGTATAAAAAATTGGAATCATTGGGATTCGATAATGGTGCGGTCTGTTGGACAAATTCAGCGGATTCTTGCAAATCTTTTTAAAATAAGAGAATTACCGTTGGTTGAAGCGGTGATTGCAGCGGGTATTGCCAGTGAAACCGTTCATATTTCAAAAAATTTACCGAATATATTTAGAAAAGGGCGTTGTCCTTTGCCAGCAGAGATAATTCATGATTTCTCGTTACAGCGGTCAGAAAACGGAATTAGCGTAACATCATCAGAACTTAATGCAATCCGTGATATTTTAATAGAAAAGGCATATTTTTATTTGCGAAGAAGCGAGAAGGCTTGTTTGTTAGATCGTCATTACAGATCCGTTATTTTACCTGTTATTTTGGCCAAACGGGATCTACACAGGTTTGAACAATGGGATCATTTGTCCCGGAAACGTGGAATTGGAGACAAGTTGTCCGTTTTAAAGGCAAATTATTGGGTTAAATTGAAAATAAGCAAGACTTAGAAAGATGATTTTTTATAAAAAAGGTTCATTATAAAATTAATGAACCTTAAAAATAATGGATATTAGAGATTATAAAGCAGAAAATAATAAGATTATCCAGGTTGTCCTGTTCCTCCCACAATTCCCCAGCTTTGCCCTGTTACATAAGATGATTCAGTAGAGGCAAGTGTAACATATAAGGGAGCGATTTCTGCAGGTTGCCCAGGTCGTTTAAACGGACTTTCACCACCAAAGTTGGGAATAGCTGATTGGGGCTGAGCCCCGCAAATTTGTAGGGGGGTCCAGAAAGGTCCTGGATCAACACAGTTGACACGTATTCCTTTGGGAAGAAGCTGTTTGGCCATTGATTTGGTAAAGTTGCTGATACCTGCTTTGGACATGCCATAATCCACCAGAATTTCTGGAGGCATATATGATACGAGTGAAGAGGTGGTGATGATGGAACTGCCAGGTGGCAAATGTGGAATGGCAGCTTTGGTGATCCAGAAAAGTGCATAAAGATTGGTTTTCATTGTCCAATCAAATTCTTCTGTTGTTATATCAGTCAGTTGTTCAGAATATTTTTGTCTTCCAGCCACATGGGCAAGAATATCTATTTGACCCAATTTGGCTACAGCATCTGCAACAAGTTTTTTACAGAATTCCTCATTCCGGATATCACCGGGTAATGCAACAGCCTTACGTCCGGCTTTTTGAATAAGATCAATGACCTCTTTTGCATCAGGTTCTTCTTGTGGTAGATAATTGATGGCAACATCCGCTCCTTCACGTGCAAAGGCTATAGCGGCAGCGCGTCCAATACCGGAATCACCTCCTGTAACTAGTGCGTGTCGTCCTTTTAAACGTCCGCTTCCCTGATATGTTTTTTCTCCGCAATCAGGAACAGGTTGCATCTTGGACTGTAAACCAGGCCAAGGTTGTGGCTGTTTAGAAAAGGGAGGCATTGGGTATAGGGACATTGGGTTTTTTAGAGGAGGGATAGATTTATTTTCAACATGTTCAGGCATGGCATGAATACTCCTGTTTGTCGCTAAAGCGGCAGCTCCAACAGCAACACCGGTAAGGACTTGGCGACGAGAGTTGGTATGAAATACGGAAGAATTCGCATTATTCTCAGACTTTTCTTTTTCAGACATATTTATCACCTAAAGAAATTTGAGAAATATAAAATAATAAATTAATAATTAAATTTTATTACTTGGATAATTTTATTCATTATTATTGGCAAAATTATTTTATATTATATAACTCATTACAATTTCTATTCTATATTTTAAATATTTTAAATTCAATATATTTTAATTTATTACTTAATTATATAGAAAATAATGAAATGCTACGAGATATAGTTATTCTATGAATTTTAATGAAAAAAGATAACTGAAGAAAAGAGAGTTTCTCCAGTTATTAAATGTTATCTTTATTTGCTTAAAGATGCCGGTTTATTGGGTTGATCAGGCTGACTTTCGATTATATCTTTTATATGTTTCAGTTCCCGATATATATCGCTATTTTTGTCTTTGGCCTTTGTTTCTAATTCATTGAGTTTTTTATAAAGGTCACTGTTCTTATCATTAACTTGTGTTTTAAGATATTCAATTTCTTCATTTAAATCTTTCTTTTTATCATGTGTATAGGTTTTAAGTTGTTCCAGATTTTTGTGTAAATTGCTGTTTTTGTCCTGGATTTGCTTTTCCAGCTTATCTAGATCTTTATCGAAATCTTGGTTTTTTTCATGAGCGTAAGATTTTAGAAAATCAAATTTTTGATACATCATGTTATCTCCCGTTGGGGAGTGATTAATGGTCGTTTTTGATTCGTCTGTGACTTGGGTAGTTTCAGCCAAGGCTGGACAGGATAAAAGTAATCCCAGAAAAGCGCTATAGGACAGTAAAAGTCTTTTTTTTATAATCCTCATAATTACCATACCCATTTTGATATAAGTTTATCTTTTAATAATATTAATCCCGGTTGTGATGTTTTGGGTCAATCTTACCTAATAAAATGATCATTCTTAATTATATATCTTACCGGAATTATGATCAACCTTACCCAATAAATTGACAATACTTATCATATACCTTATCGAAATCAGAATTAAAGCCACCTATCGTGTTATAATCATTATCGTAAACCTAGCTTTTACCTGCATTGGCATAGGAAAAAGACAAATGGTTTAAAAAATTACTGAAATAAAAATTTAGCTAATTTATAAATGAATGTTGGATTTCCAAAGTTTTTTAGGCTTAAACAAAATATTAAATGTTATTTGAGTATAATTGTTCAAGAAAAGTTTTTTTGTCCGATCACTAGGATGCAAATCATAAAAAGATAATCAAAAAAACATTCACCATTTGTCTAAAAAAATATTATAATCTAGGCGATTATTAAGGGATATGAGCGAATTATGAAAAAATACCAACTTTTCTTATTCATGATTGGGATAAGTCTATATGATTCATCAAGTCATTCAATTTATGCCAAGCCTTCTGTGACAACTAAGGAAACCCCGAATGAAGAATGGAATATCCATCAATCGGAGAATAAGTATAATACTGATACTGGCATTTTTCCATCCTATCATAAAAAAAGAGGTTTATACCCTTCCAAACATCAGACGCATAATCCGCTACGTAAAAAAGGTTGGCATACTCATCCAGATCCCTATATCGAGGAGGGGGGTGTCTATACCAATTCTGAACATCCTGCCTTGACAGATGATCAATCGACTATGCGTGAATATACAAGTGGAACACCTAATCATTATGTTTCACCCCCGTCTATTTTGTTAGGGTTAAAACATTCACGCCAGTCTCAGCAAAAGGTCAGGATCACTGACCCGTCAAATGGGTATGCACCGCCCATTTCATTACCCCCTTCATAAAAAGAGTCTCTTTAGTTTTGAGGAACATTTAAAGCGTGTTCTTTGATTTTAAACTAATTCATGATACATAGAAAAATCTGATTTGCCGAGTTCAAGTCAACGTTGATTAAATTTTTGACCAAATCTGATTCTGAGATAATATTATGACCCCAAAAAGTTCGTTTATACAGGAAGCACAGGCACGAGGATTTATTTTTCAGGCGACTGATCTGGAAAGTCTGGATGAGCGTATGGCAAAAGGTTCTATTTCTGGATATATCGGATTTGATCCAACAGCTGACAGTTTGCATGTCGGGTCTTTGGTACAGCTGATGCTGTTGCGTTTATTGCGAAAACATGGACATCAGCCCGTTGCTTTAGTTGGTGGTGGAACAGCCCAAATCGGAGACCCCTCTTTCCGGGAAGAAGCACGCAGCTTGATGAATCAGGGTACAATTGACCGGAATTTAGATGGGATTGTCCAGAATATTCATCAAATTTTACAACCTGGATCAGGCGAAAACAAAACAATTACGGTTGATAATGCAGAATGGCTGAAAAAGCTTTCCTACATTGACTTGCTAAGAGATGTTGGCATTCATTTTTCAGTTAATCGTATGTTATCCTTTGATAGTGTTAAAACACGTTTGGAAAGAGAACAAGGGTTATCATTTCTTGAATTTAACTATTCCATTTTGCAATCATATGATTTTCGTGAATTAAATCGTCGTTATGGAACTGTTTTACAGATGGGTGGTTCAGATCAATGGGGAAATATTGTATCTGGTGTAGAACTTGTACGTCGAATGGAGGGAAAACAGGTATTTGGATTAACAGCCCCCTTATTGACAACAAGTTCAGGGGCCAAGATGGGAAAAACAGCTAAAGGAGCCATTTGGCTTAACAAGGAGAAATGTTCGGTTTTTGATTTCTGGCAATTTTGGCGTAATACGGAAGATCAGGATGTTGGTCGTTTTCTTAAACTTTTCACAGATCTTTCCATTCAGGAATGTGAACGTTTAGCCGCTTTGCAAGGAGCGGAAATAAACGAGGCGAAAAAAATGCTGGCAACAGAAGTGACTGCAATTTGTCATGGTCGTAGCGCAGCAGAAGCTGCACAGAAGGCGGCTAGAGACATATTTGAGCAGGGTAAACTGGCTCGAGACGGATTACCCGAAATAGTCTTGCCCACCGACATGCTACAACAGGGTGTTCCTGTTTTTCGTTTATTTGTTCTTGGAAAGTTAGTGAATAGTAATGCGGAAGCCAGAAGATTAATTCGAGGGGGTGGGGCAAGAATTAATGATGAAAAACTTAGTGATGAGGGACAAATTATTACTGATGATGCGTTATGTGATGGGGTTATTAAGCTGTCATCAGGTCGTAAAAATCATATATTGATACGTTGTCGATAGTATTAAGGACGCTATTTAATATTACCGTGTAAAACAATCGTTTTTTGTCTTAACCTTTTAAAAGCAAATATTTGTTTTAAAAGGTTTATTTTCATGATTTGGTTTTTATACAATTAAATGAATCATTTTCTATCAATGATTATAAAATAAATATATATCGCTGTATTATTGTAGAATTTGATTAAAAAATTGATAATTTTACAGTGATTATCTTTTTTTCGTTTACGGTTTTTATGAAATTACAGTTTGATTTTTTAAACTATCCTTACAATTTCGAAAATGCTTTGAGGATTATACAAACACGTCAGTTGGATAAGGTTTTATCCTGTATACAGGAAATAGAGGAATGGGTAGGAAAAGGATATTATGCAGCAGGATTTATAACGTATGAAGCCGCGTCTGCCTTTCGTTCTTATTTGATAACGCATCCTCCTGAAAAAATGCCATTGTTATGGTTTGGTATTTTTGAAAAACCGATAAAAAGAAAATTCAAACCACAATCTAAAAAAATTGATTTTGGATTAATGAATTGGCAACCTGATTGTTCATTGCATGAATATCAACAAGCTATTGCAGCTGTTAAAAATCATATCGCTGACGGTGATACCTATCAGGTGAATTATACATTGAGAATGGGAACGGATTTCCAGGAAGACCCGTATGAGTTCTATCTGCATATGTTGCAGGCCCAACAATCAAGTTATAGTGCATATCTGGATATTGGATTGTTTCAAATTCTTTCGGCATCTCCGGAATTGTTTTTTCAGGTAAAAGAAAGGAAAATTACTGCTAAACCGATGAAAGGAACAGCCCCAAGGGGATTAATCTTAACGGAGGATCTTGAAAACAGGAAAATATTGAATAATGAAAAAAATCGTGCTGAAAATTTGATGATTGTTGACTTGCTGCGTAACGATTTGGGACAAATTGCAGAGCAGGGAAGTGTGAAGGTTTCATCTTTGTTCGATAAAGAAAAATATCCTACAGTTTGGCAACTCACTTCAGAAATAACTGCACTATTAAAGGAAAAAACAACATTATTGGATATTTTTAGGGCGTTATTTCCATGTGGTTCTATAACTGGTGCACCGAAAGCAAATACAATGAAAATTATTCGAAAGCTTGAAAAACAGCCGCGTGAAGTTTATTGTGGTGCTATTGGGATAGTAACCCCTGATCAAGAAGCGATATTTTCCGTTCCTATTCGAACGTTGGTTGTCCAAAATAAAAAAGCTGTATATGGTGTTGGAGGAGGAATAACTTGGGATTCCACTTCCAAGGATGAATATCGTGAAGTTATTCATAAAATACAGGTTTTGTATGATCGCCGGATACCCGATCATTTACTTGAATCAGTCTTGCTAGAGAATGGATGTTATTTTCTTTTACCTTTACATCTGGACCGGCTGAAAAAATCGGCTGAATATTTTGATTTTTCCTTTAACCAGGCAGAATTGTTAAAAAGCCTGCAACATCTCTCCTGTCAATATGAACGAGGATGCTGGAAGGTAAGAATATTGTTAGATCAAAAAGGGTTAATCCAGATAGAAATTAATGCTATTCAGTCTTTACATCACGATTTGATCGCAAGATGGGCGAAAGAACCTGTTTTGTCAGATAATATGTTTCTATACCATAAAACGACAAGAAGGGATTTTTATCCTCCTGTTACATTGGATTGTGAACAATTACTTTTTAATGAGAAAGATGAAGTTACAGAATTTGTCAATGGAAATATTCTTTTGTGTAAAGGGGGGAAATGGGTTACGCCACCTGTCTCTTCTGGCCTCTTGAGAGGAACGATGTGTCAATATCTGTTGGATCAGGGCATGGCGACAGAACAGGTGATTTATAAACAGGATATACAGGTAGGAAGTCAGATCGCTTTTATAAACAGTGTTCGTAAATGGCGTAAAGTGATCTGGAAAAATTCGTTAAACGATTAAAATGCTACAGATAAGATATTAAGATATAGAAGATATATTTGGGTTAAAATAACCAGATTTTTTTATGAGATTATTAATGAAAAATTATTTTATCGCACAATTAATCAAGAGGTTAATATGCAACAACATATTATAGATTTTTTACAGCAACATGGTTTTAAATTTAATCAGTTTACTTTGTTTTTAACAGCTGTATCTATTATCATCCTTACGGCGGCCATTGTTCATGTGATTTTACATCGGATTGTGTTGGTCCGATTGGTTCAATTTGCACAAAAAAGCACGCGACTATGGAGCAAGGTCGTTACAGAGAATCAGTTATTTAGCCGTATGGCTTTTACTGTGCAGGGGTTGATTGTCATACTGCAGACCACTTTTTGGGTGCATCAGGGTGTGAAAACGCTAGTTTTTCTTATGATTGCCGCAAAAGTTTGGGTATTGGTCTGTGCACTTCTGTCAATATTTTCATTTCTGGATATTGTTTTAAAATTTGCAAGTAAGCTGGATATAGCGGCACGGCTTCCGCTTGGAGGTATATTTCAAGGATTTAAATTATTGGCCGCGCTGCTTTTTGGTATTTTTATTCTTTCCGTACTAATTGATAAATCGCCACTTATCCTGATCAGTGGACTGGGAGCCATGGCAGCTGTCATCATGTTGGTTTTTAAGGATTCCATTCTGGGCTTATCAGCGGGAGTTCAGTTATCTGCAAATAATATGATGCGTGTAAATGACTGGATACAAATGCCCAAATATGGTGCGGATGGAATTGTAATGGATATTGGTTTGACAACTGTCAAGGTTCGCAATTTTGATAATACAATTACGATGATTCCTACCTATGCGCTTGTTTCCGATTCTTTTACCAATTGGCGTGGAATGCAGGAATCTGGCGGTAGACGGATCAAACGTTCTGTGTATATTGATGTTACAACCGTTCATTATATAACACCTGAGGAAAAGGAAAAAATATTAGAAAGCAAGTTGCTTCAACCCTTTGCAAATTCAGAAAAAAATAAGGACAGGGTTGATAATAAAGAATTTATTATGGATTTAGGCAAATATTTATCCAAAGGCCAGTCAATCACAAATCTGGGTCTTTACCGTATCTATTTGGATTTATATTTGAAAAATCATCCTCGTATTCTTAATCAGATGACCTATATGGTGCGACAGATGGCCCCCGATGCAACAGGATTGTTACCGTTGGAGATTTATGGATTTAGCAATACAGTTGTCTGGAAGGATTATGAAGCCATTCAATCGGAAATTTTTGAACATGCCTATGCGGTTATTGAGGAGTTTTCATTAAGTGCATATCAAAATCCATCTGGAAACAGTTCTTCTGTGACAGTTTATCAGGGAAATGCTGCATAATGATTGATGTGTGGTAAGACAAGAATTTGTTGAACAGATCAACATTTAGATATTGTTTAACAAATTTCTTTTTATTGTTTTATATGAAATTCTATAGGAATATCCAAATTAATTAGTAAACCTTGGATATCATCGGGTGGAGGAGGAAGTTTTTTAACGCGGTGGGATAAAGTAAGGACTTCTCGATCCAGGATCAAATATCCGGAACTTTTTGCAAGACTGCTTGTTAGGATGATTCCCTGGCGATTTATGGTAATGTGCAAAATGGCGGTTCCTTCTAGGTCATCAGCTTGGGCTTCAGTCGGGTAATGTTTGAAACGTTCGAATTTATTTAAAACCATTCCCTGCCAGTTAGCGGATGTTGAAGAAGTGTGTGAGACTTGTGCGTTTTGATCCTTTTCTGATGGATGATTAGTATTATTATTTTTTGATGTGGATGTTGAATTTGATCCAGATTGAGAAGTATGTTGTGGAATAATATGTTGGGAAGGCTGCTTTATTTTGAGTTTAGAGAATTTTTCTATTCTTGGTATATCAGGTAGAATATTTGATACAGGAAATTTTGGCAATAATTTTTGAATGGGTGTCAAGGGTTCTGTTTTGGCAAGTGTTGTAGGTTTATTCAATAATGGTGAAGTCGGAGTTTCTGTTCGATTGGGGAATAAGTCAAGTACAAGAGCACTGCTTTCAGTAACAACGGGTTTGTTGGGAACTGAAGAATTATTGTAAAAAAGAAAAAAAGGAAAAATAAGAATTAATAAAGAGACGATAAAGGAAACAATTATTATATAACGGTTTTCTTTAGATCTGAGATCATTTCGATTGGCTTGCCATTCTGTAAAGGAAATTTTGTCAGTAATCGTGGAGGTTTTCATGCCATTATTGTTTGTTTTGTAAATTTACCAAAGAAATTTTATGATAACCCGCGGCACGGAGTTGATCCATTACCATAATGAAAGAGCCGTAATCAATTTTGGTATCCGCATAAAGCAAGATATGTTCTTCCTTATTGCCGTTTGTTGCAATGTTAATAGTGGAATTGATATCCTTTAATGAAATAGTTTTATCATTTAAGGTTAGGGTATGGTCTGTTTTCAGTGTTAGATAAACAGGGTGGTTGGGTTGTTTCATGTTTTTTGAGGAAGAGTAAGGCAAAGTGACCGGAATTTTTACTGTTGTCAAAGGTGCGGTAATCATAAAGATGATTAAGAGAACCAAAACCACGTCAATAAATGGTGTGACATTGATATCGCATATTTCTTTTGAATCGTTATCAGCATGACGTATACGGATCATGATATTTTTTCTCCCATCATTTTTGGTTGAAAGGGTATGATCTGTGTATTCTTGTCTTTTATTTGCAACTTGCTTATGTCACGAGAAACCAGACGCATGAAAATGGTACTTAAGTCTGCCATTTTTGATCTGCAATTCGCGTTTGAACGAAGAATCATATTATAGAATATTACGGCAGGTATAGCGGTAACCAGACCAACAGCCGTGGCAAGTAAGGCTTCTGCAATTCCCGGGGCAACAGCCGTTAGACTTGTTGTTTGGGTGGAAACGATCCCTGTGAACGATGTCATGATCCCCCATACTGTTCCAAATAGGCCTATAAACGGTGAAATCGCACCAATGGTTGCCAAAAAACCGGTCCCTTTATTTAAATAATGACCTTCATTGCTTTCAATTCTTTCTAATAACAATACAATCCTTTCCTTCAGCCCTTCCGAATCATGTGTCAAAACATTGGAACACTGATATTCATCCGTGATAGCCATTAACATTGTCCTACCAATCCCTTTTTTGGAAAGATCAATGTCAGGCATCAATTCTTTGGCATTTTGTAAACGGAACTTATCAATCAAAAGGTTATGGTTGAGGCGGAAAATCTCTATATATTTCGCTATAAAAATTGTCCAGCTGATTAAACAGGCAAGTAAAAGCATGATCATGACAAATTGCACAACAGGATTTGCATTTTCAAATAGTTGCAAGGGTGAAAAAGATAAAGTGGTCATTAGTTATCTCCATATAGACGACGAGAGATAAGATATGGTCCTATAAATGTATCTGACATGATGTTAATCCAATAAGATCCTGTATATTTAATAAATTTTTTAACAGGCAATTCAATTTTATGAATTTTATCATATATTAAATGATATTAATTATCAATATTAAGTGATATTAATTATCATTATCAAATTAAGGAATTGGTATTAAACTGGATGAGAAAGCCTAAGATTAAATATTTTTCTGTATCGTAAAAAATAGAAAATTTTTATGTAAAGATGATAGTAAGGATATTTGTATGTAAAACCGGTTATTTAATAAATAACCGGTTTTATGTAATTAAAGTTATGTCGTTACAAATTTAGCATAGGCAAGGATTTGGCTAAATGCGGTGGTGGCACTTTTAATGGTGGTATGAATATCCAATTTTGCCTGGTTAATTGAATTTTGAAATATTTTCCAAGATGCGCCTCTTCCATCTTGATCTGGTGCCATATGTCGTGCCCCATAATTTTCAGATAAACCAATTTTTTCCACGCGTTTCAAAAGCGTATTTGCCCCAAGTTTAGATCCTTCGACAACATAAAGAAAACCTACCGCCTCAGAAGCATTCGTTGTGTTCGGTGAAGTAAAGATAGTGGAAGGGATATCAATTTTTAAATCTTTCAAATCCTTTTTCACTTTTTCAAAGCGGTTGCGATTGATGAGATCAGGGATAATGGCTGTTAACGTTTGGTCATGATAATAACTGTTGGCATCACGATGAATATAATATTGAAGTGAGAGAAATTTCTTGTAGAGTTCAATGTTGTTAAATAATCCAAGATTGGTAAGATAATGATCCAATTTTTCGTGAGTTTCCCGTGTTTGTTGACGTAAAGCTTCTGTTAAAGTAAGGGTTCCTGAGTCTGTCATGGTTGTGTTTCCATTATTGCATGAAAATTAATCAGTTAAGTTGGCTAAATTTATTAGCACCATAATTTTTAGACATATACCAATTAATAGTAATTATCAATATCAATTGATATTAAGAATCATTATTAATTTATTGACATTAAATTTCAGTTGTGTCATCAAAAAGTTATTAATAATCATTCACAATAACGATTGATGAATTCCATGCAGACTATTCAAAAAAAACATTTTTTTTTTCCATTTTCATATAAATTACCATGGTTTGTAATGTCCGGTTTTTTAGGTTTGACCAATATATCAGCCTGGGGTCAATCATCTAATCCCATTAATCAGGATTTATTGCCGGACCTCAAAACGCAACAGAGAGATGAAGAAAAAAGATCGGATCAATTTAATCAGAAAAACAATATTAAAGGGACTTCGCTAAAGCTTTCTCCGATCCAAGTCAAGGGAAAATCAGACCCGATATTGTCTTATACAAAAATTGATCCCGATAAAGATTATAGTTCCCAAGGAAAATCAAGAGTTTTGACGACAACAACAACCTTTAAAACTTTCAGGGATAAACAGATCGATAGTTTGGAGGATTATTCGCGTCGTGTGGATGCGGCAATTAACTATAATTCAAATAATTATAGTATTAATATGCGGGGTCTTGATCAAAGTCGTTTATTAACAACGATTGATGGTATTCGTATGATGTGGGCAAATGATGGTGCATTTGCAAGTGCATTTACGACTCAACAGGGTGGTTTATCAACCTTTGATTTTAATTCTTTGGGTGGAATGGATGTTATTAAAAGTGCAGATTCCAGTTTTTTTGGAACAGGTTCTTTGGGTGGAGTGGTTGCCTTACGAACTTTTAATCCAGAGGATATTCTAAAATCAGGACAAAAATTTGGCGGGATTACAAAAACTACTTATGATGGCGTCAGTGCAAGCGCTTTGTTAAACCAGATTTTTGCCGCACGTTACAAAAATACACTATTTTTATTGGAAGGAGGCTATTCCAATGGTAGTGAAACCGGAAATATGGGACATACTGAGGGGTATGGAAATACACGTACAAAACGTAATCCTGCCTCTTACGATCAGGGAAGTTTTGTTGGAAAGGTCATTCATTATTTTTCAGGCGGTCATCGGCTAGGAATTACAGGAGAATGGGTCGATCGTAATGTTGATGAACATACATTGACTTCTCAACGGGTAAAGGAGGAATTTTATCGTACACAGAGTGAAAATCAACGCTCCCGTTTTTCTGTCCATTATGATTACAAGGCAAAGGACCCAGCCAAGGATTTATTTGGCGAAGGGCAGTTTATTGCCTATTGGCAGGATAATAATGTTATAACGAATATCTCGGATCGTTATGATTTAATGCCGAAGCGTGATTCGTGGCAGAAACTGGACATGGATGTTCAATCTTATGGAGTGGTTGGACATGCAACAATGAACGTGTTTACAGGCTCGATACATCATGCAGTTACATATGGGGGTGAAGCTTATCTAACAGATACAAGTCAGTATCAATCAGGATGGAACGCTACCAAAAATCCATTCCTGCATAATAATTTTTCGGATATGCCAAATGTGCACGGGACTGATTTGGGGGCCATTTTACAAGATCGTATTGGCATTGGAAAAAATGAGTGGCTGCATATCACATCAGGTGTAAGGTTTGATTATTTTAAACGGGATCCGCATAACACTTCGAAATATCAAAACAATCCAATTTACAATGGATTGCCCAAAGGGGCCAGTGGCTCTCGTTACTCTCCAAAGATTTTGGTCGAAGCCCGGATTATTCATCAATTGGTTGCTTATGCGCAATATTCACAATCCTATCGTGCACCCAGTGCAAATGAAGAGTATTTAAGTTATGGAACGCCTCCTATGTATCAGGTCACTGGTAATCCCGATTTAAAGGCTGAAACAGGTCGTGGTTGGGAAGTTGGACTTAAATATGGCAATTCAAGACGGGGCTTCAATATTGCCTTTTATGATAATTACTATCGCAATTATATTGATATGATCGGTATCAATCCTTGTACCGGAACACAAATGTGTTTTGGCTACGATAACCTGTCTCGTGTTCGTATTTATGGAACAGAGGCCAGTATGAACTGGGAATTCGATCCCAACTGGCATACGTGGGCCTCTTTTGCATATGCCCATGGACGTAATACAGATATAAATTATGCTTTAAGTTCAATAGCGCCTTTCCGGGGAATCATTGGGTTTGGATATAAAACAGATAATTGGGGAACAGATTTATCAAGTACTTTTGCAATAGCCAGGGACAATGCCAAATTTTTGAATAACACGGGTGTTCTTTCCAAACAGTGGAATACGCCAGGTTATGTTGTTTTTGATTTGATCGGATGGTACAGACCTTCTTTTTATCGTCCCTTGCGGTTTCAATTTGGTATGTATAATATGTTTGACAAAAAATATTATAATGCATCTTCTTTGCCGGTTGGACAATCCTCCCGCAGTCTACAGAAGGCATATTTCTCTCAACCGGGACGTTATTTCAAGGTGACTGCACGTATAGATTTCTGATTTGATTTTTTTAAAATTTTGAATTTCTGCATAGTATTCAGGTCTTTATATTTTTGTAAGAGCTTGATTTATTATGCATAAAAGAAAATTAAATAAAATTTTTGAAAATGAATTGACGAATTACACGGAATTATAGTAAAGACATTTCATCACACAATGGCGGATGTAGCTCAGTTGGTAGAGCGCCGGTTTGTGGTACCGGTTGTCGCGGGTTCGATCCCCGTCATTCGCCCCATCCGACAATTTATTGTGACAATAAAATTTTTCCGTAAAACATGGTTTAAATTTGGCATTTAATACCTTTTATTTGCAGGCAATTAAATCAATTAGGACTGGTTGTGCCAATATATTACAATACTTTGATTAATATTCATTATAACAAGAAGATTAAGATACAGAAAAATTTAGCGGAAATAATTTTCCATTATTGTATTGCTTGTCTAATTAATGCTGGATCATTGTAGTATTGTAGTAAGTAATAAGAATTTATTTGATTTTTTCTCAAAGAGAAGAGAAAAATATGTGGTATTATAATACCACATATTTAAAGCCATTGAAAAACAAATAAAAATTAGTAAATTTTAAAAAAAAACTTGACGAAAATCATACTTGAGTTAATAAACAAAAGTCAAATTACAGTTTTGCTCAATTAACGGAATCTAGAGTTAATGAAAACAACCATTTCGCTTAAACCAGCGGAAGTAACCAAGAATTGGGTTCTGATCGATGCGAAAGACATCGTTTTGGGACGTTTGGCTGCTATCGTTGCTAATCGCCTTCGTGGCAAGCATAAACCACAATATACACCCCATGTCGATTGTGGTGACAATATTATTGTTATCAATGCTGATAAAGTCGCCTTAACAGGCAAAAAAGTAGAACAGAAGATGTTCTATTATCATACGGGTTATCCCGGTGGGATCAAAGAACGTACGATCAGACAACGTTTGACGGGTAAAAATCCGGAACATCTTGTCATTAAGGCAGTTGAACGGATGATTAGCCGTGGTCCATTGCAGCGTAAACAGATGAAACATTTATATGTTTACGCCAGTGATGCTCATCCACATGAAGCACAGCAACCGGTTAAGCTCGATATAGCTGCGTTGAACCGAAAAAATAGCGTTAATAAAACTACAAAAGTTGGAGCCTGAGGAATATGTCAGAGACTCAAGAACGTACAGGCAGCTTGGCTGATCTGAAAGAGGCAGTTGTTGATACTGTTTTGGCACAACAGGAAGTTATCGTTCGTGAACCAAAGCGTGACCAGTTTGGTCGTGCCTATGCAACCGGTCGTCGTAAGGATGCCATTGCACGTGTATGGGTAAAACCCGGTAAGGGCGAGATTATTGTTAACGGACGTCCGGTAACAAGTTATTTCGCTCGTCCAGTTTTGCAGATGTTGTTGAATCAACCTTTTCAGGTAACCAATCGTGAAGGTGAGTTTGATGTTTACTGCACTGTAACAGGGGGAGGTTTGTCAGGACAGGCTGGCGCGGTTCGTCACGGATTAAGTCGTGCTTTATGCAACTATGAACCTGAATTACGTGCCGCATTAAAAGCGGCAGGCTTCTTGACACGTGATGCGCGTGTTGTTGAACGTAAGAAGTATGGTAAGGCAAAAGCCCGCCGTTCCTTCCAGTTCAGTAAACGTTAAGCCTTACAGCTTTATGAAATCAGGGGCGAGGAAAGGCATTATGCTTTTCTTCGCCTTTTTTATTTAAGCATATGTTTAATTATTAAAAACCGATTTATTTGGAATGACAGTCATGACAGAAATGCCTAAAATTTTTATTGATGGGGAATATGGAACTACGGGGTTGGGTATACGACAACGTTTGGCGGATTTGCCAATTGAATTATGTTCGGTCCCCATTGAGCATCGTCATGATATTGATAAACGTCTTCAAATGATGGCGGCAGTTGATTTGGCGGTTTTATGTCTTCCGGATGAGGCTTCACGTGAGGCTGTTGCTCTTGTTGAGATGATGGAAAGTAAAAGACCGCGTATTTTGGATGCCAGTACAGCATTTCGAACAGATCCGGAATGGGTTTATGGATTTGCTGAATTGGATCCGGGTCAAGAACGAAAAATTGCAAAAGCCGATAAGGTTGCCAATCCTGGATGTTATTCCAGTGGAGCAATTGCTTTGCTTCATCCCTTGGTAAAGGCGGGTATAATTCCCGTGGACTATCCAATAACCATTAATGCTGTAAGTGGTTATAGTGGAGGAGGGAAAAAGTTGATTGCAGTTTATGAACGGGAAAAGAATGCACCTCCTTTCGAATTATATGCTTTAGATTTGAATCATAAGCATTTACCGGAAATTTGTCATTATTGCGATCTGGTGCAGGAACCTGTATTTGTTCCATCCGTAGGAAATTTTGCACAGGGAATGATTGTTTCGATACCTTTGCATGTTAAGTTGTTAAATGGTACAGTCAAACAGCTTAAAACATGTTTGAGGGAACATTACTTTCAACGAAAAAATATTGTTTTTGTTGAGGATGGTTTGACGCGTCTTCCCGCAAATCAGCTGGCCTCTACCGATCGTATGGAGCTGAGGGTTCATTCGAATAATAGAAATGATCAGGTAATATTGACTGCAAGTTTGGATAATCTTGGAAAAGGAGCATCAGGGGCGGCCATCCAGAATATCAGATTGATGTTCGGTATATGAGATATTTATCAATCAATATCATTGGAACAATAACCATTTGTATATAAAATTTTTAATTGAAATGTTGATAAATGCAGATAATGATAATTTTTCGATGAAATCGAGGATAAGAATTATTCTAGAAAGATGTCTGGCAAATTTTATAGTAAGATCAGGTTATGAAATACAGTATTGAAACGTATTAGATAACCTGATCCTGTAATAATCTGAAGTATGCTGTTCAGTTTTTCAGCTGATTTTTATGATCCAACTGGTTTTGTGAGATATACGGTCCAGCGGCGATGACCTTTACGGTAAGGATCTTCCGGCCCTTTTGCAGAACATGCTGGTCCAGGGGCAGGAGAGCATAGCCGTCCGTCCAGCGGCAGGGTATGTTTTCCTGATTATGCCATCCTTCAAGTTTCCTGGTTTCCAGGTGGGCTTTGACATAGTGGTTCTCCCTGTTGTCAAACAGGGTGATGGTTTCGATCAGGACGCCGAGATTGCGCCTGTCATCAACGAATGGACCGATGGCATCGCACGGGCGACTGCTATTTGAAACGATATGGACATGATGAACGGGACTGGG
>NZ_JACFQT010000007.1:0-28559 GCF_016101315.1 Commensalibacter sp. W6292M3
TAAATTATCCGCTGAAATGTTGGATTATACCATAAAAGTCCCAACTCCATCCCATCAGGATGCCTCTTTGGGTAAAGTCGTCGATCTTGCCCATCAGGCCATTCCAAATATTGAAAGAAATCATCCAAATGGAGTGGCAGGATTGGATGCACGGGGTCAGTTGACTCAACCTATTAATAATCCGTTTATAATAACGCAGTCTATTAATCCTGATGCTAAAGTTTCCATCTATTTAGATGATGATGTTCACGCTTATGCGGATAAAACACTGTTTGATATTTACACGGTTGGTGCACAAAGCAAAATGATAGCATTTGCTCCATCCAAGGGAACAGCTGGTATTCTGGCATCAGCAAGGGCTGATAAGATTGAGGAGTTAAAAGGATATATATTTGCTGGGGGAGCCTGTTGGTTACCTGATTGCCAGCCATTAGAATTTAAGGGGTATCAAGGGTCATATACCTTTGTGTGTTATGGTTCTGATATGGATAAATCAGGTTATAAAATTAAAACTGATATTATTTGTGAAAACCAGTTGGTTGATGGAAAAGGGGAAGCGTTTAAAAAAGATGCTGTTATCACTATAAGGGTTGGTGATGTTGTAACTCTTATGGCGCAATGGATGGATCAAAATAGGACATATTATTATGTTAAGAGAAGTAGAAGCGCTGGATTATTGAGTAATTTATATTTATCAGAAAAAGAACAACCCAAAACCATTACATCATTGGGATACCAGGATGAAATACGATTTGGTAAAGATGGTATCTTTTGGTGTTCAAAAGAAGGTGGAGAAGGACAGGCTGAATGGTCTTTATATCCGTCTCATGCCGCAATGAAAAAAGATCATGCAGGAAAATTTACTTATCCTTATGTAACCCCTACAACCAAGGATAAATTGCCTGTTGATTATCCAATTGGAACACAATCATATGATATTGATAAAAAAGAACCTCTATGGTGGAACGGTACTGAATGGATTGATCCGGTTGCCAAAGCGGCAACAATCAAAATAGGCAACATTGTATCTGTCGAAGCTGACCAACCTGCTCAAATAACGAATTCAGGATCTGATATAAATGCAGTTTTTGATTTTTCAATTCCGAAGGGAGAAAAAGGACAGCAAGGGATTAGTGTTGAATCCGTTATCATGAATGATGATTTAACCTTTTCCTTTATGATGAGTAATGGTTCAATTGAGAAAGTTAATTCCGGTCTTTATAGAAATAAAGATGGAGTAGTTATCGCGCCTGAAAAGGTTTCTGAAATTCCAAATGATTTTTCATTAAATGGTAATTTATACATAGCTTCTGATGATTATCTCAACGGCAGTAAAAAAATGCCTGAAGGATTGTCATTAAACGGTAATATCGTTCTTACTGATGGTTCTGTCTACTATAAAAATTCCTGGAATAATGGTGGCGTGCTTTGTGTTGCTTAATAGCTAGTATTTTTTCATTCAATTGTAGATATATAGGGCATTAAAATGATTAATAATTCTCCAAAGAATTTGAATCTTTCAGATTGTACTGTTTCTATTGATGAAGGGAAGACATCAAAAACATTATCTGAATGGGCAAAAACGGCAAATGATACAATAGGAGAAGTAGCAGGAATTTCTGAAACCTCAATTAACGTTGATAAAAAATGTGAGATATTGTCAAAGCGAATTAAAGATTTGAATCTTGATAATTATTTATCAAGGGATCAATCTTTTACATCAGGTAATGTTCTGCTTTTGGATAATACAAATCAATTTATTGGTCCAAAGGCACGTTCTGATAATGGAACTGTTTTTATGTCTTATGGACATACTTTAAATCTTAATGGATTTCGTGCAAGTCCTGATCCTGCATGTACTCGTATAATCGAACATTATACATTGAAAAATAAATATTGGGTAGTATTAAAAACTTGGACAGATGATAAGCATGCATATCGTTCTTTTGTAGGAGATGCTTTTCATCCCGATAGTGATGGAGTGGGTGATCTTGGAATAGGAAACCATGCCTGGAATAATATTTATTCAAAAACGGCATTGAGCGTAACTTCTGATAAAAACGAAAAAAAAATTGTTTCCGCTCTGGGCAATGAAGATAATGTTGAAAACCAAAAATTACTAGATGCAATCTATAATCTTGATGTTCATACATTCAAGCTTAATTACGCTATTGATAAAAAGGGAGAGGGTAAAGCCAGATTGCATAATGGTTTTATAGCTCAGGAGGTTGAGAAGTCTTTGAAAGATAAAGGTTTATCAGCTTCTGATTATGGAATGTGGATAGAAGAAAAAGTTTTTGAGACACAAGATATTGAGACAGGCGAAAAGGATGACAGGGGTAATCCTGTTACAAAAAGAGAGTGTGTATTCTTAAAAGATGCTGATGGTAATCAGGTTTACAGGCAGTCTTTACGATATGATGAAATATTTTGTGTTTTTATTCAAGCATTCAAACAAAAATTGAAAAAACTTGAGGATTTTAAACAAGTTTACGAGCAAAGAATTAGTGATTTAGAAACTAGGCTATCAAATTTAAAATAAATTTTTCAAATTAATGAATGAAATTAATTAAGAGATATAAAATGACAAATCAAAATAACGCTCCAAAAGATCTGGACCTGTCTGCATGTAATGTTTCAATGGATGGTGGTAATACATCACAGCAACTTTCAGAACTTGCTAAAACAGCAAATGATACAAAAGAACAGATTGCAAGTGTCACAGCAATTGCAAGTCAAGCACAAAGTAATGTTGATAACATTAGAACCTATGTCAATAATTTAGATCTAGATAAATATTTTTCCATTGATGATGCAAATAAACCCTTGGGTACTGTAATACTTGATTTGACAGGACAATTTGTGTATCCACAGCCTAAGGATATGGATGGTGTTACATGGATTAATGCGGGTTTAAGACCAATAAATGGTGATTATACAAAAGATTATGAACCCAATCCAAAATCCAGGGAAATACATATTCAGTATTCTGTAAATTTTAATGGTGAAAAAGGTAATAACAAGAGTTTTACTAGTGTAGTATGGTCTGACAACATTAATGCCAATTATGCATTTGGTTCTGTTTCCTTTCATCCCCTTAATGATGGCGGCGGGGATCTGGGACGTGCGGGAAATTCATGGAACAATCTTTTCATAAAGACCGCACCAAACGTGACCTCGGACAAAAACGTCAAGACCATCACATCCATCCTTGATGAGAAAGCCGATAATTCTGACAGGAAATTATTGGATGCCCTGTATAATGTCAATGTTGTCAATTACAGGCTGAATGACGCGATAAAAGAGAAAGGTGAGGACAAGGCACGTGTTCATACAGGTTTTATCGCTCAGGATATAGAACAGGCGATCAGGGATGCGGGACTTGATCCATCCGATTATGCCATGTGGACGCAGGATGCATCACCTGAATTCAAGAGGGTGGATACAGGCGAGAAGGATGAAAACGGGAACCCGATCCTCAAGTCTGTTCAGGAAGTGCCAAAAGATGACAAGGGTGACGTTATTTATCGTCAAAAACTGAGATATACCGAGGTTATTTGTATGCTTTTAGCCGCTCATAAACAGAAAATCAATGATCTTGAGACAAGGCTGATGAAACTTGAAAGTAAATAAAATGAGCAGATTTGATATGACACAAGGTCTCGCAAAAGGATCATTGGGACAGGAAATGACAGGTGGACAGATTGTTGATCGTTTATCTGCTGGTATATTGGTTGAAAACAGGATCGTGAATGATCCAGCCATTACCCTGATGTTCCCGAAAGCGGGAGACATCAGCTATCGTCTTCTACTCCAGAAAGCGTGCGGGATTTCACTCGGGCAAGGGCAAAAGGGTCAGTTGCAGCGCATGACGATCATTCTTCAGCAACCCTATGAAGGGAATTGCGAGGTTGAATTTGATGCATCTGTCAAATGGCAGAATAGGCAACCCTTTATTGATACAAGAGCAGGGTCGGTTACCCTTGTAGAAATTTTGTTTGATGGAATGTCACAATTTTATGGAAAACTGATTTATGGCTGATGCCAAAAAACAGCAGTAAATAGGATATATTAATAATGAAAATCTTGTCTAGTTTGGTTGTAGTAACATATCGGATGAATGGGATTTAACCGTATTATCTAAATCAAACAGATCATTGCTGATTTTCATCAAAGGAGAGCAATCCCACAGATAAAGTGAAGGGAATAAGTATTTCATTTTTTGAAGGAATATCTTATTTTAATTCTTTGCGGTAAGAATCTGGGGATTGCAAGAACAGGTCAGTTTAACGTCAGTAAAGAAAAATCATAATATAGAATAAAAGAATGCATCCTGTTGTAGATAAATATTTTATTATCAGATTCAGGTATGGTTTTGAAAGGATATGGAACAGATAGAACTCTGCTTAGGAACAATATTACAACTAAATATGGCGACATTTTCATAAAGACGAAACAGTCGTTTGGTACTAGAAAACGAATATTCCTGTTACGATTAGCTTGATTTAGGTATGTGTAATTCAGCTATATTTTCCATGGCAAGGTTCCTTTGTGAGGTATGGTATAATGATGAATCTCATGGGTCTATATATTTTAGAAAATAATCTTTCCCAAGCGCAATAAGGGATTGATCATCAGCATTATATTCAAGGTTGTTATCAGCCAAGATACTTGGATAATTTTGGGCAAAAATGTGTCTACCATCATAATGAATGAAATTTAATTGGTCGTGAGGAAATATTAATAGCAGATTACCAAGTTTATATGAATCGCCTATTGAAAGTGCACAAGTGGATATTGAAAGATATAACAAATGTAAAAAAGAATTTATTATTGATTATATATTTTTATATGAATTAACCGTTTTTTTACAGTATTACTAATAATTTAATCCTATGTTGTTGGGATATGGAAAAATCACTAACCATATGGTAAATATTTCCGAATATCAAACCTTTGGAATTATCGATGATATATCATCACATCAAACCAGAAATTTGTGCAAGATGACGTGAGTTGTGGAATGGCAATTTAATTTCCAATGAGACAATTAACAAAATTATTATCGAGAAAGCAAATTTGATTGACCCGGAACCAATGACGTAAGATCTTAAAATGACCTGTAAATTATATCATTGATTATGTCAAACGACGTATTGAATGGTTGGATCAACAATTTAAGTATTACAGTGAATTATTATAGGTTTTATTGATTATAGAATTACTTTTTAAAGAGTGGTTTTATGAGTAACTTAAATAAATATTCGTAATTTTTTCATGGAAAAAGTCAAAATTTCTGTAACTATTAATTTTTTGTTTTTTATTGATTCATTTATCGTGTTGAATAATATTAATTAAAAAATGAGATAATTGATTGTTATTGAAAGTTTAATTTTATTGATAAACATATCTATTGGCGGACCCGACGAGATTCGAACTCATGGCCTTTGCCTTCGGAGGGCAACGCTCTATCCAGCTGAGCTACGGGTCCTTTGAAAATGTTCATACTCTGTTTTAATGAAAATAGCCAGTTTTTCTTTTGTCAAATATAATTTTTCTTTTTTTATCCTTATATCAAGATTGATAAATTACAGGGTTCATTGAATTTGTTTGATTGACGGTAAATTCCATTTAAATTTTAACGATAACAAGCGAATTGCACTACAGATTATAATGGCAAACCATGGAGCAAAGGTGGGACTGATAATATTCTTGTCACCCATAATTTGGACAATGGCTCCGCCAATGGCGGCAGAGGCATAAATTTCCTTGGTTAATACGGATGGAATCAGGGCGGTTAATGTATCACGCAATATTCCTCCACCGACGGCCGTAAGTGTTCCAAGAAAAATACTTATTTCGCAATTTCCGGTAAAAACAAACGCTTTATGGGCGCCAAACGAAGCAAAAAAACCCAATCCGATGGCATCAAAAAACAGAGTTGGATGATTGAGATGTAAAAGTAATTTTTGGAAAAAGGCAGCTAGGAAAACTGAAGTCAAGACAATAACGAGATATTCCAGATTCATCATCCCCGCTAAAGGAAAAGAACCGATACAGATATCCCTTACAATTCCTCCACCACAGGCTGTGACAAAGGCAATGCAAAAAACGCCAAAGATGTCCAGATTACGATTAATGGCTGCCAGAGCTCCACTGATGGCGAAAGCAAATGTTCCGATTAAATCAACATAATGGAAAAAAGTATGACTCATAGGAACATGTTCCCTGGGGATATGAAATGTTAATGAAATTGAAAAGCGGTTAATTCTTTCAGTGTGGGCATACCATTTTGGGCCCCAGTGCGTGTAACCGAAAGTGCAGAAGCTTGCAAGGCTTTTTCAATCGCTTTTTCATATCCCAAATGAAGAAAACAGCAAAAGGCGCCACAAAATGTATCACCCGCCCCTGTTGTATCGACGGTTGGTACGGTATAGGCGGGGATATGTTGAATCTGTTTTTCTTTATTTTTAAAAAGTATTCCGCTGCGACCCCATGTCATGATAATGGGTGTAGAGCTATGCAGGATAATATCTTCGTAAGTTTCTGATCCATTATGTCGAAAGGCTTTTATCTCATGTTCGTTCGGTAAAAGATAACTGATTTTTGGAATGATATCTGCAGGGAGCTGTCGTGAAGGTGCAGGATTAACAAAAATTATTTTTTTTAATCGATATGCAATCTCAATGGCTTCAATCTGCGTTTCCAAAGGGATTTCCTGCTGTAAAAGAATAATATCATGGGATTTGATGAGAGATTCAGCATTGAGAATATCCTGGGCTGATAGGCTTTTATTGGCCCCTTCTGTAACAATAATTGTATTATCTGTATTTGTATGCATTATTAATGCGGTTGCAGTAGGACTTTGTTTGCAGGTTTTTATAGGTGTAATGTTGACATGATATTTTTTAAGGTTTTCTATCAGCAATTGACCAAAATGATCATTTCCGATTGCGCCCAATATTGTAACTGATGCCCCCAGTTTTGCTGCTGCTATTGCCTGATTATTCCCCTTTCCACCACAATGAATCTGTAAGGGGCCGCCGATCAGGGTTTCTCCAGTTTCAGGGAAATGATCAACAGAAGTTTCGAGGTCAGTATTTAAACTACCAATAACCAGAATATTATTCATAAAAAAGCCTTATTGTCAGTTACAATATTTAAATAGATACTATAATTATTTTAAATGAAATAGATTGATAGAATTTATTTTTATATTTCTTTTAAAATATGGGTTATAATAACCTGATATGAAAAATATTTAATCGCACATTGTGAAATTGCATGTTTGTATTAGATATTAAGGTAGCTTATTTCATAAAAAAGATTATAGATAGAGTATTAATTTACGTTAAACAGAAAGCAGAAAGGACGGCTTAAATGGCTTATAAATCAGTTAATCCCTTTAACAATGAAACGGTGAAGACCTTTCAGGAATTAACGGAGAATGAAGTAGCTGCTAAAATTGATGAAGCTCAAGCTGCTTACTTAAAATGGCGTAAGACAGATTTTGCTACTCGTCGTCAAGTGATGAAAAAAGCCGCATCAATTTTGCGTGATAAAAAGGCGGAATTTGCTCATTATGTTACCTTGGAAATGGGAAAACTAATTGCAGAAGCGGAAGCGGAAGTTGATTTGACGGCAGACATTTTTGATTACTATGCAGAAAATGCCGAAAAATTTCTTGCACCAAAAACCTTACATCCAAAAGATGGTCACAAGGCCTATGTTGAGTATGACCCAATAGGTATCATTTTCTGTGTTGAACCATGGAATTTCCCTTATTATCAACTTGTTCGTGTTGTTGCAACGAATTTGATGGCTGGAAATGTGGTAATGGTCAAACATGCTTCCATTGTTCCACAATGTGCGGGTGCTTTTGAAAAATTGATGCTTGATGCTGGTGCACCAAAAGGTGTTTATACCAATCTTTATGTATTATCTCAGCATACCGACAAAATCATTTCCGATCGTCGTGTCCGTGGTGTTGCGCTTACGGGAAGTGAAAAGGCAGGAAGTATTGTCGCTGGCAAAGCCGGTGAAAATCTTAAGAAATCCACCCTTGAACTGGGTGGCAGTGATGCATTTATTGTTCTTGAAGATGCCGACCTGGATTCAGCATGCAAATGGGGTCTTTGGGGTCGTATGAATAATACGGGACAATGTTGTGTTGCCGCTAAACGTTTCATCGTTGTTGAATCTGTTGCAGATGAATATCTGAAACGTCTTACAGACTGTTTTTCTAAACTGAAAATGGGTGATCCAATGGATCGTAGCACGACATTGGGTCCATTATCCAGTGAGGCAGCTGCACAGGAAATTGCAGATATGACAGCCGAAGCTGTCAAGCATGGTGCCAAGGCCGTGATTGGTGGTAAACGTCCAAATCGTTCAGGTGCTTTTATGGAGGCGACCATTTTGACCGATATTACCAAGCAAAATCCAGTATTCTATAAAGAATTTTTTGGACCAGTTGTTATGTTCTTCCGTGTTCCAGATGAAAAAGCGGCAATTGAGTTGGCCAATGATTCAGATTTTGGTTTGGGTGGAACCGTATTTTCAAGAGATGTTGAGCGTGCAAAGCGGGTTGCAAAGGAAATTGATACCGGTATGGTCTTTATCAACCGTCCTACCTGGACAGCGCCAGATCTTCCATTTGGCGGTGTGAAACATTCTGGATATGGTCGTGAATTGTCTGATGAGGGAATTTTTGAATTCCTTAATCATAAATTAATTTATATCGAGAAATAATTTCATTTTTACTATATTTATAAAGTGAAATTTGGATTAAAAGAGGGATTCATTATATTTAATGAATCCTTTTTTATTTCAGGTCAAGAATTTATGGAACCTTTTATTGCATTACGTCGTGAACGTTTAAATAGAGGAATTCGATTTGCACATGCACGATGTTTGGAAATCGGTGCATTGATTGATCCAGTTTTATGTCGAGAAAATGGAAATGTTTTTTACGCAGATCATTTGTCGACGGAAGAGCTGAAAGAGCAATTTGCCTGGAATACCAATTTTGATTCTCGTCAATTGGTAGAGATTGATTATATCTGGAAAAAAGAATGTGCTTTGAAGGAGTGTGTGGATGGTCAGTTTGATTATGTAATCGCATCTCATGTTGCAGAACATGTCCCAGACTTGATTGGATGGATTGAGGAAATACGACAAATTTTAAAACCTGATGGACAATTACGTTTGGTTTTGCCAGATGGTCGTTATTCTTTTGATATGAAAAGGCAGCCTACCCGGTTGGCTGATTTACTCGCTGCCTGGTTAAAGAAATCTACATGCCCTGAAACACACCTGGTGTTGGACTTTGCATTGAACAAAATTAATGATAAAGATATTCCAAAAATTCATGCAGAATATGGATTATATCCTGATAAAGAAAATCTGGAAAGCCAAATCCCGTTTTCTGAGGTTCTGGAATGGGGGGAAAGAACACTAATACCTGATCATTATGAAGATATTCATTGTTGGGTTTTGCATTTAGGTTTGTTTGCGAAACTGATGATGAATTTGGCTGAACATGGACTTATAAAAATGGCTTGTGTGGAATGGTTTGATATTGATCCATCAAAGCTGAGTTATGAATTTACGGTTTTTCTTGTATCGGAAAAAAATAGGGAAAAATGTGTTGAAAGCTGGAAAGAGGTTTATGAAAAGATTAGAATTTCACCCTATCAATTCAGTTTTGCCCAACATTTGGAACAGGAAAATATAAAATTGAAACAGGAACTGACGGCCATACAGAATTCTTTCTGTTGGCGTGTGACGTCCCCTTTGCGTCAATTAGTCAAACTGTTTAAATGATAAATTTTTCTTTCAGGGGTCGACCAATTGAATAATAATGAATATTTTCACTTTTCATCACTTTGGGATCGTAAATATTTCTGAAGTCGATTACCAGTGGTTTTTTCATCCAGTTTTTCAGGGTCTTGGGTGTCAAAGAACGGAATTCATTCCATTCTGTCAGGATAATCAAGGCGTCAGCCTGATTGGCTGCATCGTTAATTCTATCAAAATATTGAACTGTATTAGGTAATAAGGGTTTTGCCTTTTCATTTCCAACAGGGTCAAAAACTTTTATCTGGGCACCCTCTTCAACCAAACGGTGAATAATGGGAATAGATGGGGATTCCCGCATATCATCTGTATTTGGTTTAAAGGTAAGTCCCAGAATGGTAATGGTTTTATTGTGAACATTACCACCACATAATTGAATAATTCTTCCACTTATGTTTGCTTTTCTGGCATCATTAGCTTGTGCGGTTGCCTCTACCAGCCGTGAGGGTGTACCTGCTTCTTGGGCGATGCGAATTAGGGCAAGAGTGTCTTTCGGGAAACAGGATCCGCCATAACCTGGGCCTGGCCGTAAAAAATATTTGCCGATTCTGCTGTCTAATCCAATAGCATTGGCAATTTCCTCTATATTTCCTCCAACTTGTTCACAAAGATCAGCAAGCTCGTTAATATATGAAAGTTTCATCGCTAAAAAACAATTTGAGGCATATTTTGCCAGTTCAGCACTTTCCAAATTGGTAAACAAAATTGGTGTTTCTTTTTGAAATAAGGGTTGGTAAAGTCGACTCATGATTTCTTGGGCTTTTTGTGCGCGATCTTTTCTGTCTTTTTCAATACCGATAATGATACGGTCAGGTGTCATGAAATCTTGAATGGCCTCGCCCTCACGAAGAAATTCAGGATTGGAGGCGACATCAAAATCAAGAGATGGATTTTCCTTACGGATGATTTGTGCAATCCGTCGGCTTGTACCAACCGGGACTGTTGATTTGGTAACGATAATTGCATATTCTTTTAGATGTTTTGCGATTTCCAGGGCTGCTTGATGGACATAAGTCATGTCGGCATGTCCATCACCGTTACGTGGGGGTGTACCCACGGCAATAAAAATGGCCTTACAATCAGGAATAGCCTCTTTAATCGTTTCAAAAAACTGTAACCGATTGGCTTTGATATTATTCTGAACCAAAAGATCCAAACCAGGTTCATAGATAGGAATATTTCCTTGCTTTAACGCATTTAACCGGTTGGGATCCTTTTCCACGACAGCGACATCAAGTCCGAATTCTGCAAAACAAGCAGCAGAAACAAGACCAACATATCCTCCACCAATCATTGCTATACGCACAGAACATTCCTTATTTTTAATCAAGATATTGCCAGTTTTATAGATTATTAAATTAAGTTAATTTAAAAATTAAAAAAATAAAAATTTTAAAAATATTGAAACAAGTTCATTATAAAGGGTAATGAAGAGATTTTCAGTGGTATATAGACAATAGATATATTCAATATTGATGGGAATAATAATTAGATTCTAAGGGGGGATTGTTCTTGGGAAGAGGATGATGTTTAAAATGTTTGATCTATATAAAATGTTTAAAAATAAAAGATGTTTATATGCTTAAATATAAATATTAGAAAATAATAGAATTATAGGATAAAACTTGTAATCAATATTATTGAACAACTTCTCAATTCGTTAGCTAATAATGTTGTGATGAGTTTAACCGGGAATCAAGATGTATCAATTGAAACGTCCGTGGATTTGGATTGCTTTGTTAGGTCGTATGGCTTTAAACGGTGTTCGGGAAACGGGTACCCTCGCATTGTTTGCATTAAGCGGATTTATAAATATTTTTTATCCTCCATTTTATTGGCGCATTTTTTGGGGATCTTTACTTGATATAGGTTATTTGTCTCTATCTGTTGTTGCTTTAACTGCATTATTTTCTGGAGGTGTTATCGCGTTACAATCCTATACTGGTATGTCCCAGTATCATGTAAATAGCGCGATTGCCAATATTGTTGTGTTGGCTGTCACTCGTGAGCTTGGGCCCGTTTTGGCAGGATTGATGGTTGCGGGACGGGTGGGGGCAGCCATGGCCGCGGAAATTGGAACAATGCAGGTGACGAATCAGATTGATGCGCTCAAAACCTTATCAACCAATCCTATCAAATATCTTGTCACCCCCCGTTTGCTAGCTGCTACGCTTGCTTTACCATTTCTAGTTTTGATTGCTGATATCCTAGGGGTGCTGGGTGGTTTTACTGTTTCGGTCATTAAATTGGGTTTTTCGCCCCAGGGTTATATTGCGGCGACCATGAATGCCGTGAAACCTATTGATGTTACAATTGGTTTGGTGAAAGCGGCGGTTTTTGGATTTCTTATTGCCTTGATGGGATGTTATCATGGATATCGTAGCCGTGGGGGCGCACAGGGGGTTGGTGCAGCGACGACCTCTGCTGTTGTTGCCGCCTCTATTTTATTGCTAGTATTTGACTATTTGTTAACGGATATCTTTTTTGCAAAATGACCAACACTTATCCCAAAATTCGTATACGTAATCTTTCCAAATCTTTTGGCAGCAACCATGTGTTACGTAACATTAATATGGATGTAATGGAGGGAACTTCCTTTGTTATTATTGGTGGATCTGGAAGTGGAAAGTCTGTTTTGCTCCGATGTATTTTGGGGTTAATGACACCAGATAGTGGCACGATCGAAATTGATGGTAAAAATATTTTTGAATTGCCATATTCCGAGCAAGCAGAAAAATTACAGGAAATGGGTATGTTGTTTCAGAACTCTGCCTTGTTCGATAGCTTGCCTATCTGGGAAAATGTTGCCTTTGCCCTTTTAAATGGACATCGTAAAAATCAGCCAAGAGTTAGTCGTGCCCGGGCGAGGGAAAGGGCAAACAGGGTTTTGGAACTTGTTGGTCTGGATGCAGATAATATTGGCGATTTATATCCCAGCGAGTTATCTGGTGGGATGCAGAAACGGGTTGGCTTGGCACGTGCGATTGCTTCAAAACCGGAAATTATCTTTTTTGATGAACCGACCACAGGGTTGGATCCTATCATGGGAGCAATAATTGATAACTTGATTGTTGATTGCGTTAAGAAGCTGGGTTCTACAACAATTGCCATTACCCATGATATGGCTTCTGCCCAGCGGATCGGGGATCAGGTTGCCATGTTGTATAAAGGGGAGCTGATTTGGCAGGGTGAAGCTGGTAAACTTATGCAGAGTGAGAATCCCTACGTGCATCAATTTACACATGGTCTTTATGCAGGTCCTATTAAAATGGAAATGAAAGTATAAGAGGACGTTTTGGCGAAAAAGCCGGTTAAAATGTTTGTCTGTCAAAGTTGTGGCGCTATTTATCATAAATGGGCTGGACGATGTGAGGCTTGTGGTGAATGGAATACAATTAGCGAGAAAACCAGGGAAACAAGTCCGATTTCTGTACTGGGACATGCAGGCAGGATGATTCAGTTTACAGGGCTGGATGGTGAGATTTCACCTCCTGATCGTCAGTCCATTGGTGTTTCTGAATTTGATCGTGTTCTGGGTGGAGGTCTTGTCCAATCTTCAGTTACATTGGTAGGAGGAGATCCTGGCATTGGAAAGTCAACTTTATTGTTGCAGGCTGCTTGTGCTTTATCAAGACAGGGACAATCCGTTTTATATATTTCAGGAGAGGAGTCTGTTAACCAAATAAGAATGCGTGCCAATCGGTTAGGGTTAGAGGATGCGGAACAAAGAAAAAACATACAACTGGCTGCCTGCATAAATGTTGCGGATATTCTTTCAACGCTGGAAAAAGAAAAAAATATAAGTCTCGTTATCATTGATTCTATTCAAACAATGTGGCTGGATACGGCGAATGGGGCCCCTGGGACGGTAAGTCAGGTTCGGGCTGCGGCTTTTGAATTGATTCGTATGGCAAAACAGAAAGAATTTGCATTGATTTTTGTGGGACATGTTACCAAGGAAGGTTCTATAGCGGGGCCGCGTGTCCTGGAACATATGGTTGATGCCGTATTATATTTTGAGGGGGATCGAGGACATCAATTTCGTATTTTACGGGCAGCAAAAAATCGATTTGGTGCAACAGATGAAATTGGTGTTTTTTCAATGACAGGACAGGGTTTGGTAGAGGTGGCAAACCCATCTGCTTTATTCCTTGCAGAGCGACATGGTCATATAGCGGGGTCAGCCGTTTTTGCGGGTTTGGAGGGAACCCGTCCTATTTTGTTGGAAGTGCAGGCCTTGTTGGCACCCAAATTTGGGGATTCAGCGCCAAGACGTACAGTTATCGGATGGGATAATGCACGCCTTAATATGTTGCTTGCTATTTTGGAGACACGTTGTTCGTTACGGTTTAACGGGGTTGATGTTTATTTAAATATGGCAGGCGGCTTGAGAATTACCGAACCTGCGGCGGATTTGGCCGTGGCAGCAGCTTTGGTTTCGGCTTTGACCCATCATTCCGCCTCTCCAGGTTCAGTGTATTTTGGTGAAATTGGTTTATCTGGAGAAATTCGACAGGTGCCACAAGCCGACTTACGCATGAAAGAGGCATTTAAGCTAGGTTTTGATGAAGTTGTTTTACCCAAGCGTATTGCACATGGAAATAATAAACTATCCGTCCCCAATGGATTACAGCTGATAGAATTAGGTCATATAAGTGATTTGGTGTCTCAATTCACATAAAATTTATTACATTTGATTATTGAAATTTTTCTTTTAGATATATTTGTTAGAAATACAAAATTATCGTTATTTAATAGTTAATTAAATCAATTTTATAAAAAAAGATAATTTTTGATAGTTATCTAAAAAATAAAATTATAGTCAGGAATTCAAAAATTATGGCTAGGATATTGAACCCAATCTTAAAAATATTGAGTTATATTTAAAACTTAATCGAACAGAAAATTTTTTAATTCCAGAATATCAACGGGGATATTCATGGGATATTGGACAATGTGATAAACTATTAGAAGATATAGAGAATTTTAAGGAAAGTGAATCAAATAATCCTTATTTTTTTGGAAGCATTATAATTGATTGCTCGGATCAAAATCGATTCAGTCTAATTGACGGTCAACAGCGTACAACGACTTTTTTGTTGTTACTCAAAGCCATTTTGTTACGATTAAATGAAGTGCTGCAAACTGTTTCAAAAGATGAAGATTCAGAGGCATTGATAGCTGGTCTTAAAGCGAATAGAAATAAAATTATGGAAATTTTATATAAAGCAGAAGCCGAAAATATACCTTCTATGCTTAAAGATCCAAAAAAGACACAAAATATTCTCATACTAGGAAATAAATCAATTAATGAATTGTATCCAGAAGAATTTAATAAAATTATAGGTGCCAGTGATTTTAAAGATGCCGAGGAAAAAGTTTTTAAACTGCCTTATAAAAAAATAATAACCGGTATACAAACTATTTTCGTAACTTTAAAAATTTTTATGAAAAATTGAGAGAAAATAGCGATTCTTGGTTGAATCAATTTACAAAAACTTTTTTAAAAAATTGTCAGGTAATCGAAATACGCAGTTGGCAAGTCGAACAAGCTATTACAATGTTTAATTCATTGAATTCAACAGGTTTGCCGCTTTCAGATGCAGATATTATTTCTGCAAAATTATATTCATATGCAGGTGATAAAAGAGAGGAATTTAATATTCAATGGGAAGAGATTCTCCAATTAACAAATAAATTAAAATCTAAAAAAGTCGTTACAATTGATTCTGTATTGCAACAATTTATGTACATTAATCGTGCTAAAGAACAGGGATATTTGAAATCTTATATTTATGTAAGAACTCCAGGTCTAAGAAGATATTATGCTGATCATGAGCAGGATTTGTTAAAAAATCCATTTTTACTATGCAATAATTTAAAAAAAATTGCATATAAATGGGATAAAATTAAAGATTATTCCATTATAAAGTTACTTCTTAAGTGTAATGTTAATATTAAATTATATCTAGCCGCTTATCTGTATCGTTTTGAATTAGATGAAATTACCGAAGATAAAATAATAAATGTCTGTGAATCATTGTTGAAATTATTTTCATTATTAGAGTTGGGAGATGCTGGTTATTCAAGCAATAAATTTAAGATATTTTTATATGCAGAAATTATAAAGATGGTCGATTTTAATATTCCAGAACATGTTATTTGTCAGGATTTTTATGATCATATACATGATAAATGGAATGTCAAAGAGGTTGAGGACGCGATATTAACATATGATAAAAACATGCTGGTATTTGTTAATGAATATTTGTACGCTAAAAATAAAAATCTAAAATTTAATTTTTCTGAAACGGTTAATGTTGAACATATCATGCCAGCTAGTGGTCGTAATATAGAGACAATTCGACATGACGCAAAAATGGATAAGAATGAGTTTGAAAATGTAATTAACAGATTGGGAAACAAAATTTTGCTTGAAGAGAATATCAATCGAAGTATCAGTAATGAATGGTTTAAAACTAAAAAGCAAAGTTTTATTCATAATAAAAATGGATACAAAAATAGCAAATATAATTTAGCGAAAACTTTAATTAACTATCCTAGTGATAAATGGGAGAAAAATGATATTTTAGAAACAACTGAAAAAGCAGCAAAAAGAATATCAAATTTTATTTTTTCATAATAATATGCTGTTTTGTTTTTGACGCATTAGATTGATCTCTTCTTATATGTGCTCTAATAATACATCATAATATTAATTTGATCATAAAAAGGATTGATAAATGATGAAAGATCAACATGATTACAAAGTGAAAGATATTTCACTTGCGAGTTGGGGGCGGAAAGAGATTGCTATTTCTGAAGGGGAAATGCCAGGTTTAATGGCTCTTCGTAAAGAATATGCGGATAAACAGATTCTTAAGGGAGCGAAAATTGCCGGCTGCTTGCATATGACTATCCAGACAGCTGTGTTAATTGAAACCCTTGTTGCCTTGGGCGCGGAAGTGCGTTGGTCATCTTGTAACATTTTCTCAACTCAGGATCATGCGGCTGCGGCAATAGCAGCAGCTGGTATTCCTGTATTTGCTTGGAAAGGTGAAACCGAGGAGCAATTTAACTGGTGTATTGAACAGACCATTCATGGTCCGAATGGTTGGGTTCCCAATATGATTTTGGATGACGGGGGTGATTTAACCCTGTTAATGCATCAGAAATATCCTGAGATGTTAAAAAATATTAAGGGGTTATCTGAAGAAACGACAACAGGTGTTCACCGTTTGCGTGAAATGGAAAAGAAAGGAACCTTATTAGTTCCAGCATTCAATGTCAATGACAGTGTTACGAAGTCTAAATTTGATAATTTATATGGTTGTCGTGAAAGCCTGGTCGATGCAATCCGTCGCGGTACAGATGTAATGATGTCTGGAAAGGTTGCCGTTGTTGCCGGTTTTGGTGATGTGGGTAAGGGTTCGGCCGCAAGTTTGCGAAATGCTGGTTGTCGTGTTCTTGTTACAGAGGTTGATCCTATTTGTGCATTACAGGCCGCGATGGAAGGATATGAAATTGTCACTATGGAAGAGGCTGCACCACGTGGTGATATTTTCGTAACTTGTACCGGTAATATTGATATTATTACCGTTGATCATATGCGTGCCATGAAAAATCGTGCGATCGTTTGCAACATTGGTCATTTTGATTCAGAAATTCAAGTTGAAAAATTACGGAATTTCACGTGGGAAAATATTAAACCTCAAGTTGATGAGATTATTTTTCCCGATGGTAACCGTATTATTCTTCTTTCTGAAGGACGTTTGGTTAATCTTGGGAATGCCACTGGTCACCCATCTTTTGTGATGTCTGCCTCCTTTACAAACCAGACTTTGGCACAGATTGAATTATGGACAGCACCAAAGGGTAAATATGAAGCAAAAGTCTATACCCTTCCGAAATTCTTGGATGAGAAAGTGGCAGCTTTACATCTCGAAAAAGTTGGTGCGGTTCTGTCTAAATTGAATAAAGCTCAGGCCGATTATATTGGCGTTGATGTTGAAGGTCCATTTAAACCAGATTCTTATCGTTATTAGTTTTAAAAAATAATAGTGACATAAAAAAACTCATTACAATTTGTAATGAGTTTTTTATTTAAATGAATAAATAATATTCAATGACATTTGCTATTGCATTTACTGCAGGTGCTACAACTTGGTGTTTTCTGAGTATTGCAGTGTTTCAAGGCCCATTGTTGACTTGTTGCGGGAGCATGGATGCATTTAAGCACATAAGCAATTCCTAGCCATATGAATTTGCCAATTATTGGAAAAAACCGGTTTAACCAGTAAAAAATACATAAAACAATAATAAAAAGAACAAGATTATTTTGCATTGGATTTTTCCTAATTTATTTTGGGTGTTTTTTTTGTTATAAGTCATTTTGTTAAAATTATAAAATCTTAATGGTATAAATT
Organism: Commensalibacter sp. W6292M3; assembly: GCF_016101315.1. NCBI lineage: Bacteria > Pseudomonadati > Pseudomonadota > Alphaproteobacteria > Acetobacterales > Acetobacteraceae > Commensalibacter > Commensalibacter sp. W6292M3. The sequence goes on from NZ_JACFQT010000007.1 coordinate 18,285, forward strand.
TCGAATTTGATAACTCATTTTAGAGAAAGTTAGTATTGTGTCTAAAAAAATCATGGTTACGTTTGCTGGTCGAGAAAAAAGAATGTCGGTTCTCAGTGATTATGTTCACGAGATGTTAAAAGAAGGAACTATAGATGAATGGCATATTTGGGATTTTACTCGTAATGAATCAGATAGAAATTTTTTGAAAAAATTGGGTTCTGTAAAATTTTTACATGGCCATTCAGGTTATCAATATTGTCGAGATATAAATTGTAATTCTTCGGTGAGAATACCTATAAGAATCCCTTCAGAACTTTATCTAGCTTTCGTCCCGGAAAAGGGAGATTATTTTATTGAAGCTTTAATAGGGGGATGGAACAATGGTCAAACAAGAATACGTATTGTAGATAAAAAGGCTTTTTTATCTTATGAACGCTCGTCCGATGATAAATCTTATATTTTTATTCAAGGAACACCGGGTGTTTTATCAGATGGTTTGGTCAATAATATTAGTATTAAAAGGGATATTCATGGTAATACCACTGTGGAAGTTGATGATTATCATTTTCGGATTCCATCAAAATATACGCATCATAATAAGTTTTCTATTTATATGCGTACAGATTTTGATAGAACCTTGGAGTTTGTACATAATAACGATAAAATAAAGCGTTTTATTGGAAATGTGTATGAAAATTCTCCTTATTACCGTGCCTATCATTATTACGCTTCTAGATATGATCAATTTGAAAATGATATTTTTTTAAAATGTGATGATGATATTGTTTATATTGAGCTTGATAAAATAAAAGATTTTATTGAATTTACTAAAAAGAACGAGCAATATTTTGTTGTTTCAGCTAATGTTGTTAATAATGCGACCTGCGCTTATTTGCAACAAAAAAATAAAGTGGTTCCTGAAACTGTAGGGCATTATGAAAATCCACGGGAAGGCGTTTACGGTTCGTTATGGGAAAGTGGAAAAAATGCAGAAAAATTACATAATTATTTTATAGATAATAATGCCAGTTCATTGTCTTTAGAAAAACAATTCATGGAATTTAACACACGTTACTCTATTAATTTTATTGCTTGGCGTGGTGAGAAATTGAGATATATGTCTTTGCCTCCTTATGCTGATGACGAGTTTTATTTAACGGCTGTTATTCCTCAATATCTAAATAAAAAAACAGCGATTTATTCTGATTTTATGGTGGCTCATCTTACTTTTAACCCTCAAGAAAAAACAATGGATGTGGATAAAGTTATTAAACGCTATGATCAATTAAAAAAAGATAAATATAAAATTTAATGTTTTATTAATTATGTAGAAATATAATTAAAAACTGATTTATTAAATTAAATCAGTTTTTAATTAATAGAAAAATGATTCAAGAAAAAAATGATGCGATATGCCAGGTAGTAAAGGAGGCAAAATAAGCCATGAAAAACAGATAACAGGCTGTTATTATGACCATCTTCCAGGAAGAGGTTTCTTTTTTTATAACCGCCAACGTAGAAAAGCATTGTGGAGCAAAAACATACCAGGCCAGAAAGGAAAGTCCTGTTGCTATACTCCATTGTGTTGAAAGAAAATGAACCAGTTGGCCCGGTGCATCAGAATCAACACCAGCTATGGAATAAACAGTTGCAAGAGACGTAACAGCAACCTCTCTGGCTGCCAATCCAAGGATAAGCGCAACACATATTTCCCAGTTAAAACCAATGGGTGCAAAAAGGGGTTGAATCCAGTGACCTATAATACCGGCAAAACTCCAATCAATGGCTGGACCTTGTGCACCAGCAGGCGGTTTTGGAAAGCTTGATAAAGCCCATAAAAGGATGCTGACCGTTAAGATGATTGTTCCTACGCGATTAACAAAGATTTCAATTCTTTGCCATAATCCAAACAAAATATTCCGAACACTTGGAAAACGGTAAGAGGGAAGTTCTAGTAAAAGGGTGTTATCATATGATTTTTTTCGTTTTTTAAGAAGTAAGGCCACTAAAAAGGCACTCGCGATTCCTAGTAGATAAAGACCAAACAGGACAAGACCTTGCAGGTTGAATATTATCCCGATGGTTTTATGAGGGATAAAGGCACTGATTAGTAAAGCATAAACTGGTAATCGTGCGGAACAAGTCATCAGAGGTGCAATGAGAATGGTAACTAGACGATCTCTAGCGCTAGGTATTGTCCGGGTTGCCATGATACCGGGAATTGCACAGGCAAAACTGGATAATAATGGGATGAAAGAACGACCATTTAATCCAACAGAAGCCATAATGCGGTCAAGTAAGAAGGCTGCTCTGGGCAAATACCCGGATTCTTCTAAGAATAAAATCCACAGGAAGAGAACAAGAATTTGAGGTAAAAAGGCGAATGTTGTTCCCACCCCCGCAAAAACACCATCAATAATTAAACTTCTCAAGGGACCTGTCGGTAATAAGTTGGCAATGATTTTTCCAAGCCAGTCTGTCAAATCCTGTATACCATCCATAAAGGGTTGGGCCCATGAAAAAACGGCCTGGAACATGATAAATAATAAAATGAGAAGGATTAAGGGACCAATAATGGGATGTAAAACCCATTGATCAATTTTTTCATCAAGCAGAACAGAATTTTCAGAAGAATTATGGACGCATTTCAGGAGAATTTTGCGTACTTCGACATGTAAATCGGTTTGATTATCAAGATCAATTGTTGGAATTTTAAAAGAGGTGTCGATATTGTCGACAAGTTTTTTAATTCCGTTTTTTTGGGTTCCTATTGTAGGGATAATGCAAATGCCCAAAATTGATTCTAGTTTTGGAATATCTATGTCGATTTTACGTTTTTTTGCAATGTCACTCATGTTTAGAGCGATCATCATTGGGCGCTTAAGACGGCAAATTTCAAGGGCGAATCTTAAATGTAATCGCGAATTTGTTGCATCAATAACGCAGATCAAGGCATCTGGTGGGGGTTCGTTACGATAGTTCCCCATACAAATATCCCTGGTGACTGCTTCATCAAGGCTGGTTGCTTTTAAACTGTATGCCCCCGGTAAATCGATAAGGGTAATCCTGTTTTTGGAGGGTGTGACGAATTGTCCCTCCTTACGTTCCACGGTGACCCCGGCATAATTGGCGACTTTCTGTCTACTTCCGGTCAATTGATTGAATAAAGCGGTTTTTCCGCAATTTGGATTGCCCACTAAAGCTATCTTTGAAATAGGGAATATGGATGATTCAGGCATAAATTAACAATCCAAATGTAAAATGATTCTGGCCGCTTCAGAACGGCGCAGCGCAAAACGGGTCGATCCGATTTGTACAGCAATAGGATTTGAGCCAAATGGCCCAAAGGCAATGATTTTGACAATTTCGCCTGGTACGAAGCCTAAATCACGTAAACGGTCTGCAATAGGATCAGGAGAAGAAAATTCTTCGACATGATCAATAACACTTGATTTCCCTGGGGAAAGCATACTTAAATTTGGAACAGTCATTATTTAAATTGAACTTAACTCTATCATTAAGAATGATTTGCGTTCTTAATAATATGGCAGAAAATTCGTGTTATGTCATCAATTTTGAATTTTATTTTATTTATGATGATTCTTATTCATTTATCGGGAGGATTGGTATAAAATAAACAAATGAAAAGAAAAAACTTTCTCTTTTACTCGATAAGTTGAGTTCATACAATATGAATTTGTAATGAAATGATACTTATTTTTTGAAAAATTGATTCTTTTTGCGAAGGAACGCTGCCTCATAAGAGGGGCAAAACTTTGGCAGGCATGTTGCCTAATTTTAAAAGGGACATAAATTTATGGATATCGAAAAATTTACTGAACGTTCAAGAGGATTTCTTCAAGCGGCACAGACAATTGCAATTCGTGATTTTCATCAGCAATTAACGCCTCAGCATTTATTGAAAGCGTTATTGGATGATGAGGAAGGAGCCGCAGCTTCCTTGATACGTGCAGCTGGCGGGGAACCCGCCATTGTCAAAACAACGGTTGAACATTCATTGGATTCCATGCCAAAAGTTCAGGGCGATGGTGCTGGACAGCCTCAAGCCATGCCAGAATTGGTTCGTGTCTTGGATGGCGCGGAAAAAGAGGCCACGAAGGCCGGGGACGAGTATGTTGCTCAGGATCGCCTGTTACTTGCCTTGGCTGCATCTGAAACACCAGCTGGTCAGGCCCTTCAAAAAGGGGGTGTTACAGCTCAAAATCTGGCAAGAGCGATTGATACTATTCGGAAAGGTCGTAAGGTTGACAGCCAGAATGCGGAGGCTTCCTTTGATGCGTTAAAAAAATATGCACGGGATATGACAGAGGTTGCCCGGCAAGGAAAATTGGATCCAGTGATAGGGAGAGATGAGGAAATTCGTCGAACGATTCAGGTCTTGGCTCGACGTACCAAAAATAACCCTGTGCTTATAGGTGAGCCTGGAGTTGGTAAAACTGCAATTGTTGAAGGTTTGGCATCACGGATCGTAAATGGTGACGTTCCAGAGGCATTGAAGAATAAACAGTTATTAGCCTTGGATTTGGGTGCCTTGGTTGCAGGGGCTAAATATCGGGGTGAATTTGAGGAACGTTTGAAGGCTATATTAAAAGAAGTGGAAGCTGCGGCTGGAAAAGTCATATTGTTTATTGATGAAATGCATACATTGGTTGGTGCGGGTCGTAGTGATGGAGCAATGGATGCATCAAATCTCATTAAACCTGAGCTGGCACGTGGCACCTTGCATTGTATTGGTGCGACAACCCTGGATGAATATCGCAAATATATTGAAAAAGATGCAGCTTTGGCACGGCGGTTTCAGCCTGTCTTTGTCGGGGAACCATCAGTAGCGGATACGATTTCAATTTTGCGGGGTATTTCTGAAAAATATGAATTGCATCACGGGGTTCGGATCAGTGATAGTGCTCTGGTGGCAGCGGCAACTTTATCCAATCGTTATATTACAGATCGATTTTTGCCGGATAAAGCAATTGATCTGGTAGATGAAGCCGCAAGTCGGTTACGGATGCAGATTGATAGCAAGCCAGAAGCGCTTGATGAGCTGGATCGTCGTTTGATTCAACTAAAAATTGAGCGTGAAGCTTTGAAAAGGGAGGAAGATTCAGCCAGTCGTGACCGTTTGGAAGCATTGGAGGTTGAGATTGCTGATTTAGAAGAAAAATCAAATGCAATGACTGCGGCCTGGCATGCTGAAAAGAATAAGGTTAATGATGTTCAAAAATTGCAGGAACAGCTGGATCAGGCCCGTTCAGAAGTTGAGGTTGCACAACGCCAAGGTAATTTGGCCCAAGCCTCTAAATTGATGTATGGTGTTATTCCAGAACTTCAAAAGAAAATTGAGGGTTTGCAAACCAAACAGCATGAACATCCAGATCAGGCGAATTTGGTTTCCAAATCAGTGACTGAAAATGAGATCGCGGCAGTTGTATCTCGGTGGACAGGTATTCCAGTGGATAAAATGCTGGAAGGGGAAAGGGCTAAGCTTTTACGAATGGAAGACGAGCTTCGTAAACGTGTCGTAGGACAGGAACCCGCCTTGAAAGCGGTTGCAAATGCTGTACGTCGGGCGCGGGCAGGATTGCAGGATCCAAACCGGCCTATTGGCTCTTTTTTATTCCTGGGTCCAACTGGAGTAGGTAAAACCGAACTGGCAAAAGCGCTTGCTTCATTCCTTTTTGATGACGAAAAAGCGATATTGCGTGTTGATATGAGTGAATTCATGGAAAAACATGCGGTTGCACGGCTGATTGGTGCTCCTCCAGGTTATGTTGGCTATGAAGAAGGGGGCGTTTTGACAGAGGCTATTCGCAGGAGACCTTATCAGGTTATTTTGTTTGATGAGGTTGAAAAGGCTCATGAGGATGTCTTTAACGTATTATTGCAGGTTCTTGATGATGGACGTTTAACAGATGGTCAAGGGCGAACCGTAGATTTTCGTAATACGATTATAATCTTGACAAGCAATCTTGGTTCTGAAATTTTGGCTAATCAGACAGAAGGTGAGTCAACAGAGCTTGTACAGGCTGAAGTTATGAAAGTTGTACGTGCCCACTTTCGTCCTGAATTTCTCAATCGTTTGGATGAAGTTGTTTTGTTCAGTCGATTGCAAAAGGCTGATATGGCAAAAATTGTGGATATACAATTACAGCGTTTACAAGGATTGCTTGAGGATCGTAAAATTAGGCTTGATCTGGATGAAAAAGCACATGCGTGGCTGGAGGAGGCTGGATATGATCCGGTTTATGGTGCACGTCCTCTAAAACGTGTCATACAACGAAATTTGCAAAATCAATTGGCAGAATTATTGTTGCAAGGCGATGTTTATGATGGGGATACTATTTCAATCAGTGCCAATGAGGCTGGTTTATTAATTCAGGGTAAATCAGTTATAGACAAAGCCTGATTTTCGTTAAAACTGGTTGAGTTCATTTCAACCAGTTTTTATTTATGATTATATTAAATATTGTTTAGCTTGTATAATATACGGACAGATAAATAAGTTTGATCTGATAGGATGTCTTTTATTATGGGAATTAAAAGATTTACCTTTTGTTCATCATGAAATTGGATGTTCGATAGGCATCTATGCTGACAAAAATTGATCGGTTTGACTAATAGAAACTTTTGCTTGTCTTTTGTCATTTCATTGGATGGGTTTAATCTTTTATAGATTCTATATGAGAATATTCTTTATAGAATTATAGTTGTTCCAGATAATCTATTAATTTGGTAATTTTTATATATAAAATCTATAGGTAAAACAGTCTGATTAACATATTGAAGTTTTCTTATATTTTTCTAAAATTAACAATTAAATTTATAAAATTGGATCGCTTTTAATTTTTTCATATCATAAATATTAATAAATTATTTAATAACTAAAAATTAAATTATTAGTTATTAAAATTAATTTTAAAATATATATTTATAATGGGTTAATAAACCGTCTTTTTATTTTTATTGAGCTAAATTCAAATTGCTTATTATTTTTACCCAAATAATGTCCTTGAGGACAACCGGTTCCTATTGATAAGGTGTCATGATAGTTAAAAAATCTAACATGATACATATAAAAATTGTTTTTTAAAGGTGTTGCAGTAGCAAATACTGTATGAGGATGTATCGTTTTATCATTATTTTCATAGATTGTGCATAAATCTATTCCCCCCCATTGTTGAATATGCATACCAATTTTGGGGTCTGAAGAGGGATATTTTTTTGCTATGATTTCCAGATCAATTTCCATATTCTGTAATTTTGGATCATGAATACGGATTAGATGATAATTATTTTGGTCGCCATCTGCAAAAGCGTAATTATCATTTTCTAAAGGTGTAAAGGTTGCATCATCAGCAGCTTGCCAGTCTTTTAAATTGTAATCTAATGTTATCCATGGATTTCCAATGGTTTTTGAATTACAAATGTTATCAAGAAAGATTTGTGTACTTGCAATCTGTTTTTGATGTTGCTCTCTGAATTTCGGTCTGTTCCAAATAACTTCCGTTGAATGGGACAAATATTGAATGTGATCATTATTTGGAATGGAAAAATTATTGGATCTACCATGACAAATATTGGGGAAAAACCAAGGTAGCAAACCTTCTTCAATATGCCTGGCAATAATCATATTTAATATGGATTGGTCGGCACAGAACCATTTGAAATTGGGGCTTTTTTCTTCTTCTTTTGTAGGAGGAAGAATATATTCTTTTACCCTGCACATTGCCAACCAGTCCAGTAAGATATCAAATGCAAAATCAGACACTTTTGCAATAATATTATTGGCAATCAGTAAAGGAAAATTTTGAACAAAAAGTGAATTTCCCCCTATTTCTTCAATTTGTCTGATGGAACAAAAATCAGAGGCTTTTAAAACTTGTTCTGTAAGTTCCCTGCCAATATAAAAATCACAAAAATTCAAGGCTTTATTGATAATCGTATTTATACTTTGTATAACAAGGCGCAGGGTTGGGTATTTGGCAATATTTGCATCAAGGTAAAAAATGACATCATCTTTTTCCATGGTTGAAAGAGCATGCAAAATAGTAAAGGGTTTCCAGCTGAATAATCCAAATTTGTGTGTATTAGGATTATTTCCCAGATTGTATTTATCAGGATATGCTTTAACTAATTCTCCCGCACCCATTTGATATAGTCGTTTGGGTGTATAAGCATCGAATTCGTGGCCAGCTTCTTCGACAAGTGATCGAACAGTTCTGACAACTTTTGTTAAATCACTTCCTTCGTCATTTGGGTTGCCTTCAGTATAAAAAACAACAAATTTAATACGCATATAGCTACCTTATTTATTTTACATAGTTTAATTATTTGTAATTAAATTGAAGTTAAAATTTAATTAATATTTGTTTTGTAAATTATTCAAAAATTTTTCCGCTATTTGGAAAAACATATATCACAAATTTAATGATAGTTACATCTCAAAAAATATTTAATTTAATACTTGCAATCGCAAAAACCTGAGTTTCCTACATCTGATAAGGTTTTGATTATTGTTCTATGATATCATTAAAACCCATGGAATGGAAATAAACAACCAGGTGACAAGGAAAAGAAGACCGAAGATAAAACCTAGTCTCCACCAAACCGAATTAGGGATAAACCCACTTCCATAATAGACAGCACTTGGTTCAGCGGCATAGGGAGTGACAATTCCCATAAATCCTAAAAGGGGAAGGATCAACAAAACATAATGATGAATATTAATTCCAGGAATGTGATTGGCGGCCCCGAGGAAGATGGGTAATAATGCAGCCGCATGGGCGGTATTACTTGCAAAGAAATAGTGTAGGCTATAGTAAATGCATAAAAGTAGAATCATTGCTGCGAGAGGTGAAAAATGAATGATATAAACGCTAATTAATTGACCAAACCAATTAATAAAGCCTGATTTGTTTAATCCGGAAGCAAAGGCGATCAAGGTTGCCAACCAGGTGAAAATATTCCATGCAGCTTTATTTTCCACGATATCATTCCATGTTAATAATTGGCTAATTAACATTGCTGAAACCACAACAATTCCTACCAGTGGAGGTGTAATAAATTTCCCACCTAAAATCCATAAAAGCAGTGCGCAAGTTACAAAAAAAACCAGTAACATTTCTTTTGCGGTTAAGGATCCTAACAGTTGTAATTCTTTATTGGCCCAGGTTGGAATGGCAGTGCTGGATTTAATTTCCGGCTTACAAAGATGATAACTCAATAAGGGAGAAATGGTAATCAGGACAAAGCAGGCTGGTAAGGTTACCATAAACCATTCCATCCATGTAATATTAATGCCGATGATTTTATTGACCATGCTGATTGACAAAAGATTAGGTGCCAGTGCGGTCATAAAAAATGAACTGGTAATGGAAGTTGAAACAATTCCTGTCCACATTAAATATGTACCAATTTTTTTTCGTGATGAATCAAAAGGGCGGGAATTATATAAAGGAGGTAGGTGACTAAGAACAGGATAAATAATGCCAGCACTACGTGCGGTACTTGATATGGTAAAGGGGGCAAGGATTGTATCTGTAAAAGTAATTGCATATCCTAGAGCCAAAGTATTTTTACCAAGTGATCGAACGAGTAATAAGGCGATGCGTTTTCCTAGTCCTGTTTTGTCGTAGGCGAGTGCAAAGGTAAATGCTCCGAAAATCAGCCATACGGTTGGGTTGGAAAATCCTGAAACAGCCCATTCAAATGCATTGACGGTTGGTTTAAATCCAGGCTGGGCCAATTCTTCGGAACTAAATAGAACATATGGTCCAAATAGGGCAGCAACGGAAATACCGATTAATCCAATGGCGCCACCAGGTAGGGGTTCTAAAATAAGCCCGACAATACATCCCAAAAAAATGGCAAAAAATCTCCATGCATGAGGTTCAAGCCCATGAGGGACTGGAATGATCAGGATGATTAATGTTGCAAGAATAGGACATAAACAGCGAAGGGCCTTACTCATACCGTGATCCTTATTTATTTTTAAATGTATAATATGCTGGAAATAAAATAAATTTCGTAATGAATTTTTGGTTATTAAAAAGAAATTTTAGTAAACTTTTAGTTATAAATTTTATAAAATTATTTCTTATTTTTAGATAGTTACGATATTTTTAAACATCAAAAAAATGTTCTTGATTAAAGGGGGAGGTATACCCTTTATTTCGTTTAAGTAAATGACTTACAAAAATATCAAGCCTAATTTAGATAAAACCAGATGCTATTGGAAACATTTTTTATTTTACTGTTGATGAGGTTGATATAGCG